>NZ_JBBEGA010000002.1:0-1267804 GCF_037402255.1 Pseudoxanthomonas sp. CCNWLW251 | reverse complement strand
AGCGACCACGGCCTGCTGGGCAGCATCGATGCCAACCGCGGCAATGCGCAGAACGGCTGGGATACCGACCAGTTCCCCACCGATCTGTACGACACCGTCGGCGCCATGCTGGTGGTACTGCGCCAGGGCGGGCTGGAGGGTGGCCTGAATTTCGATGCCAAGGTGCGCCGCGAGTCGACCGATCTGGAAGACCTGTTCATCGCCCACATCGGCGGCATGGACGCGTTCGCGCGTGGTCTTGAAGTCGCCCACGCGCTGCTGACCGACTCGCCGTGGGAGCAGTGGCGCAAGGAGCGCTACGCCAGCTTCGACAGTGTCCAAGGCAAGGACTTCGAGAACGGCACGCTGGGCCTGGCCGATCTGGCCGCGCTGGCGACCGGGCAGGGCGAACCCAAGCAGATCAGCGGCAAGCAGGAGCGTTACGAGAACCTGCTCAACCAGTACCTGCTGCGCTGAGCGCGGCAGGTCGCATCGACAACAGCGGATCGAGGAAGGGGAAGGCAATGAGTCAGACAATGACCGGGGGCGAAAACACCCGGCTGATCGTGTTGATCAGCGTGGTGGCGACGATCGGCGGATTCCTGTTCGGCTTCGACAGCGGGGTCATCAACGGCACCGTCGATGGCCTGCAGCAGGCGTTCGGTTCCACCAAGGCGGGTCTCGGTTTCGAAGTGGCCTCGATGCTGCTGGGCTGCGCGGTCGGTGCCTTCAGCGCCGGCCGGCTGGCCGACAGCCTGGGCCGACGCAACGTGCTGATCATCTCGGCGGTGCTGTTCCTGCTGTCGGCCATCGGTGCCGGCGCGGCAACGTCATCGGTGGTGTTCGTCATCGCGCGGGTGATCGGCGGGTTCGCGGTCGGCGCGGCGAGCGTGATCTCGCCGGCTTACATCGCCGAAGTCGCGCCGGCGCGCTACCGCGGCCGTCTCGCCACGGTGCAGCAGATCGCCATCATCAGCGGCCTGACCGCCGCGTTCCTGTCCAACTACCTGCTGGCTGCGAAAGCCGGTGCGTCCACCGAAGCGCTGTGGGGCGGACATGCCGCGTGGCGCTGGATGTTCTGGATGCAGGCGGTGCCGTCGCTGCTGTTCCTGGGCCTGCTGCTCACCATTCCCGAGAGTCCGCGCTATCTGGTGGTGAAGCGGCGCAAGGACGAAGCGCTGCGCGTGCTGACGCGGCTGTTCGGGGGTGCCGAAGCGCAGACCAAGCTCGCCGAGATCGATGCCTCGCTGTCGGAGGACCACCATCGTCCGCGGCTCTCCGACCTGAAGAACAAGACCACCGGCAGGATCCGTCCCATCGTCTGGGTGGGCATCGGCCTGGCCACGTTCCAGCAACTGGTCGGCATCAATGTGGTGTTCTACTACGGCGCGGTGCTGTGGCAGGCGGTCGGCTTCTCCGAGAACGATGCACTCGCGATCAACGTGCTGTCCGGCGCGCTCAGCATCGGCGCCTGCATCGTCACCGTGCTGCTGATCGACCGCATCGGCCGCAAGCCGCTGCTGTGGATCGGCTCGGCCGGCATGGCGGTGTCGCTGGCCCTGGTGGTGGTGGCGTTCGCCAGCGGTTCGCTGGTCGACGGCCACCTGCAGCTGCCCGAGGGCATGGGCACGCTGGCGCTGGTGGCGGCCAATGCGTACGTGGTGTTCTTCAACATCTCGTGGGGCCCGGTGATGTGGGTGATGCTGGGCGAGATGTTCCCCAACCAGATCCGCGGCTCGGCGCTGGCGGTGGCCGGGGCGGCGCAATGGACGTCGAACTTCGCCATCACCGTGACCTTCCCGATCCTGCTGGCGGCCATCGGCCTGGCGGCGACCTACAGCATCTACCTGGTTTCGGCGATCATCTCGGTCTTCTTCGTGCTGAAGTATGTTCACGAGACCAAGGGCAAGGAACTGGAGCAGATGGAAGGATGAAGACCATGACGAAGCGGAATTCCCTGCGCGCCCGTGGCGGCGTGCTGATCGCGGCCGTGGCGCTGGCGCTCGGCGCCTGCAAGGGCGACGGCAAGACCGAGGCCCCGGCGACGGTGGCCGCGTCCAACCCATGGCCGCAGGTCGCCTGGCCGCTGGCCGAGGACGCCGCGCTGGAGAAGCGCATCACCGACCTGATGGCCACGATGACGGTGGAAGAGAAGGTCGGCCAGCTGGTGCAGGGCGACATCGCCAGCATCACGCCGGACGACGTGCGCAAGTACCGGCTCGGTTCGATCCTGGCCGGCGGCAATTCCGATCCGGGTGGCCGCTATGACGCCTCGCCGGCCGAATGGCTGGCGCTGGCCGATGCCTTCTACGAAGCATCGATGGACACCTCGCAGGGTGGCAAGGCGATCCCGGTGATCTTCGGCATCGATGCCGTGCACGGGCAGAGCAACATCGTCGGCGCCACGCTGTTCCCGCACAACATCGGCCTGGGCGCGGCGCGCAATCCGGAGCTGCTGCGCCGGATCGGCGAGATCACCGCGCTGGAAACGCGCGCCACCGGCATGGAGTGGACGTTCGCGCCGACCGTGGCGGTGCCGCAGGACGACCGCTGGGGCCGCACGTACGAAGGCTATTCGGAATCACCCGACGTGGTGGCCAGCTATGCCGGCGCGATGGTGGAAGGCCTGCAGGGCAAGGTCGGCACGTCCGGCTTCCTCGACGGCCGCCACGTGATCGCCTCGGTGAAGCATTTCCTCGGCGATGGCGGCACCACCAACGGCAAGGACCAGGGCGACACGAAGATCAGCGAAGCCGAGCTGGTACGCATCCACGCCGCTGGCTATCCGCCGGCAATCGCGGCCGGTGCGCAGACGGCGATGGCCTCGTTCAACAGCGTCAACGGCGAGAAGATGCACGGCCACAAGCCGTACCTGACCGATGCGCTGAAGGGCCGCATGCAGTTCGGCGGCTTCGTCGTCGGCGACTGGAACGGCCACGGCCAGGTGAAGGGCTGCACCAACACCGATTGTCCGGCGACGATCAACGCCGGCCTCGACATGGCGATGGCCTCCGACAGCTGGAAGGGGTTCTACGAGACCACGCTGGCAGCGGTGAAGGCGGGCACGATCAGCCAGGAACGCCTGGACGACGCAGTGCGCCGGATCCTGCGGGTGAAGTTCCGCCTGGGCCTGTTCGAAGCGGGCAAGCCGTCGGCGCGCACGGTGGGTGGACAGTTCGCGTTGCTCGGTTCGCCGGAACATCGTGCCGTCGCGCGCCAGGCCGTGCGCGAATCGCTGGTACTGCTGAAGAATGCCGGCGGTGTGCTGCCGCTGGCGCCGAAGCAGCGCATCCTGGTGGCCGGCGACGGCGCGAACGATGTCGGCAAGCAGGCCGGTGGCTGGACGCTCAACTGGCAGGGCACCGGCACCACGCGCAAGGACTTCCCCAACGCCGATTCGATCTACGAAGGCATCGCGCAACAGGCGAAGGCGGCGGGCGGCGAAGCGATCCTCGCCCTCGATGGCAAGTACACGCAGAAGCCCGACGTCGCGGTGGTCGTGTTCGGCGAGAACCCGTACGCGGAATTCCAGGGCGACCTGCAGACGCTGCTCTACAAGCCGGGTGATGACGCTGACCTCGAATTGATCAAGCGCCTGAAGGCGGAAGGCATCCCGGTGGTGGCGGTGTTCCTGAGCGGGCGTCCGCTGTGGATGAACCGCGAGATCAATGCGGCCGATGCGTTCGTCGCCGCATGGCTGCCAGGCTCGGAAGGCGGCGGCATCGCCGATGTGCTGCTGCGCAAGGCCGATGGCAGCGTGCAGCACGACTTCAAGGGCAAGCTCAGCTTCAGCTGGCCGCGCACCGCCACGCAGTACGCCAACAACGTGGGGCAGGAAGGCTACGACCCGCTGTTCGCGTTCGGCTATGGCCTGACCTACGCCGACAAGGGCGATCTGGCGGCATTGCCGGAGGAATCCGGCGTGAGCGGCGACGAGGGCGCGAGCGGCGTGTTCTTCGCGCGCGGCGATGCCGGCTCAGGCATGGCGTTGCGGCTCGAGACCGCCGACGGCCAGGGCGTGACCGTCACCAAGGTGCCGGAAGCACTGGCGGGCGATCTGCTGCGCGTCACTGGCGTGGACCACCTGGCGCAGGAAGACGGACGCCGCCTCGCGTGGTCGGGCAAGGGCGAAGCGGCGGCCGCGTTGCAGTCGCACACTGCGCTGGACCTGCAGCGTGAAAGCAATGGCGACGTGATGCTGCTGACCACCTTGCGTGTCGACACCGCGCCGAGTGGCGACGCCTGGCTGTCGGTCGGCTGCGGCACCGGATGCACCGCGCGCGTGGCATTGGCGCCGACGTTGGCGAAGCTGCCGGTGGGCCAGTGGACGCGGGTCGGCGTGCCGCTGAAGTGCCTGGCCAAGGCGGGTGCCGATGTCGCCAAGCTGGATCGTCCGTGGTCCGTCGGTACTGCAGGGACGATGACGATCTCGGTCTCGCGCGTCGCACTCGGGTCGCTGGACCAGGCGGAGCAGGCGGTCGACTGCCCGCGTTGAGCGTGAGCGCATTCCCGGGCGCGCAGGCGTCCGGGAATGCATCACGGCATCGCTTGTCGTTTTGGGATAGGGGAACGGGATGACACTGTCGGGACTGGATATCGGCATCGTGCTGGCCTACCTGGCCGGCATCTTCGTGCTGGCGCAATGGGTGTCGCGCGAGAAAGCGGGACACACCAAGGACGCGAAGGACTACTTCCTCGCCAGCAAGTCGCTGCCGTGGTGGGCCATCGGTGCGTCGCTGATCGCGGCCAATATCTCGGCCGAACAGATCATCGGCATGTCCGGTTCCGGCTATGCCATCGGCCTGGCCATCGCCTCGTACGAGTGGATGGCCGCGGCCACACTGCTGATCGTCGGCAAGTGGTTCCTGCCGGTATTCCTGCGCAACGGCATCTACACGATGCCGCAGTTCCTGGAACAGCGTTACGGCGCGCGCATCCGCACCCTGATGGCCGTGTTCTGGCTGGGCCTGTACGTGTTCGTCAACGTCACCTCGATCCTGTGGCTGGGCGCCATCGCGGTGTCGCAGGTCACCGGCATGGACCAGATGCTGGCGGTGGTGCTGATCGGCGTGTTCGCGTTGCTGTACCAGCTGTACGGCGGCCTGAAGGCCGTGGCGCTGACCGACATCGTGCAGGTGTCACTGCTGGTGCTGGGAGGTTTGCTGGTCGCCGGCCTGACGCTCAACGAACTCGGCGACGGCGCAGGCATCGTCGCCGGCTTCCGCAAGCTGTGGGAAGCGCAGCCGGGCCACTTCGAGATGATCCTCGACAAGGACAACCCGTTCTACAAGGACCTGCCGGGCCTCAGCGTGCTGATCGGCGGCATGTGGATCATGAACATCAGCTACTGGGGCTTCAACCAGTACATCATCCAGCGCGCCCTCGCGGCGAAGGACATCGGCGAGGCGCAGAAGGGCGTGCTGTTCGCCGCGTTCCTGAAGCTGCTGATGCCGGTGATCGTGGTGCTGCCGGGCATCGCGGCGGTGATGCTGGCGCCGGGACTGGACAAGCCCGACCAGGCGTATCCGACGATGATGCGCCTGCTGCCTACCGGCATCCTCGGCCTGGTGTTCGCCGCGCTGGTGGCCGCGATCGTCGCGTCGCTGGCGTCGAAGATCAATTCGGTGGCGACCATCTTCACGCTCGACTTCTACGCCAAGGGCAAGCGTCAGCACGATGAAACGAAGCTGGTGCGTGTCGGGCGCATCGCGGCGGTGGTCACGGTGGTGCTCGGCATCCTGGCGGCCAAGCCGCTGCTGGGCAGTTTCGACCAGGCATTCCAGTACATCCAGGAATACACCGGCTTCTTCACCCCGGGCATCGTGGTGATCTTCGTGCTGGGCCTGTTCTGGAAGCGCGCCAACGAAGCCGGCGCGCTGGCGGCGGCGATCGGTTCGTTCGTGTTGTCCATCGTGCTGAAGCTGGCGTGGCCGGCGCTGCCCTTCATCGATCGCGTCGGCCTGGTGTTCCTGCTGGCGCTGGCACTGGCGGTGATCGTCTCGCTGGTCACGCCGCACGCGCCGGAGAAGGACATCATCCAGACCCGCGACGTGGACTACCGCACCAGCGGCGCCTTCAACATCGGCGCCGTTGCCGTGCTCGCCATTCTCGTGGCGCTGTATACGCTGTTCTGGTGATGTCCGTTGCGCGACGTTCAGAGCCGGTTTAGCCCCGCGGTGACGCGGTGCGGATTCTCACGAATTCGTGCCGGGAATCTAATGAGCGCTTAACTTCGAGCTAATTGACCCTTAATCGAGCGATTCCAGCATGCACGCCATGCACTGGATCCGCTCCCACATCGTACTTGCCCCGCTGCCGGGACGCTTCGCCAGCGTCCAGCTGATTGATCGCCACGATCCTGACCGGGACGAAGTCGAGTCGTTCATCAGCGACGTCTATCGCGAACGCTACGGCGCAGCACTGCGCAGCTTCTTCCCCCATCTGCTCGCCTATCGCGACAGCGATGGCCGGCTTGCCGCTGCCGTCGGCGTGCGTGCCGGAGGGGAGGGGCCGCTGTTCGTCGAGCACTACCTGGATGCGCCGGTCGAACAGGTGATGGCGCACCAGCAGATCGCGCAGATCGACCGCCGCCTGATAGTCGAAGCCGGCAACTTCGCCGCCACCACGCCCGGCATCGCGCGCGAACTCATCCTGCAGCTTGCGCTGACCCTGCAGTCGGCGGGCATGACATGGGTCCTGCTGGTCGCCACCCGACAGTTGCGCAATGCGTTCGAGCGCCTGCATCTGCCGATGATCGAACTGGCTGAAGCGCGCGCCGAACGGCTCGGCGATGCCGGTGGAGACTGGGGTTCCTACTACGCGTCGCGACCACGCCTGATATGCGGCAACCTCGCAGAGGGCGTGGCCTACCTGCGGGGCAGGCACATGCCCCGGACATGCAGCGGCACCCCCGACCTTTGTCTGGCGGGGTCACCATGAGGACACCGATGGATGTCGTCCTGCGCGCGTCCGAAGCCAGCGGGCGTGCCCGCCTGATCACGGCGAACGGCACCCTGGATGACCAGACGCTTGCCGCACGGATCGGGCACCTCGTCGAGTGGATGACGAAGATGGACATCCGGCGCGTCGCCAGTCGCCTGGACAACGGGCCGAGCTGGTTCGTGCTGGACATGGCAATCCGCGAAACCGGCGGCGTGCATGTGCCGCTGCCGATGTTCTTCTCCGACGCGCAGGTGCTGCACGCGCTGGCCAACAGCGGTGCGCAATGCGTTGTCACTTCCCGCGAGGACGCCATGCCGCCCGGCGTCGAGGCGCTGACCGGGTTCCTCGATGGCGAGCGCCTGGCATGCTGGCGTGCGCAGGTGGACGAAGCGGCGGCACCGGTGCTGCCGCTTCGCACCGGCTGCATCACCTACACGTCCGGCACGACGGGTCGCCCGCGAGGCGTGTGCCTGGATGCGCACACGCTGTTCGGCGTGGCGGGGTCGCTGGTCGATGCCGCCGCCGCGATCGCACCCCGCCGCCATCTGTGCCTGATGCCGCTCGCAACGCTGCTGGAGAACGTGGCCGGGCTGTACGCCGCCCTCCTGGCGGATGCGGAGATCGCACTGCCGTCGCTGTCCGAGATCGGCTACACCGGCGCGACCGGCCTCGACGTGCCCACGCTGCTGCGTTGCCTGCACCGCTACCAGCCCGAAAGCGTGATCCTGGTGCCCCAGTTGCTGCTGGCACTGGTGATGGCGGCGGAGCAGGGCGCTCCCTTGCCCGCCTCGTTGCGCTACATCGCGGTGGGTGGTGGGCGCGTGGGGCCCGGCCTGCTCGCGCGTGCGCGCGTGCTCGGCCTTCCCGTGTTCGAAGGTTATGGCCTGACAGAGTGCGGTTCCGTGGTGTGCCTCAATCGCCCGGGCGCCACGCGTGATGGCAGCGTCGGCCAGGCCTTGCCGCATGCCGGCGTCTCGATCGTGGATGGCGAGATCTGCGTCGAGGGCGCACGCGCACTGGGTTACCTCGGGGGCGACCCGCTGGAAGAGGGGCCGTTGCGCACGGGCGACCTGGGCTATCGCGACGACGAAGGTTTCGTCCACATCACCGGACGCCGCAAGAATGTCTTCATCACCGCCTTCGGGCGGAATGTGTCGCCGGAGTGGGTGGAGAGCGAACTGCTGGCGCATCCGGCCATCGCGCAGGCGGTGGTCTGGGGCGAGGGCCAGGCGGACAACGTCGCGGTGCTGGTGCCGCGACGTCCCGACGTGGGCGACGCACAGATCATGCGTGCGCTGGGCGAGGTCAACGCCGGACTACCCGACTATGCGCGCGTCGCGCGTTTCGTGCGCGCCGCACCCTTCACCGCGGATGCGGGGCTGATGACCGCGAACGGCCGTCCGCGCCGCGCCGCCATCCTCGACCGCTACCAGGCCGACGTCGACGCCTGCTATCGCCTTCCCCCGATCATTTCCCCCTCCGGAGTCACCGCATGAGTTTCCATGACGAGCTGGTCGCGCAGACCATGCGCGAGCGCGACAGCCTGCTTTCCATTCCCCTCATCCAGTCCGCGCTGGCGGGCAGGATAGCGCGCCAGGATTACGTGGCCTTCCTTACCCAGGCCTATCACCATGTCCGCCACACGGTGCCCTTGCTGATGGCCTGCGGTGCGCGCCTGCCCGCACGCCTGGAATGGCTGCGCACGGCGGTCGGCGAATACATCGCTGAAGAGATGGGGCACCACGAGTGGGTGCTGGACGATATCGCGGCATGTGGCGAGGACCGTGCCGCGGCCGCGATGTCGTCGCCGTCACTGGCGACGGAGCTGATGGTCAGTTACGCCTACGACACCATCCAGCGCGGCAACCCGGTCGGCTTCTTCGGCATGGTGCTGGTGCTGGAGGGCACCAGCGTGGCGCTCGCCACGCGCGCCGCCAACACGCTGCAGACCTCGCTCGACCTGCCGCGCAATGCATTCGGCTACCTGTTGTCGCATGGCGACCTGGACATCGAACATGTCGGCTTCTTCAAGCGCCTGATGGATCGCCTGGACGACCTGGGCGACCAGGCGGCAGTCATCCATGCCGCACGACGCTTCTACGTGCTCTATGGCGACATCTTCCGCACCCTGCGTGCCGATGGCACACGCCTGGCCGAGGCGGCGTGATGGAACTCGCGGGGAGAACCGTGATCCTGACCGGTGCCAGCGGCGGTATTGGCCAACCGTTGTGCGCGGCGCTGGTCGCCGCCGGTGCGCGCGTGCTTGCAGTGGGGCGCGACGAGGCCAAGCTGCGCCGGGTCGCGCGGGACATGCCTGTCGGCAGCACGTCGTGGGTCGTCGCCGATGTGGCGACGGAGGAGGGGCGCGCCCATCTGCTGCGCGCGGCACACGCCGCGAGCCCGCTGCCTTCGGTGCTGGTGCTGGCTCACGCGCAGGCGGCATTCGGTCTGTTCGAAGAGCAGGATCCCGTCGACATGGACCGGTTGGTGCAGACCAACCTGGTGGCGCCGATGCTGCTCGCGCATGCGTTGCTGCCACTCCTGAGGACGCACGCATCGGCCACCGTGGTCGTTGTCGGCTCCACCTTCGGCAGTCTGGCATTCCCCGGCTTCGCGGCCTACAGCGCCAGCAAGTTCGGCCTGCGCGGACTGACCGAAGCGCTGGCACGGGAATACGCAGATACCGGCCTGCGCTTCCAGTACCTGTCGCCGCGCGCCACCCGCACGCCGTTCAACACGCCGGCCGTCGATGCGCTGAATGCCGAACTCAAGGTCAGCAGCGACGTGCCCGCCGAAGTCGCACGCCAGCTGGTCGCGGCCATCGTGCAGGGGCGGTCGAGGATGCAGATCGGTTGGCCGGAAAAATTCTTCGCGCGCATCAATGGGCTGGTGCCCGGACTGGTCGATCGCAATCTGCGCGACAGCCTGCCCATCGTTCGCCGGCATGCGCGACGACCACGATCATCCACCGAGGAGAACATCCACCATGAACCACGCTTACGGTAAGTCCATGCTCTTCCTGATCCTCATGTCCACCACGCTGTTGGTCGGGATTGCCCTGGCGGGTGAGCCCGGTGCCACCACGACCGGCCAGGTACGCGACCGCTGGGCGCAGATCAACTACCAGGTACCGAAGGCACAGCGCGAATCGGCCTTCGAGGAGCTCGCGCGCCAGGCCGCGAAGATCCGGGAGACGCACCCGCGCGATGCGTCCGCCCTGATCTGGGAGGGCATCGTGCTGTCGAGCCTGGCGGGCGAGAAGGGCGGGATGGGGGCGCTGGGGCTGGTCAAGCGTGCGCGTGCCGATTTCGAGGCGGCCATCCAGATCTCGCCTGATGCGCTCGATGGTGCGGCCTACACCAGCCTGGGCGCGCTGTACTACCAGGTACCGGGCTGGCCGCTTGGCTTCGGCGACGACGACAAGGCGCGCGCCATGCTCCGCAAGGGGTTGGCCATCGATCCGGATGGTATCGACGCCAACTATTTCTATGCGGATTTCCTGCTCGACCAGAAGGACTGGACAGGCGCGCGCGCGGCCTTCCAGAAAGCGCTGGCGGCACCGGCCCGGCCGGGTCGGGAAGTGGCCGATGCGGGTCGCCGACGCGAGGCGGAGAGCAAGCTGAAGGACGTCGCCGAGCACCTTGCCAACTGAGGGGGGGCACACCAGACTGACCGCATGCACATCCTGCTGGTGGAAGACGATCCATTGCTGGGCGAAGGCATCTGCATCGCTTTGCGGCGCGGTGCCTTCGCGGTCGATTGGGTGCAGGATGGTGCAAGCGGACTCATGGCGATGCGCGATGGCGAGTTCGACCTCGTAGTGCTGGACCTGGGGTTGCCGCGGATGGATGGCATCGAGGTGATCCGGCAGGTACGCGCCGCCGGGAACCCGGTGCCCATCCTCGTGCTGAGCGCCCGCGAACGGCCATCCGATCGCACGCTGGGGCTGGATGTCGGGGCGGACGACTACCTGGGAAAGCCATTCGATACCGCCGAACTGCTGGCCAGGGTACGTGCGCTGATCAGGCGCAGTTCCGGAAGGGCGACCCCTTCGCTGGAAGCGGGCCCTCTGCGCCTGGATCCGGCCACGCTCACCGCGACATGGAAAGGACGAAGACTGGATCTCACCCGGCGTGAATTCGCATTGCTGCGTGTCCTGATGGAGCAACGTGGCCGCCCGATGGCGCGCGACACGATCCAGCGGCATCTCTACGGCTGGAACGAGGATGTCGCCAGCAACGCAGTGGACGTGCATGTCCACCAGCTCCGTCGCAAGCTGGAACCGGCGGCAATCCGCACGGTGCGTGGCATCGGCTATGCCCTTGGCGACGTTGCCGGAGACACCGCATGAGATCGATGCGTACGACGCTGCTGCTGATGTTGCTCGGCACGCTCGGCGTCGTGATGTCGGCGGCCGGCTGGCTCAGCTACCGTGCGGGCCTGCAGGAAGCTGGCGAAATGTTCGACGCCAGGCTCGTGCAATCCACCCGTGTACTGGTGAGTCTGGTCGACGAGCCCTTGAGCGAGCTCAATGCCTACCCGGGTGAACCGATCGTCCTGCGCGGCTGGCACGGCGAAGCACAGGGCGTCGGCGAAGCGCTCGCTTTCGATGACGGCCACGCGTACGAGAACAAGCTTGCGTTCCAGGTATGGGATACGAAGCAGCGCTTGCTGCTGCGTTCGGACAGCGCTCCGACGACACCCTTGGCGGTGGCGGAACCCGGGTTCTCCGATGTCGTGATCGAAGGCGCACGCTGGCGCACGTTCACGCTGCGCTCGTCGAATGGCCGTTGGTTCCAGTCTGCCGAGCTTGCCGACATCCGACAGGAGCTGGCCACCGATATCGCGGGAGGGACATTGCTTCCCTTGCTGCTCGCGCTTCCGCTGATGGCGCTGGTGATCTGGTGGAGCGTTGCCCTGGCCACCCGCTCGCTGCGTGGCCTGTCGATGGAGATCGGCCAACGCCATCCGGAGCGGCTGCTGCCGCTGGATCCTGCCGATGTGCCGCGCGAGGCGCAGGGCCTGGTAAGCGCCATCAACGGATTGCTGCAGCGGCTGGATGTCGCGCTCGCACGCGAGCGGAACTTCGTTGCGGATGCCGCCCACGAACTGCGGACGCCGATCAGCGCATTGAAGGTGCATGCGGACAATGCGCGCCATGCCATCGACGAACAGGATCGGGCGCAGTCCCAGGAACTGCTCGGCATCAGCATCGAACGCGTGGAACGGCTGGCATCCCAGCTTCTTTCGCTCAGCCGCGCCGAGAGCCTGGGCGGCGCGCGCGCGCATTCAAGGCTCGATCTCGATGCGCTGGTGAGGACGGAGATGGAGGAACTCCGGCCGTTGGCGGAGCGAAAGAACCAGGAGATCCAGCTGACGCTGGAAGGCGCGCAGCTGTGGGGAGACGAGTTCGCGCTGGGCCTGTTGGTCCGCAACCTGATCGAGAATGCACTGCGCTATACGCCGGCAGGGGGCGTGATCGAAGTGGGGACTTCCAGCACGGGCACGCATGCGGTGCTGACGGTGGAAGACAGTGGCCCGGGCATCCCCGAGGATGAAAGGGAACGGGTTTTCGACCGCTTCTACCGGCGCCTGGGCGGGGGGAGCGACGGCAGCGGGCTGGGGCTCGCCATCGCCGCAGAGGCTGTCACGGCCCACGGTGGGCGCATCCATCTGGGTGGTTCGGCGCGCCTGGGTGGCCTCGTCGCACGCGTGGAACTCCCGCTCGGCACATGAGCGGACGGATCGGCACGGGGGCTGGTCTTCGGGATGAGGCTGACGGCAGGTAGTCCTGCCTCACCCGCTGCAGCCACCGCAGCACACCGAAGGCAGGCGTTCGATGGTGTCGGGCGTGACGCGGTGGCCCGCCTGCGCGAGGGTCATCAGCAGTTCCACCGCGAGCGCGCTGGTGGAACACCGCAGGCATCCCGAGCGCGCATCCAGGTCCAGCACCGCCGCAGGATCCAGATCCTGCAGGTGGCGTTCGATGACGGCCAGGTCGATGGGGGCATCGCCCAGGCGGATGACGTATTCCATGGCCTGCTCCACAAAGGGATGCGCCGCCCGCAGGCGGCGCATCGTGGGTCGGAGCGGATTACTTGGTGACGACCAGCTTGCCCTTCATCAGGGTGGAGTGGCCGGGGAAGCTGCAGAAGAAGCTGTAGTCGCCACCGGCGGTGAGCTTCTTGCCGGGGAAGGTGATCTTCGTCTTCTGGCCGCCGCCCACCAGCGAGGTGTGCGCGATCACGCGTGCGTCGCCCGCCGGCACGTAGGCACCCGCCGCGCCGGCCTTCATGCCATCGCGTGCCACGCCGGCCAGGTCGGCGGTCTTGGAGACCACCACGTTGTGGCCCATCGCGGTCACGGGCAGCTTGCCGCTGTGGGTCAGCTCGATGGTGATGGTCGGGCAACTGGCGGAAACGGTGGCTTCCTTCAGGTCGAACTTCATCGCATCGTCGCCCTTCAGGCTGACGGTGCAGTTGCCGGCGGCCTGCGCCATGCCGGCGGCGCTGAGCAGGGCGATGGCGACGAGGGTACGGGACAGTTTCATGGAGAGGCTCCTTGGGGATGGTGGGGATCGGGAAGGGGTGTGGGTGCCATGTCATCACGGTCCGGCGAGCAGCGCCTTGATCTGGATCAGGAACGCGGGGTCGGCGGCGGCGCCGGTCACTTCGCTGCGGGCGCGTATCCGGCCGTCGGCGTCCAGCAGCACCAGCACGCTGGTGTGGTTGATGCTGCCGTCGTCGCGGAAGCGGTAGCGCACGTCCAGCACGCTGGCGATCGCGGGCACGTCGTTGCCGGCGGGCGCCAGGAACTGCCAGCCTGCCGGCACGCGATGACGCCTGGCGACCTCCTGCAAGGCGTCCGGGGTGTCGCGGACCGGGTCCAGGCTGACCATCACCATGCCCAGCTTCGCCCGTTCGCGCGGCGTGAGCTGTTTCTGCACGCTCTTGGCGTTCTCGATGATCAGCGGGCACATCAGATGGCAGTTCGTATAGAACATCGACACCACGCGCGGCTGGCCGTGCAGCGACGACCATGCGACGGGTCGTCCGCCGGCATCCTGCGTTGTCGCTTGCAGGTGGTAGACCGATTCGCCCGGCAGCGACTGCGCGTGCAGGCTGCCGGCAAGGGCCAGCGTGGCGGACAGGAAGAAGGACATGCGTTTCATGGAGTGCTCCTTGCGCAGCGGAAACCGAGGTTGCCCAGGGTGGCCCCGGGCTGCAGGGCCGACAGCAGGACGAAGCGCTTGACCACGCCGTAGTCGCCGGGATCGTTGAAGGCCAGCGCGGTGGCGCCGCAGTAGCGCAGGCTGTCGCCATCCTGCTGGCCGCGGCGGTCGCCGTCGCCCAGCAGCGAGGCGTAGTCCTCGCTCCATTCCCAGTACGCGCCGTGCAGGCCCTGGATGCCGTAGGCATTGGCTGGCGCATCGGCGGCGGCATCCATCGCATGCGGCGTGCCGTCGTTGACCTGGCGCATCCGCCATCGCGGATCACTGCGGGCATCACGCCGGGTCGCATCGGCCGCCGCCGCGTATTCCCATTCCACGAAGCGGGGCAGGCGCGCCTGCTGTTCGCGGCAGTAGGCATCGGCGGCGTACCAGTTCACGTGCACGACCGGGGCATCGGCATCGACCGCCGCCCCGGGCGCGTCGGCCGTGGCCCAGTGGCCCAGGTAACCGGGGCTGGCGAACACCGCCGGTATCCGGTCGCGTCGCCACTGCGGCTGGCGCGCGACGAAACCGGCGAACTCGCCGTTGCTGACCGGCCGCGCCATCAGCGAGAACGAAGCCACCCGCGTCTGGCGGGTGGCTTCCTCGTAACGCACCGAGGAACGGAAATCGCCGCCCTCGACCGGCAGGAACCCGTTCGCCGCGTCCCCGGCGACGGCAAGCGCCGACGCCAGGGCCAGCACGAGGATCGAAGCCGTCTGTGGCAGCGTCCGTTTCATCCGGTCCTCACTTCTTGTCGGCCGGCTTGGCTTCCGGATACTCGATGTCGTGCTGCTGCCCGGTGTAGATGGAGGGATTCTTCTCGCCCTCCACCTTCAGGATGCCCAGCGAGCCCTTGTGGAACGTGCGGAAGATGCTGTGGTCGACCAGCACGAAGTTGCCCGGCACGTCCGCCTTGAACTCGACCATGGCCGAACCGCCTGCCGGGATCAGCGTGGTCTGCACGTTCTCCTGGTACTTGCTGCCGCCCTCGGTCCAGACCTTGTCGAAGATCTCGCCGATCACGTGGAAGCTGGACACCAGGTTGGGGCCGCCATTGCCCACGAACATGCGGATCGTCTCGCCGGCCTTGGCCTTGAGCGCGTTGTCGCCCTGCAGCGCATCGACCGAGCCGTTGAACACCACGTAGGTCGGGTGCTCGTCGATCGCCTTCTCCAGGCTGAAGGGCTGCAGGCCGGGCTCGCCATACGCGCCTTCGGTGTAGAAATCGCCCTGCACCACGTAGAACTCCTTGTCGACCGGCGGCAGGCCTTCTTCCGGCTCCACCAGGATCAAGCCGTACATGCCGTTGGCGATGTGCATGCCGACCGGCGCCATCGCGCAGTGGTAGATGTACAGGCCGGGATTCAGCGCCTTGAAGGTGAACTGCGTTTCGTGGCCGGGGAGCGTGAACGTGGCCTCGGCGCCGCCGCCCTGGCCGGTGACGGCGTGCAGGTCGATGTTGTGCGACATGTGCGAGTCGTGGCGGTTCTTCAGCTTGAACTCCACCGTGTCGCCCTTGCGCACGCGGATGAAGCTGCCCGGCACCGTGCCGCCGAACGTCCAGAAGTTGTAGGTGACACCATCGGCCATGCGCATGTCCTTCTCGATCATCTCGAGGTCGACCACGACATGGGCCGGCGTCTTGCGCGTGAGCGGCGCGGGCACCATCGGCGGCGCCGTCAGCACGGCATGGATCGTCTCGCCGGCCGGGGCGATCCTGTCGCTGGCGAGCGCGGGAATGGCGAACATCGCAGCGAGCGCGCTGGCGAGGGCGCAGGGGAGTACATGGGGGTGCAGGCGTTTCATGGCGCTTTCCTTTGATGGGTCGTGGTGGGTGTGCATCCATGGTGGAAACGCACTGCGACGCCGACGTTGATCTGGATCAATCGTCGACGGCCGGAAGCGGGAATTCGCGCATCGGCTTGACCAAGGTCAAGCGCGTCGGGGGCTGCGACAACGCGTCGCATCTGCACTCCAGGGTGCGTCGTGAGAATGGGCGCATCACACGAAGGGAGATGCGCCATGACCCGTAACCTGCTTGCCGTGGCCCTGTTGGGCGCGCTCGCCAACATGCCGTTGGCGCATGCGGGCGAACCGCACGCTGCGACGCACGCCGATGCGATGCCGACGACCACGCTGGACGGCATCGTCGTGGTGGGCGTCGCGCCGGCGATGGCGACCACCTTCATCACCGATCCCAAGCTGCCGCGCCAGCCGGTGCCCGCCAGCGACGGCGCGGACTACCTGAAGACGATTCCCGGCTTCTCCACGCTGCGCAGCGGCGGCACCAATGGCGATCCGGTGCTACGCGGCATGTTCGGCTCGCGCATCAACCTGATGACCAACGATGGCGCGATGAGCGGCGCATGCCCGTCGCGCATGGACAACGCGCTGTCGTACATCGCGCCGGAAACCTACGACCGCCTGGTCGTCATCAAGGGGCCGCAGACCGTGCTGTGGGGCGGCGGCGCTTCCGCCGGCACGGTGCGCTTCGAGCGCGAGATCCCGTACTTCGCCGAGCCCGGCGTGCAGGCTTCAGGCAGCGTGCTGGCGGGCAGCCACGGCCGCAACGACCAGGTGCTCGACATCAGCGCCGGCACGCCACGCGGCTATGCACGCGTCTCGGCCAACCGTTCCGAAGCCGATGACTACGAAGACGGCAACGGCGAGCGGGTGCCTTCCGCATGGAAGAAGTGGAATGCCGATGCCGCGCTCGGCTGGACGCCGGACGAAGACACCGTGCTCGAGCTGAGCGCAGGTATCGGCGACGCGGAGGCCCGTTATGCCGGGCGCGGCATGGACGGCGCGCAGTTCGAGCGCGACAGCCTCGGGCTACGCTTCGAGAAGAAGCACATCGGGGGCGTGCTGGACGCCGTGGTCGCCAACGTCTACCAGAACGACGTGGACCACGTGATGGACAACTACACGCTGCGCGATCCCGACCCCACCGGCAGCATGCCGATGCCGATGGCCAGCAACGTGGCGCATCGCACGCGCGGTGGCCGCGTGGCGGCGACCTGGCAGAAGGATCGCTGGGAAGTGACCGCCGGCCTGGACCTGCGCGCCAGCCGCCACAGCAAGCGCAGCGCGATGGGGCGCGGCGCCTATCTCGCCGTGCCGTGGTCGGTGGACGCCAAGTTCCAGAGCTGGGGCGCCTTCGCCGAGTCGCACTGGCACATCACCGACAAGCACCACCTGATGAGCGGCCTGCGCATCGATCGCGCGGAGGCCCAGGACCTGCGTGCCACCACCGCCGGCATGATGCCGGTGCCGAACCCCACCGCCGGGATGACACGCAGGGAATCGTTGCCCAGTGCGTTCGTCCGCTACGAGTACGACATGGGCGGCCGCTGGGGCGCGTATGCCGGCCTCGGCCACACGCAGCGCATGCCGGACTACTGGGAACTGTTCTCGCCCACGCGCGGCCCGGTGGGTTCCGCCAATGCCTTCGCCGGCGTGCAGCCGGAGCGCACCACGCAGCTCGACATCGGCGCGCAGTACAAGGGTGCGAAGGTGGATGCGTGGGCATCGCTGTACGCCGGGCGCGTGCAGGACTTCATCCTGTTCGACTACGCCCCCGGGATGATGGGCAGCACCACCCGCGCCCACAACGTGGACGCGAACATCCGCGGCGGCGAAGCCGGCATCGACTGGCGCCCGGCGCCGGGGTGGACGCTTTCCGGTTCGGCGTCCTACGCGTGGGGCGAGGTGCGCGACACCGGCACCGCACTGCCGCAGATGCCGCCGCTGGAAGCACGCGTGGCCGCCAGCCGCGAACACGGGCCGTGGACATGGGGCGCACTGTGGCGCGTGGTGGCGGCACAGGACCGCGTCAGCACCACGCAGGGCAACGTGGTCGGACGCGACCTCGGGCCGAGCGCGGGCTTCGCGGTGTTCTCGCTCAACGGCGGCTACCGCTTCAGCGAATACGCGCAGCTCACCGCCGGCATCGACAACCTGTTCGACCGCGCCTACAGCGAACACCTCAACCTCGGCGGGAACAGCGCCTTCGGCTATCCGGCCGATCCGGTACGCATCAACGAACCCGGCCGCACAGCCTGGATGAAGCTCAACCTGCGCTACTGACGCGAGGGAATCGGCAGGCACCGTTGAGCGGGCTGTTGCGGTCCCTCAATGCCGTTCGTGGTGAGTCTGTCGAACCACGCTCTTTGCGAAGGATCATCTGGTCACCATCGCCCTGCGTTTGCCTGAAAGGCGTGGTTCGACAGACTCACCACGAACGGGGTCCGTTGTTCAGAACTTCCCGCGCGCGAGCCGTGCCGGAGAATCAGCCATCGTCGCGCCGCCACGTCGCCGCCTGCCGCCAGCAGCGCCATTGCCCGTGCAGGGTCGCCGCATAGGCGAGCGCGATCACGAAGCCGGCGGTGCGGGCCACGACCGGTGCTAGTGCGGCCATCACCAGCAGCAAGTCCGCGATGACATGCACGGCGAACGCGCGCCGCTTGTCCGCTTCCGCGAACAGGCTGCCCACGCCCGGTACGCGGAGGCCCCGCGGGACACGCTGGCGCAGTGCGATCCAGGTCAGGAAGCCGGTGATCTCCAGTGCCATGCCCACGACCATCAGTGGCAGGCCGACGCCGAGGACCAGCATGCCGACCAGCAACAACGGTGTGCCGGACCACAAGGCGGTGACGCTCGCGGCAAGCAGGGCTGTGCAGCCCGCTTGCCAGAAGCGGCGCAACGTCGGATTGCGGCGATTCGGTGCGCGTGCCTGCAATACGAACACGGCGATGCCGAAGACGGCGAAGGGCCATGCCGCCACGCGCCACGCAGCCTCGGGCAGCAGCTTCATCTGTGCGGCGGCCACGACGCCGAGCGTTGCCAGCAGACTGGCCTGCCATGTGCGTGACGCTGCGGACGGCACCGCATGCGTGCCCTGCAGCATCGGCAGCGTGATGCTGCCCACGGCGGCGAGCAGGCCCAGGACCCAGCCCAGCGTGCCGAACATCGCGTGCAGATCCACCAGGCCAGGTGGCGCGGGCACGCGCCAGCCGGTGCGTGCAGCGAGCAGCAGCAATCCCAGCGCCGTCGTCATCGCCAGCGCGACCAGCGCCAGCCCGATGCCATCGCGGACGACGCGCTGCCCGTTGCCACGCAGGACGGCAACCAGCGCCAGCACCGTGAACACCGCAAGCGATCCGCCGAGCAGCACGCCGGCAGGCACGGCGCACGCACGCGCCTGCGATGCCAGGGTGACCAACAGCAGGAAGACGCCGAGGTTGAACATCGCGTGCAGCCACGGCACCAGGCGAGGGCAGGGAAGCGGACTGCCCGCCGCCACCGGCAGGAACTGCACCAGGCTGCCCAGCATGGCGTTGCCGAGCAGGCCCAGCGCGAACATGTGCACCAGCACGAGGGTGGCCGGCGTCCAGCGCGAGAGCAACGCCACCTCGCCCTGCCACGCCAGCCACAGGCCGGCGACAAGGCCCCAGGCCAGCGCGGACTGCAGGAAACGCATCGGCACCAGCGGCAGAGGCGCCTGCGCGAACGCCAGCCCGCTCATGCCGCGCGCGGCGGTTCCAGTGCGTGCCTGTCCTCTGCGTGGCAGATCGCGATGCAGGCGCTGCCCGTGGTGCCCGCGTAGACGTGGTAGGCGAAGCCTTCGTCATCGAGGATCGGCAGCAGCGGCACGGGTGGATGCGGTGTCAGTGCGACCAGCCGTTCGCCGCGCCGCAGTGTGCGCAGGCAGTCGAGGATGCGCTGCATCGGTTCGGGTGCGGCCAAGTCGCGCAGATCCAGTCGCAGCAGGGTCACGGCATGTGCCATGCGTCGTCCTCCGTTTCTCCCGGGGTGGATGCGCAATCGAGCAGTACCCCCGCCGCATCCAGCGATTCGCGCACGCAGCACGCACAGGTGCCGAAGGCGTCCGGCAGCAACGAGGTGTCCAGTGAAGTGTCCATGGCGTTCAATTCCCCAGCCAGAGCAGCCAGCCCAACGGGTCATGCGCGCGCGCAATGCCGTAGACCTGCAGGAAGCACAACACGGCCGCGCCCACCAGCAGCGCACGCGCACCGGCCGCGCGCGTGGGACGGAAGGCCGCGATGCCCAGCCCGACATACGCGACAAGAAAGGCGATCTTCGCCACCAGCCAGCCATTGGCGAACAGGCCGGCCGGGAGGACCGTCAGCAGCATCATCGCGCCGGTCAGCAGCACCGTGTCGATGCTGTAGCTCAGGTAGCGCACCGCCGCAGCGCGTGGCCAGTACATTCCGGCCAGCAGGGCGAGCGCACGCAGCGCGAACAGCGTGCCGCTGGTCATCGCGGCGCCCATGTGGACCAGCTTGATGTCGGGATAGAACGTCATCATGGCGCTCATCCCGGCCGCCCGTCCGCACGCGGACGCAGGTAGATGCCGCCGATCCGCCCCACCCACGGCGCGAGCGCCAGCAGCCAGCCCACCGCAGCGGCCGCCTGCCACGCCATCGCGTCCGGTGCGAGGTCGGCGATGACGCGCATCACCGCGACCGCCTGGATCGCGACGAAGGCGAACCACGCCACGTTCGGCATCATCAGCGGCCGCCCCGAGTGGCCTTGCGTCACCCGCGTCACCATCGCCACCAGCAGGCTGCCGAAGAACCCGATGAACATCGCATGCATCGGTGCGCGCCCGAGTACGAACTCATCGGTGGCGAGGAAGGTCACGCTCTGCACCACGTACAGCAGGAAGGTGACCGGCAACCACGCGGTGCCGATGAACAGCACGGCCAACAGGCCCGGCATCCTGCCGCGCGGCCACCATCGATGCACCGCCCATGCGGTGAGCACGAGCAGCGGCACGTCGGCCAGCCACAGCCACGCATAGGCATGCATCAGCTCCAGGGCGAGATGCAGCATCAGCAACGCCCACACCACGCCCAGCCACGGCAGCGAGCGCCACGGCACGTAGCCCGGCACCACGTTGCCGGCGAAGAACGGGAACATGCGGTGCGCCACCGTCACGTACACCGGCAGCAGCAGGCCGAAACCGCCGAGTTTGATGCTGGCGAAGGCCCACGTCGGCGACGCGCCCAAGGCGAAGGCGATGAACATCACCAGTCCCAGCCAGCCCAGCAGCAGCCCGGCGAAGCACGAGCGCGCATGCCAGGTCTTCGCGCTGTCGTCGGCAAGCAACCGGCCGAGTGTCAGCAGCGCGGCGGTCCAGCCGGCCAGCGCCATCCACAGGCCCACGGTCAGCCCCGCCTGCCAGCCTGCGACGCCGAGCAGGATCGCCACCTGTCCGCCCATCAGGCCCAGCCCCACCGGCACGTAGTGCCAGCGCTTCAGGTCGGCCATGCCCATCCAGCGTGGGAACACGGTCAGCAGGAAACCGAAGATGAAACTGGGCAGCACCAGGTACTGCATCAGGAACGCGTGCAGCCAGCCGGCGTAGATCGCGGTCGCGGGCATCGTCCACAGGCCCCAGCGTGTGGCCACCAACCACAGCGTCCACCACAGCATCGCCAGCAGCACGTTGCCGGCGCCGACGAAGAACATCAGCCGGTGCGGCGCGTGCGCGAGCCACGCGGGCGACAGGCCGGGCATCGGCGGTGCGGCACGCGGGCGGGGTGGAGGCACGATGTCGATCTTCATGCAGGCAGCTTGCCCGCGCCCGCATGCGCTCGCCTTGACATGGGTCAGGCGGGCCGCGATTCAGTGGCTGCCGCTGTCTTGATTCGGGTCAAGGCCCGGCGAACGGCAAGCGCCTACAGTCCCGTCACCCGCGCAAGCGCGCACCCACGACGACAGGAAGCCCGATGTCCGACCACGCCCACCCATCCTCCGCGCAACGTCAGCAGGCCATGACCGAGGCGCTTCGCGCCTGGGACCCGGAAGCCGAAGTGACGATGGAATCCGGCACCGGCCGCCTGGTCGTGATGACCACGCTGCCCACCGAACGCGTGATCGCCATCCTCAAGGAGGTCGGCGAACATGCGGAAGCCAGCGAGAACGAATCGCGCGGCCACAAGGCGGGGCAGTGCTGTGGTGGGTGCTCGCACTGATCGGCAGATGATCGGAGGGAGAGGCGAGGCGTCACGCACATCGCCTCGCACGCCCTCAGCGCTTCCTGCTGATCCAGAGATAGCGAAGGCCGCAGTAGGCAGCCACGACCAAGGCGCCGACGCCCAGCGCCAGGACCAGGTGGGGCAGATAGGGCTTCAGCGCAGGCATCAACGACTCAAGCCACACACCTTTGACGTGGCGATACGCCGGCGCGGTGATCCAGCCATGCTTCGCGTTGAAATACACCAACAACGCCGCCACGCCCACCATCGAAGAGCGGACGCAGCGCCAGGCCAGCCAGTCCAGTTCTTCTTCCTTCAGTGCATTGGTCGTCATGGCGGCGCCCTAGTCGCCGCGACCGTCGAGGGCAACGCGAACCAGGGTGATGCCCGCAAGCAACGCCACCTGGGCGAGCACCCAGGCGATCCAGCCGGCGCCCGTCCAGAAGACCACGAGCGACACCACCAACGAAAGCGCGGCCCACAGGACGGCGTGGTCACGCGCGCCATTGCGTGCCTTGATCTTCCCCGCATTGAAGTACAGGGACATGCCGACAATGCACAGGGCGACCTGGGTGTAGATGCTCACGCGCGCCCGAATTCCATCGCGATCGGCTTTGACGCCAGCTTCCATGCGATCCATCCGAACAGCCCGCCGAAAGCGAGCGCGAAGATGACGCTGACCACGCCCATGGCGATGAAGAAGGGCCCCATGTCAGGCGCGCCCTGCATCTGGGCCGCGGAAAACTGGTCCCGGGTGAAGGAGAACATCGTCGCTTGCATGATCAGGCCCACCACCTGCCAAACCACGCCCAGGATCATGATCGCGATGAAGCACCGTCGCGCCCAGTTCCGGCGTTTCAGCAGTCCGATCGCGCTGGCCAGCATGAACAGGTTGACCAGCAGCACCGCCAGGAAGATCCAATGGAAGTGCTCGAACATGAAGGTCGCCACGGGCGGCAGGCCGGGGTCCGGTGGCACGGCCTGCATCGCCTCGCCGAATTCCCCGCTGCGGAACACGGTCTGCACCATGATGTTCTGCAGGATGCCGATCAGCGTGCCGAACCCCGACAGCACGATGAAGATCCATGCCACCACGGTAACGAAGGTCGAGCGTTGCTTCACTGCTGACATGGTGACTCCCCGGCCCCTGAAGATGGGGGAATGATGAGGCAAGTTTCCAGCGGCGGCCAATAGCCGCCCGCAACTTCCGTCAGTACCTCACCACACATGGACGCATGCGGCGGCCACCAGGAAGAGAACCGATGCAGCCAGCATCCATCGCCACGCGCCCAGTTCTTCCGGTGTGAGGCCTTTGCCCGGCTCGGTGGGGTCGTAACGGATGGCCACCTCCTCCAGCGTCGGTGGCGCTCGCCACAGCTTGAAGCCGGCGAACTGGATCGCCGCCCGATCCTCAATGCGCTTGCGGTACTCCGTTCCCTCTACGGTCCAGACCAGGACATGATCCGTGTCGGTGTTAAGAACCGATTGCCCCCGGCTGAATTCTTCGAACGATGACTGGGGCGGTACTTCCACGACCCGTGCGGACACCGAGGGCCACGCCCTCGCCGCGCGCGTACGCAGGAAGTCCAGCACTGCCCACGTGCCGGTCACGCCGCCGGCCGCCAGCAACAGATCAAACATCGTCATTGTAGATATCCCAATGCGGGGTCCGCCCTTCCCGGCGATTCATCGCGCCTGGCCCCCAAAGACCACGATCCCGATGGCGCACATGGCCACGGAGACGAGGACGGTGACGATCAGCTCGGTCCAATCTCGGGCCGTGAGCGCAGTCAGGTTCGCGAACTGCATGGGGAAATCCGGCGCCTTGCCGCGACGCGTGCGGCCGCGGTCGATGATCGCGTTGAAGCGAAACGCCAGCAGCCCAAAGCCACCCAGCAGCAGGACGATCATGGCGGGATGCGACTCTGCGGCCAACATCACGCAAGCCGCGGCGACGATGACCATCGTGATGAAGCCGTACAGGCCGAAGTTTCGCATGCTGGGGTTCCGGCTGGTCTGCTAGGGATGTCGATCAGAGGGTAAGGGCTCGATCCGTCGACCTGAGATGGCCAACAGGATGGCCTGCTCGAGAGGTTCCACCAGCCTTGATCCAGGGCGATTCATCCGGCGCAAGATGAAAAAGACCGCCGCCAGGGTCAAACCGGCAAACACTGCGCCCGAGAACGTTCCCTTCCAATGGACATTCACGCCGGAGAACGAGAGCGTTGCCAGGAACAGCGAGGCGGCAACCGGCAAGGTCAGCCATAGTTTCAGGACAAAGTCCGCCTTGAACCAGCCGCGCAATCGGGTTTGACCCTCTTCCTGCACGAAACGACCGACGAAGGCAGGACTGAACATGGAGATAAAGTACGGCGCGTCCCGCCACAGGGCGACGTCATGCACCGTGGCATGCCCATGCAGCGTACGGGTGCCCCTCCGCACCACGGAGCCGACCTGGTCGGTCGTAGCGGCGAGTCGGCCCACGGCCTCGTGCAGCGGGAGGTCCGTCGAATAGGCGACTTCGAAATCCCCGAACAGCAGTCTTGATATCGGCATGGCTCGGCAAGGGCTCGACAGGAGCTAAAGCGACGGTCGCAGTTCATAGGTTGGGATGAGCTTGCGAACCCCAACAGCGCGATCTTCGTATGTCATGGGGCTTCCTGCTCCGATCCGGTATGGGTCTGCGACGTGCGCATCAGGTAGACGAGAAAGCAGCACACGCCTGCCGCCACTACGTTGATACCCACGATGAAGGGTTTTCCCTGCAGCAGCGAGTACTCGAACTGGCTGCCGAACCGGGCAAAGAAATCCCACTTGGAGATGCTTGGCTGGTACTTGAAATGAAGGGATGCGCCACTTGAGAACGAGTAGCCCGCGACGGGCGACATCAGGAAGGGCACCTGCGCCAGCCAGAAATAGAAATTCTGCCGGAGTGCGTCATCACGGCCTTCAAGCAGCCGCAAGCCGCAGACCATCCCCCAGGCGAACAGTCCCAGGAAAGGGAGGGATAGCACCTTCGAAAGTATGTCCCCCGGCGCAACCAGCAGGCTGAGCCCCACCGCCAAGCCCGTGAAGCCTCCGCCGAGCGCGAGGATCCCCAAGAGTCTCCGCTGCCACTGTTGCATCTCAGCCCCCTGTCTTCGGCACCCCTGCCGCCCCACCCGATGTTAAAGGTGAAACACCCCATCGGCCCGGGTAAATGTGAGGACATGGGGCTCCGAGCCCCCTCGATCGCGCTCCGAGCGCCATGCGCAAGGCACGAAGTCCCAACGATGGGGCTCGGCGTGTGAGGTGCCGGGCTCCCGAAGGCGATCGATGGCTCTCCGAGTGCCATCGATCGCTTTCCGAGCTCGATGTGCAAGGCGTGGAGCTTCGCGGATCGGGCTCGGAAGGTGAGGTGCTGGCTTTCCGAATCCCATCGATGGCATTCAGAGTGTGATCTGCCGGGCTCAATGTGAGAAAGATCGGGCTCAGAAAGCCATCGATGGCATGGCAGTGCCTTGCGCATGACATTCCGCGCCCCGTCTGCAAGGTGCCGAGCCTCGTCGTCGAGCGGGCGCCGCCGATGCGCAAACAAAAGAGAGCCGCTTTCGCGGCTCTTTCGCTGCAACCTGCAGCAGGTGGCCCGGCCTCCCCACCCGGAGAGGCCGGTTCCAGGGTCAGGCTTCGCTCGGTTGCGCGGCGGGCAGGGATTCGCGGCGCGGGGCCAGCCACAGGCTGGCCACGAACCACACCAGCGCCAGCGCGCCCACGCTGAAGAGTGTGTCGGCCGGGACGCGCATCCACACCAGCATGTCCACGATCGGCTGCTGCATGAACTCCGCCGAGCGCGCGAACCAGTAACCATGCTCCAGCGCCGCATTGAGCTGCAGGATGCCCAGCGGTAGCAGGGTCAGCAGCGACATGCCGGCCAGGCCGATGTTGAGCGACCAGAACGCGGTCTTCAGCAGCTTCTCGTTCCACACCACGTCCGGTTTCAGGCCGCGCAGGCAGAACAGCATCAGCCCGATGCCGAGCATGCCGTACACGCCGAACAATGCCGTGTGGCCATGGTTGGGCGTCAGGTTCAGGCCCTGCATGTAGTACAGCGGCAACGGCGGGTTGATCAGGAAGCCGAACAGGCCCGCGCCCACCAGGTTCCAGAACGATACCGCGATGAAGAACTGGATCGGCCAGCGGTAGCGCTGCATCCACGGCGTGGCCTTGCCCATCTTCCAGCTGTGGTACGCCTCGAAGCCCACGTAGGCCAGCGGCACCACTTCCAGTGCCGAGAAGCTCGCGCCCAGCGCGATCACCGCCGTCGGGGTGCCGGTGAAGTACAGGTGGTGCAGCGTGCCCAGCACGCCACCGGCCATGAACACGATGGTGGCGAACAGCACCGCCACCGTGGCGGTCTTCGTCTGCAGCAGGCCCAGGCGGGTGAACAGGAAGGCGATCACCGCCACCGCGAACACTTCGAAGAAGCCTTCCACCCACAGGTGAACCACCCACCAGCGCCAGTACTCGACCATCGACAGGTGCGTGTGCTCGCCCCACATCAGGCCGGCCGCATAGAACAGGCCGATCGCCACGGTGGACAGGAACAGCAGGCTGACGATGCTGCGCGATTCGCCGCCATTGCGGATGGCCGGCCACAGCGCGCGGCCCACCAGCACCAGCCACAGGGTCAGGCCGATGAAGAGGAACCACTGCCAGAAGCGGCCCAGGTCGACGTATTCCCAGCCCTGGTGGCCGAACCAGAAGTTGTGCTCCAGGCCGAGCTTCTGCATCACCGCGAACCACTGGCCGGTGAAGGCGCCCACCACGATGATCAACAGGCACGCCCACAGGAAGTTGACGCCCAGGCGCTGGAACTTCGGCTCATGCCCGGAAATCGCCGGGCCGATGTACAGGCCCATGCCCAGCCATGCGGTGGCGATCCACAGCACCGCGAGTTGGGTATGCCAGGTGCGCGTCAGCGAGTACGGCAGGATGTCGGCCAGCGCGAAGCCGTAGGCTTCCTGGCCTTCCACCTGGTAATGCGCGGTGATCGCGCCCAGCAGGATCTGCACCACGAACAGGGCGATGACCACCCAGAAGTACTTCGCGGTCGCGCGCATCGAGGGCGTGATCCTGATCTTCGCGAGCGGATCGCTCTTCGGCAGCACCGGCGCCATCTCGTCGCCGTGGTTGACCGCGTAGTGCCAGCCCAGCAGGCCGATGCCGGCGATCAGGAACAGCACGCTGAAGACCGTCCACATGAAGGCGCTCGGCGGCGGCGTGTTGCCGACCAGCGCATCCGCCGGCCAGTTCGCCGTGTAGCTGATCTTCTCGCCGGGACGCTCGGTCACCGACGACCAGGCAGCCCACCAGTAGAACGCGGTCAGCTGGCGACGGTGTTCGGCATCGGGCACGGTGTCGTTGCGCATGGCATAGGCCTCGCGCAGGTCGCCGGTGGCCGGATCGGCCGAGAACAGGCTCTGGTAGTGCAGGCCGACCGTGGCGATGGCGTCGGCGCGATCGTTCGACAGCGTGATCGTGCCCGTCGCGGCGTCATGGGTGTTCGGCCGCATCAGCGCCTGCACGCGCGCGGCATACGCCGCCTGCGTGGCGGCATCCAGCTGCTTGTAGCTGTCTGCGCCGGTGTCGCGCTTTGCCCATCCATCCAGGATGGCCTCGGCCTCGCGGTGCAACCAGTCCGCGCCCCAGTCGGGCGCCACGTAACCGCCGTGGCCCCAGATGGAACCGAGTTGCTGGCCACCGATCGACTGCCACACCTGGCGGCCGGTCTCGATGTCCTTGCGGGTGAAGATCACCCGTCCGTCCTCCGCCACGACCTGCTCGGGCAATGGTGGCGCCTGGCGATGCACTTCGCTGCCGACCCAGAGCAGGACGGCGAACGACGCAATGAGCAGGGCCGCCAACCCCACCCACAACTTGCGTGTCGAATTCATGATGCGGCTCTCCTGAAGGAACGGCCGCATCATCGGCGCGCCAGCCCGGGGGCTCCATGACGCAGGTCAAGCCGGGGAGGAATTGGCGCGGCCGGTGCCACGTAGGGTGTGCCTCGGCACACCATCGCCATGTCGTGGGTGTCCCGATAAATGGGATGGGCGCGCGAAATGCGCCGGGGTATACCTGCGGTCAATCCCGCAGCACGGCGAGCGCGAGGGCTTCCAGGCGGGGGAGGTCGAGGATCTCGACGTCGCGCTGCTTGATGTGCAGCAGGCCGTCCTTCTCGAAACGGCGCAGCACGCGGCTGACGGTTTCCGGGGCCTGGCGCAGGTAGTTGGCGATGTCGGTGCGCGCCATGGTCAGCTGGAAGCGGCGCGGCGAGAAGCCGCGTGCGGCCAGCCGGCGCGACAGGCCGATCAGGAACGCGGCCATGCGTTCGTCGGCCGTGTTGTCGCGCGCGAACAGCGAGGCCACGCCGATGTCATGGCTCATCAGCCTGAACAGGTGCTGCTGCAGGTTGGGCAGGCGCGCGGCCAGCAGCGCGATCTTGGGGAACGAGAAGCGGCACAGCATCACCGTGTCCAGCGCAATGGCGTTGCACGGGTAGCGGTCGCCGTGGATGGCGTTGAGGCCGATCACTTCGCCGGGCAGGTGGAAGCCGAGCACCTGTTCGTGCCCGTTGCGGTCGATCTGGTAGGTCTTCACCGTGCCCGCGCGCACCGCGGCGATGGCGCCGAACGGATCGCCTTCGCGGAACACGTGCTCGCCCGCGCGCAGCGGGCCGACGTGTTCGACCAGCACGTGCAGGTCCATGAGCGCGCGCTTGTCCATGCCCTCGGACAGGCAGGCCTGCGAGAACGCACACGTGGAGCAGAAGTGCAGGGCATCGCCATCGTCGGCAACCACGCTCGCGTCGGTGCGCGGGAAGACCAGCGGCGAGGTCATGCGGATACTCCCGTCGAGGTCACACCGTGCGCGAGAAGCGAGGCGTCGAGGCTGCGGCAGTGGGCAGGTAGCGGTCGAAGCACATCGCGATGATACGCAACAGCAACCGCCCGTGCGAGGTCGCGCGCAGTCCGTCGGCCGCCAGCTCCACCAGGCCGTCGTCTTCGAGCGGGCGCAGGCGCGCCAGGGCGTCGGCGAAATAGGCCGTGAAGTCGATCACGTGGCGCCGGCCGAGGTCGCGGTAGTCCAGTGCGCCGTCGCACATCAGCCGCTGGATCACGTCGGCACGGATCACGTCGTCTTCTTCCAGCCGCATGCCGCGCCACACCGGCAGATGGCCCTGGTCGATGGCCTGCTCCCAACTGCCCAGGTCGCGCGGGTTCTGGCTGAAGCTCGGGCCGATGTGGCTGATCGCGCTGACGCCAAGCCCCAGCAGGTCGCTTTCGGCGTGCGTGGTGTAGCCCATGAAGTTGCGGTGCAGGTCGCCGCGTTGCTGCGCCAGCGCCAGACTGTCGCCGGGCAGGGCGAAGTGATCCATGCCGATGTAGACGTAGCCGGCTTCACCCAGCTTGTCGATCGCGCATTGCAGCAGGCCCAGCTTCACCTCGGGCGAAGGCAGGTCGTCGGCGTTGATGCGTTGCTGGGGGCGGAACATCGACGGCAGGTGCGCGTAGCTGTAGATCGCCAGGCGATCGGGTCGTGCCTCGAGAGTGATGTCGAGCGTGCGCGAGAAGCCCTCCAGGCTCTGCTTCGGCAGGCCGTAGATCAGGTCCACGTTGACGGACTGCAGGCCATGCGTGCGGCAGGCGTCGATGATCGCCAGCGTCTGTTCGACGCTCTGGATGCGGTTGACGGCGCGCTGCACGTCCGGATCGAAATCCTGCACGCCCAGGCTGGCGCGGTTGAAGCCTGCGGCGGCGAGTTCGCCCACCTCGTCCGGCGTGATGAAGCGCGGGTCGAGCTCGATCGAGCAGTCCAGCCTGGAGGCGGGCGCGAACGAGAACTGCCGGCGCAGCACGTCCATCACTTCGGCGATCTGCGCGGGCGACAGGAAGTTGGGGGTGCCGCCGCCGAAGTGCACCTGCTCCACGTCGCGGTCGCGGTCGAACAGCGCCGACGTCATCGCCACTTCGCGGTACAGCCGGGTGAGGTAGGCGGCGCCGCGCGCGGTATCGCGGGTGATGATGCGGTTGCAGCCGCAGTAGAAGCACGGACTGGTGCAGAACGGGATGTGCAGGTAGAGCGACAGCGGGCGCGGGATCGGATCGCCGTTGGTGATCGCCGCCATCTCGCGCAGGTCGGCTTCCTGGAAGCCCGGCGAGAACTGCGGCGCGGTGGGATACGAGGTGTAGCGCGGCCCCGGCGTGTCGTAACGCCGCAGCAGCTCGGGATCGAACAGGGAGGACAGGCTGGCCATGGGTGCAGCCTAGGCAAGCGCCTCGGGGCTGTCCTTGATATGGGTCAATCGGCCGCGGCTTTCCGTCGCAGGCTTCAGGGTCGTGAGGGCACGCCTCGGCGGATCAGCGCAGGCGCCGCGCCTGTCCGCCGCATTCGATCAGTTCCAGCATCGCGTCGGCGGTGGCGTCATCCAGCACGGACAGCGGGGACGTGTCCGGCCACAGCACGACGACACGCCTGCCCGCCGCCGCCTGGGCGCCGAGCGAACCGGGCACGTCGCCGTCCAGCGTTGCCGCGACGCTGCGCACGGCATCGCGGCGTGCCAGCATGACGACCGCGTCCCCCATGCTGTCGTGGAACAGGACATGGTCGGCCTGGTGCATCGCGCGCAATGCGTGCAGCGTGAGCTGGGGTGCATTTCTACCGGGCAGCGTGATGAGCGTGATGGTGCCGCGCGGTGGCGGTGCGTCCCTCGACTGCAGCGCCGTCAGCAGCGCCCGTTCCGCCCCCCCGGTATCGGCGTGGCGCAGCCGCGCCATCACCTCGCCGTCGATCTGCGCGTCGTACCAGTGCCGTCGTTCGGCCAGGTCGGGGAAGCGCTGGCGGATCGCTTCGCGGTGGCGCGCGAACAGGGCCGCCAGGTCTCCCCAGGCGTCGTCGAGCTGCGATTCCAGTTGCCGGCCGAGTCGCCGCGCCAGCATCGGCGCCGCGCCGGAGGAGGAGATCGCCACCAGCAGCGGATCGCGATCGACCACCACCGGCACCTGGAACGTCGACAACGCCGCATCGTCCACGACATTGACCAGCCGCTTGCGCGCCGCGGCTTCGCCGGCGAGCCGGGCGTTGAGCACGCCGTCGTCGGTCGCAGCGACGACCAGCCACACGTCGTCCAGCCAGTCGGGCTCGAACGCATCCGCGAGATGCTGCACGCGCCCGGTCGCGATCCAGTCGGCCAGTTGCGCGGACACGCGCCGCGCGCACACGCGCACGCGAGCGCCTGCGCGCAGCAGCGCTTCCACTTTGCGCGTGGCGACGTCACCGCCGCCCACCACCAGCACGTCGCGCTGGTCCAGGTCGGCGAACAGCGGATACAGCGGCATCGGCATCTTCCCGGCGAAGGGGCTCGCGGTGGCGTTTGTTGCATGGCAACATGCGGGCGAGAGCCACGTCAAGCCACCGAGCCATCACCCACGATGCTGCGCGTCCTGCTGGTCAACGACACCGACAAGCCGATCGCGGAACTGCGCGAGGCGCTGCTGGCGGTCGGCTATGACGTGCTGCCGCAGGTGGCGACCGCCGCCGGGCTGCTGAAGGCGGTCCAGCTGCAGCAGCCCGACGTGATCATCCTCGACGTCGACTCGCCGTCGCGCGACATGCTGGAACAGCTCGCGATGCTGCACAGGGAGGCACCGAAGCCGGTGGTGATGTTCGCGTCCGACGGCGACGACCGCCTGATCCGCGATGCACTGGGTGCGGGCGTGGCGGCGTACATCGTCGACGGCCTCGCACCCGCGCGGCTGGCGCCGATCCTGCGCGTGGCGATGGCGCGCTTCGAACAGCAGTCGCACGTGCGGCAGAAGCTGGATGACCTGGAGCAGCAGCTGCGCGACCGCAAGGACATCGATCGCGCCAAGGGGCTGCTGATGGACAAGCGCAACATGAGCGAGGCCGACGCGTATGCCGCCTTGCGCCAGCAGGCGATGAAACAGGGCCTCCGCCTGGCCGATGTGGCGCGGCGGATCATCGCGATGGCCGACCTGCTGGGATGAAGACATATCGATGAAGGCACGACGATGACACCGACCACCGCCCCGGGGCACCGCACGCTCGACATCGGCTTCATGCCGCTGATCGACAGCGCGCCGCTGATCGCCGCGTCGCGGCTGGGCCTGGACCACCGGCACGGGCTGCACCTGCGCCTGCACCGGCAGGCCTCGTGGGCCGCGATCCGCGATCGCGTGCTGTCGGGCGAATTCGATGCGGTCCACGCGATGGCGGCGATGGTCTATGGCGTGCAGACCGGCATCGGCGGACCGCGCGCCGACCTGGCCATCCTGATGGGCCTGAACCAGAACGGCCAGGCGATCACCCTGTCGCCGCTGCTGGCCGAGGCGGTCGCGGCCGGTCGTCCGTTGGCGGATGCCGTGCGCGCGCTGCCGCGCACGCCGGTGTTCGCGCAGACCTTTCCCACCGGCACGCATGCGGTGTGGCTGTATTACTGGCTCGCCGCGAAGGGTGTCGACCCCATGCACGGGATCGACGTGGTGACGCTGCCGCCACCACAGATGCCCGATGCGCTGGCGCGCGGCGAACTGGATGGCTTCTGCGCGGGCGAACCGTGGGGCGCGCAGGCCGAAGCCATCGGCGCGGGACGTCGCGTGATCCGCAGCGGACAGCTCTGGCCGGGGCACCCGGAGAAGGTGCTCGCGTGCCGGCGCGACTTCGCTGCGCTGCAGCCCGAGGTGGCGTTGGCGCTGACGACCACGGTGCTGGAAGCCTGCCGCTGGCTGGACGATCCCGCACACCATGCCGATGTCGTGGCATGGCTGGCGGAGCCCGATGCGATCGGCCTGCCCGCTGACCGCATCGCGGCCTGCCTGCGGCCACGCGACGGCGAACAACCCGGCGAAGGCTTGCGCTTCCACGCGGATGGAGACGCGAATTTCCCGTGGCTGTCCGATGGCCGCGGTTTCCTGCGCCAGTTCCGGCGCTGGGGCTGGTTGCCCTCGGCACGCCATGCCGGCGACGACGACTGGCTGCACGACGTGCATCGCCTGGATACCTACCGGCAGGCGGCACGCACGCTTGGCGTGACGGTGCCCGCGGGCGACGAGCGCCATTGTGTGTTGTTCGACGGCGCGCCCTGGGGCTGAGCCCCGACACGTTTGTCGCGGCGCACGATCGCGGTGCGCCTTTGCACTTGCGGAGTGCGTCGCGCGGGTTACCGGATCGATGGCGCGTGGCGTGTCCAAGCGGAGTTCAACGCTAACGGATTGAATTCTTTCATCATTCACGCCGCGACATCGCAAGCCACGGAATTGGCACGGCGCTTGCGTAGGTAGTCCACATGGGCACAACGGCGTGCCCATCACAACCCGATATCGCGGTAGGGCCAATGGCGGTCCGATCGCGCAGACAACGGCGTCTTTCCGGTGCGAACCGGAAGGCGCCGTTTTTTGTTCCCTCGCTGCAGTCGTCCACCTTGCCGCGGCCGGTGTCCACCGTCCGCGTCCCCACCTGGAGATGGCGTGAATGAACCGATCGTTCTGGCAGGCCGGGCACACGCCCACGCTGTTGTCGGCTTTCCTCTACTTCGACCTGAGTTTCATGGTGTGGTACCTGCTGGGGCCGATGCAGGTGCAGATCGCCGAAGCACTGCAACTGGACACCCAGCAGCGCGCCCTGATGGTGGCGGTGCCGATCCTGTGCGGTGCGTTGCTGCGCCTGGTACTGGGCATCCTTGCGGACCGTATCGGCGCCAAGCGCACCGGCCTGCTGGCGCAGGCGCTGGTGATCGCCGCGCTGCTGTGCGCGTGGAAACTGGGCGTGCATGACGTCCGCCAGGTGCTGCTGCTCGGGATGATGCTGGGTGTCGCGGGCGCATCGTTCGCGGTCGCATTGCCGCTGGCATCGCGCTGGTATCCACCAGAACACCAGGGCACGGCAATGGGCATTGCCGGTGCGGGCAACTCGGGCACCGTGCTGGCGGCGCTGTTCGCACCCGCGCTCGCTGCGGCCTTCGGTTACCAGGCCGTGTTCGGGTTGGCATGCATTCCGCTGGCGCTGACCCTGCTGGTGTTCGCCGCATGCGCGAAGGAGGCGCCCGGGCGGGTGGTGCGCAAAGGGTGGGCCGACTATGGCCGCGTGCTGGTCGGAAACCGCGATGCGTGGTGGTTCATGTTCTTCTACGCGATCACCTTCGGCGGCTTTGCCGGCTTCGCAAGCGCATTGCCCGGCTATTTCCACGACGAGTTCGGTTTCGATCCCAAGCTGGCCGGCTGGGCGACTGCGGCCTGCGTGCTTGCCGGGTCGGCGATGCGTCCACTGGGAGGCGTGATCGCCGATCGCGTCGGCGGCACGCGCACGCTGTTGGCGGTGTATCTGTCGGTGGCGTTGCTGGTCGCGGCGGCCGGCATCGGCATTGGCGGACCGCTGGGCGCGGTCAGCCTGTTCGTGCTGACGTTGCTGTGCCTGGGGGCGGGCAACGGGGCGGTGTTCCAGCTGGTGCCGCAGCGCTTCGGTGCCGACATCGGCGTGATGACCGGGTTGATCGGCATGGCCGGTGGCGTCGGCGGTTTCCTGCTTGCCGCCGGCCTGGGCGTGCTGAAGCAGCAGACCGGCGGATACGGGCTTGGCCTGTGGGGTTTCGCCTGCATCGCCCTGCTCGCATGGGGATTGCTGCGTGGGGTCACCCAGCAGTGGCGCAACCAGTGGGCGGCGCTTGGCGCTGCGCGCGTCTGAGGAGCACGACGATGAAGAAGCCACGGCTAGTGGTGGTGGGCAACGGGATGGCCGGCATCCGCACACTGGAAGAACTGCTGAAGCTGGTGCCGGACATGTACGACATCACCGTGTTCGGTGCGGAGCCGCATCCGAACTACAACCGCATCCTGCTGTCGCCGGTACTCGCGGGCGAACAGGACTTCGACGACATCGTGCTCAATCCGCTGTCGTGGTATGCGGAACATGGCATCCGCCTGCACCTGGGCAAGGAAGTGGTGAAGATCGACCGCGTGCGCCGTTGCGTGGTCGCGGCCGATGGCACGGAGGCCGAGTACGACCGCCTGCTGCTCGCGACCGGCTCGCTGCCCTTCATCCTTCCGGTTCCCGGCAAGGACCTGAAGGGCGTGATTGGCTATCGCGACATCCACGACACGCAGACGATGATCGATGCCGCGAAGGTGAAGCGGCATGCGGTGGTGATCGGCGGCGGCCTGCTGGGGCTGGAGGCTGCCAATGGACTGAAGTTGCGCGGCATGGACGTGACCGTGGTGCACCTGGCTGGCTGGCTGCTGGAGCGCCAGCTCGATCCGGTCGCGGGCGCGTTGCTGGAAACCTCGTTGAAGGCGCGCGGCCTGCAGTTCCGCCTGGATACCTCGACCAGTGCGCTGATCGGGAATGCCGATGGAGAGGTCGTCGCCGTGCGCTTCTCCGACGGCGAGGAAATCCCTGCCGACCTGGTGGTGATGGCGGCTGGCATCCGCCCCAACACGGCGCTGGCGCAGGCGGCAGGCATCCATTGCAATCGCGGCATCGTGGTCAACGACACGTTGCAGACGTTCGATCCGCGTGTGTATGCGGTAGGCGAGTGCGCCAGTCATCGCGGCATCGCCTACGGGCTGGTCGCGCCGCTGTTCGAGCAGGCCAAGATCTGCGCGAACCACCTGGCTACCTACGGCATCGGCATCTACAAGGGCTCGGCGGTGTCGACCAAGCTCAAGGTCACCGGCATCGATCTGTTCTCGGCCGGCGATTTCATGGGCGGCGAGGGCACCGAGGAGATCGTGCTGTCCGATCCGGCGGGTGGCCTGTACAAGCGGCTGGTGATCCGCGACGACAAGCTGGTGGGCGCCTGCCTGTACGGCGACACCGGCGATGGCGGCTGGTACTTCAAGCTGATCAAGGACGGCGCTGGCATCGATGATCGCCGCGACCAACTGGTGTTCGGCGAGAAGGCACTGGGCGACGCCGGCACGGCAGGCCAGGACCGTGCGGCCAGCATGGCCGACAGCGATGAAGTCTGCGGCTGCAACGGCGTGTGCAAGGGCACGCTGGTCAAGGCGGTGCGCGAACAGGGCCTGTTCACCGTCGACGAGGTGAAGAAGCACACCAAGGCGGCCAGCTCCTGCGGCTCATGTACGGGGCTGGTGGAGCAGATCCTGATGAACTGCCTAGGTTCCAATTTCCAGGAAACGCCGAAGACCAAGGCCGTCTGCGGGTGCACCGACCTGAGCCATGGCGAGGTGCGACAGGCGATCCGCGAGCACCGGCTGGTGACGCACGCGCAGGCCTACGCGTTCATGGGCTGGCGGTCGCCGAATGGCTGCGCCACCTGCCGGCCCGCGATCAACTACTACATGCTTTCGACGTGGCCGCGCGAAGCGGTCGACGACCCGCAAAGCCGCTTCATCAACGAGCGCGCGCACGCCAACATCCAGAAGGACGGCACGTTCTCGGTGATCCCGCAGATGAAGGGCGGGGTGACCAACGCCTCCGAGTTGCGGCGCATCGCCGACGTCGCCGACAAGTACGCCATCCCGATGGTCAAGGTCACCGGCGGCCAGCGCATCGACCTGCTGGGTGTAAAGAAGGAGGACCTGGTCGAGGTGTGGCGCGACCTCGACATGAAGTCCGGGCACGCCTACGGCAAGTCGATCCGCACAGTGAAGACCTGCGTCGGCAGCGAGTTCTGTCGCTTCGGCACGCAGAACAGTACGCAGATGGGCATCGACCTGGAGACGGTGCTGGCCAACATGTGGAGCCCGCACAAGGTGAAACTGGCGGTGTCCGGCTGCCCGCGCAACTGCGCCGAATCGGGCATCAAGGACGTGGGCATCATCGCGGTGGAATCAGGCTGGGAAATCCACGTGGGTGGCAACGGCGGCATCAAGACCGAAGTCGCACGCTTCCTGGTGAAAGTGAGGACCGCCGAGGAGGTGAAGGAGTACACGGGCGCCTTCCTGCAGTTGTACCGCGAGCAGGCCTACTACCTCGACCGCACCGTGCACTACATCGACCGCGTGGGGCTGGACTACGTGAAGCAGCAGGTGGTCGACGACGCGGCCAACCGCCGCGCCCTGTTCGAGCGCTTGCTGTTCGCGCTCGAAGGGCTGCCGGATCCGTGGGCCGCACGCATCGCCGGCACGCAGGCGCGCGAGTATGCACCGCTGCGGCTGGATCGCCAGATCCCCGTCATGGTGGAGGACTGACATGGGCGTCATCATGTCGTGGGTCGAGGTGTGCGCGCTGGATGACATCCCGGTGCTGGGCGCGCGTGTGCTGGTGCGCGCAGGGCAGGACGACATCGCCCTGTTCCGCCCCGCCGAGGACCGCGTGTTCGCGCTCGCCGACCGCTGCCCGCACAAGGGTGGACCGCTGTCGCAGGGCATCGTGGCCGGCGACACCGTGACCTGTCCGTTGCACGCATGGCAGATCGCGCTGGACAGTGGCCAGGCATGCGCACCCGACGTGGGATGCGCGCGCCGTTTCGACGCGGAAGTGCGTGACGGCATGGTCTGGCTCTGCCTGGCGGCAGCGTCCGACATCCAGGCTGCAGCGGCGGAGGCGTTGGCCTGATGGACGGCGCCGGCACAGTCAGTGTGCGCCGGACGACGCGTTCGACCTGCTGCTACTGCGGTGTCGGTTGCGGTGTGCTGATCCAGACGGAGCATGATGCCGGCGGCGAACGCATCATCGGCGTGGAAGGCGATCCTGCACATCCGGCCAACCGGGGTCGCCTCTGCAGCAAGGGCCTTGCGCTGGCCGACAGCGCACGCAGCTCGCAGGGGCGTGCATTGCTGCCGGAGTTGCGCCATCACCGCGGCGAGGAACGTCGTCCGGTCGACTGGGGTCTCGCGCTCGACACGGTCGCCGACCGGCTGGCGGACATCATCGCGCGGCACGGGCCGGACAGCGTGGCGTTCTATCTGTCGGGCCAGTTGCTGACCGAGGACTACTACGTCTTCAACAAGTTGGCGAAGGGACTCATCGGCACCAACAACATCGACACCAATTCGCGCTTGTGCATGTCCAGTGCGGTGACGGCCTACAAGCTGGCGTTCGGCGCCGACGGCCCGCCCACCTGCTACGACGACCTGGAAGCGGCGAAGACGGTGCTGTTCGCCGGCAGCAATACGGCGTATGCGCACCCGGTGCTGTACCGGCGTCTGGAAGAGGCGCGCGCGCGCGACCCTGATGTGCGCTGGATCGTGGTGGACCCGCGCCGCACCGATACCGCCGCGATGGCCGACCTGCACCTGGCGATCCAGCCCGGCACGGACGTGGCATTGTTCAACGGCATGCTGCATCACCTGGTGTGGGAAGGCTGCATCGATGCGGACTTCATCGACGCGCACACCACGGGCTTCGCCGACCTCAAGCAGCTGCTGCGCGACTACACGCCGCGCATGTCCGCGGACATCTGCGGTATTCCGGTGGCCGACCTTGTCACTGCGGCCGAATGGTTCGGTCGCAGCCGCGCGGCGCTGTCGCTGTACTGCATGGGCCTGAACCAGTCGGTCCACGGCACGGACAAGAATCTCGCGCTGATCCACCTGCACCTGGCCACGCGGCAGCTCGGTCGTCCCGGCGCGGGTCCGTTCTCGCTGACCGGCCAGCCCAATGCGATGGGGGGCCGTGAAGTCGGCGGCATGGCCACGATGCTGGCGGCGCACCGCGAGATCGCCAGCGATGGCGACCGTGCCGAGCTGGAAGCGCTGTGGCGCTTGCCGGCCGGTCACTTGTCCGCGCAGCCGGGGCTCGCGGCGGTGGAGCTGTTCGAGGGCCTGCGCAGCGGGAAGGTCAAGGCGGTGTGGATCGCCTGTACCAATCCGGTGCACTCCATGCCCGACATCGGCCGCGTGCGCGAAGCATTGCAGCGCGCCGAGTACGTGATCGTGCAGGACGCTTTCCGCGGCACGGACACCGTGCCCTTCGCCGACGTGCTGCTGCCGGCGGCGACGTGGGGCGAAAAGGACGGCACGGTGACCAACTCCGAGCGCTGCGTGACGCGCGTGCGCGCCGCGGTGCCGCCACCGGGGCAGGCGAAGGCGGATTTCTGGATCGCACGCGAAGTCGCACGCCGGCTGGAGGCGAGGCTGACGATGCCGGGCGCGCCGGCATTGTTCGATTTCGACGATGCCGGCGCTGCGTTCGACGAGCACTGCCGCCTGACCGCAGGGCGTGATCTGGACATGAGCGGCCTGGATCATGCGCGCCTGGATGCCGGTGGGCCGCAGCAGTGGCCGTTCCCCGCCGGTGCCGTGCAGGGACAGGCGCGCCGCTATGAAGATGGCCGCTTCGCCACGCCGGACGGACGCGCGCGCTTCCATGCCACGCCGTACAGGCCGGTCGCCGAGCCGACGTCCGCGCGTTTTCCGCTGCGCCTGCTCACCGGCCGCCTGCGCGACCAGTGGCATGGCATGTCGCGCACCGGTCGGGTGCCGGCATTGTTCGCGCATGCGCCGGAGCCGGGTCTGCGCATGCATCCGGAGGACGCGGCGCGGCGCGGACTGAAGACAGGCGAGCTGGTGCGCGTGGCCAGCAAGCGCGGCGAACTGGTGCTGCCGCTGGAATTGTCCGACGAGATGGGCTCGGGCACGGTGTTCGCGGCGATGCACTGGAATGGCCAGTTCCTGTCCAGCGGCGGCATCAACGAAGTCAGCCTGCCCGCCGTCGATGCACGTTCGCGGCAGCCGGAACTCAAGCATGCGGCGGTGCGCGTGGAGCGTGCGGACTTCGGCTGGCACCTGCTCGCCGCGCGCCGCGGCGATGCGCTGGCGATGCGCGCCGCCGTGCAGCCCCTGCTCACTCAATGCGGCTACGCCGCGCTCAGCCTGCAGGCAGAGGCCAACGCATCCGACGGTGTTGCATGGCTGGTGGTGCGCGCGGCGTCCGCGTCTGCTTTTCCGCAGCCATGGCTGGCGGCGCTGGAGTCGGCGCTGGCGCTCCGCACCGGGCCGGACACGCTGGAATACCGCGATGCGCGACGCGGCCTGTTGCGCCGCGTCGCGTGGCGCGAGCACGTGCAGGACAGCTTCATCGATGGTCTGCAGTGGATCGACACGCAACCCGCCGCACAGGCCGCGTCGCTGTTGGCGACGGCCATCGCGGGCCAGTCCTGGCAGGCGACGCGCCTGTCCGCGTTCGCCGGCGCCCCCGTGCAGGCACGCGACCCCATCGTCTGCGTCTGCCGGCAAGTGGGCGAATCCGCCATCCGCGCGCAAGTGAAAGCCGGCGCGGATGTCGCGGACCTCAAGCGTGAGCTCGGGTGTGGAACCGTGTGCGGCTCCTGCCTGCCGCAACTCCATCGCCTTGCCGCCGTGCCGGCACGCGCGTGACATCAACCACCCTCTGAGGATGCCGATGCACAACGACTCCCTTCGCATGCGCCAACCGGCCGAAGTGGTGCTGCTGTCGGCAGGTCCGGGCGACCTGGACCTGCTGACCCTCAAGGCCGTCAAGGCGTTGGCCGCCGCGGACGTGCTGCTGCTGGACGAACTGGTCGACCCGCAGATCGTCACGCTCGCGCCGTACGCGCGCGTGGTGCGCGTGGGCAAGCGGGCCGGATGCCGTTCCACCCCGCAGGCCTTCATCTGCCGGCTGATGCGCCGTTACGCACTGCAGGGCTTGAACGTGGTGCGCGTGAAGGGCGGCGATGCGTTGATGTTCGGGCGCGCGGGCGAAGAGATCGCATTCCTGCGTGCGGCGGATGTGGGCGTGCGTATCGTCAACGGCGTCAGCGCGGCCTTCGCGGCGGCGGCGGCGCTGGGCGTGTCGCTGACCCATCGGGAGCATTGCCACGGGGTCACCTTCGTCACCGCGCATACGCACGACCACGGCGAGCCGGATTGGGCGGCGCTGGCGCGCAGCGGTACCACGCTGGCCATCTACATGGGCATGTCGCGGCTCGCATCGTTGGCGGCGGGGCTGCTGCCGCACCTGCGCGCGGACACGCCCGTCGCCATTGTGCAGGGCGCCAGCCGCGGGGATGAACGGCGCGAGCTGACCACATTGCAGGCCCTGCGTGATGCGCCGCCGGTGTTCGACGCGCGGCAGCCCGGCGTGGTCCTGGTGGGGCCCGCACTGGCGGAGGCATTGCACGTCGCGGGGCACGTGGAGCCTGCCGCCGGGGCGATGGCGGTCTGCGGCTGAGCACCGCATGCCTGTGTGGCGGTGATTGGCAATCGCCGCGCGCGCGCACTAGGCTGTCGACGATCCGCCGTCGGCCTTCAGGGAACGGCCGACGAAGTCGCGGCATGGACAGGGAGGCGCAGTGATCGGATACCACGAGGCGTTGGCGCGGATGCGGGAGGGCGCGCGCCTGCTCGCCGTACAGCAGGTCGCGCTCGCCGCAGCGACAGGTCGCGTGCTGGGCCGTGACGTGGTGAGCGCCATCGCGTTGCCGCCGTTCGACAATGCGGCGATGGACGGCGTTGCGCTTGCAGCGGGCGGACAGCCACAGGCCGCCGGGAGCGAGTGGGAGATCGCGGCACGCATCGGCGCGGGCGACATGCCGCGGGACGATGCGGCATCCGCATGGGAGATCATGACCGGCGCGCCGCTTCCTGCGCGCGCGGACATCGTGGTGCCGGTGGAGCGCATCGAGGCACTCGCCGTGCGGGACGCAGGGGCACCGCGCATCCGTCTGCTGGCGCAGGCCGAGCCGGGCGCGAACATCCGGCGCCGGGGCGAAGACGTACCGGCGGGATGCGTGGTGCTGAAGCAGGGCACGTTCGTCGGCGACGCACAGATGTTGCTGCTCGCCGGGCTCGGTATCGATCGGGTCGACGTGGCGCGCCGTCCGCGCGTTGCGGTACTGGCGACGGGCCGCGAACTGGTAGCGCCGGGCCAGCCGTTGCCGCCGGGCGGCATCCATGACGCGACCTCGCCTTATCTCGCCGCTGCCTTGGCGACTGCGGGCGCGGAAGCCGTCCGCGTCGTGCGCGTCGGCGATGAAGTGGCGGATTTCCTGGCTGCGCTCGATACGGCGCTGGCGGACGGTGTCGACCTGGTGCTGAGTACCGGCGCGGTGTCCAAGGGCCACTACGACTTCATTCCGTCCGCACTGGATGCGCGCGGCGCGGAGCGGCGTTTCCACGGCGTGGCGTTGCGCCCCGGTAAGCCGGTGTTCTGTGCGCGGTTGCGCGAGGGGCCCTTGTTCGTCGGCCTGCCGGGCAATCCGCTGTCGACGGCGGTGGGCTTCCGCTTCCTGGTCGAGCCACTGCTGCGCGCATGGCTGGGCATGTCCGTGGAACAGGAATGCCGGTTGCCGCTCGCCACCGCATGCAGCAAACGTGCCGGGGTGCATGCCGCCTTCCATGCCACGCTGCGCTGCGATGGGGAAGGATGCATGCGCGTGCATGTCGACGTGGCGCAGGCCTCGTTCCGTCTGCTGCCTTTCTCGCGATCTTCCGCATGGATCAGCCTGCCTGCCGAAGCGGAGCACGTCGAAGCAGGCACGCTCGTGCAGGTGCATGGCTACAGCCATCTGCGGCCCCCGCCGTGGATCCCGGCATGAATCGGCCGTTGCCCACGTGGCGTGCCGTCCTGCTTGCAGGTGGGCGATCGTCGCGGATGGGCACGGACAAGGCACTGCTGCCATGGGGCGACGGCACGTTGCTGACGCACATGCAGGCATTGCTGCGGACGGCGGGCGCACGCGAGGTCATCGTCAGTGGCGATCGTCCCGGTTTCGACAGCGTGCCGGACACGCAGCCCGATACCGGTCCGATGGGCGCACTGGCACAACTCGCTCCCCGCCTGCGGGACGGCGCCTGGATCGTGGTGCCGGTGGACATGCCGCTGCTGTCGTCTGGATTGCTGCAGGCGCTGATGCGAACGGACGCGGATTGCGCCTGCGTGGAAGCGCATGCCCTGCCGATGGCATTGCGCCTGGATGCCGGCGTGCGCGCCACGCTGGAGGAGATCGGTGGCCTCACGGGACGTGCGTGCTCGCTGCGCGCGCTGCAGCAGCGATTGCACACCGTCCATCTGCCGTCATCGCCATGGAAGCAGGTGCTGCGCAACTGCAATACGCCGGAAGACTGGGTTGCGCTGCAGCATCCGATGTCCTGAGTATCGCCTTCCGATGACCGGGACAGGGCCACTACGCGAATGTGATAGCCTGCAGCCGCAGCATCGTCGCACCAGTACCCACCCGCAAGGTAGGCAACATGGAGCAGAGCGAAGGATCAGCCGTTGCGAGCAAACAGCAGGAGCGCACCGCGTTCCTGTTGCTGACGATGGTCATCTTCCCGTTGATGGCCGTGCTGATCGTGGCGGGATACGGCTTCCTCGTGTGGATGTGGCAGCTGCTGTTCGCCGGTCCGCCGACGGGACCCTGAGCGATGGACGATGTCCGCTCGATTTCACGTCGTGCCCTGCTGTTCGGCCGCGCGGCGCCCATACCGGCATCCGTCGTCTTCCGTCCGCCCTGGGCCAGGCCCGAGGCTGAATTCACGCGTGCCTGCACGCGCTGCGATGCCTGCGTGCGGCAGTGCCCGCAGCAGGTGCTGGTGCGTGGCGCGGACGGCCTGCCGCGTTTCGACGCGACGGCGGGCGAATGCACGTTCTGCGGCGAATGCGTGGCCGCCTGCGACAGCGACGCGTTCGCTCCTTCCCTCGATCCCCCGTGGATCCTCCTGGCCCAGGTGGCGGATCGCTGTCTGTCCGCGCACGGCGTGGTCTGTGCCAGTTGCCACGACGTGTGTCCCGCGTCCGCCATCCACGTGCCGCCCGCGGCCCGGGGCGCGGCCACCGTCGACGCGGAACGATGCACGGGCTGCGGTGCCTGCGTCGGCACGTGTCCCGTGGATGCCATCACCCTGCAGCACGCACAGGCCACGGAGGCCATCGCATGAGCCCGCCAGGCCCTGAACCCGAAATCCACATCGCCAGCTTCGTGGTCCAGCACCGCGAAAGCGCATCCAAGGCGCTCGCCGCAATGATCGACACGCACGACGATCTCGAACTCGCACTGGCCGGCGATACGCGCAGCGTGGTGATCTGCGAATCCGCCGACCGCCATGCGGTGATGGAGCGCGTGGACCAGCTGCAGTCGGTGCCGGGGGTGTTGAACGTGCTGCTGGTCTACCACCATGCCGAGCCCGCGCATGCGCTCGACGAGCCCCTTCCCAGCCTCTCCATCCTGTCCGCGACCGGAGCCACGCCATGAGCACACGCCGCGAGTTCATCCGCCACAGCGCGCTGGCGACGGCCGCGGCGGCTGCCGGGCTGCCGCTTGCCGGCAGCGGCAGCAACGTGGTCACCGAAGGCGACCGGACGACGCTGAAGTGGGACAAGGCGCCGTGCCGCTACTGCGGCACGGGCTGCGGGGTGAATGTCGCCGTGAAGGAGGGGCGCGTGGTGGCCACCCACGGCGACGTGCATGCGGAAGTAAATCGCGGCATCAACTGCGTGAAGGGCTACTTCCTGTCCAAGATCCTGTACGGCGCCGACCGCCTGACCCAGCCGCTGCTGCGCAAGAAGAACGGCGTGTACGCCAAGGATGGCGACTTCACCGCCGTGAGCTGGGACGAGGCCTTCGACGTGATGGCCGCGCAGTTCAAGCGCGTGCTCAAGGAGAAAGGCAGCGACGCCATCGGCATGTTCGGCTCGGGCCAGTGGACGATCTTCGAGGGTTATGCCGCCAACAAGCTGATGAAGGCCGGGTTCCGCAGCAACCACATCGATCCGAACGCGCGCCACTGCATGGCGTCGGCCGTGGCGGGGTTCATGCGGACCTTCGGCATGGACGAACCGATGGGCTGCTACGACGACATCGAGGCCGCCGATGCGTTCGTGCTGTGGGGCTCCAACATGGCCGAAATGCATCCGATCCTGTGGACCCGGGTGACGGACCGGCGGCTTTCGCACCCGCACGTGAAGGTGGTGGTGATGTCCACCTTCGAGCACCGCAGCTTCGAGCTGGCCGACATTCCGATCATCTTCAAGCCGCAGACCGACCTGGTCATCCTCAACTACATCGCCAACCACATCATCCGCACCGGCAAGGTCAACCAGGCGTTCGTCGACAGGCACACCACGTTCAAGCGCGGCAACGACGACATCGGCTACGGCCTGCGCCCGGAACATCCGTTGGAGGTCAAGGCGAAGAACGCCAAGGACCCGAACGGCGGGCAGCCGATCAGCTTCGAGGAGTTCGCCGCCTTCGTCGCGCCATACACGCTGGACAAGGCCGTCGAGATGACCGGCGCGGAGCGTGGCTGGCTGGAACAGTTGGCCGAGCTGTACGCGGACCCGAAGACGAAGGTGATGTCGTTCTGGACCATGGGTTTCAACCAGCACACGCGCGGTGTGTGGGCCAACAACATGGTCTACAACATCCACCTGCTGACCGGGAAGATCGCCACCCCGGGCAACAGCCCGTTCTCGCTGACCGGCCAGCCGTCCGCCTGCGGCACGGCGCGTGAAGTGGGCACTTTCAGCCACCGCCTGCCGGCCGACATGGTGGTGACGAACCCTGAGCACCGGAAGCACGCCGAGGAGATCTGGAAGCTTCCGCAGGGTACCGTCAATCCGAAGGTCGGCTATCACGCGGTCGAACAGAACCGCGCGCTGAAGGACGGCAAGCTCAACGCGTACTGGGTGATGGTCAACAACAACATGCAGGCCGCCGCGAACCTGCGCGAGGAGACCTGGCCGGGCTACCGCAACCCGGACAACTTCATCGTCGTGTCCGATGCCTATCCCACGGTGACCGCACAGGCGGCGGACCTGATCCTGCCGGCGGCGATGTGGGTGGAGAAGGAGGGTGCCTACGGCAACGCCGAGCGACGCACCCAGTTCTGGCATCAACTCGTGAAAGCGCCCGGCGAGGCGCGCTCGGACCTGTGGCAGCTGATGGAGTTCTCCAGGCGCTTCACCACCGACGAGTGCTGGCCGGCCGACCTGCTGGCCGCGAACCCGCAGTACAAGGGCAAGACGCTGTTCGACGTGCTGTACCGCAACGGCAACGTGGACAGGTTCCCCACGACCGACATCGAAGCCGGCTACGCCAACGACGAGTCCGCGCTGTTCGGGTTCTACGTGCACAAGGGGCTGTTCGAGGAGTACGCCGCGTTCGGTCGCGGCCACGGCCACGACCTGGCGCCGTTCGACGACTACCACAAGGCGCGCGGCCTGCGCTGGCCGGTGGTGAAGGGCCAGGAGACGCGCTGGCGCTATCGCGAGGGCGCCGATCCGTACGTCAAGCCGGGCAAGGGCTTCGAGTTCTACGGCAACAAGGACGGCAGGGCGGTGATCTGGGCGCTGCCGTACGAGCCGGCCGCCGAATCGCCGGATGACGAGTTCGACCTGTGGCTGGTCACTGGCCGCGTGCTGGAGCACTGGCATTCGGGGTCGATGACGATGCGCGTGCCGGAGTTGTACAAGGCGTTTCCGGCGGCGGTGGTGTTCATGAACCCGGACGATGCGAAGGCGCGCGGGCTCAAGCGCGGTGACGAGATCATCGTTGCGTCGCGGCGGGGCGAGATGCGCTCGCGCGTGGAGACGCGCGGCCGCAACCGGATGCCGCGCGGGCTGGTGTTCGTGCCGTGGTTCGATGCCGGGCAGCTGATCAACAAGGTCACGCTGGACGCGACCGATCCGATTTCCAAGCAGACCGACTACAAGAAGTGCGCCGTCAGAGTCGTGGCCGCCTAGGAGTACGCCCGTGCAGAACAAGCATCTCTGGATCGCGGTTGGGCTGACCGTCGCCCTGATGGCGCTGGTCTTCGTGGCGGGATGGATGACAGGTCGCCCGGACCGGCACGAAGCGCCGGTGACGGCGGTATCCACGCCCGTGGACGCGCGCGCGGTCTTCGTGCCCGGCGCGGGTCAGATCGATGCCCTCCGCCGCGGCGTGCCGGTGGACAAGGAGGGCCATCCCCCGCCGATGGCGCACGTGGAGAACGCCGACCTGAAGCGTGCGCGCGCCTACCCGATGCAGCCGCCGACCATCCCGCATGCGATCGACGGCTACCAGGTCGACAGGAACAGCAACCGCTGCATGCTGTGCCACGCCCGCGCCAACGCGGCCACCTTCCAGGCGCCGCCGGTCAGCGTGACGCACTACATGGATCGCGACGACCAGTTCCTGGCGACCATCTCGCCGCGACGCTACTTCTGCAACCAGTGCCATGTCGTGCAGACCGATGCGCCGGTGCTGGTGGCGAACCAGTTCCGCGACATCGACAGCGTGCTGTCGCCGCCGCCGGCCGCGAAGGAGTAGCCCATGTGGTCACGGACCAAGCAGCGGGTGTCGGGCCTGTGGCGCACGTTGCGCCTGCCCAGCCGCCATTACAGCCTGGGTTTCCTGACGGTGGCCGGGTTCCTGGCGGGGGTGATGTTCTGGGGCGGGTTCAACACCGCGCTGGAGGCGACCAACACCGAGGCGTTCTGCACCAGCTGCCACGAAATGCAGGACAACGTCTTCGAGGAACTGAAGACCACCATCCACTACACCAACCGCTCGGGCGTCCGCGCGACCTGCCCCGATTGCCACGTGCCGCACAACTGGACCGACAAGATCGCGCGCAAGATGCAGGCATCGAAGGAGGTCTGGGGCAAGCTCTTCGGCACCATCAACACGCGCGAGAAATTCCTGGACGAGCGCCTGATCCTGGCCACGCACGAGTGGAACAGGCTGAAGGCGAACGATTCGCTGGAGTGCCGCAACTGCCACGACTACGATTCGATGGACCTGACCCGCCAGGGCTCGCGCGCGGCGCAGGTGCACAAGCTGTGGCTCGGCACCGGCAAGAAAACCTGCATCGACTGCCACAAGGGCGTCGCGCACCACCTGCCCGACATGACGGGCGTGCCGCAGGGGTGATGGCCTACAGCCGCGCGGCTTCGGCGCGGGCGCGGATCTCGGCGAAGGTCCAGTCGCGCAGCAGGCGGCCATCTTCCCACACGGTGACCATGGCGTCCTCGTAGCCGGCGGGTTTTTCCACGTCATCGAGCGATGCGGCGGCCGGTGGCACGGGCACGGTACGGAAGCCGCCGTACTCGCGGTGCAGCAGCAGCGTCATCCGGCCACGCTTGCTCTGCTTGCCCTTGTCGGTGACGGGATCCTTGTAGACGTCGATCCATGCACCGTCGACGCGCGCGGCGGAGCACTTCAGCGCGAACTTCTGCGTGTCGCGGTCGAGACGCTGCAGCAATGCACCGCCCATGCCGAAGGCGAGGTTGTCGGTGGCGTAGCCGGCACTGGTGATGCGTTCCAGGATCGCGCGCAGGCTGGTGGGGTTGATGCCGTCGCCCTGGATCACACGCACATGGTTGAGCACCCGGTAGCCCTTGCCATTGACCGTGTGGCCGAAGGCGTCGTCCAGCAGTTCCAGGCACTGGTGCACCACTGCGACCGGGTCGCCGGAATCGGGGCGGATCACCACCGTCGCGCCCGATGCGATCACCTCCTGCCGCAACGTGGTACCCCAGTGTTCCCTGATGGCATGGAAGATGTCGTAGCTGTCCGACACCACCGCCACGATCGCGCCGGGCTTCGCGAACTGCCGCAGCATGTTGCGGTAGGCATCCACCTCGTGTTCGCGGCCCCAGCTGGTGATCGTGCTGTGTTCGGCCGCCGGGATCGAAAAGCCGGCCATCGGCTCGTGGTAATGCGCTTTCGCCAGCACCAGGCCCGACACGGTGTCGGTACCGAGGAAGTTGACCAGGTGCGCCGCGCCGCCGAGGGCGGCGGACTCGACGCTCGAGACGCCGCGGCTGCCGAAGTCGTGCAGCTTGAAGGGCAGCTGGCCGGCCGGATCGTCGCTGGTGCGTTCGAGGAACTGCCGGATCGTCTGCTTGGCGTGCCAGCTGATGGTGGCCACGGTGATCGGGTACCAGATCCGCAGCAGCATCGTCTCGACGTACGACGGAACCCAGAATGCCTGCGGATCCGTGGATTCGATCGTCATCAGCGCCTGGTGCGTGGGCACCACCGTGCCTTCGGGCACGGCGCGGATGCGGAGGGGCAGGTGGCCGCCATTGCGGTCCACGATGTCGCGCCAGCCGGCCTCGTTGAACGGCTCGCCGTGCGCGGCGAAGACGTCGCGCGCCTGGTCCACGTCGGCGTGGGTCACGGGGTGCGCCAGGTACTCCTTCAGGATTGCCTGCAGGCCGAAGAACACCGTGCGGTCATGGATGCCGCCGCGCGATTCCACGTAGAAGAACGTGGCGTCGGTGCCTGGCGGGTACTGCAGCCAGTGGCTGGCCTTGTAGCTGTCGGTGTTGAGCAGGAGGTTGCTCAGGCATCGCATGGCGGGGGTTCCGCGACCGTGGGGTGCACAGTGTCGCAGCCGCTGCCGCGCGATGCCACGCGTTGGCGGCGTTCGCGCCGTGGCGCCTACCGTATCCCTTCCCGCGGCGATGTTCCGCGTGCGCCTCGATCGGGCGTCGCCTTGCCGTGGGCGACAAGCATCGCATCCAGTCGCTGCTGCACATGGTGGCGGTCGTGGTGGGTGGCGTCGCCCAGGATGTCAAGCGCCAGCGCTTCGAACTGCGGCCAGAACTGCGCCTCGTGGCGGAGGTGCTGCAGCCAGGGCGGCAGCATTGCCGCCAGGCGATCCAGGTCCGCGTCGAGTTGCGCGCGCGATTTCATGCCGGTGCGCGCGGCCAGCGCGCCTCCACGCGATGCACGGTGCCGTCGTCCACCAGCGCGAACCGGACACCGGGTTGCTCTGCGCCGTCCACCCGCAACGTCGCCATGCCGCCATCGACCTGCTGCACGGAGATGATGTACAGGCTGCTCCCGAAGCGGTAGCGAAGTTCGTACGCCGGCCAGTCGCGTGGCAGGCAGGGCGCGAGTGCAAGCTCGCCACCGATGCGCTGCAGTCCCAGCAGCGACTCGGTCAGCAGGCGGTACATCCAGCCGGCGGAACCGGTGTACCAGGTCCAGCCGCCGCGGCCCACATGGGGCGCCACGCCGTAGACATCGGCGGCCAGCACGTACGGCTCCACCTTGTAGAGGGCGGTCGAGGCGGGATCCTGCGCGTGGTTGATGGGGTTGATCATGCGCGCCAGTTCCCATGCGCGCTCCGTGTCGCCCTGGCGCGCGAACGCCATCGCGGCCCACACCGCAGCGTGGGTGTACTGGCCGCCGTTCTCGCGCACGCCCGGCACGTAGCCGCGGATGTAGCCGGGATCCTTCGGCGTCTTGTCGAAGGGAGGATCGAGCAGCTGGATCAGGCCCGCCTCGCGCTTCACGAGGTAGCGGTCCAGCGACGCCATGGCCTGCGTGGCGCGGGCCGCATCCGCCGCACCCGACAGGACCGACCAGCTCTGCGAGATCGAATCGATCCTGCATTCATCGCTCTGGCGCGAGCCCAGCGGCGTGCCATCGTCGAACCAGGCCCGCCGGTACCACTCGCCGTCCCAGGCATGCGCTTCCAGGTTCCCGCGCAGGCGCTCGGCGTGCTCCGCGCATTCGTCGGCGAATGCCTCATCGCCGCGCAGGCGCGCAACGGCGATGAAGCGCTGCAGCGTGTCGTACAGGAAGAAGCCCAGCCATACGCTTTCGCCACGTCCCGCTTCGCCGACGCGGTTCATGCCATCGTTCCAGTCGCCGGTCGCGATCAGGGGCAGGCCGCGCTCGCCGAGCAGGCTGCAGCCACGCCGGAGCGCCAGCACGCAATGCCGGTAGAACGACTGCCGCAGATACGACGTCGCGGGCATGTCGTAATAGGACTCCTCGTCGGGATTGACCGGGCGTCCGTCGACGAAGCCCACGTCCTCGTCCAGCACGCTGGCATCGCCCGTCACTTCCAGGTAGCGGCAGGTCGCGAACGGCAGCCACAGGTAATCGTCCGAACAGCGCGTTCGCACGCCGCGTCCCTGCGGGGGATGCCACCAGTGCAGCACATCGCCCTGCGGAAACTGGTGGGCGGCGCACAGCAGCAGGTGCGCGCGGGTCAACGCGGGCCTGGCATGCAGCGTCGCCATGGTGTCCTGCAGCTGGTCGCGGAAGCCGAACGCGCCGCCGGACTGGTAATAGCCGCTGCGTGCCACGTAGCGGCATGCGAGTGTCTGGTACATCAGCCAGCCATTCACCAGCGCATCCACGCTGGGGTCGGGCGTGCTGACCTGCACCGAGGTGAGCAGCCCGCGCCAGTGGATACGCACGGCGTCCAGGGCATCGTGTGCGCGCTGCACGCCCTGCACACGCCGCGCGAGTTGCAGGGTTTCTTCGTGGTCCTTGCCCATGCCCAGCCGGAACACCGTCTCCGACGCTTCGCCATCGAGCAGGGAGAACGGCACCTGGATGGCGGCGCAAGGATCGAGCCCCACGCCCAGGCGGCCGGACAGGCGCTCGCGCTGCATCGCCGCCGGAGCGCCCATGCTGCCGTTGCGTCCGAGGAACTCCGTGCGGTCGCCGGTGAAGCTGCAGCCGCTGGCGTCGGTGTCGAAGAAGGCGACCCGGCCGCCGAACTCCGTGTTGTAAGGGTTGCGCGCGGTCAGTACGCCGCTGCCGGCATCCTGTTCGGTAATGACGTGCATCTGCGACTTCACGCGCAGGTCGCCCAGCACCCATTCCACGAAACCGGTGGCGGAAAGCCGGCGTGCGCGGCCGGACAGGTTGCGCACCTTCAGTACCGAGTACTTGACCGCATCCTCGACCGCCACGTACACCCACAGTTCGCTGGCGATCCCGTCCTCGACATGCTCGTACACGCTGTAGCCGAAGCCATGGCGCGTGCGGTATGCACCGCGCCCCCGGCATGGCAGCGGCAGCGGCGACCACACCTGCCCGGTGTCCTCGTCGCGCAGGTAGAACGCTTCGCCACCGCTGTCGGCGACCGGATCGTTGTGCCACGGTGTGAGACGGAATTCGTGGGCGTTCTCGAACCACGTGTAGCCGGCCATGCTTTCGCTGACGACCGTGCCCAACCGGTCGTTGGCGAGTACGTTGGACCACGGTGCCGGTGTCGGACTGCCTTCGCGCGTGACGATCACGTACTCGCGTCCATCGGCAGCGAACGCGCCGGTGCCGTTGTCGTGCAGGAAGGCGGTGGCCACCGCTTCGAATGGCCACGCATCGTCGCCTTCGTCGACATCGGCGGGCGGTGGCAGTCCGGTCGCGGCTTCCAGTTCCGGAAGCGCTGCGCGTTCTTCCCGCGGACCTTCGGCCAACAGCGTCGGCATCAGGCGTTCGGCCGGTTCGCGACGGCCGATCTGGGATGCCAGCGAGCCCGACTGGTCGCTGACGATCACCCGCGCCACCGATTGCAGCAGGATGCGGTCCTCCTGCGACATCTGGTGGCCGGGGCGCACGAAGATGCCGCCCGGTCGATCCAGTACGTTCGCCTCCGGATCGGCCGAGATCATGCCCAGGATCTGGTCCTGCAACTGCTGGCGATAGCCGGCCTGGCTCTCGTTCCAGATCACCAGGTCCGCGCGCAGGCCCTTCAGACGCCAATAGGCGTGCGCCTGCACCATCTGGCGGACCAGGTCGATGTTGTCGGCATCGGAAATCTGCAGCAGCACGATGGGCAGGTCGCCGGAGATCGCGTGGCCCCACAGCCCGGACTGGCCGCGCTGGTTCTGCAGCAGCACGTCGGCATCGGCGCGCAGCAACGGATGTGCGTACACGATGAGGCCGGCCAGCCGCTCGTAAAGCTGCGCGTCGGCCTGGGAGGCGTTGATCTGGCGCCTCACCACCTGGCTGTGGGTCCATGCCAGGTCGAAGACGCGGTCGGCCAGGCGGCGGTCCCGGTACTTGTCGATCAGGTCTGTGCACGCATCGCGGTCCAGGCCCACGCCGTGGACCATGTCGATCATGGCGGTCTGTCCCGGCGCGAGTTCGATCCGGCAGCGGATCGCCACGATGGGATCCAGTACCGAGCCTCCGCTGTCCGAGAGCGCCTCCTGATCCGTGAGCGCATGCGGCGAGCGGGGTGTGTTGCCACGGCCCAGGAAGCGTGCGCGGTCGGTCTCGTACGAGATCGTGCTGATGTCGGCATCGTGCACCGCCACTAGGTGGAACATCCACGGCGGCACTTCATCGTGCGCGCGCGGCCGGCGCGTGCACAGCAGTGCCTGCTTCTCGCGCACGATCTCCGATTGCACGAACAGGTTGCTGAAGGCCGGGTGCAGTTCGTCGGCAATGGCGGGCGCCAGCACCACCTCGGCATACGTGGTGATCTCGATGGTGCGCGTGCGCCGGCTGCGGTTGCTCAGGCGCAACCGGCGTAGTTCGATGTCGTCCTCGGCGGAAATGGCGATCTCCAGATGGCTTTCGTAGCCGCGCTTGCGTCCGCGGAACTCGGCCTTGGCATCGGAGAAGATCGCTTCGTACTGGTCGACCGGCACACACGTGGGTTGCAGCGAGGTGGACCAGTACTCGCTGCTCTCCACGTCGCGCAGGTAGCAGAAGCTGCCCCAGTTGTCGCGCGTGCCGTCCTCGCGCCAGCGCGTGACCGCCATGTCGCGATGGCGGCTGTACCCGCCGCCGGCACTGGTCAGCAGGCCGTGGTAGCGCCCGTTGGAGAGCAACTGCACGGCGGGGCGCGAGGTGCCCGGGTCGCGGAAGATCCGCAGCTGGGTTTCCGACTCGGTCGGCGCGGCGCGCGTGCCGAGCGTTTCGGCTTCGTGCGGGTGGAACACGCCCGTATGCGGGATGCGTTCCTGCAGCAACAGCAGGGTGGCCTGGAACTCGGCATCGGCGACGAAGCGCCGCTGCATCGGCTGCTGGCGCAGCAGGTGGACGAGCGAAAGGAACCCCATGCCCTGGTGATGGGCCATGAAGGAGCGCACCACCACGCACTCCTGTCCGGGCGGAACGCGGGCCGGCGTGTAGTCGATGGCTTCGTACAGTCCGAAGTGTCCACCGAACCCCAGCGCATCGAGCCGCTGCAGGTTCTGGCACGCGGCTTCCGGCGCCACCATCAATGCCATCATGCTGGCGTACGGCGCGATGACCAGGTCCTGGCCCAGCCCCCGCTTCAGGCCCAGCCCCGGCACGCCGAACGCACGGTACTGGTAGTTCATGCGTGCGTCGACGGTGTTGTAGCCCGACTCCGAAATGCCCCACGGCACGTCATGCCGCGCACCGTGCGCGATCTGCGCGTCCACGGCATGTCGCGACGTCTGGTCCAGCAGCGTGTCCGGGTAGCTGGGCATGACGAGCTGCGGCATCAGGTATTCGAACATCGAACCGCTCCACGACAGCAGCGTGGCGTCGCCGTTGACCTCGGTCAGCAGACGGCCCAGCGCGAACCAGCTTTCCTGCGGCAACTGGCCCTGCGCGATCGCGACGAAACTGCACAGGCGCGCCTCCGAGGCGAGCAGGTCGTAGAAGCCGCTGTCGAGCCGGTGTTCGTCCAGGTTGTAGCCGATCACGAGCAGGTGGCGCGCGCGGTCGTAGAGGAAGTCGTATTCCATCAGCGAGAACTGCCCGGCGATATGCGCCAGGCGTTCCAGCTGATGGATCCGTTCGCGCGCGCGCCGGCCTGCCAGCGGGCTGGCGGACCCGTCCTGCAGTTCGCGCAAGGTCGGAATGCGCTGGCCATCGCTGGTACCGGCGTCGGGAAGCAGGAACTGCAGTTCCGCATGCGCGGATCGGCAGCCTTCGACCAGTGCCGTCGGCCAGTGATGGGGATGCCCACCGTCGGTGTCGGGCATCGGCCATGCCAGCGCGATGTCATCGGCATGCGCCGCCAGCCGGGCCAGCACGCGTTCGGCTTCCTCGACGGTCGCGGGCGGTTCCCGTTGCGCCTGCGCCAGTGACGTACGGAATGCGTCCAGGGCAGCAGGCAGCGTGTCGCCTTCCTCACGCACGCCCTGGCGCGCGTCGTCCAGCACGGCCAAGGTATCGGCCAGTCCGGTGAACGTGCCGGGCGCCAGCACCGGCGCGTCGACCAAGGCCAGCAGGCCCTGGCGCAGCGTCAGCAGATGGCCTGCCAGATTGCCGCTGTCGACGGTCGAGATGTACGCCGGCGGCAGGGGTTGCAGCGTCGCGGTGTCGTACCAGTTGTAGAAGTGCCCGCGATGGCGTGGCAGCGCATCCAGTGTGTCGAACACCAGGCGCGTACGCGCCATCACGCCGCCGGTCTGCAGGTAGCCGAAATCGTGGGCGGCCAGGTTGGCCAGCAGCGACAGCCCGATGTTGGTGGGTGACGTGCGCCGCGCCACGACCAGCGTGGGATGTTCCTGCACGTTGTCGGGCGGGAGCCAGTGATCCTCCGCGCGCACATAGGTTTCAAAGAACGCCCAGGTGCGGCGCGACAGCTTCCCGAGGAACACCAGCTGCGTGGCGGACAGCTTCCCGTCGCGCTGGCCGGGCGGGCGCCCCAGCCACGCCATGATGGCCGGCGACACCAGCCAGAGCGTCAGCAGCGGGGCTGCGACCCACAGCGCCGCCGGCTGTTTCAACGCCAGCAACGCGGCGATGGCGGCGGCGATCAGAGGGGCCGGCGCCATGCTCAGCAGTTCGGCCTTGATGCCGCTGCCCAGGCTGCGCTCCACCTCGCTGGACGGATTCCATTGCAGCAGATGCCTGCGCGTGACCAGCAGGCGCCACAGCGTGCGTACGATGGCGCCCAGGCTGAAGAAGGCTTCGTAAGGCAGGCAGGCCACGTTCACCGCGGCGCGCAGCAGTTGCCGCAGGCTCGATCGGCCCACCTGCAGCAGGTGCGTTTCCAGCGGCATGTCCACCGGGATGGCGAAGACATCGCGGAGGGCGGGAACCAGCACGGGCAGTGCCCAGAGACTCAGCAGCCATGCCGTCCACACGAGCGGATCGGGCGAGAAGAGCCAGCCCAGCACCAGCAGCACCGTGGTCGCCGCCGGCACCAGGCTCCGGCGCAGGTTGTCGAGCAGCTTGCCGCGCGACAGCCACGACAGCGGGTTGCGCTCACGCCCGCCCCCGTGGCGCGGCACCCAGGGCAGCAACCATGGCAACAACTGCCAGTCGCCGCGGATCCAGCGATAGCGCCGTTTCACGTCGGCCGCGTAGCGCGACGGATAGTCCTCGAACAGGCGCACGTCGCTGACCAGACCGGCACGCGCATAGCAGCCTTCGAGCAGGTCATGGCTGAGGATGCGGTTGTCGGGGAAGCGGTCGGCGAGTGCGTGCTCGAACGCATCCACGTCGTAGATGCCCTTGCCGACGAAGGAGCCTTCGCCGAACAGGTCCTGGTACACATCCGAGACCGTGCGCGTGTACGGATCGATGCCGGGCTCGCTGCCGAACATGCGCGCGTAGCGCGAGTTCGGCCGCCCGCTGAGGCTGGTGCCGACGCTGGGCTGCAGGATGCCGTAGCCGCGCACGACGCGGCGATGATGCTGATCGAATGCCGCCTGGTTGAGCGGGTGCGACAACGTGCCGGCGAACTCGCGCGCCGCATCGCGCGGCAAGCGCGTGTCCGTGTCCAGGGTGATCACGTAACGCACCTGCGACAACACGCCGGTGTTGCCGGTCACCTGCAGGAACTCGTCCGTGTTTCCACCGCGCAGGAGCCGGTTCAGGGCCGCCAGCTTGCCGCGCTTGCGTTCGTAGCCCATCCAGTGCCGCTCGCGCGCATTCCACTGGCGTGGCCGGTGGAACAGGAAGAACAGGTCGCCGCCGCCAACCTCCGCCCGCTCCGGTGCATAGCGCCGGTTGAGCTGTTCGATCCGTTCCGCCGCACGCGCGACCAGGGCGGCATCGCCCGGCAGCGAGGCATCGTCCGCATCCAGGAAATCGGTGAGCAGCGCGAAATGCAGGTGGCGGTCGCGATTGGCCAGGAAGCGCACTTCCAGCGCCTCGACCAGGCTGTCCACGCCTTCTGCACTGCCCAGCATGCTGGGCACCACCACCAGCGTGCGCGATGTCGCCGGGATGCCTTTGGAGAAATCCATCCTGGGCAACGGCCTTGGCGGTACGAGCAAGGTCGCCGCCCAGTTCACCAGCGCGATGCCGAGTTCGCTGAAAGCGAGCAGGGCGAGTGCGGTCAACAGCCAGACCGGCACGCCCTGGAGGGGGGATCCGGCCTTCAGCAGACCGTAGGTGAACAGTCCGATGATCGCGGCGATGGGCGTCAGATAGGCCAGCAGGGGAATGCGGCGCGGACGCAGGCGTACCCGTCGCCCGCCGGCGAGGAACTCCGCCACCGCAGCCTGGGTACGGGCAACGCCGTCGTCCACGAGATAGAAGCCGACATGGGCCTGGTAGCCCATCGGATCGGACGCGGCGGCGGACTGCGCCAGTTGCAGGGCGATGTCCGCCACCTCCTTCTCGCCGACGTCGGCCAGGCGGGCGATCTTCTCGACCACATGCCGATAGCTGTCGCGCGTGCTGAAATCCATCAGCGCATAGGTGCGGGCCGGGTCTTCGCGCAGGGTGCGCTCGACCACGCTCATGTCCTCCACGAACTCCCGCCAGTCCATGTTCGCCAGGAAGCGCAGGCTGCCGATGCTGTTGCTGATGGACACCTGGTCCGCCGCCTGCTGCTGGCTTTCCAGGTGGACCAGTTCCTCGATGCGCTGGCCGCCGTCGGCGACCCACTGTTCAAGCCAGGTGATCGGCATGGACGACACGCCGCCACGCCCCTGCAGGCCGCGCATCAGTTCGGAAACGAACGCGCCGGTCAGCGGTGGATCCGAGCGCGCCATGTCGGCGATCACCAGCACCACGTCCTTGGGGCTCTCCGCTGCGGTGCGGTTGAGCTGCCCGGCCCATTCGCTGGCCAGCCTGTGGTCGGCGCCATCGCGCATCACGCGCACCGCCATGCGGCGCAGATTGTCGATCAGCGCCAGCCGCAACATGATCGGGATGGCCCACAGCTCGCCGAGCTTCAGCGGGGTGATGGACTGGTAGGCGGCGAAGAAGCGGCTGAGGGTTTCCGCATCGATGCGGCCGTCGCCGTGCGCGATCGCTTCCTGCGAGAGGTCGTAGACGCGCGGCAGGCCGGATGAAGGACCCTGGCTCAGCGAGGGAAGCTGGCGGCTGTAGCCCTTGGGCAGATGCCGCCGCGCGGTGAGTACCTGTTCTTCCACCAGGTAGTAGTTGTCCAGCAACCACTCGCCGGCCGGCGTGATGCGCATGTCGTCCTGGACCATCCGCGTGAGCAGTGCGCAGACGTCATCCAGCAGGCCTTCGTTCTCGCCCAGACGGTCAAGCAGCCGTTCCGGCCCCGGACGCGTGTGTATCCGGTGCGCGCGCGCCAGCGCGCGGCCGTGCATTTCCATCTGCTCGACGTTGAACAGCTGCGAGCGCAAGGGTGCTTCCGCACCCAGGGGCTTCTTGGTGGCCGCGCGGCGCCATCGCCACAAGCGTCGACGCAGGCGCAACCAGTGGCTGAAGACCCTCCAGACCTGGGGCATCGGAAATCCTGTGAGGGCGGGGCAACCGACGTGGAGCCCATCCTTGCATGCACGTCGGGACGCTGACGTGAAGGGGGCCAGTGCGTGAGGCGGAAGCTGCGGCAGCGGGCCTCGGACCCCGCCGCCCACGAGCAGGGATTCTTGCCAGAGTGCGGGGTGCCCCGCTGCTGCTGCTCGTTCCATCCCCGGGACGGGGCAGGGTGATCCGAATGTCCGCTACATGGTTGCGGGGGCGGCATGACGTTGTGTCGCCGCCAGGGGAAACCGGATCTCGATGCCGAAGCCATGGCCATCCAGTCCGGTACCGCAGTGCAGCCGGCCACCGTGCGATGCGACCACCCGTTCCACCAGTGCCAGGCCCATGCCGACGCCCTGCACGCCATGGCCGCGACCGACACGGTAGAAGCGCTCGAACATGCGCGCGTGTTCGCTTTCGGGGATACCGGGGCCATCGTCGGCCACGACCAGGGTGGCCGCATGTTCCGATCCACTGCTCCCGATCCGCGTTTCGACGCGCACGCGCGTACCCGGCCCGCCGTGGCGCAGGGCGTTGTCGATCAGGTTGCGCAGCAGGATCCCCAGATCGTCGATGTCGCCGTGCACGGGGGCATGGCCCACGTCCAGCTCGATCGACTGACCGTTCCGCACTGCAGACAGGCTGAACTCATCGGCCACCATCCCGGCGACCAGCGCAAGGTCCACCTCCTGCGCGCGGGTGCTGGCGACACCGGCGTCCACCCGTGCTGCATCGAGCAGTTGCTGCGCGAGCCTCGAGGTGCGCTCGATGCCCGCGATGAGGTGATCGAGGGCGTCGCGCGCGTCGTCGCGGTCGTCAGCGTTCTGCAACACCTGCGCCTGGGCCAGCAGCGCCGCCAGCGGGGTGCGCAGCTCATGCGCCGCTTCGCCGAGGAAGGCGCGCTCATGCTGCAGCGCCTGTGCCAGCCGCATCATCAACTGGTTGAACGCACGGATCAGCGGCGCGAACTCATCCGGCAGGCCGCGTTCGGGAATCGGCGCCAGGTCCAGCGATGTCCGCGTCGCAATGGCGTCGCTGAGGACGAGCACCGGCCGCAGCGACCAGTGGATCACCGACCAGATCGCCAGGCCGATGGCGCAGAGCAGGAGAAGCGCCGTGCCCAGGCTCGCGCCCAGCCACTTCCGCAACTCCGCCTGCAATGCGGACTGCGGCAGGCCGACCTGCACCTGCACCCGATGCTGCGCGTCGCTGACGGCGAACACGCGCCAGGCGGCGCCGGCGATGGTGACCTCCGAGAAGCCGTCCACAAGGCTCGCGACCATCGCATGCTCCGGCGCCGGTCGAGACGACATCAGGCGCCGGCCGGTGCCGTGCTCCCAGACCTGGAAGCCGAGCGCGGCGAACTTGCCGTTCGCGGGCATCGAGGCGGTATCGAGTTCGAACGGCGCCTGCTGGCCGGCGGCCGTGATGTCCGAGGGCAGGGATTGCAGGATCTGCTCGGCGACATTGCGCAACATGCCATCGGCCTCGCCGCATTGCCGCGCGGACATGTCCAGGTACTGCAGCGCGAACCCCGTGGACCAGGCAACCAGCAGGACGGCAGCCATCGCGACAAGCAGCCGCGTACGCAGCGCGCGCATCACGCTTCGTCCCCGGCGCGGTAACCGAGACCGACTTCCGTCACCACCACGCCATCACCCAGCTTCCGCCGCAGCTGGTGCACGTAGACCGCGACCACATTGCTGCCGACCTCCGTGCCACCGCGGCAGAGGCAGTCCTGCAACTGGTCGCGGCTCAGCACGCGGCCACGCGCCTCGAACAACACCTGCAGGATGCGGAACTCGTTGGCGCTCAGGCCGATGCGCTTGCCGTTGAGATACGCGGTGCTCGCGCCGGGATCCACCTCGACGTCGCGCCAACGCAGTACCGGCGTCACCTTGCCGCGCGTGCGACGCAGCACCGCGCGAAGTCGTGCCAGCATTTCGTCGCGCTGGAACGGTTTGACAATGTAGTCGTCCGCGCCCGCATCGAGGCCGCGGATGCGGTCGCTCAGCTGGTCGCGCGCGGTGATGATCAGGACGGGCGTCGCGTCGTGGCGCTCGCGCATTGTCGCCAGCACATCCAGTCCGGAACCGCGCGCGAGGCCGAGATCGAGCAGCACGGCGACGAAACCGTGGTCGACGAGCGCGGCCTGCGCCGATCGCGCGTCCTCGTGGCGCACCACGCGCCACCCTTCCTGCCCGAGTGCTGCCGTCAATGCCCGGCCGAGCATGTGGTCGTCTTCGACGAGGAGGATCGTGTCCATGGTGGAGGCGGTCTGCGAAGCGACCGGCGATAGTCGTCCGCCGGTTTTAAGACCGGATTAATGCCCACCCCGAAGCGTTCCATCGCACGCGTTGCGCGACGCAGCGACGCCACCGTGCGCCTTAAACGCATCTTAATCGCGGCCTCTGACACTGCAGTGCCTGCTGCTCTCACGCAGGCCTCTCTCCCGAACCATCTCTTCACCGTGAGGTGCCGCCCGTGTTCAACCGGCTTGCGTCCCGTCTTCCCTTTCACCATCGAGCCAACACGGCGATCGCCACGCCCGAGCGAACGTCGCGACCGGCACGTGTCGGGTTGCGGACGCTCCTGGCATCGGTCGGCGCACTGCTTCTTTCCGCCTGCGCGGCAAGTGGCTCGGTCGCACAGGATGCGCCCGGGCCGGACTGGAGCACGTCCGACATGCCGTCGCAGCTCGGACGGGTGTTCCTGGTAACGGGTGGAACGAGCGGCATCGGTTACGAAAGCGCCAAGGCGCTGGCGGCGGCGGGCGCGCAGGTGATCATCGTGGCGCGCAACCCGGAACGAGGTGAAGCCGCGATCGCGGGCATCCGCAAGGAAACGCCGAATGCCAGTATCCGCTTCGAATCACTGGACCTCGCCGATCTGGCGTCGGTCCATGCATTGGCCATCCGCCTCAATGCGACGTTGCCGAGCCTCGATGGCCTGATCAACAACGCGGGCATCATGGAGCCGCCGCAACGCGACACGTCCGCTGACGGCTACGAGATGCAGTTCGCGGTCAACTACCTGGGCCACTTCGCATTGACCGCGGAGCTGCTGCCGCTGTTGCGGAAGTCGGATGCCCCGCGGGTGGTGACGCTGTCCAGCATCGCCGCCCGCCGCGGCGCGCTCCACTTCGACGATCTCCAGTTCGAACAGGACTACGATCCCGCGGGCGCGTACCAGCAGTCCAAGCTGGCGTGCCTGATGTTCGCCCGCGAACTGCAGCGTCGCAGCGATGCGCAGGGCTGGGGCCTCCGGAGCATCGCATCCCATCCGGGGGTGGCGCGCACCAACCTGCAGGTCAACAACGGTTTCGTACGCCGCAGCGTGATGAGGTTGGTGTTGCAGCCGGCCGCGCGCGGCGCATTGCCGACGCTGTATGCCGCGACTGCACCCGATGCGCGTGGCGGCGGTTATTACGGGCCGACCGGGATGATGGAACTGCGTGGCCCGCTTGGCTTCGCCCGCGTGCCCGAGACGGCGACGGATGCGCAGGCGGCGTCACGCCTGTGGACGCTGAGCGAAGCCCTCAGCGCCACCCGTTTCCCTCGGGATCCGACCGCATGAGCGCGTCCCTCCCGGTAGTGGATCGTCCCTCCCGCTGACGCCCCGGCCATCCCGCACTCTCGACCCAGGATCCCTCGATGCCCCCCACCACGACACCGTCGCTTGCATCGCGCCGCCCGCGCCTGCTGCAGACCCTGTTCAATCTCCGCCGCGAGGAAGTCGGGCCGGTGCTGATCGGCGCGGTGTTCTTCTTCTGTGTACTGACCGCATTGATGCTGCTGCGGCCTGCGCGTGATGCGCTGGGCATGGAGCGCGGCATCGAGAGCATCCGCTGGCTGTTCGTCGGTACGGCCGTGGCGACGCTGGCGGTCAATCCGCTGTTCGGCTGGCTGGTCGGACGCCTGCGGCGACTGCAGTTCATCGGCGTCACCTACGGCTTCTTCATCGCCAGCCTGGTCGGGTTCTGGGCGCTGCTGATGTTCGCACCGGGTGCCATCGGCCAGCGCAGCGGCCAGGTGTTCTATGTGTGGTTCAGCGTGTTCAACCTGTTCGTGACCATGGTGTTCTGGGCCTTGCTGGCCGATCGTTTCACCAGCGAGCAGGGCAAGCGCTTCTTCGCACTGATCTCGGTGGGCGGCACGCTCGGAGCGATACTCGGGCCGTGGCTCACGTCGCAACTCGCCGTGCCTCTCGGCACACCCAGCCTGCTGCTGGTCGCCGGCGGCTTTCTCCTGGTGGCGCTGTTCGCGGCATGGCTGCTGGTGCATGTGGTGCCGGATCGCGCGACCGCCGACGCGGCTGTCCACGCGCCCCGGTTCGCTGCCGAATCCGAACGCATCGGCGGCAGTGCGTGGGCCGGCCTCGTGGCCGTGTTCCGGTCGCGCTACCTGACCGCCATCGCGGGCTACGTTCTGCTGATGACCGTGCTCGCCACGTTCATCTACTTCACCCGACTGCAGATGGTCGCGGCGGTGTCGGACAGCATGGATGCGCGCGCGGCGATCCTCGGCAACATCGACATGTGGACCCAGGTCGCCGTGCTGGTGCTGCAACTCACGCTGACCGGCAAGATCATCCAGCGCTTCGGTCTCGGCGTGGCGCTGGCGATCCTGCCGGTCGCCACCGCGCTCGGCTTCATCGGATTGGCGATCTACGGGTCGTTCGTCGTGCTGGTCCTGCTCGAGGCCACCAACCGCGCCGTGCAGCGCGGCATCACGCGACCGGCGCGCGAGGCGTTGTTCACCGTGGTGAGCCGCGAAGAAAAATACAAGGCCAAAGCCTTCGTCGATACGTTCATGTACCGCACCGGCGATGTGATCGGTGCGCAGACCGAAGGTGCGCTCGGCCGACTGGGGCTGGCCCTGGGCGGACTGGCCAGCGTGGTCGTGCCACTGGCGTTTGCGTGGGCCGCGATCGGGATCTGGCTGGGACGCGCGCATGCACGGCGCGCCGCATCGGTGATGGCGGATGAAACGACTCCTTCCACGCAGCACGACGCGATGCCTCCTGTGCAGCGCGCTCCACGTCCCACCACTGCCCACCCTGAGGGCTGAAGCATGGTGGAAACAACTCTCCCGCCCTTCATGAAGTGCCGGACCTGAGCAGGCACCTCTGATGCGTTCCCACGACCACCCCCAACCCCACTGCAAGGAAACACCCATGATCACTGAACGAAATGTCCCGTCCGGCTCCGCCACTCCGTCGACATGGCGAGGGCGGCTCGCTGCCTTCGGCCTGCTGCTGGGCAGCGTGATGGCGACGGATGCCATCGCGCAAACGCCGCCGCCGCCGACCTGGAGCACGGCCGACATGCCCTCGCAGAAGGGGCGCATTTTCCTGGTCACCGGCGGCACCAGCGGCATGGGATTCGAGGACGCGAAGGCGCTGGCGTCGTCCGGTGCCCGTGTCGTCATTGCCGCACGAAACCCGCAGCGCGGGCGCGAAGCGATCGACAGAATCAAGCAGGACGTTCCGGATGCACGGGTGCAGTTCGAAGCCGTCGACCTGGCCGACCTGTCATCGGTGCGCGACCTGGGCAAGCGACTGGGCGCCACGCTGCCGCGACTGGATGGATTGATCAACAACGCGGCGATCATGGCGCCGCCGGAGCGCGGCACGTCCGTTGACGGACTGGAAATGCAGTTCGCCACCAACTATGCCGGACACTTCGTCCTGACCGCCGAGCTGCTGCCGCTGCTGCGCAAGAGCGACGCGCCGCGCGTGGTCACGCTGTCGAGCATCGCCATCCACCGCGGTTCCATCAACCTCGACGACCTGCAGTCCACCGGTGCTTATGTGCCGATGGCGACCTACGCCCAGTCGAAGCTGGCGTGCCTCATGTTCGCGTTCGAACTGCAGCGGCGCAGCGAGGCCGGCGGCTGGGGTATCCAGAGCATGGCCGCCCATCCCGGTGTCGCAGTGACCGAACTGGTCGCCCGCGGTCCCGGACTCGACAGCGAACAGGGACGCCAGTGGTCCAGCAACCGCGCGCATCTGCAGACCGCAGCGATGGGGGCCATTTCAACGTTGTACGCCGCCACCGCACCCACTGCGCAAGGCGGGGTCTATTACGGACCGACGGGCCCCAACGAAATCGCCGGCCCCCTGGGCGTGGCCACGGTTCCGGCCGTCGCCCGCGATGCCGCGACGGCGGCCCGTCTGTGGGACCTGACCGAAGAGATCACGGGCACGCGTTTCCCGACGCGCGGCCGCTGATCGCGCTGCCGTCCGGCGACGCATCGGCAGCACGCAGTCGGTGCGGCGCAGGCACGCATGGCGAGGGTGGTGAGGCTCAAGCAGCTTCCTTGCACCTCGCAAGCACACAACACGCGACAGGAACATCCGCATGGACATGAGCAGGAAATCGGGCAGACCGTTCGGGTCCGCTGGCACCGATGTCGTGCAGGGCGCCGCATCGCGATGGAGCACGGCGTTGCTGTTCACCACAAGCTGGGTCAGTGGCCTTGTCTTTGCCGCGTATATCGTCGCGTTCTTCGGCGGCGTCCTGCTGGCGGGCGCGGGCGAGCGGTGGAACGAATCCCTGCCCGGTCTCTACGACAGGGCATCGCCGATGGCCATCGGCGCCATCGGCGTGCATTTCGTGGCGGGAGCCGTGCTGCTCCTGCTTGGACCGGTGCAGTTCATCGGCAGTCTGCGGCGGAGCGTTCCTGCGCTGCACCGCTGGCTCGGTCGTCTCTACGTTCTCTCGGCCGCGCTGGCGGGTGTCGGCGGACTCGCGTTCATCCTCGCGAAAGGCACGGTGGGAGGTCCGGTGATGGACATCGGATTCGGTCTCTACGGGGCCTTGATGGTGATGTGCGCGGGCCTGGCGTTCTTCCATGCCCGTGCCGGCCGTGTCACGCAGCACCGTGCCTGGGCCATCCGGTTGTTCGCGCTGACCGTCGGCTCCTGGCTCTACCGGATGGAATACGGCGCGTGGTTCCTCGTGGCCGGCGGCGCCGGCACGGGAAGGGGATTCACGGGGTGGTTCGACATGGTCATGGCGTTCTTCTTCTACATCCCCAACCTCATCGTTGCCGAGCACGTCATCCGTTCGCATCGCAGTAGCCAGGGCGCACTGGCCAGGATCAGCTCCGCGACGTTGATGGTCGCCGCCAGCATCTTCGTCGCGTTCGTGACGTGGATCTTCGTCAACGGCGCCTGGGGGCGACGCATGATCAGTGGCCTCATGGAAGCTTCGCTCTAGACAGGGTCGCGCGCCGGGGTACGGCATGCGTCCTCGTTGACCATGCCGGCCCCGGAGCCGTGGTACGCGCGCATCGACCCCCCTTACCCCCAAACAACTTTCGAGGTGATCGACATGACAGGCTGGACAGCATCAGACATTCCCTCCCAGATCGGGCGGACCGCCGTCGTCACGGGCACCGGCGGCATCGGTTTCCAGGTCGCCCTCGCGCTGGCCCGGGCCGGCGCCAACGTCATCGTGGCGGGCCGGAATCCTCTGAAAGGAGCGGCGGCAGTCGAGCAGGTGCGCCAGCATGTCCCGTTCGCGCACGTGCGTTTCGGTGCCGTGGACCTGGCGAGCCTGGAGTCCATCGAGGCGTTCGCCGACACCCTGCGCCGCTCGCACGGCAGTCTCGATCTGCTGGTCAACAATGCGGCGGTGATGGCACCGCCGCAACGGCGGGAAACCGCCGATGGATTCGAGCTCCAGTTCGGCACGAATCACCTGGGGCATTTCGCGCTGACCGCGCACTTGCTGCCGCTGCTGCGACAGGGACGCGAAGCGCGCGTCGTGAGCCTGTCGAGCGTGGCGGCAAGGAATGGAGCGATCGACTTCGCCGACCTGCAATCCAAGCGTCGGTACACGCCGATGGCGGCCTACAGCCAGTCGAAGCTCGCCTGCCTCATGTTCGCGTTCGAACTGCAGCGCCGCAGCGCGAAGGAAGGGTGGGGCATCCAGAGCATCGCGGCGCATCCGGGCATCTCGCGCACGGACCTCCTGCCCAATGGAGCGGGCGCCCGCAGCGTGCCGGGAATGGCGCGGCGATACCTGTGGTTCCTCTTCCAGCCCGCCGAACAAGGTGCCTTGCCGCCGCTGTTCGCCGCGACTGCGCCGGGTGCGGCAGCGGGCGCGTACTACGGGCCGGACAAACTCGGGGAGACGCGCGGTCACCCGCGGCTGGCCGCGATTCCTCCGCAGGCCAGGGACACCGACGTGGCGGAGCGCTTGTGGCAGGCATCGGAACGCTTGACGGCATCCGTCTTCGACCAGGGTGGCGGACACCGCGCAACGTCCTGATGCCGCGCCGCGCGGATATCCACGGGGCGCACGGAACAACGGGGCGTCGCAGGAGGTTCGCATGACCGGGTCCATCCCCCGCGCATCGTGGGGGCGGCCACTGCGCTGGATGAAGACGCTCTTCGACGTACGCCGGAGCGAAGCCGGTCCGGTAGTGACCGCCGCGTGTGGATTCTTCTTCGTGCTGACCGCCCTGATGCTGCTCCGGCCGGTGCGCGACGCCATCGGCATGGTGCGCGGGGTGGAAACCATCCGGTGGCTGTTCATGACGACCGCGGTGGTGACGCTGGCGTTGAATCCCGTGTTCGGTTTCCTGGTGGGTCGTCTTCGACGGCCGCTGTTCGTGGCGGCGACCTACGGCTTCTTCTGCCTGACGCTGGTGGTGTTCTGGGTGCTGTTGACGTTCGCCCCGTTCGCCATCGCTCAGGGCGGGGGACAGGCGTTCTATGTCTGGTTCAGCGTCATCAACGTGTTCGGCACCATGGTGTTCTGGGCGCTGGTGTCCGACCACTTCACCCGCGAGCAAAGCGCTCGCTTGTTCGCACTGATCGCGATCGGCGGCACGCTGGGCGCGGTGTTCGGTCCATGGCTGACGTCCAGGCTCGCGGAACCTCTCGGCGCCATCCACCTCCTGCCCGTTTCGGCGTTTTTCCTGTCGCTGGGTGCCCTGGCCGCATGGCGGCTGGCGCGCATCACGCCAAGCCCCATGGAAGCGCGCATGGAGGGGGAGGCGCACCGATCGCATGACCCCGCGCCGATCGGCGGCGGTGCGTGGGACGGCCTGCATGCGGTGGTGCGGTCGCCCTACCTCGCTGGTATCGCGGGCTATGTGATGCTGATGGCGATGATGGCGACGTTCGTCTATCTCACCCGCCTGCAACTGGTTGCGGGTGTCGCGGCAGAGCCTGATGCGATGGCGGCGCTGCTGGCACGCATCGACATGTGGACCCAGGTGGTCTTCCTCGCGCTGCAGCTCGCGATGGCGACCCGGTTCACCCGGCGTGTCGACACAGGACACGCGCTGGTGCTCCTGCCACTGGCCACCGCGCTCGGGTTCGCGAGCCTGGCGGCGCAGGGCGCCCTCCTCGTTCTGTTCCTGCTCGATGCCGCCAACAGGGCAGTGCAGCGTGGCGTCGCCCGGCCTGCGCGCGAGATGCTGTTCACCGTGGTCCCGCGCAATGACAAATACAAGGCGAAGGCCTTCATCGACACGTTCGTGTATCGCATGGGTGATGTCCTGGGCGCGCAAATGGAAAGAACGTTGGCGGGAGCTGGGTGGACCGTGGGCGGCCTCGCGGGCGTCGCCGTCCCACTGGCGCTGGCATGGGCCGCACTGGCGATGTGGCTCGGTCGCCTCCATCGCAAACGCGGGGACCTCGCGCCATCCGGTGCCGGCCCTTTTCCCGGGGCACGGTGATCGGCCAGGAGCGCCTTCGCACGCGAAGACGTCGGACTGGAGTGCCCACCGGACAGGTGCGGCATCTACGCCTGGCACCGGATTCAACCGAGGTTCGAGGACCGTTGCCGTTTGCCGCCTCGCCACGGCAGGTAGTCGGGATCGGCGGTCTCAGGATCGAACTGCATCCACGTCACAGCCCACCATGCGCTACGCTGTGGGCAAGTCGAGTAACCGGCCAATTGCAGCGTTGCCGACGTGTCCTGCAAGGGCCCGACAACCCAGCGGACTGGTCGCTTCGAGACCGTGTGCCGGCGCATCGAGCGCGAGGCCGAGGCGTCGCTGGAGTGTGGCTTGGTGATCCGTCCAGGCCGATGCCGCTCGCGGTGCGGTCTGTTCCATGCGTCGGGCTGCCTGCGGAACATCAGCTCAACCGGAGAGGGCAAATGATCGAACTTCCCACAAGAGAGCCGTGCGACCTTTGCGTGGCGGCGCGCGAAGAAAGATGGAAAGTCATCGATGAGAGCGAACATACCCTGACCGTGATCAATCCATGGCAATTCGAAGTTGGCCAGTGCTGCGTCATCACCCGTCGGCATGTCGCGACGCTGCTCGATCTTTCTGGCCCGGAATGCGCGGCCATCATGGTCTCGGCCAAAAGGGTCGCAGAAGCGCTCGTCAAGACGTATCGGCCGCTGGGAATACTGACGTTCCAGAACAACGGAGTCTTCAGCGGACAGGAAACACCGCACTTCCATTTCCATGTCGTCCCCCGACAGAAGGGCAGTGACTGGGGCGTGGGCCCACCTCAACTCGCTACCTTCGATGGCGCAGGACGCATACGGGGTACGTCACACGATCCCCGCGGGGATGCACAACGTCGAGAGCGCGTTCAGGTTTCCGCCGGGCAACTAGCTGGAACCGTGGACCTGATCCGTTCCAACCTGCCGGAGTAGTGTTAGGGCTCAGGCATGGGGGCGCCGGGGCCACTGCGGATTAGACCGTTGGCAATCTGGGAGTGGACCATGGTCAACCGAGTAGAGGCCGCACTCGCGAAAGCCGCATGACGGACATGAGCCAACCGCTACGCTCGCTTCTGTCGTCGCCTCTCCTGTTGCTAGGAGGCCACCTCCGACCGTGTCCAGCTTCTAAAGCTACGCAGTCCAACTTCTCGGCGGTATGTAGCTTCTGGCTGACCGACCCCTGCACCTGAGCTCGGCTACAAGCGAGTTGCGGGCTGGCTAGACCAGTTTGTCGGGTGTGATGGGCAAATCACGAATGCGTTTGCCTGTGGCGTGGTACACCGCATTGGCGATGGCAGCCGGAATGCCGACCATTCCCAGCTCTCCCATGCCCTTGACACCCAGCGGGTTGACGACGGTGTCGTCTTCCTCGACGAAGATCGTCTCGATGGCGTGGATGTCGGCATTCACCGGCACGTGGTAGTGCTGCAGACTTGCGTTCATGATGCGGCCGTAGCGGTGGTCGATCTCGGTGGCTTCTTCCAGTGCCATGCCGATGCCCCAGACGACGCCGCCGATCTCCTGGCTGTGCGAGGCAAGGGGGTTGAGGATCTTGCCGCACGCGGTGATCTCGATGACGCGGCTGACGCGGACCGTCCCCAGTTCGGGATCGACCTTGACTTCGACGAACTGGGCGCCGTGGGCGAGCGATGCGTACTTCTCGCGCTCGGGGGAGGGCTTGGAGTCGTAGACCTCGGTCAGCTCCTGCGTTCCAGCCCGTTGCATGATCGCGGCGATGTCGACCGAACGCGCCGCATCGCTTTTCAGGCGCAGGCGGTTCTCGAACATCTCCACCTCATCGATCGAGGCACCTCGCAGTGGCGAGCCTGCGTCCTGGTTGGCCAGGCTCAGCAGCTTCTCGGTGATCGTCAAGGCAGCTCCGCGTACTGCGGACCCGACACTGGACGTGGTCCAGGAGCCGCCTTGCGCAGGCGCGCGCGGCTGGTCGGTATCACCCAACTCGAACTTCACTTTCTCCAGCGTCAAGCCCAGGAACTCGGCGGCGATCATGGTCATGACCGTATAGGTGCCGGGCCCGATGTCACTGGTCGCACTGGCAACGCTGGCAGTGCCATCGGCCCGGTATGTCACCCGTGCACTGGCCGGCATCTGCATGGCGCCCCACACGCTGGAGGCCATACCCCAACCGACCAGCAGGTTGCCATCGCGCATCGAGCGTGGCTCGGGATTGCGCTTGCTCCAACCGAACTTTTCGGCACCCAGTCGGTAGCACTCGCGCAACGCCTTGCTGGAAAACGGTTTGCCGCTCTCCGGATCCACTTCGGCGTAGTTGATCAGGCGCAGTTCCAGCGGATCGATCTTCAGCGCGTAGGCCAGCTCGTCCATCGCGCTTTCCAGGGCGAACATACCGCTCACCGCTCCGGGAGCTCGCATCCACGTAGGCGTGGCCAGGTCTGTGGCGGCAATCTTCAGAGGCGCGTGCAAATTTGGGCAGGCATAGACCTGCTTGAGAAAGCCCGTGGTGTTGTCCGAGAAGGACTCGAAGGAAGAGGTGTTGTGGAAAGCCTCATGGATGATGGCTTGCAGCTTGCCGTCGGGTGCTGCGCCCAGTGCAACCTTCTGGATCGTCTCGGGGCGGTATCCGTGTCCGGTGAACATCTGCGCGCGGGTGAAGACCACCTTGACCGGCCGCTTGAGCTCGCGCGCGGCCAGGGCGGTCAGCGAAGGGTAGTAGTTGGGCTTGAGCGAGGCGCCGAAGGCACCGCCCACGAAGGGAGACACCACGCGGATATTGCCCGCCGGCACCCCGAGGCCTTGCGACAAGTGCTGCTGTACGCCGTAGACGTTCTGGGTCTTGTCGAAGATCGTCAGTTGATCGCCTTCCCAGAATGCGATGGCGGCATGCGGTTCCATCGGATTGTGGTGCTCGATCGGAATGCGGTACTCGGACTGGACCTTGACCGAAGCGGCCTGCATGGCGGCCTGCGGATTGCCGCGCGGCGGCGCTTCCCGTGGGGCCGGCTTGGCCCGATCCAGCAGGGTGGCCACGTTGGTCTCATGCGGCTGCGCCTGGTAACTCACCTGCACCAGCCGCGCGGCGTGACGCGCCTGCTCGTAGGTCTCTGCCACAACGAGGGCGATCGGTTGGCCGTTGAAGAAGACCTGGTCCGATTGCAGGGGCCAGGCCCACGTGGGCGACGCATCGGCCGCCGGGGGCTTGCCCAGTTTGCCGGCATTGAGATGGGTAAATACCTTGATCACGCCGGCAGAGGCTTCGGCCGCACGGGTGTCGATCTGGGTGATCCGCCCCTTGGCGATCGTACTCAGGACGATGAAACCGTACGTCAGGTGAGGGATCTGGAACTCGGCGGCGTACTTGGCCTTGCCGGTGACCTTGGCCATCCCGTCTACGCGTGTTGTTTCCTTGCCCAGGTAACGAGCCATGGTGTTCTCCTTAAGCCAAGTGCGCCGCACGCGTCAGAGCGCGCACGATGGAGCGTTGAGCCAGTTCGACCTTGTAGGCGTTGTGGGCCAGGGGCCTCGCCTGCTGCAGCGCCGCCTGCGCGGCCTGCTGGAACACGGCTTCACCAAGTCGCTGACCCTTCAATGCCACCTCGGCCTCGGCGCTGCGCCACGGCTTGTGCGCCACGCTACCCAAGACCACCCGTGCATCCTTGATGGCGCCGTTCTCCACGCGGAGTGCAGCAGCCACGGCCACCAGGGCGAACGCGTAGGAACTGCGGTCGCGAACCTTCAGGTAATACGAATGGCGGGCAAATTCGGCCGAGGCCACCGGCAACTGGATGGCCATGATCAGATCGCCATGCCCCAGCACAGTGTCCCTGTGCGGCTCTTCGCCTGGCAGGCGATGGAAGTCGCCAATGGGAATCAAGCGTTCCTTCCCGCCCGCACCACGGACACGCACGCTCGCATCCAAGGCGTAGAGCGCATTGGCCATGTCGCCGGGATAGGTCGCCACGCACCCCTCGCTCCAGCCCAGGATGGCGTGGATCTTGTTCAGGCCCTCGCGCGCGCCACAGCCACTGCCTGGTTCGCGCTTGTTGCACGGCATGGCGGTGTCGTAGAAGTAGTTGCAGCGGGTGCGTTGGAGCAGGTTGCCGCCATTGGTGGCCATGTTGCGCAGTTGGCCGGAGGCCCCGGCCACGATGGCCTGGGTCAGCAGCGGATAGTTCTCCCGGATCAGCGGATGGTTCGCCGTCTGCGTATTGGTGGCCAAGGCCCCAAGCGACAGGCCGGCACGGGAGCGCTCGATCTTGTGGAACGGCAAATGGGAGATGTCCACCAGGCGTGTGGGCCGCTCCACGTCCTCCTTCATCAGGTCGACCAGATTGGTGCCGCCGGCCAGAAATTTCGCCCCGGGAGCGCCGACGACAGCGTCCACCCCGGCACCCGCGTTCTCGGCGCGGACGTACTCAAACGGTCTCATGGCCCGTCTCCTTGCGTACTGCAGCCAGCTGGGTTTCGGTCGCGAACTGCCATGTCTGGGCGCTCTGACGTCCAGAATGCGCTTCCTGGACGGCGGCCACGATGCCGGGATAAGCACCGCACCGGCAGATATTGCCGCTCATCCGCTCGCGAATCTCATCGTTGCTCAATGACGTCGTGCCAGTACCCACATCAGCGGTGACATGGCTGACGTGGCCGCGACGGGCTTCGCTCAACACGCCGACGGCCGAGCAGATCTGGCCCGGGGTGCAATAGCCGCACTGGAAGGCATCGTGCTTGATGAAGGCGGCCTGCATGGGATGCAGCTGATCGCCCTCGGCCAGCCCCTCGATCGTGATGACCTTGCGACCCTCCAGCGTGGCGGCCAGCGTCAAACAGGCCAGGGCGCGCTCGCCGTCGATGAGCACGGTGCACGCACCACACTGGCCCTGGTCGCATCCCTTTTTCGTGCCGGTCATGCCCAGCCGCTCACGCAGGGCATCCAGCAGTACCACGCGGGAGTCCAGTTCCAACGATTGAGGCTTCCCGTTGATGGTCAGGCTCACCTTGACCACATTCTGGGCCTTGATGGGTGCCATCGCTGCACCCTCGGCCAGGGGCATGTGCGCGAGCGCCGATTCCTGGACAAGAAGGTTGGCGGCAAACAGACCGATGCCACCGACGGCCGAGGTAACCATGAAGTCGCGACGCGACTGGCCCACCCCATCCAGTGTTGGCATTTCTTCGAGAAGGGCCGCCTCGTCTTCATTCAACTCGACGGGCTCGTTCGGGGGCGTGTGCGGCATGAGGTGTCCTCTCTGGAACGCGCTAAGCGTCGGCGATGTGGCTGGCCCAGGATGGATCGGTCGCAAGTACGGCACGTGCAGGGACCAATCCGGAACTTATCCAATTCCTGGTTAAAAATGCATATCCGTCCGAAACTAGCCCCTATAAGCCGGGCTAATCAATCGGGCTTGCGATGAAGGGTGCGGTATCCGGGGCGAAGTGGGCCCCTCGGATAAAGCAGGTGAGTCGGACGGTGGATATGGTGCCCGGTACACTCACGCTTCCATCCTCGTGTGCTCAGGGACGGCGTCGGGCTGGGTAGCCGCCGGCAAAGCGTCTCCGCGCAGCTGATCGCCGGTTCCTCCACAGACGCGTTTCTGCCAAGCCACTGCAATGTCTGCCAGGATGGAGATCGCCAGTGAGCTCGCATCCCTTGCCTTGGGGAAGATACCGATCGGTGCCTTGATTCTCGCAATATCCTCGGCCCGGTAGCCCAACGCGAGCAGCGCATGTGTTCTGCGCTCGTGGGTTCGCGTGCTTCCCAACGCGCCTATGTAGAAGGGCGCTGCGTCCAAGGCTGTCTGCAACGGTCGTACCTCACGGTCCAGGTCGTGGAACAGCAGCGCGATCGCGGTGAACTCATCGATCGACGGCAACGGCGCTGCGTCATTGGCCAAGGCCACCTCGTACCCTGCAGCCCGTGCGAGCGATGCTGTGCACGAAGCCTCGATGGAGCTTCCGAAGATCACCAGCCTGGGCCTTGGGGGCAGGGCGAGAAGGAACTGGCCGCCTCTCCAGCCTGTAGATACAGCGTGGGGAGCAAAGGCAAGGGTCGAGTCGGACGGAGCGTATGCCAGGCCTGCCGACTGCCGTCGATAGAGCCACTCCAGGGTGTGCAGGAGGGGGGCGTCGCTTCGGATAACGTGGATGGCGAGCGTGATGCCTCCTCCGCAGGGCAGCACGATGTCGAAATAATCGGAGCCCTCGCCAAATCGAACGACACGGTCCCGTCTAGCGGCAATGGCTTCAGATGCTTCACGGGCCGCTGCCGCTTCTACACAACCGCCGGAGACGAATCCGCAATAGCGGCCATCAGCCAGGACGACCATCTGCGCGCCAGGCTGACGGGCAGCTCCGCCATGTACTTCCACCAGGGTCACCAGCGCAGCGGGAATGCCAGCAGCGACTGCGTCTGCTGCGTACTGAAGAATCTCCAGCGCATCGTCGGTCAGTACGTCCTGCCGGGAAACGGGGATACCGCCGCGCGGCGGGAGCTCGTCGGTGTGAGCGTTGGGTAGCACGGCAGCGCAGGTTCCTTGGAGTGATCGTTCCGGTGAAGGCATACCCACGAAAGCCAGAACGCTGTCGGCGTCTGTGCTCGCGTGCCGCGTCAGAGTCGAAGGGCATCAACGACAAGCGTGAAGGCAGGAGAAGGCTGCCGACGGCTGGGGTAGTACAGGTGGTATCCGGGGAAAGGAGGGCACCAGTCCTCGAGGATCCGCATCAACCTGCCATCGTCCAGATAAGGCGCGAATTCCCCCTCGGGCAGGAAGGCGATACCCAATCCCATCACTGCAGCCTCCACGATATGCGGCGAGGTATTGAAGATGCCCTGCCCACTTGCCCTGAAGTTGAGTTCTCGACCCTTCTTCTCGAATTCCCAGACGTAAACACCGCCGCGCGTGGATTGACGGATGTTGATGCAGTTGTGGTTGACCAGATCCTGCGGCTTCTTGGGCAGCGAGCGAGTGGCAAAGTAGGTCGGTGCCGCAACGGCGGCCATCCTCAGCGGTGGGGTGATCGGCACGGCGATCATGTCCTGATCGATGGCCTCGCCAAGACGAACGCCTGCATCGAACCTGTCGGCCACGATGTCGCGAAAGCCATAGCAGACATCGAACTCAATATTGATGTCCGGATACTCCCTCATCAGCGGAACAAGCTTGGGCAGAAGCACCGACTTGAGGACCTGATCGCTCGAGGTGATCCGCACCGAGCCGGCGGGCTTGTCTCGCAGCTCCGTAATGGCGTCCAGTTCTGCTTCAATTTCATCGAAACGATGGCCGATTGCCTTGAGCAGGCGCTCGCCCGCAGCCGTGGGAGACACGCTGCGTGTAGTACGCGTCAGCAGCCGGATCTCCAGCCTGGCCTCCAGCGCCTTGATCGCCTGGCTCAACGCCGACTGGGTAACCCCCTGGATCGCAGCGGCGCGCGTGAAGCTGCCTTCCCGGGCCACGGTCACGAAGGCGACAAGATCATTGAGGTTGCGCTTGGCCATGAGGCTAGTCTGCCACCACTATTGATTAGGTGCGCTTATAGGGTAAATCAGTATTTATTATCTAATCAAAGCGGCGCGCGCCCGACAGAATGACCTCCGATACCCGTGCCACCAGGCACGCCATCCCTCCGGAGCCGACATGACTGTCAACGCCTATGGCGCCCACGCAGGCGACAAGCCGCTGGAACCCATCGAGATTACCCGCCGGGCCCCTGGTCTCCACGATGTGCAGATCGACATCGCCTACTGCGGCATCTGCCATTCCGACCTGCACCAGGTCCGCGCTGAATGGGCCGGCACCCTGTTCCCCTGCGTGCCGGGCCACGAGATTGTGGGCCGGGTGTCCGCCGTCGGTGTGCAGGTGTCGGGCTTTGCCGTCGGCGACCTGGTCGGCGTGGGCTGCCTGGTCGACAGCTGCCAGCACTGCGAGGACTGCGAGCGCGGGCTGGAGAACTATTGCGACAGCACGGTGCTGACCTACAACTCGCCTTCCGCCGATGCGCCTGGCCACACGCTGGGCGGTTACTCCGAGCAGATCGTGGTGCACGAGCGATATGTGCTGCACGTGCGTCATCCGGAGGAGCAGTTGGCCGCTGTCGCTCCGCTGCTCTGTGCAGGCATCACGACTTACTCGCCTCTGCGTCATTGGAACGCCGGCCCAGGCAAGAAGGTGGGAATCGTCGGCATTGGTGGCTTGGGCCACATGGGCGTGAAGCTGGCACATGCAATGGGTGCCCATGTCGTGGCCTTCACCACCTCCGATTCCAAACGCCAGGCAGCCCTGGATCTCGGCGCCGACGAGGTGGTGGTCTCGCGTAACGCTGAGGAAATGGCCGCGCACGCCACCAGCTTCGACCTGATCGTCAACACCGTGGCCGCGCCGCATGACTTGGATGCCTTCCTTTTGCTGCTCAAGCGCGATGGGACGATGACCCTTGTCGGTGCGCCTGCCATCCCGCACCCGTCGCCCGGGGTCTTCAATCTGATCCTGAAGCGCCGATCGATTGCGGGCTCGGCCATCGGTGGCATCCCGGAAACTCAGCAGATGCTCGATTTCTGTGCTGAGCACGGAATCGTCGCGGATATCGAGCTCATCCGCGCCGATGAAATCAACGATGCCTACGAGCGGATGCTCAAGGGCGATGTCAAGTATCGCTTCGTCATCGACAGCGCCACGTTGTCCGAGTAATCGAGGAACAAACATGAAGAAGACATTGCTGTCATTGGCCCTGCTGGCCAGCTCATTCACTGCGTTGGGGCAAGACATGTCAAATGGTGCAAACAACTTTTACAAGAGTGATCGACTGGTCGCGGAGAAGATCGCCTTCGACAACCAGTACCGGATGAAAGTCGCCGGCAACCTGTTCCTGCCCAAGGACCGCAAAGCGGGCGTCCGGTATCCGGCAATCATCGTGGGCCACCCGATGGGCGCGGTGAAGGAGCAAAGCTCCAATCTGTACGCGCAGAAGTTGGCCGAGCAGGGTTTCATTACCCTGGCGATCGACTTGCCGTTCTGGGGCGAGAGCGAGGGTCAGCCACGCAACGCGGTAGCGCCGGATCTCTATGCGGAAGCCTTCAGTGCAGCCGTGGACTACCTGGGCAGCCAGACGTTCGTGGACCGCGAGCGGATTGGCGTGCTCGGCATCTGCGGTAGCGGCAGCTTCGTCATCAGTGCGGCAAAGATCGACCCGCGCATGAAGGCCATCGCCACCGTGAGCATGTACGACATGGGGGCCGCCAACCGCAACGCGCTCAACCACTCACAGACGCTCGATCAGCGCAAGCAGATCATCGCCGCAGCGGCGGAACAACGCTACGCAGAGTTCGAAGGCGGGGTAGTTGCGGTATCGGGCGGCACGGACCTGGAGCTGACCCAGGATACCCATCCCATACAGCGCGAATTCTACGATTTCTATCGCACCTCGCGAGGCGAGTTCACCCCTCCTGGCGCCTCGGACCAGAGAACCACGAAGCCGACCGTCACCAGCAATGTCAAGTTCATGAACTTCTACCCGTTCAACGACATCGAGACCATCTCGCCACGGCCCATGCTGTTCATCACTGGCGATCAGGCGCACTCGAAGGAATTCAGCGAAGAAGCCTATCGACTGGCAGGTCAACCCAAGCAGCTCTACTGGGTGAAGGGTGCTGGCCACGTGGATCTCTATGACCGCACGGACCTGATTCCGTTCGACAAGCTGACTTCCTTCTTCAAGCAGAACCTGGGCGCGAACTGAGGCATTTGTCTCGCCATCCCCCGGAGACGAGACAATGGACGTAGACCTGCGAGAGATCAGGGCAGCGTTCGCCGTGCTCACCGCTCATGGCGGTCGCATGGATGCCAAGCACATGGATCAGATCGGCCAGGACTGAGAGCGCTCCCGCCGCACTCGCCTCCATGCGATTACGAACTACTTACCCATCATCATGCAGAGCGAAACCATGACCCTCATGACAGGCGTCCAAGCAGACGCCGAACGCAGCGGCGCTGCCCCGCAATCCGCCCACTGGGGAGGTGTCTTCGCCATGACGCTGTGTGTATTCGCTCTGATCGCCTCCGAGTTCATGCCCGTCAGTCTACTCACGCCAATCGCCGCCGACCTTGCGGTCAGCAAGGGGTGGGCGGGATACGGTATCGCGATTTCCGGCGCGTTCGCGGTGCTGACCAGCCTGTCGATCTCCATCGTGGCCGGCAGCATCAACCGCAAGACGCTGCTGCTGGCGTTGACGGGCCTGATGGCTGTTTCAGGTGCTGTCGTGGCGTTGGCGCCCAACTATCCCACCTACATGCTCGGCCGCGCACTCCTGGGTGTGGTGATTGGCGGTTTCTGGTCGATGTCCGCCGCCACCGCCATGCGCCTGGTGCCACCACCGCAAGTGCCGCGTGCCTTGGCCATCTTCAACGGCGGCAACGCGCTGGCCACCGTGATTGCTGCGCCATTGGGTAGCTATCTGGGCTCGATCATCGGCTGGCGCGGTGCGTTCTATTGCCTTGTGCCCGTGGCGGTCATCGCACTGGTCTGGCAATGGGTCAGCTTGCCCACCATGCCCTCCGCGAGCGCGTCCACGTCTGCCAACGCATTCCGGTTGCTTCGGCGTCGACCCGTTGCACTGGGTATGGCCGCGTGCGGTGCGTTCTTCATGGGGCAGTTCGCATTGTTCACCTACGTTCGGCCATTCCTTGAAACGGTCACGCACGTGCAGGTGTCCACGCTTTCTCTCATCCTTCTGGTGATCGGTGTGGCCGGCTTCATCGGCACCGCCGTCATCGGCACCTTCCTAAAGCGCGGCCTGTATCGAACCCTCATTGGCATTCCGTTGGTGATGGCATTCATCGCGCTTGCGCTCATCCCGCTGGGTGCCTGGGTGACTGGCGTAGCGATCCTTTTTGGTCTTTGGGGGCTGATGGCCACTGCCGCCCCCGTTGGCTGGTGGAGCTGGATTGCGCAGGAGTTGCCCAAGGATGCCGAAGCTGGGGGCGGATTGATGGTGGCAGTGGTCCAACTGGCCATCGCCCTAGGCTCAACCGTGGGCGGGTTGCTGTTTGACCACGCCGGCTACCAGGCCAGCTTCGTAGTGAGCGCCGCCTTGCTGCTGGTTGCTGCCCTTCTGACACGGTTGGTCGCGCGCTCACACATGCAGCTCTCGGTGTAAGCGGTTCATCCTTCAAGGAATCGTGTCATGAGCTCAAGTACCACTGTTCCCACTCAGAACCGCTCAGCGAAACGTGGATGCCCGCGCGGGCTGGGCGTTCTGCTCGGTCTGACGATCCTCGGGGGTTGCAAGGCCAGCCAGTTCGAGGCACCCGTTATCGTTGCCCAGGATGCAGGTCGTGCATCCCCTACTTCGGAGGATGCTCGCATGTGGATGACCGTCGGAGAACGTCGTTTCGCCATAACCTTGGCCGATACTGCGGCCGCGCGCGCGTTCGTGGACAGACTTCCCTTGACGCTCGATATGGCAGAGCTCAATGGCAATGAGAAACACGCCGATCTGCCGCAAGCGCTACCAACCCACGCAGAACGTCCAGGCACGCTACAAAAGGGCGATCTGATGCTCTACGGCTCCAGTACGGTTGTCGTCTTCTACAAGACATTCCGTTCGTCGTACTCGTATACACGGCTCGGGCGTGTTGAGGACCCCAACGGCCTCAGCCAAGTGCTGGGAACGCGCAATAGCCGAGTGGTGTTCTCCGCCAACTAAGCCGGCCCTCCATGCCTTACAAACCTTATCGGAATGGAGTGTCGGTTCCTATGCGGATTCCAACCTCACGGTCGCCTTACTCAGCACTTCTCGTCCTGTTGGTTGGCTTTGGGACGATTCCACTCTCGCTCGCATCATCGGAGGGGGCCGAAAACATGCGTATAGATTGGAATGGAACGTTGCCGTCCAGCGCGGGCCCTTCGGAGTACTTCACCGGAAGTGTCAGGATAGATATGCAGTTCCAGAGAGAAGCACCTTCCCGTGTCTCCGGGGCAACAGTAAGGTTCGAGCCGGGCGCACGTACGGCTTGGCATAGCCATCCGCTGGGTTAAACGCTGATAGCCATCTCCGGCAAGGGCTGGACACAATGCGAAGGCGGACCGATCATCGAGATCAACCCCGGAGACCACATAGGGTGCCCGCCTGGTCACCGTCATTGGCATGGCGCCAAGCCCACTACTGCAATGCCCCATGTTGCTATCCATGAAGCACTGGATGGGAAGGTGGTCACATGGATGGAACATGTGAGCGACGAAGAATATCGAATTCGCCCGCCGATGAGCGACTAAGGGAGACCGGAACGCCATTTGAGTGCGATGTCCGCTTGAATCCAAGACCAAGAGCGGACATTGATCCAGTTGAACGGAGGCACCTGCTTGGTAGGCGCCTCCATTGCGTCAGGAATTGACGTTGAGCTTTGGCTTTTAGCCTGCCGTCCGTGGAAACCGGGATGACCCCTGCAGCTTGATCTTCGCTGCTGACGTCAGGCGTGGGCGGCGGGCACGTGGCCGTGCCCGCCGTTGGACGTTCTCAGAAGTCCCAGCGGCCGGTGATGGACAGCGGCACCGAGACGCGGCTGCCGGTATCGTTGATGGTCGCCAGGCCGAGCCCGGCGATCGCGGAATCGTCGTCGGACAGATCGTCGATGTAGTTCACCCCTGCGGCGAGTGTCATGCTGAAGCGCTCGGTGAACGCGATCTGCGCACCGGCCTCGAGCCCGCCGCTCAGCGCCCAGCCCTTCTCGTAGAACGGCGCATCCGGGATCGTGATCGCGGCGTCGGGAATCTCGAAGGTGGCCCGGATGACATCGGTTTCGGTCGCACCTACTCGCGCCGCGACGAACGGCCTGAACCGGCCGCCGTCGCCAAAGAAGTGCCGGTAACCTACCTCCCACGTGTACGCGTCATAGCTCGAGAACTTGCTGAAGACGTCGAGCTCGGTATCGAGCGCCGGCACGTAGGCGGCACCGACGCGCACGCGACCATCATCGGCGCTGGTCTCCCTGGCCTGAAGGAACACTTCGCTCCGGTCACTCAGTCCATAGCCCACTTCCAGGCCATAAGACTTGGCGTTGCCGTAGATCTGCTCGTGGCTGCGGGAGCGGATGCGCAACTCCGCGCTGACGCCTGCCAGTGCGGGATTCAACGGACCGAGATCCGGCACCGGCGCCACGGCGCCGGAGTGGACGTCGCCGCTGACCGGAAAGTCGGCGCCGCCGAATACCGACATCGAGAATTTTCCCTGCTCGGGACCTGCCGCGAATGCCGGTCCTGCCGCCATCAGCAAGGCAGCGCCAAGAAGTTTGATCTGCATGTGCCTCTCCCATCAGAACGGGTGACGCCTACCCACTGTAGGCACGTGCTTTACGCAAGAAGGGTGGATGTGGATTCAACGAGGTGCCGGACGTAAGCGCCCTTTCAGAGTCCTCACGCCGCGTCCACGTTGCTGTACGCACTTGCCGTTTGTCCGCGCACCACGGTTTGGTTCGGCTGCCGCATCCGACGTGCATGGGGCGACGAATGTCTCACGCCAGACGCTGCATGCCGTCTGCGTTGCACACGCCAGGGAGGTCCGCTTCCGACAGCGGACTCAATAGTTCGGAGGACAGCTAGCGGCCAATTCGGGACATACCACGGCCGCGCGCCAGTGGGTTTGCGTCCTTGCCGCTGTTTTCCAGGGATGCAGCCTACTGTTAACATTCCAATGTGCGTCCCGTCACTGATCGGCTTCCATGCATGGGCTCTTGGAGTATTGTTTTCGCCATCGGCGCTGCCCAAGCCGCGCTGCTAGCGGTGGCCCTGTGGCGACGGCCCGTCAATGCCGAAGCAAACCGCGTGCTGGCGGTGTGGATCGCGCTGATCGGCATCGATCTGGCGGTGAAGGCAATGTACTTCGATGCGCCGACGGCCGGACTGCTGAAGGCGTTCCGTTTGGTCGGCCTGTTTCCGTTCCTGTATGGCAGCCTGTTCTACGTCTACGTCAGGGCGCTCACCGAGGCGCGTGCATTCGGCTGGCGCGACACCGTGCATCTTGTGGGCTTCGCCATTGTCGTGTCCATGCACGCCGGCTTCTTCATGCAGGACCGGGTGCAGACGGAAGACGTGTTCGCGCGAATGATGGCGGGAACCTCAGAACCGCAAGTGCCACGCTTGGACATCGCGCTGTATGCATACAGTCTGTCGTATGTGATTGCCGGGCTGGTGCGGGTGCGTCGCTACCGGCACGGCCTACTGCAGCGGCGTTCGGATGCAGACAGCATGTCGCTGCGCTGGATCGATGTAATGGCGGTATCGCAGATCGTCATCTGGTTCATCGCGACCACGCAGTGGCTGGTCAGGATCCCATGGATCGATTACCCGCTGATCTACGGCGCGGTCACCGCTTGGGTATTCGTGGTGGGCTATCTCAGCCTCAGTCAGGGGGCGGTGGTCATCGAGGCGGTTCCCGAACCGACACCCATCAACATTGATGAGGCGCCGGGTAGTAACGATCCGCGCTTCCCCGACGTTGAACTGCGCTTGTCACAGCTGATGGCTCAGCAGCAGCTGTATCGCGAACCCGCGCTCACCATCGGCCAGCTGGCCAAGCGCAGCGGCTACCCGGAATATCTGGTATCGGCGGTCATCAATCAGCGCTTCGAAGGAAATTTCTGGGAATACATCAGCCGCCAACGGATCGAGGCAGCGCGCTCCTGCCTGGCCGATGCCAGCGACGCGCGCACCATCCTCGACATCGCGTACGCCTGCGGCTTCACTTCGAAGTCGACCTTCAACGCCGCGTTCAAGCGCCAGTTGGGTGAAACTCCCAGCGCTTACCGCAAGCGCCATGTGCGAGATGTGGCGTCTGACTCAGCGAGCGCCTGACAGCGCTTTCGTCGCGGACATCCGCGCGAGCGACCGCGGCCATCGCAGCAGCAGTTCGCAGACAGCCAGATTGAACGTCCAGCTGCCCCATGCCGCCAGCAGGTAGACCTGCGGGAAGGGCAGGTGCAGCGCGCCGAGGCCTACGCCCAGGATCAGCCGCAGTGTCACCGCTGACGCGGTGAGGGCGATGCTGCGCCACATCCAGCGCCGGTGCCTGACCAGGTCGCCGGCAAGAGCATGGCCGAGGCCGATGCCCGTAGTCACCAGCCAGGCCAGCGCGAGCAAGCCGAAGCCCACGCCCGTCGCCGCCCCGCCCTGTGCATGCCGGGCCAAGGACAAGCCCGCAAGCCCGGCAATCAGCACCCCACCCACGTACAAGCCGCCGCTCAGGCGGTGTAGGCGCGGGATCCGTCGCCGAATCCATTCGCTCATCTGAAATGGCGCCAGCAGTAGAGCAAGCCCACCGCCGAAGAAATGGGCTGGTACGTCCAAACCCGAGATCGCGAACTGGGCATGCAGTGAATTGCCCGCTTCCGGCTTGAGTGCGTCGAACAGGAAGGTGAAGGCGTAGATCGCCACCGCCGCGCACAGCAGGGTGAAGACCAGGCCGGTAGACCAGCGCACGGCCTTGGGAAACCAATGTGACATCTCGGAGCCTCTGGACGATGGGCCCCCAGCGTGGGTGCGAAGAGGGCAAAAATCGTCCGATTCGGCGGAGTCGTACTCCGAAACAGGGCTACCGCAGGAAATTTGAAGACCGAGGCCGCTTACGACCCAAAGCGGACATCGGTCTTCCTCTGTCCAAAGCCCCATTTGAAAGGCGTTCCGACTGAGTGGCTGGATCCGGTTATACGTCGGCTTGTTAGCCGGACCCAGCAGCCCTAACATCGAGCTGTTAGGGGATAGCCCACCATACGGCAAGCGAAGCGGGGAGGGAGCGATGAAACATATTTCCGTATTGGGCACTGCGCACCATAAGCGCGAACCCTCGATGCCGACCCGCCGCCGATCATCCATCCTTTCGATCAGGGTCATGGCAGACAAATGCCATGACTACGTCTGGCTAATGTTGATGGGTTGTTCGCTATGCATGGCAACACAGCAAGTGTTGGCGTCTGCGCCGGACGCGACGAAATCTGCGGCGTCTTCTACTGCGCAACCCGCTAAGCGCCCAGTGAAGCTGAGTGGCGAAGAACTGAGCGCGCGCGTGCTCAAATTCATCTCCAGTCTTCGGAAGCGATCGGACATAAACGCTGGGAATTTCCAGCGGGTCATGGACATGCAGTTGGTTCCCGACCCGGATCTGCCGGGTGCCGTCAGGCACATCGCTTACGCCGACGGTGGCTGGCAGTACTGGTTCCAGGTGAGCCCGCAGCCGGGCGGGGTGCATGGCGTCCGGTTCGGCACCTACATTGCCCCGGCCCCAACGTCACATGGTTCGAGACCCTGCACCATCGATCTTGATGCCTTCGCGCGGCAAATCAAACAACAGGGCTACCGCGCGTTCGAAATTCGGGTTCATGCGCTGCCGGCGAACCTGATGGACTTCTCCAAGCCGCCGTTCGCGGTGCACGCCAGTTACTACAAAAGCGCCGACGGACGTCGGTGCATCACAACCATGTCGATCGAATACGGAGTGATTCCCAATGGCTGAGCTGAGTCTTCGACTGTCCAAAATGCTGCGCACCTTCGCCGGACAAAGTGCGTTTTCGCGCCAGATGGTGGCGATGATCACCGCGATCCGTAGTTCGCCGAATCTGATCTGAGCGCCATCACCGCGAGGTATTCCACGGGTTGGCCAGTTTCCGACTTCCTACACACCTATGCTGGAGAGGTTGTCGGCAACCAGAGTACCGATCCTGCAGTCGCCTACGATTTTTTGGCGGCTGCTAATCAGGTATTACGCAAACAGCAGGCAGGTGGCTGGTGACCTGGCCGCGACCTAACAATTCATCCAAGCCGAGCCCGCTTCGCGGGTCGGCTTAATTCAGGCGTTGGCCAACGCTCGCTTCTGGCCGATAGTGGGCATCCGGCACGGCGACGCACATCGGAGATGCGCGATCAGGAATGGTATCGGCTGACTGTGCGATAGTCCGCGCTACGGCTGTTCCGGCCGGTAGGCGCCTGGTGCGCGTTGGGGGAAATGGGAATGCTTCGCGCCTTGGTCGGTACCCTTGCGGTCCTGTTGCTGCCCGTGGCCGCCCATGCGGGTGGGCCCGTACCAGGAGTCACGGCATTTCGGTTGAGCTCTTCGGATGGATGGGCACCGGGTCGGCAGCCGCCGAAACAACCTCTGCTGGATGTGCCGATACATTTGCTGGGCTCACCACCCGAAGTGGTGGCCGACCTCTACTGGAACTCGCTTTCGCGAGGTAGTGACGGGCGTACCGTCGCGGGCACCGTGCCATTGCGGCTGACCGCCAACGAGATAGGTGGAGTGGCGGACCAGACCTGGAGAGCTCAGCTCTCGCTGTTAGGCAACGACGCGTGGCCGGACATGGTGCTTCTAAAGGCACGTGCATCCATCGAAACGAGCCTCGATCCGGTCCTGCAGTTGTCTCGGGTGCGGCACGCCAACGATCCGCAGGTCGTGTTGTATCACACCGATCCGTCCACCCCGGACTTTGTCTGGATTCGATGCTTTTTCCGTGATGTCAGTCGGATCGGACCGCAAGGCGATGGCACCTGCTGGTTGAAGCTGTCGGCAGTACCGAACGTCGCCACCAGCGTCGAGTTCCCTGCGGTGGAGTTGCCACAATGGCGTTTGCGTGCCGACCACCTGCGTTCGCTGACGCGTGCCTGGGCGCGGAGTTCGGACGAATGGCCACCGACGCAGGGGTCTGGCGAGGCGGAATTGCTCGACACGGGTCGATGACGTAGGAAGCTCGGCGGAGACGGTGTTAATAGGTTGATGCGTGCGCTTCATGACGCGACAAAAGATGCTCGGGTCTGCTCGCGGTTACGCATTGTGTCGGCGCCGATGTCCGTTTCTGGCCGGAAGCAGACATGCCAAGTTTGGGGGCGCTTACACAAGCTCAGAGAACCGACGGGTAACAAACCGTTTCGTTACCGATGGCGAACGACCTTGCCTAGCTCCAGTAGACGATGGCCTGAAATCAACTTCAAGAAGTCTCATCGCGAGAAATCGCAGCGCCAAAGTTAGGGAGCACGCACTGGCTAGCGTCTAACTTGGCACATCAACCTAATGAATTCGAGAGATGCGGGTATCTGGAAGGTATCAGAGCACTACAAGAATCATGCGCCTAGAAGTAGCACGCGAGCGAAGGAAATCGCTTCGCCAAGTCTGAGTAAGTCTGTCTAAGAAGAAATACGAATGCATGTACATGTATTTACCAGCCGTTCGTCGGTTGATGGTCTGGGAGAGGCCGAACTACGCGCGCGCTGGCGTTTCCGCTAACAGCAACGTGGCGAGCGAAGCAGGCTCACATTTGTGGATTGCGCGCGAAACGTACCGGCGGTTGGTTGTCGATCGGGCCGTAACGCGAATGACGTAACGCCGGTCAACTCATTGGGGTTAGCGAGTCTGAGTTTGGGATTGGGATTGGGGTTGATCCATCTTCCAGTGGCGGGGAGTTCCCATCCTACTTTGCGTTAGTGGCTAAGACCTACGGGCCAAAGAAAAGCCGTAGAAAGCGAGAAAAGCATAGGCAGTCTCCTTCAAATGCAGAGGAAGGCATCGACATGCACAAGCTACACGGCTTCTTGATTATGACGGTTCTGTTGCTCAATCCTGGCGTATCGAGCGCCGCCATTCGATACGACGAAGAGCGGCCGCTTACCTCGCTGCATGGGCCGTCAAAGCAGAACCCGATGTCACAGCTAGACGCTGTGCTCGATGGTCTTCTTGTGGATTCTGCGGAAGGCCCACGAACGATCGTTCTGTATGTGCATGGGCGAGGAAACGAGCCGAAGAAGAGCTTTCAGGACACGATGTTCACGTCAGGGTTCGTGCTCAAGAAGCTGGAGAGACAGAATGTCTCCGTCCTTGGCTACAACTGGAAGTCCAAGATAAAGCCCATGAGGCTCTGTGATCGTCCAGTTGCAGAGGCGCGATCGGGGGCCAAAGGATTGCGCCGCCTGATCGCAGACTTGGATCGCCATAAACGTGCAAACGATCCGCGATGGAAAGGACGTCGTGTAGTCCTTCTTGCGCACAGCATGGGCGGCATCGTCGTCGCTGAGGCTATGCAAGATCCTGCTACCTCGCAGGTCGCAAAAGACCTCTTCGACATCATTATCGTGTCTGCATCGGATGAGCCTGTGCAGGGTCATGTCGCCTGGCAGGAGCGCATGCCAGAAGGCAAGGTCTACGTGCTATCAAACCCCGGCGATCGCTTCCTAAGAAGGTCGATGGCGTGCGAGAAAGGAGGCGCTGCTACCCGGTTGGGATTGATCTCTGCCTCAGAGACTTCAGTACCGAGATCGGCGACGACGACCTATATTGAAGTTCCCGCGGGCAACCGGCATCGCTACATATCAAGAGGCGCGCAAGAAGGTAATCCGAACACCTGCGCCGTGGTCACGACCCTGTTGCGAGGAAATCAACCTACGTTAGCGGCGACCTGGAGAATAGGGGGCGGGCCTGCACGATTCTCAATACCAGCTGGTAAAGACCCGCGCGATCGTTGCTTTGTGGGGGCGGAAGATGAAAGCGGCGACGACAAGGATAGTTAGATGTCCGAGCTTGGGGATCTTTTCATAGGAAGACGAAGTCGATGCGCCAACATGCCTTAAAGAGAAGGTGGATACCCGTCGTCGTCATAGCGACGTTGGCCATGGCGGGCGTCGGCTATGCAGCGCTGTCACCCCCAGACTATTCGCCCTACGTCAGCCGCGAGATAGCGCCTTCTGATTCAAAGGATGGACAGCTTCGGGTCCGCTACATGGGCGTAACCACGCTGCTGTTCGACGATGGTGCCAACGCCCTGATTGTCGACGGTTTCTTCTCCAGGCCTGGCTTAGGTTCGCTATCGCTAAGGAAGATATCGCCCGATCATGCACGAATAGAGGAGGCGCTTAATCGCGGTCACGTTGCGTCACTTCATGCAGTACTGGTCGCCCATTCCCATCATGACCACGCGATGGATGCACCCATCGTCGCCGGAATGAAAGACGCTGATCTGGTTGGCTCGTCATCTGTCGCCATGATGGCGAGCGGATATCCAGGGAAGAAGCCGAGGATGACCGTAGTTCGGGGCGGCGAGACCCTGCGGTACGGACCCTACAAGGTCACGGTATTCAAGTCTCCCCACGCTCCGTGTGCGCTTCATGTGGGGAACATAGGCAAGCCGGTGAGGCCGCCGGTCAGATCCAGCGCCTACCAGGGAGGAGACAACTTTTCATACCTGGTTGAGCACGAAGGACGGCGAATCCTAGTCCACCCTAGCGCCAATGCTCGTCCTGGCATGTATCAAGGTGTAAAGGCGGATGTAGTCCTGCTCGGTATCGGCACATTGGGATGGCGTGATAAAGCATTCATTGATGGCTACTGGGAGAACGTGGTCATCGCTACCGAGGCGAGTTTGGTCGTCCCTATCCACTGGGACGATTTCACCAAAACCGCAGGCACAAGCTTTCCGCCTGCGCCGTTCTTGCTAGGTGATTTTCGTGGTGGCATGCATGCACTCGATGATCGGGCACGAAACACGAGTGTTCGTGTTCTGCTGCCCTCGTTCTTCAAGCCAATGGATCTGCTAGAGCATGCTCGTTGAGCTGTTTGACGAGAGCGCTCACATGCTCATGAGAGTCGGCTAACGCGTCGGAACATATCTCAAGTGATTCACGATGGGGGAGGGGTGATGCGAGCTTACTATGTGGTGGTGCTTCTAATCTGTGCAATCTCAACGGCATGCACACATGTTGCGCCAAAGAGAACGAGTCTTTCGGGCACTGGAGATCCTCCGGGGTGTAACGCTCCTACTGGAGAAGCGCCGACAAATTGTGAGCATCAAATAGTCGAGAGATCCGATGACTACGACCTTCATTTCATAGAATTTGATGATCAGGGGCGCCCGTACGCGGACAATCCCGATTTCGGAGACGCGCATAAGCAGATTGATGAGTTCTTGTTGAATGTGGAGCGCACTGCAAAAACAGAGGCGGGCGTTAGCGTGGTCGTGTTCGTCCACGGCTGGCTGCACTCGTCTGACTCCGAAGATGGGAATCTTGAATCTTTTCGTCGGGTTCTCGGTCAACTAGCGAAGGTCGAGAATCTGGCGTTCTGTCGCCGCAAGGTGATTGGCGTTTACGTCGGATGGCGGGGCGCGGCGACAGTGTTCGGGCGGCATCCTGTTGACACGTTGAGCTTCTGGTCAAGGAAGTTCGCTGCAGAGCAAGTCGCTACGGGATCTTTTCAGCAAGTGGTTGCAGGCCTGAAAGCTATGCAGTCGGCCACCCCCGACAGGATCGAAAAATCAAGATCGTTGCAAGAAGCAAACTGTAGTTCCCGCCTGAAGACTATGTACGTGGGACATAGTTTTGGCGGGCTGATCATCGTCTCGTCAATGGCGCAGGATCTTAGCAGGGGGCTAATGCTCGACCAGCTTGGCGGCGAGAGCTCATTAGGCGCTCGCGCTGCAGCACCGCGTACGCGCTCAGACGAGCTGGTAGTGGCTATAAACCCTGCTATCGAGAGCGCCAGGTTCGATGCCCTGTTCCGCATCGCCAGTACTGCTAAGTACCCGTACTATCGGCCGCCGCGATTCATTGCTATCACCTCCAAGAATGACTGGGCCACAGGGAGAATGTTCCCGGCGGGTAGGACGGTCAATCTCATCACAAAGCGTTTTCCGAGAGGAGACAACTCAGGGAGAAGTGCCGCGAGGAGGGCGCTTGGGCATGACCCGAATTATTTGACGAGGACGCTAGCCGAATCGAGCCACTACACGGGAGACAAGCAGGCTGCCGAGAGGTACTGCGCAGACGCCGACGCCGAACTCCCGTTGGCCGAACGGGCCAAGCTTGACGTGGCAAGAGCACGAAACTTTCACGCCGCCGTTGGGGGAAGCTACGACGCGAATAAGCCCGAGTTCTGGCCTCGAGCATTCTGCGTAAAGGATCCCGATGACAGCAAACCGGACGTACTCATCATGGACGCTTATGCCAATTCCGACATGGATCGAAACACTCCGATCTGGAACATCTCAACAGGGAAACCGATCGTGAAGGATCACGGCGACATTGAAAGCATAAGGCTGATCGAGTTCTTGCGACAGATCTACGTCGACACGATGTTTTTCCGCTAGTGGCATAAAACTTCGCATGGAACATAAGGCTGAACACGCGAACTCAGGCAGCTACCGGAGCCTCGTTTAACGTCAGTGATGTCATCGAAGTTTTCGCAAATATAGTTTGGGCATATGGCCGATTACACTCTGGACCAAGGAGTAGCAAGGTGGATGTTTGGGAAGAATGGAGTTCGATCACAGTGGGATTGGCGTGTCTGGTGGCGGCCAGGACGGCCACCCGTCGTGCCGGGCAATGTCCTTCTGACGCCAGCCTCAGCCTCGGCCCGAGGGGTGTTATGTGGATCGCATCGGTAGCCCGGGCACGATTGGTGGCGCACACGGGCAAGCCGTTCTCTCCGCCGTATCGCCGAATGTGGACGCCTGCACTGCACCCTGCGAATTCCTGAAAGACCATGCCTCCATACCAGTCGCCGCCGCCATATTGCATAAAAACGCTAACGCTAAAGCTAACGCCCGAGTTCAGTGGCCATTGTCATGAAGCAAAGCAAAAGCGCAGGGAGCGAACATGACTGACCAGACGCATCGCAGCTCCCCAGAGCAGGTCAAGAAGTTCGAGGAGGCGCTTCGCGCCCTTGAGCTTGATCGGATCCTTGGAAGCGACGTCTCTCCAGACTCCCGGGAGCGCATGCCACTTTGGGGCTTGGCGTTGTCTGGGGGCGGCATTCGCAGCGCTACGTACTGCTTGGGCGTGCTGCAGGCTCTCGCCAAGCGAGAGATGCTTGGTGCGTTCCACTATTGTTCAACCGTCTCCGGTGGCGGATACATCGGCGGCTTCCTGCAGGCCATGCTGGACAAGCACAAGAAGGACCCTGATCCGGTAGGTGTCGTGATGGAGAGCCTGCTGGGTCCGCGGCAAGATGATGCCGGTGGACCTTCCCATCGCGTGGGACACCTGGAATCCAGCGCGGCGAGCTCGACCGTCAAAAAGTTGCGCAGTTACAGCAACTTCCTGAGCCCGAATAAGCGGCCCTTATCGGGTGACCGTATCGCACTGATTACGACCTATCTATCCAACATGCTGCTGACGCAACTGCAGCTCGGCGCCCTGATTCTGTTCCTAGCCTTTTTGCCCTACGCGCTGATCGCCTGCCTCCAAATAGCGGCGAAGGCGCCACTGCTGACATGGCTTGTGGCGGTACTGACCATCGTCGTTGCGCTCGCCGCCCGCCCTCGGCGCAGCGTCTCCCCCACTCTAGAAGAGGCGCGCTCAGGGCCATTTTCCTTCATGGGGGCTAGCGCGATTCCTCCGGCAGGACTCACCCTTGCCTTCATCCTGCTGGCCGGCGTCATCTGGCCCATTCCTGCCCAGATCGATACACCTGGACGCACCGAAGCTATTGCGCGCTTCATGGAAACGTTATCCCTCTACCTGGGACATCCGTTCGACGAAAAAGAAGTATGGTTTGCGAGGCTCGCGCTGGGCGGAGCGTATCTCGTTGGATTCCTCACATGGCTGCTGTGGTGGAGAAAGGATGCCCGTGAGGAGCGCCACTACGGGAGCAGACTGGCTCGACAGCTCATCTTCGGGCCGCTAGCGGCGATTGCTGTTGGCGCGTCGGCCCAACTATTGCTCATGATTGAAGACGAGAAGTGGAAAATTCTTCTCGAATACCTCGCCATGTCCGGCAAAGGCGAGTTTTCCCTGAGCTTCATCAAGGTCGCGGTCGGAACACCCCTACTTTTCGTCCTGTTCTTCACCATCAACCTCGTGCATCTGGCCTTGGCATACGACAGGGCTGACATTGTTTCCCGTGAACGTTGGAATCGTCTGATGGGGCGAACTGCCGTGTGGGTGGTGGCGGGTGTGCTAGGCGGCCTGCTGATCACCTACCTTCTGCCTGCGCTAATTTTGCAGAAATCGCCGTCTCTCTTTGATGTAAAGACAGGTATTGCGACAACGCTCTGGGGCGCCATCAGCGTGGGCGGAGCTATCGCGGGCTATTGGGAGCAGATGTCGCGCGTGTCCCGGGGATGGAGCGCAGTCGTAAAACGGCTCGTCCTCGCACTCGCCCTCTGGGTCTTCTTGGGCGGCTTCGTGATTGCTGTGGGCGTTCTGCTGATCTGGGAATCAAACTCCCTTACGAACAACGGTATCGTCCCGGGAAAATTCTTCTTGTGGGCAGCCATTCCGCTGATTGCATGGTACTTGCTGGCTCGTTTCGTGGACGAGAACGAGTTCAGCATGAATGGCTTCTATCGCAATCGTTTAGTGCGCTGCTACTTGGCCGCCCGGAACAATGGAGAGGTCAAGCGCGATCAAGAGACGGGGTTGAATCCCGTCGCTGACGATATCAGCTTGAACGTGCTGCGTGATTTTGAGGAGGAGCGAAGGTCGCAGCGACCGTTGTATCCGCTGATCTGTGGCGCAGTGAACCTCGTTCGCAGCGGCCGACTCGAGTGGCAGGACCGGAAGGCTGCGTCTTTCATCTTCTCTCCCCTGTTTTGCGGCCACCAACCCTTGGGCGACGGACAAACAGGGCCGATCGGCGACAGACAGAAGCCCCCTAACCAGTCTGGCTGTCAGTCATCTCTGGAGAAATCCGATCTAGCGGCGCGGCACACGTTGGGTGCAGCCATGGCGGTATCAGGCGCCGCGGTCAGCTCGAACATGGGCTATCACAGCTCGCCGGCTGTCAGTGCGCTGCTCACCCTATTCAATGTGCGCTTGGGATGGTGGATCGAGAACAACAATGCCAAGGAACGGGCCATCGACTTCGCAGGATTGAATCTCCTATCCGAACTGTGCAGCAACACTCATGAGAACGGCAAGTACGCTTACATCACCGACGGCGGACACTTTGAGAACCTAGGCATCTATGAGTTGGTTCGCCGTGGGTGCCGCTTCATCCTGGCCGTGGATGCAACCGCCGATCACAAGCGCGGATTTGGTGATCTGGCCAATGCAGTCCACAAATGTCGCGTCGACTTCGGCGCTGAGATCGACATCGACACCAGCCTGATGAAGACGATCGGCTCAAACGGCTTCGTATCCCGCTGCGCCGCACTGGGCCGCATCACCTATGGAGATGGTGATGAAGGACTACTGCTATATATCAAACCCAGCCTGGTGGGTGATGAGTCGACCGATATCAGAACATACGCGACCCTTCATGAGAAGTTTCCCCATGAGCCCACGAGCGATCAGTTCTTCGACGAAACTCAGTTCGAGTGCTATCGGCAGCTAGGTTTCCAGAACATGCTATCGGTGATCGAACGGGCGATACTGTGTGGCGGACAGATATCCAGCGTAGCGTCGACATCAGCCGCACACCAACCCGGAGTTCGCGGCCCCCGATTGAGCCTGACCAGTCGGACCGACAAGGAAGAGTTTCTCAAGCGCTTGAAGTACAGGCTATACGAACCATCGGACGCCGTCTCGTTGAAGCGGTCGCAGAATGGCGACGCGCTCATCAAGCTTCTCGAACGCCTGCGCGAATCCCAAGTGCTAAAGAGCCTCGACACTCAGCTCTATCCAGGTCTGCATCGGTTCGCACCTCCACCAGCCGCCGGCCGGCGCCCTGCAAACCTGAGTATGAATCTACCCAGCTACAATGAGTTCCGTGACTGCTTCTACTACATGCAGGAGTTAATGCAGCTCATGGAAGGGGTGCATACGGATCTGGATCTGGAACGGAACTGGAACCACCCTGACAACCGCGGTTGGATGAATCTCTTTCAGCATTGGTCCTGGGTCCCCATCTTCCGTCTAACCTGGGCTCTGACGCTTCAGACCAGAGGAAGCCGCTTCGTCCACTTCTGTGAGCGAAGGTTGGAAATCCCCCGGATTAACCATTTCGTCAAGCTCGAACTGCTGAGCACTCAGACCAGGCAAATGGGCTCCAAGGGATGGCTTCGCCGCTTCCTCGTTGCCGCAAGGGGCTTCCATCGGCGTGGAAAAATTAACTTCCTCGAATGCGCGCTACTCTGTTCTCCAACCGTAATGAGAACCGTCGGCGATTCGAGTTCATACTGGTTAGGCATTGCGACCATCAAGATGGGTGAGTTTCTCGCCGAAGGCGGCTCGACCTCCAACGTCGTTGATGAACTGCCCGTGGGTATTGTCCTGATGACACGGGAGAACACATCGACTACGGCTTGGAGTATCAAAATATTCCGCATTCAAGATCACCTCAGACGCATGGGCATAGGCCTCGCCGTTATGCAAAGTCTGCTGCAGCAGGCCACTATCGAACAAAAGCCCGTGCGCACCATTTCGGGCGATTGCGGTGGGGTCTTGGGCAAAGTCAGCGATATCGCTGCCGCAAAGCATGACAAGCGCATTACGCGCTTCATAAACCAGGTTCGATGAATGTGCTTGCTCTGCACGACGACATAGCGCCATAGCTTCCACGTCGACTTGTCGCCCCGGCTCTTCCTTTGCGCACGGAACGTAATGAAGAGTTGCTTCGGATCGGAAGCTGACATGGGCGCTAGCTCCGGCAATTTTCCTAGCCCTCGCCCTAGCTGATGCCGGCTACTGGCCGATAGCCGCCATCCTGAGGATAACGTCCGCTTCCGACCCAAAGCAGACATGACCTTGACTTGTCTTTTCAGCTGCGACTGGACCAACGAAGGCTCATCGGGAACTCAGCGCTGGGCCAGAAGGTGCAGCGCTGTTCGATGGCGTCTACTAGAATCCTGGCAACTCCGCTGGTTAGACCTCGCAGAGTCCCGCCGCGCACGAATCTAGAGGCCCAAGTGACCAACGATTTCTGCTGTGACGAAGCGCTTAGCGGCAAGACGCCGGTTGAGGTTGTCGTGGAGACGGCCGACGTGCTGGCATTTCACCACACGCGCCCTCACTGGGCTGTGCACATAGTCGTGGTCCCAAAAGTGCACATACCATCCCTGACCGACCTTGGCGGACATAGCATGGAGGTGGTTCACCGTTTGCTAGAAGTCGTACGTCAAGTGGCCGCACAAGTGGAGCGCGAACATGGTGCTTGTAGGGTGATTACCAATCTTGGTGCCTATCAGGATTCGAAGCATCTGCATTTTCACGTAGGGGCTGGCGAACTACGTAAGGACTAGCGAGCGCCTACTGCCGATCTCGGGCGATAGCGGACACCAGCAATGCATGGAACTAGATAGATTTGCCAAGGGTATGGGCATGGAAGCTTCCGACTCGGAGCGGACACTCTCGCTCCGCGCTTGGTTGCGCGCTGAGCGGTCTAAACCTAAGCTCGCGACAATTCTCGGGCGCCGCGTAGCATGGCATGGCACAGGAAGCGAAGCAGATGCATATCGTTCGTCCCATGGCTTTGGTGGCCATTTGTCTGTTGATCCTCTCATCGTCGTTTGCCTCGATTGCGGCAGGTGATCCACAGGAAGTGCCGCTATGGCCCGACGAGTCTCCAGTTCTTCAGGACGGAATTAGGGTGCTGGCCAAGGAAGAATGGGCCATCACCCATCCAACCCTCTTGGTCTACTCTCCACAGCTAACGACGAAAAGTCCCGCCATCCTCATCTTCCCTGGAGGCGGTTACAAGGCGCTGGCGATAGGACCAAAAAGCACCATCGGGCGAAATGGTTCAGACGTCTGCCGGTGGCTCACAGACTCCGGTATCACTTGCGTCCTCGTTAAGTACCGCGTTCCAAATACCGGGTGCAACTGGAACAAGGAAGCCAAGAGGCACGATACACCCGACGTACCGATGGCATTACAGGATGCACAGAGAGCTATCTCACTCATCCGGTTCAATGCGGCCGGTTACGGCATTGATCCAGACAGGATCGGTGTCATGGGGTTCTCTGCTGGCGGCAACCTCGCGATCCTGTCCAGCACGGCGTTCCATTCGCGATCCTATTATCCGTTTGACGAAGCTGACCATGCCAGCAGTCGTCCTGATTTTGCTATCCCCGTGTATCCCGGCCACATGACTATGGAGCACAAGAACAAGGAGCCAAAAGCCCTTGCAGCCCAGGAGCTCAACACCGACATTGTCATATCAAAGGATGTGCCGCCGACCCTGCTGATACATGCGAAGGATGATCTCGTGGATCCGGTTCACTATTCCGTGGTGTACGAGCGCGAATTGAAGAATGCTGGCGTCGATGTGGATCTCATCGTCTATGAAACGGGCGGGCATGCCTTCGGAGTACGCAAGCAAGGCAAGGATACGGACCGATGGACGGACGATGCAATGCGATGGTTACGGAAGATCAAGATCCTCTGATCTCGGGTTTACATCGTAGAAAAGTCGGTACGCTTCTGGTTGGAAGCGGACAACGAGGGCTTTCCTGATGGTCAGATCTCTGCGCGCATCCCGCGGATGTTTGACTTGATGTGGAATTGACGCGCCAAACAAGAATCTGGCTAACTCAGGAATATTCATTCTTTCGCATCGACGGCAGGGACGAGCCGTTTCACTTTCTGCAGCTTCATTCGTCTAGGCATTCATGGATCCCGTCCGCCATCCCGCCGAAGAGAGTGTCGAACCGACCAGGTCGGCCGTCCTTGTGGGTGATTCCGTCCCGCGTACGCCAGGGGTGGACGGGGCACAGGCCGCCGAGCTCGTCAGGAGCCTCAACACAACGCTCATCCGGTCGCTCCAGCTGAGGCTGGGGTCGTACGAGGATGCGCGCGAGGTCGCGCAGGAGGCGTACGCCCGCCTGCTGAATCTCGGGAACGACCAAGTCGTCAGTTTCCAGCGCGCCTTGCTGTTCAAGATCGCCCAGAACTTGGCCACCGACCTGCTGCGGCGCCGGGCATATACCGAGTTGCCGGAGCCCGATGGGCTGGATCTGTGGCCCGACCCGGGCGCCGATCCCGAGCGCTCGGCCAGGGCGCGCTGGGTGGTCGAACGGTTGCCGACCGTCCTGGCCGAGTTGCCGCCCAAGTGCGCGGAAGCCTTCCGCCTCGTTCGTATGGAGCAATGCAGTTTCAAGGAAGCGGGCGAACGGCTGGACCTGACGGACAGAATGGTACGGATTCATGTCGCACGGGCGCTGGCCCTGTGCCAGATGCGTTTCGATGAACTCAGGGACGACCGGGAAGGCGCCGATCATGAGTGACCAGATCCACATGGCACGCGAGCAGGCGTTGCAGGAAGCCGCCGAATGGGTGCTGCGCCTGAGCGAACGCGACCTGCAGGATGCCGACATCGACGCGTGGAACGCGTGGATGGAGGCCTCGCCGCTGCACACGCAGGCGTTCGAGGACGTCCACCTGCTGTGGGACGCCGCAGCCAACGTCCGTTCCGAGCAGGTCGTGGATGCACGGCAGGCACGTGTGGCGTCCCATGGCGAAGCACCGCGCGATGCAGCCCCCTCGCTGCCAGGCGTCACCGATGCGAGCTTCCGGCCACGTTCGACGATGGTCCCGTCGCGCCGGCCGTCGCCGCGGTCGCGTGCTCGCCGGTGGGTCGCCCTCGCGGCAAGCGTCGCGGCGGTGGCCGTGATGGCCGTGATGGCCGGCTTCTGGAAGCACGAAGCACCGCGCACGCCGGCCGAGCTCCACGTGGTAGCCGACATCGGCGCGCCGCGGAAGACGACGCTGCCCGATGGGTCGCGCCTCGATCTGGACGCTGGCAGCGAAGTCGTCGTCCAGTTCAGCAGCCAGCGCCGGCAAGTGGAACTGGTGCGTGGCCAGGCCTATTTCTCGGTCGCCAAGGACCCCGGCAAGCCTTTCGAAGTGCGTGCCGGCGGCGCGATGGCGCAAGCATTGGGTACGCACTTCAGCGTCGCGCGCCGGAACGAGGGCGTGCGCGTGGTGGTGACGGAGGGGCGCGTGCAGGTGAGCGACCTGCGGGCGAATCGGGGCGGCATCGCCAACCACGTGGTGCAGCTCGTCGCCAACCAGAGCGCCACCCTGGCGGAAGACGGCCCGCTGGAAGGCCCTGTCGATCTTGACGCCATGGCGACGCTCGCCTGGCTGCAGGGCAAGGTCACCTACCGCAGCGAGACGCTGGGGAACGTGGTGGCCGACCTCAATCGCTACTCGCGTCTGCCGATCATCCTGGAAGACAAGCAACTGGCGCAGCTGCGAGTGACCGGTCGCTGGAGCACGGCCGACCTGGATGTGTGGCTGGACAGCGTGGCCCAGGCCCTCTCGCTGTCGGTGGTGCGCAAGCAGGATGAGATCCTGCTGGTGCCGAATGTCCCGAGTTCCCGCTTGCCCGGTGGGAAAGGCGCGATGGCGCCGAATCCTCCCACCGTTCGACGATAGGGAGACCATCGGGGATCTTGAGCGCAGATGCAGGCCGGGCAGAAGCGAGCGTTCCCCGCGCGAAGCGATCGGGGATGGTCCTGTGCTGGCTGCGTATCGCGCTCCTGGTGGCACTCGCCTCCTTCGGCACATCGTCGAACGCGCAGGACCGTTCGCGGCAGGCCTCCAAGTTCTCCATCCGCGCGCAGTCCCTCGAGGACGCGCTGATCGCGTTCTCCGAACAGTCGGGCATCCAGTTCGTCGCGATTGGCGACCTGAAGACGGCACCGCGCACACCGACCGTGCGCGGCATGCTGGCCAATGAAGAAGCGCTTCGCCAACTGCTCGCCCACAGCGGCTTCGGCTACGCGTTCCGCGCCAATGGCGTGGTCACGATCTCGCCCGCAACCGTACCGCCGCGTCCCGCACCGCCGACACCACCGGTCGCGCACGTACCGACCGAACTGGCGACCGTGCAGGTGACCGCACGGCGCCGCGTCGAGCGCAGCATCGACGTGCCGCTGGCGGTGACGGCACTGGATGGCGACCAACTCGACGCCATGGGCATCGCCAATGCCGCGCAGGCGATCGACTCGGTGCCTGGCGCGTCCACGGTCGATGTGGGTGGCGGCTTCACCCAGGTGCAGATCCGCGGCGTCTCCAGTTCGCTGGGCGGTAACGACAACGGCTACTATCTCGACGAGATCCCGTTCACCGGGGTGACCGTGCCATGGCATCCGGATGCGCGCGCGTTCGACCTGGACCGGGTCGAAGTGCTCAGGGGACCGCAAGGCACGTTGTTCGGCGAAGGCTCGATGGGCGGTACCGTACGCATCCTCACCCGCAAGCCGGAGCTGGACCGCTTCGCACTCCAGGCCCAGGCAGGATGGTCGACGGCGAGCAGCGGCGGCAGTGGCTGGACGGCGAAGCTGATGCTCAATCTCCCGTTGCTGGAGGATCGCTTCGCGATACGCGCGGTGGCCACCGATGAATCGCTCCCCGGCTGGGTCGACCATGCAACGGACGGCCGCCGCAACATCAATACGCAGCAGGTCCGTACCCGTCGGTTCCGCGCGACGTTCCTTCCCTCGGCGCGTTGGCAACTGGACGCGGCCCACTGGTCCTACGACTCCAGCGCACCCGGCGGCGGTTATGCGGCCAACGACGACATGCAGGTCTCCTACTACTACGGGCGCAACGCGGACTGGACCACGTCCAACCTGGTGAGCACGTACGAAGCTGAGGACTCCACCCTCACCTATACCTACGCGGAAGCCGACCTCGCCCAGCGCCAGCAGGGCGAGATCCTGCCGCAGACAGCCTACGACAGCATGATCAACATCGGTGTGCGCACCCACGAACTGCGCTGGAGTTCGACGGGCCCGCGCACGGCGTCGTGGACATGGGGTGCCTATCACCGCCAGGCACGCCGTTTCGATGCCAGCGCGATCGGCGACGTCGCGCCGAGCCGGGCACGCCAGAAGAACGAGGGTGGCGCACTGTTCGGCGATCTCACGGTGCTGCTGCCCTGGCCTGAGTGGAGCTTCAACCTGGGCCTGCGTTACTTCCAGGACCGGGTATCGGGCGTGTCCCTGACAGGCGACGCGCAGACCACGCTGGACGAACGCTTTCACAGCTGGAATCCGCGCCTGGGCGTGTCGTGGAAACCCGCCGACGACACGACGGTCTACGCCAGCCTCGCCAAGGGATTCCGCTCTGGCCAGCTGCAGCCGATCACCTCGCTGCTGCTTGCGGAACAGGCCGGGATCGCGCTACCGACCCGGATCGACTCCGACCGCATCGTCACCGCCGAGCTCGGCGCGAAAACCCTGGCCTACGGCGGCCGACTACTGATGGAAGGCGCGCTCTTCCACAGCCGCTGGCGCGATGTACCGGTGCGGGTCCCGGTGACAGATGTCTTCAACGGCCTGGTCAACTCCGATGGCGCCGAGATCCGCGGTGCGGAGGTGGGTCTTACCTACCAACCCGGCGAAAGCCTGTCGTTCCATCTGGAAACCGCATGGATCGATACGACCTACACGGCGGATGTCGAAGGCACCGCGATCGCTCGCGGCACACCGGTCTACAACGTGCCCCGCCTGACGTGGAGCGCCGCCGGTGAGTATCACCGCACGCTCGGCCATGGCATGCGGGGCATGGCACGCGCAGGACTGCGTTATCACAGTGCACGACAGGTCTCGTTGATCCAGGGAACGCCCGGCGACGCCATCCTGTCGGCCAACGTGCGGCTGGGCATCGAGACGGCAGCGGGCTGGAGCGTCGCGGTCTACGGCGACAACCTGACCAACGAGCAAGGTGCGGACGACGCGCGCACGACGCGCGGACTGGCAACGCGTCTGCGACCGCGCACGCTTGGCGTGGAGTTCGAAGTCCGTTACTGATGCAACAAAATGTTGTATTGAAAATTTCATTTCTGGTTCACCTGATCGTCACGGCTTTCTGAGAAGGCCAGGCGTCCGGCGTCTGGTTCTCGCTCGCGCATACGCGCCCCATCGAGCCACCAGGAGAGCCCCAGTGAATCGCATTGCTCGCTTTTCGTCGTTCCCGTCTACGCCGCATCCTGCACGCGCGGCCTTGTGCCTCGGCATCGCCACCGCGTTGTTGTTCGCAAGCGGTGTGCATGCACAGGAGAGCGGCAACAACGCCTACGCCACCACCACGGAAGATGCGCAGCCGAAGACGGAGGGCATCAAGGACCTTGGCTCGGTGACCGTGACCGCACGCAAGCGCACCGAACGACAGCTCGACGTGCCGATCGCGATGTCGGCCGTCACCGGTGAACAGATCGATGCATTCGGCATCACCAACGTGGCCGAGATCATCGCCATGACGCCCGGCGCCGGCTCGGTCGACAACGGCGGGGGCTTCACGCAGGTGCAGATCCGTGGTGTATCCAGCTCGCTGGGCGGCAACGACAACGGCTACTACCTCGACGAAATTCCCTTCACCGGTGTCAGCGTGCCCTGGTATCCCGAAGCCCGCTCGTGGGATATCGATCGTGTCGAAATCCTCAAGGGTCCGCAGGGAACGCTGTTCGGCGAAGGCTCGATGGGCGGTACGGTACGCATCCTCACGCGCAAGCCCGACTTCAACGTGTTCGAAGGCGCCATCGAGGCCTCGGCCTCCACGACCCACGGCGGCAGCGATGGCTGGGGCGGCAAGGCCGTGGTGAACATCCCGCTGATCGACGACCGCTTGGCGGCCCGTGTCGCGGTGACCGACGAGAAGCTGTCGGGCTGGACCGACGACAACAACACCGGCGACAAGGACATCAATGAACAGCGGGTCAAGACCGGACGCGTGAAAGTGCGCTTCGCCCCGGTCGAGCAATGGACCATGGATCTGGCCTACTGGAAGTACAAGTCCGAAGCGCCGGGCGGCGGCAATGGTGCGCTCGACGACCTGACCACCAGTTCGTTCTACAGCAACGACGATGAGTGGCACACCGCCAGCTTCGTCAGCACCTACGACTTCGGAGGCTCGGAACTCTTCTATTCGTTCGCCGACGCGGAACTGGACTATGCCAACGACGGCATGCTGAATCCGACGACCACCTACGTCAGCAACATCAACCTGCAGGTCCGCACGCAGGAACTGCGGTGGTCCTCGACCGGCGACCGCACGGTCGACTGGACCGTGGGCTACTACCTGCGCGAGGCCGAGCGCAACGACGCCTCGCAGGTGGGCGGCGCGCCGCCCAGCAGCTCGACCCAGACCAACGATGCGCACGCGGTATTCGGCGAAGTCACCGTCAAGCTGCCCGATCCACGCTGGGCGGTGACCGGCGGCATCCGCTACTTCAGCGATGACGTGGACGCGATCTCGGTGTCCACCACGCGTACCTCGACGCTCGATGCCAAATTCGACAGCTGGAATCCGCGCGTCTCGTTGTCGTACAAGCCGCAGCAAGACACCACGTTGTACGCAAGCGCCGCCCGTGGCTTCCGCTCCGGCCAGCTGCAGCCGATCTCGTCGATCCTCCTGGCCGAGGCCAATGGCGTCGAGCTGCCGTCGACGATAAGCCCGGACTCGATCACCACGTACGAAGTGGGCGCGAAGTCGCTGTTCCTCGACGGCAGCCTGCTGGTGGAAGGTGCCGTGTTCTACAGCGACTGGAAGGACGTCGCGGTGCGCGTGCCGATCACGTCCACAATCAACGGCCTGACCAATTCCAAGGGCACCGAGAACAAGGGCGTGGAAGTGAACGTCGTCTACACGCCGACGGCATCGTTGATGTTGCAGGTGGGCGGTTCGATCATCGATGCCACCTACGTGGCCGACGTGCCCGGTACGCCGCTGAACAAGGGCACCGACGTCTACAACGTGCCGCGCAACAGCTTCACCGCGTCGGCGGCCTACAGCTGGGACGTCGCCGCCGACCTGCGCGGCGTAGTGCGCTCGGGTGTCGTGTACGACTCGGCGCGCGAGACGGCGCTCACCGCGGGTTCGCCTGGCGATGAGATCACGATGCTCGACGCGCGCATCGGCGTGGAGTCCGACAATGGATGGTCGGCGTTCCTGTATGGCGAGAACCTGACCAACGAGGACGGCGCACTGAATGCACGTACCACGCTGGGCGTCGCCAACCGTCTGCGTCCGCGCACGTACGGCGTGGTCTTCCGCTACAGCTTCTAACCCGACCTGCCGGCAGCCATGAGGGTGGCTGCCGGCCCTTTGACAGGACAGAACCCATGCACCTCGATATCAAGATGCCGCGCTTGCATGCGCTGGCGCTGGTCGCGCTGGCGGCGGCACCCACCGCGATGTCGCAGACGCCCGGCGATCCCCAATGGCTGGAACCGCCGCACGACAAGCAGGCACTGGAGTGGGCGCGCGCCAGGACGGCAGCGTCCCAAGCAGCGCTTCGCAGCCTGCCGACCTATGCGAAGGTCAAGACAGAACTGGCCACGGCGCTGGCCACCGGTGCGGCCGAGCCCGACATCACCCTGATGGGACCGCGCGCCGTGCGCTTCCTGCGCGATGCCGAGCACCCCTATGGCCTGCTGCAGCTCGCCACCCGGGATAAAGAAGGCCTGCCGGGACCGTGGCGCACGGTGCTGGACGTGGGTCAGTTGCGCAAGACCGAAGGCGCGCCGCTGGAACTGCAGGCCTACGACCTGTCGAGCGCCTGCCTGTCTCCGGCGTTCAGCCGATGCCTGCTGCGTCTGTCGCCGGCCGGCGGCGACGAAGTCGAGATACGCGAATTCGACCTCGACAAGGCAGCGTTCGTCGAGGGAGGCTTCAGGACGCCGAAAGCGCGTGCCTTCGCCGAATGGATGGGTCCCGACCAGATCATCGTCGAGCACACGGCCCAAGGCGCCGCCAAGACCCTGGCCGGCTGGCCGGCATCAGTGCGCCTGTGGAAGCGTGGCGAGCCGCTCGCGAACGCGCGCGAGGTTTACGCCGCTGAACCTTCCGACGCCATCGTGCAGCTGTTCGCGGTGGGAGAAGGGGCACATCGGCGCGGCGTCATCGTGCGTGCGATCAACTACTCCACCTTCGAGATCTTCGCGGTAACCGCGGAGGGGCGTCTGGAGAAGGCCGCGCTGCCGCGTTCGCTCAAGCCGATGGCCGTGCAGGCGCTGGTGGGCGACCAGGTCGTGGTCCAGCTGGGCACCGATGAGGTCGTCGAAGGCACCCGCTATCCCGCCGAAACCCTGCTTGCATGGAACAGCGACCCCGCCGTGCCGGCAGGCAGGAAGGTCACGCGAATCTATACCCCGTCCGAAGGCGACTATCTGGGCGGGCGCAGCGATATCGCCAGCGCACAGGGCAAGCTGGCGTTCGTGGTCAATCGCAGGCTGGTACCGCGCGTGCTGTTCGCCAGCCCGACCGCCGGCGGATGGACCGTCGAGGAAGCCCTGGCCGGGAAGCCGGGCGACAACATCTCGGTGCGCGGCGGGGGCAGTTCCGACGACGACCTGATCGTCGCCACGAACGGCTTCGTCACTCCGCGTCGGCAGGAAGTGTTCCGCCCGGGCCAGACGCCGAAGTTGCTGGCGCAGGATCGATCGTTGTTCGAAGAGGGTCGATACGTTACGGAGATCCGCACGGCGACGTCGCGTGACGGTACAGACGTGGACTACTACCTGCTCCGTCCAAAGGCGCCTGCCTCCGGTACGCAACCCCTCTTCATGACGGGCTACGGCGCCTTCGGCATTTCGTATCGTCCGGGCTACTTCGATTACACCGTGGGCGGACCGGCCTTCAAGCTGTGGCTGGACCGTGGCGGCTCGCTCGCGATCCCCGCGATCCGCGGCGGTGGCGAGCGCGGCGAAGCCTGGCACCAAGCGGCGATCCGCAAGGACCGCCAGCGCTCGTACGACGACTTCATCGCCGTGGCCGAGCAGCTGGTGTCGAGCGGCTACACCACCCCGAAGCAGATCGGCGTATTCGGCATGTCGAACGGCGGCCTGTTGTCGGCCACGCTGGGTACGCAGCGGCCGGACCTGTTCGGCGCGGTGGTCAGCGATGTGCCGCTGACCGACCTCATCCGCATGCGCCACATGGGCATGGGGGCGGCCTGGATCAACGAATACGGCAATCCCGACAAGCCTGACGAAGCCGCGGCGATGCTCGCCTATTCACCGATGCAGAACGTCCGCAAGGGCACAACGTATCCACCGTTCCTGGTGACTATCTCCACCGAAGACAACCGGGTCGGCCCGGGACATGCACGCAAGCTCGCCGCCCGCCTGTACGACGTGGACGCGCCCGTTCACTTCCTTGAGGATGAGGAAGGTGGGCACGGCGTGAGCGATGCGTTCCGCAATCCCGAACTCATGGCGCTGCGCATGACGTTCCTGATCGATGCGCTGATCCCCAAGGATGAAACACTACGTTGAGCCTGCACGAATCCTGAGTAAAAATAGCGGAAACCGGGGCTCGACGAGTGAAGTCGGGCCCCGGTCTTTTAGGACGTCAGCGGGACGTTCTACTGCGGACAGAGGGCAATCCTGATGTCCGCTTCCGACCCGGCGCGGACAGCGCCCGTCAGTTATGGCGAAGTCAGAGGGCGCGACACCCTTGGAAGGGCATTGAGTTGCACGGCTACGTAATCCATGTGCCCGCCCGCAACGTCGCGTGCGCGGTCGGCGTCGCGCGCCAGGATCGCGGACAGCAGCGCGTCGTGCTGTCTGCGCAACTGCTGCGACACCGGCGACTGCGGCGACAGGCCCGCGAGGCTGACCTGCACATGGTCGTGCAGCAGTGCCAGCAACGAAGCGATGAGGTAGGAGAACACGGGGTTGTGGGTGGCATCGGCGATGGCGCGGTGGAACGCGACGTCACTACGGATCTGCGCCTGACGGTCGCTGCTGCCATAGGCGGCGTCCACCGCTGCGTGTGCGGCGCGCAATCGTGCACGGTCGTCGTCATCGTGGCGCAGCGCGGCGAGCTCGGCGGTGCGGCCTTCCAGCATCGCGCGGAACTCCACCAGATCGGCCTGCAGCATCGGATGCTGACGTGCCATGTCCTGCCAGATTTCGGCCATGCGTCGCTCAGCGGCGGCGACCACGTAGGTGCCGTCGCCCTGCCGGCGCTCCAGCACCCCGCGTGCGACCAGCAGGCCGATCGCTTCGCGCGCGGTGGCGCGTGAGACCTGCAGTAGCTCCGCCAGCATGCGCTCCGCGGGCAGCCGTCGTCCGGCGACGTAACGCCCGTCGGCGATGCCCTGTTCGATGTGCCGAGTGATCTGGGCAACCTGGGAAGGCATGGCGGCGCGCTCCGCGGAAAAATTGGTCAGACCAATATACCGCCCGCCGGCGGCGCGCACAGACTCCGGTCCGGACAATGCTGACCCGCCCGCCATGCGCTCACCAGATCCTGCCTGCCCCTCCCCCTCCCGGGATGTATATGTGTTCGCCACGTGCGTGGTGGACCTGTTCATGCCTGACGCCGGCCTGGATGCGATCGCGGTCCTGGAACGGCTCGGCTGCCGCGTCCATTTTCCGGAGGCCCAGACCTGCTGCGGCCAACCCGCGTACACCAGCGGGTTTCCGGAAGAAGCTCGCCGGGTCGCGGCAGCGCAGCTCGACCTGTTTCCAGAACCTTGGCCAATCGTGGTGCCGTCGGGGTCGTGCGCCGGCATGATGCGGCACCACTGGCCGCGCCTGTTCGAGCACGACATCGCGCGGCTCGAGCGGGCCCGCGCCATCGCGACACGGGTGGTGGAGTTCACCGACTTCCTGGCTGCGACCGACCTGCCTTTACCCGTCGCCACCACCGGCGTCCCGGTGTCGGTCTGCCTGCACACCTCGTGCAGCGCCCGCCGCGAAACCGGAGCGCTGGCCAGCGGGCGCCGCCTGCTGGAGGCGTTGCCGGGCGTCGACCTGAAGATCCAGGCGTACGAATCCGAATGCTGCGGCTTCGGTGGCACGTTCGCGGTCAAGCAACCGGATATCTCCGCCGCCATGGCGGGCGACAAGGCCGATGCGCTTACCGACAGCGGCTGCGATGCCTTCGTCAGCGGCGACTGCGGGTGCCTGCTCAACCTCAACGGCACGCTCGCGCGCCGCGAAGGCGCGCTGCAGGGGCGGCATATTGCCAGCTTCCTGCGTGAGCGCTGGGGCCTTCCGGCTCCGGAGGGCAGCGCATGAGCCTTTCGTTCGCGTCGACGCGCGCGCGTTCGGCGATCCTGTCGCGGTTGCGTGCGGCTGGGCCGGTGGAACTGGCCGCGCCCGATGTCGCGGCGTACTACGCGACCGCGGCCGTCTCTGCCGTGGGTGCCCTGCGCGAACGTTTCATCGCGCAGGCGCGCGGATGGCGCGCCGAGGTGATCGAAATCGACGCCGCCGGCTGGCCCGCCGCGCTGGCATCGGTGCTGGCGGCCAAGAACGTGCGCCGCCTGATGGCGGGCCGCGACACCGCCATTGCGGACGCCTTGCCGTCGGCGACGCGCGACCTGGCGCTGGACTGGTACGACGCGCCGATCGAAACGCTGAAGCCGGTGCTGTTCGATACGGTGGATGCCGGCATCACCACCACGCTCGGCGGCATCGCCGAGACCGGAAGCCTGGTCCTCTGGCCGGATGCAAGAGAGCCGCGCACGCTCTCGCTGCTGCCTCCGATCCACATTGCCGTGCTGCGCGAGGAAGCCTTGTATTCCACGCTGCATGATGTGATGCAGCGCCAGCAATGGGCCGCGGACTTGCCGACCAACGCGCTGCTGGTAACGGGTCCGTCGAAGACCGCGGACATCCAGCGCCTGCTGGTCTATGGCGCGCATGGCCCGCGTGAGCTGGTCATCCTGTTGCTGCGCATGGAGGCCACGGCATGAGCGCCGTGCGGCCCGCTGCCGATCCGGTGGCGTTCAAGGACAACGCGCGGCTTGTGCTCGCCGACCCGGTGCTGCGTCGCGGCTTCCGTGGCGCGATGGACTACCTGGCGGACAAGCGGGCCGCGCAGTTCCCTGACGGCGAGGCGTTCGAGGCGCTACGCGGGCTCGGCGAACACATCCGCAAGCGCGCCCTGTCGCGGCTGCCGGACCTGCTCGATCAACTCGAGCACGCACTGCACGCACGCGGCGTGAAGGTGCACTGGGCCGAGGATGCCGCCGACGCCAACCGCATCTTCCTGGAGATCGCACGGCGACACGACGCGCCGATGATGGTCAAGGGCAAGTCGATGGTCAGCGAGGAGATCGAGCTGAACCACCGCATGCAGGAGCACGGCGTCGCCTGCGTCGAGACCGACATGGGCGAGTACATCCTGCAGCTCGACCATGACCGGCCCAGCCACATCATCATGCCGGCGATCCACAAGACCAAGGAAGACGTCGCCAGGATCTTCGCCGAGCACATCCCCGGCGCCGGCTATACCGAGGACGTGGACGAACTGATCGCGATCGGGCGCGTCGCGCTGCGCGACAAGTTCCGCCAGGCAAAGATCGGCGTGTCCGGGGTCAACTTCATGGTCGCCGAGACGGGATCGCTGGTGCTGGTGGAGAACGAAGGCAATGGCCGCCTGTCTACTACCGTGCCGGACGTGCACATCGCGATCACCGGCATCGAGAAGATCGTCGAGAAGCTGGAACACGTGCCGCCGCTGTTCACGCTGCTGACACGCTCGGCGACAGGGCAGGCGGTTACCACCTACCTCAACATCATCAGCGGGCCCCGCCGTGGGGGCGAAAAGGACGGTCCGCGAGAAGTCCATTTGGTGCTGCTGGACAACGGCCGCAGCCAGGCATTCACTGAAGAGCGCTTCCGCGCGACGCTGCAATGCATCCGTTGTGGCGCCTGCATGAACCATTGCCCCGTGTATGCCCGCATCGGTGGCCTGTCGTACGGCACCACGTATCCGGGGCCGATCGGCGCGATCATCTCGCCGCACCTGTTGGGGCTGGAATCGACGCGCGATTTGCCGACGGCCTCCAGTCTGTGCGGTGCGTGCGGCGATGTCTGCCCGGTCGGTATCCCGATTCCGGAACTGCTGATGCATCTGCGCGAAGCCGGACGGCACCGGCGTCCCGCAATGCAGCAACGGAACGCGTTGAAGGGGCAGGGCGCAGTGCGTAGCATCTCCGAGGTCCTGGCCTGGAAGGCGTGGCGACTGCTGTATTCGAACGGAATGCGGTATCGCTTGTTCACTTGGATCGCCTCCCGGCTGCGCGCCCTCACGCCCGCTTGCCAGGGAGGCTGGACACGCTCGCGTACCCCGCTGACTCCCGCGCCGCGTTCGCTGCGCGAGCGCTTGCGGTCATCGCGTACCACCGCCACGCACGACACACGGGAGGAGTAGGGGAACCAAGATCGCGCAGACGGCGGACCGGGAGCATCCGCACGTCCACACACACGAACGGCACGCAAGCGGGAACGTCTTCGGCCGGCCTGGGAGGGTGGCATGTCAACTGTCCAACAACACGTCGAGACGGTGTTGCGGGTGATCCATTCGGGATCGCAGCGCGCCGGCAGCAACGCAAACACCGATCTGATCCACCGTTCGTGGCGCCGCTGCGCCACCGAGCACGCACTCGATCCGGCCATGCGCCCGGACGTGCGCATCGAAACCAACTCGCGGCTGCGCGAGTGCCGCCAGCAGGTGGAAGATCACCTGCACGTGGCGCGTGCCGGCATGGAGCAGCTGTACAAGCACGTCTCCGACCTCGGCTACGTGCTGCTGCTGACCGACGCGGAAGGCGTTACCTTGGATTTCATCGGAAACGATACCTGGGATGCGCCGTTGCGCCGTGCCGGCCTCGCGCTGGGCGCCAACTGGAATGAGATCCATGCCGGCACCAACGGCATCGGTACCTGCATTGCCGAGCAGTCGACGGTGATCTGCGACCGCGAGGATCATTTCTACATCGGCCATATCGGCCTGAGTTGCACCAGTACGCCGCTATACGATCCCGATGGCGCCTTCATGGGAGCATTGGATGTCTCCGCGCTTTCGTCGCCGGATCGGCGCGAGAGCCTGCATCTGGCACGCCACCTGACCGTGCTGCATGCGCGGATGATCGAGGATGCGAACTTCATCCGGCAGTTCCGCGCGCACTGGATCCTGCGGCTCGGCACCGTCGGTCCGCTGGTTGACGTGTGCGGTGAACTGATGCTCGCGGTGGATCGCGATGGCCGCATCGTCGGTGCCAACAGCGGCGCGCGCCAGCAGCTGCGGTTGCTGGAATCGTTGCATACGCGCGACGACGCGCGCGCGCAACTGGTGGGCAACCACCTCACGGGCGTGTTCGGCACGCGCATAGACGACATTTGGCGACTTACCAAGGGCACGTCGCATGATTCGCGGGGCGTGGTGACCACGTGGGATGGGCAGGGCTACCATGCGTCGATGATCGCGCCGAAGACGGCACCGCGCATGCAGGCCGCCGACGCTGGCGAAGCGCAACGTGATCCCGCCCGGACCAGCGTGCTGTCGCGTCTGTCGGGGGGCGACGCGCGCATGGACCAGCTGCTCGAGCGCGCGGCGCGACTGGTGGACAAGCCGGTCAGCATCTTCCTGCAGGGCGAAACCGGTACCGGCAAGGAGGTGCTCGCGCGCGCGCTGCACGACGCCAGCCGCCGCGCCGATCGACCGTTCGTAGCAGTCAATTGCGCGGCGATCCCGGAGTCTTTGATCGAGAGCGAGCTGTTCGGGTACGCGCCGGGCACGTTCACCGGTGCGCGCAGTAAGGGAATGAAGGGACTGATCCAGCGATCGGACGGCGGCACGCTGTTCCTCGACGAGATCGGCGACATGCCGCTGCCGCTGCAGACGCGCTTGCTGCGCGTGCTGGCAGAGCGGGAAGTGCTGCCACTGGGCGCGGACCAGCCGGTGCGTGTTGACCTGAACGTGGTGGCGGCGTCGCATCGAGACCTGCGCCGGCAGATCGTGGCGGGCACGTTCCGCGAAGACCTGTACTACCGTCTGTGCGGAGCCACGCTGGCCTTGCCGGCGTTGCGCGAGCGCAGCGACAAGACGTTCCTGATCGAACGTATCCTGGAGATTGAAGCCGAGGCGATGGGCGTGCGCGCCGCGATCGATCCGCGGGCCGTCGCCGCGTTGCTGCGCCATGACTGGCCGGGCAACATCCGCGAACTGCGCAATGCGCTGTGCTACGCACTGTCGATCGCCGATGGCGCCACTGTTGGCCTGGACCACCTGCCGCAAGAGGTCATCGACATCCAAACCGCGATGCCGCACGCGATGGCGACAGTGATCCCGTTTCCGCGTGAACCAGTGCCCGGCGACGATGAGCGTGCCGTGCTGCTCGAGGTACTGCGCCGCAACCGCTGGAACATCAGCGAAGCCGCGCGCGATCTGGGTTCGTGCCGCGCGACGGTCTATCGACGGATGAAGCGCCTGGACATCGTGTCGCCCACGCAATCGGACTGACTGCATCCATCCTCCCGTCGGCCTGATGCCGGCTACCCGGACGGCCCGTCGTGATGACGGGCCGTCTTCGTTTGCGTCGCACTCGGGGCCCGCGCATCGGTATCGGGGTGCGACACCTGTCGCAGGGCCATGCGACAGGTAGTCGCAGGCAGGTGTCGCAATCGCATTGCACTGCCGCATGGACAGGGCCGTGCCCGTCCGCCGTGAACACGCCAAGCCCTTGATTTCATGAGGGCGCGCATTATCCATTCGCTGCACTGCAACGTGGCACGCGCCTTGCGCTACCTCCTGCGTGGACCTGATGCGCGTGCGCACCGGCGTCCCGGAAACACCGTCACGGCGCGGACCCGGGTCCGCATGCCGACCGGTCCATTCACTCGGGAGGGAAGCACCACCATGAAGAGAGAGACGATGCGCTCGCTGCCGCGCCTGCTGCCGTTGGCACTGCTGCCGCTGCTGGCGGTCGCTGGGACGGCCAGCGCGCAGACCACGTTCGACGTGATCGGTCCGCGTGAGTACGAACTGCCGGTCGGTTTCGAGCCGTTCAATGTGTTCGTGCAGTACGCCACCTACCAGGACAACGCGCGCATGTTCGACGCCGACGGCGACCGCGTCGACGGCTCCGGCAGCAAGGCGCTGACAGGCCTGTCCAAGTACGTGCGCTTCTGGACGCCGGAATCGAACAAGAAGATCGGCGTGGCGTGGGAAGTCATCGTGCCGGAAGTGGCGATCCGCAATACCTCCGCCGCGCCCGGTGACCGCCATATCAGCGGCATCGGTGATCCGATGACCGGTTTCGCGATCTGGTACAAGCCGAGCGAGCGCGCCACGCTGGGCTTCCAGTCGTTCCTGCAGGTGCCGGTGGGCACCGAGCGGGTAAGCGACACCAACTGGAAGAACCTCTCGAGCTTCTTCTGGGACTGGCGCATGGGCGACAAGTTCGGCTGGACCGGCGACGCCGGCTTCGTCTGGCAGAGCCGTCGTGACAGCGGCATCCAGCCCGGACTGACTCTGCATACCAACAACCGTTTCGCCTATCGCGCGACGCAGCGGCTGGAGCCGTTCCTGGCGCTGGACGCCGAGCACACCGAGTCCAACGACGGCCTGCCAACCGGCTGGGCGGTAGATGGCGGCGCCGGCCTGATGGTCCACACCTTCGACAACCAGTCGATCACGCTGCGCTATTCGACCTCGCTCGACGGCAAGAACCACAGCGTCAACGACAGCTTCAACCTGAAGTACGCCTACGTGTGGTGATCGCCGCACACGGCGCGCCGTTCTCCATGGACGGCGCGCCGGCAAGGACAACACAAGCCAAGGAAACCCCATGACACAGACTTACCAGAACTACATCGATGGCGCCTTCGTCGCGGGCGGCAGTGCGACCATCGACGTCACCAATCCCGCGGACGGCGTCTTGCTGGCGCGCATCCCCGACAGCGACGCGGCCACCGTTGACGCGGCCGTGTCCGCTGCGCGGCGCGCACAGCCGGCGTGGGAGAAGCGCGCACCGATCGAACGTGCCGGCTACCTGCGCCAGATCTCCGCCAAGCTGCGCGAGCACCGCAAGGAACTGGCCGGCGTGATCGTCCGCGAGCAGGGAAAGATCCAGCAGCTGGCGCAGGTCGAAGTCGACTTCACCGCCGACTACATCGACTACATGGCCGAGTGGGCACGCCGCCTGGACGGCGAGATCCTCACCAGCGATCGCGCCAACGAGAACATCTTCCTGTTCCGCAAACCTATCGGCGTGGTCGCCGGTATCCTGCCGTGGAACTTCCCGTTCTTCCTGATCGCTCGCAAACTTGCGCCGGCGCTGATCACCGGCAACACGATCGTGATCAAGCCCAGCGAAGAAACGCCGATCAATGCGTACGAATTCGCCAGGCTCGTCGACGAGACCGATCTGCCGAAGGGCGTGTTCAACCTGGTCGGCGGCCTCGGCCGCAGCACCGGCCAAGCGCTGGTCGAACATCCGCAGGTCGACCTGATCACTTTCACCGGCAGCGTCGCCACCGGCAGCCGGATCATGCAGACGGCAGGTCGCAACCTGACCCGCGTGAACCTGGAGCTGGGTGGCAAGGCGCCCGCCATCGTGCTGGCCGATGCCGATCTCGACCTGGCGGCCAAGGCGATCTACGACTCGCGCGTGATCAACACCGGCCAGGTCTGCAACTGTGCCGAGCGCGTGTACGTGGAGCGCGGCGCGCACGAGGCGCTGGTGGAGCGGCTGGTCAAGCTGTTCCGCGACACGCGATACGGCGATCCGTCCGAGCGCGACGATCTGCAGATGGGTCCGCTGGTGAACCAGGCCGGCCTGGACAAGGTGGCGGCGGCGGTGGAACAGGCCAAGCGCGATGGCGCCACCATCGTCACCGGCGGCAAGCCGGCGGAACTGGGCAAGGGTTTCCACTACGAGCCGACGCTGATCGTCGATGCCCGCGCGGACATGGCGATCATGCGCGAGGAGATCTTCGGGCCCGTGCTGCCGATCCAGGTCGTCGACAGCCTCGACGAAGCGATCGCACTCGCCAACGATTCCGAGTATGGACTGACGTCGTCGATCTTCACCCGCGACATCAACGCCGCGATCAAGGCGGCGCGCGAGTTGCGCTTCGGCGAAACCTACATCAACCGCGAGCACTTCGAGGCGATGCAGGGCTTCCATGCGGGCCGGCGCAAGTCCGGCATCGGCGGCGCCGACGGCAAGCATGGCCTGCTCGAGTTCACCGAGACCCACGTGGTCTACCTGCAGACGCCTTGAAGAAGAGAGTTGACACGATGAGCGATACGAAAGAACAGGGCGGCCGCGCATGCGCGTGCGCCGGGCATCCGGATGACAGCGGGCGTCGCAGCATGTTGAGCGGCGCGCTGGCATTGGCGGCGCTCGCCCCGATGGCCGTCGTCAGCCTGGGTGCCAGCGCCCAGGCTCCCGCGCCGGCGGCCGGCACGCGGAGCCAGAAGCCGGAGCCCGGCGACAAGCTTGCTTTCATGATCGGCCCGAAGGCCGGCAAGGAAGTGAAGCCGGCCGACGTCGAGATCGGCAAGCCGCCGCTGCTGGCCTATCCGATGGATCCGGCGACCGGCAAGGTGCTGATCTCGAAAGCCAACCTGCTGACGGTGGTGCGGCTGAAGCCGGCCGACCTGAAGCCGACCAGTGCGCGCAACGCCGCCGACGGCATCGTCGCGTTCTCGTCGTTGTGCACGCACTACGGCTGTCCCATTACCACGCTGCACCCCAGCCAGACGCAGATCGTCTGCAACTGCCATGGCTCGGTGTTCGACGCGGCCAACCGTGGTGCCGTCACGCAGGGGCCGGCCACGCGCCGTCTCGCCATGCTGCCGCTGACGATCAAGGACGGCGCACTGGTGGTCAGCGGCAAGTTCGACGGACCGCTCGGTCCGCCGACCACCTGACCTGCACCACGTTCCAACGTCCACCACCTACACCAACGCTTTACCCGGGAGGAGACCCATGCACCTGAAGTTGATCACGGCCGCGCTTGTCGCGACCTTCGCCTCGGCCCCGCTTGCTGCGGCCGACTACAACCCCGTCACCGACGCACGCCTGGCCAAGCAGGAGCCCGCGAACTGGCTGCTGACCAAGGGCAACTACGCCGGCTGGAGCTACAGCGAACTGGACCAGGTGACCACCGCCAACGTCGCCAAGCTGCGGCCGGTGTGGTCGGCGGCCACGGGCGTCAACTCGGGCCACGAGGCCCCCGCGATCGTCAACGGCGATTACATGTTCGTGGCGACGCCACACAACCAGGTGATCGCCTACGACACGCGCACGGGCAAGGTCCGCTGGAAGTTCGTGCGCGAAGTGCCGGAAGGTCTCGGTGCGCTCCACCGTACCAACCGCGGCGTGTCGCTGTATGGCGACAAGGTCTACGTCGGCAGCATCGACTGTATGCTCAGCGCGCTGGATGCCACCACCGGCAAGCTGGTATGGGAAGCGCAGGTCTGCGACTGGGAGCAGGACAGCGCCTACATCACGTCCGCACCGCTGGTGGTCAAGGGCAAGGTGCTGATCGGGCCGTCGGGCGGCGAATTCGGCGTGCGCGGTTTCCTGAAGGCATTCGACGCTGAAACCGGCAAGCTGGCCTGGACGCGCTACAGCGTGCCGGCGCCGGGCGAGAAAGGTTTCGAGACGTGGCCGCAGGACGGCGAGTGGAAGGACGCATGGAAGAACGGCGGCGGCACGATGTGGATGCCGGGCAACTACGACGCTACCAACAACGTCATCTACTGGGGCGTGGGCAACGGCGCACCGTGGCTGGGCGACCAGCGACCCGGCGACAACCTCTACCTGGCGTCGGTGCTGGCACTCGATCCGGAAACGGGCGACATCGTCAGCCACTTCCAGTACCACTGGAACGATTCGTGGGACTGGGCCGGCATGAACGCGCCGACGCTGGTGGAGTTCAACCGCAACGGCAAGAAGGTCTCCGGCCTGATCAGCGCGCAGCGCAACGGCCGTCTGTACTGGCTGGACCGCGACGACAAGGGCCAGATCACCTACAACAAGTCTGAGCCTTACGTGACCAACACGGTGTTCTCCAGCATCGACCCGAAGACCGGCCGTCCGACCTACAACGAGGAGGCCAAGCCGGCCACCGGCAAGACGCGCACCTACTGTCCCAGCCTGTGGGGCGGCAAGGATTGGCCGTACGAGGCGTACAACCCGAAGACCGGCATGTTGTACATCCCGTACAACGACAACCACTGCCTCACGCTGACCGGCCTGATCCAGCCGCGCATTCCCGGCCAGTGGTCGGCCGGCGTGGACATCAACCGCCTCGATCTATCGGTGAAGAAGAACTTCGACCACATCGGTGGCATCCAGGCATGGAGCGTGGATGGCGGCAAGGAAGTGTGGCGCGAGAAGTATCCGCACTCGTGGAACTGGGGTTCGATCATGACCACCGCAGGCGGCGTGCTGTTCGCGGGCGGTACCAACGACCGTATGTTCCGTGCGTATGACGCCAAGACGGGCAAGCTGCTGTGGGAGTTCCCCACGCCGTCCGGCATCATCGCGCCGCCCAGCACCTTCACCGTCGACGGCAAGCAGTACATCGCGGTGGTGTCCGGCTGGGGCGTGGATGCGCAATGGATCCAAGGCAAGATGCACGACCTCGCAGGCTGGGAGAAGGCCGTGCCGGAAGGTGGTTCTGTGTGGGTGTTCGCACTGGGCGACTGATCGCCACGACGGTGTCCTCCGCCCTGCGCGACCCAGATCGGGGTCGCGCAGGGTTCCCCTAGCGAAAAAGCAGGAATGTCCTGATGCTATCAAAACACGTATTTCCCTGCCTTGTCGTTGCGCTGCTTGCCTTGGCGCCACTGCATGCCGCAGCGAAGACCTGCAACGTCGCCATCGGCAGCAACGATGCGATGCAGTTCGACAAGACCGAGATCCGCATCGCTGCCGACTGCACGCAAGTGAAACTGACGCTGCGGCATACTGGCGCCCTTCCCGTCGAGGTGATGGGCCACAACTGGGTTCTGACGAAGACGGCGGACCTTGAAGCACTGGCGGCGGCCGCCGGCAAACTGCCGTCCAGCAGTAACCATGTACCCAAGGGCGACGCCCGCGTGCTGGCGGCCAGCAACGTGATCGGCGGCGGACAGACCACCACGCTTACCTTCACGACGGCCGCGCTGCGCAAGGGCGGCGACTACACCTTCTTCTGCTCGGTGCCCGGCCATTGGACGATGATGAAAGGAAAGCTGGTGTTCGGATGATCCACGCATGATGAAGATGTCGCGCTTCTGGCCACTGTTGGGAAGTACGTTGGTCGCACCGTGTGCGCTGGCCGCCCCTGGCGGAGCGCCGGACATGCCAGCGGAAATGCTGGACCGGGTGGTCGTCACGGCGACCCGACTGGAAGCAGTCAGCGCGTTCGATACGCCGGCGTCCACCAGCGTGGTCTCGCTGGGCGATGGCGGTGCTCGCCCACAGGCGGCGTTGTCCGAGGTGCTCGACGGCATCCCAGGGTTGCTCGCACGCGAACGGCAGAACCTGGCACAGGACACGCAGTTGTCAATCCGCGGATTCGGTGCGCGCTCGACCTTCGGCGTACGCGGGTTGCGCCTGTACGCCGACGGCGTGCCGGCGACGATGCCTGACGGGCAGGGGCAGGTGTCGCACTTCAACATGCTTGGCGCGGATCGCGTCGAAGTGCTGCGCGGTCCGTTCTCGGCCCTGCATGGCAACTCGTCCGGCGGCGTGATCCAACTGTGGAGTGATATCCCCGAGGAAGGACATGAAACGCGCGTGCAGGCCAGCGTGGCCAGCCATGACAGCACCCTGCTGGGTGCGCGTTTTCGCGGCGTCACGGATGCACTGGGCTACAGCATGGCGGCATCGGTGCTGGATACGGAAGGCTATCGCGACCACAGCGCCGCGCGGCGCGAATCGCTCAACGCCAAGCTACGGCTGACGCCGGGCGCCGGCACGCTGGACCTGCTGCTCAATCATTTCAATGCGCCTGATGCCAAGGACCCCCTAGGCCTGACGCGTGCGCAGGCGTGGCAGGATCCAAGTCAGGCATCGCCCGTCGCGAAGCAGTACGACACACGCAAGTCCGTCCGGCAGGATCAGGTCGGTGCGGTCTACACGTGGCCTTTCACCAGCGGGCATCGACTGCGTGCGATGGCCTACGGTGGTCGCCGCCAGGTCGAGCAGTACCTCGCATTGCCGATCGCGGCACAGGTCAATCCGCTCAATTCCGGCGGCGTGATCGATCTGGACAACGACTACGGCGGAGTCGACCTGCGCTGGTCATGGACCGGCGAACTAGCCGGGCGGCCGTTCGAGCTGAGCGCTGGGACGAACGCTGATCGCCAGCGCCAGCATCGCCGTGGCTACGAGAACTTCATCGGCACCACGCTCGGTGTGCGCGGCGCCCTGCGGCGGAACGAGCGCAATCAGGTCGGGAACGCTGATCAGTACGCGCAAGCCTGGTGGCAGCTGGCGCCACGCTGGTCGTTGCTGGTCGGCGCCCGCCACAGCCGTGTCAATTTCCGCTCAGACGATGCGTATGTCGCTGCCACCAATCCCGACGATAGCGGTCGTGCGGTGTATGAACGGACCACGCCGGTCGCCGGACTGGTATTCGCGCCGTCCGATGCATTTCGTCTGTACGCCTCGATTGGCCGCGGCTTCGAGACGCCGACCTTCAACGAAGTGGGCTATCGCGCCGATGGCGGCGCCGGATTGGCATTCGACCTGCGTCCGGCCACCAGCCGCAGCGCGGAGCTCGGCCTGAAATGGCGCGGCGATGCCGGCACGCGTATCGAAGCTGCGGTGTTCCGTGCCGATACGGACGATGAACTTGCGGTGGCGCGCAATGTCGGTGGCCGCAGCAGCTTTCGCAATGTAGGCGCCGCGCGCCGCGAGGGCGTGGAAGTGCAGGCGAACGTCCCGTTGCACGATGCCTGGCAGCTGCAGTTCGCCTACACGTGGCTGGATGCAACCTTCCGCGACAGTTTCCCGATCTGCACCGCGAGCGGCTGCACGTCGCCGGTCGTGCAGGTCGCCGCCGGCTCCCGCATTCCCGGCGTCGCCCGGCAGCAGGCGTCGGCACGGCTGCGCTGGCAGGGCGCCCAGTGGAACGCCAGCGCGCAGCTGGTTGCCGTGGGCGATGTCACCGTGAATGACACCGGCAGCGATCGCGCGCCCGGCTACGGTCTGCTCAATCTGGAACTGGCCCGTGACTGGACGCCGGGCACGGGACGATTGCAGGGCTTCGCGCGCATCGACAATGCGCTAGACCGCTTCCACATCGGCTCCGTCATCGTCAACGAAGGCAATGGCCGCTTCTACGAACCGGGCGCGGAGCGGACTCTGATCATCGGTGTTCGCTGGCTCTGGAACGATTCCTGATCGTCGTACGACGTCAAAGGCTCCGGTGAGTGAGCTTTCCGGAGAAGTCCGCTTCTGGCCGCAAGTGGACACTGGCGGGGAAGGGGATTAGGGGGGCGTCATCGAGGGTAGGACGGCTGTCAGCGTGCGCCTGCAATTCGACTTATCAACATCTTTTTGTATGTTATCAACCCAACTAAGCGCGATACCCGTTATAGGGGCGCTGTGCGAACGCACCGAAACCCGATGTCGCAGGCCGGACTGTCGACCGCTCTCGCCCTCCGCGCAGGTGCGCGGTATCGGGGGGAGTGTTTCGAGTCGCACAGATGGGAGCCCCCCTTCAGGACGCGCCGTGGCACCTGCCCGCTGGCGCCGAACGCCAGGCAACTGTCCACCGCATTCGTGACTCTGGGGTTCCGTCGGATGGTGTTGGCTCTCGGGCGATCGTGCCGGGGTGCCCAGAAATCGGTCGTCCATTCCCAGACGTTGCCGATCATGTCGAACAATCCGAGTGCGTTCGGTGGGTACGCATGCACCGGCGATGTCCGGAGGTAACCGTCCTCGGCCGTGTTGTCGCTCGGGAACATTCCTTGCCAGGTATTGGCCATGTGTGCGCCGCTTGGAGCGAGTTCCGCACCCCATGGGAACTCATCCTGACTCGCCGCGCGCGCGGCAAATTCCCATTGCGCCTCGGTAGGCATTTCCTTGCCCGACCAGCGGGCATAGGCGTGGGCATCCGCGTATGCGACGTGCACGACAGGATGATCCTCGAGTCCACGGAGATCCGAATCGGGTCCGAGGGGATGCCGCCAGTCGGCGTCGGCAAGCAGGCGCCACGCATGCCGTTTCGCGTCCTCCGCTGCCCGGGCTTCGGGGAGGAACACGTGCGAGCCGGTCCGCTTGGGCCCGAGTTCCGCGAGCGTGATGTACCCGGTGGCCTCCACGAAAGCCGCGAACTCGGCGTTCGTCACGGGATAGGCGTCCATGTGGAAGCCGTCGACCGACACCTTGTGGGCGGGCGATTCTTCTGGGAAGTGATGATCCGATCCCATGATGAATGCGCCGCCAGGAATCCAGACCATCGGCGCAGGTGATCTCCGGTCCAAGTGGCACCTCGCGAGACGTTCGGGCGTCGTTTGGGCGATCAGACGCTCGAATGAAAGAAGATCGCAATGAAACCACCTGTGGCCTGCCTTGTATCTCCGGAATGCTACGCACGCGTGAATCAGTAGATTCGCTCATCCGGGAGGCACCGGGCAGGTCTTGCGAAGGAACGAAGAGCCGGTGCATGCGAGCACCCTCAATGGGCGCCTTCTGATGTCCCGCCGTGTGCGGCTGGGGCGTTACGCGTGCACTGCCTCGAGTTCTAAGTATTTCTGCGTAGTCATGTCTGTTGCTTCTCCGAATATCCCGGCGCTGGTCGGGTCTGCATACTGGAATCGACGCTGATCCGGGAGGATGCGTCTTACATCTGGCGCCACGCGACGGATGGACTTCAGATGGCTCTCGGGATGGAGCAACGGAAAGATGGTCATGCGCATGATGGACGTGCGGCTGCTTGTCGCAATGGGGGTCGCGGTGGCCTCGGCGCCTGCGGGCGCCAACGACTGGGACTGGATGGTGGAGCCGTATGCGTGGGCCACCACTATCCGTTCGGACCTGGAAGCCGCGCGGCCGCCCATCGAGGGATCCTCCGAGATGGCGTTCTCGGACATCCTCGACAAGCTCGATGGATCGCTGCAGGTGCACGCCGAAGGGAGAGGCGACAAGATCGGTGCGTTCGCCGACTTCACCTACCTCGGTATCTCGGAGAGTCGGACCGGCGACTTCGCGAGGACCGAGACGGACCTGGATACCAGGCTATTCGAGGCGGCCTGGGTGTGGATCCCGGGGGGGCAGCGTGATCGCGGACTCGATCTTTTCGGTGGTGTCCGCTGGATCGATGCGGACCTGAAAGTCGAGATCGATCCGGAGAACCCGCAACTCGCCGGGCGCGTTCTGGATGTGGGGGACGATTACCTCGACGCGATGCTGGGCGCCCGCTACACCTGGGCGCCGTCGGATCGATGGCGCATCACCGCGCGCGCGGATGTTTCCGCGGGACAGACCGAGGGTGCGTGGAATGCGAGCCTGATGGCGCACTACAGCATCGGGAACGGCAGGGTCCTGCTGGGCTATCGCCATCTGGAAGTCGAACTCGAGAGTGCTGGTACGCGTACCGACCTGGCGATGACAGGCCCCGTCATCGGCTATGCGTTCGCATTCTGACGTCGAATCGAAACGACCGGCGCCAAGTGCGCGTCGCAAACAACAGTCAAGGAAAGCGCCATGAAATCGAACGTCACCGCCGCGGACGTCTACAAGGAGGCCTACATCTATGGCTTCCCGATGGTCGACAGCTACCGCATCCAGCACTCGTACTTCATCGATGAGGAGAACCCGGAGTACAAGGGGGCCTGGAACGTCCCGCACAGCGTGGCGCGCGTCTACACGCCCGACGACAAGGCCATACAGACGCCAAACTCTGACACGCCTTACACCTTCCTGGGCGCGGACCTGCGGGCGGAGCCGATCGTCATCTCCGTGCCGGACGTGCCCGAATCGCGTTATTACTCGCTGCAGTTCGTCGACATGTACACGCACAACTTTGCGTACGTGGGCAGCCGGGCGACGGGAAGCGCCGCGGGCAACTACCTGCTCGCCGGGCCCGACTGGACTGGCGAGGCGCCTGCGGGCATCGATGGGATCATCCGCAGCGAGACCCAGTTCGCCTTCGTCCTGTATCGGACGCAGTTGTTCGATGAAGCGGATCTCGACGAGGTCAAGAGGATCCAGTCGAAGTACGTTGTGCAAGCTCTGTCCCGGTTCATGGATGTGGCTGCGCCGCCCGCTCTGCCGCCGGTGGACTTCATTCCTCCGCTCAACCCTCAGGCCCAGAAGGACTCCCCCCGGTTCTTTGCGGTCCTGAACTTCCTGCTCCAGTTCGCTCCCATCCACGCGAGCGAAGTGGGCCTCATGGAGCGCTTCGCGAAGTACGGCATCGGTGCCGGTCTCGCGTTTGATGCCGACCGCCTGACGGAAGAGCAGCGTACTGCTGTCGTAGCCGGCATGTCGGAGGCATGGAATGCCTTCGCCACGTTTAAGAAAGAGCAGGTCGACACCGGCCGGAGGAGCAGCGCCGATGGGTTCGGAACGCGCGAGTTTCTCAAGAACGACTACCTGGCGAGGATGGCATCGGCGGTACTCGGCATCTACGGCAACTCAAAGGACGAGGCCAACTATCCCGTCTACTTCGTCGATGCCGAAGGCAGGCCCCTGGATGCGTCGGTGCATCGCTACCAGCTCACGTTCGAGGCCGGGCGGCTGCCGCCGGTGAACGCCTTCTGGTCGCTGACGATGTACGAACTGCCAGCCAGTCTGCTGACGGCGAACCCGATCAATCGGTATCTGATCAATTCACCGATGGAGCGCGATCTGGTGCGTGGACAGGACGGCAGCATAACCCTGTACATCCAGCATGCGTCGCCGGGGCGGGACAAGGAGCCGAACTGGCTTCCTGCGCCTGCGGGGCCGTTCTTCCTCGTGATGCGCGAGTACTGGCCCAAGCCTGCCGCGCTGGACGGGACGTGGACGCCTCCCCGGGCGGTCCGCGTCGCCTGACGAAGCCCGCGTGCGGTGTGCGCGGCACCGCGCGCGTCCGCCCACCATCCTTGCAGGGAGTTCCTGATGAGCCTTTCCAAGATCGCCATCGCTGTCGTAGCCATCCTCTCGCCCGCGCTGTTCGCCGCGTGCAACCCAACGCCTGATGCATCTCCCGAGGAGAAAGCACCCGTGGATAGACAAGCCGCCGCCACCCCCGAAACGCCGCCCGCCACCGCCATTCCCGACCTGGGCGATCCCCGTTTCTGGAAGAAAACGTCGGACGGAAAGATTCTGGTCACGCCGGACAACTTCATCCGCGCAGAATCCGACGTGTACATGGCCGCGCAGACCAAGGATGGTGCGTTCGGAACCTTCAAGCACACCCGTGAAGCCGCGCCGGTGGACAAGCAGCTGATCGTCCGCCTGAACCGCGACACGATCTATTCGTCCGGCGTCTTCGACCTGGATGCAGGGCCGGTGATGTTCACGCTGCCGGAGGCGGGCGACCGCTTCGTCTCGGCACTGGTGATCAACCAGGATCACTTCAATCCTGATGTCTTCTACGGCCCCGGCACCTACACGTTGACCCGGGAACGCGTCGGAACGCGCTACGCCATGGTGGGCATCCGCATCCTGGCCGATCCGAACGATCCCGAGGACATGAAGCGGGCGAACGGTGTCCAGGATGGCATCACCGTGAGCCAACCCGGCGGTCCGGGCACCTTCGAGATTCCTGCGTGGGATCCGGTCAGCCAGAAGCGTGTCCGCGAGGCACTGATCGCGTTGTCCGACACCTTGCCCGACCTGCGCTACGCGGCCGGCCGCGACATCGCGGCCGTCAATCCAGTCCGCCGCGCCGCCGCCGCCGCGTCCGGCTGGGGGCTGAACCCGGACAAGGACGCGGTCTACCTGAACGTATTTCCCGAGAAGAACGATGGGAAGACGCCCTATGAGTTGACGGTTGGCGCGGTTCCCGTGGATGCGTTCTGGTCCATCACCGTTTACACGAAGGAGGGCTTCTTCCAGCCCAATGCACTGAATGCCTATTCCATCAACAGCATCACGGGCAAGAAGGGCGCAGACGGAACGATCACGGTGAGGTTCGGCGATTGCACTGCCGACAGTACGAACTGCCTCCCGGTGACGACGGGCTGGAACTACATGGTGCGGCTGTATCGCCCGCGTCCGGAAATACTGGATGGCAGTTGGGCTTTCCCCGTGGCCAAGCCGGCGCCTTGAGCGCAGAGACAAACATGTCGAAGGTTGGAGCATGACATGAAGAAGCCTGCACTCTTTCTGCTCGCGTCGCTGGTGGCCGCGTGCGCCAGCACGCCCACGGTGAGCACGGATGCCGATCCCCGGGGCGAGTTCGCCCGCTACAGGACGTTCCGCTGGATCCAACCGCCGCAGGACGTTTCGCCACTCCTGCGGCAAAGGATCGTCGAGGGCGTGAACAGCCAGCTGGTCGCCCGTGGCTGGTCTGAATCCGCAGATGCGGACGTTGCCATCGCAGCCCATGTGGCGACTCAGCAACGCCAGGACGTCGACACCTTCTACAACGGGCCCGCCTATGCCGGATGGGGATGGCGTGGACCCTGGGCGGTCGGGACCGTCGGCACCTCCGTGCGTACGTACGAGGTGGGCACCCTGGTCGTGGACCTGTTCGACACGCGCACGCGGCAGGCGGTGTGGCGCGGTACGGCGAAGGGCACGATCCCGAGTTCGCAGGAACGGCTGAATGAGGGTGTGCACGCAGGCATCGTCGAGATGTTCAAGCAGTTGCCCGCAGGACGATAGGCCCGCCAAGGAGACATATGAAGAACGTCATGACGCGCAGCGTTGCGGTTGCGCGCAGGTGTGTGCTGCCGGTGATCTGCAGTGTTGCGCTGGCCCCGCTGGGCGCTGCCGCGCAAGAGCAGGAGCCGGCGCCGAACAATGGAACCGACCCCACCCGACTGACCACGTCGGCGGTCGTGGCCTACGAGTACAACGACCTCGACGGGGGCATGGAACGCCATTCGCCACGCCTGGACCTGACGTTGCCGTTTGGCGAGAAGCAGGATTACAGCCTGCGCTTCAGGGTTCCCGTGGTGAGCAACGACATCGTCGGCGACGACAGCTTCGGGCTGGGCGACGTCTCGGTGACGGGGACGCACGTGTTCGGATTGACCCGACAACGGGGGCTGGTGGCGCAGGCGGAGATGATCTTCGATACCGCCTCGCGCGACGAGCTTGGAGCCGGCAAGCATGTATTCAAGGGAACCTTCATCTACGCCAGGTTCCTGCCGAAGGGAATCTTCGCGCCGGCGCTCGTCCACAGCCTGGATGTGGGTGGCGACAGCCACCGGCCCGATGTCAACGCCACCACCATCGACCTCTACTACGTGCCCAAGCTCGCGGACCCCCGCACCTTCATCACGCTCGATCCCGCGCTGAATCTCGATTGGGAGAAGGACGCCAGGTTCGGCAGCGTCGCGATCACGGCTGGCCGCGTCGTGGGCAAGGCGTTCGGCGGGGTGGCGCAGGTGTATGCGAAGCCGAGCGTGATGTTCGGCAATGAGCGTCCAGGCGACTGGAGTCTGGAATTGGGCTTCAAGGTCCTGGGTTTCTGACGCATCGCGTCGCTCTACCCATTCTTTCCCTACATCCCATGAAACAATCTTCGCGCTCTGTTCCCGGAATGCCCTTCTTCCGTCGCGGCCTGTTTCTGGCGGCGCTATGCGCCTGCTCGCAGCAGGTCCTGGCGGCGGAGCCGTCCGTTGCTGAAGGCGCCTGCAGGCCTGAGCCTGGTAGCGACCGGCCGTCCATCGGACTCGCGCTGGGCGGCGGTGGCGCGCGCGGCATCTCGCACGTCAGCGTGCTGAGAAAACTCGAGCAGATGCGGATCCCGGTGGATTGCATCGCCGGTACCAGCATCGGATCGCTGGTCGGAGGCCTGTACGCCTCGGGCAAGAGCATCGACGAACTCGAGACGCTGGTGACGTCCATGGACTGGATGCAGCTCTTCGATGATTCCCTGGCCAGGCCGGAGCGCTCGTTTCGTCGCAAGCAGGATGATCGCGACCGGCTGGCGACCCTTGGGGTCGGCATCCGCGGCGGCAGGCTGCGGCTTTCGCCCGGCATCCTGCAGGGGCAGCGCATCCTGGCGTTGTTCGAGCGGGAGACGTTGGGCGTCAGTGCCATCGACGACTTCGATGCGCTGCCCATCCCTTACCGCGCCACGGCGACCGATCTCAATACCGGCGAGGCCGTGGTCCTGGGCCATGGCAGCTTGGCCATGGCCATGCGTGCGTCCATGTCGTTGCCGGGCATCTTCCAGCCGGTCGAGATGAATGACCGCGTGTTGCTGGACGGGGGCTTGGCCAACCAGGTTCCCGTCGACGTACTGCGATCGATGGGGGCTGACATCGTCATCGCCGTCGATGTCGGCACGCCGCTCACGAAGCACGGCGCAGACGCGAATGTCCTGGACGTGGTATCCCAGATCACGACCATGATGACGACGAGGAGCGCTGCGGCGCAGTTGTCGACACTGGGTGAGCAGGACGTTCTGATCGTTCCCGACCTCGGCACCGAAGTGGCTACGGGCGACTTCACCAAGGCGCAGGATGCGCTTCGTATCGGTCGCGAGGCGGCGGATGCGGCTGAGGGCGCCCTGGCCCGGCTCACCGTGCCGGAGGCGGTCTATGCCCTGTACGCGGCGCACAGGCGGAAGTCGCCGGATCGGGATGTCATCGTCAACTTCGTCAGGCTGGACAACGAGACACGCTATGCCGACGCCTTGCTTCTGAGGGGTGTGAGCGATCAGGTAGGAAAGCCGCTCGATACGGACCGGATGGAGGACGCGCTGCTCCGCGCCTATGCGCAGGGCACGCTGGCCAGCATCACCTACGAGGTCGTGCAGGAAGACGGCAGCACCGGCGTGCTGGTCCGCGCCCGACCCAAGACACATGGCCCCAACTACATCCAGGTGGGGATGCGCGCCGGTTCGGACTTCTCCGGAAACCACGAAAGCAACCTGCGTGCCGCGGTGCTGATGTCGCCGATCTCGGAGTATGGCGCCGAGGCGCGCTTCAGCGTCGACATCGGCAGCGAGCCAGGCCTCAAGGCGGAGTACTTCCGTCCCCTCGATCTGGCCAACCGCTATCAGCTTTACGGCAAGCTGGGTTACAGGAATCCGAACGTCCACCTCTACAACGATACCGGCGACAAGATCGCGACCTACAACATCCGCACCTGGGACGCCGATGTCCGGATCGGTCGTGAGTTCGGCAACCACGCCGCGGTCTCCGTCGGTCTGCAGCGATCCCGCGGACGCGCCGATGTCGAGGTTGGCATACCGGCGCTGCGCTCCTTCGATTCCGATGACGGCGCCTGGGCAGTGCGTGCGACGGTGGACAGGCTCGACAGCCTGTTCTTTCCGCGATCAGGCTACTACGCGGCGCTCGCCTACACTGCGTCCGAAGAGTGGCTGGGCAGCGACAGCGCCTATGAAAAGATGGAAGTGGACGTGCTGGCCGCCAAGGACTTCGGGCCGCACGCCCTTCAGCTGGGTGGCGCCTATCACACCACGCTTGATGGCGTGCTGCCGCTTCAGGAGCGCTACCGACTCGGTGGCCGCGGACGCCTGGCGGGCTTCCATTTCAACGAGCTGACCGGTCAGAACTACGCCCTGTTGACGGCAGGCTACAGCTATCAGCTCGCCAGGATCCTGGGACGTTCCGCCAGTGTCGGCATGACGCTGGAGTACGGAAATGCCTGGGAACTTCGCTCGAGGATGGCGTTCGATGACGGGATCCTCAACGGCAGTGTCTATGTCGGCTTCGACTCCTGGCTGGGACCGCTGATGTTCGGCTACGGCTTGCGCGAAGGAGGAGAAGGCGTGGCATTCCTCGAGATCGGCGCACCTTTCTGATTCCACCCGTACCACCCCGAAACAGGAGACGGAGATGACCTCATCAACATGGCGACGGACGGCGTTCGTCCCGCTGCTCGCACTGTGCATGGCCCACACAGGTTTGGCTGCGCAGGACACGGCATCCACGGCCGATGCGAGCACCGTGACAAGGCGGGATCCCGAAGCGGTCGCAGCGCTCGAGTCGATGGCGAGCGCGCTGAGAATGCTCGACAGCTTCTCGGTGCGAAGCGTTTCCAGCATCGACGTGGTGCTGGAGACGGGCCAGAAGATCCAGCTCGACCAGCGCATCACCTATCGTGCGCGCCGCCCTGACGGCCTGTACGTGGAACTGGAGAGCGACCGCCGGCATCGCCAGATCTACTTCGACGGCAAGGACCTCACCGTCTACTCGCCGAGGCTCAACTACTACGCCAGCGCGTCGACGCGCGCCCGCTCGCTCGACGAACTGGTGACCAACGCCGGAAGGGACTACGGCATCGTGCTTCCCCTGGCGGATCTGTTCTATTGGGGCACGCCCGATCTGCCCGTGGATGCCCTGACATCGGCGGTCTACATCGGGCCGGCCACCGTGGGCGCCACGAAGACCGATCAGTATGCGTTCCGCCAACCCGGCGTGGACTGGCAGGTCTGGATCGCGGGCGACAGCCGGCTGCCGCAGAAGATCGTGATCACCAATGTCGACGATCCGGCGCTTCCCGAGTTCCGCGCCCAGCTGGACTGGGATGTGCATACCCCCGTGCCCGAGTCCACGTTCCGGTTCGAAGCACCCAAAGACGCGGCTTCGATCGTGTTGAAGCTTCCTGCCGACTCCGACAACACCAACTAGGGCCAACGTCATGAGCCAACGTCACACCTACTGCATCGGTGCATGCCTTGCCGTCTCCTTGCTGGTTCCCCAGTTGACGCAGGACGCAATCGCGCAAGCCCTCAAGGCACGGGCAGGCGCGAAGACCAGCGTCAACAGGGCCGCAGACAGGTCCGCGCCGCGTGTCCCTTCGCCGCCACCCGTCCAGAGGCCGGCTCCGCCAGTCCAAGGGGGAGGGGTCCACATCAACCAGAACAACAACATCAACGTCAACGTACAGGGCAATCAGCATGGCGGATATGGCCACCCGCCACCCCCACCGCCGCCGTACCACGGCGATCACGGCCATGACCACGACGAGGATTGGGACGATTGGGATGACTGGGATCATCACCCCTTCGCCGTGGCTTCGGCAGTGACCGCAGGGGTGGTGGTCACCAATGCGATCGTGGGCTCCATCGTGAAGACAGTGCCGCCCCAATGCGTGCCCGTGAATGTCAACGGGATCACCTACCAGCAATGTGGAAGCACGTGGTACCAGCCCCAGTACGTGGGCACAACGGTGCAGTACGTGGTTGTCGTGCCGCCCGGCTGACAGGCGGGGCGGGTGCTCGCCGTTCGCTCCAGAATGCCGCGGCCACCTTTCTGGTGGCCGCGGCATTCTGGGCCTTACGCGATGACGGAGATCAGCCTGTTCACCAGATCTTCCAGAGGCATGGCCACGATGAACAGCGGAAGGAAGGGCGAGGCGGTGACCAGCACGAACCAGGCCAGGGTGGCGCGCGTCATCGGAAAGATGGACATTCCCCGAACCGTCGCGTAGACCGCGGCATAGTCGGCTATCGCCGACGAGTCGCCAGAATCGAGCAACGACTTCGGAGGCGCCGATTGCAGCCACCGTTGGCCGAAGTCCGTCGCCGACAGATGGCCAAGTTCGGAGTAGGCCAGAAGCGCCTTCTGCTTGACCCGGAACAGCCGCCTGGCGAGCAGCAGCAGTGGCGACACCAGGCACCCGACGGCCAGGAGTAGGTAGCCGATCAGGATGTGCTTCTGCTGCTCGATCGTTTCTCCGAGATGGACCACATGGTTCATGCAGCTGGCGGAGACGAGGATCGCGCCCGCAAGTGCGAGCACGGCGAAACGGAACTGGGATTCGCCGAGAAAGAGGATGCCGCCCGAGCCGTCCGGATGGCCGGCATCGAAGCGCAGATGCAGCCACGACAGGCGCCACAGCAGATAGGTCCACATCGCGAATCGCCACAGCCAGAGCAGGACGACGAAGCGGAACAGCGGGAGGCCGACCAGGTCCAGCCATCCCGCGGCAAACCGCCCCGGCCCATCGCGGACACTTCTCCAGCTTTCGATGCCGGGCATGGCATCGAACGTGGTTTGCATGAAGAGCACGGGTGTGAACGCGAGGAGCAGCAGCAGCGCTTCCGGCCAGCGAGGGTCCCGCAGGGACCAGACGCGCTCGAGCAGACGGTCGAACGCCGCCCGCTTTTCATGGGGGACCAGACCGCAGCGGGGCACATGCGAGAGGGTCCGGCGCATCAGGCGGTCGCACCCTGGGGCTGCCAGCACCAGGAGGGGCACGACAAGCAGGAACCGGGCCAGGGTCGAGAAATCGCCGATCAGGGGGACGTCGACGGTGTCGCCGTACAGGGTGTCGTTGGCGAAGGTGGCCGCGACGATCGGGAGCAGGGCGATCGAGGCCAAAACCACCGCAAGCCAGACATGAAGCCGCCGGGACCGCTCTCCGAAAGAACGGCGGATGAGCGCATAGACAAGTCCGCCGCGCATGAGCGAGTACGCACGGACTGCGCCTGCCGCGCGTCCGCGGCCCTGGGATGCGCCGGATGCGTTGTTCACGATGGTGGGCTCCGGGAAATGCGCAGGCCTCGTCGTTACCCCGCGGTTCCGTGCCTGTCGGCGAGCTCGGAAACTTCGCGTATGTCGCGTTCCAGAAAGTAGTTGAGGAAGGTCCGGATCAAGGCGATGGCACCCAGCTGCGCGATGGCGTGCCACGTCGGAGCGATCGATGACTCAAGGATGTCCGCGCCGATCTGCAGCGTCAGCCCTGCAACCAGCCAGCGCGCGTAGTCCAACCAGATGCGGCGTGAGCGCTCCATGCGCGCTGATGCCGGAACGGCCACCAGCCCAAGCATCCTCCCGGCCGCCAGGAGGGTTGCGCCGGTGATGACGGCCAGCACCACGGCCTCGATGAAAAGCACGGCCAATGCCGTGGCGTCCGTGACGATCGCTTCAACGATCTCCATGCGCATGCTTCCGACAGCAGGGGGAACGGGGCGGCGTCAACCGAAGGGATGTACGCCAAAGACCATGCTGGAGATCGCCAGGATGCCGATCAGCAGCAGCGCACAGGCCACCACCAGCGTCATGGAGACCGGGTAGGGGCTGATCCCGCGGATCTGGCCCGACGCGACGCCCTCTTCGCGGTCTGCGCGCAGCGCATGCATGAAGTGGACGTGGTAGACGATTCCGACAACGAGCATGCCAATCCCCAGCGCCACCAGCGCGGTGCCGAAGTTGCGCGGCGCATTCGCGCCGATGCTGATCTCGCTGAGGCTCTGCGCGCTGCTGAACACCTGGAAGATCGTGAAGCCGAAGCCGATCAGCGACAGCGACGTGCGGATGATCGACATGAGCGTCCGCTCGGCGGCCAGCCGCGTGCGCTGGTACGCCATGCCAGTGCGGCGCGCGCCCATCTGCACGGAAGGATTCTCGGTGTGTGGCATGGCCTCAGGGTCGCGTTCAGTGGTGGCGTACATGGGATCTCCGTGGGAATCAGTCACTGTCCTGCAGACTGCTTGCGACGGAGCACGATGCGGGCCAACCGGGCGATGGGGCCGCGGAACAGCAGATAGGGCAGGAAGCCGAGGATGAAGGCGATGGCGAGCGCCTCAAGGGGGCGGACCAGGCCCCCCATCACCTTGTACTGGTAGACGCCATCGATGAGTACGCCGAGCAGCAGGATGCGGCCCGTCGAGCGCAGTCCCTCGTGCACGGCTGCACGCCTGGACTGCGGGTCGGTGGAGGCGATGTGCCACAAGTAGGGCGTCCTGCCCATGCGTGCGTCCTTGATGCCGTCGCGCGTGGCCATCAGCAGCGACATCAGTGGTTGCAGGATGAAGCGGAAAGCGAACGGGCCCTCCGGCCTGGCCAGGATCTCGGTGCCGAAGGTCCGCAGCATGTCGAGCAGGGATTCCATGAGTTCTTCGTCCTCAACGGCATGGCCGGAATGGAATCCGGGGAAGCGATGCGTAGGCCGCTGGATTCACGCATCGAACGACAGGCAAGAATTCTCTGGAGGTAAGCCACGGCGATCAATCCGCAAACAACCATGAATTGCGCCGTTCTTTGACGCGAATGAGTTCAGTAGAACTACTGAGGCGCCCCGCCGCATCGGCGCGCAAAGGTCCGGTAAGTAGATTTACTGGGACAGCCGTGCTTGATCGAAGGGGGCGACTCTTGCAGACTCACAAACAGGGGATCCACGGACGATGTATCTGACCAGGCGCTGGGGCGGGTAATGACTGTGCGCGACACCGTGGCGGGAAAGATTGAGATCAGCCGGTCCAGGATGCCGGAGCTGTGGCGGTCACGCCTTCAAGGCGCAGGTATCGGGTATGCCTGTGGATTGCTTGGGCAGTTGGCGTCGCATGCTCTGCTTGTGCGTCCGGCCGAGATCACGTCGATCTGGATTCCGGGCGGGCTGATCATGGCCTTCCTCATCTGCCGGCCACTCAGGCTCTGGCCCTTCCTGTTGTCTGGATTCGTGCTTGGGGGCGTGTGTGCCTTCGTGCTGCGCTCGGGGATGATCGCCATTCCCTTGCTGGGCTATCTCTGGCTGTCCGCCTGCATGGCCGCAGGTGCGGCGACCATCAAGCTGGTGCCGGGCCAGGTGACGATGTTCCCCTCGATCGGTCACCTCGTGAGGTTCTTCCTCTTCGTCGTCGTGGGTGTTTCATGCGCATGTTCGTCGGGATTCATCGGCGTCGTCGCCTTGATCCGCGACGATGTTTCCCTGCCGCGCTTGTGGATGCTGAGTACGACCGCGTTCGCCGTCGGGTTCATGCTCGTCACCCCGCTGGTCGTCGACCTGCTCCGCTCGCGATTCCCCCCTTGGCGCGATATCAGGAAACAGGTGATCGGGTTCGCGCTCTTCAGCATCGGGTTGTGGGTCCTGTCGATCCTGGCCTGGAACGCGGTTCCCTCGAACCTGAGCAGCGTCCCCCTGGCGCTCTTCGCACCCATTCCGCTGCTGATGGTGGCGGCATTCCAGTTCGGCAGGTTCGGCCCCAGCGTGGGCCTGATCGTCGCGTTCCTCCCGGCTATCGTGGTCGCCATCAAGCTGGACAAGGTGGATACATTCGAGATCGGCCTGGTCAACAGCTACATCATGCAGCTGTGGACCCTGGCTGCCGGTGTCCTGGTCCATGCGCTGTCCATCCAGGCACGACAGAGGAACGACATCCTGCAGAGACTGTCCGTCGCCAGTGAACAGAACAAGAGCCTGGCGGCACGGTTGATGCAGAGTCAGGAAGAGCAGAGCATCCGCATCTCGAGAGAGCTGCACGATGGCGTGAATCAGAAGCTGACATTCTTCTCGATCGCGCTCAGCGCCTTGAAGCTTCGTAGTCCACCGGAGCTGCATCCTGCGATCGAGGAGCTGACGACCGGGATCCGTGGATTGATCGATGAGGTCAGGGATATTTCGCACAGCCTGCATCCCGCGGTGCTCGAGCACGCGGGCATCGCCGGGGCGATCGACGAGTTGGTCAGGGTGATAGAGGGGAAATGGGGAGGCGAGATCGCGCTCCGATTCGATGTGGACCCTGACGCCGACGCCCTTGAAGGGGAAGGCGCCTTGTGCGTCTACCGGGTGGCGCAGGAAGCCATCCGCAATGCGATCCAGCATTCGGGAGCTCGCGAAATGAAGATCATGCTGCTGGCACGGAGCAATCGTTGGCGCCTGCGTGTGTCGGACAACGGGCGCGGGTTTACGACCGATGACGCGAACGCGCGCAGTGGGCTCGGCCTGCTGAGCATGCGGGAGCGGGTCAAGTCTGCGAACGGCCGCCTGTACATCCGTTCGCGCCCCGGCTTGGGAACGAGCGTAACCGTGGAGATGCACGCATGACATCGCGAGAGAAACCGCTGGTGCTGCTGGCCGATGACCATCGCATGGTGGCCGAAGGCATCGCGAACCTCGTATCCAGGGATTACGATCTCCTGGAGGTGGTGAGCGATGGCGAGGCGCTGTTTGAGAGTGCGATGGAGCATCACCCCGACGTCATCGTGACCGACGTCTCGATGCCGAAAATGGGCGGAATCGAGGCGGTCAAGCGCCTGATGTCCGTGGGTCACGAGATTCCGGTGATCTTCATGACCGTGCACAACGAGCCGGCCACGGTTCGGGAAGCCATCCAGAGTGGCGCGCGCGGGTACGTCCTGAAGGCCGCCGCGGGCGAGGAGCTCCTGAAGGCCATGCACGAAGTCTGCAGTGGTCGCGTCTACGTCAGTCCCGAGCTTTGGCCCTACATTTCCGGACAACGTCAGCTTCCTTCGCTGACCAACATGCAGAAGCGGGTGCTCGGGCTGCTTTCGTCGGGGATGCGGTCGCGTGAGATCGCGACCAGGCTTTGCGTGTCGGTGAGGACGGTGGACTCGCATCGTTACGCCATCATGCGGACGCTCGGCGTCACCAGCAGCGTCGCGCTGATACGCGAGGCCGAGCGGCTTGGTCTGATCAAGCATTGAGATGCGGCGCCTGGCCAACCTGTCGGAATGCTTGCCGCCTGCTTGCCGCCTGCTAGCCGGCGCACGTCCCGCAGTGTTCAGTAGAACTACCTAAGCAGCCGCGGATGTTCTGCCGATGCAGGGCGCTCCGTCGGGTCGATACCATGACCTCGACACTCACGCATGGCCTTCCGTCCTGCCGTGCCGCCCGGTTCGCACGACAAGCCCCTTCCCGATGGTCAGAATCACCCGCATCCGACAATTGCATCTGCTGCCATGCGCGCTTGTGCCGGTGGCGTTCGTCGCGCCCGTCGATGCCCCGGCCTCCCACTATCAGGACATGCCTGCCGCCTTCCTGGAGACCGAATTCGGCGGAGGGACGACATGCTGATGGGATTGCCGGTCGCTGCGCTCAGGCGCGACGGATATGGCGGAGAGGAGCGCGCGTTCCAATGTTTCGATATCGAGTTCGAGGTCGGATTCTGGCTGTCGAACACCGACCGGCTGAGGTGGTCGCCGCCGATGGCCGACGAACGCCTGCTCGTAGAGCTCATCAAGTTCGCCTATGACAGCTACATTCTCTACGGGGGCGTTGGCCGGGAGTCTTCATGGATGTTCCTGATGGCGAAGTTCAAGGCCTCCAGGCTTTCGAGGGAGATCGGGACGTTGTACGCAGAGATCGTCTTCGGCGAGATATGGAACCGCGTATACGGACGGTGATCATTGGCGAATAATTCCGGAAGTTCGCATCAACCGTCCGCTGGTGGTTAGGTAGGCCATTGAAGCACGCTAGAAGACTAGGGATGTTTATCGCGGGTAGGGAGGGCAGCTTCCGACCCAAAGCGGAAGTCGGTTCCTCCAGGCGGTCAGGCTATCCACCTCACAGGTTCGGCAACCGGGCCGCGACAGACTTCCGGCATTTGACGGCGCTCTATCATCTGACTAAAGTCAGATAATGAGCGATGGCAAAAATCCAGCATGTCTGTCGCTTCCATCGCGAGGTCCCCTGGCCGGCGGGTGCAGCGGGCGACGCCTTCCTGGATGGACAGTCCCGCGCGGAATCCCGGCCGCTGTACGGGATGGGTCCCGGCCGCACCGACACGCACACCCTGCGTGCATGTTTGGTTCCGGACTCTGGCTGCCTGAGTCGCCCGCTGGGACCGCTGGAAACGCGAGCCGCATCGATGGACTTGCACGCGTTGCGACTGGACACCAACCGCTGCCGGGTGGGAGCCCAAGCCTCGTGCCTGCGCAGCGGAGATCGCGAAATCGCGCCCTGCAACCATAGTCCCTACCCCGACCACGGGTTCCAGAAGGACGGCATCACGCCCAACCACGGAGAGCGGCATGACCGCCGCTGAAACTCTACCGGACGCCTGTCCCACGCGGCGAAACCTGTGCGCAACCCTGTTGGCGCTGCCGTTGGCATTGGCGACGCGTCGCACGTTCGCGGCAACGGCACTACCTGCCGGTGGCGGATGGGGCGTAGACCTGGCCAGCATCAGCCCTGGGACGAAGCCAGGTGACGACTTCTACGAGTACGTCAACAAGGGCTGGATGGATACCGCAACAAAGCCAGACGGCTACTCGCAATACGGTGAGATGAATGCGATGTTTCTGCGTACGGAAGCACGCATCCGGACGATCATCGAGACCGCCGCGCGAGAGCCCGCTGGAAGCCGCAAGCTGGCCGATCTCTACACCAGTTATGTGGATGTCGCGGCTATCGACCAGCGGGGTTTGCAGCCCATCCGCGCCGACCTGGACGCCATCCTGTCGATCACCACACTCGATGAGGTGGCGCAGCGCATGGCCCACCCGATGTCCCACACCATCGCCGGCACGTACGTATTCCTGGATGCCGGAGACACGCGGCAAAGCCTGCTGCACATCGATCAGCAGGTCGCCAACGGCCGCGTGGTGGGCCTGCCCGGCGCCAATTACTACGCATCGGAGGACCAGAAGCACGCCAGGCACCGCCTGGCTTACCAGGACTACATCGCCAGGACACTGGACCGTGCAGGTCTCGAGAGTGGCACGGCCGTTGCAGCCGGCATCCTTGCGCTCGAGGGCAGGCTCGCCGCCGGAATGTGGAGCAGAGTGCATTTGCGTGACCGCAAGCTCAACTACCATCGCATGTCCGTCAAGGCGCTGGCGGAGTACGCGCCCGGTTTTCCCTGGCAGAGCTTTCTGCAGGCCACGGGATACCCGCCCGTTGAGACCATCGTCCTCAATACCGACACCGCCATCCGTGCAGCTGCGCGGATCTTTGCCGAGACCCCGGTGGCCACGTGGCGTTCGTACCTGGCATTCCATTGGATCCACAATCACGCACATCTATTGCCTGCTGCATTCCAGGACGCCAGTTTCCGGTTCTACGGCACCGAGCTTCACGGCCTGACGACGCGTCGTTCACGGGCGGATCGCGGCATACAGTTCGTCAGCCAGAACCTGCCGGAGCTGGTTGGCGCGCGCTACATCGAACAATTCTTCAAGGCATCCGACCGCGATGCCATCGAAGCGATGGCGCCCTTCATGAAGCAGGCATTCCGGGCGCGCATACAGCAGGCGAGTTGGCTGGATCAGACGACGCGCACGACGGCCTTGGCCAAGCTGGACAAGATGGGCCTGCGACTGGGCTATCCGGATGACCTGCGTGACTACTCGGAAGTCGAGATATCGCCTGTGGACCCGATCGGCAACCTCCATCGCCTCAAGGCGGCCCAGGTCGAACTCGATGCCGGATACCTCGCTGATCCGCAGCGGCCCTATCGTTGGCATCTGCCGCCGCAGTCGGTGGACGGCAGCTACAGTCCGCAGCTCAATAGCGTCACTTTCCCTGCCGGACTTCTGCAGTCGCCCGCATTCGATGCGGCGGCGGACAGCGCCGTGAACTTCGGTGCGATCGGCGCCGTGCTTGGCCACGAGATGGCCCACGGATTCGACGACCAGGGCTCACGCTTCGATGACAACGGGAATCTCAGCGACTGGTGGACCCCACTTGCGCGCGCTGCCTTCGACAAGCGGACCGACGTGCTGGTAGCCCAGTACTCGCACTACCAACCTCTGCCCGGCATGCACTTGGACGGCAGGCGCAGCCTGGGCGAGAACCTCGCAGACCTGGTGGGCGTCACGGTCGCGCTGGATGCCTATCGACTCCACGCGGCGGCGAACGGAATCGACACCGCCGCTGTCCGCGATGGCTTCAGTGGCGAACAGCGCTTCATTCTTGGATGGGCGCAGCTGTGGCGTACTCTGCATACGGAGGCTTCCCTGAAGTCCGAAACAGAACAGGGCTACCACTCGCCGGCACGCTACCGCGTCAATGGCGTGGTCAAGAACCTTCAGGCGTGGTACGACGCGTTCAATGTCGGGAGCGAGGACGGCATGTTCGTTGCGCCCGCGGATCGTGCCTCGATCTGGTGAGACAGCGCGCGCCGATGTTGGGCGATGCGACCGCAATCACCGCGACGCCGTTGTCCTAGGAATCCACGCCATGTCTCAGGAGTTCGAGGCCGCGGCACCCGGTGTGCGGGCGCCGCGGCGGGCAGGTCAGGCCAGGTTGATCTCGACATCGATGTTGCCGCGCGATGCCTTGGAGTACGGGCAGATCTGGTGCGCGGTCTCCACCAGCGAACGGGCGACATCGCGATCCACGCCGGGCAGGCTGACGTTGAGGCGCGCGGCAAGGAAGTACGCGTCACCGGTCAGGCCGAGGTCCACTTCGGCCTCCACTGCGGCGTCGGCGGGCAGCGCGATCTTCGCCGCCTGCGCGGCCTTCCCGATCGCGCCGAGGAAGCAGGCCGACCAACCCGCACCGAACAGTTGTTCGGGATTAGTGCCGGGGCCGTTGCTGCCCGGCGGCGAAAGTTCGATGGCCAGGCGGCCGTCATCGCTTCGTGCGGCGCCTTTGCGCCCGCCGGTGGTGCGGGTCTTGCCGGTGTAAACGACGTTTTCAATGTTGTTGATCATGGAGATACCTGGGATGTTGGGGAGAGGTGCGCCATGGAGGGAGCGTCGTCGGGCGTGGCGCCTGCCCGGCAACGGGGATGTCGTGCGTGCTGGAGCGGATCCCGAGTACGGATGCGCGTCGTGCCTTCGCGCCAGTCCGGTCACGTGATCAGCCGATCGATGCGCGCCTGCAGGCGCGGCCCGATCAGCAGGATCGCGGGGATCACGATGAGGTAGCCGATGCCCCAGGAGCGCAGCCACAGGGACACGAATCCCTGCGGGAAGCCCAGGTTGAGGGCGAGCAGCGCGAAGGAAATGATGCCGGTGGTGACGACGCCCATCGAAAGGGCAAAGGCGATTTTGCGTTTCAGTGCGGTGTTCATGGTGCGGGTTCCGATACGCGTTGATGGGGCGCTTCGGCTTGCTGCGCTCAGCGCGCCTGGTTGCGCAGGGCGACGATCGGCTTGCCCTTCTCGACCAGGTACGTCGCCAGTTCCGCTGCGCCGGTCTGGCCGGGGTTGTGTGCCGCGTGCGGCATGCCGGCCGGGATGAAGAGGGACTGTCCGGCTTTCAGGGTGACCGGTGGCGTGTCCTCGAACGTGTACTCGAGCGTGCCTTCCAGTACATAGGCGACTTCGATGCCAGGGTGCGTGTGCATGCCGAAAGCGGCGCCCGGCGCGAAGTCGACGCGGACCTGCACCGCTTCCTGTCCGGGAACGTCCAGGTCATGGCGCAGCGCCTCGTGTCGAGCGATGCCTGCGGGCTGGGCGCTTGCCGCCCACAGTGCGGTGCCGGCGAGCGCCGCCAGCGTGGCGGTCATCAGGATGTGCTTCGTGGTCTTCATGGTGGGCCTCCGGTAGATGGGAGGCCATTTCACGCCGCTTGCGTATCCCGGCTGTGTCCGCGCACCGGCACTTTTGTAAGCGTAGTTGTACGCGCCCGGTTCGCTTACAGGCCGCGACGAACCGGCCTGCGTCCCGCGTGTCGGCGCGGCTATCCAGCCAGGTGCGGGCCGGCGCGCAGTGACCCGAGCAGGAAATCGATGAAGGCCCGCACGCGCAGCGGCATGTGCCGGCCGTGCGGATACAGCAGGTTGAAAGGACGGCTGCGACCCCCGTGGCGGGGCAGCAGTTCCTGCAGGCGACCCTGCGCGATCTCGCGTTCGACCGTGAAGCGATAGGCCTGGAACACGCCGGCGCCGTTGCATGCCAGCGAGACGCCACCCAGCACATCCTCCGAAAGCAGGAACGGGCCGTCCGTCTCCACCTCGATCTCGGTGGCGCCGTCCTTGAACAGCCATGGGATGCGTCGCCCGGTGCTGGGCAGCTCGAACTGGATGCAGTCGTGTCCGGCCAGATCGCCCAGCCGCTCCGGCACGCCACGCCGTTGCAGATAGTCCGGCGAAGCGACCAGCACCAGTTCGGCATCTTCCAGGTGGCGGGCGACCAGGCCCGACTCGGGCGGCTTGCGTACGCGCACCGCGAGGTCGAACCCCTCGGCGGTGAAGTCGATATTGCGATTGCCGATGTGCACGTCGGCCTGGATGCGCGGATGACGGCGGTGGAATTCGGCGAGCAGAGGCAGCAGGCGATAGTGCCCATAGGTGGTCGGCACGCTGATGCGGAGGCGGCCGACAGGTTCGGATTGCTCGCCGGAAGCTTCGCGGTCGGCTTCCGCCAACTGGTCCAGCGCCTGGCGGCAGTGCACCAGATACGCGCGCCCGGCATCGGTCAGCCGGATGCTGCGGGTGGTCCGGACGAACAGGCGCACGCCCAGCCGCTCTTCCAGGCGCGCCACGGAGCGGCTGACCGCCGCTGGGGTGACGCCGGCAGCGGTGGCCGCGCGGGTGAATCCGCCGGTTTCGGCGGCCAGGCAGAACAGTTCCAGGCTGCCGACCAGGATGTCGTCGAATCGTCGCTGCATTGCTTACACCGGGTAACAGGTGAAATGCATTCTTGCTGATTTATCGCCGGATGGGGCGGGAATAGAGTGCCGTCACGCCGAAAGGCACCCCACCATCCGAGGAATCCCATGAGTACCAAGACTGTCATCGTCACCGGCGCTTCCAGCGGCATCGGCTTCGCCATTGCCCGCGCCTACCTGCAGCGCGGCGACAACGTCGTCGCCAACGCACGCACGCTCGATCGCCTGCAGGCTGCCGCCGCCCAGCTCGGCCAGCCCGCCCATCTGCTGCTGGTGCCGGGCGACATCGCCGCCCCCGATACCGCCCGCCGCCTGGTCGACGCCGCCATCGAACGTTTCGGCCAGGTCGACATCCTGGTGAACAACGCCGGCATTTTCATCGCCCGACCGTTCACCGAGTACGCGCCCGATGATGTGCAGGCGCTGGTCGATACCAACCTGAAGGGCTTCTTCTTCACGGCCCAGGCCGCAGCGGCACACATGCGCGAACGTCGCGCCGGCCACATCATCAACATCACCGCCAGCATTGCCGGGCAGCCGCTGCAATCGGTGCCGGCCGTCCTGCCGGTGCTGATCAAGGGCGGCATCAACCAGGCCACGCGCGCGCTGGCGCTGGAACTGGCGCCGCACAACATCCAGGTCAATGCGGTGGCGCCCGGCATCATCGATACGCCCCTCTACGCGCCCGAGATGCACGATTTCCTGAAGGGACTGCAGCCGGCCGGGCGCATCGGCACGGTCGAGGAAGTCGCCGAGGCTGTGCTGTATCTGGGCGATGCCGCCTTCACCACCGGCGTCGTGCTGCCGGTCGATGGCGGCATGTCCGCCGGCCGTTGGTGATCCGGACGGGGCTGCTTCGCGCGGCCCCATTATTCCCACAGGAGAACAGTCATGCCTTTCGTCCATGTCCGCATTACCCGCGATGGCACATCGCAGGCGCAGAAGCGCCAACTGGTGCGCGAGATCACCGACACGCTGGAGCGCGTGCTCGGCAAGCAACCCGACCTGACCCATATCGTCATAGACGAGATCGATACCGACAACTGGGGGCATCGCGGCGAGCTGGTGACAGAGCGTCGCGCGCGGGAAACCGCGCCGCGTTGAAACCTCCACTGCCATCCTGACCGTCGTTGTCCCTCCGGCACACGCATCCGGTCATGGCCGATGCAGACCCGCTTACGCCGGCCTGCATCGGCAAACTGCTACCGCGCAGTCTTCCCGGTACCCAGCAGCGAGCGGATCCTCGCTTCGGTTTCCTGGTACTGCCCTTCGCCGAAATGCCGGTAGACGATGCGACCCTGCGGGTCGATCAGGTACATGGCTGGCCAGTAGCGGTTGCCATAGGCATTCCAGGTTTCGTACCCGTTGTCCTGCGCCACCGGGTACGTGATGCCGAATCGCTGTACCGCTGCCCGGACGTTGCCCAGTTTCTTCTCGTAGCCGTATTCCGGCGTGTGCACGCCGATGACCACGAGCCCCTGGTCCCGGTACTTGGCATGCCACTGTTTGACATGCGGCATCACGCGGACGCAGTTGATGCAGGAGTAGGTCCAGAACTCGACCAGCACCACCTTGCCACGCAGGTCGCGCAGGCTCAGTGGCGGCGAGTTCACCCAGTTGTCGATGCCGGTGAAATCGGGCGCCATCGGCGCGGGCGCGGCCAGCGTGGGCTGGACGGGATCGGCCTGCACGGCGGGAGAGCACGCCGCGGCGAACAGGCAGGCGGCCAGCAGGGTGGCGAGCGATGAGAGCTTCTTCATGGGATCAGAGTCCTTGCGAGAGGGGAGGGAGCCACTGCGTGGCCCAGGCGGAGACGAACACGTCGTACTGGAACAGCTGCAGGATGGCGACAGCGACGGCGATCGCGCCAAAGCCTGTGCGCAGCAGGTCGGCATGGCGTTGCAGGAACGGCAGCCGTGCGCTGATCCAGCGTCCGCCATAGGCGATCGAGAGCATCGGAACGCCAGCGCCCAGGGCATACAGCCCGAGCAGCGCGCTGGCCTTGGCCGGGGCCTGCGAACTGGCGGCCAGCGCGAGCACGGACGCCAGTACCGGGCCGGCGCAGGGTGTCCACGCCAGCCCCAGCGAAGCGCCGACGAGCAGCGCGCCGGGACGGCCGCCCACCTGCGGCAAGGCGATGCCGTGTGGCTTTACCTGTCGCCACTGCGCTTGCATCCACGTGACGGCGCGCTCGAACGGTGCCGGCCAGAAACAGGCCAGGCCGGCCAGCAACAGCACAAGGATGGAGCCAGTGCGGATGCTGGCCTGCAGCTCGCCCGACGATGCCGCCAGCACTCCCAGCAGGATGCCGCTGGCGGCGAATGTCGCGACGAAACCGGCGATGATCCAGGCGGGCGCGGTGCGGTCGCGGCCCGCCCCCGTGGCGAGCACGATCGGCAATACAGGCAGGATGCAGGGCGACAGGATGGTGGCCATGCCGGCGAGCGTGGCCAGGACATAGTCGATCATGGGGACTTCCCTTCCTTTACAGCCGCGTGGCGTCGACGACCGCCTGCACGAATTCGGCGGGCGCTTCCTGCGGCGGGTTGTGGCCGATGCCCCCGGTGAACGTGCGGTGCTCGTACTTGCCGACGAAGCGGGTCGCGTAGGTATCCGGCTTCGGATGCGGTGCGCCATTCGCATCGCCTTCGATGGTGATCGTCGGCACACTGATGACCGGGGCCTGGGCCAGGCGCTGCTCCAGCGCGGCGTATTTCGCCTCGCCTTCGGCAAGGCTCAGGCGCCAGCGATAGTTGTGGATCACGATGGCCACGTGGTCCGGGTTGTCCAGCGCGACGGCGCTGCGGGCGAACGTCGCGTCATCGAACTTCCACTGCGGCGAGGCCAGTTCCCAGATCTTCCTCGCGAAGTCATGCGTGTACTGGCGGTAGCCCGCTTGCCCGCGTTCGGTCGCGAAGTAGAACTGGTACCACCACTGCAGCTCGGCCGACGGTGGGAGGGGTTTTTGGTTCGCTTCCTGGCTGCCGATCAGGTAGCCGCTTACCGAGACCAGCGCCTTGACCCGTTCCGGCCATACGGCCGCGACGATGTCCGCTGAGCGCGCACCCCAGTCGTAGCCTGCCAGCGTGGCACGCCGGATCTTCAATGCGTCCATCAGCGCGATCACGTCCGAAGCGAGCGCGGCGGGTTGTCCATTGCGCGGCGTATCCGGGGAAAGGAAGGTGGTGGTGCCGTATCCGCGCAGGTGCGGCACGATCACGCGATAGCCACGCTCGGCCAACTGGGGCGCGACTTCGGCATAGCTGTTGATGTCGTACGGCCAACCGTGCAGAAGGATGACGGGCTGGCCCTTCGCGGGCCCGAGCTCCGCGTAGCCGATGCGCAGATCGCCTGCATCCACCTGTTTGTTGGCGACCAGCGCGGACGGCGGCGTCGACATGGGCGCTCGGGTCGGCGGCGCGGCGTGGGCGATGCCGCTCAGCAGCAGCCCCGATGCCAGAAGCCAGGGAAGCAGGCGCGTGACGCGACGGGAAAATGTGGGCAGCGAGGGGATGGACGTGGACATGGTGGATCCTAGGGAGTGGTCGAGGAAAGGGAGGGCGCTGCGCGCGTGGGTCAGATGGCGTAGCCGCCATCCATCGTCAGGCTGGCTCCGGTCATGTAGCCGGCGTCATCGCTGGCGAGATACGCGGCGAGCGATGCGACCTCTTCCGGACGACCCACGCGTTTCAGCGGATTGCGCTGGATCAGGTGTTCGAGAAAACCGGCCGTGATGTCGGTATCGATGGGACCGGGCTGGATGTTGTTGATCGTGATCCGGCGCGGCGCCAGGTCCAGCGCCAGTTCCCGCACCAGCGTGGCCACGGCGGATTTGGTCATCGCATAGACGCTGCTGCCCACCGATCCGCTGCGCTGCGCGGTGTTGCTGCCGATCGTGATGATGCGGCCGCCATCGGCCATCTTCGTCGCGGACGCCTGGATCGCCAGGAAGACGCCGCGGACGTTCACCGCCAACATTCGGTCGAGCGTCTCAAGCGGAAACCGGTCCAGCGGACTGCCTTCGTAGATGCCGGCATTGACGACCGCTACCTGCAACGCGCCGAGCCGGGCCTCGGCATCCGCCACTGCCGCCGTGATCGCGTGATGGTCCGCAGCATCCGCTTGCAGGGCGATGGCTTGCCCGCCTTCCGCCTGGATCGCGGCCACGACTTCCGCCGCCTTGTCGGCACGCGCGGCGTAGGTCAGCGCGACGGCGTGGCCCTCGCGGGCCAGGCGGCGGGCAATGGCGGCACCAATGCCGCGGGAGCCGCCGAATACCAGTGCGACCTTGGGTGAAGAAGCGTCTGAAGCGTGCATGTCGTGTCCCTCGGGTGGTGCAGGCGGGAGCTCCGCCGGCGATGGGCGCATTGCGCGCCTTCCGCTTGTCCACCACGTGTCGCGCGGCCCGCCGATTTGTCACCCAAAGCCGCGAAAGATCCGGTTGATACAGTCCGATACAAAGCCGGCGCCGCCGGGGCTCTGTCCGGCCACCCACAGGCGCTACCATCCGTCGCGAAAGGCGGATCATCCCGTCGCCCTGGTCCCGGAGCCCCACGCATGTCGTCCCACACCGATCACGTCCTCGTCGTCGACGACGATCGCGACATCCGCCAGATGGTCGGTGACTACCTGCGGCGCAATGGCCTGCGCGTCAGCCTGGCGGCGGACGGTCGCGAGATGCGGGCCACGCTGGATACCAGCGACGTCGACCTGGTCGTGCTGGATGTGATGATGCCCGGCGAAGACGGTCTCGCGCTGTGCAGGAACCTGCGTGCCGGCAAGCACCGCGCCGTGCCGGTCGTGCTGCTGACGGCGCGCGATGATGAAACGGACCGGATCATCGGGCTGGAGATGGGAGCGGATGATTACGTCACCAAACCGTTCTCATCGCGCGAGCTGCTCGCACGCATCAACGCCGTGATCCGGCGCGCGCGCATGTTGCCGCCGAATCTCCAGGTCTCCGAGGCCAGCCGGTGGATCCGCTTCGGCGATTGGCGACTGGACACCGCCGCACGGCACCTGCTGGACGGGCAGGGCACGGCATATCCGCTGAGCGGCGCCGAGTTCAGGCTCCTGCGCGTCTTCATCGACCATCCGCAGCGCGTGCTCAGCCGCGATCAGCTGCTGAACCTCACGCAGGGTCGGGATGCCGAGGTCTTCGATCGCTCCATCGACCTGCTGGTCAGCCGGCTGAGGCAACGGCTGGGGGATGGTGCGCGCGAACAGACCTACATCAAGACGGTACGCAGTGAAGGCTACGTTTTCAGTCAGCCCGTGGTGCTGGAAAGCGGGGACGCATGACACCTGACGCCTTCCGGTCGCCGCGCTGGCTACCGCGCACGCTGCGCGCGCGCTTGATCCTCATCCTCGGCGCGGGCTTGCTGCTCGCGCATGCGCTGTCGTTCGCGCTGCTGTTCGGAGAACGCATGGACGCCACGCGTTCGATGATGCTCAGGAACCTGTATGAAGACGTACCCGTCAGCGTGGCGCTGCTCGAACATCTCCCTGCCGACCAGCGCGCCGCATGGACGCCCCGCCTGGAGCGACGGACCTACCGTTATCTCCTGCGGCCCGCCCGTGCCGGCGCGCCGCTGTCCACGGAGCGCTCCCGCCAGGTGACGGGACTGATCGACGATGCGCTGGACCAGCGTTACGCGCTGCGGCCGCGCGCCGTTTCCACCACGCCCGAGCGCTACGAGGTGGAGCTGACGCTGGGCGACGGACAGCCGCTGACCATCGAGGTCACACCGGCGCCCATGCCGGTGGCGACATGGTTGCCCTGGGTGCTCGCCGCCCAGGTGGTGTTGCTGTTGCTGTGCGTGGGCGTTGCCGTGCGCCTGGCGACGCGTCCGCTCGCCAGGCTCGCCCGTGCCGCCGAACGCATGGATCCTGCAGGGAACAACGTTCCCCTTCCGCAGGACGGGCCCTGGGAAGTCGCGCAGGCGGCACAGGCGCTGAATGCGCTGCAGGCGCGCGTCACGGCGCACGTCGCCGAACGGACGCAGATCCTGGCCGCCATCTCGCATGACCTGCAGACTCCGATCACCCGCATGCGGCTGCGCGTGGAAACCATGGAAGCCGGCAGCGCGCAGGACAAGCTCCTCGGTGATATCGACCAGGTGAGCCAGTTGGTCCGCGAGGGCCTGGACTATGCGCGCAGCGCGAGCGTGGCACTGGGGCCCGCGATCCGTCTCGACCTGACGGCGTTCCTGGAGAGCATCGCAGGCGACTACCAGGATGCGGGTCGCCCGGTGCACCTGCTGCACGGCACGCTCGCGTCACGCGATACGCACCCGCAGGTGCTGCGGCGCGTGTTGCAGAACCTGATCGACAACGCACTGAACCATGCCGGCAGTGCGGAGACGCAGCTGCGCGTCGATGACGAGGGGCGTGCCTGCATCGATGTGCTCGACCGTGGCCCCGGCATCCCTGCCGACCAGTTGGAGGCGGCACTGAAGCCATTCCACAGGCTCGAGCCTTCGCGTGGCCGCTCCACGGGTGGGACGGGCCTGGGACTGGCCATCGCCCAGCAGCTCACGCAGGCGCTGGGCGGCACCTTGCGGCTTTCCCAGCGCGAGGGAGGCGGTCTGCGCGCAACCGTCGTACTGCCCGACGGTGCATCGCCACCCATCCAACCCCGACATGGGTTGCCCCCTAAGTCACCCTGATGCCGGGCCACACCGGCCTGCAGTCCCGGATCACGCCCAACAAAAAACCCACCTCGCGGCGGGTTTGTTTCAACGCGTTGATTCCGTTGGGGAATCTGGTGGCTATGGGTGGACTCGAACCACCGACCCCAGCATTATGAGTGCTGTGCTCTAACCGGCTGAGCTACATAGCCGCGTGAACCGCGTATTCTTCATTTCGACCCCATGCCTGTCAAGCCGGGGTGCCGCGCTTGTCGCCTGCGGCGGGGCGTGGCAGAGTCGGGCACAGTAGATTTATGGAGTCCGCATCGTGATCGATCCGGACGGCTACCGACCCAACGTCGGCATCGTGTTGATGCGGCCGGACGGCCGGGTGTTCTGGGCGCGACGCGTGCGCCGGGATGGCTGGCAGTTCCCGCAAGGCGGCATGAACACGGACGAGACACCGGTCGAGGCCATGTACCGCGAGTTGCGCGAAGAAACCGGCCTGTTGCCCGAACATGTGGAAGTTCTGGGCGTCACGCCCGGGTGGCTTCGCTATCGCCTGCCCCCCCGCGCCATCCGGCGCAACGAACGCCAGGTCTGCATCGGCCAGAAGCAGGTGTGGTTCCTGCTGCGCCTGGTCGGCGACGAAGCCCACGTCCGCCTGGACCTGACCGAGAGCCCGGAATTCGACCACTGGCGCTGGGTGGATTTCTGGTATCCGCTCGAGCACGTGGTCATGTTCAAGCGCCGCGTGTACGCCAGCGCGCTGGGGCACCTGGCCTCCTTTGCCCGCGGCGTCGCGGGCCCGCAGGCGATCCCGCCACAGCTGCCCGACCCCCGGGCTTCGGTGGAAGGATCCCGCTGGCGTGGCCGTGACCGGCCGGCACGTAAACGGGGTGGTACCGGTGAACCTGCCAAGAATTGACAATCATTCTCATCTTGGGTGAAATGGTGGCGGGCCATCCCGTGCCCGCCGCACTGCCACCGCCACCGTGTACGTCTGCATCTGCAACGGCGTGACCGACCGCCAGATACGTGAAGCCGCCACCGCGGGATGCACCACCGTGGCCGAGCTGACCATGCGTACGGGCGCGGGCGCCAACTGCGGCAGCTGCCTGGACATGGCGATGGACGTGCTTCAGGCCGCGCAACCCGCATCGCGCGAGCCGCTGTTCCCCATCCTGACGCTCTCGCACGCAGCCTGACGTCCACGCGACCGCCCGTCGGCGGCGCGGCATCCTTCCAGAATGATCACGATTCGCGTTCCGTCACGGCGCGCGTGCACGGGCTAACCTTTGCCGTCCTTCCGCCCACGGAGCATGGCCATGAAAGGCGACGCCAAGGTCATCGAATACCTCAACAAGGCGCTCTACAACGAGCTGACCGCCATCAACCAGTACTTCCTGCACGCCAAGATGCTGAAGAACTGGGGCTTCAAGGAGCTGGCCGAGCACGAATACAAGGAATCCATCGACGAGATGAAGCATGCCGACAAGCTGTCGGAACGCATCCTGTTCCTCGATGGCCTGCCCAACTTCCAGGCGCTGGGCAAACTGCGCATCGGCGAAACGCCGCGCGAGATCCTCGAGTGCGACCTAGCGCTGGAACAGGAAGCGCTGCCGCCGCTGCGCGAAGCGATCGCCTATTGCGAATCGGTGGCCGACTACGTCAGCCGGCAGCTGTTCGCCAACATCCTCGATTCCGAGGAAGAGCACATCGACTGGCTGGAAACGCAGTTGTCGGTGATCGACCGCATCGGCGAGCCGAATTACCTGCTGACCAAGCTCGAAGGCGACGACTGACCGTTCGCCGCTGCCGGCGGCAACAGCGGCCTGCCGAGCTGTTGCGCGGCGTAGCCCTGCAGCGCCATGCGCGCACGCGCGTATTCGGCGATGACCAGCGCCACGGCCACGGCTGGGCGCTCCAGCTTGCGGGCACGTGCGCCCAGTTCCACACGCTTGGCGGCGGCCGACAACGCCATCGCGCCCACGTTGGCGCTGGATGATTTGAGCGTATGCGCCGCATCGCGCATGGCATCCAGATCGGGCACGGCAGCCGCCTTCTCCAGCGTGCCGATCAGGCGCGGCGCGTCTTCCAGGAAGATGGTGATGATGCGCGTGGTTTCGTCGCCGGCGATCTCGCGCAGTTCTTCCAGCATGGTCTGGTCCAGCACCGGGAAACTCGGCGCCGGCGCGCGCGCGGTGGCGACGGCCGGGACCGGCGGTGCCGGTTCCGCGGAGGGCACGAGCGCGGCGTTGCGCAGCACGAAGTTCATGCGGTCCGGCAGCCAGCGGTGCAGGCAGCTTTCCAGTTGCTCGCGCGACACCGGCTTGGCGAGATAGTCGTCCATGCCGGCATCCAGGCAGCGCTGGCGGTCCCCGGCCATCGCATTGGCGGTCATCGCGACGATGGGCAGGCGGACGCCATCGGCGCGCTGCGCCTCCAGGTCGCGCCAGCGTCGCGTCGCGGCGTAGCCGTCCAGGACCGGCATCTGGCAGTCCATCAGGATCAGATCGAAGTGCTCCACCTGCATGCGCTTGATGGCGATGTCGCCATTGGCCGCGGTCTCGCAGTTGAAGCCGAGTGCCGACAGCAGCTTCTGCGCCACCAGCAGGTTGACCGGGTTGTCTTCCACCAGCAGCAGGCGGGGCTCGGTGCGCATGGCGCTGACAACGGCGGGTTCCCGGCCCGCAGCGGGCGCCTCCGCCTCACGAACGGCAGGGACGACCGGTGCCTGCGCCTCACGTGCCTCGGTCAGGCTGGGCGGCGCGGGATCGAGCGGCAAAGCAGTGGTCCTGGCTTCCGGAAATATCTCTTCCATCGCGGCGGCACCCGCTTCCTGGTCAGGCTCCGGCGCCGCACCGGTCAGCGCTGCACGGAGGTCCGCATCCGGTGACTGCCGCGACAGCAGGGTGCTGCGCGGGTGCAGCTCGGTCGGGACGGTCTCGTCGCCGTACAGCCAGACCAAGCGCAGCAGATCCGGTGAAGGACGCCGCGCGATGGCGCGATGCAGCGCCAGTGCGGTGCTGCGGATGCCACCGATGTCGGCGAGGACGGCCAGATAATCCTGCTGCGCCTGTTCGCTGACCAGACGCAGCCGGTCCAGCGCTTCCTGCGTGGTTTCCACCGCCACCGGTTGCATGCCCCAGTTGGTGGCCAGCAGCGTGAGTCGCTGCCGCAGCCGGGCATCGGGGGAGACGATGAGCACGCGGCCGTGGTCCAGCGCGCCGTTGTCGCGCTGGCGCAGGTCGCCGATGACTTTCATCAGCGGCACTTCGAACCAGAACGTGGAGCCGCGCCCGATCTCCGAGACCACGTCGATGCGGCCGCCCATCAGGTCGACGATGCGCCGGCAGATCGCCAGGCCGAGCCCGGTGCCGCCGTACAGTCGGGTGGTGGACGCATCGGCCTGGCTGAAGGAATGGAACAGGCGATGGCGTGCATCTTCTTCGATGCCGATGCCGGTATCCCGCACCTCGAAGCGCAACAGATGCTGCGCGGCGGTTTCGCCGAGCCGTCGCACCACCAGCGTGACCGAGCCGCGGTCGGTGAACTTGATCGCGTTGCCGACCAGGTTGGTGAGCACCTGGCGCAACCGCACAGGGTCGCCACGGACCGGCAGGCGCACCGCAGGATCCAGTTGCAGGCTCAGCCGCAGCCCCTTGTTTTCCGCGGGGCGATACATGAGCTGCAGCACGCTGTCGAGCAGTTCGCGCAGGTTGAATCCGGTGATCTCCAGATCCAGCTTGTTCGCCTCGAGCTTGGAGTAGTCGAGGATGTCGTCCACGATGCGCAGCAGTTGGTGCGAGGATGCGGTGGCCGTGCTCAGCATCTCGCGCTGGTCCGGTGCCAGCGGTGCACGCGACAGCATCTCCAGCATCGGCACGATGCCGTTGAGCGGGGTGCGGATTTCATGGCTCATCGTGGCCAGGAATTCGCCCTTGGCCATCGCGGCGGATTCGGCGGCCTGCTTGGCGCGCATCAATTCCTGTTCAAGCCGGTCGTGGCGGTGCAGATCGCGTTGCAGGCTGTCGCGCTCGGATTCGGCCATCGCCGCACGCGCCTGCACACCGGCGCGCTGATGGGCTTCGCTGCGCGATTGCAGCCCGGCGGCGACGGCCGCGGCCAGCCCCGCCGCGCCTGTTCCGAGTGCGACGGGTATCCAGGGGCCCGCGATGCCCGCCCAGTGCAGGCCCATCGACGCCACCGACGACGCAGCCAGCGCCACCGTCACCCACGGCATCACCGGCGTCCGTCCGGTGGTGGGCATCGTTACAGCACCGCGTTGTGGAAGTCGAAACCGAGCTCGCTGCCGACTGCCTGCACCAGGTTGCCCTGGATGAAGTCGACACCGCCCATCCACATGGCCGCTGCGGCCTGGGGATCTTCGATCTGCTGTCCGATCACCTGCAGGCCCTGGCGGTGGGCGTTGTCGATGATCCCGCGCAACTGGTCGCGCAGGACCGGATCGGCGTGGGCGCTGGCGTACTTGCTGGAAACACGTACGAAACCGAGCGGCAGCTGCGTCAGCAGGGCGTCGGCTTCCACTCCGGGCTCGAACTGGCTGAGGCAGAACTGCACGCCGGCCGGCATCAGCTGCTGGCAGAACTGCCGCAGGGTGACGGTGTGGATCAGGGCGTCGGACAGGCGCAGGTCGATGACCAGCGACGTGCCCTCGATGCCGCGCGCGCGCAGTGCATCCAGCAGCCATGGGGCATGCGATTCGCGCGCCAGCGAGCGCGGCGACTGCGAGACGAACAGGCGCAGCGACGGTCCCATGGCCTGTCGCTCGGCCAGCACGAACAGTGCGTGCTCCAGCACCCAGTGATCGATCTGCGCGATGCCTCCGGCGAGTTCGGCCGCCGGGATCACCTGTGACGCGGGCAGCAGCGAGCCATCGGGCTGGCGCATGCGCAGCAGCACCTGGTATTGCGCCTGGTCGTTGCCAGCCACCGCCACGATCGGCTGGTAGGCCAGTTCGAACTGGCCATCCTCCAGCGAGATGCGCGGGGCGTCGTCGTCGACCTGGGCCGGTATGTACTCGGCCAGGCTGTCGGACTTCAGGCGGGCCTGCAGCACGGCACGCTCGATGGCCTCCAGCGCGCTGCCGGCGTCGGCGAAGCCGAGGGACAGCGCGGTGTAGCCGATCGAGCCGCGAAGCTTGAGCACTTCGCTGGGGCGGGTTTCAAAGTCATGCCCGGCCAGTCCGTCGCGCAACTGCTGCGCCAGGGCGGCCAAGGTCGCCTCGTCGACGCTGTCGGCCAGCATCAGGAAGCTGTTGTCGTTCAATCGGGCCACCGGGTGCGGCGACGCAGCGGCAGCCAGCTGGCGCCCGGCCTGGCTCATCAGGTGCTCGAACACCGCATAGCCATAGCGTTCACGCAGGCTCAGCGCGCTGTTGACCTCGACGAAGAACAGCCCGCCACGCCCCTGCCGCTGTAGCGACTCGCCTAGCTGCTGCAGCACGAAGGTACGGGTGGGCAGGCCGGTATCGGTGTTGAGCGAGGGCCGCGGCGCCTGCTGGGCCTGGCTGCGCTGGCGCGCGCGCTGGATGCGGTTGGACACCGCCGCGATCAGGTGGCGCGGACGGATCGGCTTGTTGAGGAAGTCGTCGGCGCCGCTCTCCAGGACTTCGAACTGGCGTTCCGGGTCCGGGTCGCCGGTCAGGAACACGATCGGCAGGTGCAGGTACTCGGGCTGTTGCCGCAGCAGCATGGTCAGCGACATGCCGTCCCTGCCGGGCATGTGCAGGTCCATCAGCACCAGGTCGGGACGGAAGCGGCGCATGGCATCGAGCAGGCCATCGGACTGCATCTGCACGTCGGCCTGCATGCCGGCGCCATGCAGCACGCTCTGGGCGAACAGGGCCTGCCCGCGGTCGTCTTCGACGATCAGCACGCGATAGGGCGATTCCGGATCGACGGGTTCACGGGGTCCAGCCGGCGTCGCGGCAGCCGGTGCCGGCGGGGGTGCGGACCTCGCAGGGGGCTCGGTAGGCGTGGGGGGCTGGCTGGTCATCTCGACGGGCTCTCCGGCGCCGGGTTCGGCCGCGTCTTCGGGGGCGGCATCGTCCACCCAGCGGCGCCAATGGTGCGCCGGCGGGGTTTCTGCGCGCAGGCGCGAGCGTGAAGGCTCATCCTGCGGGCGGGATGTGGAATCGATGGCGGACATCAGGCTTCCCCAAGCTGAGCCCCATTATGCGATGAAGTTCACGGGTGAGGCAGACCCATGATCCCCGATGCGCCGACGCCTGTCACGGGCCGGAGGTCGGGGGCGACACGGGAGCTGAAGGCGCTGTCTGCAGCAAGCGTTTCAGTCCGCGCGACACGCTGCGCCAGACCCACCAGACCGCCAGCGCGATGAGCAGCGACACTCCGATCACAAGGAACAACGCAATCCAGGGGTGCGCAAAGGCCATCGCAAGGCCGCCCACGACCACGGCGTCTTCCGCCACCGAGGCGGTCCAGTTGCTGACCGGCTCGGGCGAGGTGTTCATCAGTGCGCGCGAGCCGCTCTTCAGCAGATGGCTGGTGAGCGCCACGCCGGCACCCGCCGCCAGCGCGCCGCCACTGAGCTGGCCGTCCGGCGACAGGGTAGCGGCTGCGAGGAACGCACCTGCCGGCACGCGGGCCAGGGTCTGCAGCAGGTCCCAGCCAGAGTCCACGCCCGGGATCTTGTCGGCGAAGAACTCGGTCAACGCGAGCGCCCCGGACGTCCCCAGCACCCACCAGGACTCGGTCACCTGCAAGGCGGGCGGCAGATCCAGCCAGCCCAGCGCCCCGGCGAGGCCCAACCCGAAGACGGTGAGATAGACGCGGATCCCGGCCATCCATGCCAACAGGATCCCAATTACGAAAAGATGCGCTTCGGACATGCCGGCCACTCCCGTTAGACTCGTGGGCTCACGCCACTGCGGCGAGTATAGGGGTCCCGTCTGGCTGCCGGCTGAGTGCCGCATGCCGCTTGTCCGTCATGTCTGCACCTGCTCCATCCCGCTTCAGGATCGTGCCGCGTGACGCGGCTGTGCGTCGTCGTGGAGCCTCCTTGCTGTTCGGTCTGGCGTGGGCAGGCAGCCTGGCGGCCATGTGGTTCGCCGCCAGCTACACCGCCGCGCCGCGATTGGCGAAGGCCGATGCCGATCGTATACAGGCGGAACGTGAGCTGGCCGTGGTGCGCGGCGAACTGCGCAACCTGCGCCAGCGCGAGTCCACGCTCTCCCGCTCCGATCAGATCAGCCGCGCGGCCAATGCCGAGGTGCAGGATGCGCTGGCCGAGCGCGACGAAGAGATCGCTGCGCTGCGTGCCGATGTGGCGTTCTATGAGCGTCTGGTCGGTTCGACCAGCCAGCGCAAGGGCCTGAGCGTGCACGTGGCCGAGTTCGCACCGGAGGCCGGCGGCACCTGGCGTTACCAGATCATGCTGACGCAGACGCTCAACCGCGGCGCGATCAGCCAGGGCCAGATGCGCTTCACCGTGGAGGGTGTGCGCGAAGGCAAGCTGGCCGCGGTGCAGTGGGACGAACTGCACCAGCAGCGCAGCGCGCCGGGCCAGACCTATTCATTCCGTTATTTCCAGCAGTTGGATGGCAACGTGATGCTGCCGCCCGGGTTCACGCCACAGCGCGTCAAAGTGACGCTGAATGGCGGAGACGCGGCGGTGGAGCAGGCCTTCGACTGGAAGACCGCCACAGCCGCAGGAGGCAAGTGAGATGTTCAAGACCAAGCCCATCCGTCCCGACGTGGGCGCCATCGACACGCTCATCGGGCCACAGGTCACCATCCGTGGCGACGTGGTGTTCAGTGGCGGCCTGTACGTGGAAGGCCATATCCAGGGCAAGGTCATCGCCGAAGCCGGCGAGCGCGCCGTCCTGACGCTGGCCGAGCAGGGCAGCATCGAAGGCGAAGTGCAGGTGCCCGTGGTGGTCATCAACGGCCGCATGACCGGCGACGTGCATGCCTTCGACCGGATCGAGCTGGCCGCCAAGGCGCGCGTGCAGGGCAACCTGCATTACAAGGTCGTCGAGATGAGCGCGGGCGCGCAGTTGACCGGGCGCCTGGTGCATGCGGATGCCGTGCCTGCGGGATCGCCGTCGCATGACGGTGCTGCCTTGCCGGAAGCGTGGGCCACCGCCGACGCCTGACCGGGGCATTCAGAGCCCGCTGGGATCGGCCGCGCTATCCTGCGGCCATGAGTCCCCAGCCCGTACCGCCCAGTGTCCCGCCCCCCAGGCTGGTGGGCTGGCCCGTGTTGATTGCCGTGTTGGCGGTGGCGCTTTCGTTTGGCGGCTGGGGTCTCTGGCAGGTGTTCGCGCGCCATGTGGGCGAGGCCCCCACGGCCGCCCAGTCGCGCGAGCAGCAGCAGCGCATCGAGATCCTGGAGCAGCGCAGCGCCACGCTGGCGCGCTCGGACCAGATCAGCCGCGACGCCAACCGCGACCTGCAGGCCACGCTGTCCGAACGCGACGAGGAAATCGCCGGCCTGCGCGCCGACGTGGCCTTCTACGAGCGTTTCGTCGGTGCCACTGCGCAGCGCCGTGGCCTGTCGGTGCACGAGCTCACCCTGCAGCCGCAGGACGAGCAGGCGTGGCACTTCACCGCCACGCTCACGCAGAACCTCAATCGCGGCGCCGTCAACGCCGGCCGCCTGCTGGTATCGGTGGAGGGCACCGAGGCGGGCAAGCTGCGCCGCCTGGGGTGGGCCGATCTGCGGCAGCAGCCCAATGCGCCCGGCGTGCCGTATTCGTTCAAGTACTTCCAGCAGGTCGAAGGCGACCTGCTGCTGCCGCCGGGTTTCAAGCCTGTCCGCGTGATCGCCCGCGTGGTGCCGCAAAGTGGCGCAGCCGTCGAGCAATCGTTCCCGTGGGCGCAGGCGGCGGCCAAGGAAGGCGCGGGCGAAGGCAGCACCGGCACACGTTGAGCTTGAACTGCCTCCCGCCAGCCCCCATCCTTTCGCCATGACCACTGTCGTTTCCCTGCCGACCGCAGCCGCCGCTCCGGACTACCAGTCCATCGACCGGCCGCTGAACTTCACGCCTGCCGCGGCGGCCAAGGTGCGCGAGCTGGTGCAGGAGGAAGGCAACGAAGCCCTGGCCTTGCGCGTCTACATCCAGGGCGGCGGCTGTTCCGGCTTCCAGTACGGGTTCGAGTTCGACGAGAACCGTGCCGAAGACGACGTGGCCGTGGATACCGATGGCGTGTCGTTGCTGGTCGACCCGCTGAGCCTGCAGTACCTGATGGGCGCGGAAGTGGACTACAGCGAAAGCCTGCAGGGTGCGCAGTTCGTCATCCGCAACCCCAACGCCAAGACCACCTGCGGCTGCGGCAGCAGTTTCAGCATGTGAATGCCGGCCTGCCGCGTTCCGTGACAGGTCCCGTCTCCTCCACCGTGCCGCTCACCGGTTTCGCCTTCGCGGGCGATACGCTGGATCGCGCCGACGCGCTGCGCGACGACACCGACGCGTTGACCGCCTTGTGGCCGGCCGCCCGCGTGATGCTGCTGGACGACGACGGGCGCGCGATGGTGGAAGCCGACGGTGCGCTGCTGGCACCGGAAGGCGCGTCGCTCGGCGGTGGGCCGGGCGCGAGCCTGTTCCTGGGGCTGAAGGATGGCGTGGCATGGTTCGCGGCGCATGCCCGGCACCATGCGGTGCAGGCGCCATCGTGGCTGGACCTGCGGCGCGCGGCCGCGGCATGGCCTGCCTTCACGTCCGGCGTGTTCGCCATGGCGCGAGCGCTCCTGCACTGGCAATCGTCCACGCGCTTCTGCAGCGCCTGCGGCGGCGCCATCACGTTCCGCCGCGCGGGTTACATCGCCCATTGCACGCAGTGCGGCAAGGATCATTATCCGCGCGTGGACCCTGCCGTCATCGTTGCGGCCAGCGATGGCGAGCGCCTGCTGCTGGGGCGGCAGGCATCGTGGCCACCACGCCGCTACTCGGTCATCGCGGGCTTCGTGGAACCCGGCGAGACGCTGGAGCAGACCGTTGCGCGCGAAGTGCTCGAAGAAACGCAGGTGCGGGTGCGCGATTGCCGCTACCTCGGCGCGCAGCCGTGGCCGTTCCCGGGCGCGTTGATGCTGGGATTCTGCGCCGATGCCGAGCCGGATCCGCCCCAGGTGGACGGCGAACTCGAGGACGCGCGCTGGTTCACGTTCGACGAGATCGATGCCGCACTCGCGCGTGGAGACGACAACACGGGCGATGGGCTGCTGCTGTCGCCGTCCATCTCCATCGCGCGCTCGCTGATAGAACACTGGCATGCCGGCATGCGCGCGACGCGCGACTCGAAGATCCCCGACAAGACCGGGCATTAACAGACAGCCGCGCTAGAATCCCGGCTCGGAGGAATTGCATGTCGATCACGCTCGTCGCCGTCGTGCTTGCGCTGGTGCTGGGGCATGTCGCACCCGCGCTGGTCGCATCGTTTCGCCAGTACGCATGGTATGGCGCATGGTTGCGCTGGCTGGGCGAGCGCTCCGGCGGCGCGGGCGTCTGGCAGGCGCGCTACGGCATCGCGTTGGCCATGGTGCCGGTGTTGCTGGTGGTCGCGCTGCTGCAATGGATGCTCGATGGTCCCCTGTACGGGTTGCCCGGCCTGCTGTTCGATATCGCGGTGCTGGTCTACGCCTGGGGGCCGCGCGACCTGGACGTGGATGTCGAGGCCGTCATCGACGCGCATGATGCGCCTGCCCGTCGCACCGCGATCGCCCGGCTCGGACTGACCGGTGAAGCTGCGGCGCTGGATGGGCCGGCGTTGGTGGAAGCGGTGTTCGTCAACGCACTGCAACGCTGGTTCGGCGTGCTGTTCTGGTTCCTGCTGCTGGGTCCGGTCGGCGCGGTGCTCTATCGCCTGTCGGTACTGGCGACGCAGGACGAATGGGCCTCGACCTTGCCCGAAGAGAATCGCCTTGGCGCGCGTGCGGTGAAGACCGCACTGGACTGGCCTGTCGCCCAGTTGATGACGTTGGCGATGGCGCTGGTCGGCAACTTCGATACGGTGTTCACCGCCTGGCGCGAAGCCGGCGGCACGCGCTTCCGGCTGGACACCGGATTCCTTGGCCACGCCGCACGCGCCAGCGTGCGCTGCGAACTGGCCGAGGAGGCGGAGGAATACGCCGAGGAGGGCATGGTCCAGGCCATGCGCGAACTGCCCGAATTGCGCGACGCGATGAGCCTGGTCTGGCGCATCCTGTTGCTGTGGCTGGCACTGCTTGCCGTGTTCGTGATCGGTGGCTGGGTCAGCTGACGGTCCGTGTTTCGCATGCCGCGGCGCGTGCCCCGGCATCCGCTGGCGAGGTGAACCGATATCAGCCCGGCGCCAGCAAGGTGAAGGGGAACCAGGGCAAGTTCCTTGCCACCCAGTACACCGGCAACAGTACGAGCCAGAACATCGGTGCGAGCAGGACGCGCATCAAGGGCTCGAGCGCACGGGGGCGCCAACCCTGGCCGTGGGCGACCATCATCGGGATCGCCGGCAACATCAGGATGGCAAGTGGATTCATGGCGAATGCGCGCAGGATGTCGCCGTGGACCAGCGCATGCAGCGCGCGGGTCAGGCCGCAGCCGATGCAGAAGTAGCCGGTCAGTGCGCGGAACATGCAGCCAGGGAAAGGACTGTCGGCCGCATTCGGATCGAAGTTCAGCAGGAGCCAGACGCCGACGGCGGCCGCAAGGGCCGCCGCCGTCAGTGCCAGATAGTGCAGGGGACGCAGTGCGATCACTGCGCTTGCTGCATCTGCTCCAGCATCATCATGTACTGCTCCATGCCGCCGGTGGCGAACATGGCGATGTTGATCAGCAGACCGATGATGGCGAACGCGGTGGCGACCCAGCACCAGGTCTTGGCGTTGGCGGACGCACGATGCGCGCCCTCCAGGTCGCCCTGGTTGAGCTTGCTGTTGACCTGGGTCGAGAACACGATGGCGACGATGCCGATCAGGCCCAGCGGACAGCACAGGCAGGTGGCCAGCACCGTGGACACGATGGCCCATGCGAGATGGTTGGGAACGTTGCCCGGCGTGGCGGTCGGGGGCATGGGAGGTACGGCGCTCATGCAGGCTTTCCTTGTACAGGGATGAAGGGTCGTGCGAGTCGGCTCACATGCCGCTCAGGCCGCCCAATAGTGCCAGACCGCCGAACAAAAAGAACCACAGCGCGACCAGGATCGGACCGATCAGCGCGGAGGCGATGGCCCAGTTCAACGCCTTGCGCGATGCGTCCTGCGCACCTGCCAGATCGCCGGCGGCGCGCTTGCCGTCCACCTGCGCGGCGAACACGATGGAGACGATGCCCAACGGCAGGCAGCAGAACAGCGTGCTGAGGATGGCCCATACCAGGTGATTGGGTACGTAAGGGCCTTGCGTGGAGGGCGGAATGGCGCTCATGACGGTTCTCTTGCGGGCGAGGGACAGGAAGGGGCCGCCGCCGCGAGGGCGGGCATGGATGACGAAAATCCCCGCCGCTAGCCTAGCGGGGATGGCGACGACGCGAAACCGTCACGCCGCATCACCGCGCAGCGCACGTACCCGGGCTTCCAGGACCTCGGCGGTCACGGCGGTGCCATCCAGCGGTTCGCTGGCCACCACGTCCACATGCGCGCGGAAACGGCGGGGCACGCGCATGCGCCCCATCCGGGTATCGCGGTGGCTCCACATGCTGGTCCACATTCCCTTCAGCGCCATGGGCACGACGGGCACCGGGCGGCGCTCGAGTATCTTCTCCACGCCGGACTTGAACGCAGCGATCCCGCCATCCTTCGTCAACGCGCCTTCGGGGAAGATGCCGACGATCTCGCCCGCCGCCAGGGCCGCGTCGATTTCCTCGAATGCGCGCCGCATCAGTTCCGGGTTCTCCCGCGCGCCGGCGATCGGGATGGCCTTGGCCGTGCGGAAGATCCAGCTCATCACCGGGATGTTGAAGATCCGGTAGTACATGACGAAGCGCACCGGACGCGGGATCGTCGCGGCCAGGATCAGCGCGTCCATGTAGCTGACGTGATTGCACACGATCAATGCCGGGCCCTCGTCCGGCACGTGCTTCTCGATGCCGTGCAGGCGCAGCCGGTACAGGCCGCGCACCAGCAGCCAGCTGAGGAAGCGCATCAGGAACTCGGGCACGATGGTGAAGATCCAGATCGCCACCAGTGCGTTGGCGATGGCCAGCGCGAGGAAGAGCTGCGGGCCGCTCCAGCCCAGCGCATGCAGGCCCAGGCCGACCAGCGCGGCCAGTACGATGAAGCCCGAGTTCTGGATGTTGAGCGCGGCGAACACCCGTGCCATCCGCGAATTGTCCGTGCGGCTCTGGATCAGTGCGAACAGCGGCACCACGAAGATGCCTGCGAACATGCCGATGCCGACCAGGTCGATCATGATCCGCACGCTGCCGGCCTGGCGGACGAACTCGGCCACCCCCAGCCCGGTGACGGGCGCGGCGCCCGGCCTGGCGAAGTAGAGATCGAGCAGGAACGCCGTCATGCCGAACGCGCCCACCGGTACCAGGCCGATCTCGACAGTGCGCCCCGACAGCTTCTCGCACAGAAGCGAACCCACGCCCGTGCCGACCGAGAACAGCGCCAGTGCGAACACGTACAGCGTCGACGAACCGTCGGCCGCGCCGAGGTGCAGCTTCGCGTAGGCAGGCAGCTGCGAAGTCAGCAGCGTGCCGAAGAACCAGAACCACGACACGCCGAGGATGGCGTTGCGCACGGCGAGTTGCTGCTTGGCCATGCGCAGCACGGCGAGCGATTCCGGGATCGGGTTCCAGCGGATGACCAGGTCGGGCGCACCCGCGTCCATGCGCGGGATCAGGCGTGACACGGCGTTGCCCAGCACCGCCAGCAACACGATGGCGACGGCGGCCGCCTGTGGGCCGTAAACCCCGGCCACCTGGAAGATCATGCCGCCGGCGATCATGCCGCACAGGATCGAGATCGAGGTGCCCATCTCGACCAGGCCATTGCCGCCGGTCAGTTCCTCCGGCTTCAGGATCGAAGGCAGCACCGAATACTTCACCGGCCCGAACAGGGTCGACTGCACGCCGGTGCAGAACAGCGCGACCAGCAGGACCGGCATGTTCTGCAGCAGGAAACCGACCGCCGCCAGCGACATGATGGCGATTTCCATCGTCGTGGTGATGACGATCAGCCTGTGCTTCTCCAGCTTCTCGGCGAACTGGCCCGCGATGGCGGAGAACAGGAAGTAGGGGAGGATGAAGATCGCCGGCGCCAGCGTGGCGTACAGCGAAAGTTCGCCATCGCTGGCGCCCAGGAAGAACAGCAGCGCGATGATCGCCTGACGGTAGACATTGTCGTTGAAGGCGCCCAGCGCCTGGACGGTGAAGTACGGCAGGAACCGTCGTTGTTTCAGCAGCGAGAACTGGCTGTGGCTGGACATGCGCCCTCCGTGGGTTGCGCGCAGCCTAGCAAATCACGATGGCTCCGCGAGCCGGTGCGCCCGACAGTGTTCCGCCCGTGGCATTGATGGGCCACAGGGGCAGGGGGATAGTGGCGCCCCCACGTCGTCGACACCTTCCCTCATGAGCCGTCTGTTCTCACCCCTGGATCTGGGGCCATTGCGCCTGCCCAACCGCATCGTGATCGCGCCGATGTGCCAGTACTCCGCCGAAGCGGGGCGCGCCACCGAGTGGCATGCCTTCCATTGGCCGAACCTCGCCCAGTCCGGTGCCGGGCTCGCGATCGTCGAAGCGACGGCAGTCGAGCCGCGAGGACGCATCAGCGGGGCCGATCTCGGCTTGTGGGATGACGCTACCGAAGCGGCATTCGCCACGGCGCTCGCCGCCACGCGTCGATATTCCTCCATGGCGATCGGTGTGCAGCTCGCCCATGCCGGACGCAAGGCGTCGACGCACCGCCCGTGGGAGCACCACGGTGCCGCCATCGCGCCCGGTGCCGAACACGGATGGCAGACCGTATCGGCATCGGCCACGCCCTATGCCGAAGGACATCCTTCGCCGGTTGCGCTGGACCAGGCGGGCATCGATGCGGTCGTCGCCGCGTTCGCCGACAGCGCGCGGCGTGCGGTGCGGCTGGGTCTGGACCTGATCGAGATCCATGCGGCGCACGGCTACCTGTTGCACCAGTTCCTGTCGCCGCTCAGTAACCATCGCGAAGATACGTATGGCGGCTCGCTGGAAAACCGCATGCGGCTGGTGCTGCAGGTGTTCGATGCGATCAAGGCGGCCGTACCCGCGTCGATGGCGGTCGGCATCCGCATTTCCGCCACCGATTGGGTCGAGGGTGGCTGGGATCCTGCCCAGAGCATCGCCCTGGCGCAGGCGCTCGACGCACGGGGTTGTCACTTCATCCATGTCTCCAGCGGCGGCCTGCATCCCGCGCAGAAGATCGCCCTGGAGCCGGGCTACCAGGTGCCGTTCGCCGCCGCCATCAAGCAGCATGTCGCGATGCCGGTGATCGCGGTAGGCCTGATCACCGAGCCGCGACATGCCGAAGACATCCTGCAGCAGGATCGGGCCGATGCCATCGGGCTCGCACGCGGCATCCTCTACGACCCGCGCTGGCCATGGCATGCGGCCGTGGTGCTGGACGCGAAGATCGCGGTCGCGCCGCAGTACCTGCGCAGCGCGCCGCGCGAGCACGCGGCGAACTTCGTGCAGGCGCGATAGCCGCCGATCAGGTGTCCGCGCGTTCGCGCGCGATCGCGCGCCAGCCGATGTCGGCGCGGTGGAACTCGTTGGTCCAGCGAATCCGGTCCACGCCGGCATACGCATTGCGCTGCGCATCCGATACCGAATCGCCCAGCGCCGCCACGCACAGGACGCGGCCTCCGGCGCTGACCACGTGGCCTTCCGCGTCAAGCGCGGTGCCGGCATGGAACACCTTGGCGGTCGCAGGCACGTCGTCCAGCCCGGCGATCACGTCGCCGGTGACCGGTGTTTCGGGATAAGGCGCCGCGGCCATCACGACGCCCAGCGACGGGCGCGGATCCCAGCGCGCTTCTGTGACATCGAGGCGTCCGTCGATGGCCGCTTCGACCAGGTCCACCAGATCGGATTGCAGGCGCAGCATCACCGGTTGCGTCTCGGGGTCGCCGAAGCGCACGTTGAACTCGATCACCTTCGGGGCGCCGCTGTCATCGATCATCAGCCCGGCATACAGGAAACCGGTGAACGGCACGCCGTCGGCGATCATGCCCTGCACCGTGGGATTGACCACCTCGCGCATCACGCGCGCATGCACTTCGGGCGTGACCACCGGGGCGGGCGAATACGCCCCCATGCCGCCGGTGTTGGGGCCCGTGTCGCCGTCGCCGACCCGCTTGTGGTCCTGGCTGGTCGCCATCGGCAGCGCGGTGGTGCCATCGACCATCGAGATGAAGCTGGCTTCCTCGCCTTCCAGGAATTCCTCGATCACCACGCGTGCACCGGCATCACCGAACGCATTGCCCGACAGCATGTCGCGCACCGCGGCTTCGGCTTCGGCCAGCGTCATCGCCACGATCACGCCCTTGCCGGCGGCCAGGCCGTCGGCCTTCACGACGATCGGCGCGCCTTTCTCGCGGAGATAGGCGAGCGCGGCGTCCACATCGGTATGCACGGCGTAGAACGCGGTCGGGATGCCGTGGCGCGCCAGGAAATCCTTGGCGAATGCCTTGCTGCCCTCCAGCTGCGCCGCAGCGGCGGTGGGACCGAAAACACGCAATCCCGCCAGACGGAAGCGGTCCACCACGCCGGCCACGAGCGGCACTTCGGGACCGACCACGGTCAGGCCCACGCCTGCCTCCTGTGCCAAGGCCAGCAGACCGTCGATGTCGGTGACCTTGACCGCGACGTTGCGGCACTTCGCCTCCGTCGCGGTGCCGGCGTTGCCGGGCGCCACGATCACCTCGTCCACCCGCGGCGACTGCGCCAGCTTCCACGCGAGGGCGTGCTCGCGACCGCCGGAACCGATGACCAGGACTTTCAAGGGGTATTCCTCATGGCTGGACCGGCGCGTCGGCCGGCGGAGTCAGGCACGCGCGTGCCGGAAGTTCGACGTCGAAGAAAACGGCGCCGTGACGGTCGACGAAGCGCCGCACCAGGATGGCGTCGGTGTCGATCAGTGGCGTGATCGCGGGCTGCGCGCACAGCTCGCGCAGCGCGTACTGCTCGCTTTCCTTCAGCGTCTCGAAGCCCGGGGCTTTGCGTGTCTTGGCGGCGTTGCCCTCGGGGCTGCGTATCAGCAGCACCAGCCGGTCACCCTCGATGGCGACCGACTCGGTCACCAGATCCTCGAAGTGGGGAGCGGGCAACGTGGCAGCGACCTTCGCATGCGCCTCGTGCAGGCGGGCCTGCGTGTCCGTACAGCCGGTGAATGCGAGGACCACGAACGCCGGGACGAGCATGGCGGAAAGCGTGCGAAGGATCTTCATGGCCGTGGTGGTGCTCCCGTGCTGGACAACGAGCGGAGAAAGCTGCCGCGCAGATGACGACCGCCGTTGGCGGCATCATCGGGCACGACGGTCAGTGCCGGAAGTGGCGCACACCGGTGAACACCATGGCGATGCCGTGCTCGTCGGCGGCGGCAATGACGTCGCCATCGCGCATGGAACCGCCCGGCTGGATCACCGCCTTGATGCCGGCGGCTGCGGCGGCGTCGATGCCGTCGCGGAACGGAAAGAACGCATCACTCGCCATCACCGACCCTTCGACCACGAGGTTCGCATCCGCAGCCTTGATGCCGGCGATGCGCGCCGAATACACGCGGCTCATCTGCCCGGCGCCGACGCCGATGGTGCGATGGTCCTTCGCATAGACGATAGCGTTGGATTTGACGAACTTGGCCACCTTCCACGCGAACAGCAGGTCGGTGAACTGCGCGTCGGTCGGCGCGAGCTTGGTCACCACCTTCAGTTCGTCGCGCGTCACGACGCGGTCGTCGGCGGTCTGCAGCAGCAGGCCGGAACCGACGCGCTTGGTATCGATGAAGCCGGTCGACGCTGGCGCCAGCGGAATGCGCAGCACGCGCACGTTGGCCTTCTTCGCCGCGTAGTCGAGCGCGGCCGGCTCGTAGTCCGGCGCGATCAGCACCTCGACGAACTGGCGGTCCAGGATGACCTTCGCCGTCGCGGCATCCAGCGTGCGGTTGAAGGCGATGATGCCGCCGAATGCGCTGGTCGGATCGGTGGCGTAGGCCAGTTCATAGGCATCGCCGCAGGCCACGCCGACCGCCACGCCGCAGGGATTGGCGTGCTTGACGATCACGCAGGCCGGCGCATCGAACTGGCGCACGCATTCCCACGCCGCATCGCTGTCGGCGATGTTGTTGTAGCTCAGTTCCTTGCCCTGCAGCTGGGTGAAGGTCGCCAGCGAGCCGGGTGCCGGATGCAGGTCGCGGTAGAACGCGGCCTGCTGGTGCGGGTTCTCGCCGTAGCGCAGATCCATGACCTTGACGAAGCTGCCGTTGGCCTGCGCCGAGAACGCCGCGCGTACCGGCACGTCGCCCGAGGCGTCGGTGACGGCGGACAGGTAGTTGCTGATGGCGGCGTCGTACTGGGCCACGCGGTTGAACGCGGCCACCGACAGCGCGAAGCGCGTCTGCGCGGAAAGGGCGCTGTCATTCGCGTCGAGTTCGCGCACGATGCCGTCGTATTGCGACGGGTCCGTGGCCACCGCCACGCGCGCGAAGTTCTTCGCGGCCGAACGCAGCATCGCCGGGCCGCCGATGTCGATGTTCTCCACCGCGTCGGCGAGCGTGCAGTCCGCCTTCGCGGTGACCTGTTCGAACGGATAGAGATTGAGCACCAGCAGGTCGATGGCGCCGATGCCGTGCTCGGTCATCACGGCGTCGTCGGTACCCGCACGGCCTAGCAGGCCACCGTGGACCATCGGGTGCAGCGTCTTGACGCGGCCATCCATCATTTCCGGGAATCCGGTGACCTCGGCCACGTCGCGCACGGACAGGCCGGCGTCACGCAATGTCCTGGCAGTACCGCCGGTGGACAGCAGTTCGACATTGCGGGCGGCGAGCGCGCGGGCCAGGTCGAGCAGGCCGGTCTTGTCGGATACGGACAGCAGCGCCCGGCGCACGGGCTGTAAATCGAGGGTCATGGGGAGGGCAGTACGGAGCGGGGCGCGAATTATAACGCGCCGCACCATCGCGCCCGGCCCTCGGCCGGGCGGCCTGTCAGGCCAGCCCGTAGTCCTTGAGCTTCTTGCGCAGCGTGGCGCGATGGATGCCCAGCATGGCGGCAGCGCGGCTCTGGTTGCCTTCGCAATGGTTGAGCACTTCCACGAACAGCGGGATCTCCATCTCGCGCAGCACGATCTCGTACACGTCGTCCGCCTCGCAGCCATCCAGGTCACGCAGGTAGCGGCGGACGGACACGGCGACATGCTCGCGCAGCGGCGGGCGCGACGTGGCGCGTGGCGTGTCCTGACGGGCGGAGGCAGCGTTCAATCGGATCCCCTGGTGCAACGGATGCGGATGCCCGCCATGTGCTTGTGGGTATTCGGCGGGGGGACGAGTCTAGCGCCTGATCGCGGCGCGCGCATCCGCTTTTTGATGAATCCGGCGCGCTTAACGGAAGTCGAAGGAGAACGCGACGACGTTCGCACTCGGCTCGCGCACAAGCACGGCCATCTGGGCGCTCTGTCCGGGGCCGATCGATGAGGACACCGCGTCCTGTGGCAGGTAGTCGCGTGGTGCCAGCGCACGCGCGCCCAGGGTGCGGCCATCGGCATCCTTCAGCGTCAGCAGGATCACCGGCCAACCCTGTTCCCAGCGTGCTTCGTTGCGGAACGTCGCTTGTGCCTGCAGTGTTCCCGCCTGGCCGGTGACCGGCCGCACATCGCGACTCAGCATGGTGAAGGCGCTGGGCTCGTGCCACATCGGTACGTCGCAGCGGAACGCGCCGCACAGCATCATCACCAGGGGGCGCCACCCCGCCTGTGTCGCCAGACGGGCGCGGTCGGCCAGTACGATCTGTACACACAGCAGTGTTGCAAGTGCGCCCACGGCAACCCATTGCCAGCGTGCGCGGGCTGCATGCACCGGCATGGTGCGCGTGCGTTGCAGGAACCGGGGATCCGTTGCCTTGCGCGTGGGCGTGGGCGTGGCGGTGATGACGGGCGCCGGCTCGATGGCGGAAGCCGCTGCGTCCTCGGGCATTGCATGGACCGGAATGACATCGACAGGCGTCGCGTCTTCCGGTGCTGCAGCGTCTGCCGCGTGCGCGGTGATGTCGGGGGTGTCATCGACGGGTATCGCCACGTCCGCCGCATCAGGCATGGCGTCTCGCGAAGCCGCCTCTTCCTCTGCCAGGAATGGTGCCGCGGGCGTGTCGTCCGGTGGCGCACCCGGCGATGCTTCCGCGCCGGCTGCTGCAGGATTCAGGAAGGTTGCGAGGCTGGGCGATGCAGCCACCGCCGCTTCGTCCGCCGTGGCCAATGGTCTGCCGCAGCGGGGACAGTCTGCGGGCACGGCATCGGTGTGCCGGTCGCGGGCGACAAGGAACTGGCAATGCGGACAGGCCGTGAACATGGCCCCTATTCAACCATGCACGCCCGCGCGCGTGTTGTGATCGCGGACGCGGCGGAGAGCGGTGTCAGCGACGGATGCCGTCGATACGCATCCAGTCGCCGTCCTGCGTGGCCACTAGGGCATCGAACCACGTCGCGTAGCGGGCCAGCAGTTCGTCTTCCTGTCCCTTGAGGATGCCCGACAGTGCGATGCGGCCACCGGGCGCGACGCGGGCGGCGAGGATGTCGGCCAGTGCGTCCAGCGCCGAGGCCAGGATGTTGGCCACCACCACCGGATAGGTCATCACCGGTTCGTCCTCGGGGAGGTAGGCATTGAATTTCGCATCCACCTGGTTGCGCTGCGCGTTGTCGGCGCTGGCCAGCAATGCCTGCGGATCGTTGTCCACGCCCACGGCCTGCGCGGCGCCGAGTTTCAAGGCGGCGAGCGCGAGGATGCCGGAACCACAACCGAAGTCGAGCACGCGCTGGCCCTCCAGCGCGCCGTCATCGGCGAGCCCGTCGAGCCAACGCAGGCACAGTGCCGTGGTGGGGTGCGTGCCGGATCCGAACGCCAGGCCCGGATCGAGTCGCACGATTGCGGCATCGTCGCCGGCTTCCGCGGGCACTTCGTGGTTCCAGGGCACGATGAAGGTACGGGCGCCGAAGCGCATGGGCTTGAACTGGTCCAGCCACGCGCGTTCCCAGTCCTCGTCCTCGACCTTGCGGAACCCCGCGTGGGTCCAGTCGAGTCCCGGATCGAACGACTCCAGTGCGGCGAGCAGCGCGAGCCCATCGATATCCGCATCGAACAGTGCGGTCAGCACCAGCGATTTCCACAAGGGAGTCTCGCCGACACCGGGCTCCAGGATGGCCCGTTCGTGCCCGGTATCGGCGTCCGCATCCAGCAGCGTGACCGAGAGCGCGCCGACGTCCTCCAGGGCGGTCTCGTAGCGCGGCTGCTCGGTTTCGGTGCAGCGCAGGGAGAGCTCCAGATAGGGCATGGCACAAGGGGGCGGGAAGCGGAGAAGGCGTGCATTGTCTCATGCGTTCAGGCGAAGGCCCGGCAAGGCGGGCGACGGAAGGCGTGGCGGGCGTGCTGAACGCGGCGTTTTCGCGTTGAACAGCTTGGGATGCACCGGGATAATGCGGGGGTGCCCCGGAAGCTGCTACTGCCGATGATGCTGGTGGGCCTGCTGGGGGCGCTGGCGTGGATGCCGCTGCGCCAGGCGGGGCTGGCGCCGTTCGCGATGCCGACGGACGATGCGGCTTCCGCCCCGGCCGGGACGACAGCGCTCCTGCCGTCCACCACACCCGCTGTCCTGCGCCCTGTCGCTGCGCATTCGACGCCCATGCTGTCGCCGCTGCGGCGCGCATTCGAGGACAGCACCGACCTGTTCGCCTATTCGCGCGAACTGCTCGCCCTGTCCGCAGCCGGCGATGCCGATGCCATGTGGCTGCTGAGCCTGGTACAGGACTACTGCGCGGGATTTGCCGCAGACCCGGCCGGTTATGCGCAGGACTCGCGCGTCATTGCAACGCTGGGATTGTCCAACGGCGGCGCGATGCTCTCCGCACGCCAGCGCGTGCAGCAGCGATGCGCCAGGTTCGTGCCGCAGGACGGACTGTCGTTGCCGACCATCCTCACCCAGCGCCAGCAGGCCGCGCGCGCGGGCAGCCTGGCGGCCGAGGCGGCACTGTTGGCGATGGAGCAGCCATTGCGCGACGACGATGACTATCGGCGCGAACTGGTCCAGCGCGTGCTCGATTCGGATGATCCGTTCGCCTTCTTCGCCATCGCCCCGGTCATGGGCACCAGTGCGAGTGGTCGGCGCGACACGCTGGGCGAGGTATCGGGCAGTGAACTCAGCGAGATCGCCTGGCGCATCGCGTCATGCGAGCTGGGCATGGATTGCAGTCCGGACGGCGCGATGATGACGAACTACTGCGTGAACGGCGGCATATGTTCGCAGGATGAATCACAGGATTTCACCACCTTCGCGCGCGATGCGGGCGTGCCGCGCCAGGGTGCCGGCAATGTTGACGAGATGGTGGGCACCTTGCTGTCCCACCCGGGAGCTGACGGATGAAGTACAAGCACACGCGACCGGGAGCCAATCTCCTGGTCTGGGGCCTGGTGGTGGTGGCGTATGCCGCCGCTGCCGCCACGATCGTCATCGAGACACGTGATCCCGAGTACCGGGATCTCACGCGCGTGGGCCACATGACGATCCATGCGCCGGACGATGCGCGCCGGCTTGGCGCCAGCCAGGTCGCCGCGCTCTACCGGGCGCGCAGCGGCACGCCGTTCTCGACGCTGGCGCCCGGCAGCACGATCCGGGTGGTATGGGCGGACGGCTCTTCGGAACTGGTGCGGATCACCGATCCATCCTCGCCACTCGGCGTGCGGACGGTGCCCGGCACGCAGCGGGTGCCTGCGGATCGTTGAGCGTCCCCGTGGATGGCTGCAGACGAGAGAAGGGCCGGGATGGCGACATCCCGGCCCTTCTCTTTCGTGTGCGTGCGCGCCATTCCGCGATGCTGGCCTGCAGCCGGCGACCCGCCGGCTTCCGCCACATGCAAGGCCCCGCGCGGACGCGCGGGGCTGATCCAGCCTCTGCTCAGACCAGCGAGATCGTCTTGTTCTTGCGTTCGGCCAGGCGCTTTTCCAGGTAGTGGATGTTCTGGCCGCCGGCCTGGAATCCCTGGTCGCGCATGATGCGCTGCTGCAGCGGGATGTTGGTCTTGATGCCGTCGATGACCATCTCGCTCAACGCCACGCGCATGCGGGCGATGGCGGTTTCGCGGTCAGGACCGTGCACGATGAGCTTGGCGATCATCGAATCGTAGTTCGGCGGCACGCGGTAGCCTTCGTAGATATGCGTATCCACGCGCACGCCGGGGCCACCCGGCGGATGGAAGTGCTGGATCAGGCCCGGGTGCGGCATGAAGGTGTCCGGGTCTTCCGCGTTGATGCGGCACTCGATGGCATGCCCGCGCAGCACGATGTCGGACTGCTTGATGGTCAGCTTCTGCCCGGCCGCGATGCGCAGCTGTTCGCAGACCAGGTCGATGCCGGTGATGCGTTCGGTCACCGGATGCTCCACCTGGATGCGAGTGTTCATCTCGATGAAGTAGAAGCGGCCGTCCTCGTACAGGAACTCGAACGTGCCGGCGCCCCGGTAGCCGATGCGCAGGCAGGCTTCCACGCAGACCTTGCCGATCTCCGCGCGCTGTTCGTCGGTGATGCCGGGAGCGGGCGCTTCCTCCACCACCTTCTGGTGGCGGCGCTGCATCGAGCAGTCGCGCTCGCCCAGGTGGATCGCATTGCCCTGGCCATCGGCCAGCACCTGGATCTCCACGTGACGCGGATTCTCCAGGAACTTCTCCATGTAGACCTCGCCGTTGCCGAACGCGGCCTTGGCTTCGGACTTGGTGGTCTCGATGGCGGCCTTCAGCGCGCCCTCCACATGCACCACGCGCATGCCGCGGCCGCCGCCGCCGCCCGCGGCCTTGATGATCACCGGATAGCCGATCTCGCGCGCGATCTTGGTGTTGGCCACGATGTCCTCGCCCAGCGGCCCACCGCTGCCGGGCACGCACGGCACGCCCGCCGCCTTCATCGCGCGGATCGCCTCCACCTTGTCGCCCATCATGCGGATGGTGTCGGCCTTGGGGCCGATGAAGATGAAGCCGGACTGCTCCACGCGCTCGGCGAAGTCGGCGTTCTCCGACAGGAAGCCGTAGCCCGGGTGGATGGCCTGCGCGTCGGTCACCTCGGCGGCGGCGATGATCGCCGGGATGTTGAGGTAGCTGTCCTTCGACGCAGCAGGGCCGATGCAGACGGATTCGTCCGCCATGGCCACGTGCTTGAGGTTGCGGTCGACGGTGGAATGCACGGCGACCGTGCGGATGCCCAGGGTGTGGCAGGCGCGCAGGATGCGCAGCGCGATCTCACCCCGGTTGGCGATGACGACTTTGTCCAGCATGGCGCGGACCTCAGCCGATCACGAACAGCGGCTGATCGAATTCGATCGGCTGGCCGCTTTCGGCCAGGATCGACAGCACGGTGCCGGAGACGTCGGCTTCGATGGGGTTGAACATCTTCATGGCTTCGATGATCGCCAGCGTCTCGCCGGCCTTCACCGACTGGCCGACGGCGACGAACGCGGGCTTGTCCGGCGACGGCGACGCATAGAAGGTGCCGACCATCGGCGCACGCACCACGTGGCCGTCCGGCAGGGCGTTGCCGGCCTTGGCCGTGCCGCCGGTGGAGGCTTCGGTGGGCGAGCTCATCGGCATCGGCGCGGCGGGGCGCGGTTCGGCGTAGGCGGCGGGGGCCGGTGCCGGCACGGCATAGCCGCCCTTGGGCGTGCGCGCCAGGCGCACGGATTCTTCGCCTTCCTTGATCTCGATTTCGGCCAGGTTCGACTCTTCCAGCAGGTCGATCAGTTTCTTGATTTTGCGGAGATCCATGGGAGCCTCGTGGTTGAACGTCGTTCCCCGCGGGGAACAGAGGAAAGTCAGGCGGGCAGCCGCAGCAGGGCGGCATCCAGCGCGTAGCGGTAGCTGTCCGCCCCGAAGCCGCAGACCACGCCGACCGCCTTGTCGCTGACGTAGCTGGTGTGGCGGAACGGCTCGCGGGTGTGCGGATTGGACAGGTGGACTTCGATGTAGGGCAGGGCCACGGCCGCCAGGGCATCGCGGATCGCGACCGAGGTGTGGGTGAAGGCGGCGGGGTTGATCAGGATGAAGGCGGTGCCGTCGGTGCGGGCCGCCTGGATGCGGTCGACCAGCGCGTGTTCCGCATTGGACTGGAACGTCGCGAGTTCATGCCCGGCGGTCTGCGCCTGTGCCGTCAGTGCCAGATCGATGTCGGCCAGCGTCGCGTGGCCATAGACCTCCGGCTCGCGGGTGCCGAGCAGGTTGAGGTTGGGGCCATGCAGGACCAGCAGCTTCGCCATCGACGCCTCCAGCGGAAGGGCGGCAGTCTGCTTGAAGCCGGCGATGCTGTCCAGTTCGCCGAAGTTTGCCTTGTTTTAAGCGATTGTTTGATTCTGGGGCGACCCATCTCGGATCAAGGACTTGCAAGGGGGAGCAAACCGCGACGGCGCGTGTGCCGAACGGTGGTCACGCCACGATGGCAGCAGGTTCGATGAACTTCCCGGCGGGAGCCTAGTCCACCCACCCGCTGATCTCGCCGTGCTGGAAGGGCCCGACCTTCTGCCGTTCGATCCTCCCGTCTGCGCCCACCAGCACGGTGTACGGCAGCACGCCCTTGGCGTTGCCCAGCCAGACGCTGGCGTCGGCCGGACCGGGCGTGTCCAGCACGATGGGATAGCCGACCGGCACGCGCGACAGGAAGTCCTGCACGCCCTCAGGCGTGTCCAGCGCCAGACCCACCACCTGGACGCCCCCGGTTCCCTGGGACGTGGCGAAGCGCTGCAACTCGGGCATCTCCTCGATGCAGGGCCCGCACCAGCTGGCCCAGACGTTGATCAGCAGGCGCTTGCCCCGATAGGTGGCCGCGAGATCGACGATCTTTCCATCCAGCCCCGGCAGCGCGAGCGCCGGCATGGGATCGCCGATGCCGGCAGGCGTGACGCCTTCCGGAGGCCTGGGGGCGGTCGCATTCACCGCGGCGTGCAGGGCGCGCTCGCCGGGTCCGGTCCGCCACAGCGGATTGCCGTTGAACCACAGGCTGGCCACCAGGCCCAGGCCACCGGCGAAGAGGGCGACGGCCAGGATGCGCGGCGTGGTGACCTTCATCGTGCCGCCCGTTCGAACGCCTGGCGCATCGTGTCGTGGGTCAGCACGGTGGGCAACACCTCGCCCTCGCCGCCATTGCGCGGATACATCACGTACAGCGGTACGCCGACGGCCGCGTGCTGCTCGAGGAACGCGGTGATCGCAGGGTCCACGTTGGTCCAGTCGCCGGTCATCATCACCGCGTCGTGCTCTGCCAGCAGGTCGCGGAACGCGGTGGTGTTCAGCACGGCTTTTTCGTTGGCCTTGCAGGTGACGCACCAGTCGGCGGTCATGTCGACGAACACGATGCGGCGCTCGGCACGCAACGTTGCCAGACGTTCCGCCGAATAGGCCACGTGGCCGTCGGCCGTCGGTGCCGCCGCAGCCTCCGCCGGCAGCCGGTGCACCATCGCCAGCGGCACCAGTGCGGCGACAGTGAGCATCAGCGCCGACACACGCTGCAGTGGCGCTGCGGCGAAGCGCACACGCTGGAACCACCACAGCCCCAGTGCCAGCAGCACCAGGCCGGCGAGCGCCAGGCCGACCGCGTCGATGCCGCGCTGATTTCCCAGTACCCACAGCAACCACACGGAGGTGAGGTACATCGGGAACGCCAGCACCTGCTTCAGTGTTTCCATCCAGGCGCCGGGCTTCGGAAGGCGATTGGCCAGCGCGGGCACGAAGCCGATCAGCAGGAACGGCAGCGCCAGCCCCAGTCCCAGCACCGCGAACACCAGCAGTGCCAGCGGTGTCGGCGCGGTGAAGGCGTACGCCAGCGCGACGCCCATGAACGGTGCGGTGCACGGGCTGGCGACCACCACCGCCAGCACGCCGGTGAAGAAATCGCCTGCCGCGCCACTGCGCGACGCCAGGCCGTGCCCGGCGCCCGCCAGCCGATGGCCGATGGCGAACACGCCCGACAGGCTCAGGCCGACGGCGAACATCACATAGGCCAGCAGTCCGACCACCCACGGCTGCTGCAACTGGAATCCCCAGCCCAGCGCCTGGCCAGCCGCGCGCAAGGCTATCGCCAGCGCACCGACCGCCACGAAACTGACCAGCACGCCGGCGGTGTACCAGAGCGCGCTGCGGCGCGCCTGTCCGCCGCTGCGTCCGCTGTCGGCCAGTGACAGCGCTTTCAGCGACAGGATGGGCAGCACGCAGGGCATCAGGTTGAGGATCAATCCGCCGAACAGGGCCAGCGCCAGCGCCGCGAGCAGGGATGTGGCGCCGCGCTGGTTGCGCGCCAGAACCTCTTGGGGGGGACGGGTGCGTTCCACGTCGGCTGCGGTCGTTGCGGGCGTGGCCGGCGCGCTGGCGGTCGCATCGTCCGGTATCGCCGTTGCCGGCAGCGGTGCGACGGCGGCGGGTGCGGGCACGTCGGGTGTGCTGGCCGGCGTGGCCGCGCCGGCCGGGATCGACAGCGTCACCCGTCGCGTCATCGGCGGGTAGCAGATGCCGTCGGTCTGGCAGCCCTGGAAGGTCACGCGCAGCGTGGCCGGCACGGCCTTGGGGTGCTCCCTTCGCAGCGGCACCGGCACTTCGGCCTGCTCGAAGTAGACCGTGACATCGCCGAAGTGCTCATCGCGGTGGGCCTTGCCGGCCGGCCAGCGCGGTGCCTGCAGCGACACGCCAGCGGCGCCTTCCAGCGCCATCGAGGTACGGTCGCGGTAGACGTAATAGCCGCGTGCCGGCGTGAAGCGCAACAGCAGCTCGTTGCCATTGAAGGCGATCGCTTCGAAGCCGAATGCTTGTTCGGCCGGCAGCGGCAGGGTATCCATGCCCGCCTGCGGTCTCTGCCCCAGCAGTCCACCCGTCAGCGCACCCGCACCGAGCGGTACGAACGCCTCGCCCGCAGCGGCCGGCAGCGCGACCTTCACTGTGCGTGTCTGCGGCGGGTAGCAGATGCCGGCGTCGGCGCAGCCCTGATACTTGATCTTCAAGGTAACGCTGTCGGCCTCGGGCGCAGGCTGGCCGGGCAGGGCGGCGATCAGTTCGCCACGATACGTCTCGACGTCGCCGAAGAATTCGTCGCGATACGCCTTCCCCTTGGGCAGCTGCAACGGCTGCGCCGCGAAGCCGGCGCCCGCCTCCACGCTGGTACGGTGACGATAGAGGTAGTAGCCGTCGGTGATCTTCCAGCGGATCTCGATACGGTCCCGCGCCGGTGCAGTGGCCGTCAGCACGAAGGCCTCGTCCACCGGCAGCAGGTCGTCCTGGGTGATCGCCGCGGATGCAGCGGGTGCCACCACGGCGAGCAGGGATACGGCCAGGAAGGCGAACAGCGTGCGGATCAGCGTCATCGGGTCTGGGTCTTCAACTCGAGGGGGCGCCATCGGCCCGGGTTTCAGCGGCGACCCACGCCAGGTAGGCGGGCAGGCCGGTGGCGGCTTCGACCGCCAGGATCTCCGGCAGTTCATACGGGTGCAGTTCGGCCAGCCGCGCCATCAGGGCGTCGCGCCGGTCGGCGGGAGTCTTGGCCAGCAGCTGGACCTCGCTGGCCTGTTCCACCTGGCCCTGCCAGCGGTAGGTCGACACCATGCCGGGCAGCACGCTGACGCTGACGCAGGCGGCCAGGCGCTCGTCCACCAGCGCCCGTGCCAACCGCTGGGCGGTGTCGGCGTCGGGACAGGTCGACAGGATCAGGAAGACGGGCATGGGGCATCGATTATCGCAGACCCGGTCCGGGCGCCCCCGCGACCGATATGTGCACCCAGCCCTTGAAACCGCGCCGGGCACCCCGATATCCCTCGCATCCCGGCCCTGTCGGGTTTTTGTGCCCCTGGCGTTGGCAGTCTCCCGTGGGGAGTGCTAACATCGCCGCCCCTTTCCTAGTCCAATCAATCACTTAAGAGGATTGACATGAGCAATATCAAGCCGCTGTACGACCGCCTGGTGGTCAAGCCGATCGAAGCCGAAGAAACCTCCGTCGGCGGCATCATCATCCCCGACGCCGCCAAGGAAAAGCCCACCAAGGGTGAAGTCGTCGCCGTCGGCGAAGGCAAGTTCATCGACGCCACCGGCGGCGTGCGCGCCCCGAAGGTGAAGGTGGGCGACAAGGTGATCTACGGCCAGTACTCGGGTTCGCCCTACAAGTACGAAGGCGTCGAGTACAAGATCATCAAGGAAGACGACGTCCTCGCGATCCTCGGCTGATCGCGCGTGGCGGCTCCGCGCCGCCGCCCACGTCACCGCATTCCTCCTGATGGCGGGCCTGCCCGCCTCACGAACCACACTCAATACTCCTGGAGTTGCACATGGCAGCCAAAGATATCCGTTTCGGTGAAGACGCCCGTACGCGCATGGTGCGCGGCGTGAACATCCTCGCCAATGCCGTCAAGGCCACCCTCGGCCCGAAGGGCCGCAACGTCGTGCTCGAGAAGAGCTTCGGCGCCCCCACCATCACCAAGGACGGCGTGTCCGTCGCCAAGGAAATCGAACTGGCCGACAAGTTCGAGAACATGGGCGCGCAGATGGTCAAGGAAGTCGCTTCCAAGACCTCCGACAATGCCGGTGACGGCACCACCACCGCCACCGTGCTGGCGCAGGCGTTCATCCGCGAAGGCTCCAAGGCCGTCGCCGCCGGCATGAACCCGATGGACCTGAAGCGCGGCATCGACCAGGCCGTGAAGGCTGCCGTCGAAGAGCTGAAGAAGCTCTCCAAGCCCACCGCCGACGACAAGGCCATCGCCCAGGTCGGCACCATCTCGGCCAACTCCGACAGCAACATCGGCGACATCATCGCCGAGGCCATGAAGAAGGTCGGCAAGGAAGGCGTGATCACGGTTGAAGAAGGCTCCGGCCTGGAGAACGAACTCGACGTCGTCGAGGGCATGCAGTTCGACCGCGGCTACCTGTCGCCGTACTTCATCAACAACCAGCAGTCGCAGCAGGTCGAATTCGACGACCCCTTCATCCTGATCCACGACAAGAAGGTCTCCAACGTCCGCGAACTGCTGCCGGTGCTGGAAGGCGTCGCCAAGGCCGGCAAGCCGCTGCTGATCGTGGCCGAGGAAGTGGAAGGCGAAGCCCTCGCCACGCTGGTGGTCAACACCATCCGCGGCATCGTCAAGGTCGCCGCCGTCAAGGCGCCGGGCTTCGGTGACCGCCGCAAGGCCATCCTGGAAGACATCGCCACGCTGACCAACGGCACGGTGATCTCCGAGGAAGTCGGCCTGCAGCTCGAGAAGGCCACCATCAACGACTTGGGTCGTGCGAAGAAGGTCGTGATCTCGAAGGAGAACACCACCATCATCGACGGCGCCGGCGATGCCGAGCGCATCCAGTCGCGCATCAAGCAGATCAAGGCGCAGATCGAAGAGACCTCTTCGGACTACGACCGCGAGAAGCTGCAGGAACGCGTGGCCAAGCTGGCCGGCGGCGTGGCCGTGATCAAGGTCGGTGCCTCGACCGAGATCGAAATGAAGGAAAAGAAGGCCCGCGTCGAAGACGCCCTGCACGCCACGCGTGCGGCGGTGGAAGAAGGCGTGGTCCCGGGCGGCGGCGTCGCGCTGATCCGCGCGCTGCAGACCATCGGCAACCTGAAGGGCGCCAACGAAGACCAGAACCACGGCATCCAGATCGCCCTGCGCGCGATGGAAGCCCCGCTGCGCGAGATCGTCACCAACGCCGGTGAAGAGCCGTCGGTAATCGTCAACCGCGTCAAGGACGGTTCGGGCAACTTCGGCTACAACGCCGCCAACGGCGAGTTCGGCGACATGATCGAGTTCGGCATCCTGGACCCGACCAAGGTCACGCGCTCCGCGCTGCAGAACGCCGCTTCGATCGCAGGCCTGATGATCACCACCGAAGCGATGGTGGCCGAGGCTCCGAAGAAGGACGAGCCGGCGATGCCGGCCGGCGGTGGCATGGGCGGCATGGGCGGCATGGATTTCTAAGTCCCGCTTCCCGCGTCACCGTTCCAGGAAGGGCCCCGCAGCGATGCGGGGCCTTTTTGTTTTTCCGCGATATGCGCACCGCGACACCGCAACAAGCGTTCCGGCAAAGCCGCGCGCGGGACACCTCTCTGCCGGACCGGCTCCGTAGCGTACGAACTTCGGTGCTTAACGATGTTTTCACCGAACACGACGCGAACGACAGCCATCGGAGGAGAGGGATTCAAATGAAACGACATGCATTGCGCGACGCGATCCGCGTCGCCCTGGTCGCGTGCGCGGCCACCGCGGCGACGGCCCACGCGCAGGAGGCGCCGGCGCCCACCACACTGGATCGCATCGAGGTGACCGGGTCGCGCATCCGACAGGTGGATGTGGAGACGGCCGCGCCGGTGCTGGTGATCTCGCGCGAGGAGATCCAGAAGCAGGGCTTCAATTCCGTCGCCGATATCCTGCAGAACATCACCAGCGCGGGCAGTCCGGCGGTGAGCCGCATCACGCCGCTTGCCGCGGGCGAAGCGGTGGGCGGTGCGTACATCGACCTGCGCAACCTCGGCCCCAACCGCACCCTGGTGCTGGTCAACGGGAAGCGGCTGGGCATCACCACCGGCGGCTTCCAGGACCTCTCGCAAATTCCGGCGGCGATGATCGAACGGATCGAAGTGTTGAAGGACGGCGCATCGACGCTGTACGGCTCCGATGCGATCGCCGGCGTCGTCAACCTCATCACCCGGCGCAACATGGATGGCATGCAGGCCAGCGTCTATGGCGGCCAATACTCGCAGGGCGACGGCCAGCGCACGGTACTGGACCTGATCGCCGGTTTCAGTGGCGACCGCGGTTCGGTAACAGTCGGCGCGGAGTACACGGAAGAAGATCCGGTATGGGCCACCGATCGCTGGTTCTCCGCGAGCCGCTTCCCGATGGGCGAGGGCAGGGTGCCGAGGCCGGGTGGTGAAAGCGGAACCACGCAGTACGGTCGCCTGATCGTCCCCGGGCGCGGCAACTTCACGCTCCGGCGCGAGACGCCCGGACTCGATCCGCGCGACCTGGGCAGCTACCGCGCGCTGGACGACACCGACTTCTCGCTGCCGGTCCAGCAGTCCACGCTGCTGGCGGGCATCGAACGCAAGTCGGTGTTCGTCAACCTCGATCACGCGCTCGGCGACCGCATCCGCTTCGCCGGCGACATGCTCTACACCGACCGCGCCTCGTTCTCGCGCAATGCAGGCTATCCATACTCGTCGCAGGCGTTCGATACGCCGATGTCGATCGACAGCTACTACAACCCCGTCGGCAACCAGAGCGGCGACGCGGAGCCCACCGAAGTGCATTTCACCCGTCGCGGTTGGGAAGTGCCGCGCGAGAACCGGCTTTCGCTGACCACCTATCGCTTCAGCGGCACGCTGTCGGGCTACTTCGACCTGGCCGGCCGCAGTTGGGACTGGGACGTGGGCTACCTCTACAACCAGAACAAGGGCGTGCAGGTCGGCACCGGCAACCTCAACCTTGCCGCCGTGCGGATGGCGGTGGGCCCTTCGTTCCTCAACAGCCAGGGCGTGGTCCAGTGCGGCACGCCGGACAACCCGATTCCGCTGGGCACCAGCCAGGGCGAATGCACGCCGTGGAATCCGCTGTTGCCATTCGGTTATGGCGGTCCGGGTGACGGCTCGGCGACGGACCCGGCCGTCAGGCAGTTCATCTTCCCGGTCGGCCAGGCCGTCTCGATGACGAAGACGCAGGACTATTTCGCCAACATCACCGGCACGCTGGCGACGCTGCCGGCCGGCGACCTGGCGGTCGCGCTGGGCGTGGAGCACCGCAAGGAATACGGCGAATTCTCGCCCGATGCGTTGGCCCAGTCGGGCGGTTCCACCGATCTCGCGGCCGGGCCGACGGCGGGCGGCTACAGCCTCGACGAAATCTACGCCGAGGTGCAGGTGCCGCTGCTGTCCGAGGTGCCGCTGGCCCGCGAGCTGACGTTCAGTGCGGCGACGCGCTATTCGGACTACGACACCTTCGGCGACACCACCAACAGCAAGCTGGGCCTGAAATGGAAGCCCGTGGACTCGCTGCTCGTCCGCAGCACGTGGGCAGAGGGCTTCCGTGCGCCGGATGTCAGCAATCTGTACGGCGGCGCGTCGCAGACGTTCTCGTTCTACACGGATCCGTGCGACACCGCCTTCGGCGCCGCGCGCGGCAATGCGCGATGCCTGCAGGACGTGCCCGCCGACTTCCGCCAGCCCGCCAATGACGCCGACGGCATCGCAGACGGTCCCGGGACGCAGACGCCGATCCCCTTCGTATCGGGTTCGAATCCCGACCTCACTCCGGAAACGTCCGAATCGACGACGCTGGGCGTGGTATTCAGTCCATCGTTCGCGCCGGGGCTGAACGTGTCGCTGGACTGGTGGACGATCCGCATCGAGAACACCATCGTGGCCGACACCGAGACCCAGGTGCTGGACGATTGCTACCTGCGGGGGATCGAGGCGCGTTGCAACGCATCGACGGGCTCGCGCTTCGAACGTGATGCGGCCACCGGCGAGATCCTTTCGTTCACCACTACGCCGATCAACGTGGGCCATGTCGAGACCGAGGGTTTCGATTTCGATGTCAATTACCGCCGTACGACACCGTGGGGCATCTTCAGCGCCAGTTGGCTGAGCACGTACATCAGCAAGCTCGAACTGAAGACCGACGACCTGGAGGACAATCCGCCGCAGCAGTTGAATGGCATCGCGACGAGCATAGGCAGCAACTTCCGCATCCGCTCCAACCTCAATCTGGGCTGGGAGCACGGGGCATGGGGCGTGTCCTGGGGGATGCGGTACTACGCGGGGGTGAAGGAGCGCTGCGTCTTCGACGACATCTGCAGCCTGCCGAACTACCGCGCGCCCTGGACGGGCGGCGAGATCCTGCGGATGCACGAGCGACCTTCCACGACCTTCCACGACGTGCAGGTCCGCTACCAGGCGCCCTGGAACGCGACGATCTCGTTCGGGGCCAACAACGTGTTCGAGCGCTATGGGCCGCCGATGTACTCGCAGCCTAGCTCGGGCTACTCGTACTACGGTGGTTACGACATCGGACGGTTCGTCTACCTGAAGTACCAGCAGAAGTTCTGAGTCGTCCGCAGTGGTCCAGCCGGCCGCGTCCATGAGGGCGCGGCCTTTCCACGTGCGAAAAAAGCGCACCGGGGAGAGAGGCCCGGTGCGCAGTCGCGTGCGACGCATGTCGTGCCGCCCGTGTTGCGCGATGCACGCGGGTGGCGGTGTCCGCCGTCGTGATGTGCGGGTACGCCTGTCGCGCTTCGGGATGGTGATGGCTCAGCGGGCGCCGCCCGCGGTACGGAAGCGGGTCGCGGTGACCCCGGTGGCGCGTTTGAAAGAACGCGAGAACGCATGCCGACTCTCGTAGCCAACGCTCGCGGCGATCTCGCAGATCGCCAGCCGGCCATCCTGGATCAGTGCGCAGGCACGCAGCAGGCGGGTCTGGGTGAGCAGGTCGTGGGGCGTCATCCCGAACACGTCACGGAACGAACGCAGAAAATGCGAGGGCGAGTAGCGCGCAGCCTCGGCCAGGGCGCGAAGGTCGTGCGCATCGAACGGGGCGTTGAGGATGCGGTTGCGCGCGGTCAGCAGGCGTGCCACGACCGCGCGCCGATGCCGTTCGCTGCGACCGTAGGCGCGCTCCACCCAGTCCGCGGCGCGTGCCTGCGCGTTGCGCGCTGCCAGCATCACGGCGGCCAGTTCGCGCCCCGATTCGCGGTCGCAAGGATGCGGCGCGCATCGCAGCAATGCGGAGAGTCGCTGCAGCATCGGGCGGTCCATGGGCAGTACGGCGGGCAGCAGCAGTGGCGCCGCCAGGCCGCGACGCTCTGCAGGCTCGGACAGCGCCTGTGCCCAGTGGCTGGGCGCGTGCACGAGCACCCAGTCCGCGCCGGGCCCGGCGAGCAGGCGCCTGGGCGCGTCGCCCGGCAGCGCCAGGAACCGGCGGCCGGCGAGCCGGAATACGCCGTCGTCGGTCTCGACGTCCGCCTCGCCGCGCAGCGCGATGACCAGCGTGCAGCCGCTGCACGCGGGCGGCGCATGCATCCCGCGGCCACCGCGCAGGCAGAGGCCCGTCATGGCGTCGCCGGCATCGTGGCCGGAACTCCTGCGCGCGTGGCGGAATCGCATGATGCAGGCAGGCGCCACGTCGTGGCGGCGCGCCGGCACCATGTCAGCTGAAGCCGTAAGGAAGATTGGGCGATGACACGACCTTGTCGCCGATCGCTTCGCCTTCCAGGAAACGCACGCAGTCGCGCAGCACCGTCGGGTCGTTGAGGACGCCGTGGTGGCCGAGGTCGAGCGTGGTCAGCAGCCGCGCAGCAGTGAGGTGCCGGGCGAAACGCTCGCCTTCATCCCAGGGCACTTCGTCGTCGAGCAGATCGTGCACCACCAGCACCGGGATGCCGATGGCCGGTGCGATGCGGTGCGCCTGCAGCGCATCCAATCCTTGGCCAATGCGGGATTCGAGCAGCGCCAGGATGCGCGCGCCCACGCGCGGTCCCATGCCGGAACGATCCACGAAGCGCTGCAACGCCGCGCGAGGATCGGCCTGCGCGGAGACCAGGATCGCCCGCTTCGCGCGCAGGCCCTGGTGCAGCGCGAGCACCACCGACATGGCGCCCAGCGAATGGCCGATGACCGCGGCCGCTTCGCCGCAGCGGCGGCCGACCTCGAGCATGTCGCCCGCGGTCTCCAGCAAGGTGGACGTTTGCGTGGCCACCGTACGGCCCTCGCGGGCGAAGGCGACGACGGCGTACCCGTGCGCCGTCAGAGCGCGCACCCAGCCGGCCATCGCCTCACGGCCCGTCGCGTCAAGCGGCGGTAGCAGCACATACGGCTGCCGGTGCGGATCGCCCCAGGACACTACCTGCAGGCACCGGCCGCGCAACGCCAGTGTTTCACGGCGTTCCGGGCAGCCTTCTACGTATCGCGGACAGCCGGCGAAGCCGGTCTCGTCATCGAGCTGCAGCAACCCCCTGCGTGCGGCGTGGCGCGGTGCGAGCAGGCCGATGAGACATTGCACCGCACGCGTCCACGGGTTGAAGGGGGTCGGAGGCCTGGGTTCGGTATCGCCGCCGCGTGGAGCGGCGGCGGACGGGGAGGGAACGTCGGTCAGCGGTTCGGCGGCGTGCGTGGCGTGGCGTGAAAGCAGCATGGAAGTCCGGTCTCTGCGTGAGGGTTCACAGAGACAAGCGCTTTCCTGCCGTGCTCACTGACACGTCCCGACGATGCGGGGCGAAACGATTCAGGGCGCGTTGGCCATCGTGACGAAGGAGGCGGTCGCCAACGCAATGCGGGCAGGATGGTTGGCAGGAATGTCCATACGGTCCGCAAACGCCAGGCCCTCCCGGCGCGTGCGTGCGGCTGCCTCGGGACGCCCATTGCGCGCATGCAGCTGCGCCAGCGTGGCGTACCACGCGAGCAGGTCGTGCGGGAACGAGCGCGGACGGTCGCCGATCCGCAACGCTTGATCGATCATGGCGATCGCCGCCGCGTCCTCCCCCTGCCGCGCATGCGCAAGGGCGCGCACGTACAGGGCGTTCGCCGACAGATACGGCTCGTGTTGTGCGTCGACGCGCCGCTGCAGGTCGATCGCGTGTTCCCGCAGGTCATGATCGAGGCCAGCCACCAACTGCAGGCGGAGGACGCGCAGTTCGGCGTCGAGACGCTGTTCGTGCGTGGGTGGCAGCACTCTGTCCAATTGGGCCCGCGCCTCATCGGCCAATGTGCACGCACCGGTCAAGTCGCCGCGCAGTTCCTGGATGCGGGACAGCTTCGCCAGCGAGAACCCGATGCCCGGCGAGCGCTCGCGGCCGATCGCATGCTCGATGGCCATGGCTTCGCGCAGCAGCGGTTCGGCCTCGTCGAGGCGACCCAGCGCAAGGTACACGCCGCCGAGATTGTGCACACGCGGCGCGACGTCCGCGTTCGGTTCGCGATAGATGCGGCGCGCGATGCCGACGGCTTCACGGAGCGGCGCCTCGGCTTCCGCCATCTGTCCAACCGCCATCAGCGCGATGCCGTAGTTGCTGAGCCGTCGCGACGTCTCCGGATGTTCATTGCCGTACGCCGCGCGCGTCAACGCCAGGGCATGCCGTTGCCAGCGCACGGCCTGGTCGGCCCGGTGCGCGCGCGTGTACGCGGTACCCAGCGCGCCGTAGCTGCGGACCAGGCGGGGATCGCGTGGCGGCAGGCGTGCCTGCTGGATCGTGATGGCGGCCAAGTGGTCGGCGATGGCGGCCTGGTGCTCGTCCATCTCGCTGCGCACGATCGCGCGGCGGTGGTAGGTGAGGGAGGCGGCGAGCCCCTGCGGATCGACGCTGCGCTGGACCGCGAGCGCTTCGTTCAACAACGCGAGCGCCGCGGGATAGTCCTTCTCGCTGGACGCGAGTTGTCCCTGCTGGCTGAGCGCCATCCCGAGCGCGGCGTGGTCGCGCGCGGGCAGTGCGCGCGCGATGGCGACGGCGCGTGCCAGCAGCGGACGTGCGTCGTCGTAGCGGGACATCTCGTCGTAGATCCGTGCGATCACCACCAGCATCTCGACCTGCAACGCTGGCGAGGCCACCAGATCGGTGCGTGCGCGTTCGGCCCCACGCTGCAGCAGCGTGGCGGTATCCGGCAGCGACGCGCGCGGACCCCGGGGAGCTTCATTCTCGAACAACTGCACGAGCAGGTCGCGCACGGCATTCGCACGCTGCGCTTCGTTGCGCGCACGCCAAGCCTGCTCCTGCGCTTCGTCTGCGGCCACGCGCGCGGTGTGCGCCTGCCAGAGTGCGGCCGACAGACTGGCGAGCACGGCGACCATCAGCATGGCCGCGACGGCGACGCCACCGCGATGGCGGCGGGCGAACAGGCGCATGCGATGGAGCGGCGACGGCGTCCGCGCGCGGACAGGCTCGTGGCGCAGGTGGTGTTCGAGATCCTCGGCCAGATCGCCTGCCGATGCGTAGCGACGGGCGGGCTCGGCCGCGGTAGCCTTCGACAGGATCGCGCCAAGATCGCCCTTCGGCAACGCATCCTGGCGCGTACTTTCATCGGGGCGCTCGCCGCTCAGCAACTCCCGCATCAGCACGCCCAGCGCGTACACGTCCGTGGCGGTGGTCACGGCAGCGCCGGTGTACTGCTCGGGTGCTGCGTACCCCGGCGTCAGCCCGATGGCGGTTGCGCCTTCGCCGTCGCCGGTGGCGTCGATCAGGCGCGCGACACCGAAATCCAGCAGCCGCGGCGAGCCGTCGGTCGTGACCAGGATGTTGGAGGGCTTGAGGTCGCAATGGACGACCAGTTGCCGGTGCGCAGCGTCCACCGCGCGGCAGACGTCGCACAGCAGCTGCAGTCGTGCAGTCCGGTCCAGGTTGCGGAGTTCCGCGTGGCGGGTGATCGGTAGCCCGTCCACGTGGTCCATGACGAGATAGGGCACGCCTTCGTTGGTGACGCCGCCGTCGATCAGGCGCGCGATGGCCGGGTGCGTGAGCGCCGCCAGCGTCTGCCGTTCGCGGCGGAACAGCTGCTGCTGCAGTTCGGAATACGGTCCGCGCCGCAGCAGTTTGACCGCGACGCGTTGCTGGAAATCGACATCCTCGCGTTCGGCGAGGAACACGGTGGCCATGCCGCCCTGGCCCAGTGGGCTGATCAGCCGGAAGTCACCGATGCGCTCGCCGATCCACGCCTGCGGCGGGCGGATGTCTTCCGCCTTCAACGCATCGATCAGAGCGGCGACGGGTGTGTCGAGCAGGACGGGTTCGGTGCGTGCGTGGGCGGCGAGCAGCGCTTCCAGGTGGCGGCGGTCGGTCGGGTCGGGGCAGTGCCGGTCCATCCAGTCGCGCCGTGCCTGCGGGGGCAGGTCCACGACCGCATCGAACGATTGGCGCAGGGAAGGCATGGCGTGTGTCTGCGGGAAAGGGTCTGCCACCAAGCGACTTTCGGGGCCGGACCCTGACACGCCGGCGCGCTTACGCGGCCAGCTGGGCGCCGAGGAACGCCCGGGCGTATTGCCAGTCGCGGTAGACGGTGCGCACGCTCAGTTCGCAGAGCTCGGCGATGCGCTCCAGCGGCAGGCCGGTGAAGTAGTGCAGTTCGACGACTTCGGCGGCACGCGCATCGTCCAGCGCGAGGCGGCGCAGCGCCTGGTCCAGTTCCAATGCGTGTTGCGGATCGATCGTCACCTGGCCGGCCAGCGTGTCGCGATAGTCGGTGCGACGCAGGTCGCCACCGTGCTTGATGCGTGCGCGTTCACGCGCGCGGTCGACCAGCATGTGCCGCATGGCGCGCGCCGCATACGCATAGAACTGCCGCGTATGGGTGAATTGGGGCTGCTGGTGGCTCATCTGCAGGTACAGCTCGTGCACCAGCGCCGTGGTGTCCAGCGTGGCGCCATCGCGGGGAAATCGTTGCTTGTGCGCCAGCCGGCGCAACTCTTGGTAGACCTCGCCGAACATGTCGTCCAGCGGGCGGGGGGAAGCGTCGTTCGGGGGCATGACGATCCGGATATGACGGAGGGGACAACGGGTCGTCGCCTTGCAGCGACCGGTACCAGGAACCAACGCGCAAATCCCGGCGCTCGGGCCACCGCCCGGCGGATACCGATCGTCGGGCGCGTTCAGCCCGCGATCGCACGCACCGCGCGCACCGCCTCGTCGACCTCCGCGGGCGTGTTGACCAGACTCGGCGCCAGTCGCGCGTAGCTCACGGCGTAAGGGCTGGTGCTGGCGATGATGCGTCGCGCGAGCAACTGCTTCACGATGTCGTTGGGCCGCACACCCTCGATTTCGAAGGCGACCAGCCCCGCCGACAACGCTGCGGAGCGAGGCGTGTGCACGTTCACCTTTGGCAGATCGGCCAGGCCCTGCTTCAGTTGATCGTTCAGTGCGCGGATGCGCGCCGCCACGCGCTGGCGCCCCATCTGCCCGTGCATGCAGAACGCGGCCGCCAGCGCCCACTGGTGCTCGAAGGCGTGGAACCCGCCGGGCGTCATCCGCGCGGCATTGCACGGGCCGGCCGGTGCCCGGTCTTTGGTCCAGGCGACATAGCTCTCGACTTCGGTGAAGTTGGGTACCAACGGCTGCAGGCGTGCCCAGTTCGCGGCGTTCGCCCACACGATGCCGGTGCCGCGTGGCCCGAACATCCACTTGTGGGTGCCGGCGCAGAAGTAGTCGGCGCCCATCTCGGCGATGGTCTCGTCTGCGGCGCCCAGTCCATGCACGCCATCGACCACCAGCCATGGGGCCTGCGGCAGGCCGCGCAGCATCGCGCTGATCTCGCGGATCGGCAGCCGGACGCCGGTGCTGGAATGCACCCACGTCACGCCCACCACCTTCGTCTGCGGGCGGATGGCCGCTTGCAGGTTGCCGACGATCTCGTCCACGCTGGCGTCGCGCGATGTCCGGAACAGGGCCACCTTGCGCATCGACGCGCCGCAGCGCGCCGTCGCAAGCCGGATCGATTCATGGTGCGAGTAATGGTCGTGCACCGTGGTCAGCACCTCGTCGCCGGCTTTCAGCGGCAGGCCGTGATAGACCAGGGCCAAGCCTTCGGTGGTGCTTCGCGTCGTGCAGACATCCTCGCCTCGACCACCCAGGTATTCGGCCACCTGCGCGCAGACGTGCAGCGGAAGATTGTGCGCGTCGTCCTCGAACATCGCGCGCTCCACGAACAGAAACGGGTTGGCGTCCATCGCGCGCCGGTAGCCTTCCAGCGCTTCACGCACAGGTGCCGGATGACTGGCGATGAAGAACGAGGCGAAGTGGCGGTACGCCGGGTCCAGCGCGAACTGCGCGCGTACCGATTCCCAGGTGGAGAGGTCGGGCAGGGCGGGGGTCTGCGCCGTCACTGCCGCCAGCAGGCGCCCGGGCAACAACGTGGCGGCGAGCGCGGCGGGCGCCGCGAGCAACTGTCGGCGGGTCAGTTCCATGGAACACCTGCGCGGGTGTCGTCCTCGAAGCGGACATGCTGGCAAACGCGGCGCCCGTGGCCGGGCGGCCACCGCCGCTGTGCGGCGGGTCTGGGGGAACACGCTCCACGTTGCAGATGAAACATTCGCCATCGCCGGCATGGCGTGTTATCTCTAGCCGCGAATGAACACCACCCGTGCCCGCTTCTGGTTTTGGTATTACGGCTTTCCGATGCCAGCGGCGGAGGCGAGGTTGCATTCATTCTAGGCAAGACACCAGAAGAATCCCCTTGAAGCCGCCAGCCACCCTGGCGGCTTTTTTGTTGACCCGGAGAAACCCGATGGCCCCCCATACCGACGACCTGCGCATCCGCAAACTCGATGAGCTGGTGACGCCCGCCGCCGTGATCGGCGAACTGCCTTGCGACGACGTGGTGTCGCAGACCGTGTCCGATGCACGCGGCGCGCTGCACGACATCCTGCATGGCCGCGATGATCGCCTCATCGTGGTGATCGGTCCCTGCTCGATCCACGATCCTGCCTCGGCGATGGAGTACGCGAGCCGGCTGAAGCCGTTGCGCGACGCGTTGGCCGGCGAACTGGAGATCATCATGCGCGTCTATTTCGAAAAGCCGCGCACCACCGTCGGCTGGAAGGGGCTGATCAACGACCCGGCGCTGGACGGCAGCTTCGACATCAACCGCGGCCTGCGCCTGGCGCGCCGGCTGTTGCGCGACATCAATGCGCTGGGGTTGCCGGCGGGGTGCGAATACCTGGACACCATCTCGCCGCAGTACATCAGCGACCTGGTGGCATGGGGCGCGATCGGGGCGCGCACCACCGAAAGCCAGGTGCATCGCGAGATGGCCAGCGGGCTGTCGTGCCCTGTCGGGTTCAAGAACGGCACCGACGGCAACGTGAAGATCGCGGTTGATGCGGTGGGTGCGGCCTCGCATCCGCATCATTTCCTGGCCGTGACCAAGGAGGGGCGTTCGGCGATCGCGGCCACGGCGGGCAATCCCGACTGCCACGTGATCCTGCGCGGCGGGAAGACGCCGAACTTCGACGCGGCCAGCATCGAGGCGGCGAGCCAGGTGCTGGCGAAGGCGGGCCTGCCGGCACGCCTGATGGTCGACGCCAGTCACGCCAACAGCGGCAAGAACCCGGACAACCAGCCTGCGGTCGTCGATGACATCGCCGCGCAGCTGCAGGCGGGCGAGCAGCGCATCGTCGGCGTGATGGTGGAGAGCCACCTGGCGGGTGGGCGCCAGGACCTGGTCGATGGCCAGCCGCTGACGTACGGGCAGAGCATCACCGATGGATGCCTGGGATGGGAGGCATCCGTGCAGGTACTGGAAAGCCTCGCCATCGCCGTGCGCCGGCGACGTGCACGGCGCGAGGTATCCGCAGCAGCCTGAGTGCGGGCTCCCCGGAAGTGACTTCCGGCAGGTCGAAGAGGTGACGGCTGGCAACTGACCGGTCGCAGGGCGGTGGCGACACTGGCAGCACGTTCCTGCCATGCACCGGAGTCCGCCATGCACCGTTCCGTCTGTCGTCCGCTCTGCCTCGTCGCGCTGCTGATCGCCACCATCGCACCGGCGCAGGCCGCCGACCTCACCGTCACCCTGCGCGGCGTACGCGCGCAGACAGGACTCATCAAGCTGGCGGTCGTCGACAGCCAGGCCGGCTGGGACGGCCAGGCGCCCCCGGTGCAGGGCGATGGCGCGCCGCCGCGCGGCGACACCTCCACCTTCGTCTTCAAGGACCTGGAGCCCGGCACATACGCCGTCATGGTCACCCACGACGAGAACGGCAACGGCAAGCTCGACAGCAACATGATCGGCATGCCGACCGAAGGCTACGGCTTCAGCAACAATCCGCGCGTGATGCGCAAGCCGACGTGGGACGAAGCCCGCTTCGACATCGGCGCGCAGGATGCCGCCATCGACATCGCGCTGCACTGAGGAGCGATGCCATGGACCGCCGCCGCTTCCTGTACAACCTCCTGTCCGGCGCCACCGCGCTGGCCGTCGCCCCCGCCTTGCTGCGCGGCCAGGACGCCTTGGCCGGCGATCCCGCCCGCTTCGCCGCCGGCCTGCGCGAACGCCCGTGGCTGGCCGGCTGGAAGTCGGTGCAGTCCGAAACCCTGGGCCCGGAAAACGTGCGGATCGAAGGACGGCTGCCGGCGGGCTTCGGTGGCACGCTGTACCGCAACGGCCCTGCATGGACCGAGCGTGCGGGGTTCCGCTACGAGCACTGGTTCGACGGCGACGGCATGGTCCACGGATGGCGCTTCAACGGCGACGGCACGCTGACCCACCGTGCCCGCATGGTGGCCACGCCCAAGTTCACCCGCGAGCAGGAGGCAGGGCGTTTCCTGTACCCCGTCGCCGGCACGTCCGTTCCGGACATGCAGCCGATCCGCAACAACGACGATGCGAACGCGGCCAACACCTCGGTGACGATGATCAACGGCCGCCTGTTCGCGCTATGCGAGGCGGGCTCGGCGTTCGAGCTCGATCCCGACCAGCTGGCTACGCTCGGGCCGGTGACCTGGCGTCACGACCTGGCGGCGATCCCGTTCTCGGCACATCCGCTGGTGGATCGCGACGGTTCGGTGTGGAATTTCGGTTCCATCTCGATGATGGGCGGCAATGGCCTGGTGGTGTGGCACATCGGCCGCGACGGTACGCTGGCGTCGGCCGACGTGCTGGAGACACCCGTGCCCGGCTATCTGCACAGTTTCGCGATGACCGATCGCCACCTGGTGTTCGTCCTGATCCCGTTCCGCTACCTGGACGGTGCCGGTGCGTTCTTCGAGCGCCTGCGCTTCCGGCAGGACCAGCCGCTGCGCATCGCCGTCGTGGACAAGCATGCGCCCGCGCAGGCGCGCTGGTTCGAAGCCGATTTCGCGGCGATCTATCACTTCGGCGATGCGTACGAGCGTGATGGCCGCATCGTGCTGCGCGCCGTGCAGCATCTGGATGTGGAAGAGGCACGCTCGCCCCTGAAGGCGGCAATGAACGGCGACGGCGATGTGCATGGCGGAAACGGGCCATTGCGTGAACTCGTGCTCGATCTGCGCCGCGGCGATGCCCGCTGGGAAGAGACGGGCATCGCCGGCATCGAGTTCCCCGTGTTCGATGCGCGCACGCGGTCTGCCGGTCCCGCGCGACTGTATGCGCCCGTGCACGCGAGCGCTTCGGTTGCGCCGTACTTCAACGGCGTCGGCGCTTTCGATGTACCGCGTGACCGGCGCCAGGTACATGACTACGGTCGCGATGTGCTGGTGGAAGAGCACCTGTTCGTGCCGCGTCCCGGCAGCACACGCCCCGACGACGGCTGGCTGGTCGGCACGCTGCTGGACGCCGCGCGTGGCCGCAGCGGCATCGCGGTGCTCGACGCGGGCCGCGTGGAAGCGGGTCCTGTTGCCCAGGCGTGGCTGCCGTACACCGTGCCGCTGGGCTTCCATGGCCACTTCGCCGCCGCTTGATCCCATGCGGCTGTTCTTGCCGGGACGTGGATGCGGCATCCTGTGCGGATGGAAAGGACATCCCGTCGCGGCACCCCCCTGCGCTGGCTGCGGCGAGGGCTGCTGGCCCTCGTCGCCCTCTATGCGCTCTATCTGCTCGCAGGCAACGTGTTCCTCAACACGGCACTGGGCGAAGCCACCCTGAACCGCAAGCCGGAGCGTTTCCGGATGCAATGGGCGTCCGGCAGTACCTGGTGGCCGGGGCGGGTCAGCCTGACCGATGTCACCCTCCAGGGTCAGGCGCGGCGCATCGCCTGGGACGCACACGCCTCACGCGTGGAGGGCCGCATCGCGTTGTGGCCGCTGCTTTCGCGACGGTTGCATGTGCCCGAGGTACGCGCGGACCAGGTCCATGGCGGGGTCCGGCGTGTGGCAAGCGAGTTGGCGCCGCCACCGCCGCGCGCGGGCGGTTGGGAGCTCCAGTTCGACCGCATCGCCAGCGATTCGGTCCGCCGCGCCGCATTCGATGCATGGGTGCTCGAAGGCGAAGGCCGCGCGCAGGTCGGGTTCTACAAGCAGTTGCGCGGTGGACCGATGGAACTGATGCCGTCGACATTCGACATGACCGGCGCACGGGTGACGCGCGAGGGCGCCGAGGTGCTGCGCGAGACGACCCTGCATGCCGGGTTCGCCCTTGATCGCCATCGGCGCGAGCAGGCCGCCGGGCTCGACAAGCTGCTCAAGACGCGGCTGGACCTGCGGCTTGGCGGCCGCACCTCAGGATTGAACGTCGCCGTCAGTCCGCGCGGAGAGGTCGCGGTCAAGCTGGTACCGGGCGAGGGCAGGGCGGACATCGCCCTGGCCTTCGAGCGTGGCCTGCTCGCGCCGGGCGGCCGCGCGCAATGGACGATGGCCGTCGCCGGCAACGACATCACGGGCGCCGTGCGCCACGACATCCTGGGCATCGATGTGGCCGTGGACCGGGACATCGCGATCAAGGCGACCGTGCCGCCGCAGGCCGATGGCAGGCTGGCACTGGAGGCGGATATGCGCCTGCGTGGCCGACGCGTGCCTTTGCGCGACTTCGCCGGTGTCCTGCCGCGCGCATCCGGACATGTGGCCGGGACCTGGCATTTCGATTCGCTGCGGTGGTTGTCCGGGCTTTTCCCGCAGGCGCCATGGCTGAAGCTCGATGGTGCCGGTGCGATCAGCGCCGACGTGCAGGTGGTGGACGGCAGGCTCGCGCCCGGCAGTCGCATCGAGGTGCCGGGCGTGGACGCGGTCGTCGACGTGATGGGCAACCGCATCCGTGGGCGCGCCCGCGCGGACATCCGGCTTGATGCCGGCGCTGGCGGCGAACTGCTGCCGCGGCTCAAGGCGGTGATGGAGACGTTCGACGTCGCGGCGGTGAAAGCGCCCGATAAGCCGTACGTGCGCGGGCGCAACCTGCGCCTGTCGGTGAATGCGGACGATGGCACGCGCATGCGCGAGACGCTGAAGGCGCGTGTGGTGTTCGACGATGCCACGGTGCCTGACCTGCGTGTCTACAACCCGTTCCTGCCGCGGCGTCACATGCGGTTCGACGGCGGTGCAGGCTACCTCAGTGGTGACCTGTCGCTGGATGCTGCCGGTGAGGTCGGGCATGGTTCGCTGCGTATCGCCGGGCGGGGCACGCGCATGTTCCTTGCCGGCATCCAGCTTCGGGGCGATGTCGATCTGGCGCTGCGCCTGCGCCGGGCCGACCTGAAGCGCCATCTGTTCGTGGCCGACGGCAGCACGCTGCAGGTGCGCAATGTCAGCTTCCGCGAACCCGATGGCGGGACCCGCACGGGCTGGTGGGCCCGCGCGACGCTGGGGCGCGCGCGGCTGGACATCGATCGTCCGCTCAGCGCGGGCGGACTTGCCGACGTGACGATGAAGGACGTGGGCTTCCTGCTGGCCCTGTTCTCCCGCAAGAAGGAGTACCCGGCCTGGGTCTACCGACTGATCGATGCAGGCCAAGCGCGTGTCGATGGTCGCGTGCAATGGCAGGACGACGTGCTGGTCCTGGATCGCCTGCAGGCGCGCAACGACCGTTACGAAATGCGGGCACGGATGCGGCTGCAGGGTGCCCGGCGGCAGGGCGATCTCTACGCCAAATGGCGGGCGTTGAGCGTCGGCGTGGAATTGCAGGGTACCCAGCGCAAGTTCCACCTCGTCCGTGCCGGGGCCTGGTACGACGGTCGCCCCCACTACCTGGAATAGCCAGGTTTGCGCAGTCGTCGCGCGTCTGGAAACGGCGTCACCTGTTCAGGTAAATGCAGTGAAGAACGTAACCGGGATTCCGGCGCGGTGCCCCCGAATTGGTCTGATATCGGTAACACGCAGCAGGGGCGCGGGTTTGGCGCACGTTCATATTTGTGACTCGACGCAGGCGCGCGCTGAACCGTCCGGTTCTGTTTTGCAGTGCAGCGTGCAAGACGCGTAACGGACCCTTCACGATGGCTCCGCATCCCGACGTGGGGGAGGGAGCAAGCCCGCAGTGGCCTAGCCATTGCGGGCTTTTTTATGCCTGCAGCAGCAGGAGTGGAAGCCCGGGATCCCCTGCGCGAATCCCGGTCCATGACCGTACTGCCGTCGTCCCCCGCCCTGACTCATGGGCTTTGCGCCGCAGCATTCCAGCGCGCGGCGTGGTGCAAGACCTTTGTCGACCGCAGGGCCCCAGGCGAAAGCGGCTAGAATTGGCCCATGGCCGATACCCCCGCACGCGTGATTCCGCTCCAGGTCGTCAGTTCTTCGCCCGCTCCCCTGGAGACGGGCGCCAAACAGCTGGGAGGCGACAAGATCGGGCGTTCGCCGGTGCAGTTCGCGGACGCGCCGGTACTGCGCAAGCCGTCCTGGATCCGGGTACGCATTCCCTCCGACGGGTCGGTGGCCAAGCTGAAGGCCAAGCTGCGCGAGAACCGCCTGGTCACCGTCTGCGAAGAAGCCAGCTGCCCGAACATCCATGAGTGCTTCGGCCACGGCACGGCCACCTTCATGATCCTGGGCGAGGTCTGCACGCGGCGTTGCTCGTTCTGCGACGTCGCCCACGGCCGCCCGAAGCCGCCGGACGCGTCCGAACCGCTGAGCCTTGCCCACACCGTCGCCGACATGGGCCTGAAGTACGTGGTGGTGACCAGTGTGGATCGCGACGACCTGCGCGACGGCGGTGCCCAGCATTTCGTCGACTGCATCGCCGCCATCCGCGAACACTCGCCCGCCACCCGCATCGAGATCCTGACCCCGGACTTCCGCGGCAAGGGCCGCATGGACCGCGCGCTGGAGATCCTGGCGGTCAATCCGCCGGACGTGTTCAACCACAACATCGAAACCGTGCCGGACCTGTACCCGAATGTCCGCCCCGGTGCCGACTACCAGTGGTCGCTGACGTTGCTGCAGCGGTTCAAGCGGCAGCACCCGCACCTGCCCACCAAGTCCGGCATCATGCTGGGCCTGGGCGAAACCATGGAGCAGGTGCAGGCCACGCTGCGCGACCTGCGCGCGCACGACGTGGACATGGTGACCATCGGCCAGTACCTGCAGCCCACGGCCCACCACCACCCGGTGCTGCGTTACTGGACCCCGGAAGAGTTCAAGGAACTGGAGCTCTACGGCAACGCACTGGGCTTCAGCCACGTGGCGTCCGGCCCACTGGTGCGTTCGTCCTACCACGCCGACCAGCAGGCGGCGCAGGCGGCCCACGCTGCGCAACACGCGGGCTGAATCCCGTTCCGGAACCGTGACGCCGGACCACCCCGTCGGCGTCGCCATGTCCGCCTCCCGGCCATGGCACGGCCACGGTTCACCTTTTCCTACGCTCCGGCCTTTAGGCTGCCCAAAGGCAGATGACAATGCGCGCAACTTTGTGCACTGTCGGCGTGTCGAATCCGCAATCCGTTCCAGCCTGACGGGCCTCCGGGCCATGAGTACGCAATGACACTGAAGAAAGCCCCCCTCCTGCTGTTGGCCCTGGCCCTCTCGACCCCGCTGGCACTGCTTGCGCGCGGCGACGGGGACGCGGTCACGGTGGCACCCACCACCGACCAGTCCAATACGTCCAAGCTGGTCTACGGCCTGCTGTCCGACAGCCGCTACGCGTACCGTCCGCGCCCGCTGGACGACACCCTGTCGCAGGATGTCTTCAAGCGCTATTTCGAAGCGCTGGATGGCGGCAAGCAGTTCTTCACCGCTGCCGACGTGGAGCGCTTCGCGCCCTACAGGACCAAGATGGATGATGCGATCCGCAGCGGCGATCTTGCGCCGGCCTACGAGATCTTCACCGTCTACAAGCAGCGGGTCGGCCAGCGCGTGGCATTTGCACGTGCGCTGCTGAAGCAGGACTTCGACTTCAACGGCGACGAACGCTGGGACTACGACCGCGAGGATGCGCCGTGGGCCGCCGATGGCAAGGCCCTGGATGCGATCTGGAAGAAGTCGGTGATGAACGACTGGCTGCGGCTGAAGCTGGCCGGCAAGAAGCCCGACGACATCCGCAAGACGCTGGACAAGCGCTACGCCAACCTGCAGCGGAGCATCAACGAGCTGAAGACCGAGGATGTCTTCCAGACCTTCCTCAACGCCTACACCAGCGCGATCGATCCGCACACGGATTACTTCACGCCGCGCACGGCGGAGAACTTCAACCAGTCGATGTCGCTCTCGCTGGAAGGCATCGGCGCCGTGCTGCAGCGGCAGGACGATCTGGTCGCCGTCCGCGAGATCGTACCGGGTGGTCCGGCCGACCTGAGTGGCAAGCTCAAGGTGGGCGACCGCATCGTCGCCGTCGGGCAGGGCAAGTCGGGGCCGCTGACCGACGTGATCGGCTGGCGCATCGACGACGTCGTGGCGCAGATCCGTGGCAAGAAGGACACCCAGGTCCGCATCGAGTACATCCCGGTCGAGGCCGGCATCGACGGCAAGCATGCGCAGGTCACCATCACGCGCCAGAAGGTCAAGCTGGAAGAGCAGGCGGCGAAGGCGGAAACCATCACCCTGCCGGCCAGCGGGGGCGAGGCCGAGCGACGCATCGGCGTGATCAAGTTGCCGGCGTTCTACCAGGACTTCGAAGGCCGTCGCCGCAACCCCAACGATTTCAATTCCGCTACCCGCGACATCGCCAAGCTGCTGGTGCAGTTCAAGGCACAGGGCGTGGATGGCGTGATCATGGATCTGCGCAACAACGGCGGCGGCTCGCTGGACGAGGCGGTGGAACTCACCGGCCTGTTCATCGACAAGGGCCCGGTCGTGCAGGTGCGCGAATCGGGCGGCCGCGTGACGGTCAACAGCGACCGCAAGACCGGAGTGGCCTGGGAAGGTCCGCTGGCGGTGCTGATCAACCGTGGTTCGGCCTCGGCGTCGGAAATCTTCGCGGGCGCCATCCAGGACTACGGGCGTGGCCTGGTGATCGGCGAAACCAGCTTCGGCAAGGGCACCGTGCAGAACATGGTGGACCTGGACCGCTGGCCTGCCAACGAAGCGCCGCGCTTCGGCTCGGTGAAGCTGACCATCGCCCAGTTCTTCCGCGTGGCCGGTGGCAGCACCCAGCACAAGGGCGTGGTGCCGGACATCGCGTTCCCGGTGAGCGTGGACGCCAGCGAGTACGGCGAGAGCACCTACGACAACGCATTGCCGTGGACCCGCATCGCCGCCGTGCCGCACACGCAGTACGGCAACTTCGCGCCGCTGCTGCCCCGTCTGGAGGCTTTGCACGCGGCGCGGTCGGCCAAGGACAAGGAGTTCCAGTGGTGGTCGGAAGACGTGGCCCAGTTCCGTGCCGAAGCGGCGAAGAAATATGTTTCGCTCAACGAGGCCGAGCGCCGCGCAGAGCGTGACCGCCAGGAAGTGCAGCGCAAGCAGCGGCAGGCCGAACGCAAGGCATTGGGCCTGGCATTGGATCCGTTGGCCGAAGACCTCGCCGATGACGGGCTGGGCGCTTCCGAGCGCGACATCGTGAAGGATGCGCAGCGCGAGAAGCTGGCCGACAAGCGTCCGGACCCGTTGCTGCGCGAATCCGCCGCGATCCTCTCCGACGCCATCGGCATCCTCGGCCAGGACCGCAAGCTCTCCGCGCAGGTGTTGCCGGATTCGCCGGGTCCGGGTCGCTGGGCCGAATGATCGCTCTGTAGGAGGGGCTTTGGCCCCCGATGCCCTTCGATCGGTGTCGCGCGGTCCTGGAGGTGTGTTTGGGGCTGGTTTTCAGCCGGCCCACTGGCCAGCCCTTCCCGTGGAAGATCTTCGGGGCTGAAGGCACGCCAGGCACAAGATCCGGATAGCGCCCCCCTGGCGTGCGCCGTAGTCTGGGCGCATGGACACCATGTCACGCCGATCGCTTCCCGAACCCGCCCGCGCCGGCCTCGCCGATCCCCTGGAGGCGGCGCGTCGCCTTCTCGACCAAGGCGATCCCTCGCTGGCCGAACTGGCGGCGCATACCGGTCTCAGTGCTTCGCATCTGCAGCGGCGCTTCCGTGCGCGCTTCGGACTGAGTCCGGCCGAATACCTGGCGAGGAAAAAGCTGGGGACGCTGAAGCATGCGTTGCGGGAAGGCAGCGACGTCACCACCGCGTTGTATGACGCCGGCTATGGCTCGCCCTCGCGGCTGTACGAACAGGGCGCGGCGAAGCTGGGCATGACCCCGGCCACGTATCGCGCTGGCGGCCGCGGCATGACGATCCGCTGGGCCATTGTCGACACCGTCCTCGGTCGTGCGCTGGTGGCGGCCACCGAGCGCGGCATCTGCGCGGTGGAACTGGGTGACGACGACGCGGCACTGGAACAACGGCTGCGCGCAGAGTTTCCGCAGGCGCAGCTGGAAGGCGTCGAAGCCGGTCGCGACGAATTCCTCGCTCCCCGCCTGCGCGCCGTCGCCGAACGCCTGGCGGGGCGCGATACGGCGGTGCCGGTGGACCTGCTGGGCACGGGGTTCCAGCAGCGCGTGTGGGAGGCGCTGATGAAGATTCCCGCAGGCGAGACGGTCAGCTATGCCGGACTGGCCCGCACGCTGGGTGCACCCCGCGCGGCGCGCGCGGTTGCCAGCGCCTGCGCACACAACCGCATCGCGGTGGTGGTGCCTTGCCATCGGGTGATCCGGGGCGATGGCTCGCTGGGTGGCTATCGCTGGGGACTGCCCCGCAAGCAGGAGTTGCTTGCGCGGGAGCGCGTTTGATCGGCGACGGATTCTGTTCCTGCGACAACGGAGATGCAGGCTTGAGCGGGATTCAAGCCGGGCCGGAAACGTTTCAAGCAGTCGAGGACATCGGCGCCACGCCGCGTGCCCGCGAGTGGCCTAGAATTGCATGACGCCGAACTCCCCCACGGTTCCCATGACCTCTTCCGTTTCCACCGCCGCGCCTGCACGTGGCGGGTTGGCCGTCGCTGCCGCCCTGGCCATCGTCTACGTGGTCTGGGGTTCGACCTACCTGGGCATCCGCTTCGCGCTGGAAGGCGGTTTCCCGCCGTTGCTGATGGTGTCGGGCAGCCGCTTCGTCGTCGCCGGCCTGGTGCTGTTCCTGTTCCTTCGCTGGCGCGGCGTGACGGCGCCGACGCGCGCGCAGTGGAAGAACCTGCTGGTGATGGGCGCGTTGCTGCTGCTGATGGGCAACGGCATGGTGGTGCTGGCCGAACAGACAGTGTCGTCCGGCCTGGCCGCCGTCGCGGTGGCCTCGATGCCGTTGTGGATGGGCCTGTTCGGCGCGATGCGCGGGCAACATCCGACGCGCGGGGAATGGCTGGGGATCATCATCGGGTTCGCCGGCGTAGTGTGGCTCAATGCGGGCAGTTCGCTGACAGGGTCGCCGGTCGGCCTGGTGCTGTTGCTGATCGCGCCGATCGCATGGGCCTATGGCTCGGTGTGGTCGCGCGGCCGCGACCTGCCGTCACCTTTCATGACCGCCGCTGCGCAGATGCTGGCGGCGGGCGTGATGCTGGTGCTCGCCGGGCTGCTGCATGGTGAGCGTTTCAACACGGCGGAGTGGACAGTGACGGGTGCGCTGGCCGTTGCCTATCTGGCGGTGTTCGGTTCCATCATCGCGTTCACGGCCTACGTCTGGCTGCTTCACCATGCGCGCCCCGTGCTGGTGGGCAGCTATGCCTACGTCAATCCGGTGATCGCGGTGGCGCTGGGTGCCTTCATTGCCGGCGAGACGTTCACTTCGCACGATATCGGCGCCATGGTGGTGATCCTGGCGGGCGTGGTGGTCATCACCCTGGCGCGCGCGCGGCAAGCGAAATGAGTGCGGCAGCCATCGACCGCAAAGGGCTGGCGATCACCGCCGGCACGTTCCTGATCTGGGGCGTGGTGCCGTTGTACTGGCATCTGCTCAAGGCGGTGCCATCGTTCCAGATCATCGCGCACCGCATCGTGTGGAGCGCGGTGCTGGTGGTCGGCTGGCTGTTGCTGAAGAACGGACGCAGCTGGTGGAAGCAGGTGCGTGCGCAACCGCGCGCCGTGCCGTGGCTGGGCGTCAGCAGCCTGCTGATCGCGTTCAACTGGGGCCTGTACATCTGGGCGGTGAACGCAGGCCATGTGGTCGAGACCAGCCTGGGGTACTTCATCAATCCGCTGATCAACGTGGTGCTGGGCGTGCTGGTATTGCGCGAGCGCCTGTCGCCCGCGCAATGGATCGCGGTGGGTTTCGCGCTTGTGGGCGTGGCGTGGCTCACGCTGCAGTCCGGTTCACCGCCCTGGATCGCGCTGGGTCTGGCGTTCTCGTTCGGTCTGTATGGGCTGGTGCGCAAGCTGGTGGCGGTGGACCCGGTCGCCGGGCTGGGCGTCGAGAGCCTCTACCTGTTCCTGCCCGCGCTGGCCTACGTGGCCTGGGGCGAGTTCGGCCACGGTGGCGGCTTCGTCAGCGGCTATGGCTGGAAGAACGATCTGCTGCTGGTGTTCGGCGGCGTGGTGACGGCGGTGCCGCTGATCGGGTTCGCCTACGGCGTGCGGCGCATTCCGTTGTCGGTGGTGGGCCTGCTGCAGTACATCGCACCCAGCATCCAGTTCCTGATCGGCGTGCTGGTGTTCAAGGAAGCCTTCGGCGTGGAGCGTGCGATCGGCTTTGCAGCCATCTGGACGGGCCTGCTGATCTTCGCCAGCGATGGACTGTGGCGCGCACGCCGTCGCGATGTGCTCGCGACGGCGACCCCGGGCAAGTAGTTCAGCCCGACGTCTTCGCGGCGGGGGCGGGGCAAGGCCCGCCTGCATCGGCCCAGGTCTTGAATGCGGCGACGAACTGGTCGTGCGGCACCGGCACCGGTGCGCGTTCGCCACCGGGATTCCAACCCCAGAGCACCAGCTTGTCTTCCGCCACGTGCTTGGTGAGCGCGGCGAAGTCGCGGCCGCCATTGCGCTTCTTGTCCTGGATCATCGCGCACAGCTGATCGGCGGGCAGGCCGATCCAGGCCATCTTGTGGTCCGGCGGCGGCAGCGACCAGTGCGGCGCCCCCGGCGGTGCATGCGGCCCGTAGCTGGCTGGCGGATTGGCTTCGTTGTGGCAGGTCGAGCACGGTTGCCCGGGCGCGCCCTTGCCTTCCGGACCGCGCACCACGTTCATCGCATGCGGTGTCTGCGCGTCGAACTGCAGCGGCTGGTCGCCCGGGATATGGCAGTTGCTGCAGCGGGGGTGCTGGAACACCTTCTCGATGGTGGCGAAGGCGGTCAGCGCCTGCGCCTTCTGCTCCTCGCTGATGCGGGGGCCGCAGGCGGTGAGCAGGAGAACGGTCAACGACATCAGCGCGATGCGCATGGCGGTCTCCTCAGGCGGTCGGTGCGGGGGTGGCAGCAACGGGCAGTTGCAGGGGAAGTTCGCGCAAACGCTGTCCGGTCAGGGCGAACACGGCGTTGGCCACGGCGGGTGCGATCGGCGGCGTACCGGGCTCGCCCACGCCGCCCATCCTGTCGGTGCTCGGCACGATGTGGACCTCGATCTTCGGCATCTCGTGCATGCGCAGCACGCGGTAGTCGTGGTAGTTGGATTCCTGCACCTGGCCCTCCTTGAGTGTCAGCGCGGAATGCAGCGTGGCGCCGAGCCCGAAGACGATGCCGGATTCCATCTGCGCCGCGACGGCGGCGGGATTGACCGCCACGCCGCAGTCGATTGCGCAGACCACGCGGTGCACGCGGATCCGGCCATCCTCCACCGACACCTCGGCGACCTGCGCGACGTAGCTGCCGAACGATTCGTGCACGGCGATGCCGCGTCCGCGTCCTTGGGTGGCGGGCGTCGCCCAGCCGGCCTTTTCCGCGGCCAGGTTCAGTGCGGCCAGATGGCGCGGATGGTCCTTCAGCAGGGCGCGCCGGTACTCCACCGGATCCTTGCCGGCCGCATGCGCCAGTTCGTCGACGAAACTCTCCATCACGAAGCCGTTGACGCTGTGGCCTACCGAGCGCCACCACAGCACGGGGATGCCGGTCTTCGGCGAATGCAGGTCCACCCTGTGCGCGGGCGTGCCGAGCACGTAGGGCGAGTTGGCCACGCCTTCGGTCGAGGTGGCATCGATGCCGTCCTTGACCATCATCGCTTCCATGAAGGTGCCGGCCATGATGGATTGGCCCACCATCACCTGGTGCCATGCGACAGGCGAGCCGTCTTCGCCCAGGCCCACCTTGATCTTCTCGACGAACGCGGACCGGTAGTAACCGCCGCGCGTGTCGTCCTCGCGCGTCCATACCGTCTTGACCGGCGCTTTCGCGGCCTTGGCCACGTGCACGGCTTCGGACACCACGTCCGAGTCGGGCGTGGCGCGACGCCCGAAGCCGCCGCCCAGGAAAGGCGTGTGGATGCGGACTTTCTCGGGGGGAATGCCGAGGATCTTCGCGGTGCTGTTCTGGTCCAGGGTGGGGAACTGCGTGCCGCACCAGATGTCGCACTCGCCGTCGCCGATCTTGACGGTGCAGTTCAGGGGTTCCATCGCCGCGTGTGCGAGGTACGGCACCGCGTATTCGGCATCGACCGTCTTCGCGGCCTTGCCGAGTTCGGCAATGACATCACCGGCGCGCACGGCGGTCGGGCCGTCGGTGGTCGCCAGTTGGGAGAACTCCTGACGCAGCGTCGCGCTGTCGAGCTTGGCGCCGTCGCCGGCTTCCCACACCACCTGCAATGCGTCGCGGCCCAGTTTCGCCGCCCAGAAGTGGTTCGCCACCACGGCCACGCCGCTGGGCACCTGCACCACGTCGCGCACGCCGGGCACGGCGCGGGCGGCGGTGGCATCGAAGGTCTTGACCTTGCCGCCGAACACCGGCGAACGCAGCACCACGGCGGTCAGCAGGCCGTCGAACTGCACGTCCATGCCGAACACCGCACGCCCGGTGATCTTCTCCGGCGTATCCAGCCGCTTGGTCGCCTTGCCGATCAGGCGCCAGTCCTTCGGGTCGCGCAGTTTCAGCGACGCAGGATCGGGCGCGGTGAGCTTGCCGGCGGCATCGGCGAGTTCGCCATAGCGCAGGCGCTGGTTGCCGGAGACCACGGCGCCGTTCTCGGTACGCAATTGCGCCACCGGCACGTTGAGGCGGGTCGCGGCTGCCTGCAGCAGCATCGCCCGGGCGACGGCGCCGGCCTGGCGGTAACGGTCGAACTCCGACCACGTAGTGGTCGATCCGCCCGTGCCCTGCATGCCGAACACGGGGCTGGTGTAGGCCTTGTCGGCCGGACCGTGTTCGACACGGACCTTCGACCAGTCCGCGTCCAGTTCCTCCGCGATCAGCATCGGCAGGGTGGTCCAGATGCCCTGGCCCATTTCGGCATGCGCGAGCAGCACGGTGATCGAATCGTCTGCGGCGATGCGCAGGAACGCATTGGGCACGAACGCAGCGGCGGCAGCGGGCTGGCCCTCCTGTGCCCAGGCGAAGCGGTGGGCGCCGGGAACGGCGATGCCGATGACCAGTCCGCCGCCGACGAGGGCGGTGGAGCGCAGGAAGTCGCGGCGCGAGGATTTCAGTTCAAGGTTCACGGACACGACCTCCGTCGAACATCGGATCGGGGCCACGGCGCAGGGAGCGCCGTGGATGCATGGGGATCAGGCCTTGCCCAGTTCCGCCGCGCGATGCACGGCGGCGCGGATGCGCTGGTACGTGCCGCAGCGGCACAGGTTGCCGGAGAGCGCCTGGTCGATGTCGCTGTCGGTGGGCGTGGGCACCACGGCCAGCAACGCCACCGCCGACATGATCTGGCCGGACTGGCAGTAACCGCATTGCACCACGTCCAGTTCCGCCCACGCCTTCTGCACCGGATGCGAGCCGTCGGCCGACAGGCCTTCGATGGTGGTGATCTTCTTGCCGGCGACGGCGGAAGCGGGCGTGATGCAGGCACGGAGCGGCGAGCCATCGACATGCACCGTGCAGGCGCCGCACTGTGCGATGCCGCAACCGAACTTGGTGCCGGTCAATCCCATCAGGTCGCGCAGGACCCACAACAGCGGCATGTCATCCGGCGCATCGATGTCGCGCTCGGAACCGTTGACGTTCAACTTCATGGTGTCTCCCTGGCGGCGGCGTGGGACCGGCTGACGATACTCCGCGGAAACGTGCCGTGCCAGTGAAGGCGGGGGCCGATGCTTGCATGATCCTGCGGGATCATTGCCCGATGCGCGGACCGCCGCGGGAGGCGTTGCCTTCGGCCCCGTGCTTGCGCCATCGTGGCCGGCATGTCCGTCCACCGCCACCCGCTGGAAGTATCCGCGCGCGCCAGCGAGGCCGCCGACGGCAGCGCCTTGGCGGTCGTGACCGCCACCGAAGGCTCCACCTATGTCCGCCAGGGTGCGATGGCGGTGTTCGCGGCGGACGATGCGCAGACCGGCTGGCTGAGCGGAGGCTGCCTGGAACCGGAGATCGCGCGGCGTGCCCGCCATGCGGTCGCCGAAGGGCACCTCGATGCGATGGAGATCGACACGCGCGATGACGAGGACCTGCTGGCAGGCTCCGCCGTCGGCTGTCGTGGTCGCCTGCATCTGGCGCTGCTGCCGCTGGACCACATGCCGGGCTGGTCGCGTGCGGTGCAGGCGTGGTGGCAGGGAGAGGGGCCGCTTTCGCTCCGCATATCCGCCGGGGGCGAGGTGCAGGCGCGGGTGGGCGACATCTGCCTGGACTGGCACTTGCCACTGGCAGCGTCCGGGGCGATCGGGAACACCGCGGGCGATGTGGTCGTTTCGCCGCCGCCGCGCGTGGCGATCTTCGGCGCCGGTCCCGAAACGTCACCGCTCGTGGGCTGGCTGCGCCAGCTCGGTTGGCACGTCACCGTGGTGGAGCGGCGCGCGCGCTGGATTCCCGATACCGATATCGCGGATGCATGGCTGATGCGCGCGCCCGACGAAGCGCTTCGCGTGCTGCGGCCCGCGCCGCATGCAGCGCTGGTGATGCATCACCATTTCGAACATGATCGCGAAGCGCTGGTGGCGCTGGCGCAAGCCCCCATTCCGTTCATTGGTCTGCTCGGCCCGGTGCGCCGGCGCGAAGACCTGCTGCGGGTGATTCCCGCGCACCTGCATGGCGTGCTGTCGCAGCGACTGCGTTCGCCGATCGGCCTGAAACTGGGTGGCCAGGGACCGGAGGCGATCGCATTGAGCATCGCCGCGCAGCTGCAGGCCTGGCATCACGGCGAATCGGCATGAGCGCGTTGCACGCGGCGGTCGTGCTGGCCGCAGGCAGCAGTCGTCGGCTCGGGCGGCCGAAGCAGCTGCTTACGCGTGACGGAGAAGCGCTGGTGCATCGCGTGGCCCGGCTCGCACTGGAGTCCGGTGCGTCGCGCGTGCTCGTCATCATCGGTGCACGGGCGGACGACATGCGTGCCGCGGTGGCGGACCTGCCGGTCGAATGCGTGGTCAATCCCGCCTGGTCGTCCGGCATGGCGGGCAGCGTGCGCGTGGCGGCGGAAACGCTGGCGACACATGCGGGCGCCACCTTCCTGCTCGCCTGCGATCAGCCTGCGCTGGAGGCCACGCATCTGCGTGGATTGCGGGAGGCCGCGCAACGCGCGGATGCAGGATCGGCGGCAACGCGGTTCGGCGACCGGCTTGGTATTCCGGCGCTCGTATCGCCTGCCATGCTGCGTCAGGCGCGGACATTGCCGGATGGCGATCGCGGATTGCGCGACGTGCTCAGCGCCACGGATGCGGGGGTCGCGGCTTGCGACGCTCCTGGCCTGGAGCACGACATCGACACGCCCGATGATGTGGCGGTCGCCGTGGCGAAGGGGTGGCTGGACCCGGTGGGTGCGTGATGAAGGAACAGGCACCGGCGCAGGCCGGTGCCTGTCATGGCGGGGTCAGATCGCGCGCAACGCCTGCGTGATCGGCAGCCGTGCCGCGCGCAGCGCGGGGAACAGGCCGCCCACCAGGCCGATACCCAGCGCCCACTTCAGGCCGCTCCACAACAGCTCCGGCGTCACCTTGAACTGGAATACCACCTGGCTGAAGTTGGACCCCAACGTCGCCACGCTGTAGCCATTGAAGATGGCCCAGGCGATCAGTCCGCCCAGTACGCCGCCCAGCAGGGCCAGCAGCATCGTTTCCAGCATCACCGCCATCACCACCGGCAGTCCGCGGAAGCCGATCGCGCGCATGGTGGCGATCTCGCGTGCGCGTCCGGCGACGGCCGCGTACATCGTGTTCAACGCGCCGAACACGGCACCCACCGCCATGATCGCGCCGATGACGATGCTGAGCCAGGTGATGATCGTGGTCAGCTGCCGGGTCTGCTTGGAGTAATAGTCCTGCGTGGTCTGCACGTCCAGCTTCAGCCGCGGGTCGTCGTCCAGGGCGGCTTTCAGCTTCGCGAAACCCTCCTTGCCGTCCAGTCCCACGGTGACGGACTGGAAGGCACGCCGGTCGTACGCCGACGAGAGCGTTTCGATGTCCGTCCACAGTTCCGAGTCGAAAGCGTCGCCGGCGGCGAACACGCCCACCACCGTCCAGTCCTGGTTGCCCAGCTTGATGGTCTTGCCTACATCCAGCCCGCGGTACTGCCCTTTCGCGCCCTGGCCCACCACGATCTCGCGCACGCCCACGTTGAACTTGCGGCCCTCGATGATCCTGATGTTCGGCCGGATGGCCCATGCCGCATCGCTGACGCCGCGGAACTGCGCGTTGGCGTCCTCACCGGTGCTGGCGGTGGGCAGGTTGACCACCTGCGACAGCTCGCCCGACACCACCGCACGGCCCTGCGCGTCCTTGGCGATGCCGGGCAGGCTGCCGATCAGCGGCGATTGGTCGCGGGTGATGACGGAATTGGTCTCCGCCTGCGAACCGCCGCGCAGCAGGATGGCGGTGGTCTCGTTGCCGGTCTGCTTGAGCGTGGCCTCGAAGCCCGCGCCCATCGCCAGCATCGCCACCAGCACGCCGACCACGCCGGCAATGCCGACGATGATCACCGACGATGCGCCCCAGCGCTGCGGCAGGCTGGCGATGCCGATGCGGGTCGCCGCCAGTGCGACGCGGCCGGTGCGGGTGAAGGCCAGCCACAAGCCCAGCAGCACGACGACGCCCAGCACGCCCTGCCAGGGCAACATGATCCACGCCACCAGTCCCAGCACGATGCAGACCACCGCGATCAGGTTTCCGATCCAGAAATTCTTCTTCATCGCGTTCTCTCCTCAGCGGCCGGCCAGTGCATCGACGATCTTCAGGCGCATCGCGCGCAGTGAAGGCAACGCCCCCACTACCAGGCCGATGCCCACCATCAGCGCCAGCCCCATCACCCATGTCTCGACAGGAATGGCGCCGATCGGCAGTGCTCCGCCCGTCAGCGCCGCCAGCACCGGGACCATGATGGCCGCCAGTCCCATGCCGATCAGTCCGCCCAGCACTACCAGCAACACCGATTCGGCCAGTACCAGCGCCAGCACGCTGCCGTTTGTGAAGCCCAGCGTCTTCAGGATGGCCAGCTCCGGCACGCGGTCACGCACGGCCTGCGCCATGGTGTTGCCGGTCAGCAGCAGCAGGGTGAAGAACACCGCGCCCATGATGGCGGTGACGATGAAGCCGATGTCGGCGAACTGCTTGAGGAAGGACTGGTTGAACGCCTGCTCGGTCTGCGACTTGGTCTCGCGGTCGGAGTTCTCCGAGATCGCATCGATGGCCTTCGCCACCCGCGTGGCATGGTCCACGTTGTCCAGCTTGACCATGTACCAGCCGACCTGGCCGTTGACGTACTGGTTGGCTTCGTCGAAATACTTCCAGTGGAACAGCAGCTGGTTTTCCTCGCCCTTCTTCTTGTCGTCGGCGACGACGAACGTGCCACGCAGCGTCAGCGGCCACGCGTTGCTGCCGTCCTTCTGCGGAAAGATGGTGGCCTGCAGGGGGATGGTGTCGCCGACTTTCCAGCCGAACTTCTTCGCCAGCGACTCGCCGACGATCGCGCCGGTGCGGTCGTTCTGCCACGCTTTCATCTGCGCGTCGGACACCACGTACTCCGGGTACAGCGACAGGTAGTTGTCGCTGACGGAGAAGTTGGGGAAGAAATTCCGCGGGTCCTTGTAGATGCCGCCGAACCACGCGGCGTAGGCCACTTTCTTGACTCCGGGGGTGGAAGCGATCTTCTGCTCCAGGTTCAGTGGCAGCATCTGCGTCAGCGACAGGCGCGAGGACACCACCAGGCGATCAGCACCGGCGACGCCGCCGCCCGAGGTGAATGCCACCCGCACCGAGTCCAGCAGCCCGAACAGCAGGAACGCGGCCACCACCGACAACAGCGTCAGCGCGGTGCGTGTCTTGCTGCGGAACAGCGCGGCCCATATCAGCGAGAAATATTTCATGACCGCCTCCGTCAGTGCGCGGCCGGTGTATCGGCCAGCTCGCCCTTGTCCAGGTGGATGGTGTGGGTGGCGTACTCGGCGGCCTTCGGGTCATGGGTGACCATGATGATGGTCTTGCCGTGTTCCTTGTTGAGCATCTGCAGCAGGTTGAGGATTTCCTCGGCCGAATGACGGTCCAGGTCGCCGGTGGGCTCGTCGCAGATCAGGAACGTGGGGTCGGAGACGATGGCGCGGGCGATCGCCACGCGCTGCTGCTGGCCGCCGGAGAGTTCGTTGGGCCGGTGCGCGCCGCGTTCGGCCAGGCCCACCAGCTGCAGGGCGATCTCGGCGTTGCGCTTGCGCTGGCTGGCACCCAGCTTGGTCAGCAGCAGCGGCAGTTCGACGTTCTTCTGCGCGGTCAGCGTGGGCATCAGGTTGTAGAACTGGAACACGAAGCCGACATGGTGGCTGCGCCACTGCGCAAGCTGGGCATCGTTCATGCGGTCGATGCGCTGGCCCTCGATCTCGATCTCGCCGCCGCTGGGCGTATCCAGACCGCCGATCAGGTTGAGCAGCGTGGTCTTGCCGGAACCGGACGGGCCCATCAGGGCGACGAAGTCGCCGTGCGGGATGTCCAGGTCGATGCCGTGCAGCACCTGGACCTTTTCGGGGCCGCGCTGGTAGGTCTTGGTGAGGTTGCGGAGGGAGACCAGGGAGGACATGGGCGTTTTCCTTCGGTGGTGTTCGGGAATATGGCGTGTGCGGGACTGCGATCTTTGCGGACAATCAGGGCGGGTTCTGACCTGATGGGCGGAGGGTGCGAAGTCTTGCGTACGACGAAGCGGAGCGGCGGTTATCGACACGATGCCGATTGTTCGCTGGAGGTGCTTGATGCGGGTTGTGCTCTGAGAAAAAGGTCAGTCGCTCGTGTGCGCTCGCCGCGGGGCGTCCTTTCTTTGCTTGTGCAAAGAAAGGACCAAAGAAAGCACACCCCAGGCGGCACGCCCTGCGCGCCAGGCGCGCAGGGTCCGCAACCGGAACGGGAATTTCCGGAAGACACATCCTGTGTCATCCGGAAACGGCGCACGTCCTGTGCGCCGCCCTGCGGGTTTTACCCGCTCCGCTTGCCGTACCTAATGGGGCCCGTACAAGCAAAGCGCTGAAATGCAACAGCAAACCCCGTGATTCGTCGCAGCGTGGGTTTCCTCACGCGCGCCGTTGCAGCGGGGCCTTACTCGGCGTCCTCGGCCAGCTTCACCTTGGCGCCGTCCTTCAGTTCGGCCGGGGCGTCGATGACGACGGTTTCGCCGGCGATCAGGCCGTCGGTCACCTGGACGTCGTCGCCGAGCTTGCCGCCGACCTTCACCGTGCGCTGTTCCACCGTGTCTTCATCGCCCACCACGAACGCCACCTGGGCGCCGTCGCGTTCGCTGATGGCGGCGGCCGGGGCGCGCACGCCCTTCGGTGCCTGCGTTGCCTGCGGCTTGGCCGATTCCAGGAAGCTCACGCGCACGCCCATGTCGGGCACGATGCGGGGATCCTTGACGTTCAGCGCCACGCGCACCTTCACCGTGGCCTTGCTGCGGTCGGCGGTGGGAATGATGGCGATCACCTCGCCGGGGATCTGCCAGTCCGGGTAGGCATTCAGCGTGGCCTGGATCGGCATCTTCGGCTGCACGCGGCCGATGAAGGATTCGTTGACCTCCACTTCCACTTCCAGCGATTCCATGTCGACGATGGTGCCGATACCGGTGCGGGTGAACCCGCCCGTTGCCAGTGGCGAGACGATCTCGCCCGGCTGCGCGGCCTTGGCGATGACCACGCCGGCGAACGGCGCACGCACGATGGTGTTGTCCACGCCGTTGTCGGAAATCGCCAGGCTGCGGCTGGCCACGGTGACGTTGCGCTGCGCAGCCTGCAGCTGCGCGCGCAGGGCATCGCGCCCGGCGATCGCCTGGTCGTATTGCGAACGCGCCACCAGCTGCTGCTGCACCAGGGTGGACAGGCGGCGTGCGTTGGCCTCGGCATCGGTGAGCTGCGCCTGCACGTTGGCCACCTGCGAACGCGCCGATTCGACCTGCGCCTGCGACAGCGCGCGGCTGGCGTCGGCATCGACCGGGTCCAGCGTGGCCATCACCTGGCCCGCCTCGACCTTCATGCCTTCCTCGATAAGCACCTCGCGCACCTTGCCGGTGATCTTCGCCGACACCGTGGCCATGCGCCGGGCAACCACATAACCGGAAGCATCCAGCACCGAGGCCGCCGCACCGCCGTTGCCCAGCGCGACCGTCGGCGCGGTGCGTACTTCGATCGGCTTCTCCCGGCCGAAGAACGCCCAGCCTGCGGCCGCCAGCACCAGCAGCGCGACAACCACGCCCAGCGTGATCCACAGGCCACGGCGCGACGGCGGGGCCGGCGGCGGCGCCTTGCGGTCGATGCGGAGTTCCTTCAGCAGGTCGGCAGACGTGTTCATGCGTATCCAGACGGTGAATGCGGGGAAGTGTGACCAGCAAGAGTAACGGAAGCCTAGTTGCCGGAAGTCACTTCCTGCGCAGGCGAGCGGCTCGGGCCGTCCACCGGAGGCATCCTGAGGCAGCGTCCTCCGCGATCCCAGTGACAACTGTCACCTGATTCGCCTGAGGGGCTGCACTCATCACGGGTGCCGCATGCGGGCACGATGCCCCCACTTACTGACGAGGGCGTCGCATGAACGTGGCAAGCTTCACCTCCGCACCCTTGGCCCGCCTGCGCGGCGTCCGCCATCTCTACGGCAAGACCCTGGCGCTGGATGGGCTGGATCTGAGCCTGCCCTCAGGCCAGGTGCTGGCATTGCTCGGTCCCAACGGCGCGGGCAAGACCACCGCGATCAGCCTGCTGCTGGGCCTGCAGCGCGCGGATGCGGGGAGTGCCGACCTGTTCGGCCTGCCGCCGCAGGCGCTGGAAGCACGCCGCCGCGTGGGCGTGATGCTGCAGAGCGCGGCGGTGCCCGACACCCTCAAGGTGCGCGAACTGATCGACCTGACGCGCAGCTATTACCCGCAGCCCCGCAGCGTGGCCGACTGCGTGGCGCTGGCCGGACTGGATGGTCTGATGGAGCGCCGCTACGGGCAATTGTCGGGCGGCCAGCAGCGCCGCGTGCAGTTCGCGCTGGCGGTATGCGGCCGGCCGGCGCTGCTGTTCCTCGACGAGCCCACCACGGGGCTGGACATCGATGCGCGGCAGACGCTTTGGAAGGCGATCCGCGAACTCAGCGCGCAGGGCTGCGCGGTACTGCTGACCACGCATTACCTGGAAGAAGCCGAAGCGCTGGCCGATCGCGTGGTGGTGGTGAACCACGGCCGCGCAGTGGCCGAGGGCACCGTGGCGCAGATCCGCGCGCGCGTGTCCCAGCGTCGCATCCGCTGCAGCAGTTCGCTGTCGGCCGCGCACGTGCAGGAGTGGCCGGGCGTGCAACTTGCGCAACGCGACGGCGAGCGGCTGGAGATCGTGGCCGAATTCGCCGAACCCATCGTGCGCCGCCTGCTGGCCGAAGACGCCACCCTGTCAGACCTGGAAGTGCAGCGCGCCGGCCTGGCGGACGCCTTCCTCGCCCTTACCCGCGATGCCACCCAGAAGGAAGCCGCCTGATGAGCACCCTCGTTGCCCCGCCATTCTCTTCCACACGCGCCTATCTGCTCGAAGCGCGCTATGAATTCCTGCGCCTGCTGCGCACGCCGTCGTTCTCGCTGCCATGCCTGCTGTTCCCGCCTGTGTTCTACCTGCTGTTCGGCGTGCTGCTGGGGGGGAAGGGCGGCTCGGTCGCCGCGCATTACATGCTGGCGGGCTACGGCGTGTTCGGCGTGATCGGCGTGGCGCTGTTCGGCTTCGGCGTGACCGTGGCGATGGATCGCGAACAGGGCCTGCTGACACTCAAGCGCGCGCAGCCGATGCCGCCGGGCGCCTATCTGGTGGCGAAGATGGCGATGGCCCTGCTGTTCGCCGCGATCATCCTGTCGCTGCTGGCCGTGCTCGCGGCGGGCGTGGCCGGCGTGCAGTTGTCAGCCACGCAGTGGACCGCATGGGTCACCGCCTGCCTGGTCGGCGTGCTGCCCTTCAGCGCGCTGGGCCTGTGGCTGGGCACGCTGGTCAGCGGACGCGGCGCCCCCGCGCTGATCAATCTCATCTATCTGCCCATGGCGTTCCTGTCGGGCCTGTGGGTGCCGCTGACGATGCTGCCGTCGGTGCTGCAGACCACCGCGCCGGTATGGCCGGCGTATCATCTGGCGCACATCGCGCAACAGGCCGTCGGCGTGGGCACGGGGCGTCCGCTGGGGCTGCACGTGGCCGTGCTGGCCGCCATCACCGCCGTGTTCTTCGTACTGGCCCGCCGCCGCCTGGTGCAGTGAGCCGGAGCACCGGCGCAAGGAGTCGTCCATGAAGCATCTTTCGTCGCCCCTGCTGTCCACGCTGACGCGCCTGCGCGACCGCCTGGTACCCGAAGCGCTGGGCCTGGGCTGGATGCCCATCTTCCTGCTGGGCTACCTGGTGTTCCTGTTCGTCCCGGTGCTGGTGCCGTCCAACGCCGACTGGGGCGAGGGCGTGCGCTGGTACCTCTGGCCGACGCTGGCATCCATCGCCGTGTTCCTGCCGATGTACTTCCTGGCCTATCGCGGCAGCGCGCTGGCGCGCGTGCTGTGCACGCTGGGCATCGCGGCGCTGGGCTACGGACTGATGCCGTTCAACGCGTTCTCCAACACCTACGTCATCTACGCGGCGGCCTTCGTGGCGCTGATGCCGGGATCGATGTGGATCCGGCTCGAAGTCTTCGCCCTGCTGATCATCGCTTACTGCGGCATGGCGGTCTGGCTGGGGTTCCCGGTGTTCGTGCCGGCCGTGACCGCGATCGTGTCGGTGGCCGTGTTCACCGGCAACTACTTCCAGGCCGAGACGGTGCGCAAGCGTGCCGAGCTGAAACTGTCGCACGAGGAAGTGCGTCGGCTCGCCGCGCTGGCCGAGCGCGAGCGCATCGGCCGCGACCTGCACGACCTGCTCGGGCACACGCTATCGCTGGTGGCACTGAAGTCGGACCTGGCCGGCCGGCTGGTCGACCGCGACCCGCAGGCCGCCCGCAACGAGATCAACGAAGTCAGCCGCGTCGCCCGCGACGCACTGGCGCAGGTACGCCGCGCGGTGACCGGCATCCGGGCGGCGGGGCTGGCGGCCGAACTCGCCTCCGCCCGCCTGCTGCTCGAATCCGACGGCGTCACCCTGCGCTACGAAGCGCAGGACGTGGCGTTGCCGGCCGATCTGGAGACGGTGCTTGCGCTGAGCCTGCGCGAGGCGGTGACCAACATCCAGCGTCACGCGCGCGCCACGATCGCCGAGGTCACCCTGGCCTGCAGCGACGGGCACGTGCAACTGCGCATCCGCGACAACGGCGTCGGCAGTGCCGCCGTGCCCGGAAACGGCCTGAGCGGCATGCGCGAGCGCGTCGAGTCGCGCGGCGGGCGCCTGCGCATCGACTCCACGCTGCGGCAGGGGACGTGCGTGGAGATCATGTTGCCGCTCCCGTCGAGCGATGACGCCGTGGCAGCCCCCACGAAAGCCCCTGTAGGAGCGACGTAAGTCGCGACCGCACGGCCGGCACGCGCGCCAATGCTCACTGGGGTCTTCATCTTGCGGTCGCGACTTACGTCGCTCCTACAGAAAGCGGCCCACTTCCCTTGATTGATTTGCTAGCGTGTCGTCCGACTTTTCCCTGCCGGCCTCCCGATGATCCGCGTGCTCCTAGCTGAAGACCAGGCCATGGTGCGTGGCGCACTCACCGCCCTGCTGGGCATGGAGAGCGACATCGACGTGGTGGGCAGCGCGGCGGATGGCGAGACCGCATGGCTAGACCTGCAGCGGCTCAGACCCGACCTGCTGGTCACCGACATCGAGATGCCGGGCCTGAGCGGGTTGGAACTGGCGCAGCGCATCCAGCGGCACGGGCTTGCGTGCAAGGTGGTCATCGTCACCACGTTCGCACGCGGCGGTTTCTTGCGGCGCGCGCTGGACGCGGGCGTCTCGGGTTACCTGCTGAAGGATGCGCCGGCCGAGGATCTTGCGGAGGCGCTGCGCAAGGTGCACCGCGGCGGCCGTGCCATCGATCCCCAACTCGCGCTCGAGGCATGGTCCGATGCCGATCCGCTCAACGACCGCGAACGCCAGGTATTGCGGCTGGCGGGCGAGGGGCAATCGGCTGGCGACATCGCAAAGCAGCTCAATCTCTCGCAGGGTACCGTGCGCAACTACCTGTCCGAAGCCATCGGCAAGCTCGGTGTGGCGAATCGTATCGAGGCCTATCGGATGGCGCGGCAGCGGGGGTGGTTGTAGGAAATGAAGTGCCTTCTGTAGGAGCGACGCAAGTCGCGGCCGCAGACCCGGGAATCCACTCGCTCCTATCCGGCAGACACGAAGCGCTTCGCGACGCTACGCGGCAATGCGGAAGAACGGGAGCGCTGACAGCGTGCGGTCGCGACTTGCGTCGCTCCTACAGCGGGGGCGACGTCAACCGCCGTAGCGCGCCTTCAGCATCGCGTACGCACTGCGCAGCGCGAGCGCTTCGCCACCGGCGGGGCGACCGGCGCGGTCGCTGTCGTTCCATGCGTACACGTCCAGGTGCGCCCACTTCATTCCGTCCGGCACGAAGCGCTCCAGGTACAGCGCGGCGGTGACCGCGCCGGCCATGCGCGAGCCGGCATTGGCCAGGTCGGCGATGCCGCTGGTCAGGTAGCGCAGATACGGACGCCACAGCGGCATGCGCCATACCGGGTCGCGCATGCGCTCGCCGGCGGCGATCCAGTCATTGGCCACGGCGTCGTCGTTGGCGAACAGCGCGGGCAGGTCCGGTCCCAGTGCGATGCGTGCGGCACCCGTCAGGGTGGCGAAATCCAGCAGCAGGTCGGGCGACTGCTCGCCGGCATAGGTCAGCGCATCGCACAGGATCACGCGGCCTTCGGCATCGGTGTTGTCGATCTCGACGCTGACGCCCTTGCGCGTGGCGATCACTTCGCCGGGACGGAAGGCGTTGGGGCCGATACTGTTCTCCACCGCCGGCACCAGCAACGTCAGCCGCACCGGCAGCTTGCGCGCCATCACCAGCTGCGCCAGCGCAATGGCATGTGCCGCGCCGCCCATGTCCTTCTTCATGTGGCGCATGCCGTCGGCGGGCTTGATGTCCAGGCCACCGGTGTCGAAGCACACGCCCTTGCCCACCAGCGCCACGTGCGGCCGCGATGCGTCGCCCCAGCGCAGCGCGATCAGGCGCGGCGCGCGGTGCGAGGCGCGGCCCACCGCGTGGATGGCGGGGAAGTTCTGCGCCAGCAGCGCGTCGCCCGCGATCACGTCGACGTCGGCGCCATGCACGTCCGCCAGTGCGCGGACGACGGCTTCCAGATCGTCCGGACCCATGTGCTCGGTGGGCGTGTTGACCAGGTCGCGCACCTGCACGCTGGCGGCCAGCAGGTCGAGCGCTTCGGCATCGGCCTGCGGCAGTACCAGGCGCGCCGGCTTGCGCGCCGGCTGCTTGTAGCGGTCGAACTTGTAGCTGCCCAGGCCCCAGCCGAGCTGGAGCGCGGTGCGCGCATCGGCGGGCAACTCGCCTGCGATCTCCCAATCGCCCGCCGGCAGGCCGAACGGCGCATGCGCGTAGGCATACGGATCGAGCGCGTCGCCGATGCCCATCACGGCGCCGGCCAGGCCCTGCTCGCCAGGCAACGCCAGCAGCGCGCCGGGCGATGCGGTGAAGTTCTGCGCATCGATCCAGGCATTGACCGCCGCCGACTGCGTCGTACGCCACGCGGCCAGCTGCGCGCGCTCCAGTACATGCAGCGGACGGGCACTGGCGGAAGAATCGGTGTAGGCGAGGGCAGCGCTCATGCGGCGGCGTGTTCCGTGGCGAAAGAGGGGTGGGCGTCCAGCCAGTCGGCCAACGCGGCAAGGGTGTCGAATTCCAGGTCGGGGCGCAGCGCCTCGTGGGGCCAGGCCTGAGGGCGGCCGTCGTGGTCTTCCGGCCGGTTGATCCAGCAACTGCGCAGCCCCGCGCGCACGGCACCGACGACATCCATCTCGATATGGTCGCCGACATGCAGCACTTCGGCGGGCGGTACGCCGAGCAGGTCGCATGCAGCGTGGAAGATGCTGGCCTCGGGCTTGGCGGCGCCGTGCTCGCGCGAGTGGATCTTGTGCACGAACAGGTGGTCCAGGCCGATCCGCTGCAGGTCCGCATTGCCGTTGGTCACGGCCGCGACCGGGAGGCGGGCGGCGATGCGCTGCAACGCATCCAGGCTGTCGGGGTAGTACTCCACCTGGTTGCGCGCGGCATAGAAAGTCTCGTAGGCCGGTTCCAGCAGGGCCATGTCGGCGCCGCTCTCGCGCAGGGCGCGCTCCAGCGTCATGCGGCGCAGGATGCTGAGGTCGTGCTTGTGCTGCGGATGGGCGGCGAAGACTTCTTCGCGCACGGCACGCATGCGTTCGACGGGGAACATGGCGGCAGTGGCGGGGCTGTGTTCGCGCAGCCAGTCGTCGAGCACGCGTTCGATGCGCGCGCCGATGGGGGCGAACGGCCACAGGGTGTCGTCGAGGTCGAGGGTGATGGCGCGGACAGGAAAGCTCATCGAGGCGATTTTACACCCCAGTCCCGCTTTGCCCCTCATCCGGCGCGGATCCAGCCCATTTCCCTGCGGCGACTAAAGGAAGTCCTGTGGGAGAGAGGGGTTGGGGGTGCGGACCTTGAGCGTGTCCAAGGGCGCATCGTCGCTTTAGGGTCTTGGGCCTGGCGGGATGGTTGTTTTAGTACGCCAGCATGGTGCGCTCGCCGCGGGGCCCTACTTTTCTTTGCTTGTGCAAAGAAAAGTAGGCAAAAGAAAGCACACCCCGGCGGTCCGCCCACCGCTGCGCGGCGGGTGCGCAGTCCCGGCGGGAATTTTCGTAAGGGCCATCCTGGCCCATACGAAAACGGCGCACGTCCTGTGCGCGGCCCCGTTGGGGTTTTACCCGCCGTGACTGCCGGACCTCAGGGGTCCCAGGAGCCGCACGCGAAACATCGTGAGAGGGCTTGGTTTTTGCTCTTGCCTTTGGGCCCCCTTGAGGCACGGCGAGTGGGCCGGGTAAAACCCGAAGGGCGCCGCCCTGGATGGGCGGCGTTTTCGTATGGCACAAGGATGTGCCTTACGAAAATTCCCGGCCCGCTCGCGGACCCGCAGCGCGTAGCGCGGAGGGCGTGCCGCCTGGGGTGTGTTTCTTTGCTTACTTTCTTTGCACAAGCAAAGAAAGTGAGGCCTCCGCGGCGAGCGGCACCATGCGTGACCTAAAGCAGACCCGCACCGAACGCAGGATTCACTCCAGCAACCGCGCCCACCCCTCCATGCCTTCCACCCGCGCCAGCACCAGCTTCACGCACACCAGCAGCGGCACCGCCAGCAACAGCCCGATGATCCCCCACAGCCAGCCGAACAGCATCAGCGCCAGGATCAGCACCAGCGGCGACAGCGCCATCCTCCGGCCCAGGATGATCGGCGTGATGATCTGGCCCTCGATCGTGTGCAGCACCAGGTAGGCTACCGCCGGCAGCATCGACTGGAACGGTTCCTCGAAACTGATGAACCCCACCAGCAGCATCGCCACGATCCCGATCAGCGGGCCCACGTACGGCGCGAAGTTCAACAGCGCCGCCATCGTGCCCCACAGCAGCGCCTCGGCAAGGGGCAGCCCCAGCAGGTAGAGCACTCCGGCGAACACCAGCCCCACCACGGTGTTGATGATGCTGATGGTCAGCACGTAGCGCGACACCTCGCGCTCGATCGAGTGCAGGATGTCCACCGTGAATTTCTTCTGCTGCCGCCCCGGCAACAGCGCGATCGCGTTGCGCTGCAGGTTCTCGCCGTAGACCATGAAGAAGAACGTCAGCAGCACCACCGCCAGCAGCGATGCGAGGAAACGCGGCGTCGCCAGCAGTTTCCGGTAGGGCTCGTCCTGGGGTGCGGTGTGCACCACCTGCGGCTGCTTGCCGGTCTGTCCGCCAGCGGCCCGGGCGAAGTTCTCCGCCGCCTTGTTGGCGTCCTGCACCGGCTTGGTCAGTTCGCGCAGCTTGGGCGCGAGCTGGCGCATCTCGCGCGGCGCCTGCTGTGCCCATTCCATCGCCGAAGGCAGCATCTTGTGCGCCAGCAGTCCGGTCGCGGCCATGCCGCCCAGCAGCACGACCAGCGCGCCCAGGAAGCGCGGCACGTACAACCGGCGCAGCATGCGGATGATCGGATTGCCCACCAGCGCGAAGAACATGGCCAGCAGCACGGGCAGCAACACATCCTGCGCGGCCCATAGCGTGTAGCCCACGGCCAGCGTGGCCAGCACCAGCATCGGCGTGGAGGCGCGGGGGCGCGGCGGGGGAGGAGTGGGGGCGGCAGGTGCGTCGGTTGGAGCGGGTGTACTCATGGGCAGTCGGCCGCCAGGGTGGATGCGCGATTGTGCAGTGAACCCTGTAGGAGCGACGTGAGTCGCGACCGGAAGAGGCAGACGTCGGGGAGGCTTCGGACAGGCCGCTGCCTTTTCCGGCGAAGTTCGGTGCAAGGAAGGCTTGACTCGTGCGGTCGCGACTCACGTCGCTCCTGCAAACGCCCGCAAACGTGCAGGCGCCTCAGCGCTCGGAGAGTTCCGTGGCTGCTTCAGCCGGGCGCGGCGCGGTCACCACGATCTCATCCTCGTCGAACGCCTCGTCCACCATCGGTTCGTCGTCGGCCAGGCCCTCGGCCTGCTCCTGCGCATCCTGCGCCGTGTCGGCGGCCTGCTCGGCGGTCTCGGCGGCGGCGGCCGCCTGCGCGGTGGCCACGAAGCTGGAGACGGCGGTGAACATCTGCATCCAGCGCGCACCGGTCAGCGTGCGCAGCGGTTCGGCGCGGCCCACCAGGAAGCCGCTCACCACGCCCGCGATGACGATGCGCCCCGGCGTCCAGCCTGCGCGCCATGCCTGCTTCAGCGTGATCCATTGCAACTGCGTGTGCGTGGCGCGCAGTTCGACGCGCTGTTCCGCGCGCTGCACGTGCTGCAGCAACTGTTCGAAGCGCATCACGCGCCCCCGTGGTCGGCCGCGCGCGGATCATGCGCGGTACCGGGCGGGGGATCGTCGTCGACCACCTCGTCCTCATCGAACAGCCCCAGCTTCGCCAACTGGCGACGGGTGGCATGCATGCCGGTGTAGTCGAAGTAGCGGCCCACCTTCCACGCCGCGAACGCGGTCATGGCCAGACTGATGAAGGCGGCCAGCGACAGCGACTGCAGCCAGGAGAATCCCAGGCGCTGCATCAGTGCGATCAGTGCGCCGGTCACCAGCAGCCAGGCCGAGGCGCCGAACACGATGGCCACGCATGCCCACGCCAGTGCGCGCCCGAACGCGCTGCGCGCCAGCGCGAAATCCGCCGACACCAGCCCGCGCAGTGCACGGCCGGTGCCCTTGGCCGAGCCATAGGCCGCGCGGCCGGCGGCGCCGACCTGCTTCAGGCTGTCGGCGAAATCCGGCGGTGGAACATCGCCGGACGTGCCGGCATCGCCGGATTCGCGGGGCGCGTCGCTCACGCGGTGGGCTTACTTGTCGCCGCCGCCGCTGCGCGCCAGCTTGGCGATGATCCAGCCGGCCGCGAAGGCCACGCCGAACGAGGCCAGCGGGCGTTCGCGGATCAGGTCCGCGGCGCTGTCGATCAGGTCGCGGCCCTTGTCCATCAGCGCGTCCACCTGTTCGCGCGCAGCACCCCCGCCGGCTTCGGCGGCCGCGATGCCGGACAGCGCGGTGTCGGCCAGTTCCGCCTTCACGTTGGCCTTGCCCAGGCGGAGTTCATCGCCGGCGGCACTCGCGGCGCCCTTGATCGCTTCGCCGGCAGCGGCGGCGGCGGACGCGAGATGCGAACCGGCTTCGCCCAGGTTGGACTTCAGCGCATCGGTGTTGGTGGGCATGGTCATGGTCGGCTCCTGTGGGCGGGGGATGGGGCCACTCTAATGCACGGCGGTGAACGGGCTGTTATGCCCGTCCACCGTGATCGCCGGTCACTGCATCAGCAGGCGGCCGGTGCCGCGTCCACGCAGGATCTGCAGTACCAGCTGCTCGGGTTTGCGTTCGAAGCTGGCGCGGAAACCCGGCAGGTCGCCGAACTCGCCACTGCTGCCGGCCACGATGATGTCGCCCGCGCGCAGGCCGCTGTTCCAGGCGCGGCTGTTGCGCACCACGTTGCTGACCTGCACGCCACCGTTGGCGCCCTGGCTGCGCAGTATCTGGCGTGCCGATTCGTCCAGTTCCTTCAGCGTGGCGCCGGTCAGGCGTGCATCGAGGCTGGCGCCTTCCGCACTGCGCACGCCTTCCTTCAGCGCCACGTTGAGTTGCAGCGGCTTGCCGTCGCGGCGCACTTCCAATGCCACGCGTGCGCCCACCGGCTGCAGGCCTTCGAAGTTGTGCAGGGCGGCGCGGTTGTCGATGCGCTGGCCGTTGGCGGCCACCACCACGTCGCCGGGTTGCAGGCCTGCCGCAGCGGCAGCCGAGCCCGCATACACGCGCGTGAGCAGGGCGCCACGCGGGGCCTCCAGGCCCAGCCCGCGGGCGACGCGTTCGTCCACGTCCTGCGATTCCACCCCGAACGTGCCCCGGCGCACTACGCCGTTGTTGGCGATCAACTGGTCCATGATCCCGCGCGCCATGTTGATCGGGATGGCGAAGCCCAGGCCGATGTTGCCGGCCATGCTGCCGCGGGGATTGAAGCTGGCGGTGTTGATGCCCACCAGCCGGCCCTGCAGGTCGACCAATGCGCCGCCCGAGTTGCCCGGGTTGATCGAGGCATCGGTCTGGATGAAGTTCTGGTAGCCGGCCACCGGGATGCCGCTGCGGCCCACCGCCGACACGATGCCCGACGTCACCGTCTGGCCCAGGCCGTAGGGGTTGCCCATCGCCACCACGAAGTCGCCCACCTGCAGCTGGTCGCTGTCGGCCATCGGCACGGCGGTGAGGCCCTGGGTGGGGATGCGGATCAGCGCGATGTCGGTATCCGGGTCCGAACCGATGAACTCGGCCTCCACCTGGCGGCCATCGCTCAGCGTGACCGACACGCCGTCGGCGTTCTCCACCACATGGTGGTTGGTCAGCACGTAGCCCCGGGTGGCATCGACGATCACGCCCGAGCCCAGTGCGCGCTCCACGCGCTCGCGCGGCATGTCGGGGATGCCGAACAGGCGGCGGAACACCGGGTCATCGCCGAACGGCCCCAGCGGGCTGGCCACCCGGACGGTCTGCCGGCTGTACACGCTGACCACCGCCGGGGTGACCCGCTTGAGCATGGGGGCCAGCGAAGGCAGCGCCTGGCCGTCCGCGGTGGCGGGCAGGGCGGCGGCAGCCGGGACGGCGGCTGCGGCGACAGGGGCCGCCTGGGCCGGCTTCTGCAGCAGATCGTTCAGGCCGGTGGCGGCGAAACCGCCGAACGCGGCGGCGGCGGTCAGGGCCAGCAGGGTGGGAAACGGGCGCAGCGCTTTCTTCATGGTCGGTCGGCAGGTCGTTGCGTCGGGAAGGGAGTGGGGCCGGAAGGGCGCCCGTTCAACCTGAATGAGTCTGCTGACGGACCCCTAAACCTGCAATGAAGTCCGGCCTCCGCGGCCCCTGATCCGGCACCGGCGCGTGATGACGGACGGTGGGGTGGATGCCATGCAATTGTCATGTCAATCCGGTTGACAGGGGTCACCCCCGGGCGTAGTTTGACGGCTTCGCGCGGACACAAGATGTTGCGGTCCAGCACGAAGCGGACCCAAGCACTGGTGTTTTTTCGGGCTTTGCGCTTGGGAAATCGGGCGCCTTTGGGGATTGGCGCATGAGGGCGAGGGAAGCAGTGGGCACCATGGCGATGGCAGGTCCCACTTCCACAATCCGGCAACCCGGGCGGCGCATCCTGTGCGGCTGCCCGCGGCGCCGTCCCCGTCGTCCGGGTCCGCCATGAACATCCCGCAGTGAATCGCGGGGGTGGGCCCCACCGCCCACCTGCCACAGCCAACACACGTTCCAGTCGTTTTTAGGAGAACAACATAACCATGAGTACGGTGCGCCTCGAGGCGATCAAGACGGAACAGCCTGCCCTGATTCCCATGCAACCGGCATCCCAGGACATCTGGGACAAGAAGTACCGGCTGAAGACGAAGCAGGGCGACGCCCTAGACGCCGACATCGATGGCACCTACCAGCGCGTGGCCCGTGCCCTGGCCGACGCCGAAGGCACCCCGGAAAAGCGCGCCTACTGGTACGAGCGCTTCGTGTGGGCGCTGCGCCGCGGGGCCATTCCCGCCGGCCGCATCACCTCCAATGCCGGCGCCCAGCAGCACAAGCCGGCCACCAGCACCATCAACTGCACCGTGTCCGGCACCATCGAGGACTCGATGGACGGCATCCTGGACAAGGTCCACGAAGCCGGCCTGACCCTCAAGGCCGGCTGCGGCATCGGCTACGAGTTCAGCACGCTGCGCCCGAAGGGTGCCTTCGTCGCCGGCGCCGGCGCGTACACCTCCGGCCCCATGTCCTTCATGGATATCTACGACAAGATGTGCTTCACCGTCTCGTCGGCCGGCGGCCGCCGCGGCGCGCAGATGGGCACGTTCGAAATCTCCCACCCCGACGTCAAGGACTTCATCCGCGCCAAGCGCGAAGACGGCCGCCTGCGCCAGTTCAACCTGTCGCTGCTGATCACCGACGGCTTCATGGAAGCCGTGGACACCGACGCCGACTGGCCGCTGGTGTTCCCGGTGAACATCAAGGAGAAGGGCGACATCGACGTCGAGGACGCCGCCCAGGTGGTCTGGCGCGAGTGGCCCACCCACAAGAACTACATCGTCCGCGACGACGGCCTGGTGGCCTGCAAGATCTACGGCCACATCCGCGCGCGGCACCTGTGGGACATGATCATGGTGTCCACGTACGACTACGCCGAACCGGGCTTCATCCTGATCGACCGCGTCAACGAGATGAACAACAACTGGTGGTGCGAGACCATTCGCGCGACCAATCCGTGCGGCGAGCAGCCGCTGCCGCCCTACGGCGCCTGCCTGCTGGGCTCGGTCAACCTGACCACCTTCGTGCGCAACCCGTTCACCGACCAGGCCAGCTTCGACTGGGAGGAATACAAGGAAGTCGTGCGCGTGTTCACCCGCATGCTCGACAACGTGGTCGAAGTGAACGGCCTGCCGCTGGAGCAGCAGCGCGCCGAGATCCTGCGCAAGCGCCGCCACGGCATGGGCTTCCTGGGCCTGGGCAGCACCCTGACCATGCTCAAGCACAAGTACGGCAGCCCGGCGTCCTGCGAGTTCACCGAAGCCATCGCCCGCGAGATGGCCGTGGCCGGCTGGGAAATGGGCCTGGCGCTGGCGAAGGAAAAGGGCGCCGCGCCCATCATGGACGAGCTGTTCACCGTCACCGCCGCCATGCTGCGCCAGCGCCCGGAAATGGCGAAGGACGGCTGGAAGGTCGGCCAGGAGATCCCCGGCAAGGTGCTGCACGCCAAGTACAGCCGCTACATGCAGCGCGTGGCCAGCGTGGCCCCGGAGCTGGTGGACGAACTGGCCGAAGTCGGCAGCCGCTTCACCCACCACAGCTCCATCGCCCCCACCGGCACCATCAGCCTGTCGCTGGCCAACAACGCCAGCAACGGCATCGAGCCCTCGTTCGCGCACCACTACAGCCGCAACGTGATCCGCGAAGGCAAGAAGTCGAAGGAAAAGGTCGACGTCTGGTCGTACGAGCTGCTGGCCTACCGCGAACTGGTCAACCCGAAGGCCATGCCGTTCTCGGACGACGCCGATGCGAAGTTGCCGGAGTACTTCATCGCCGCCGACGACATCAGCCCGAAGGAGCACGTGGACGTGCAGGCCGCCGCGCAGAAGTGGGTGGACAGCTCCATCTCCAAGACCGCCAACGTGCCCACGGACTACCCGTACGAGCAGTTCAAGGACATCTACCGCTACGCCCACCAGCAGGGCCTGAAGGGTTGCACCACGTTCCGCTTCAACCCGGCCGCCTTCCAGGGCGTGCTGGTGAAGGAAGCCGACCTGGAGAACACCACCTACCGCTTCGAGCTGGAAGACGGCAACGTGGTCGAGGTGAAGGGCAACGAGCAGATCGAATACGACGGCGAGATGCACACCGCCGCCAACCTGTTCGATGCGCTGAAGGAAGGCTACTACGGCAAGTTCTGACGCTTTACCCCTCTCCCCGCCTGCGGGGAGAGGATGCCCGAAGAGCCTGCCCCGTACTTGATACGGGGGTAGGTGAGGGGGAGCGAGCGTAGCGAGTTGCTCTTGCTCTTCGCGAAAAGCGGCCCCTCATCCGCCTTCGGCACCTTCTCCCCGCTTGCGGGGAGAAGGAAAAAGGGAACTCCTCCCCGTTCGCGGGGAGAAGGGAAAGAAGGAGATCGGCTGTACCCCTCTCCCCGCCTGCGGGGAGAGGATGCCCGAAGGGCAGGTGAGGGGGAGCGAGCGCAGCGAGCTGCTTTTGCTCTTCGCGAAACGCGCCCCCATCCCACCCTTCCCCCGCACGCGGGGGAAGGGGCGCATCACGGCAGGCTTCGATTCATCGGCTTCACCGTTTCACCCCGCGCAATCGGGTATAGCATCGGCAGCGTCACGAACCTCGCCCACAAGGAGGGCAACATGAGCAACGGCAATGGTGTCACGGCGACGCTTTCCGGCGCGGCCGAAAGCGTGAAGGAAACAGTGGCAGGCATCGGCGAAGCGGTGGCCACCACCGCCAGCGAAACGGTCGCCAAGGCGAAGAAGGCGGCCAAGAAGGCGCGCAAGACGGTCACCGCCGACATCGCCAAGGCGAAGAAGGCCGTGGCCAAGCGCACCGACAAGGCCACCAAGGCGGTGAAGAAGACCGTCGCCAAGGCGAAGAAGAAACTGGCCGCCGCCAGTTCCGCCGCCAAGGCCGAAGCCGCCAGCCTGCAGAAGAAGGTGACCGGCAAGAAGGCCGCCAAGAAGACGGCGAAGAAGGCAGCGAAGAAAGCCACCAGGAAGACGGCTGCCAAGAAGGCCGTGAAGAAGGTCGCCAAGAAGGCCACGGCCAAGAAGGCCGTCGCCAAGAAGTCGGTGAAGAAGGCAGCAAAGAAGGTCGCCCGCAAGGCGCCCGTGAAGAAGGCGGCGAAGAAGGCCGCTCCGAAGAAAGCGGCCAAGAAAGCCGTGCGCAAGGCAGCCCCGAAGAAAGCCGCAAAGAAAGCAGCAAAAAAAGCGGCCCGTAAGTAAGACCTGATGCACCCCTCCTCCCCCGGGTCCGGGGGAGGGTTGGGGCGGTCGCCGGCCCGGAAGGCCAGGCCCCGCCCATCGATGACAACTTTCAGAACACGAACAGGATTCCACCGTCATGGCCGTCAAGATCGACAAGAAAATCAAGGGCTACAGCGTGCTCACCCCGGAAGACAAGGCGCGCGAAGCCGCTGCGCTGATTCCCACGGCGTCGGTGCCGCGCGAGACGGTGGAAAAGGAAGTGCCGCAGGACAACATCATCCAGATGCACGAGCGCATCGAGCGCCCGGAAGTCCTCATCGGCAGCACCTACAAGATCAAGTCGCCGCTGGTGGAGCACGCCATGTACGTGACCATCAACGACATCGTGTTGAATGCGGGCACGGAGCACGAGCTGCGCCGTCCGTTCGAGATCTTCGTCAACAGCAAGTCCATGGAGCACTTCCAGTGGATCGTGGCGCTGACGCGCATCATGTCGGCCGTGTTCCGCAAGGGCGGCGACGTGACGTTCCTGGTGGACGAGATGAAGGCCGTGTTCGATCCGCGCGGTGGTTACTTCAAGGCCGGCGGCGTGTACATGCCGTCGCTGGTCGCCGAGCTGGGCGCCATCGTGGAAGAGCACATGAAGTCCATCGGCCTGATCCACGATCCGGAAATGAGCGCGCACCAGCGCGCCATCCTGGCCGAGAAGCGCAAGCAGTACGAAGACCGCGCAAAAAAAAACTCTGACGTAAGCGTTGTTCCTTCTCCCGCTCCGGTGGGAGAAGGTGTCCGAAGGGCGGATGAGGGCGCTTCTGCCGTCATGCCCGGTTCTTCGGAAGACATCGCCGTCACCGGCGATGGCGCCAGCTTCCCGCCCTCTGCGACCCTGTGCCACAAGTGCAGCACCAAGGCGCTCGTCATCATGGACGGGTGCGCGACGTGTTTGAACTGTGGGTATTCGAAGTGCGGGTGAGCTTCGCTGGCGAATTTTGTGGGCCTGATTCGACGACGGAACCTTGACGCCATTTGGAAATCTCTTTCGAGACAAGGCAGTTGCGAGACCTCTGCGAGGATGAAGTTCTCGCGGAGGCGAGCTTGTCGAAAAGGGATGCTGAACTGCTACGTATCAGGCTTTCCGACATTCGTGCCGCGGAAAACTACGATGATCTTCAGCTCTCCCAGCCCGCAAAGGGAGTCTATGATGAGTTTCCCAGTCTCATTTATGAGCTCACGCCGCAACATGCACTGGTGATCGTGCCTCAAGGTAAGGGCGTTCGCCGGGGCGCCTCAGAATCTTCATGGCTAACAATTAGGCGAGTGAAGGTTGTCTCTCTGGAGAACATCAATGTCAACTGAGATGGGCTTTCAGCCGAACTGGTTTGTGCCTCCGGGCGCAACCATATCCGCACTTCTCGAGGAGCGAGATATATCAATTGAGTCGTTAGCTGAGATCGCCAACAAGACTCTAGGTGATGTGTCGAGACTGATCTATGGGGTTGAGCCGCTTACGACAGAGTGGGCGCAGGCTCTAACAGAGTGCCTAGGGGCTTCACAGGGCTTCTGGCTAAGGAGAGAACAGCAGTATCGCTCCGACTTGGAGAGGCTTTGCGAGGAAGCGACAAGTGCTGGCAACGCAGAGTGGTTGAGTCTAATCCCGCTGCGAGAGGCCGTTAGCTACGGATGGATTCCGGAAGGTCGAAATGCGTATGAGACACGGCTAAATGCATGTGCGTTCTTTGGTACGACTTCCGACCAAGGTTTTGAGCGCCAGTACGAAACTCTCTTCGACGGCGCACGCTACAAGACGAGTAACGCCTTCAAGAGTAACGACTCATCGCTCGCTACCTGGCTGCGTCACGGAGAGGTCGTTGCCCGATCTATCAGCACGGCCGGTTGGAATCCGGAGTTGCTGCGCTCTTCGCAGGCCGAAATTCGGGCCTTAACGATGATTGGCAATCCCGTTGAATTCATTCCCCGACTGAAAGCCGTGCTGGCTACCTGCGGCGTGGCTTTTGTTGTTTCGCGCGCCCCAAAGGGGTGTCGTGCGAGTGGCGTTGCTCGTTTCCTCACCCCAGACAGTGCCCTGATTCAACTAAGTTCAAGATATCTGGCGGATGACCAGTTCTGGTTCACGCTGTTTCATGAGATCGGTCACTTGGTACTCCATGCTCCAAGTGGTGTTTTCATTGAAGATGAGGAAAGACTTGACGCCAAACTCGAGGATGAGGCGGATGATTTCGCAATCGGCGCACTCTTGGAAGAGGTTGGTGTGTCATCCCTAAGAACCGTCGAGCTCACAAAGTACTCAATCGCTCGGCTGGCTCGGCGCGCGGGCATAGCGCCAGGAATCGTGGTTGGAGAACTTCAGAGATCCAAGAGAGTTCCCTACAACCATTTCAATTACCTGAAAACCCGCTACAGATGGAACGATTCTGAGCTCACCCTTTGAAGAATACGTACTTGGCAGGGTTCTTGCCCCAGTTGCAAAGGGCGTCCTCCATCTCTTGCATACCTACTCCGAGTTGCTCCCCAAGGCTTGTGGCTCGTTCTTCTAGTTCGGCGATCGTCAGTTGGTCTTCTCCCTCAAAGGCGACCCTGGCGCCCTTGTTAGGCCCTTTTGTGGTCGAATCAAAGTAGGGTCGACCAGGCCGAATATCTGCAAGCCCTAGCTTTCCTAGCATTGTCAAGAAATCAAACCTGGCGATTCTTCCGAAGCTGGTCACTGACCTCATGGATTGGTAGAGCCACTCGAACATCCCTTCGGGTGTGCCATCGCTTTGATCTCTCGCGATATCGAATAGGGTCTTATGGTCGCCGTGGGCACGGACCCACTGAATGTAGGTATCGATAGCGTCACCAGTGCCATTCTTCTTAGTTCCAGAAAGGCTCTGGTACTTTCGATGATTGCCGAAGCCTCTGCGTGTGCCTCTTCTCAGATGTGCCTCATTCTTGTCCAGCCATTCACGGATCGCTGGAATGTTCTTGGATGTCTCTTCGAAAGTCCAAGGATCTTTCTTGCCCAATGCCGAATAAACCTCAGCCGTGTACCGGTAACCCGAAATGGAATGACGACCAAAATGGACGAACAGAAATGTCAGCCAGCACGCTTCCTCGAACTGACCCTCGTCGCGCTTTAGGAGGGCGGCCCTTACTGGGTCGAAGAGGGGGCTGGTTCCATTGGCGCGCTCGGGGCTGATATCCCTTTTGCTGATCGTGCCAACGAACTCAACACGGCGCACGCTATCTATCAATTGAAAGAGAAAGGCACGGCGTCTCGCTGCGCCCTTAAGTCCAGGGATGAGTTCTGGATTCACAGCATCAAGCTTAGCTTCAAGCTCAAGATACAAGCTGCCTTCATGGTTGGTCATTCCAATTGTCCCCGAGTTCCTTAACCCATCTAGAAATTCTGCTTGTCACTTCTGATGTTACGCCAAAACTACTTTGAATATTATGGTTGTAGCCAAGTAGAAGGATTGTCCTCCCTAACTCGATATCGCCGATGCGCCTTGTCTTCGCCGTGTATGCAAATCCTGGCACTCGCCCATTCTGAAGAGACCACTCTGGCATTGAAATTGAGCTGGAAGTCCATGATGAGTCCATGACGAATGTCTTCTCGACTTCTTGGATGACCGATCTTCCATTCAATATCAGGATTCGAACGTCGGACATCTGCAGTACTTTGGCTAGTGATCTGACGCCAACCTGGAGCAGAGCGCTTCGTTCGCGAGCTAGAAGCGATGACCATTTATCGCGCGTCGCATAAGGAACTAGATCCAAATGACACGCGGTCGTGCCGATCTGTGTGTAGTAAGAAGCCCGTGATGGTGCGAGTAGCCGATCAAGTGGTCGGAACCACTGGTTGTATGGATTGCGTAGGAAATAGTCCTCGCAGGACTGAATAATCTTACTGGCATGAACCTCAGTGGCTTCTCGCCAAGAATTGATGCTGAGAGACGATAGTGTTTCTAGTCGAGCTTCTTGAGCCGAGAGCGGTTTCCCGCTTCTGTCCACATACTCAAGATTGCTAGGGTTGAGTCCGAGAGTTGCAATTCGACTACTAAGAGAGCCGAAACACAGGACGGGAGAGGCCCAAGGAATGGAGCACTGCTTGATGACGTTAGAGTCATCAAGCTCTCTGATTAGGTGAAGCATCTCTCTGCAGAGTTCGTTGTTTCTATTTCGCGCCATTTCTAAGTTCACTTGATTGCTTTCGCTTTGTCCATTCGAGCAAGTAGGAAGATATCGTAGACTTTAGAGCTCATGCGGTTCTTCGCTTCCGCAATGAACTCTTGATCTCCTTTTCTAGATGCGGAGTATGCGCACAGGAGGCGGCATATGTCGCTCCAGTACGGCTCATTGCCGACGTCAATACTCTTGTAGTCTCCGAGGCGCGCTTGCTCTTCAACGGCCATAGCTTTCTGAATGTTTTTCCATGGATCTTCGCGCGGCATCTCTGGCATGGAAATCTTGCTTTGCCATCGCTCGTCCAGATATCTGACAGCAGCATCGCGCTGCTCTTCGTACAAGTGAAGGCTTCCGACGAAATGATGATAGGTGCCAAGTTCTACGCCTATCGTTCTCGCAACAATCTCTTGCAGCATCGTGAAGCAAAATACGTCATGAGGAAGTCCGAGATATGCATCATTCGATCTCATGCTTACGACGAGATGTAGTTCGTTCTCTCTAACTAGAAACTGGATTGAATTTGTGCACGGCACTGACTTGAAGGGTTCGCTAAGATCCTCTGCGTCAAATATCTGAATAACTGCGCGTCGCGACGATGCTTTCTCGCTAAGGAGATGAATTACGTTGCCGAGTTGGTTCTGATCTCGCAGTGAGAATAGTCGCTGGCCGTATCCGCTTCTTACTCTGATGTTGTCATCGGATTCTTTGGCGTATACCCCGCCTGGAACATAGTGCTCAATGAAGTCGAGCATCGTATCTCTTGACAAATACCAGAACAGTTCGCCTAGCGCGCTGAATAGTTTGCCGCGCTCCTCGCTTCTGCTCAGCCTAGCTAGTGGGTTTGTCAGTATCAGATGGCAACCGACAGCTTCTAGAAACTCGCCTCGGCTTGCGGTTTCCTTCTTGCCCTCGCGGATCAGTGTGTCGAGGGCGACGTTCATCAAGTCGTCTAGCGTTGATTCGCTGATGTCCATTCGTCTGCTTTCCTTGCGGTTAACGGGCTTTCTGACATTGGGTAGGATGTCTTAGGACTGGGTAGGTATCTGCTAGGGATCTGTATGAGAGTGCCCCCTCCGAGCACTTCTTACTTTGGCCACATTGCTCTCCGAAAACTGGCTCAGCTCTGGCTGCGAGGCAATGCGTCGGCTTTGCCGGTTGCATGCCACGAAGGTTTTTGCGCTTACTGCGATCAAATGTAAATAGACACCCCAACATCCCCGACGCAAACTCGCCTCCAAGGAGCGTCGAATCTCCCTAGTAGCGGTACCCACCTCCGATACCTTGGTGGGTTTTTGTGCCCCGTGCATCGGGCACATCCGACGCAGACTGTTCCGCGTCGGGAGGGCGGCTAATACAACACCCCTCAGGGAAATATGCCCGCCGGCTACTAGCGGTTCGAACCTCCCGACACCCTGCGGGCGCATGCCGCGCCCGCAGGCACGCCTTGCACCACGCACGCGGAAGGACACCGCCATGAAGCACGGAACGCTCACTGACCCCGGCTACCACCTGCCCACCGAAGCCCACGCCGAACTGCAGGCCCTGCGCGACCACTTGCACCTGCTGGCCCAGCTCAGCACCCCCGAACACCAGAACCCCGACGACCTCATCCTCCCCCGCGCCGGCCTGGCCCACTGCTTCACCCACCTCGCCGACACCGCCGACCACATCGTCGCCGCCGTCACCGCATGACCCACCTCGTAGGGCGGGCTTAAGCACGCCATTGCACCAACAGACGAGAAGACCCCGCGCGCGCGGGGTCTTTCCTGTCAGTCGCCACACACCACGGTATCGTCCCTATTAGGGCCCGGGCTTGGACTTCGCTTTGCTCGCAGCGTTTGCCGTCGACTTGCGGGACACGGTGGCCGCCGCCTTGGGCGTGGCCGCTTGCACCCCATTCGCAGCTGGTGTCTTGGTGGCTTGCACAGGTGCAGGTGCCATGCTCTGGATCGCACTGCGTGCCCGTGGCTCGGTATGGTATAGCTTGACGAAGTCGCCCCCGAAGCCGACCTTGAAGATCTCCCCGCCGTTGTCGGCATCCTTGTACATGCCGGCCACCACCCCGTTAGTGTCGTTAACGTAGTACTGCGTGCCGTCCTTTCCTTTGATCCATGTGAAAGCCATCGAGCGTTCCTCCGCGTAAGGCGCCGGCACCCGGCGCTCCTTCATGCAACGCGATCACCACCGCGCGACGGACAGCCGGACAGTACACGTCCGACCGACGGCCAAAAACAACCCGCCAAGGCCGTGCCGCGACCCGCGTAGCCCGGGTAAGCGCAGCGCGCGCGCGACGCCGTCCATACACCGGCTCCAACCCCCCGGATGCACCCTTCGGCCTTAGCCGGGGCTACGCACGCTTCTGTCCGCGCTACATCGCTAGCGAGTAAGGTAGATCTTCCTCGTTTGGTAGGACCGTCTGCATCACTCAAACACGCCAGGCGTAGTTTTCCACGACCCCCAGCTTATGGTGTGATCGTGTGGGAGCGCCCTCATGATGCGCTTCTCGCCATTGGCCTTGAGGCGCGCGTTATCCTTCCAAGATGCATCACCGAACTTACGGACCATGCCGTAAATTGCATCTGCCTTCCTTGGATCAACTTTCGAATCCTGCATTGCATAGCGAAATATCAGATCGGCTTCTTCTCTGCTTCGCTCCTGCGTCCAGTACAGGTAGTCATGCACAACGGCTGCATAGGCATAACGCCCTTCGGGCCTCATCACTTGCCAGAAAGCGCGAGGTACGCTCGTAAGATCGGTTACGAACCCGCGAGGCACGACAACTTCCTTGAAGTTCTGGCCGGGATTCGGTTTCCATATGATGTTGCCGTCAAGATAGTAGTAGTCCCAGTCGCCAAACGGCACGAGTCTGGTGACAATGATCATGGGACTTACTCCCATGCCATGCATCCTGCTGACGGCTTCCTTAATTTCCTGTTGTTCGTGGTCGTTCAACTTTCGAACGAAATCAGCGCGCGCCTTCAGATCGGCGGGATCGTTGCTTGAGTAATGCTGTGCATTGAGATGCAAGGAAAACGATGCCGCTACGACAACGGCAACAGACATAAGCATCAGTTTGGTTTTGCTGGCCATGCCCTTTCTCCCGGTTTTGCGCGAGCCTGCTATTGGCCGTGCTGCGAAGCAAGGGGTTAGGACAGCCGCTCGTCGGCTCACTGGTCGCTTGGCCCGGGTAAGCGCAGCGCACCCGGGCGCTTTGCGCCGATACGTTCCGATCCCCGCCCGGCTGCGGCCTTCGACCTTACCGGCGCTACGTGCGCCTTGGCATGGCATAGTCCCTACGGGCGCAGCGGGGTCTGCACCGCAAACACACGCATCATGGCCGGGCCGTACGCGGCCCCGCCTTGCACACAGGAAGGGGACACATGGTCAAGCAAGGAATGACGCGCGCATGCGCGATGGCGGCGTGGCTGGCGGCAGCGGCGATGGCAGCGCCAGCGCAGGCCGCCGAGCCCTCCCACGGACAGCGACTGATGGAGGCCATGGCATTCGACAAAGCCTTCGAGGACAACATCATGGTCTGCCACGAAGTGATGGCGAAGTACGACGTTGAGTCGGCCGTGAAGAGCAACCCGCAGATCCTTGCCGGTATCAAGCGGGGCGAGCCCGAGTTCGCCGAAGCCGAAGCGGCCTACGCCGCGATGATGGCCAACTACTGCGACTACGACCAGACCAAGGCGAGGGCGGCCTTCGCGCGCGCCCTGGACGATAGTCTCACCGTCGCCGATGCCGACGCCCTGATCGCCTTCTACGCCAGCGAACTGGGTCAGCGGTTCATCAAAGCGTCCCTTGCGGCCAACATTGCATCGAGCCGCGTCGTCAAACCCAAGCTGGATACGGAACAGTCCACCGCCATCTTCGGCGAGAAGATCGCCGCGCTGGTCGCCCGCAGGGCACCACCAGCGAACCAGGAGCGTGTCCTGGGAGCGGCCCAGGCACTTCCTTCGGCCGACGCGGCCGTGGCGCTGTCCGACCGCATCATGCAGTTCATCGTGGCGGGCAAGCCCGCCGAAGGCTTCGACCTGGCGCTACCGCACGCCCTGGTGACGAAGGCGCAGATGGACGACTTCAACAAGCAGGTGAAGACCCACCAGGACACCTGGGGCGCCCGGTTCGGAAAGAGCACCGGCTACGAGTTGCTGCGCAACGACACGATGGGCGACTCGCTGGTACGCACGATCTTCCTCCACCGTTTCGACGAACACGCCATCGTCTGGTACTTCGTCTGGTACCGCGGCACCCAGGGCTGGGTGTTGAGCCGCTTCGTCTTCGTCGAGGATTCCACCAAGCTGTTCGAATAGCGCGGAGCCAGCGCGGCCCGGGTAAGCGCAGCGCACACGGGACGCTCTACACGGAACTGTTCCGATCCCCGGGTGCGGCCTTCGGCCTTACCCGAGCTACGCGTTTCATGGTCGCCGCCGACCGCCTCGTCGCTGCCATGACCGCCTGATGGCATAGTCGCTGGTACGGGATAGCAACAAGGAGCGTCGGGGATGGGCGTATGGGCAAGCATCGGGTCCAAGACCCAGCACCTGATCGAGTTGGCCGCCAAGCTCACCATCATCGGGGTGCCCGCGCTTTACTTCGCTGGGTGGGCGTATCTGGATACCTACTGGGGCGAGTTCGGCATCGGCGACGGGCTGCTTGGCTACACCAGTACGGATTACATCCGCTGGGGCGCGTTGGTGCTCATTCGATCCGTACTGGAGAGCGCAACATGGGTCGCGGTTGCCGCATGGGTGTTCGTTCCTGTTCTTGTCATCCTCGCGTGCATCAGGACCTTCGGGATTCCTCGCCTGTTCGGCGCAAGCAGGAGGGCCAGGATGTTCCGAGCGGAGATGCGTCGACTTTGGCGCGTCGCCCCAAGGCATCGCGCGCTGGTCAACGTGGTCGATGCAGGGTTTGAGGCCCTACAAGCGGGTGTGCTCAGCTTTCTTATGCTGTTTCTGTTCGCCGTCGGGTTGATCTATCTCGGAGTCAAACCCGCCGCGGCCAAAGCAAAGGCAGACGCTGAGAAAGAGCGCGTCGCACTGGCCAAACTCGTAACCTTGGAGCGCAACTGGGTACTCGGATACACCGAAGCCGAATCCGCATGGCCGGCGTTGGTCATGCAGTGCGGCAGCGAGATGTGCGTCCTGCTGAGAAGCGAGAAGACCGAAGCCATCCCGCGCTCGACGATCACCCGCATGGAGACCTGTCGCCGGGTAGGCAAGGCGGACGACGGTACGTTCCGTTGCATCGCTCGGACGGAATTTCTCTGACCCGTAGGTGAGCTTCAGTCCACTCTCCCATCAGCCGCCGGACGATATGGACGGTGGGCCAAGGCCCACCTATGGCGTGCTGGCAGCCCGCGTAGCCCGAACACGCGCAGGGCGTCCGGGGCGCTCTCACGCGACGTTACCGATCCTCGGGTGCGGCCTATGACATGATCCGGGCTACGTGCTCCACCCACCTCGCCGACGCCGCTGACCACATCGTGGCCGCCCGCATCGATCGTAGGCCGGGCTCAAGCCCGCCTTCGCGCGCCATACGCACCCGTCGAACGGTGGGCCAGACCTCAGTCTACGAACACTCCTTCAGTGTATTTACCTTCCCCGACGGTGATAGAACTTCTTCTGCGTTAGTTCGACGCACATCCATCAGGGGAACTTATATGGAAGCAACAGTTCATAGGGCCCGACTGCTTTCCGCAATCGGGTTGGCGGCTTTGGCTCTCGGTTTTGCGCCAAAGGCCTCGGCACAACAAGCACTCATCTATGAATGCAATGGGTGTACAAACGCCCAGATCAACACCGAACTTCAGCGACGGATACAGTCGCTCCCAACACCATCCACGGTCAACATCTACTTCGTCAACGTTTCGCAATCGTTCGCCAGGAAGTACTACGTGAACAAGGAGTACATTAATCCGGGTGGCGGCCCACACTGCAATGTAGTGCCACCGCCGCCGAGCACACCCATCGAGTGCACCGTCTCGGCATTTCCTGTGCCGAAGCCCGTCGAGCCCATCATCAGCGACTACATTGCTCTCAAGCAGCAACTTGAAGCACAACCGTTGCCAACCGGTGGAAATCTCCCTGACAGCGCTTACACGGAAATTCTCTATCCTGACTATCGCACCAATGTAGGCAACTACCTGCTGAATCAGACTTTCGAGGGTCGGGTTCAGAGCATTTTGAACGGATTGTCCGCGCTTGGATACAGCGGCACCTTGGTGATCAATGTGCGCTATTCCGATGGCAGCGTGTCCCGCTATCAGTGGGATACGTCGCGGAGAACGTTTGTCGTGGTTCCGAACAGCTATCGTGATAAGGCTAACAATCGAATCCCCACCACTCGCGATGAGATCGTCGGTTCGGATACGGGAACTGTCGTGTTCGACTTCACATTCAACGACGACAACATGGATGACTTCATCTACCAGCTTCAGTTGCTGGGTGTACCAATCACCGGCCCTGGCTCCCGTCGTAGGCTGGCATGTACGTCTACTACCGGACCGAACGGCGAACGCTATGTAAATTGTCAGTGGATCTGATCTGAAGCTTGGGCGGAGGAGAGTCCAATTCCTCCGCCCGCTCGGTCCGAGTAGGGCTCTGCGAAATCAATAGGACTAGCTGTCTCAGTCAAGGCAACGACCCGGCGCAGTGCTAAACCCCATCGATGGAGCTCCGAGCCCCTCGCATAGGGCAAAAATCCCCAAGCGCTGAGCGCGCCCGTCCCATCGATGGCTCTCCCAAACCCATCGATGGCATTCCGAGCCCCGTCGCTCTCACATTGAAAGCCATCGATCGCTTTCAAAGACCCATCGATGGCACTCCGAGAGCCATACCCTGGCTTTCCGAAAGCCATCTGCAAGGCTTCGAGCTCCAGACCTCACATTCCGAATGCCATCGATCGCTTTCCGCGCTCGGTCGTTGGGATTCCGAGCTCCATCTCATTCCGAGAGCGCCCTGCATTTGTGAGAGGTTTTGCGAACGCATGCGCGCTAGGCTGCGGTCGTCGGCGATGAACGCCGACGTGTCCTTTCAATGTGATCAATGGAGTGAACATGACCCAGAACCGCATCTCCCTGCGCCTCACCGGCGAAGACATAGTCGCCGCCGAAGACGCCATCACCACCCTGGAGCAGCGCCTCACCGGCCTGATCGGCCTGACCCCCGACGAGCGCCGCGAACTCACCAAGATGGGCGACAAGTCCGAAGCCTTCTGCCGCCAGGCCGTCATCACCCTGGGCAAACACTCCGACGTATTGCCGCGCAACTTCGACGTGGACGAATACCGCGCCGACCTGGCCGCCCTCGACACCCTGCGTCCACTGCTCACCCGCCTGCAACGCGTGTACGACCGCATGGTCGACAGCGAAATGGCCCTCGGCAGCGACCTGATGGTCGCCTCCCTGGAAGGCTACGCCCACCTCAAGGTGGCCGGCCAAGGCGATGGACTGGACACACTGAAGGAAGCCCTGGGCGCCCGCTTCAACCGCAAGCGCCGGCAGGAACCCGAACCGGCCGCGTGAGCGCAGCGTCATGCAAAAGAAAGGCGGGCTTCGGCTCGCCTTTTTTTCAAGCGTGCGACCAAGGCGTCGGCTCACGCGGCATAAGCCGCCATGCACCCCGACAGCAGAGTGAACGTTCACCCTGCACGTGCATCACGCCGCTTCCAGCTGGCCCGCCTGCGCCAGCGCGCCGGCCATCGCGGCCTGCGCATGCTCGGGGCCCAACCGCACGCCCTCGGCACGCACCACCTCGATGCGGGTCACGCCCAGGAAGTCCAGGAAACTGCGCAGGTAGGACTCGTGGTGCTCGTACCCCGCGACCGGGGAGCCCGCCGCGTAGACGTTGCCGCGTGCGGACGCGATGATCACGCGCTTCTCGCCCAGCAACCCGTGCACGCCCTGCGCGTCGTAGCGGAACGTCCTGCCCGGCACCGCGATCGCATCCAGCCACGCTTTCAGTTGGCTGGGCACACTGAAGTTGTACATCGGTGCGCCGATGACGATGATATCCGCCGCCAGCACCTCGTCCAGCACACGGCCCACCACCGACACGTCCGCCTGCAGCGCGCTGTCCTGCGCCGGCACGTCAGCGCCCGCCGCCACCGCCAGCAACGGCGCCGACGCCTGCGGCAGTGGCTGCGCGGCAAGGTCGCGATAGGTGACGTCGGCGTCGGGGTTGAGCGCGACCAGGCGTGCGACGACCGCCGCGGTCAACGTGCGACTGACCGAATCGCCGCCGGTGATGCTGGAATCGATATGCAGGATCTTCATGGGGCAAGTGCCTTGTGGGGAAGGAGTGCGGCCGCATGTCGATCGTCTCCGTGACGCCGCTGCCACCGCGTCGCGAAAATCTAGTGGCGTATAGTCGTGTCAACAAGAAGGATTGATTTGAGTACCAGGTATGCAAAACCATACTGAGCAGGTATGCACCGACATCGCACACAACATCGATGAAATACATGGCGACATCAGGAAGGCCGTCGCCATCTTCGGTGGCAAATGGAAACTGGAAATCCTCTGGCTGCTGCACCAGCGCATGCACCGCTTCAATGAACTGCGGCGCGCCATTCCCGGCGTGACCCAGCACATGCTGACCGCGCAACTGCGCGAGCTGGAAAGCGACGGACTGGTACGCCGCACCCTCTACGCGGAAGTCCCCCCACGCGTGGAGTACGAACTCACCGACCAGGCCGTGCGCCTGCAGCCCGTGTTCGAAGCGATGCTGGAATTCATGCGGGGCAGGCGGCCGTCGGCATAGTGCTGAAGGCGGGCTTGAGCCCGTCCACGTAGGCCGTGCGCGTATATGCATGAGGGCGAGGCCCCCTACGACTCTCTACCCCTTTCCTCCTCTGGACCGCACGGGCGATAAACTACGCACCACGAACATCCCGATCCCCACAAGGAACACCCCATGGCATTCACCACCACAACCTCCGGCCTGCAATTCGAAGACACCGTCGTCGGCAGCGGCATCGAAGCCAAGCCCGGCAGCAACGTCACCGTGCACTACACCGGCTGGCTGTACGACAACGGCGCGCAGGGCGCCAAGTTCGATTCCAGCAAGGACCGCGGCGAACCCTTCATCTTTCCCCTCGGCGGCGGCATGGTCATCCAGGGCTGGGACGAAGGCGTGCAGGGCATGAAGGTCGGCGGCCAGCGCACCCTCATCATCCCCGCCAACCTGGGCTACGGCGCGCGCGGTGCCGGCGGCGTCATCCCGCCGAACGCCACGCTGAAGTTCGACGTGGAATTGCTGGGCACCTGATCCACGCAGTCATAGGGCGGGCTCAAGCCCGCCATCGCACGCGATCCACACACGTCGAACGGCGGGCCGGGGCCCGCCCTACGGCATCCGGCGCAGTTCGGCCACCTGCGTCTCCAACTCAGCGATGCGCGCGTCGCGCTCGGCAAGTGCGCGCTGCACGTCTTCGGCTTCGAAACGCACCGGGATGTACTTCGGACAATTCCAGTCGAAGGCTTCCACATGGATCGTCATCGTGCGCTCGGTGCGTCCCGCGCCCGGTGACTCTTCCACGCTCAACCGGCCCAGCAGCTTCAGGCGCTGGCGATGCGTGTAATCCATCAGGATCAACGCCACACGATCGTCCTGTGCCACGTTGCCCACACTGATGAACTGCCGGTTGCCGGGCAGGTCGGTGAACGACAGTGTCTTCGCATCGACCACGCGCAGGAAACCCGGCGCGCCGCCGCGATGCTGCACGTACGGCCAGCCGGTTTCCGAGACGGTCGCCATGTAGAAGCTGCGCTGCGCGTGGATGAAGGCGGCTTCGTCGGCCCCGAGTTCGGCATTGCGTACCTCGTCGCCGGATTCGAAGGCCCGCGCGTACTTCGCGCGGCTGCCGTCGCGTGCCTGCACGTCGCGTACCGCGGGGGTGAAGGCGATGTTCGCAAATGCATGTCTCATCTTGGTCTCCAAGCGTTGCGCGCAGGGTGGGCGCAAGCCCACCTTCGCACGCCATCCACATACCTCGCACGGTGGGCCAGGGCCCACCCTGCCGCTCACTGCACCGGCAACACCTGCGCCGGCCCTCCGGTGACCTTCCCGCGCGTCTTGGCGGTCTCGCCGAGATAGGCCAGGGCGAACTGGGTGAACTTGACGCTGTGCTGCGCCGATTCCCCCATCGTCGCCAGCGTGTCCTGGGGCGTGTGGATGTAGGGGAAGCTGCCGTTCGGCCCGCCGGCCTCGAACATCATCGCCGCGGGATAGCCGGCGTTCGTCCATGAGGCATGGTCCGAACACGCATAACCACACGCCACGCTGCTGCGCGTCAGGCCCATCGGCGCCAGGTAGGTATCGAACAGGGTGATGAAGAAATTCTTCAGATCGGTGTTGGAGTAGTCGCTGATCAGTTTCATGTCCGTCACCGCGCCCGACTTGTAGTTGGTCATGTCCACCTGCAGCACGCTGACCACGTTGACGCCGCTGGCGCGGAACGACTGCGCGATGGCATGCGAGCCGCGCAGGCCGACTTCCTCGGCGGCATACCCCATGAACTTCACCGTGCGCCGCGGCTGCCAGCCGTCGGCCAGTGCGATGCGCAGCGTTTCGGTGAGCGTGGCGATGCCCGATGCATCGTCGTCGGCGCCCGGCGCATGCTGGTTGGGATCGTAGGGATTGCTGCCGTTGATCGAGTCCAGGTGCGCGCCCAGTACGACGACGTCGTTGGGCAGGTCCCGACCCTGGATGGTGAGGATGACCGAAGGCTGCGTGCTGCAGTTCGCGCAGGCGGTGAACAACTCCGTGCTGACATCATCGCGGCCGGCGGCGAGCGATTGCCAGTGGTCCCGGATCCATTCGGCCGATGTCCTGCCGTGGCTGCTGGCGAAGTAGCGGTTGCGATAGCTGGAGAGGTGGTTGATGGTGTCGTAGAGGCGCTGTTCCTGCACCTGCGGCAACCAGCGGCTCACGGTGGCCTGGTTGTCGAGCGTGTAGCCGGCGGCCAGCGATTTCGTCATCGCCTGCTTCGCGCGATCCGCACTGACGAAGGCCTCGGCCTGCGCGCGGCTGGGGAATGCGAAATAGCCACCGCAGCGGCGCTCGCTGACATGCACGTAGCGGCTGATCTCGCCGAGGCGGTCGGCCCGGGTTTCGGAAATCACCAGCGGCGTGCCGGTGCTGTCGCGCCGCGCGACCGCATCACGGGCCAGGCCGCGGATCCCCTGCCAGGTGTCGCGCGAGGTCACGATGTACACCGGCGCGAACGGGTCGGTCTGCGACGGCGCCGTCGCGAGCGGAGCGGGCGCCCCGTCTGCACGCACGGGACGCGGGGGCGACGCTCCCGCTGGCGCTGTGACGTGCGGGGTGTTCACCCGGGTTGCGGCGGATGCGGCATGCGCGTGTGCGCCCGATGTCTGCACCGCCCGCAGGGTGTCCGACCTCAGCAGGAAAAAGCTGATCAGCAGGGAGAGCAGCAGTGTCATCGGACCCGGCAAGAACAGTTTCATCGTGGCATCCCCCCGGATGACGGCCTGCAGCGTTGCGGCTGCCACGCTACCACTTCCACAGCCGGTCCACGCGGGTGAAGCCCGTCATCCGATACCCCGTTTCGTCGGATCTCCGGTGGCTTGGTCGCACGCGGGTTGCGTGTGCCCCGGCGCGCGCACGACCCTGCTCCCCGCCATCAGGCCGCAACGGAGCAATCGCATGAAGAAACTACGATCCACCCTGCTCATCATCGGCGGCGCGGTGCTCGCCACCGTCAGTCTCTACGATGCCTCCCTGCCCACGCGCGCGCTGGGACTGCCGCTGGCGGGAGGCGAAGCTGCGATCGCCGCGACCTTCCTGTCGTTGGCCGCTGTCCTGGTCTGGTTCGGCATCCGCGGCCTGCGCAGGGCGGCGTAGGGCGGGGTCAAGCCCGCCAGCAGGGATGCGCCGACACCCGGGATGCTTCGAGCGGAGCCGCCCGACCGATGGATGACCTTGTGTGCATGGTCATGGCGTTGGCATGGAGGAGCGCGAACATGGCCAGCCCGGGTCGCGTCCCTCCTTCGCCACGGTCCCGTGAGGAACCCCATGATCGACAATCCGTTCGACGCGTTCGTTGGATCCAGGAAGCCCGTGCCGATGTACGACGCGGCCGAGGAAGGGAAGGCCTTCGCGTACGTGCTGTGGGGCGACGGGGTGAAATTCGAAGGCGCGCCGGGCACCGGCAGCCGGCGCAAGGTCACCGCGCGCGGCAGGACGGGATGGGTGCTGGCCTCCGCGCTCGATGGCACATCGCTGCTGGAGTTCTACTTCATCGACGTGGGGCAGGGCGATGGCGTGCTGGTGAAGACCCCCTCGTTCCAGCACATCCTCATCGACGGGGGATTTCCGCGCGACAAGCAGCCCAGCGGAAAATCGGCGGCGGATTTCATCGACTGGAAGTTCGTGAAGGATTACGGGCTGTCGAGCGTGGAGCTGGACGCCCTGATCTCGTCGCACAACGACGAGGACCACTACGGCGGACTTTCCGATCTGCTGGGCGTCGATGTGACCGAGGAACTGGATGCCGAGGCCATCCACGTCGACCGCTTCTATCACGCCGGTGTTTCGTGGTGGACGGTGGGCGGGAAGCGCTCGCTCGGCGAGGTGGTGGAACACGACGGCGAACGCTACCTGGTCGACCTGCTGGATGACCGCGATTCCGCGCTGCAGGGCCTGGATGCCGCAAGCCCACGGCCGTTGCAGGGCGAGTGGGCGAAGTTCATCCGGCGCGTGGCCGATACCACCACCGCCGATGGTGGCCATTGCGTGTTCGCCAGGCTCAGCGACGAGACGCCCTGGCTCCCCGGCTTCGATCCCGATACCAGCGAGGTATCCATCCGCGTGCTGGCCCCCATCGAGGCCGAGGTGCAGGGGCGCGCGGCGCTGCGCAATCTCGGCCGGAGCGAGCTCAACACCAACGGCCACAGCATCCTGCTGCGCGTCGACTACGGGCGCACGCGCACCCTGTTGACGGGCGATCTGAACAAGGGCGCGCAGCAGGACATCCTGCACGCGATGGCCGGCAGCCTGCTGGAACTGCAGTGCGACGTGGCCAAGGCCTGCCACCATGGAAGCGCGGATGTGTCGCTGGCCTTCCTACAGGCGATGGCGCCCTCGGCGACCATCATTTCATCGGGGGACGCGGAGGGACACGACCACCCGCGGCCGGCCATCGTGGCCGCCAGCGGCGCGACGGGCCACCTGACGGTGGTGAAGGACGAGATCGTGACGCCGCTGGTGTACTCCACCGAACTCGCCCGCTCCTATGCGGTCGGCAAGCTGGACAGGATCGAGGTGCCCGGCGGTGCGGCCGTCGAGGGCGACGATCTTGCCCGCACCACGCTGCACTACCGCACCACCAAGGCGGGCGATCTGCGCCCGAAGAAGGGATTCCGCAAGGCACGGGGGGCCTACGTGGTGTCGGGCCTGGTCTATGGTCTGGTCAACGTGCGCACGGATGGCGAGACCCTGCTGGCAGCGACGCTGGACGAAAAGAACGCGGAGTGGAGTGTCAGGACGTTTCCGGCGCGTTTCTGACGGTTCCCATGCGATGCACGCGCATGCCCTCCGCCACGATGGCGCCTTCGCCGGAAGCGTGCTTTAGTAGCCCTGTCGCGCCCTGGGGAGGGCGCCATCCACCAGGGGAATTCGATGTCCAGATGTCCGGGCTGGCTGGCCCTTCTGTTCGCCGTGCTGCCTGCCACCGCCTGGTCGCAGCAGTGCACGAAGCCGATGCTGCCGGATACCGAGATCGAAGGCTGGCACCGGAGTGAACTGGGTGGCGTCATCGTGGGGACCGCGCGCTATTCCATCGCGTCGCCCAATGCCGGGCCGAACGAGACCTTCACCCTCGGCATTTCCTTCAGTCACGCTGCCTCGGATGAATCGCACGACCTGCGTCCCCCCGACCACCGTGCATTGTCGGACCTGATGACTTCCAGCCTGCAGTTCCGTGACGAGCTCAAGGACCGCACCCGTCCACGCACCTGGGACACCGACGCCGTGCGTGTGATGCTGGATGGCAAACCCTTCCCCGGTCGCTTCGATGTGCAGGGCTCGCCGGGCCGCGACCATGCCATCGCGATCAACTGGGAGGTCTGGTACAGCGACGAGAACCTGATGGACGCGCTGGAAAATGCGCGCGAGGTGGAGATCATGCTGCGCCACACGCCCACCGGCACCTTTGCCACCCGGCGCTTCGATGTGTCTTCGTTCAAGGGCATCCGCAGCAAGCTGATTCCGTACTGGCGGTGCACCGCGATCCCATTCCATATCCACCGTCATTGAGGCAGGCCGACGGAGGTGGGAGGTCGGGTCGCCCCGCCTGCGGCACCCCTCAGTCCATCCCCATCAACGCCCGCGTCACCGCCGCAGCGCCCACGCCGGGGAACCGGCCGGGACGCGTGCCTGACCACAGCGGCGAGAAGTCATCCCGCCCGCGCGCTTCCGCCGCCGCACGCAGGGGGGCGAGGGCCTGCGATGCCCAGGGGAAGGCGGGCGGCAGCGTGGAGATCGCGCCGAGGTCGCGCATCAGGCGATTGACCAGGCCGCGCGCGGGGCGGCCACTGAACAGGTTGGTGATCGCGCTGTCGCGGCCCTCCTGCTGGAGCGCGGCGCGATGCACGGCCGAGGTGGTGGCTTCCGGGCACAACAGATAGGCGGTGCCGGCCTGCACCGCGCTTGCGCCCGCCGCCAGCAGCCGCTGCACATCGGTCCGGTCGCCGATGCCGCCTGCCGCGATGACCGGCACCGTCAGCACCTTCGACAGTGCGGTGACGAGGTCGAGGGTGGTCGGTTGCGCGGTGAGCTCGTCGGCAAGGAAATGCCCGCGATGGCCGCCCGCTTCGATCCCCTGCGCGATCACCAGGTCGACACCGCGTTGCTGCAGCCAGCGGCCTTCCTCCACCGTGGTGGCGGACGCCATCACCCGTGCGCCCCACGCCTTCATGCGCGCCAGCAGGGCGGCGTCGGGCAGGCCGAAGTGGAAACTGAGGACCTTCGGCTGGAACGGTTCCAGCAGATCCACGGTGGCCGCATCGATGGGCCGGCGTGCACCGGCCGTGGAGGGCGGCGGAGGTTCGACGCCGAACGCGTCGAAGTACGGCGCGAGCGCGTTCCGCCATTGCTGCTCATCCGCCGGGTCGGGATCCGCCATCGCGTGGCAGAAGAAGTTGAGGTTGATGGGGCGGTCCAGCGTGGCGAACGTCTGCAGGGCCGCTTCCAGCTGTGTTGCGCTGAGCAGCGCGCATGGCAGCGAACCGAGGCCGCCCGCGTGGGCCACGGCCAGTGCGAGCGCTTCATCCTGCACGCCCGCCATGGGCGCCTGGATGAGAGGAAGGTCGATGCCCGGCAGGGACGGGATGAGAGCCATGGCGGAACTCCGGCGACGTGCGGTGGGTAGCTTACGCTCGCGCCGGCATGTGGACGAACGGGTCCTCCGCTTGACGCATGCCTCCCTCATGCGATGTTGGCGGCAGCAGCGGGAAGCTGCGGCGAGCGCATCGCGCAACCTCCGGCATCACTGCTATCGTGGCACCCGCCCGTGCAAACAGGGGAATGCCACGGCAGGGGCGCCATGCTCATCCACTCGACCCGTATCCGCCGTGCAGGAACGCATCGACGCATGATCCGTCGGCTCGCCCGCCTCTTCGCCCGCCCCCCATCCACGGCCGCGCCGACACCGGTGCGCGTGAGCGTGCAGATGCACTGGTTCGCCGACACGCAGTTGCCGATTCCCGACTGGGCATCGATGCACGAAGGCGACGCAGCGGGGCTCGACGGCGAGGCGGCGCATGCCTACTGGGATTCCGCGGCGCAGACATGGCTGGAGGCGCTGCGCGACGCGCTGGGCACCCACTACAGGATCACGGGAACGCACGATTTCCTGCTGCTGTCTCCGCTGGAGGACCGGCCCGCACAGGTCTTCCTGGCCACCTGTCAGCGCATGCGCGCACGCATCACCCGGAGCCTGGGCGAACTGGCCGACGACGGGGGCTGGGGCAGGCATGTCGTCATGGTGTTCGAAGACCCCGACGACTACTACGCCTATGTCAGCCACTACTATCCGGAAGGTGGCGAGTACGCGATGTCCTCCGGCATGTTCATACAGGCGGGCTACGGACATTTCGTCATGCCGCTGGAGCAGATCGATGCGATGGAGCCTGTCATCGCGCATGAACTCACGCACTGCCTGCTGACCCACCTGCCGATTCCCGCCTGGCTCAACGAGGGCCTGGCGGTGAACACCGAGCACACCCTGTTTCCGCAATTGGCAGCGCCGCATGCGCAGCTCTACTTCCCGCACGAGATCGCCGCGCAGCACGCCGCGTACTGGGACGCCGACAGCATCCAGGCCTTCTGGTCCGGCAAGTCCTTCCTGCGCACCGACGAGGGCAATCGCCTGTCGTACGACCTGGCGAAGAAAATCACCCGCCTCGCCGCCGGCGACGAAGCTGCGTTCCGGCTGTTCGTCGCGCACGCACATCTGCAGGATGGCGGGCTGGCCGCGGAACACCACCTGGGGTTCCCTCTCGCGCACCTTGTGGAAGCGGTGTTGGGTGAGGGTCCCTGGCAGCCGTTGCCGGACAGATGGAGCGATGGCGTGGAACGCGGACAGTTCGGCCTGGCACCGCATCCGGCCCGCTCCCGACGAGGAGCGTGATGGCATGAGCATCTACTTCGACGCGGACGCCGTGCAGCAGCGCTATCGCGAACTGGATGCCGACAGGTTGATGCTCATTGCGCTGTCGGCAACAGACGCCTACGCCGAGGACGCGATCCTTCTCGCGCGCGAGGAGCTCGAACGGCGTGGCATCCATGATGCGCGCTTCGGCAGGAGGCCTTCCGCGACATCGCCGGTGCCGGCATCCACGACCGTCGCGCAGGAAGCCCTTCCCGTCTTCATGAAAGTGCTGTGCGTCCTGCTTCCCGGCATCGCGATCTTCGTGGCGCTTGGTTACGCCCTGTCGGGCCGGCGCAGCAAGGGAGTTGAAGCGCTGTTCCTGATGGTGGTGGGCTGGTTCCTGTGGTTCGTCGTGGCCAACCTCATGCGCACGCTGTAGCGCGGACGACACCGCAGGCACATGCAATGCCTGCTTTACGCGGCAGTCATTCCCGATTCCAGCAGCAGGGAAACCGCCGCATGCAGGTTGTGCGCGCCTTCCGATCCGGTGTCCGGATGGCCCTGCAGTGCGGCTTGCAGATGCAGAAGATCATGGTGGTCCATCTCGCCGTGCAGCATGGTGGCAAGAAGGGTGGGGCTGCGCAGACGGTCCACCAGAGTGGCGACGGATGCCATGCCCTGGCGTGCGACCAGCGCACGCACGGCACGGCGCTGCAGCCACAGGTCGATGGCGCTGAAGGGCGATCCGGTGCCGGGTGATGAGAGTGCGAGCCGGTGGATGCGATCGTCGTCGGGCGCGTCACGCCGGAGGATGTCCAGTGCCACCGAGAGTTGCGGCAGTCGTTCGTGCAGCAGGGCTTCGTCCCATGCCGCAGACGTTCCTTCCTGCGCGAGCAGCCAGCCGGCCAGGTACGCATCCAGCGCATCGCGCGCGTCGTCGAGGGGCAGGGGATGGGGCGGTTCGCCCTCCGTGTGCCGGAGCCACGCCCAGGCATCGGGCAGGTCGCACGCGGCGAGCCATTGTTGCAGGCGCTCGTGCAACGCAGGTCCCAGGACATCGCGCAGCGGCGTCCCGGTCTTCCCGTCCAGCCGGTCGGTCCACGCGCGACACAGCATCACGATGGCGGCGACGGGATCGTCCGGCGCCGCCGCGCGCAACCAGGTCTGCTGCCAGTCCGTGGCTTCCTGCAGGTGGACGGGCAGGAGGAGGGGATCGGGCGCAAGCGGTACGCGCGCTTCCAGCGCGACCAGGTGCGCGGCGAACGCGCTGTGTTCCGTGCAGTAGCCGCACATGGGACAGGACTCCGGATCAATCGGGACATGATCAGGATTCGTGTCTCAGGGCGTGAGCCGGACGGCAGAGACGAGGGAACCGGCCACTGCGGACGCGCGCGGGGCACGCCATGACGTGGTGATGACGCGCGCCGTCCTACGCTGTGACCCATCCCGGAGGAGCATGGCCATGGCACAGACCACCCGCGAAGACGTCATCCTGCAGCTGGACCGCGTGGACACCGCGCTGGAAGCCCCCGAGGCCGACAAGGCGGCGATCCTGCGTGACGCGCTGGAGTGGCTGGCGGACAACCCGCCGAAGATCGCCGCCGATGCGCTGTACTACCGCGAACGCCTGCAGGTGATCCGCGAGCGCCACGGCGCGGCGTGAGCGCTGCCGTCAGGCCTGGTACTGCTTCTCTTCGATGAAGCGCGAGCCGGCCAGGCGGTTGATCGTGTTCTTCACTTCGATGCGCTTGCCGTTGTGCTGCGCCACCGCGCGTGCCAGGGCGATGAAGTCGGCGTCGAAGGCCTGCGCCGCTTCCTTGGCGCGCAAGGCGTCCTGCACGTCCCACATCAATTCGTTGATGGTGCGCAGATCCACCTTCAGGCCCGCCAGTTCCGGCTGCGCGGCCGCCAGCCCGCTCCACAGTGCGTTCAGGCCATCCAGTTCCACCTGCACGTGCGCGCGCTTGCCGGCATCGTCGATGCGCTCGGCCTTGATTTCGAGGATGGAGAGTTTGTCGGCCAGTTCGCCGATGGAGACGGGGATCAGGATGGTATTCATGCCGGCATTCTAGCGCCCGTCCGTGCCGCGACGGGCTGCGTGGCATGATGCCCCGTCGTCCATATGGCCGGAGAACGCCCGCATGCTGCAGCGCCTGTTCGTGTCGATCCTTGCCCTGGCCGTGCCCGCGTGGGCAGTCGCGGCGCCGTCGCAGGTCCGCATCGTGCAGCAGGAGGGCGCATACGTATTGCTGGTGGACGGACAGCCCTTCCACGTGAAAGGGGCCGGCATGGCCGGTGCCGGTCAGGAGGCGCTGGCCGCGCGAGGCGGCAACAGCTTCCGCACCTGGAGCACGGGAACCGATCACGTCGACGTGCGCGCGATGCTGGACCGCGCGCAGCGCAACGGGCTGAAGGTGGCGATGGGCATCGAGGTGGGCAACGAGCGTCATGGCTTCGACTACGACAACGACGCCGCCGTGGCCGAACAGCTCGAACGCATCCGCCGGGAAGTGGGCCTCTACAGCGACCATCCCGCCGTGCTGATGTGGGTGGTGGGCAACGAACTGAACCTGCATTACAGCAACCCGAAGGTGTGGAATGCGGTCGGGCAGATCGCGGACATGATCCATCGCGAGGACCCGCACCACCCGGTGATGACCACGCTGGCCGGTTTCGACCGGAAGCTGATCGACCTGTTGAAGGCGCGCGCGCCGTCGCTGGACCTGATCGGCATCCAGCTTTACGGCGACATCGGCGCATTGCCGGAGAAGCTGGCGACCAGCGGCTGGACCGGTCCGTACGTGGTCACCGAATGGGGCCCGACCGGGCACTGGGAAAGCCCGCTGACGGCGTGGAAGGCGCCGATCGAGGACGATGCTTCGCGCAAGGCGATGCTGTTGCAACAGCGCTACGAACAGGTGATCGCGGCGGATACGGAACAGGGACTGGGTTCGTACGTGTTCCTGTGGGGCAACAAGCAGGAGCGCACGCCCACGTGGTACGGCCTGTTCCTGCCGAGCGGGGAGAGCACGCCGGCGGTGGATGCGATGCAGTACGTCTGGACCGGCGCGTGGCCGTCCAACCGTGCGCCATCGGTCCAACCGTTGACGCTGGACGGTCGGCGCGCCATCGACAGCATCACGCTGAAGCCGGGCAGGGAATACACCGCGCAGGTCGATGCGCGCGACGCCGACGGCGACCCGCTGCGCTATCGCTGGACGGTGCTGCACGAAACCACCGCCACCAGCATCGGCGGCGATCGCGAGGACGTGCCGCCGGAGGTGATGTTGGCGATGCAGGACGACGGCAAGGGCGGGGTGCGTTTCGCTGCCCCCGGCAAGCCCGGTGCGTACCGGCTGTTCGTGGACGTGCTCGATGGGCAGGGCCATGCCGCATACGCCAACCTGCCGTTCCGCGTGACGGAACGCTGAGCCGGGCCGCAGGATTGCGCGCCCGGCCGGACTGCGATGGAATGGCGCATGCGCGCCGGGGGGCGCTTCCAGGGGGACTTGATGCGGAACTTGATGATGGGCCTGCTGCTGCAGGCGGGCGTGGCGGTGTCCGTGTCGGCGCAGGAGCAGGCGCCGCAGGCGGCGGCGGTGGAGACCGGCACGCTGGTGGTGGACGTCAAGCCGTTCACCAGTGAGAAGGAACTGCCGAAGAAGGTCGACGAGCAGCTGAAGAGCGGCGCGCTGGAATGGGGCGTGCGCGATGGCCAGGTGGTGTTCTCGCTGGTCAACAAGCAGTTCATCGATTTCCCGCTCAACCACATGACCCGCTACGGCCAGCAGGAGACCCTTTCGTTGCCGGCGGGCGACTACCGCGTCACCGGCATCGGCCTGGAGATGACCACCGCCTTCAGCGTGAAGAAGGTGCTGGAACGGGGCGCATTCGTGAACGAGGACGTGGTGACGTTCCGGATCGAGCCGGGCAAGACCACCACGCTGTCGGTGAATCCGGTGATCCGTCGCGACGCGACCTTCGCGGTCAATTTCTGGATGCCCACACTGATGACGCGCGTCATGACCGAGGCCGGCGAAACGCCGGAAACCGCGCTCAACACGCGTGGCCCCGCCTCGATCGCCTGGCCGCAGTACGCGGGACCGCTGAAGTTCGTCGCCAAGTGAGGCAGTGCGGGAGCTGACGGCGGACAGCGTTCCAGTCGTGGGGTCGACTGCGGGTGCTGCATCGCAGCATAATGCGTCATGGACGTTACGCCCCCGATTTCCTTCCCTTCCGTCGCCGACCAGCTCACCGCGCGCCAGATCGGCCTGATCCTGTTCGCGCTGACGCTGGGGGGCTTCGCCATCGGCACCAGCGAATTCGCCAGCATGGGGCTGATGCCGAACATGGTGGCCTCGCTCGGCGTGACCGAGCCGCAGGTCGGCCATCTGATCAGCGCCTACGCGCTGGGCGTGGTGGTGGGCGCGCCGCTGCTGGCCATCCTCGGTGCGGGCTGGAAGCGCAAGACGCTGCTGCTCGCCCTGATGGGCTTCTATGCGCTGGGCAACCTGGCCAGCGCGCTCGGGCCGACCTACGAAAGCCTGCTGGTGTTCCGCTTCATCGCCGGGCTGCCGCATGGCGCGTACTTCGGCGTGGCCGCACTGACGGCGGTGGCGATCAGCCCGCCCAACAAGCGCGGCCGTGCGATCAGCCTGGTGATGCTGGGCCTGACGCTGGCCATCCTGATCGGCAATCCGCTGGCGACCTGGCTGGGCCAGATGATCGACTGGCGCTGGGTGTTCGCCTTCGTCGCGATCATCGCGCTGGTGACGGGCGTGTTGCTGGCGGTCTGGCTGCCGGTCGGCATCGATGGCCCGAAGGCCAAGCCACTGGATGAGCTGCGTGCCTTCAACCGCGTGCCGGTCTGGCAGGCGCTGGGCATCGGCGCGATCGGTTTCGCGGGCATGTTCTGCGTCTTCAGCTACCTCGCGCCGACGATGCTGGACGTGACGCGCGTATCGCCGGCCTGGATCCCGCTGGGCCTGGCCGGTTTCGGCGTGGGCGGCGTGATCGGCAACTTCGTCGGTGGCTGGCTGTTCGACCGTTTCCAGCTGCGCGGCGCGTGGATGGTGCTGGCGTGGGCGATCGTGGCGCTGCTGCTGTTTCCGTGGCTGGCGACCACGTTGCCGACGATCCTGCTGGCCACCGTCGCCATCGGCCTGATGGGCGCGCTGGGGCCGATCCTGCAGTCGCACCTGATGGATGTGGCGGGCGATGCGCAGACGCTTGCCGCCGCGTCACACCACGCGGCCTTCAATACCGCGAATGCACTCGGCCCCTGGCTGGGCGGCATGGCGATCACTGCCGGCCTGGGCTGGACATCGACCGGCTACGTCGGTGCGGCGACCGCCGTGGTGGGCCTGCTGGTCTATGCATGGGCGCGGCATACCGCCCGCGCCGAGGCGACGGCGCTCGCCTGCGAGCTGACGCGCTGAGCTACGCGCGCTGTCGTGCGGCAACATGCGTGTCATCAAACTGAAACAAAGAGATGGCGGTCGTGGATTGCGGAATGCAGGGCGGTGGCGCGTCAATTCGCCGTGCCGCGCGCCGCTAAGGAAGGTGTATTCCTTCCCAACGTCGTACCGCCATGTCGTCCTATTCCGCTTCCCGCCCCCTCAGCCTGCAGACCAAGCTGCTGGGCGCCCTGACCCTGGGGCTTGCCGTCATCCTGTTGTGCGCGCTGGCCGGCCTGGGTTCGGCGTGGCTCAGTCTTTCCACCGAGGTGCCCGAAGAGGTGGCCCAGGCCGCGGAGGGTGAGCGCCTGAGCCGCGACTTCCGCGTGCAGGTGCAGGAGTGGAAGAACATCCTCATCCGCGGACACGACGAGGAGCAGCGGGCGAAGTACGTCGGCGCCTTCGATCGGAAGGGGCGCGAGGTGGCCGCCCTGGCGAAGACCCTGTCCAGCGGGATCGCCGATCCGCAGGCGCGCAGGCTGGCGGCCGATTTCGCCACCCAGCATCACGTGTTGGAAGGCAACTACCGCGCCGCACTGGTGCAGTTCGCGGCGGGGGGCTACGACACGCAGGAAGGCGATCGCCTGGTGAAGGGCATGGACCGCCAGTTGGGCGAGACGCTCGAAGCCCTGGTGGCGCGCACCAAGACGATTGCCGATGCGGCAGTGGTGGCGCGCTCTCAGGATGCGCGTCGCATGCTGGTGGGGTGCGCGGCCCTGTCGGTGGTGGCGGCGATCGTGCTGGTACTGGTACTGGCGTGGTGGATACGGCGGTCGGTGATCCGTCCCGTGGTCGAGGCCGCCGCTGCCGCGCGGGCGGTCGCGGCCGGGCGCCTGGACAAGCGGGTCGACGTGCGCAGTGGCGACGAGATCGGCCAGTTGGGCACGGCGATGGCCGACATGACCGCGACCCTGCAGGGCGTCATCGCCGAGCAGGGCGAAATGGCGTTGCGCCACGACGAAGGCAGCATCAGCTTCCGCATGGACGATTCGCGCTTCCCCGGCGAATACGGGCGCATGGTGCGTGACACCAACGCGCTGGTGGCGTCGCACATCGCGGTGATGCAGCGGCTGGTGGAGATCATGCAGTGCTACGCGGTCGGCGACCTGTCCATCGACATGGAGGCGCTGCCCGGTGAGAAAGCCGCATTGACGGACGCCATGCGCACCACCAAGGCGAATCTCTCTGCGATCAACGCCGAAATCAGGCAGCTGGCACTGGCGGCGGCGTCGGGCGACTTCAGCCGTCGCGGCGACACGCAGCGATACCAGCACGATTTCCGCGACATGGTGGACGGCCTGAATCGCCTGATGGAAACCACGGATGGCAACCTGGCGGATGTGTCGTCGCTGCTGCAGGCCATCGCGCGCGGCGACCTGACGGCGCGCATGGAAGGCGACTTCCACGGTGTGTTCGCCACCATGCGGGACGATGCCAATGCCACGGTGGCGCAACTGCGCACCATCGTGCGCCAGATCCAGGGCGCGTCGTCATCGATCAACACGGCGGCGGGGGAGATCGCAGCAGGCAACAGCGACCTGTCGCGCCGCACCGAGCAGCAGGCGGCCAATCTGGAAGAAACCGCCGCTTCGATGGAAGAACTGACCTCCACGGTGCGCCAGAACGCCGAATCCGCACGCCAGGCGAATCAGCTGGCGATCGGCGCGGCCAGCGTGGCATCGGAAGGCGGTGCGACGGTCGCACGCGTGGTCACGACGATGACCGAGATCGAGCAATCCTCCCGGAAGATTGCCGAGATCATCTCGGTCATCGACGGCATCGCCTTCCAGACCAACATCCTGGCCCTCAATGCTGCGGTGGAAGCGGCGCGGGCCGGCGAGCAGGGCCGTGGCTTCGCCGTGGTCGCCTCCGAAGTGCGTACGCTGGCACAGCGCAGCGCCAATGCCGCCAAGGAGATCAAGGGCCTGATCGAGACCTCGGTGGACAAGGTGGCCGATGGCTCGGCGCTGGTGAACCAGGCCGGTGCGACGATGGGCGAAATCGTCACCGCCGTGCAGCGGGTGACCGACATCATGGCGGAGATTTCGGCTGCTTCGCAGGAGCAGAGTGCCGGGATCGAGCAGGTCAACCAGGCCATCGTGCAGATGGACGAAACCACCCAGCAGAACGCCGCGCTGGTGGAAGAGGCATCGGCCGCCGCCCGCTCGATGGAAGATCAGGCGCGCGAACTCATCGGGGCGGTGAATGTGTTCGTGCTGGATCCGCGTGCGTCGCCTGGTCTCGCCCCTGGCCGTGTACGCGCACTGGCCGCTGCCTAGTCGGGTACCAGCGCTGGCGGATTATTCGGGCGAGGTGGTCGCGGGCGGCGAACCCGACCGCCAGCGCCGCGTGGTGCGCTGGAAGAAGTGGCTGTTGGGGATCTGCAGCACGGTGTCGCCGCGTAGCGCGTCTTCTTCCAGCAGGGTGGTGTAAAGCAGATTGATGTCGATCACGCGCCCGCGCAGGCCGGGCTTGTCGCCGTTCTCCAGCACTTCGATGTGGTCGTGCACGCGGAACGGACGCGTGGTCAGGATCAGCACGCTGCAGAAGATGTTGGACAGCACGCTCCATGCGGCGAAGAACGCGACTGCGGCGACCGCGGTGAAGCCCGTCAGTGCGGTCCACAGCACGCTGCCCGATACGCCGAGCCGTCCCAATGCGAGCATGAACGCCGAAACGTAGAGCAGCACGCCGAGCAACCGGCGCGCGCTCACGGCAACCTGCGCGGGCAACCGGTAGTGATCGCAGATCCGGCGCACCACGATGCGCAGCAGGCGCAACAGCAGCCAGGCGGCAAGCAGGATCCCGAGCGCCTGCGCGACGGGAATCGCGAGGCTCGCCCATTCCTGCAACCAGTCGGGAAGTCGCAGCGACGCCATCAGCCTTCCTGCCGCGATGCATGACGCGCCGTCGGCGCCTTTGCCAGTGAGAGTTGGATGTTCATGCTGGAAGGGTGGCCCGCGCCTCGCGGATGGTCAACCGCGCGCATCATGGGTCGAAGGGATGGGCCTTGCCGCATGCGTAGACGTGGTTGTAGTCGCTGGACATGCACTGGTAGAAGTCGCGCCGCGCGCCGGTGGCGGCCGCACAGTCTTCCGCGGTCAGTGCAGCCAGCAGGCGCTTCAGCGCCGGGGTGGCCGCATCGTAGGCGGGCTGGCTCATGTAGCCGGCGCGCAGGTTCTTCTCGCCGACCTCCAGCATGGTCTCCACGCCCCAGCGGGCGTTCTCCACGGCCTTGTCGCATGACAGGGCCGGCGAGGTGTCGCTCACCTGCGCCAGGTGCCCGGCGATCGCGGTGACATCGGCCTGGACGTCCGGAGGGAGTTCACGCGGGGCGGCCGGCTCGCCGCCGCAGGCCATGCCCGCCACCAGCGACAACGCTGCCAGCGCCGGAATGCGGAGAACCCCGGGGCGGTGGGAACGGCAGGGTCCTGCGGTCATGGATTTGATGCGCGTTTGAAGTTTGGTTGCGCATTCTATGGCAGGTGGATCGTGGGTCCGGTACGGCAGGTGCAGCGCGCGAAGGCACGGGCTGCTTGTGATGCACGGTCCCCCTTGCAAGAATGCCGTGGGGCCGGGTCTGGCGCGGGCAGGAAGCGCCGCCCGTCGTATCCGGACCCCAGACACTTCCACTATGTGAGGACCACATGACCTACAAGCTACTTGCCGCCATCGCGCTCGCCCTGTCGAGCGTGGCGCCCGCGGCCATCGCGGGTGAATGCGAGGACAACTTCAGCAAGTCCGGCAGCATTTTCTCCGGCACCGATTTCAGCAGCCGCGTCACCGTGCCGGACTCGACCGTCAAGGATGCGATGGGCCAGCTGCGCGGCATCATGATCGCCGAGAAGATGGACGTGATCACCGAGGATGCGGAGACCGGTTCCATGCTGGTCGAACAGCGTTCCACCGGCACCACGCGCGCCATTCCCACCCTGATCAACGTGAGCGCCGAGGGCAAGGATGCGATCGTGCAGATGACGGTCAAGACCGAGAAGGGCCAGATCGCCAAGGCCGACGCCATGCGTCCCTACATGTGCACGCTGTTCGCCAAGCTGAAGGGGGGCAAGGAAGGCCGTGCCGCCGCGGCCCAGGGCGCGAAGACGCAGAACAACGCCGATGTCACGGTGAAGGACGTCTTCATTTTCTCGCGCGAGATCGCGCGTGAAGCCAAGGGCAATGCCGTGGCCGTCACCGCGCGCCACAAGGGCCGCAACTACGCGTTGCGTGGCCGGGTGGACTACGTGCAAGAAGATGGTGAGGACTACAACGTGTCCTTCGAGATCCCCGACCAGAGCAAGATGCTGATCCAGGTGCCGGGCGACAACGAGCCGCGCGTGGGCGTGGCGTGCCTGTTCCGTCCCAACCAGCTGGCCAACGTGCTGACGTTCCGCAAGGGCGACAAGGTGACGTTCAAGGGCCAGTTCCTGCGTTATGACGATTTCAAGCGCGTACTGTGGCTGCAGAACTGCGTGCAGACGCGATGACCCGCATCCGGTCCCGGACGTGAACGACCGGGAACGACGTGCAAAGGAAGGGCGCCCCATGGGCGCCCTTCTTGTGTCAGTTGCTGAGGGGGTGCGTGGCAGGCGTAGCGTTCCGCCGTGGCGTCAGCTGTCCTGGCGACGGTAGACGCCGACATTGGTATAGCAACGGCCATCACTGAGATGGCCGCGCATGCGGATCACGAGGGTGTCCGGATCGACCAGCTCGCGCTCGGACCATTGCACTTCGCGGCCGTCGTGCCAGGTGGTGGAGTGCAGTTGCGTGGGAGATACGGACTCGAAGCTCAGCGCATCGGCATGCGGCGTGCTGTGGTACGGATACGGGGTGCCGTCGACACGGCCGTCGAAGGCGGCCCGATGCCGCTTGCCGTTCTTGCCCAGCCATTCCGACGCGATCGACAGCGCACCGTCGGCGGCGCAGTCGAGTTGATACAGCGCCCTCCGCGGAGGGCGCCCGAGTTGGTAGTCGCACTGCTCGGGTAGCAGGTGCCAGGTGCCGGCGAATCCGGCGGCCGCATGTGTGGTCATGTGCGCTCCTTGCGCGAGAACCGGGCCGGTGACGGCCCGACCACGCCATGCTAGCGACAATCCCCGGGTGGCCGGTTGCTAACACCGTCGCACTTCCACATTCCGTCGTGATGATGAACGGGGCAGCGCGGCAGGCGTTCGGCGTGACTGTGAGCCGGATTGCGACGCATGCCTCAGCATGCGGGCGGGAAACGCGCGCAGCGGCCGCGACCGGCGGGCTGTCACGCCGTGGCGCGGTACGGCGTCCTGGATGGCATGGCGGCTCGAAGCGCTGTCATTCCATCCAGTCCAAGGGAGTCGATCCATGAAAGTCGTCGTTGTGGGAGGTACCGGTCTGATCGGGAAGCGCCTAGTCGCGCTGCTCACGGCCGAGGGGCATGCAGTGGTGGTCGCAGCGCCGTCCACCGGTGTGAACGCCGTGACCGGAGAAGGCGTGGCGGCCGCACTCGCGGGCGCCGATGTGGTGGTCGATGTCGCCAACGCGCCTTCGTTCGAGGATGCGGCGGTGAAGGCGTTCTTCGAAGCCTCCACCGGACACCTGCTGGCAGCCGCAGCGCACGCCGGTGTGCGTCACTACGTGGCGCTGTCGGTGGTCGGTACAGAACGCCTGCAGGGAAGTGGCTATTTCCGTGCCAAGTGGGCGCAGGAGCAGCGCATCCGGGCGGGTGGGGTGCCTTACACCCTCGTGCGCGCGACCCAGTTCTTCGAGTTCATGGATGGCATCGCGCAGTCCGGCGTGCAGGGCGAAGACATCCTGCTGCCGATGGCGCGCATGCAACCGATGGCGGCCGATGACGTGGCCGCCATGCTGGCGGGCGTGGTCGATTCGACGCCTGTGGAGGGCATCGTGGAGATCGCCGGGCCGGAGGCGCGCCCGATGGCGACATTCGTTGCGGACCACCTGCGAACCTGCGGTGACAAGCGCGAGGTCAGGGCCACCGCCGGGGCCTTGTATTTCGGCGTATCGCTGGACGACGACACGTTGCTGCCCACGGGCGCTGCCCGCATCGCGCCGACGGATTATGCAACCTGGTCATCGCGGAAGTAGGTTTGCGCGGAGCCGATCAGGCGCGCGCACGTGCCGTCAGCGCATCGACAAGGCCCTGGGTGGTCAGGATGGCGTGCGCGTAGGTGGGGGCGTTGATCTCATGCGCGGCATGCATCGCGGCCGCGCTGGCGGCTGCGGTGGCATCGCGCACAAGGGTCACGTGGTAGCCCAGCTCCGAGGCGAACCGGCCCGTGGTTTCGATGCAGGTGTTGGCGATCAGGCCCACCAGGATCACATGGGTGATGCGGTGCTGCTTCAACAGGTAATCGAGGTCGGTGTTGGAGAAGCCACTGCCTCCCCAGTGTTCCTTGGCGATGATGTCGCCGGGTTGCGGCGCGAAATCCGGGTGCCACTCGCCGCCCCAGCTGTCCTTTGCGAAGGGCTGCACGCGTGCCGCGCCCAACTGGTACGGCGTCGGATGGTCCCAGCCCTTGAAATCATCCGGCTCCGAGCGATGGTGCGGCACGATGAACACGGGCAATCCTGCCTGCCTGACGCAGGACACCACGGTGCGCAGGTGGGCGTGCAGGTCCACGCTGCGCGCAATGTCGGCCACCAGCGGCCAGAGTTTTCCGTCTTCCGCGAGGAAGTCGTTGTAAGGGTCTACGAAGAGCAGCGCGGTACGCCCGGCGGGATAGCCCTGCATGGGAGACATGGCAGCGTGTCCTCATGACGCGGACAGTGGTCCGAAGCGGCAGCATCGCGCCGCAGGCCTTCCCTGCATTGCATCGGCGTGCGCGACGGGCCGCAGCGTGGCGCCGTCATCAGGCGCGCTGGGTGCGCCCGCCCGCCGGTTCAGCCGTCGCGCCATCCGGCAGTTCGTCCATTGCCATGGCGTCGGTGGCGCCCGCGTGGCCGACCCAGGGCGGCACGTCCATTTCATGGTCCAGGGCATCGGTGACCAGCAGTTGGACCAGCGCGTCATGCAGCGCTGGATCGGACCGTCTCAGGACGGCCAGGGCCGCAGCCTGCTCTTCATCGCCCATGTCCGAATAGGCGTCGAACAGTTCCAGCGCGAGCGTCAGGCAGGCCTTCATCCCATCGCCGCCCTGTCAGACGGCGGGAACGGCTCCGCTTCCGGGGCCGTGAACCTTTGAGGGAGGGGAAGGTTTTCGCTCACATCGGGATCATTCGCCTTCCGGCCGCAATCCCGGACGTCCGGCGTAATGAAAGATACGCGTGCTGCCCGGTCAGAACGGTTCAGGCAGCTCACCGTCGCCAAGGTGACTGAACAGGAACGCGCGCGCCTTGCGCCAATCCCGGCGCACGGTGCGCTCGGTCACCTTCAGCACGCCGGCGATCTCAAGCTCACTGAGGCCCCCGAAATAGCGCATCTCCACCACCTGCGCCAGCCGCTCGTCCAGCTTGGCAAGGTCGTTCAACGCCTGATCGAGGATCAGCAGTTGCTCCAGCCGTGAACCCTGCCCCGGCTCCGTGTTCTCGTCCAGCGGCAACAGGTCCATGCCTTCGCCGCGCTTTTCCGCCAGCGCACGCCGCACTTCGTCCAACAGCACGAAGCGCATCGCGCGCGCCACCAGTGCGACCAGATGGGCACGATTCTCGACGCTGAAATCGGCGCTGGCGAGCTTGAGCCAGGTCTCGCTGATCAGCGAGGTAGGAGACCTCACATGACTGCGGCGCTGCTGGCGGATCTGCGACCGGGCAATCTGGTGCAGGTCCCGGTACAGCAACGCGTAGATCTGGTTCCAGGCCCCGGGCTGCCCGTTCTCCACGTTGCGCAGCAGTTGGGTGACCGAATCCGGGTCCGGCGGGGCCAGATCCTCGTTGCCTCGGGGGTGCAGCATGCCGCTCGTATCAGGTCCAGCGCCATCCGGGTCCCTCTTCTCTCTCATGTCCGGACTGTGCCTTTCATCACGATCTCGTCCCATATATGACCCGGCTGCGCTTGGACATGCAAGCCGTAACGGCGCATTCGCGGGTCATGTCGCAGTGGAGAAGGCATCCCTGCAAAGGGGTGGGAAGTGGGGGGGCCTGGGTGTTTCCGGGCGAACGGTCGACCAGCAAGAGGGGTGTCATGCATAGCGCGAAAAGAGTCTGTGGTAGGGGTCTTCCAGCCAATCTGGCCATGACGCGGGGGTTTTCCCTCGCGGCGGCCCGAGGGGTTCTGCATGCGGCATGAGGCATTGATGGGCACGTTGCGTGAAGAAGGCGACGAACTCGTGACACGTCAGCACCCCCTCGTCGCAGGGCCGCAGTCCTGGCCTCTGCCCCAGGGGCTGGGTCCGCGTGCCATCAGCCAATGGCCGATTACGCAGCGGCTCAGTGCGGAGGAATGGAATTTCCTGATGCAGGCGCTCCCGGGCCGGGTTGGCGCGCGTGCGCGCCATGGCGGCAATGCGCGCCGGTTTATCGAAGCGGTTCTCTGGGTGGCGCAGACCGGCGCGTACTGGTCGGATCTGCCGCGCGAATTCGGCTCCTGGCACGGCATCTATGTACGGTTCATCCGTTGGGCGCAGGACGGCAACTGGAACGAGGTACTTGCGCGGTTCGATCGGCAGGACCAGCGTGGGCGAGACCTCCAGGCCCTGGTCGAACGCTATCTCCATCGCAACAACACCAAGCATCTCAGCCGGGCAATGCGCGCTTCGTGAGACGCGTTTCGCGCGGCATGTACGGGAAGTGGAAAGCAGGGCGCCCGGAGGAAAGCCTCCCCTGGGTGCGGTAGCCCACGCTGCTTCGCATGATGGCCCGGTGTCATTGCGCGACATGCATCTGCGGATTCATCACATGGTTGGGGGGAATGCTTCTGCAGGCGGAGCTGCCTGCGCGACATCGCCTCTTTCCGAAGGCTATCTGTCGGCGCTCCCCGCCCGACAGCTAGGTGGGCCGGCCCGATCCCCAAGGAACCGGCTCGCAGCCCGTCATGCCCGACACATGACGGGTATCGCGCTTCGGCGCCTGAGGGGGAGGTGCAATGCCTCCCCCTCGTTCTTTGCGCACACACGGATTGATTACATTCCGCTTCAGTCCGCTTAACGGTTCGCCGCCTATGCTCGGGCACCCTGTTGTCAGGAGCACCCGCATGAGCACCCATGTCTTCACGGCGCAGGATGCCGAGGGTCGTCGCTGCCGTATCGAGGTACATCGTGGCAACGCAGGCGATGCGACGCATGGCGACGCTCCCGCCATGCCGAGGTATGTGCTGGAGGATGGGAGCCGCGTACGCCGCATCGACAACGACACCTTCCTGGTCGTCGGCACTGGGGCCTATGTGAGCCGCGTCATCGAGTGAGCGCGGTGTCCGCGCCAGGCGGTGCGATGGATGTCAGAACACCACCGACGCGTACAGCGGCGCGGGATGGGTCCACGCGCTGCGCGCTCCCAGGAAGCCGAGTTCGACCAGTACGCCTGTCCCGACCACCGTGGCGCCCTGCTGTTCGACCAGCTGCACGGCCGCCTTGAGCGTGCCCCCTGTCGCCAGCACGTCGTCCACCACGATGACGCGCGCGCCCGCAGGCATGGCATCGGCGTGGATCTCGAGACGATCACGCCCGTACTCCAGTCCGTAGTCCAGCGCCAGCGTGTGCGCCGGCAGCTTGCCCGGCTTGCGCACGGGCACGAAGCCGACTCCCAGTTCGCGCGCCACCGCGGCGCCCAGGATGAAGCCGCGCGCTTCCACGCCCACCACCGCGCCGATGCCTGCGTCACGCCAGGGTTCGGCCATCGAGGTGATCGCATCGGCGAAGGCAACCGCGTGCGCCAGTACGGGCGTGATGTCCTTGAACAGGATGCCGGGCTTGGGGAAGTCGGGCACGTCGCGGATGTGATCGGTCCAGGCGGGCATGGGGAGCTCGGGTCCAGGGAGGCCGCCGATGCTAACGCAGTCGCGTCATCCGCAGAAAAAAGAAGAGCCGCTGGCAGGGCCAGCGGCTCGTGGCTTGCGGTCGGGTGCTGCTCAGAAGTCGTAACGGACCTGGAGCTGCGCCAGGTCCAGATCGGCATCTTCCACTTCGAAGCGGCTGTACTCGCCGCGCAGGGCGACCGTGTCATTGAGCCGGTACTGCAGGCCGACGCCGTAGACCGGGTCGGTGCCGTTGTCGTCTGTCGTGCCGGTCACGCCCGGCAGCGCAGTATCCAGGTCCCAACGCTGGAAGCCGGCTTTGGCGTAGCCGGAAAACTTGTCGGTAAAGGGCACCGTGCCCACCGCGGTCAGGTAGACCGAGCTGGCCTCGATGTCGCGGCCGATGCCGTCCGTTTCCAGTTTGCCGAGATCGGCGTAGCCACCTTCAAGACCGAACCAGCGATTGAACTGGTAACCACCGAACACGGAGAACGCGGTGTCCTCGTCGTCGTACCCGGCTTCGTCCACCAGCGACTGGCCCACGCCTGCGCCGACATGGAACCCCTTGTCGGCGGCTTGCGCACCGAACGCGGCAGCGCCGACAAGCACGGCGAGGAGAGTGCGGGACAGGATCTTGTTCTTCTTCATTGCTATCAACTCCAGCAGGAACACCGCGGGGGGAGGGAGAGCGGTGTCGCCAGCGACAGGTCCGGGCGGAATGCCAGGGCAGCTGTCGTTGCACGGAGAAGATGGGCGTGGCGGGATGGCGCCCAAGGCCGATGATGGCGACGCACTTTCCCGCGGATGGAACACACGCGGGCCTGCTTCCTTCCTGCATCACGCAGCGCGTTCCGGCGCATCGCGCACGGAACCGGCGCGATGGGATGCACTCTCCCGCGAACCGTGGCTAATCAACCACCACGCGCCCGACTATCCTCGCGCTCTTCTTTTCTCCGGAACTCCGCCATGAGCGCAGCGCTGTCGATGTACCAGGCTTCCATTCCCGTCTTCCTGCGTGCGCTGGGCAACCTGCGCCAGGTCCTGGAGAAGGGCGAGGCGCATGCGCGCGAACAGGGATATGAACCTGCCGTACTGCTGCAGTCGCGGCTGTATCCGGACATGCTGCCCCTGGTCCGGCAGGTGCAGATCGCCACCGATACCGCGAAGTTCGGCGCGGCGCGTCTGGCGGGGGTGGAATCGCCACGCTTCGAGGACGTGGAGACCACGTTCGCCGAACTGTTTGCGCGACTCGATGCGGTGGCCGCGTATCTCGGCACGTTCGACCAGAAAGCCCTCGAAGGCAGCGAAGATCGCGTGGTCACGCTCTCTTCGCGCACGCGCGGCGACCTGACGTTCAATGGCAGTGGCTATCTGCTCGGCTTCGCCCTGCCCAACCTGTTCTTCCACGTGACCACCGCCTACGCCATCCTGCGCCACAACGGTGTGCCGCTGGGCAAGCTGGACTACCTCGGCCCCGCCGCCTGAGCGGTGTCCTCCGCCACCACCGCATGGCGTTGTCAGGAGTGAACCGCGCGCTCCCTGCCGTGCGGTGGCTTCCCTGAGGAGCCGGTTGCCCTGCGGCGACGGATTGCTGCCCGTGTCACGGCATGCGACCCGCTGCTCCGATACTGTCGGCCGGGCATCCACGCCATGCGAGGCCACCTCGCCTGCGCGGACGCCGGGACCACATCAGGGAGGAAGCAGCGATGGCAACGGCACTACGTATCCTGTGCGTGCATGGCGTGGGCCAGCATCCGCCGGGCGGGGCATGGCAGCAGCAATGGGAGGCGGCGATCCACGACGCCTGTCGGCAGGTCGATGCCGAGCGCGCGCTCGACATCCAGTACTGCCACTACGACGATATCTTCGCCCAGCACAAGGTCAGCCTCGGGGACACGCTCGAAGCGCTGGCGCGGCTGCTGGCGAACGGCATCACTGCCCCGTTCAGGCGTGCGCGCGGCGACGATTCTAAGCTGCGCCACACCGCCGGCATGGTGGTGAAGTGGGTCGAGAGCGCGACGTTCCGCAAGCAGACCCGGACGCGGCTGGTACAGCGCATCGAGGCGATGAAGCCGCACGTGGTGCTCGGCCACAGCCTCGGGTCGCTGGTCTGCTACGACACCTTCACCCATGAAGAAACGCGCGCCACCGCCAATGGCCGCTACTTCGCATCGCTCGGCTCGCAGATCGGCAATCCCTTCGTGCGTGGCGAATACCAGGCCGGCCGCCTCAGCGCGATCGAAAAGGCGCGCTTCTGGTACCACCTCTACAACCGTTTCGATTCGGTGTTCACGGCGCGCGTTTCCATTGCCGCCGACAATTTCCGCCAGGTCGATACGCATTTCGACATTCCCGGCAACGCCGACCATGCGGCCGAGGAGTACCTGCGCCATCCGCAGGCCATCAGCACGTTCTGGTTCGATGTGCTCAACGATGAAACCACGCGCATCACCCGCGCCCTGCGCGAACAGACGCCGGTCGCCTGCCGCGTGGCGACGCCGCGCAAGCGTGCGCTGCTGATCGGCATCAACGACTATCCCGACCCGGACCAGCGCCTGGGCGGTTGCGTCAACGATGTCTTCCTGATGAGCGCGATGCTGCAGGAACAGGGCTTCGATGCCGGCGACATCCGCGTGGTGCTGAACGAGCGCGCCACCGCCGATGGCATCCGCGAGCGCGTGGACTGGCTGCTCGAAGGCGTGCGCAGTGGCGACCAGCGCATCCTGTACTACAGCGGGCACGGCGCCCAGCTGCCCAGCTACGGCCTGGGGGACCGTGTCGACCGCATGGATGAAACGCTGGTGCCCTACGACTTCGACTGGACGGAGGACACCGCGCTCACCGACGACTGGCTGTTCGAGCGCTACGTGCAGCTGCCATACGACGTGGACTTCAGCATCCTGCTGGACTGCTGCCATTCCGGCGGCATGGCCAAGGGTGGTCCGGCGCGCATGCGCGGACTCAATCCGCCGGACGACATCCGCCATCGGGCGATGAAGTGGAACGCCGCCCGGGAGATGTGGGTACCGCGCGAACTGGAACTCAACGAGCGCAAGCAGCTGGCGGTCGACCAGGACACCATGCCGCTGGGCGACATGAGCGGCCGCCTGGGCTACGCATTGCCGGTACGCACGCTGCCGCTGGGTGAAGCGCGCCAGATGCGCAAGAAGCTCGGCCACAAGGGACCGTACATGCCGCTGCTGCTGTACGCGTGCCAGGAAGGCGAATTCGCCTACGAATACGAGCACGGCGCGGTCCAGCATGGCGCGTTCACCTATGCGCTGGTGAAGAACATGCGCCGCATGCTGGCCGGGGGCCATGGGGACCGGCGACGGTTGAAGGTCAGCGATCTGGTGAAACACACCTCGCAGGAACTGCGCGAACTGGACTACGACCAGACTGCCGCCCTGGCCGGGCCCGAGATCCGCCTGTCGCGCTGGATGTAGCGGGGCTTATCCGGCGGCGCACTCGCGCGCGCGCGCCAGCAGCAGGGCCTGCTCGCGCGCGTTGCGGGTCATCGCCGCCGCGCGCTCGAACTCCGCACGTGCTTCGTCGCGGCGGTCCAGCTTGAACAGCAGATCGCCGCGCACGCTGGGCAGCAGGTGGTACTGCTTCATCGCCGGTTCGTCGCGCAGCCGGTCCACCAGCGGCAACGCACTGGCCGGACCGGCGGCCATCGACACGGCGACCGCACGGTTCAGTTCGACCACCGGTGACGGATTCACCTGTGCCAGTGCCGCGTACAGCGTCGCGATCCGCGCCCAGTCCGTCGCATCCGCCGTGCCGGCGCGGGCATGGCAGGCGGCGATGGCGGCCTGCAGCGCATACGGGCCGAATGCACCGCCCAGCTGTTCGGCGCGCTCCAGCGCGGCCAGGCCGCGCCGGATGAGCAGGTGGTCCCAACGGCCGCGATCCTGGTCCAGCAGCAACACCGGCTCACCGTCCTTGCCGGTGCGCGCGTGCAGGCGCGAGGCCTGGATCTCCATCAGCGCGACCAGCCCGTGGACTTCCGGTTCGCGTGGCGCCAGTGCGGCCAGCATGCGGCCCAGACGCAGCGCTTCCTCGCACAGCGCGGGCCGCATCCAGCCGTCACCACTGGTGGCCGAATACCCTTCGTTGAAGACCAGGTACACCACGCCGAGCACCGACGAAAGGCGCTCCTGCAGCTCTTCCCCGCGTGGCACCTCGAACGCCACGTCGGCGTCGGCCAGCGTGCGCTTGGCACGCACGATGCGCTGGGCGACAGTAGGTTCGGAGGTCAGGAACGCGCGCGCGATCTCGTCCGTCGTCAGCCCGCACAGCAGGCGCAGCGTCAGCGCCACGCGGGCCTCCATCGACAGCACCGGATGGCACGACACGAAGACCAGCCGCAGCAGGTCGTCGTCGATGTCGTGATCCAGCGCGTCTTCGTCACGCGCGCGCCGTTCCTCCTGCACATCCTCCAGCTCGCGCGCCAGTTCCTCGTGCTTGCGGTCCAGCAACTGGAGCCGCCGCAACCGGTCGATCGCACGGCGCTTGGCGGTGGTCATCAGCCACGCCCCCGGGTTGTCCGGCACGCCGTCACGGGGCCAGGTTTCCAGGGCGGACACCAGCGCGTCCTGCGCCAGTTCTTCGGCCAGGTCCAGGTCGCGCAGCATGCGGGCGAGACCGGCGATCACGCGCGCGGATTCGATGCGCCAGACGGCATCGATCGCGCGATGGGCAGGGGAGGTCGACATGCCGCGCATCACACCACGGCGCCGCGACCGGTGAAAGTCGCAGCGCAGCGAATAGGGGCATCACGGTGTGCACGACGTTCCCACACGGGCATCAGGCATCCTTCTCGCAGTTGATCATCCACGGCACACCGAACGTGTCGACCAGCATGCCGAAGCGTACCGCCCAGAAGGTCTGCGCCAGCGGCATGGTCACCTGGCCGCCATCGGAGAGCGCGGCGAAGATGCGTTCCGCGTCGGCGATGCTGTCCACCGACAGCGACACCGAACAGCCCTTCACGCCTTCGTACGGATAGGACGGGTGGTTGTCCGACCCCATCAGCACGGTCTGGCCGAACATCACATGCGTATGCATGATCTTCTGCTTGTACTCGGCCGGCATGTCCTCGCAGCCTTCGGTGCCCTCGAAGCGCATCATCGGCCCCAGCGTGCCGCCCGTGGCCTGCGCGTAGAAGGTGAAGGCGGCTTCGCAGTCGCCATTGAGGATCAGGTAGGGATTGACGTTCATGGTGCGCTCCTTGGGGTGATGGGTACGGGCCTGGCCAGCCCTGCTTCTTTCCTTCGACGAACCGGCGTGCCCGGAATCGACATGCCAGGCCGGTCTTCTTCATTCGGGGCGCACGCCGCTCAGCGGACCTTTCCGTCCGGGGCCGTCGCCCCTTCCCGGATCTCGGCACGCTGCCGCCGGCTCAACCTGTCCCAGGCGTACCGGTATGACCACGCCACCAAGTCCTTCAGGTGATCGGCCGGCACGGTGGAAACGTCCACCACCGTGACCCAGCGGTGGTGCCCCAGCCAGCGCGCAGGCTTGATGCCGGGCTGGTCGGTCAGTTCAAGGAAGCGCTCCGGCGGCACCTTGAAACTGAAACGCCACCGCTCCGGTTCGCTGGTCTTGAAGTAGGCGAAGCGCTTGCCGCCCACCGCATACACCAGGATGTTGGCCGGTGCGTCGTACCGTTGTTCGACGGCGCCGGGCAGGGACCTGCAATGGCGTTTGAGGGCGGCGACATCCATGCAGGCATGCTAACGCCGCCACGGCGGGCGAAGCGCCGGCCCCGACACGGTCGAGGGCAGCGGCTGTCCGCGAGGCGACGATGTTCACACCCGTCTTCGTGCAACGGATTACCTTGCGTGCCTTGCCATGCACAGGATCGCCCGCCATGTCGTCCCCCTCCCTGTTCACCCGCGTGGCCAAGGCGGCCTCCACGTTCACCGGCAGGCCCACGTGTTTCGCGCTGGCGCTGGCGGTGCTGCTGGCATGGGCGATCAGCGGGCCGATGTTCGGTTTCAGCGACACCTGGCAACTCGTCATCAATACCGGCACCACCATCATCACCTTCCTGATGGTGTTCCTGATCCAGAACACCCAGAACCGCGACACCGAGGCCATGCAGATCAAGCTGGACGAGCTGATCCGTGTCTCGCGCAACGCCAACAACGCGTTGCTCGACCTGGAGGAAATGGAAGAGAAAGAGCTCGACGCCCTGCGCGCCCGCTACGAGGACATGGCGCGGCAGGCGCGCGAGGCGCAGCAGGCGAAGGCGGATCGCAGGTAGCCCGTGGATGCCGCGATTGCGCTTGGTTCCATCCCGGCCTTCGGGTGAGTGGAATCCCGGCGCGATGGTCCATCACGCCGGCAACCGCTTCTCCATCCGGTAGTTGTGGATGGCCACGCCGCCGAGCGACAGATCGTTGCGGCCCAGCATCAGGAAGCCGCGGCGCTCGAACAGCGGCCGCGACAGCTCGCTGGCTTCCAGGAAGATGCGCGGCACGTGCAAGTGCAGCGCATGCGCCTCCAGTGCGGCGTACAGCAGCGAACCCACGCGCATGCCTTCGGCTTCCGGTGCGATGTAGAGGAAGTCGAGGTGCCCGTCGTCTTCCATGTCGCCGAAGCCCAGCACCGATCCGTCGGCATCCTGCGCGACCAGCACGTGGCGCCCGTCGGTGCAACGGGCTGCCGTCCCCTCGAGGGTCGCCGTCGCCGCCCAAGCGGACACCTGCGCCGCGGTGTAGGCGCGTGGCCCGTAGTGCATGACGGATCTGGCGTACAGATCGGCCAGCGTGGAAGCGTCGTCGGGACGGTAGGGGCGAAGCGTCGGCATGGACGAGAACGAGGACGAGGACACCGGGGCGGCATCCTCAGTATGCCGCGCCTCGGCTCACGCCGAGATATGCCCGCCCCCGTTGATGTGGATCAGCTGGCCGGTGATGTAGCGCGCATCCTCGCTGGCCAGGAATACATACGCCGGCGCGACTTCCGACGGCTGGCCGGGGCGCTTCATCAGCGTGTCCGAACCGAATTCCGCCACCTGCCTGCGGGTGAACGAGGCCGGGATCAGCGGCGTCCAGATGGGACCCGGTGCGACCGCGTTGACGCGGATACCCCGGTCCGCCAGCGACTTGGCCAGCGAGAACGTCATCGCATGGATCGCGCCCTTGGTCGCGGCATAGTCCAGCAGCGTGTCGTGGCCGCGCACGCCGGTCACCGAGCCGGTGTTGATGATGCAGCCGGTCTTCTCCGGCAGGTGTTCCAGCGCAGCGTCGACCAGGTGGAAGAACGAGAACAGGTTGGTCTCGAAGGTATGCCGCAGGCGCGCGGGCGTCAGTTCTTCCGGCGCATCCACGGGGTACTGCTGCGCGTGGTTGTTGACCAGCACGTCCAGCGCACCGAACTGCTTCACCGTACGTGCGACCACGCGGCGGCAGCGGGCCGGCGTGGCCAGGTCGCCGCGCACGGCCAGGGCGCGGCGACCCGTGGCCTCGATCAGGCGCTGCGTTTCCCGTGCATCGCGATCTTCTTCCAGGTAGGCAATCGCGACATCGGCACCCTCGTGGGCGAAATGCACCGCCACCGCCCGTCCGATGCCGCTGTCGCCACCGGTCACCAGCGCCACCTTGCCCTCCAGCCGGCCGCTGCCGCGGTAGCCGGGGCGGATGGTTTCGGGTTCGGGCTGCATCCGTGGTTGGCGGCCGGGCTGGCGACGCTGGGTCTGCGGACGGTTGACGCGCTTCTTGGTGGGCATGACGCACTCCTGGAAGGAACGTCCCGACCCTAAGTGCGCGGACGTTACGCCTCCGTCGGCAGGCGATGAAGATCGTCGTGATCGCTGCCGCCATGGGGGCGCGCGACATTCACGCTGCGCTTGCCGTGGGCATCCGGAAACCGGACTCGCGTCACCGATGACCGGGCGTGTCCGTGGAGAAGGCCGGCGCTTCTCCCGTCAAGGCTAGCGCGTGCGAAAAAAAGCCTGGCGCTACTCTCACTCGGGCTGGCGCATGAGGCGAAAAGCCTCGTTCTTCTCTCATCAAGCCTGGCGTGCCAGCCGAACAGCCTCTCTCTACTCACACATAGCCTGACGCGACAGCCAAAAAGCCTGGCGCTTCTCTCATCCGGGCTGGCGCATGAGGCGAAAAGCCTCGTTCTTCTCTCATCAAGCCTGGCGCGCCAGCCGAACAGCCTCTCTCTACTCACACATAGCCTGACGCGGCAGCCGAAAAGCCTGGCGCTTCTCTCATCCGTGCTGGCGCACGAGGCGAAAAGCCTCGTTCCACTCACACATGGGCTGGTGGCTCAGGCAAAACGTCTCGCGGGCGGCCGCGGTCACCTCGCCGGGCTCCGCAGCAGGTCCTCAAGCGCCGTCTCCAGCGTGGGAAAGCGGAACGTGAACCCCTCTGCCAGTGCATGCGCGGGCAGCACGCGCTGGCCGGTGAGCAGAAGCTGGGCCATTTCACCGAAGCCGAGGGTCAGCACGAAGGCCGGCGTGGGCAGTACGGCGGGGCGATGCAGGGCCTTGCCCAGCGCGCGTGCGAAGTCGCGGTTGGTCACCGGCGCGGGTGCGGTGCCGTTGTAGGCGCCGCCGGCCTGATCGCGTTCCAGCAGCCACTGGACCAGGCTGACCAGGTCGTCGCGATGGATCCAGCTCATCCATTGCCGGCCATCGCCCATCGGTCCGCCCACTCCCATGCGGAACGGCGGCAGCATCTTCGCCAGTGCGCCGCCCTCGCTGCCGAGCACGATGCCGGTCCGCACGCGGCAGGTGCGGACATCCAGGCTTTCGGCCTGCATCGCTTCGGTTTCCCAGTCCAGGCACAGGCGTGCGGCGAAGTCGTCGCCGGGGGCGGCGGATTCGTCCAGCGCCACGTCGTCGCGCGGGCCGTAGTAGCCGATCGCCGAGCCGGATACCAGCACGCGCGGGCGCGCGGCCTGGCGTGCCATCCACGCGATCAGTGCCTGCGTGGTACCGATGCGCGAAACCCGGAATGCCGCCTTGCGCTCCGCGTTCCATCGCCCGGCCATGAGCGGCTCCCCGGCCAGGTTCACGACCGCTTCCACTCCGCTGGCCTCCTCCAGCGTGGCGAGCGCGTCCACGCCCGGCAGCTGCGCGCGGGCGCGGGCAGGGTCGCGCGTCAGCACGCTGACGGTGTGGCCGGCCTGCAGCAGGCGGGCGCAGAGGGCCTGGCCGATGAAGCCGGTACCGCCGGTGATCAGGACGCGCATGCAGCGGGACTCGTGAGGGATGCCTCCAGCTTACGCAGGTGTGCGTGTTGCGGATGTGGAACGGACCGTCGACGGTGATCGGCGATGGTCCGGCATGCGGGTGATTACACTGTCGGCATGGCTTCGCTACCCCTGCTCCTGCTCCCCGGTCTGCTGTGCGATGAGCGCTTGTGGCGTGCGCCCGCTGAAGCCTTGGCCGACGTCGCGGCGGTGCATCACGCCGACCTGACCCGGGACGACAGCGTCGCCGGCATGGCCGCGCGCGTGTTGGCCACGGCGCCGCCGGTGTTCGCATTGGCGGGATTGTCGATGGGCGGCTATGTCGCGTTCGAGATCCTGCGCCAGGCGCCGCAGCGCGTTGCGCGGCTGGCGTTGCTGGACACCAGTGCGCGCCTGGATCCGCCGAAGCGGCTCGCCGTGCGGCGGGCGGGGCTGGCGATGGCCGAGTCCGGGCGTTTCGCGGGGGTCACCCGCAAGCTGCTGCCGCAGCTGGTGCACGAGAGCCGGGTGGACGACGCCGTGGGCGCGGAGGTGATGGCCATGGCGCAGCGTGTCGGCCGCGATGCGTTCCTGCGCCAGCAGCGCGCCATCATCGATCGTCCGGATTCCCTGCCGCTGCTGCCCACCCTCGCCGTGCCGACGCTGGTCGGCGTGGGCGAGGACGACCGCATGACGCTGCCGGAAGAATCCCGGATCCTGCACGAGCGCATTCCGGGCGCGCGGCTGCATGTGTTCGCGCGCTGCGGACACCTGCCTCCGATGGAAGTCCCGCAGGAAACCTCGACGGTCCTGCGCGACTGGCTGCTGGCCGCATGAGCCGCCGCACGCGCATGCACGCCATGGCCGTGCGCAGGGCGGACAATGCGCGGGAACCTCTTCTTCTTGACTGACCACACGGGAGTACACATGGAACTGGCGATGATCGGGCTGGGGCGTATGGGCGCCAACATGGCCGAGCGGCTGGTACGCGGCGGCCACGCGGTGCGCGGCTACGATCCGGGCGATGCCGCGCGCCAGCAGGCGGAGGCGCGCGGCATCGTCGCGCACGCCAGCCTGCAGAACGCAGTGTCGGCGCTGCCCACGCCGCGCGTGGTGTGGCTGATGGTGCCGGCGGGGCACGTGGTCGATGACACCCTGGACCAGTTGCGTCCGCTGCTGTCGGCGGGCGACACGGTGATCGATGGCGGCAACTCCAACTACAAGGACAGCCAGCGCCGTGCCGCACAGCTGGGCGACGCCGGCATCCACTATCTCGACTGCGGCACCAGCGGTGGCGTGTGGGGCCTGGCGGAAGGCTACAGCCTGATGATCGGCGGCGACGCCGGCGCGGTGGAGCAGCTGCGCGCCGTGTTCGCCACGCTGGCGCCTGCGCCGGACAGTGGCTGGGGCCGGGTGGGTCCGAGCGGTGCGGGCCACTTCGCCAAGATGGTCCACAACGGCATCGAATACGGAATGATGCAGGCGTACGCCGAGGGCTTCGCCATCCTGAAGAAAAAGCAGGAGATGGCGTTCGACCTGGGGGCGCTGGCCGACATCTGGCGCGATGGCAGCGTGGTGCGCTCGTGGTTGCTGGACCTGACGGCCGATGCGCTGAAGAAGAATCCGGAGATGCAGGGCATCGCGCCTTACGTGGCCGATTCGGGCGAAGGCCGCTGGACCGTGGCCGAGGCCATCGACCTCAATGTCTCCGCGCCGGTGATCACGCTGTCGCTGCTGGAACGCCTGCGCTCGCGCGATGACGATTCCTATGCCGACAAGCTGCTGGCGGCGATGCGAAACGAGTTCGGCGGGCATGCGGTGAAGCAGGGCTAGGCTCACCTGGCCTTATCGCAGGCGAGGCTAGTCTGGCCGCATCGACACGAGGGAAACGCCGATGAAGATCCTGATGGTACTGACGTCCCACGATCGCCTGGGCGATACCGGGCACAAGACCGGCTTCTGGCTGGAGGAATTCGCCGCGCCGTACTACGTGTTCAAGGATGCGGGCGCGGAGGTCATGCTGGCGTCGCCGAAGGGCGGGCAGCCCCCGCTGGACCCGAAGAGCGACGCACCCGATGCGCAGACCGCCGCCACCGTGCGCTTCAACGAGGATGCGGACGCACTGTCCGCACTGGCCGGCACGCTGCGCCTGAAGGACGTGGTGGATGGCGAGTTCGATGCCGTGTTCTATCCGGGCGGGCATGGTCCGCTGTGGGACCTGGCCGAGGATGCCGATTCCATCCGGCTCATCGAGCAGGCGTTCTCCGCCGGCAAGCCGGTGGCGGCGGTGTGCCATGGGCCGGCGGTGTTCCGGCACACGCGCGGCGCCCTGGGCGAACCGCTGGTGAAGGACAAGCGCGTGACCGGCTTCTCCAACGAAGAGGAAGCGGCGGTCGGTCTGGCCGACGTGGTGCCGTTCTCGCTGGAAGACGTGCTGAAGAAGAACGGCGGGCACTACGAGCGCGGCGCGGTGTGGCAGTCGTACGTGGTGACCGATGGCAGGCTGGTGACGGGACAGAATCCCGCCTCGTCCGAAGCCGCGGCCGAGGACGTGCTGCGCCTGTTGCGTTGATGTGTTCACGGCCGCTTACCGCGCCGGGACTAGGGTGGGCCATCCGCACGGAGCCGAGCCATGACGCACGCGCCACAGCATCTCTACACCCGCCAGGACGACATCGCCCGCATGGAGGCGCTGATCCTGCAATTGCCGGACGAGGCGATGGTGGAGTTGAAGCTCACCGATGGCGGCTCCATCACCGGCATCGTGCCGGTGCGGCCCAGCGTGCAGGTGTTCCGCGATGCCGAAGGCCATGAAGGCTTCAATGCCGTGGTCCGCATCGACGACGGCGCGCGCCCGCACGTGGCGCATTTCCTGTGGCTGGACCGTATCGCGTCGGTGACGGCGCTGGGCTCGGCCTGATGCCGCACCTGCCATCCGCCGACATCACCTGCCCGTACTGCGGGGAAGTCATCACGCTGGTCGTGGATGATTCGGCCGGCGACCAGCGCTACGTCGAGGACTGCCATGTCTGCTGCAAGCCCATCGAGGTGCGGGTGACCATCGATGCGGACGGAATGGCCGAGGTGGACGCGTGGGGACAGGACGAGGCCTGAGCCGTTGACGCGGTGTTCGCACCGCCGCGCCTAGGCTCGCAGCATTCCGTCGGGAGCGCGTGCCATGGTGCCGATCCGCTGCCTGTTGCCGGTGCTGCTGCTGGGCTGCCTCTCCTGCACCGGGCGCGCGCAATCGCCGGCCGAAACCGGGCCGCAGCCCACGCTGCCGGCACCGCAGGAGCGCTGGATTCCCACGGTGAACGTGGCCCCGGCCGTGGGCTGGCCGGAGGGTACTGCGCCGGCGGCCGCGCCCGGCCTGGACGTCACCGCGTTCGCGCGTGGACTGGACCATCCGCGCTGGCTCTACGTACTGCCGAACGGCGACGTGCTGGTTGCCGAGACCAATGCGCCCCCCAAGCCGGCACAGAAGCAGGGCCTGCGCACCTGGTTCATGCAGCGCGCCATGAAGAAGGCAGGTGCGGCCGCGCCCAGCGCCAACCGCATCACCCTGCTGCGCGATGCCGACGGCGATGGTGTGGCGGAGCTGCGCACGGCCTTTCTCACCGGCCTGTTCTCGCCGTTCGGCATGGCGCTCGTCGATGGTCGGCTCTACATCGCCAACGCCGATGCCATCGTCAGCGTGCCGTACCGCGAGGGACAGACGGTCAGCGATGCGACGCCGGTGAAACTCGTCGACCTGCCCGGCGGCCCGCTCAACCATCACTGGACCAAGAGCCTGCTGGCCAGCGTGGACGGGCGCCACCTGTATGTCGGCGTGGGCTCCAACAGCAATGTCGGCGAGAACGGCGTGGCAATGGAAACCGACCGCGCCGCGATCCTGCAGGTGGACGCGGCGACCGGCGCGCGCCGCGTGTTCGCCTCGGGCCTGCGCAATCCGGTGGGCCTGGCGTGGGAACCGCAAGGCGGCGCGCTGTGGACCGTCGTCAACGAGCGCGACGAACTCGGCGACGCGCTGGTGCCGGACTACCTGACGTCCGTGCGCGAGGGCGCGTTCTACGGTTGGCCTTACAGCTACTACGGCGACCACGTCGACGCGCGCGTGCAGCCGCCGCGCCCGGACCTCGTGGCACGGGCGATCGCGCCGGACTACGCGCTGGGCGCGCACGTCGCCGCGCTGGGACTGGCCTTCCACGATGGGGCGGGCTGGCCGGTGGCGCTGCAGGGCGGTGCCTTCATCGGCGAGCACGGGTCCTGGAACCGGCGCGAGCCGGCCGGTTACCGGCTGGTGTTCGTGCGTTTCGCCAACGGACGCCCGCAGGGCACACCGGCCGACGTGCTGACCGGCTTCCTCGACGCCAACGGCAATGCGCGTGGCCGGCCCGTGGGTGTCGCCGTGGATGCGCGCGGCGGTGTGCTGCTGGCCGACGACGTAGGCAACATGGTCTGGCGCGTGGCCCCGGCCACGCGACCGTAACGCGCGTATCGCGACGGGCGGGCGTATGCTCCGCCTCGGTCCGACAACCAACCCTGGGGAGGGGAGATGAACACGACCAACACCGCTGCATCCAAGCGTCCGCTCGGCTTCTGGATCATCGGCGCGTTCGCGCTGGTCTGGAACCTGATCGGCGTGGCCATGTGGTACCTGCAGGTGAACATGTCCGCCGAGCAGTTGGCGGCGATGACCGAGCCGCAACGCCAGGTCTACGAAGCGACACCCGGCTGGCTCAACATCGCCTTCGCCGTGGCGGTGTTCGCCGGCGTGCTGGGCGCGCTGGGACTGCTGCTGAAGAAGCGCTGGGCAGGCACGATGTTCCTGCTGTCGCTGATCGCCCTGCTGGTGCAGATGATCGGCGCCTACGTGGTGACGCCGGCCTGGGCGGCCTACGGGCCGGTGGGACTGGTGATGCCGGCGGTGCTGCTGGTGATCGCGCTGTTCCTGTGGCGGTACGCGGACAAGGTGAAGACGCGCGGCTGGTTGTCGTGACGTGTTTTCCCCTCTCCCTGCGCAGCGGGGAGAGGGTGCCGAAGGCGGGTGAGGGGCGACGAAGCCCGTGCTCTTGATGCCGACGGATCGTATCCAAGATCGGATTCAAGACGCGAAGCGATGCGTCGCCGCGCTCGCCCCTCATCCGGCCTTCGGCCACCTTCTCCCCGCCGCGCGGGGAGAAGGACATCAAGCCTCGACATCCTCCAGATCCACGCCGATGAAGCCCCCGGACTGGCGGCGCCACAGCGCGGCATACAGCCCATCCTGCTGGAGCAGTTCCTCGTGGCTGCCGCTTTCGATCACGCGGCCACCATCCATCACCACCAGGCGGTCGAGCACGGCGATGGTGGACAGGCGGTGCGCGATGGCGATGACGGTCTTGCCTTCCATCAGTGCGTACAACTGCTCCTGGATGGCGGCCTCGACTTCCGAGTCCAGCGCCGAGGTGGCTTCGTCCAGTACCAGGATCGGTGCGTCCTTCAACAGCACGCGCGCGATGGCCACGCGTTGGCGCTGCCCGCCGGACAGCTTCACGCCGCGCTCGCCCACCTGGGTGTCGTAACCGCTGCGGCCCTTGGCGTCGGTCAGGCCGCGGATGAACTCGTCGGCGTGCGCGCGTTCGGAGGCCTGCATCAGCTCGGCCTCGGTCGCATCGGGGCGGCCGTAGCGGATGTTGTCGCGGATCGAACGGTGCAGCAGCGAGGTGTCCTGGGTGACCATGCCGATGTTCCGGCGCAGCGACTCCTGGGTAACGCGCGCCACGTCCTGGCCATCGATCAGGATGCGGCCACCTTCCACGTCGTAGAAGCGCAGCAGCAGGTTCACCAGCGTCGACTTGCCCGCGCCCGAGCGGCCGACGATGCCGACCTTCTCGCCCGGCTTGATCACCAGCGACAGGTCGTCGATCACCCTGGCTTCGCGGCCGTAGTGGAACTTCACATGGTCGAAGCGGATCTCGCCGTGCGTGACGTCCAGGTCCTTCGCATCCTTCGCGTCGGCGATCGCCAGCGGCTGGGCCAGGGTGCCCATGCCGTCCTCGACGGTGCCGATGTTCTCGAACAGCCCGGCCACTTCCCACAGGATCCAGTCCGACATCGAGCGGATACGCATCACCAGCGCGATGGCCACCGCGATCGCGCCCATCGAGATCGACGCCTGCAGCCACGCCCAGATCGCCACGCCGGCGATGCTGGCCAGCAGGAAGGCGTTGAGCGTGTGCAGGGCGACGGTCAGCTGGGTGACCAGCCGCATCTGCGCGTGCACGGTGACCATGAACTCGTCCATCGCGCCGCGCGCGTAGTCCTGCTCGCGCATGGTGTGGGCGAACAGCTTGATGGTCTGGATGTTGGTGTAGCTGTCGACGATGCGGCCGGTCATCTGCGCGCGCGCGTCCGACTGCGCCATCGATACCTTCTGCAGGCGGGGCACGAAGTGGAACACCAGCACCAGGTAGCTGGCCAGCCACACGACCAGCGGCAGCACCAGCCACACGTCGGCCTGCGCGACCAGCACGACGGTACCGACGAAGTAGACGACGACGTAGACGAACACGTCCATCAGCTTCATCACCGTCTCGCGGATCGACAGCGCGGTCTGCATGACCTTCTGCGAGATGCGGCCGGCGAACTCGTCCTGGAAGAAGCCGACGCTCTGCCGCAGCAGATAACGGTGCGACAGCCAGCGGGCGATCATCGGGTAGTTGCCGAAGATCGTCTGGTGGATGATCAGCGATTGCACCAGTACCAGCAGCGGGTAGGCCACCACCACCAGCAGGCCCATCCACAGCAGCTTCTGCCCATGCACCTGCAGGAAGCTGTCGCGGCCGGTGCTGCCCATCCAGTCGACCAGCTGCCCCATGTAGTCGAAGAAGGTGATCTCCAGCGCGGAGATCACGCCCGTCAGCACCGACATCGCGATCAGCCACGGCAGCAGCGGCCGCGAATAGTGCAGCAGGAACGGCAGCAGCTTGCGGGGCGGGGTGGCGGGTTCGCCCTTGGGGTACGGATTGATGCGGGTTTCGAAGAATCGGAACATCGGGTCGGTCCATGGCAGGTGCCGCCGTCACGGCGCACCGGTGAGTGGGGTTTGCGTGCTCAGCCCGCGGGATACGGCCAGGCCGCGCGTGCCTGGCGCAGCGCATGCCCGTACCACGCCAGCTGGTCGAGCATGCGTCGCGCCGCACGCTCGCTGGCATCGGCGTCGTGCGGTCGGCCGCCGGCGTCGAAGCGGCTCCAGGCTTGGGTGAAATACACACCGTCGCGGACCGGTGCAGCGTGCAGCCCGCTGAAGACCTGTCGCAACTGCTCCACTGCACGCGAGCCGCCGCTGAGCCCGCCATACGCGACGAAGCCGACCGGCTTCGCATGCCAGTGCGAGGCCACCAGGTCGATCATGTGCTTGAGCGCGGCGGGGTAGCCGTGATTGTACTCCGGCGTGACCACGACGAAGGCATCTGCGCGCCAGATGCGTTGTTGCAGATTCACCAGGTCCACGCTCGATGCGCCCCCGTGCCGATGCGGCAGGTCGAGCATGGCCGGATCGATCGCATCGACGGCGTAGTCGCGGCGCTGCGCCAGCAGGCCGCGCAGCCAGTCGGCCACGGTGTCGCAGAAGCGGCCTTCACGCGTGCTGCCGTACAGCAGGGCGAGGTTGAGGGGTGGCGTCATGCCGGTCCACGTATTGCCAGGGGAGAGGCGGGCAGGGTAGAACCTCAAGCAATCTTGAGGTCAACCCGCCATGCCTGGAAAACAGCATCCGCCCATCGAAACGGAACTCACCGTCGGCCAGGTGGCCGCGCGTTCCGGCGTCGCCGTCTCCACCCTGCACTTCTACGAAGCGAAGGGGCTGATCCACAGTTGGCGCAATGCGGGCAACCAGCGCCGCTATCCACGCGAGGTGCTGCGCCGCGTGGCCGTCATCAAGGTCGCGCAACGCACCGGCATTCCGCTGGCGGAGATCCAGTCCGCGTTGTCCTCATTGCCCGATAACCGCACGCCCACCGCCGCCGACTGGAAGAAGCTCTCCGCGCGCTGGCACGCCGCACTCGAGGCCCGCATTGCCAGCCTCACCCGCTTGCGCGACCAGCTCGACGGTTGCATCGGCTGCGGCTGCCTCTCGTTGAAGGCGTGCCCGTTGCGCAATCCGTGGGACGAACTGGGCGAGGAGGGCCCCGGCGCCCGGTTGCTGGAAGCGGACGGGTAGGCGGCACGGGAGATGTCCTATCCTGCGCGGGCGCCAAGGTCGGCGCCGAAAAGGAGGACGCATGAAAAAGTGGATGCTGTGCTTGTTGCTTGTCGTGGTGTCGCCCGCGTTCACTGCCGCCGCCGCGCCGGCCAGCGAAGCCTCGGTACGCGAGCTGCTGGACGTCACGAAGACGCGCCAGATGCTGGACCAGGTGTATGCCCAGGTGGATGCCATGTACGCCGGCTCGATGCGCCAGGCGTTCGGGGGCACGTTGTCGGCCGAGCAGCAGGCCCGCGTCGACCGGCTCAGCACGCGCATGATGGCGTTGGTGAAGAAGGAGTTGTCCTGGGAGGTGCTGGCGCCGATGTACGTCGACATCTACGGCAAGTCGTTCACCGAGGACGAAGTGCAGGGCATGCTCGCGTTCTATCGGACGCCAGCCGGGCAGGCCGTGGTCGACAAGATGCCGGTGGTCATGCAGCACTCGATGGAGGCGATGCAGTCGCGCATGGGCAGCCTGATGCCCGAGATGCAGAAGCTGCTGGCCGAGGAGCTGGAGAATGCCCAGGCCGAGCCCGAGGCGACGGCACCGCATGGCGGCCACTGAGCACACGGACGGACGGGACCTTGCGCTGTTCGACTTCGATGGCACGCTGACCACGCGCGAGACGTTTCCGGATTTCATGCGCCATGCCGTCGCGCGTTCGCGGCTGCTGATCGGCAGCGTGCTGCTCGCGCCGGTGGTGTTCGGCTACCGGCGTGGCTGGGTGGCGGGCAATCCCACCCGGGCCAGCATCGTGCAGGTGGGACTGCGCGGCGTGGATGCGGAACGCCTGCGCGCGCAGGGCGCAGCCTTCGCGCATGACGTGCTGCCCGGTGTGCTGCGGCCGGAAGCGATGGCGCGCCTGGCGTGGCATCGCGAGCGTGGCGACCGCATCGTGGTCGTCTCGGGTGGGCTGGATGTCTATCTCGCCCCGTGGTGCGCGACACACGGCGTCGACCTGCTGTGCTCGGTGCTGGCCGAGCGGAATGGACGCATTACCGGCTATGCGGGGCCGCAATGCGTCGGCGAAGAAAAGGTGCGCCGCGTGCACGCGCTGTGCGATCCACGGGCGTATGCCGCCATCCATGCCTACGGGGATACGCCTGAAGACCAGGCCATGCTGGCGATGGCGCACCATCGGACGTATCGCGGCAAGGCGGTGGCCTGAATCTGCGTTCCTGTAGGAGCGACGTAAGTCGCGACCGCACGCCATCCGCAACACAGGATCCCGGGCGCGCTCCCGACCTGTCGTCTGGGTGAGCGCAATGCAGGTGCCTGGTGACTCGGGTGATCCGGCCTTGCGGTCGCGACTCGCGTCGCTCCTACAGGGAAGCAGTCAGCCCAGCGGGATCGCGCGCTGCTCCTCGCTGCTCTGCACGCCCGACTCGATCAGGCGCATCACGTCCAGCGCTTCCTGTGTCGTCACCGGGGGCGCGGTGCCCAGCAGGATCGCATCGCGGATGCCGCCGTAGTAGCGGCGATAGTCGCCGGCCTCGGCCTGCGCGACGCCGGCGACGAGGCGGCCTTCGCGTTCGGCCACCCGTTCTCCCGCACGCGTATCCACGCCCCAGCCCGGCGCGCCCGGCACCACGCCGGCACGCAGCTGGTCCTCCTGCACGTCCAGCCCGTGCTTGAGGTAGCTGCCGCGCGTGCCGTGCACCGCGAAGCGCAGGCCGTTGCCGGCGACGAGGGCGGATGCATGCAGGAGGGCACGGTGGTGCGGATAGCGGAGCGTGACGTCGAAGTAGTCGGGTGCGCGCGCGCCGTCGCGCAGGCGGGCGATGTCCGCGGTGATCGCTTCGGGAACACCGAACAGCTGCACTGCCTGGTCCAGCAGGTGCGGGCCCAGGTCGTACCACAGTCCGCCGCCGGGTTCGTCGCGCTCGCGCCAGCGGTCCTGTACGGCGGGGCGGAAGCGGTCGAAGTGCGAGTGGAATTCGGCCACGCGCCCGATCGCACCTTCATCGATCAAACGCTGCACGGTCAGGAAATCCGCATCCCAGCGACGGTTCTGGAACACGCTGACCACGCGCCCCGCGTGCGCTGCGGCCGCCACGACCTCCCGCGCCTCCCGCAGCGTGAGGGTGAACGGTTTGTCCACCACCACGTGCTTGCCCAGGCCGAGCGCCGCGATCGCCAGCGGTGCGTGCGAGTCGTTCGGCGAGGCAATGACCACCAGGTCCACGGCGGGATCCGCGAACGCATCGTGTGCATCGGGAGTGACACGCGTGCGGGGCCAGTCGGCGTGCACCTTGCCGGCGTCGCGCGAAACCACCGTATGCAGCGCGAGGCCGGGCGTGGCCTGGATCAGGGGCGCGTGGAACACCTTGCCCACGAAGCCATAGCCGACCAGCGCGACGTTGAGTGAGGCAGTCATGCGGGCAGTGTCCGGGAGCCAGTGGACATAGTAGGTGCAACACGCGAATTGATCACGCGTCCACCTGCATGAACGTCACGCAACGCTTAACTGAACAGTACGGATCCTCTTCACGTGCGCTGTACCCCCGCGCCCCGACACTCCGAACGCACCACGAAAGGAGAAAGAACCATGAACCATGTACGCACACGTTCGATGTTGACCGCCGCTCTGTCGACGGCCCTGTTGTTCTCCAGCGCCCATGTGCTGGCCGACAATCCCCCCAATGAGCCCGAGGAGAACACGCAGAACGACTCCTCGCAGCCCGTCAATGACACCTGGATCACCACCAAGGTGAAAGCCGACCTGCTGGCCACGGAAAACGTGTCCGGCCTCGATATCAAGGTCGAGACCGTCAATGGCGTGGTGACGCTCACCGGCGCCGTTTCCAACCAGGCGCAGAAGGACAAGGCCATCGCAGTGGCCAAGCAGATCAAGGGCGTTTCCAAGGTTGACGCCAGCGGCCTGACACTCGCGGCGAAGTAAGCCGCGGTCCCGAGGTGTGGCACGGAGCGGATGTACTCCAGCGTAGGGTGCATCCGCTCCTCTGTTTCTGCCGTATGCCTTCCACCTTTCTCATCCATCGAGGGCGTGACCGATGAGCCGCCGACACCTGGGTCCGATCACCGTTGCCGCGCTGCTGGCGTGCAGCATGTTCTCCGTGCAGGCTGCCGCGCCCGTCACCTCGGTGCCACAGCTGGACATCTCGCGCTATGCCGGCCAGTGGCATGAGATCGCGCATCTGCCGATGGCATTCCAGAAGCAGTGCGTGGGCGACATCACCGCGCGCTATTCGCTGGATGCGCCGGGGAAGATCGGTGTGCTCAATGCATGCAGGACGAAGGACGGCAGCATCGACCAGGCCCAGGGCGTGGCACGTCCGGTGGAAGGTCATCCGGGTCGGCTGGAGGTCCGCTTCGCCCCCGAATGGCTGTCATGGCTGCCCTGGGTATGGGCGGATTACTGGGTGATCGCGCTCGACCCGGAGTACCAGTGGGCGATGGTGGGCGAACCCGGCCGCGACTACCTGTGGATCCTCTCGCGCGAGCCGTCGATGGAGCGCGCGCAGTTCGAGCAGCTGAAGGCGAAGGCCGAAGCGATGGGGTACGACCTGGCCCCGTTGATCATGGCAGCGCCGCTGAGATAGAGGATGCATGTTGCCGTTGTAGGAGCGACGTGAGTCGCGACCGCGAAAACTGAGGCTCCAGGGAATCCGCAGCAAGCGCGGGGGTACTGGCGCTACAAAGACCATCACACCGTGCGGTCGCGACTTGCGTCGCTCCTACAAAAGCCGAAACGTCAAAGCCTGTGCGTGTAGCGGAACTGCAGGAAATTCTCGCCCGGGTTCGGCTTCTCGATGCGTGCGTTGGAGAAATGCTGGAAGCGCAGCGACCATTCGTGCTGGCGATCCGCGCCGAAGGCCTTGCCCACGGCGATGTGGTCGCCGAAGTTGAAGGTGGTGCCGAACTCTTTCTTCCGCGTGTTGTACTTCGGGAAGATCACGTTCACGCCGATGCCGCCTTCGACGAACCAGCCTTCGCTCCAGCCATTCGGACGCCAGCGCAGCGCGGGCGTGAAGCCGACCTGCGTGCTGTTGTCGCTGTCGCTGTGCCAGCGGCCGATCTCGCCCTGCCACTGGCCGCTGACGTGGCCGTAGCGGTACTGCTTTTCCCAGCGCCAGTCGCGGCTCGCGCCGACGGTCAGCGCGTGCGCGTCCTCGGCGACGCCGCCCTGCACGAACCAGGCCGCGCGCGGCTCGGCGGCGGTGGCGGTACCGGCGGCAAGCGCCAGCAGGCCGGCCAGGGACCAGCGGCTCAGCAGGGGAAGGGGGGAGGGGCGACGGGCGCGTGAGGGGGTGACGGCAAGGTTCTGGTTGGACACGGACACACTCGATCAAGGGGAACAAGCCGCGCCCGTGGGCGCGGCGGTACATTTTCCAGGTTGGGCAGGGCGAGTGAAGGCGACGCGTCAGGCTCAGGGCTGCGCCGCCAACGCGGGGGCCACGTCCTGTTCGCCCCAGCCGCCCAGCGATTTGTAGATCGCCACCACCCCGACATTCACGCCAGCCTCTGCCTGTGCCAGCGCGTCATCGGCGGCCAGCTGGGTACGCTGCGCGTCCAGCAGGGTGAGGAAGTCGGACGAGCCGGCACGATACCGGACTTCGGCCAGTTCTGCTGCACGGCGCGCGGCAACGGATTGTTCCAGCCGGAATTTCAGCTGTGCCTGCTGCTTGGCATAGGACAGCAGTGCGTTTTCCGTTTCCTCCAGGGCACCCAGCACGGTCTTTTCGTACTGCGCCGCCACGCCATCGGCCTGGGCTTCGCTGGCACGCAGGCGTGCGCGCACGCTGCCCATGTCGAATGCGGCCCAGCTGATCGAGGGCGTGACCTGCCAGGCCCGGTTGTCGCCGCTCACCAGGTTGCCCCAGCCGCCGGACAGGAAGCCGATGAAGCCGCGCAGGCTGACCCGCGGGAACAGATCGGCCGTTGCCACGCCGACGCGGGCCGTGGCCGCCGCCAGGCGACGTTCGGCCGCGCGCACGTCGGGGCGCTGGCGCAGCAGTTCGGTGGTGTCGCCGATCGGCAGGGCCTTGGCGAACGCCGGCGCCTCGCGCGGGGCGAGCAATGCGTCCAGTTCACCCGGGCGCTTGCCCACCAGCACGGCGAGCCGATGCCGCGACTGGCCTTCGCTCGCTTCCAGTGCGGGCACGTCGGCTTCCACCGCACGCACGCGCGCCAGGCTGCTCTGCACTTCCAGCTGGCTGCCGGCGCCCAGGTCGAAACGCGATTCGGTCAGGCGCTGGGTGTCGCCCAGCGTCTGCAGAATGCGGCGCGCCACTTCCAGCCGCTTCTGCGTACCGCGCAGTTCGAAGTAGTTGCGTGCCACCTCCGCAGCCACGCTCACCTGCGCGGCCTGCAGGTCATTGCGCTGCGCCTGCAGGTCCGCGTGCGCGGCTTCGGTATTGCGGCGCACGCGACCGAACAGGTCCAGCTCCCACGCGGCATCGAAGCCGGCGGAGTAGCTGTCGGTCTCCACGCGGCCCTGTCCTTCCACGGGCTGCTTGGTGCGCGTGCCTTCCACGCCGGCAGTGACATGCGGGGCCAGGTCCAGGCGGCGTTCGGAGAACACCGCGCGCGCTTCGTTGACGCGCGATATCGCGATGCGTACGTCGGGATTGGCCAGCAGCGAATCGCGCACCAGCTGGTCCAGCACCGGGTCGTCGAACTGGCCCCACCACGTGGCGACCGGATGGTCCGCCACGTAGCCGGCCGATGCCGCATGCTGCAGTGCCGCCGGTGCGGTCTGCGGTGCGGTGTAGTCGGGGCCCACGGTGACGCAGCCGGCGAGCAGCGCGGCTGCCACGCCCAGCGTGAGGGAACGGATCACCATGGCAGCACCTGGTCGAAGTAGAAGTAGCCGCCGGTCGGGCCGTCGTTGCCGATCAGGGCCAGCTGCACGCTGGTGCGCGCGCCTTCCGGCACGGACAGTTCGCCGTTCTGCTGGTCGCCGGACTTGTTCATGTCGGTCTGCACGTAGCCCGGATGGATGGTGTTGACCTTGATGCCGGTGTCCTTCAGCTCGTGCGCCAGGTGCACGGTCCACGCGTTCACCGCGCTCTTGGACACGTTGTAGGCCGGTACGCCCTTGAACTCGTAGATGAAGGAGGCCGGGTTCTGGTGCTCCGAGATCGAGCCCAGCAGGCTGGATACGTTGACGATGCGGCCCGCGTCGGACTTGCGCAGCAGCGGCAGGAAGGCCTGCGTGGTTTCGATCAGGCCGAACACGTTGGTCTCGAACGTGGTGCGCCAGGTCTCCAGCGACTGGCCGGACACGCCCTTGGTCATGTCGTCGACCATGATGCCGGCGTTGTTGACCAGGATGTCGAGCTTGCCGTGGCGCTGTTCGATTTCCTTCACGGCCGCGGCGATGCTGGCCGCGTCGGTGACGTCCAGCGCGATGGCTTCCACCGGCAGGCCCTGGGCCTGCAGGTCGAGCGTGGCTTCGACGGCCTTGTCGCGATTGCGGCCGGCAAGGATCGTGTGCACGCCGGCTTCGGCCAGCTGGCGGACGGTTTCGCGGCCGATGCCGCGGGTGGCGCCGGTGACGAGGGCGATCTTGTTGGATGAAGTGTTCATGGCATTGCCTCGTGAGGGAGGAGAGGAAGCGTCAGTGGGATGCCGTGGCATCGGTGGCCGGCGCATGGGAAACGAGCGGACGGTTGGCCAGTTTGCGCAGGGCCACGTAGAACACCGGGGTCAGGAACAGGCCGAACAGGGTGACGCCCAGCATGCCGGCGAACACCGTGATGCCGGTGATCGAGCGGACTTCGGCGCCGGCACCGCTGGACAGCACCAGCGGCACGGTGCCGGCGATGAAGGCCACCGACGTCATGATGATCGGACGCAGGCGCAGGCGACAGGATTCCAGTGCTGATTCGACGATGCCCTTGCCCTGCAGCTCCAGCTCGCGGGCGAACTCCACGATCAGGATGGCGTTCTTGCACGCCAGGCCCATCAGTACCACCAGGCCCACCTGCACGAACACGTTGTTGTCGCCACCGGCCAGCCACACGCCGAACAGGGCGGACAGCAGCGTCATGGGCACGATCAGGATCACCGCCAGCGGCAGCGTCCAGCTTTCGTACAGCGCGGCCAGCACCAGGAACGCCAGCAGCACGGCCAGCGGGAACACCACCAGCGCGGCGCCGCCCTGCGTCATCTGCTGGTAGCTCAGATCGCTCCAGCCGATGCCCATGCCGGTCGGCAGCACCTGCTGCGCCAGCTCGGTGACCTTGGCCATGGCTTCGCCGGAGGACAGCACGCGCGGATCGGCGTCGCCCAGCAGGTCCGCGGCGGGATACCCGTTGAAGCGGATCACCGGATCCGGGCCGTAGGTCTGCTTGACGCTGACCATGCTGCCGATCGGCACCATCTCGCCATTGCCGTTGCGGGTACGCAGATTGGCGATGTCCTCGACGTTGTCGCGGAACGGACCGTCGGCCTGGGCGATCACCTGCCAGGTACGGCCGAACATGTTGAAGTCGTTGACGTAGGCCGAACCGAGGTAGGTCTGCAGCGTGTCGAACAGCTCGGTCAGCGGCACGCCCTGCGCCTTCGCCTTCACCCGGTCGACCTCGGCATCCAGCTGCGGCACGTTGGCCTGGTAGCTGCTGATCGGGAAGCCCAGGCCCGGCGTCTGCGACGCCGCGCCCTGGAACGCCTGCACGGCGTTCTGCAGTTCGCCATAGCCCAGGCGGGTGCGATCCTCGATGAACAGCGACCAGCCGGAACCGTTGCCCAGGCCCTGGATGGGCGGCGGCATGAAGGCGAAAGTGAAGCCTTCCTGGATGGTGGAGAACTTCTGGTTGAGTTCGGCGGTGATCTCCTCGGCCGAACGCGAGCGCTCACCGAAGGGGTCGAGGGTGAAGAAGATCACACCGTTGTTGGGTGTGTTGGTGAACTGCAGCGGGTTGAGGCCGGGGAACGCGATCTCGCTGGCGACGCCGTCGACTTCGTTGGCGAGTGCCGCCATCCTCTTGAGCACGGTGTCGGTACGTTCGATCGAGGCGCCTTCCGGCATCTTCACGCCGGCGATCACGTACAGCTTGTCCTGCACGGGAATGAAGCCCGCCGGCACCGCCTTGAACATGAGGCCCGCGCCGATCAACAGCACCATGTAGACCGCGAACACCGCACCGCGCTTGCCGAGCGCGCGCGACACCGCGCCTTCGTAGCGCTGCGAGCTGCGGTTGAAGAAGCGGTTGAACGGACGGAACAGCCAGCCGAACAGGCGGTCGATCAGCCGCGACGGGCCGTCCTTCGGCGCATGGTGCGATCTCAGCAGCTTGGCGGCCAGCGCCGGCGACAGGGTCAGCGAGTTGATCGCCGAGATGACCGTGGAGATGGCGATGGTGACGGCGAACTGCTTGTAGAACTGGCCGGTCACGCCGGTCAGGAAGGCCATCGGCACGAACACCGCACAGAGCACCAGCGCGATGGCGATGATCGGGCCGGAGACTTCCTTCATTGCCAGGTGGGCCGCTTCCAGCGGCGTGGCGCCGAGTTCGATGTGGCGCTCGACGTTCTCCACCACCACGATGGCGTCGTCCACCACGATGCCGATGGCCAGCACCAGGCCGAACAGGGTCAAGGTGTTGATCGAGTAGCCCAGCAGGTACAGCACGGCGAACGTACCGACCACCGAGACCGGTACCGCCAGCAACGGGATGATGGAAGCGCGCCAGGTCTGCAGGAACAGGATCACCACCAGCACCACCAGCAGGGTGGCTTCCAGCAGGGTCATGACGACGGACTTGATGGAGTCGCGGACGAAGATGGTGGTGTCGTAGATCGACTGGATCTCCACGCCCGGCGGCAGCGTCGGGCGGATCTCGTCCATCTTGGCGACCACGGCGTCGCGGATCTCCAGCGCGTTGGCGCCGGGGGCCTGGAAGATGCCGATTGCCGAGGCGTTCTTGCCGTCCAGGCGGGCGCGCAGCGTGTAGTCGCCTGCCGCCAGTTCGATGCGGGCGACATCGGCCAGGCGCACGATCTCGCCGTCGGTGCCGCTCTTCAGCACGATGTTGCCGAATTCCTCGACGGTTTCCAGACGGCCCTTGGCGTTGATCGGCAGCAGGAAGTCGCTGCCGTTCGGCATCGGCTCGGCACCGAGCTGGCCGGCCGAGACCTGCACGTTCTGTTCGCGCACGGCGCGCAGCACGTCGCCGGCGGTCATGCCGCGGGCGGCCACCTTGTCGGGGTCCAGCCACAGGCGCATCGCGTAGTCGCCGCCGCCGAACTGCTGCGCATCGCCGACGCCCTGGATGCGAGCCAGCTCATCCTTGACGTGCAGACGCATGTAGTTGCGCAGGTACAGCGAATCGTACTTGCCGTCCTTCGAGGTCAGGTGCACGACCATCAGGAACACGGGCGACTGCTTCTGGGTGGTGACGCCCTGCCGGCGCACGTCCTCGGGCAGGCGCGCCTGTGCCTGCGCCACGCGGTTCTGCACGCGCACGGCGGCTTCGTCGGGATCGGTGCCCGGCTTGAAGGTCACCGTCAGCGACAGCACGCCATCCGAGCCGGCGACGGACTTGACGTACATCATGTCCTCGACGCCGTTGATGGCCTCTTCCAGCGGCGTGGCCACGGTTTCGGCGATCACCTTGGGGTTGGCGCCGGGGTAGACCGTACGGACGACGACCGACGGCGGTACCACTTCGGGGTATTCGCCGATCGGCAGCAACGGGATCGAGATCAGGCCGGCGGCGAAGATCACGATCGACAGCACGGCGGCGAAGATCGGCCGGTCGATGAAGAATCTTGAGAAGTCCATGGGTGGATTTCCTGGAAAGAAGAAAGAGCGTCCCCGTCGCCTGCCAGGGGAGTGGCAGGCGTGGGGTCAATCAGGGCGATGCGCGGAGCGTCAGTTCTTGGCGACGGCCTGGGTCGGCGGCGCGTCGGCCGCCCCCATCACCACGGCCTTGGCCTGCACCGGCATGCCGGGGAAGAAGACCTTCTGCACGCCGCTGACGATCACGCGGTCGCCGGCCGACAGGCCCTTCTCCACGATGCGCAGGCCGTCGGCAATGCGGCCGACCTGCACGTCGCGGCGCTGGGCCTTGCCTTCCTTGTCCACCACGTAGACGTACTTGCGGTCCTGATCGGTCAGTACCGCCTTGTCGTCCACCAGCGCGGCCTTGAATTCACCGCTGCCCAGCAGGCGTACGCGGGCATACAGGCCGGGGGTGAAGACGCGGTCGGCGTTGTCCAGCAGCGCGCGGGCGCGGATGGTGCCGGTGCTGCGGTCCACCTGGTTGTCGAGGAAGTCGACCACGCCCGCATGCGGGAAGTCGGTTTCGTCGGCCAGTGCCACCTGCACGGGCACCTTGCCGTCGCGTTCGCTGGGACGCTCGCCGTTGCGGGCCATCTCGGCGTAGCGCAGGAAGGCGCGTTCGTCGGCATCGAAGTGCACGTGCACCTTGTCCAGCGAGACGACGGTCGTCAGCACGCTGGCGGCATCGCCGGCGCTGACCAGGTTGCCGGCGGTGACCAGCGCACGACCGGCGCGGCCATTGATGGGGGCGCGCACCTGGGTCCATTCCAGGTTCAGACGCGCGCTTTCCAGCGCCGCCTGCGCGGCGGCGACATTCGCCTGTGCCTGGTCGGCGTTGGCGCGGCGCTGTTCGTACTCCTCGGTGGACAGGGCCTGCAGGTCGGACAGGCGCTTGGCGCGCGAGGCCTCGCTGCGGCCGAGTTCGGCCAGCGTGCGGGCGCGTGCCAGTTCGGCCTGCGCGCGTGCCAGTTCGGCACGGTAGCTGCGCGCGTCGATGGTGAAGAGAACGTCGCCCTTCTTCACTTCCTGGCCTTCGGTGTAGTTGACGCGATCGATGTAGCCGGACACGCGCGGACGCAGGTCGACGTGCTCGATGGCCTCGACGCGGCCACTGAATTCGTCCCACTGGCTGACCGACTTCACGGGTACGGCCGCGACGCTGACCTCCGGCGGGGGCGGCGCGCCGTGTTCGGCGGCCTGTCCGCTGCAGCCGGCCAGCACGGCAAGGGCGAGCGCACTGAACGCACCCAGCGCCAGCAGACGGCGGGCGCGCGGGGGAGTGGGGAGATTCGTGTTCATGGGTGGTGGTCTCTTGGGGGAGAGGAGGAAACGGGGGCCCAGACTGCGACCTGAAGTCAGGTTGAGGTCAAGCGGCGGATCGGATCGATGCAGGCGGAGACGGAGCGGTGCGTTGCGGCGTGACAGTCAGGCGGATGCGCGGCCATTGCGCCGGGCGCCGGCGACGGCCCACAACGCGTCCTCGAAGTCGCACGCCACGGTCTGCTCCGGCGGCTTCGCATCGCGCGCGGACCAGGTGACGATGGATTGCGAAGAGCGGCCGGTGCGCGTCAGCAGCGATACCGCGCTGCGTCCGACGGCCAGCGCATCGGGCCATTCCGCGCACGCGTTGATCGCGTTTTCAGGCGTGCAGACCGGCTTGTCCACCGACAGCAGCTGCACGCGCACGCCGAGGGCATGCGCTTCTTCGTGCAGCACCTGCGCCAGCATGCGCATCGCGGCGCCGGTGACCGAGGCATGGCCATAGCCGGACCAGCCGCGCTCCGCATACGGCCCGCCGATCAGCACGTAGTTGGCGGCGGTCTGGCTTTCGGCCAGCACCGGCAGCAGGTGGCGGGCGGCGGCGAGATGCGGGATCAGGTCGGCTTCGAGCTTTTCCAGCAGGAACGATGCCGGGCGATCCAGCAGGCGTCCGCTCTGCAGCGGCGTGCCCATGCTGGCGAACACCGCACGCAGCGGGCGACCACGGTCGCGCACCTGCTCGGCCAGGCGCGCGGCATCGCGGTCGTCGTGGATGCAGGGGGAATGGATCAGCTCCAGTCCTGGCTCGTCCTCGAAATGTTCCGCCAGCGCACTCATGCGCGGGCCGTCGCGACCGACCGCCAGCACCGGGCTGCCGGCTTCGAGCAGCGCACCGACCACACCGAATCCGACGTTGCCGCCTGCGCCCAGCACCAGCGCGCCCGGGGTGAGGGTGTCCTTCATCGTGTTCACTGCTTGCTCCGCATCGAAAGCGGTGCGATACGCGCGCTGGCACCGGCCGCCTTCACCCGCAGGCGCAGACGACCGCCATCGGCCAGATGGCGGGGCAGCGTGAACTCGCGGAAGCCGGTGGCCTTGCTTGCGAACGGCAGGCGCACGGCGGACCGACCCGTCGCGGGGGAGGATGACGACGGGTCGGCCGGCCTGCGGAAGCGTTCGGCCAGCGCACGCGCAACGGCACGGAGCCAGCGCATGGCGGCACTCGGAAAGGAAAAAGGCATGGGCGCCAGTCTGGCGACCGGTGCGGTGATCGCGATATCCGGATCCTGTTGCGCGATTGCCTGATCCTGCACGCCCTCGAGGGGGGTGGCCACGAACGCCTGGCAGGTGCCAAGGCGCAGCGCGGGGGTGCTGCGGTCATCGGCACCGGGGGCGACGCCGTTCGTCGGAAGGCGACGGGCTAGTGTCCCGCTCATGGGATGAATCCTCCCGCGACAGGGATAATCCCAGCCAGCGAGGCAAACCCGCCCATGCGGCGTCCACCACCCAGCACGCCACCACGCTGCGACCGCGGCGCGGCCACGTGGCCCGGGAGATCCCGCAACAACAGGCTTTTTCCGCGACGGAAAGCGCGTGGTGCCGGGGATTCCTGCGGATCTTCGGGGTGTTCCAGGGATTGGAAGAGGCGGGCGAACAGCATGGGGGCGGTACCCGGTGGAGGACGATAGGCGCCACGTTACGCCCCCAATGAGGACTTGATTAGTCCTGATTTAGGGGAATAATCATCCCGTCAGCGGGCCAATGTGCCCTTCGTCCTCTGGAGTCATACGATGAGCCACGATCTCAACGACACCCTGATCTTCGTCAAGGTGGTGGAGCAGGGCAGCTTCATCGCCGCTGCCAATGTGCTGCGCCTGCCCAAGACCACGGTCAGCCGCAAGGTGCAGGAGCTGGAGACGCGCCTCGGCGCGCAACTGCTGCACCGGACCACGCGCAAGCTCGGCCTCACAGAAGCCGGCAACGTCTACTACGAACACTGCCAGCGCATCGCGCGCGAATTGAACGAGGCCGCGAGTGCGGTCAGCCAGCTGCACGCGGGTCCCCGCGGTTGGCTGCGCTTCACCGCGCCGTACTCGATCGGCATCGACAAGATCTCGCCGCTGCTGGGCGAATTCCATGCACAGTATCCCGAGATCCGCGTGGAGATGGTGCTGGCCAACGACACGCTCGACCTGATCTCTGGCGAGATCGATGTGGCGCTGCGCATAGGCAGCCTGCCGGATTCCAACCTCGTCGCGCGCCGGCTGAGCACCCTGCGCACGCAGGTGTATGCCAGCCCGAAGTACCTGGCGCGTTATGGCGAGCCGCTGCATCCCGACGACCTGCAGCACCATCGCGTGCTGGCCATGCAGAAGCACCGCCGCGGCAACGGGTGGGCGATGACGCTCAGTGATGCGAGCGGCGAGCGCGACTACCCGATCAACCCCATCCTGGTCGCGAACGACCCGGCCGCGCTCAAGGGTGCATTGCTGTGCGGGGAGGGATTGATGCTGGGCGCCGATGTCATGGTGAAGTCGTACCTGGAGCAGGGCCACCTGCAGCGTGTCCTGGCCGGCTGGACCGGGCAGGAGTACGAGTTCAACGCGGTCTTCCCGCGCGGCCACGTGCAATCGCCGAAGGTACGCGCGTTCGTCGATTTCCTGGTCGAGCGGATGAAGTTCGACGTGGACTACATGATGGAACACTGCCCGGTCTACCTGAAGCAGCAGGCCGAAGCGCGCGCCGCCGCCGGGACGGCGCCCGAGGCCGAAGCCGCGGCAGCGGTGGGGCGCAAGGTGCTGGCCGACGTGCTGAGTTGACGACGGCAGCCGCGCAACGTCGTCCCAACGTTCGTTGCGTCCCGTTGGCGGTTGCGGCTGCCCCCGCGGCTTGCGAACACGAGCAAAGGCAAGCTGGGTCCCGGCGTTCGCCGGGACGACGGTGGATGCGGTCGGGTTCCGGCTAACGATTCCCGAACGCAAGCCGGCGTGCGGCTGGCTAGGATGGAGGCGCATCGCCGGAGCTGGGTTGTCGCGCCATGGATGGACCACCGCACCGCGTCTGCCACCTGACCAGGAATCCGAACGATGAACAAGCTGATGACAGCATCGATGGTGCTGTGCCTCGCGGCCTGCGCGCCATCTGCGCCCGAGGTGGATACCCGGGCCACGCCTGCCGCGGCGCCCGCGCAGGCGGCGGTGGTCAAGACGGCGGCACCTCCCGCCGAGGTTGCGGACGATCCTGCGGCGGTCAACCAGACGATCGATGAAGTGCTGGGCGAGCACGCGCGCTATGAAGCCGTGATCCGTCAACTGCAGCAGGCGGTCGCAGCGAACGACGCGGCGGCCGTGGCCGCGCTGGTGGACTATCCGTTCTCCACCGTGCGGGAAGGGCAGCCGATGAAGGTGGCGGATGCCGAAGCGTTCGTGCGCGATTACGACAGGATCATGCTGCCGGCCATCGCCGAGGCCATCACGCGGCAGAAGTATTCGCAGTTGATGGTCAACTACAAGGGCGTGATGTTCGGCAACGGCGAAGCCTGGGTGAACGGCATCTGCAAGGATGACGCGTGCAAGGATGTCGACGTGCGCGTGGTGGCGCTGCAACCGACGTCCTGATCCGATCATCGCCCTTGCGAATTAAGGTCCCTGTAGGAACGACGCGAGTCGCGACCGCACGGTGTAAGCGCCGGGAAGCGCCCAATCGGCAGGAACAGATCGAATGATGATGTTCCTTTGTTTGTCTTAGTGCGTTCGGCTTACGTGCGCCGATAGCGTGCGGTCGCGACTCGCGTCGCTCCTACAGGGGATTGAGAAAGGGCGGCCAATGGCCGCCCTTCTGCTTGACGCATCGTGCTTCGCTTATTCCACCAGCACATCCACGCGCCGCGCTTCATCGGCATCGCCGCTGCCGGTGGTCTGCGCCGGCTTGTCGAGCGCGATCCGCTCCACCGCCACGCCATTGACCACCAGCCATTGCTGGATGGCCTCGGCGCGCTGCTTCGCCAGCGCCTCGTTCGCAGCGGCATCGCCACTGGCATCGTGGAAGCCGGACACGCGGACACGCTTGCCCGGATCGGCACCGAGCGTGCCCAGCACGCCGGCCATCCGCGCGCTGGTATCCGAGGGCACCACCGCCGATCCGCTGTCGAACAGGATGCGCGCACTGCGTCCGTCCACCACCTCGCCGGCGGCCATCGGCGCGGCATGCGCGGCGACCTCCGTCGACGTGGCGCTGCCCAGCCAGCCATTGACAGGCAGCACCGGGACCAGCAGCAGCGCGACGATGTTGATGATCTTGATCAGCGGATTGATCGCGGGGCCGGCGGTGTCCTTGTAGGGGTCACCGACCGTGTCGCCGGTGACGGCGGCCTTGTGCGCCTCGCTGCCCTTGCCGCCATGGTGGCCGTCCTCGATGTATTTCTTGGCGTTGTCCCATGCGCCGCCGCCGGTGGTCATCGAGATGGCCACGAACAGGCCGGTGACGATGGTGCCGATCAACAGGCCACCCAGCGCCTGCGGTCCCAGCAGCAGGCCGACGATGATCGGCACGATCACCGGCAGCAGCGATGGCACGATCATTTCCTTGATCGCCGACTTGGTCAGCATGTCCACGGCCTTGCTGTAGTCCGGCTTGCCGGTGCCCGCCATGATCCCGGGGATCTCGCGGAATTGCCGGCGCACTTCTTCCACCACGCTGCCCGCCGCGCGGCCCACGGCTTCCATCGCCATCGCGCCGAACAGGTACGGGATCAGACCGCCGATCAGCAGGCCGACGATCACCAGGTGGTTGGACAGGTCGAAGGTGAACACCGTGCCGGGGTGCGCGGTCTGCAGGTTGTGCGTGTAATCGGCGAACAGCACCAGCGCGGCCAGTGCGGCCGAACCGATCGCATAACCCTTGGTCACCGCCTTGGTGGTGTTGCCCACCGCATCCAGCGGATCGGTGATGGCACGGATTTCCGGCGGCAGTTCCGCCATTTCCGCGATGCCACCGGCGTTGTCGGTGATCGGGCCGTAGGCGTCCAGCGCCACGATCATGCCGGCCATCGACAGCATCGCCGTCGCGGCGATGGCGATGCCGTACAGCCCGCCCAGCGCATACGCACCGAGGATGGCGGCGCACACCGCCACCACCGGCCATGCGGTGGAGCGCATCGATACGCCCAGGCCGGCGATGATGTTGGTGCCGTGCCCGGTGGTGGATGCAGCGGCCACGTGCTTGACCGGCGCGTACTGCGTGCCGGTGTAGTACTCGGTGATCCACACGATCACACCGGTCAGCACCAGTCCGACCAGCGCGCAGAAGTAGAGGTTCATCGCCCCGTAGCTGGAATCGGCCATCAACTGCGTGGTGATGGGGTAGAACGCGACGGCCGCCAGCACCGCCGACACGATCACGCCCTTGTAGAGCGCGCCCATGATGGAGCCGCCCGCCTTCACCTTGACGAAGAAGGCGCCGATGATCGAGGCGATGATCGACACGCCACCGAGCACCAGGGGATACAGCACGGCGTTCTCGCCGGCCTGCGCCGCCATCAGGCTGCCCAGCAGCATGGTGGCGATGATGGTGACCGCGTAGGTCTCGAACAGGTCGGCCGCCATGCCGGCGCAGTCGCCGACGTTGTCGCCGACGTTGTCGGCGATCACGGCGGGGTTGCGCGGATCGTCTTCGGGAATGCCCGCTTCCACCTTGCCCACTAGGTCCGCGCCGACGTCGGCGCCCTTGGTGAAGATGCCGCCGCCCAGGCGCGCGAAGATCGAGATCAGCGACGAGCCGAAGGCCAGGCCGATCAACGCATGCAGGGCTTCGGCCTCGGTGTAGCCCATGTGCAGGTGGAGCACCGCGAAGTAGCCGACCACGCCCAGCAGGCCCAGGCCGACCACCAGCATGCCGGTGATGGCGCCGCCCTTGAAGGCCACGTCCATCGCCGCGCTGATGCCCTTTCTCGCCGCTTCGGCAGTGCGTACGTTGGCGCGCACCGAGACGTTCATGCCGATGTAGCCTGCCGCGCCGGACAGCACGGCGCCGATCAGGAAGCCGATGGCGCTGGCCCAGGAAAGGAAGAAGCCGATCAGCACGAACAGCACGATGCCGGCGATGCCGATGGTGGTGTACTGCCGGTTGAGGTAGGCGCTGGCGCCCTCCTGCACGGCCGCCGCGATTTCCTGCATGCGGGCATTGCCCGCGGGCTGTTTCATGATCCAGCGCGCAGCCACCACGCCGTAGATGATCGCCACGCCGGCGCAGATCAGCGCCAGCGTCAAACCGTGTTGTTCCAGCATGACCCCTCCCAAGGTTGATGGATGTCGTCCAGCAGAACGCTTGAACACGCAACCCAATCCCGGTGGAGCCTGTTGAACGATTGAGCGCACTCGACCGCTGCGATGGACTGCAGCACGAAACCCTTGTTCAGACATCCCTGGAGCTGGCCCGAGTATGACCGGATGCGATGCGTGCCGCCAGCGGTGACGGGCCGGTTCAGGCATTCCATGCCAGCCTTTCGCCCCCGATCCTGTTTTCGCATCCGTTTCAAGGAGTTGCCATGCGCCAGACCGTCGCACTACCGTTGCTCGCCGCCTGCCTCGCACTGGCGCTGCCCGCACAGGCGGCCGATCCGGCGCCCGAGATCCAGCGTCCTGCCGGCGCGCCGCAGGCGGTCGGTGCGGTGCACAGCCTGCGGCAGATCCCCGAGGCTTGCGCGCGGCTGGAAGGCGCCTTCACCGGCGACGCGACGCAGCCTTATCGCTATGCCCCGGTGCGAACGAGTCCGCAGTGCCAGCCGCGCGCGCGCTTCATCGATTTCGACAAAGCGAAGCCATCGGTCGCGACAGGCTGGAAACTCAATGACGTGATCCGCGTGCCGAACGCCGCGTGTCCCTCGCAGCAGGCGGTCGTGCGTGTGTGGCGCAAGCCCGGCAGCGCCACGCCGCCGCCGCTGGATGGACAGGGCCAGTCGCGCATCTACCTGCAGGAAGCGAAGCAGCAGGCAGGCGCTGCGGCACAGGCGCCGTCGCTGACGGTGTATGCGGCGAAGCTTGAGGTGGAAGGCAAGGCCTGCAAATAAGGACGGCGACGATCTCCCTGGGGGAGACCGTCGCCGCGGGGTCCGCTTCCGCGCTTACTTCTTCGCGGGCTTGAGCTCTTTCGCCATGCCGTTGAAGGCGGCCTCGTCGGAAGGCGACAGGTTCGGGCGACCGGCCATGAAGCCCATCGTGATCGAGCCGAGCACGTAGTAGGTCTCGCCTGCTTCCACTTCCAGTGTCAGCACGTCCTTGGCTTCGGAGTGCACGGTGTACTGATGGGTGCCCGGCGCGACGGAGGCGATGAAGTACGTGCCGCTGCTGAGCTTGCCGAGCTCCGTTTCGCCTTCGCGGACCTTGTACTTCACCGCGGCGCCGGCGAATTTCTTCTCGCGGAAGAACACGATCTGGCCCATGCCTTCGGACGGTGCGCCGATCAGGCTGTCGCCCGCTGCCGGCGCAGGCGCGGGCGCTGCCTCGGGTGCTTCCGTGGCGGCAGGCGCAGCGGCCTCCTGCGATTGGGCGTGGCCGGCCGCCATCGGCAGCAGCAGGGCGAGGCAGAGCAGCGAACGGTTCAACGGATGACGCATGGGTTACTCCTGTGTGTCGGGTGGTTTCGGGGTGGAGGGGATGTCGGACGTCGAGGGCGTCGGGGCCGCCGCGTCTGGCGCGATGCCGCTCGTGGTGGCTTCCGTGGAAAAGGAGCCGGCGAGCTTGGCCGTCGCCGTCGTCAGCGCGGGTATTTCGATTTCCTTGCCGTGGATGAAGTGCGCGAAGGGTCCGATGCCTAGCGACGCGCCCAGTGCGGCGCCGCTGGTGTCGCGTCCTGCACCTCCCAGCTTGAAGCCGCGCAGCCGGATGGTGTGGTCGCCGATCTGGAGGCGCCGCGCCGCGAGGATGAGTTCGCCGGGTTTGCCTCCACCGCGCGAGGGCTCGGCATGCACGATCTCGCCGGTGCCTTCGATGCCGGCGGGGATCACGACCGCATCGTCCACGACCACCGGTTCCTTCAGGCGCAGACGGAAGGCGTCGCCGCGGTGGGCGTGCGCGGAACTGATGGGGTCGAGTATCTCGATGACGAGCAGCGTGCCATCAGGCAGTACGCAGCACGCAGGCTGCGCTGCTTCACCGCTGACGGGAGCAGGTGGCACCGGCGCGTCCTGCGCGCCGCACGGCAAGGCGCACAGTACCGCGAGCAGGCCCGCGGCCACGCATGTCCATTGTCTTTGCATGTTCCCCCCTGGCGGCAACGCTAGCGCAACAGAAGGGGGTCGCCAAGCGGGGGAAGCGGCCATTCCGTGGCCAGGGCCGGGTGCCGCAGGCGCCCGCTACGAAGCGGCAGGGGTACCCTGGTGATAGGACAGCTGCCAGCCGAGCGCGGTATGTCGCCACACCGACATGCGCAGCGCGGCACTGTGCCGTGTGCCGTCGCCAGCGATTCCGTGCGAGGCGAAGTGCAGCAACGCCACGCCGTCCGAGAGCCGCTCGATGCGGTGATCGTAGGCGAGGACGCGGGGCGGAGACGGGCGATCGGCGAGAAAGTCGATGACGGTCTGCCGCGTATAGCGCGTGCCCGAACGGCCCACCTCATGGAAGTCGGCATGCAACAGGCGCTCCAGCCGTTCGCGCGTGCAGGTCACGCCGGGGTGATGGAGTTCGGATTCGAGGGCCGACAGTTCGGCGAGCAGATCATCCATCGGGCCATGCTAGCGCGAGGAGACGTCGGTCAGGTCGTTGCGCGCAGGGTGGAGCTTGCCGCGTCCTTGTGCGCGAGATACTGCCCGAAACGGTAGCCGGCGCCTGCTACAGCGAGCCCGATGGCGACGGCAAGCAGTCCGATGAGCACTTTGCGGAACATGGGAGCACCCGGTGGCGTGGCGACGGATCCACGTTAGCACCGCCGCGCAAGCCGCGACGGTGCCTGAAGTCATCCTGCCTTGATGCTGGCGCCGCGTTCGGCCAGCAGCGCGCGCAGCACCGACCGGTGGCAGTGTGCTTCGTCCTCGCAGTAGCAGCCGACCGAGAAGTCGCTGCCGTGCGACAGCGCGGCGAGCAGGTCCAGCGTGCGGGCATTGTCGGGCACGGCCATCTCGGCGCGATACTTCCTGGCGAAGGCAGCCCAGGCCTTGGGTGTCGTCGCCTCCTGCGCCTGCTTCACCAGCTCCGTGCTGGGCGCGAGATTGGGATACCAGACGTCGTACCAGTCCTGCGCCGCGAACTCCGCCTTCGGCACGCCACGTGGCGGCCTTCGCACCGTGCCGATGCGCAGGCCTTCGTCCTTCGCGCGCGGGCTGCCAAGCCGGACGATGCTCAGCGTCACGCCTCCGTCAGCCTTCCCACGCCGGCAGTTTCTTCTTCACCGCCACGTTTTTCAGTGTGACGTACTTCGGCAGGCCGTCGGTGCCATAGGGCGGATAGGCTTCGCCGCGGATCAGGGGCTGCAGGTACTTCCGCGCGGCGGGCGTGATGCCGTACCCGTCCTTGCGGATGAAGCCCGGCGGGAATTTCTTCTCGTGGTTGGCCACCTTCGACAGCGGCGCGGCCTCGATCTTCCAGCGGAACGGTGCGTCGGACGTGCGCACGATCACCGGCATCACCGCGTTCTGTCCCTTGAGCGCGAACTGCACGGCGGCCTTGCCCACCGCCTGCGCCTGCTCCCAGTCCGTCTTCGACGCAATGTGGCGCGCCGACCGCTGCAGGTAGTCGGGCAGGGTCCAGTGCACTTTCATGCCGAGCTGGTCCTTGACGCGCCCGGCCAGGTACGAGGCGACGCCACCGAGCTGCGTGTGGCCGAACGAATCCTTGCCGCCACCGGCATCGGCGACGAAGCGGCCATCGGCATGCTGGATGCCTTCGCTGGCCACCACCACGCACCAGCCCACGCGATCGACGACCTTCTTCACCTGCGCGAGGAACTGCGTCTCGTCATAGGCGCGCTCCGGGAACAGGATGATGTGCGGCGCCTCGTCGGGCGACTGCCCGGCCATGCCCGCCGCCGCGGCCAGCCAGCCGGCGTGCCGGCCCATGGCCTCGTAGACGAAGACCTTGGTGGAGGTCTCGGCCATCGCGGCCACGTCCAGCGCGGCCTCGCGCACGGACACGGCCGTGTATTTGGCGGCCGAGCCGAAGCCGGGGCAAGTATCGGTGACGGCCAGGTCGTTGTCGACCGTCTTCGGCACGCCGATACAGGTCAGCGGGTAGTCGAACGCCTGCGCCAGCTGCGAGACCTTCCACGCTGTGTCGGCCGAATCGTTGCCGCCGTTGTAGAGGAACCAGCGCACGTCGTGCGCCTTCAGCACGGCCAGCAGGCGCTCGTACTTCGCGCGGTCGGCCTCCAGTGATTTCAGCTTCACGCGGCAGCTGCCGAAGGCACCACCCGGCGTGTGGGCCAGGGCGCGGATGGCGGCGGCCGACTCCTTGCTGGTGTCGATCAACTCCTCGCGCAGGGCGCCGAGGATGCCGTTGCGTGCCGCCAAGACCTTGATTTTCCGGGCCCGCGCTTCGGTGATGACCGCCGATGCGGAGGCGTTGATGACGGCGGTGACACCGCCGGACTGCGCATAAAGTAGGGTGCCAGATGCCATGTGGGGTTCGTTCCGGGTTGCCGGGATGCGGTAAGCTTCACACAGATGACGCGGTGCAGCGCGGCGCCCGGCGCCCGGCGCGGTCCACCGCCCGCAGGATTCCAGTTTGGGAGTTACAGCATGCGATTGGTTCTACTGGGCCCACCCGGGTCGGGCAAGGGCACTCAGGCGGCGCGCCTGAAGGACTACCTGCAGGTACCACACATCTCCACCGGCGACCTTCTGCGCGCCGAAGTGGCCGCCGGCAGCCCGCTGGGCCTGCAGGCCAAGGAAATCATGGCGCGCGGCGACTTCGTCAGCGACGACATCCTGCTCGGCATGCTGGAAGACCGCTTCGCACGCCCCGACACCGCCAACGGTTTTATCCTGGACGGCTATCCGCGCAACCAGGCCCAGGCCGATGCGCTGGGCACGTTGCTGGCCCGGCTTGGCCAGCCCATGGACTATGCGGTGCAACTGGAAGTGCCGGCCGACCTGCTGGTCGAACGCATCGCCGGCCGTGCCGCCGCCGAAGGCCGTGACGATGACACGCCCGAGGTGGTGCGCAACCGCCTGGACAAATACACCACCCAGACCGCGCCGGTGATCGATTACTACCGCCAGCACGGCCAGCTGACCGTGGTGGACGGTGTGGGTTCGCTGGACGAGGTGTTCACCCGCATCACCGAGGCGCTGGCACCGGCCAAGGAAGTGGGCTGACGTCCCCGCATTCCCGGACGCGACTCCACGAAGCCCCGCCATGCGGGGCTTCTTCGTTGAGGGCTGTGATGGCGGGCATCGCGGGCCGCAGGGGCCGGCTGTTATGGTCCGGGTCCCGAGGGGACGCCCGGAGTCGTCGATGAAGCGCATCGCCTGCCTGCTGCTTGCCAGCCTGCTCACCGCATCGGCCGCCGAAGCGAGGGACTTCCTGCGCGCGCAGGGCACGCAGATCGTCAACGAGGCGGGCAGGCCGGTGATCCTGCGCGGGATGGGGCTGGGCGGCTGGATGCTGCAGGAAGGCTACATGCTGGACATCGACGGCACGGGCACGCAGCGCAGCATCCATGCGCGCATCGCCGAGCTGATCGGGCCGGAGAAGGCCGATGCCTTCTACCAGGCCTGGCGAGACAACCACACCACCAAGGCCGACATCGACGCGATGGCGCGCTGGGGGTTCAACTCCGTGCGCCTGTCGATGCACTACGCGCTGTACACGCTGCCGGTGGAACAGGAGCCGGTCGCCGGCCGGCAGACCTGGGTGGAAGAAGGCTTCCGCCGTACCGACGAACTGCTGGCCTGGACCAAGGCCAATGATCTGTACCTGATCCTCGACCTGCACGCCGCGCCCGGCGGGCAGGGCAACGACAACAACATCGCCGACCGCGATCCCACGCAGCCCTCGCTGTGGGACTACCCGCGCCACCAGGACAAGATGGTGGCACTGTGGAAGAAGCTGGCGCAGCGCTACAGGGACGAGCCGTACATTGCCGCGTACGACATCATCAACGAGCCCAACTGGGGCTTCGCCGACAAGGCCGACAGCAACGGCTGCAAGGAAGACGGCAACGCGCCGTTGAAGGACCTGCTGGTCCGCACCACGCGCGCGATCCGCGAGGTGGACAAACGCCACATCATCGTCATCGAGGGCAATTGCTGGGGCAACAACTACCGCGGCGTGCTCGACGACGGCCCGTGGGACGACAACCTGGTGATCAGCTTCCACAAGTACTGGAACGTCACCACGCGCGAGAGCATCACCGACCTGCTGGCGCTGCGCGACAGGCACCGCATGCCGTTGTGGCTGGGCGAAACCGGTGAGAACTCCAACGACTGGTTCGCCCGCACCGTGGCCCTTGTCGAAGGCGAGGGCATCGGCTGGGCGTGGTGGCCGTTGAAGAAGATCCGCTACAACAACCCGTTGCAGGTGGTGCCGAACGACGGTTATCGCCGGGTGCTTGCGTACTGGAAGGGCGAGGGTCCGCGTCCGTCCTCGGAGGAGGCAGAAGCGGCGCTCATGCACCTCGCCCGCGAGGACGTGCGCTACGAAAACAACGTGCAGCATCCGGACGTGATCGATGCGTTGTTCCGCGCGCCGCATTCGGACCGGTCGGTGCCGTTCAAGGCGCACACGATCGGTGCGCAGGGCGGCATCATCGCGGCGGTCGATTTCGACATGGGCCGCAACGGCGTGGCCTACCACGATCTCACGCCAGCCAATCACCATATTTCCGACGGTGGCGAGCGCGTGGTGTGGAACCCGGCCATGACTTACCGCAACGACGGTGTCGACCTGGGCAAGGGCGACGACGGTGCACTCCATGTGGCGGGCATGCGACGCGGCGAGTGGCTCAAGTACACCTTCGATGCCGGTGCCGGCGGCCAATATCGGTTGGCGCTGGACGGGCACGGCACGGGGCGTGTCTCGCTGGTGCTCAACGGGGTACCGGTGAAGGCCGCCGAACGCGCCCGCGGATTCCGTGCGCTGCGACTCGCACCCGGGCGCAACACGCTGGTAGTGAAGGCCGAGAGCGATGGCCTGGATCTGCAGGCCCTGCATTTTTCCCGCTGAACCCGCGTCACGCCCACGCCTTGCAGGAGGTGCCGAACCCAGCGCGCTCGGCTAAAGTTCGCGGACTCATTCGGGAACCGCAGTCTTGAAGATCCACATCCTCGGCATCGCCGGCACCTTCATGGGCGGCGTGGCCGCCCTGGCCCGCGAACTCGGCCACACCGTCGAAGGCAGCGACCAGGCCATCTACCCGCCCATGTCGACTCAGCTCGAGCAGCTAGGTATCGCGCTGGCGCAGGGCTACCAGCCGCAGAACATCGCGCCGGACTGCGACGAGATCGTCATCGGCAATGCCCTCTCGCGCGGCAACCCTGCGGTCGAGGCGGTGCTGGACCAGGGCCGGCGCTACATCTCCGGCGCGCAATGGCTGTCCGAACGCGTGCTGCCCGGCCGCGACACGCTCGCCGTGGCAGGCACGCACGGCAAGACGACGACGACGACCATCCTGACCTACCTGCTGGACGCGGCCGGGCGTTCGCCGGGCTTCCTGATCGGCGGCGTGGCCGAGGACTTCGGCGTATCGGCGCGCATTGGTGGCGGCCGTGAGTTTGTGGTTGAGGCCGACGAGTACGACACGGCCTTTTTCGACAAGCGCAGCAAGTTCGTCCACTATCGCCCGCTGGTCGCCATCCTCAACAATCTGGAATACGACCACGCCGACATCTTCCCGGACGTGGCCGCGATCCAGCGCCAGTTCCACCACCTGGTGCGCACCGTACCGCGCCGCGGTCGCTTGATCGTCAATGGCGAAGACAGGAGGCTGGAAGAAGTGCTCGCAATGGGGTGCTGGACCCCGGTGGAGCGCTTCGGCTTCGATGCCGCGCTGGAGTGGAGCGCGCGCCTGATCCGCGACGACGGCAGCGCGTTCGCCGTCCGCCACCACGGCAACGAGATCGGCGAGGTGCACTGGCCCATGCTCGGCCGCCACAACGTGCTGAATGGCCTGGCCGCGCTCGCCGCCTGCCATGCGGTCGGCGTCGATGTCGCCACCGTACTGCCGGCGCTGGCGGCGTTCCGCAGCGTGAAGCGGCGACTGGAAGTGATCGGCCAGCACGACGGCATCACCGTCTACGACGACTTCGCCCACCATCCCACCGCCATCCACACCACCCTGGAAGGTCTGCGTGCGCGTGTCGGCGATGCGCGCATCCTGGTGGCGATGGAGCCGCGCAGCAACTCGATGCGTTCCGGCGCGCATGCCGAAGCGCTGGCACCCTCGCTCGACATCGCGGATGCGGTCGTCTTCCTGCACCGGCCGGAACTCGCGTGGGATGCAGGCAAGGTCGTCGGCGCCATCCGCGGCGACGCACGCACCGTCCCCGACGCCGATGCGCTGATCGCGGCGTTGAAGACGCAGGTGCGGCCTGGTGACCACGTGGTGTTCATGTCGAACGGCGGCTTCGACGGTGCGCCGCGACGTTTTCTGGCGGCACTGCAAGGCTGAGGTGGCCGCTATGGCGCACGAGTCCCTGCCGCTGTTTCCGCTGCACAAGGTGCTGCTGCCCGGTGCCGCCATGGATCTTCGCATCTTCGAGCGGCGTTACCTAGACCTGGTTCGGGATTGCGGACGCGCCGGGAGCGGGTTCGGCGTCTGCCTGATCCTGGAGGGCTCTGAAGCGGGGGCGCCCGCGACGCCCGTGGCCTACGGCGTCGAAGCGCGTATCGAGAACTTCGACATGGGCGAGGACGGACTGCTGTCGCTGCGCGTGCGCGGCCACCGGCGTTTCCACGTGGTCCGCACGCGCGTCCGCGACAACGGGCTGGTGATGGCGGATGTGGAATGGCTGTGCGCCGACGAGGACTGGGAGATCCGTCCCGAGCATGCACTGCTGGGCACCTTGCTGCAGACCATGATGGAAAAGGTGGGCAGCGATCTGAATGGATTGCCGCCGCGCATCTTCGAGCACGCCGCCTGGGTGGGATGGCGATTGGCGCAGGTGCTGCCGATCACCCCGGAGCAGCGCGTGTCGATCCTGCAGGAAGACGACGTGCACGCGCGCCTGCAGCGCCTGCTGGAGTGGATCGACTGACACCGGCCCGGCGGGGAGGGCTTCAGCCCCGACCGCACGTACTGAATTCCGGGATGCCTGACGGGAGGGCGTCGGGGTTGGCTTTCAACAGCCAGCAAGGCTGGTCAGCCCCTCCTGCAGGAACCTTCCCGGTGAGTCAGGGCGGGACCGCCTCGCCACTGGTGCGCAAGCGCAGCACCGGCAGCCCGGAATCCGGATGCGGCGCGATCGCGTGAGCGAGATCCGGCGTGGCCTGCGTCACCGCGTCGAGCGCCGTGCGCGCTTCGCGCAGTGGCCGCCACAGGCGCACCAGATTGAAGGCGCGCTGCTGCTGCAGCACCTGCGCACTGCCGATCCACAGCGGTACATTGCCCGGCTGCAGCCGCGTGTCCGCCGGCCACAGGCGCAGCACGAACACTTCGCCGGGCTGGTCGCCGTCGCGCAGCATCAGCAGGCTCTCCGCGCGGGTATCCAGCGTGGCCGGCAGCACCGGCTGCTCATCGTCGGGCAGGTCGCTGTCCAGCAGGTTCAGGGCTTCCTCCCACCCGGCCTGCGGCTGTTCGCGCCAACCGGCGGCCGTCAGGCTGGCCTTCAATGGCGCCAGCGGCCCGGCGACCTGCACGTCCAGCGGCCAGCGCTGTTCGTCATCGAATTCGTTCCGGCGCGCCGGCAGTGACTGCCAGTCGCGTTGCCACCAGTCCTGCAGCGCAATCGTCCGTTCGATCACCGGTGCCTGGAACTGCGCCAGCATGGGCTCCACGTTGCGCGGCGCATGCCACAGTCCGGCCAGCACGAAGCTGCCGTAGAACAACCATGCGATGGGCTTGATCCAGAACGAGCGCACCATGCGGCGGCGGTACGCGATGCCCAGCACCAGCAGCCACACCAGGCCGAACAACATGCCGCCCACCACGTCGCTGAGCCAGTGCGCGCCCAGATAGATGCGCGCGAAGCCGATCAGCGCCACCACGATGCCCGAGACCAGGTAAGGCCACACGCGCGTGCGGCCCGGCAGTTCGCGCGCGATCAACACAGCGAAGAAGCCGAAGGTGATCGTCGACATCGTCACCGCGATGGAGGGAAAACCGAAGCCGCTGCTGACGCTGGGCGGCTTAGGGATGTCCACCGACGCGCCGAGCCATGCGGTCAGCGCCAGGCCGAAGGCGAGCGCCGCGAGCCAGTGCCCGGCCGCCATCCAGCGCCTGCGCCAGCACAGGTAGACCAGCACCAGCAGCGACGCCGGTGCCAGCACCTGTTCGTCGCCCAGCGAGGCGATTGCGGCCAGCGGATAGTCCGCCAGCGGATTGCGCAGCGCACGCATCAGTTCGTGGACCCACAGGTCCATGGCGAGCGGTTCGCCGTGGCCGATCACGATGATGAGGAACGCGAACCACACCCACACGATCGCCAGCAGCAGGATCGCCAGCAGCGCGAGTGGCACGGACTCGCGTCGGAAGGGGTCGAACACGGCTGCGGTGTAGCGCCCCAGCACGGGGTGCGCGTGCGACCACGCCAGTGCGCGCGCCAGCAGGGCGTCGGCGTGCGCGGCGAACCATCGGTAGGTATAGAGCACCAGCGCCCAGGCCAGCGCCAGCACCAGCACCAGCAGGCCCAGCACCAGGGCCAGTCGGCCCGCCACGGCGGCGACGGCATCGTAGGCATGGCCCAGCACCCAGCCGGGCAGCAGGAACGCCGCCGCCCACGCCACGCTGGCTGCGCCGCTGGCCACCAGGTAACGGCGCAGCGGCATCCGCGAGATACCGGCCACGGCCGGCACGAAAGGGCGGATGGGCCCGACGAAGCGCGCGACGAAGATGCTCTTCCACGCATTGCGCCGGAACAGCAGTTCGCCGCGATCGAGCAATTGCGGGTATTTGCGGAATGGCCAGACCGTCCGCAGCTGTTGCCCCCAGCGGTGTCCTATCCAGTAACTGGTCGCATCGCCGATCAGGGCGCCCAGCGTGGCGCAGGCAACCGCATACGGGCCGGAAATCTCCCCCAGGCCGATCAGCACGCCCACCGCGAACAGCAGCGGCAGGGCGGGCACGATGGCACCGATGATGATCGCCGCATCGCAGAACGCGATGGCGAAGATCACCAGGCCCGCGGCGACAGGATGTGCACTGATCCAGGCCAGCAGGTTGTCGAACCAGGAAGATTCCATCGCGGGATTATAGGCGGCTGTTCCTGACCCGCGTCTGCCACCCCCGGGCAGTAGAATGACGTCGTGGACTTGCGCTCGCCCTCCGAAATCACCGCACTCAAGGCCGACAGCTTCGGTCGCATCTCCCTGATGCAGGGACCGTCGGGTCCGTTCGTGCGCCGCGATCTCGCGCACGTGCCCCTGTGGCTGCGGCTGCCCGCCTGGTGGCTGGCGCGGCGCGAGGCTCTGGCGTTGCGCAAGGTCGCGGGGATGGCCGACGTGCCCCAGCTGCTCGACTGGACCGGCCGCCGGCTCGACCGCAGCTACATGGAGGGGGCGGCGATGTACCAGCGCCCGCCACGCGGCGACCTGGCCTACTTCCGCGCCGCACGCCGCCTGCTCCAGCACCTGCACCGCCGGGGCATCGCCCACAACGATCTCGCCAAGGAGGCGAACTGGCTGGTGCTGGAAGACGGCCGCCCGGCGATCATCGATTTCCAGCTCGCCACCCGCGGCGACCCGCGCTCGCGCTGGATGCGCCTGCTGGCGCGCCAGGACCTGCGCCATCTGCTCAAGCACAAGCGCATGTATTGCGGCGCGTCGCTCACCCCCATCGAGAAGCGGGTGCTCAAGCGCACGTCCTGGCTGCGTGACCTCTGGTTCCGCACCGGCAAGCCCGTCTACCGCTTCATCACCCGGCGGTTGCTGAAGTGGGAAGACAACGAAGGGCAGGGACCGAAGCCGTGAGCTTCCGGCGAGCACGCGCGGTCTCCTGTGCGGTGCCTGCGGACAGCACGCTGCGCGCCGCGGCCGACGATGCCTACTTCGTGCATTGCGCCGCCATCGGACTGTCGCGCGCGCCCGTGTCCGCCTTGCAGGTGTACCAGGACATCGCGCATCTGGTACCCGCTTGGTTCGAGGGAATGATGACGGCACGCAACTGCGTGATGCGGTGGTTGGGCATGAAGGACCTGGGGCGTATCCGTGCCGCAGGCCGGGCACGTGATGTGCGGGTCGGCGAGAAGGTCGGCATCTTCACCGTGCTCAGCCACGCCCCGGACGAGATCGTGCTGGGTGACCAGGACCGGCACCTGCGGGTGTCGCTGTCGTTGCAAGTCAGACGGCAGCACGATGCCGCGCATCTCTACTGCGCCACGGTGGTCGAACACCCCAACTGGCTGGGTCGGCTCTACATGCTGCCGGTGGATCCGATCCATCGGTTGATCGTGCCCCACCTGCTGCAACGCTACGCGCGTCGGCTGTGCGACGCCTCCGCCCCTTTCCCACGGGATGCACCATGAATCCACTGTCTGGCAAGACCCTCTTCATCACCGGTGCCTCGCGCGGCATCGGCCTGGCCATCGCCCTGCGCGCGGCGCGCGATGGCGCCAACGTGGCCATCGCCGCCAAGTCCTCGGTACCCAACCCCAAGCTGCCGGGCACCATCCACACGGCAGCCGAGGCGGTGAACGCGGCGGGGGGACGCGGACTCGCGCTGAAGTGCGACATCCGCGAAGAAGACGACGTGAAAGCCGCCATGGCGGCCACGGCGGATGCCTTTGGCGGCATCGACATCCTGGTCAACAATGCCAGCGCCATCTGGCTGGCCGGCGCACTGGAAACCCCCATGAAGCGCTTCGACCTGATGCAGCAGGTCAACGCGCGCGGCAGCTTCCTGTGCGCGCAGGCCGCGCTTCCCTACCTGAAGCAGGCCCCCAATCCGCACATCCTGATGCTCGCGCCGCCGCCCACGCTGGACCCGAAGTGGTGGGCGCCGCACACCGGTTACACGTTGGCGAAGATGGGCATGAGCTTCGTGACCCTCGGGCTGGCAGGCGAATTCGGTCCGCAGGGCATTGCCGTGAACGCGCTGTGGCCGCGTACCATCATCGCCACGGATGCGTTGAACATGATTCCCGGCGTGGAGATCCCGCGCTGCCGCACGCCGCAGATCGTCGCCGACGCCGCGCATGCCGTGCTGGCCCGTGATGCGCGTGGTTTCCACGGTCACTTCCTGATCGATGAGGATGTGCTGCGCGAAGCCGGCGTCGCGGATTTCGCGCCGTATGCCGTTGATCCGTCGCAACCGCTGCTGCCGGACCTGTTCCTGGAATAGCGGGCAGGTGCGTTGCGCAACCTGTCTTCGATGCCGGTCATGAAGAGGAGCCACGACGATGTCGCCATCTGAAACCGCAGGACGCCAGGCGCTGGCGTTCATCCGCATGGCCCTGGCCACGCTGCTTTTCGTCCACGGCATCGCGCGCGTGCTGGCCGATGGCGTGGCGCCTTTCGGCGTTTTCCTGGAGTCGCGCGGATTTCCGTTCGGACTGGGGATCGCATGGTTCGTGACGGTGTTCGAACTGGTCGCGGCACCGGTGTTCGCGGCGGGCCGATGGATCACGCCGATCGCGCTCGTGTTCAGCGCGATCTACGCCTGCGGCATCTGGCTGGTGCACGCGCCGGCGGGCTGGTTCGTGGTGGGCCTTGGCCGCAATGGCGCCGAGTACAGCGTGCTGATCATCGCCTGCCTGCTGGCCAATGCGTGGGCGCACCGCACCCGTTCTTCCGTTCCGACATGAGGCTGTCATGAAATACCTGCACGCGATGATCCGCGTCCACGATCTGGAGGCCACCGGCCGTTTCCTCACCGAAGGCCTGGGCCTGGTGGAAACCCGGCGCATGGACAGTCCCCAGGGGCGATTCACCCTGGTCTACTTCGGCGCGCCGGCCAACCCGGAGGCGGAGATCGAACTGACCTATAACTGGCCGCCGGAAGACGGATCGCCCGCCGAGGACTATGGCAGTGCGCGCAACTTCGGCCATCTCGCGTTCGAGGTCGACGACATCCATGCGACCTGCGCGCACCTGCAGTCGCTGGGCATCACCATCAACCGCCCGCCGCGCGATGGCCGCATGGCCTTCGTCCGCACACCGGACCTGATCTCGATCGAATTGCTGCAGAAGGGAGCCGCGCTGCCACCGCAGGAGCCTTGGCTGTCGATGGGCAATACCGGCGTCTGGTGACGGCCGGGGACGGCCGCCGGATACTTCCGCGCCCTCTGCCTGTTAACACCCGCGGCGCCCACGACGTCCTACGCAGGAAGAACGAGCAGGGAGTGGCGTGGACGCGACGGAGACCCTCGCGGCACTGGTGAAGGCCGCACGGACCGGTCAGCGCGCGGCGCTGGAGGCCCTGTATCGCCGTTTCGCGCCGGTGGTGCACGGCATCCTGCTGGCGCGCCTGCAGCCGGCCGATGCCGATGACCTGACGCAGGACGTGTTCGAGACCGCGCTCGCGCGCCTGTCTTCCCTGCGGGAGGATGCCGCGTTCCCGGGGTGGATCGCCAGCATCGCCCGCCATGCGGCGCTCGACGCCGCGCGCCGGCGCGTGCCGCTGACGGGCATCGCGATGGACGATCTCACCGACGGCACCGACGTCGAAGCGCACGTGGAAGCCCGGCGCGCGATGGAGGCCATCCGCAGCTTGCCGGAAGCCTATCGCGAGACGCTGCTGCTGCGCCTGGTGGAGGGCCTGACGGGGCAGGAGATCGCAGAACGCACCGGCCTGGCGCCCGGCAGCGTGCGGGTGAACCTGCATCGTGGCATGGCCCTGCTGCGCGCCGCGCTGTCCACGCCTATACGAGGAGCATCGACATGACCCCGACCGACGACGCTTCGCCCGGCGACGACTACCTGTGGGATCGCAGTGGCGCGATCGACGACGACGTTGCGAGACTGGAGCGGCAGCTGTCGCTCTACCGCTGGCGCGACGTCTCTTCCGTGCGGGTCGCGCGTGTTCCCGCGCCCGCCCCCCGACGCCCGCTGCGCGCGCGTATCGGCTGGGCGATGGCTGCCACCCTGGCGATGCTGGCGGTGGGCCTGCTTGGCGGTTACGAGCGCCGCCTGCGTTGGCCGGTGGATCAGGCATGGCAGGTCGCGGACGTTGCGGGCCCGGTCCGCATCGACGGTGCGACGGCAGGCGCGCACGCGTCCTTCAGCCCGGGGAGCGTGCTGGAAACCGGGCGTGGCGCGCATGCGCGCGTGCGCGTGGCCCGCATCGGCGAGCTGGTATTGGGAGAAGGCGCGCGCCTGCGGCTGGTGGAAACACGCAGCGGCCGCCATCGCACCCGGCTTGAGCACGGTCGCATGTGGGCGCGTATCTGGGCGCCACCGGGCTCCTTCGGCGTGGATACGCACGCGGGCGAGGTCTTCGACCTCGGGTGCGAATTCGTACTGGAGGCGGGCCAGGAGGGCGCGGGCTCGCTGACGGTGCGCAGTGGCTGGGTGCAGGTGGACAACGCGTGGCGCGAAGTGCTTGTTCCGCAGGGCGCCCGCGTCGACTTCGACGCGGGCGGCCGGCCCGGCATGCCCTACGACCTGGGCGCGAGCGCGGCTTTCCTGTCGGCCTTGCGCGATGTTGATGCACGCGTGGCGCAGGGGCAGGAGGGCGATACGCAGGAAGCGGTTGCGCGCCTGCTGGCGCATGCCCGTCCACAGGATGCGATCAGCCTGCTGTCGCTGGTGCAGGCGCACCCCGCTCTTGCCGACGGGCCGGTCTTCGATCGCCTGTCGTCGTGGATGCCTGCGGATGCGCGCGTCACCCGCGCCGGCATCCGCGCCCAGGGCGCGCGGGCGCTGTCGCCGTGGTGGGACGCGTTGCCGTATCCGCGCATCAAGCACTGGTGGATGCAGTGGCCGGACGTGTTCGAGGCGCGCGCCGACGCGAGGACGCTGCTGCGGGAAACACCACGCTGAGTGACGAGCACGGGTTAACGCGGCGCGCACCCGTGGCGTCTTTTCTCATGCGCGGCAACGTCGCGCGGCACGCCGCACGGCGTTGCCCCATCACCGGAGAACCGTCATGAAGATCGTCCCGCTGCACCTGCGTGCCTGTGCCGTCCTGCTGGGCCTCAGTGCCCTGTCCATGCCCGCGCATGCCGGCCCGCCATTGCTGTGCGAACCGTTCGACACCGCGGGTGCGCCATCGCTGCCCTGGGGCGCGGGGTGGAACACGCCGTCGCCGGCCTATGGCCTCGACCGCCTCGTCGCCGACACCCAGCGCCTGCTGGCCGCCGACACGCCGGTCATCGCGCGGATGGAAACGCTTCGCCGCGCGGCGATCTACGCCAGTCGCGACGGCGCTGTGCTGCGCGACCTGTCCGCGCGACTGGAAGCGCGCGTCGCCGCAGCCACGGGCGCGTCGGCGCGCGCGCTTGCGCTGTTCGATGCGGGCTATTTCCGCGAAACCCTGCAGGACCTGCTGCGCCTGCAGCGGTATGACATGCCGCGGACCGGCCGGATCGATGTCGCCGCGTTGCGCGCGCAACTGGCACGCGAAGACGGTAGCGTGCGGATCGCCCAGGCCGTGGCATTGCGGCCGCAGGACGCTTCGCTGCGTTTCGCCGCTGCGCTGGTGGCGCGCGCGGACGAACGGGCCGACGACGCCGGGCGCCTCACGCTCGAGGCGCGCCAGGGGCTTCCGGGCGATGCGCTGCTGGCGCGCAACATCGCGCAGCTGGCGCGCTGAGGGACGGTGGCGGCCCCGCCGATGATGAGGAAGTGAACGACCTCCGCGCCCGCACCTTGGCAGTGCGGGCGCGATGAGGGAAGCTGGCAGCCTGTTCCCTCAATGCAGGTGCCCGATGAACCTCGCCCTGGTCGTGATCGATGTGCAGCGTGGCCTGTTCGAGCCGCAACCGTCGCCGGCCGATGCCGATGGCGTGATCGAGCGCATCAACGCGCTGTCGGCGAAGGCCCGCGAAGCCGGCATGCCCGTTGTTTTCGTGCAGCATGAGCGCGCAGGCGACCTGGAGCCGCAATCCACCGGCTGGGCGCTGCATCCCGCGTTGTCGGTGGCCGAGGGCGACCACCGCATCCGCAAGAGCACGCCGGACTCGTTCCTGCGCACCGGACTGGACGAGGTGCTGTCGTTCTGCGGCGTGGAAGGTGTGGTGCTGTGCGGTTACGCCACGGAGTTCTGCGTGGACACCACCACGCGCAGCGCGGCGGCGCATGGGTACCACGTGGTGCTGGCCGCCGACGCGCACACCACCCACGACAAGGCGCACGCGACGGCCGACCAGATCCGCACGCACCACAACGCCACGCTGCCGGCGATCCGCAGTTTCGGCGTGAGCATCCGGGCGCTGCCGGCCGACGGGATCGCCTTCACCGCCTGAGCGGCGGGATGCTGCGGCGCCCGCTGGCGCGGACCCCGCGATCGGCGACAATACACGGCCATTTCCGCTGCAGAGCCGCTGCCATGAGCGCCACGACCGCCGCCGACCTGCTGGCCAACGGCCAGCGCTACTACCTGCCCGTGTATCGTCCGCGCGACGTCATCCTGGAGCGCGGCCAGGGCGCGCGCGTCTGGGACAGCGAGGGACGCGAATTCATCGACCTGTCCGCCGGCATCGCCGTCTGTGGGCTGGGCCACAACGACCCCGACCTGGTCGCGGCGCTGACCGAGCAGGCGGGCAAGCTGTGGCATACCAGCAATGTCTTCTACAGCGAGCCGCCGCTGCGCCTGGCCGAGGAACTGGTCACCGCATCGCGCTTTGCCGAGCGGGTCTTCCTGTGCAACTCCGGCGCGGAGGCCAATGAAGCGGCGATCAAGCTGGTGCGCAAGTGGGCCGCCTCGCAGGGCCGCGCGCCGGACCAGCGCGTGATCGTGACGTTCCGTGGCAGCTTCCATGGCCGCACACTGGCCACCGTGACGGCGACGGCGCAACCGAAGTACCAGGAAGGCTACGAGCCGCTGCCCGCCGGGTTCCGCTACGTCGATTTCAACGATCTGACCCAGCTGGAGATCGCCATGTCCTGCGGCGATGTGGCGGCGGTGATGGTCGAGCCGGTGCAGGGCGAGGGCGGCGTGATGCCGGCCGCGCCCGGCTTCCTGGCCGGCGTGCGCGCGCTGTGCGATCACCATGGGGCGCTGCTGGTGCTGGACGAAATCCAGGCGGGCATGGGGCGCACCGGTACGCTGTTCGCGCACTGGCAGGACAGCGTAGTGCCCGACATCGTGACGTTGGCCAAGGCGCTGGGCGGCGGTTTTCCGGTCGGCGCGATGCTGGCTGGCCCGAAAGTGGCCGAGGTGATGCAGTTCGGCGCACATGGCACCACCTTCGGCGGCAATCCCCTGGCGGCGGCCGTCGCGCGCGTCGCGCTGCGCAAACTGGCCTCCCCGCAGATCGCCAACAACGTGGCGCGACAGGCCGCGGCGCTGCGCAAGGGGCTGGATGCGATCAATGCGGAACTCGGTCTGTTCTCGCAGCTGCGTGGACGCGGCCTGATGCTGGGTGCGGTGCTCGGCGCGAAGCATGCCGGCCGGGCCGGCGAGGTCCTGGACCGGGCGGCGGCGCAAGGCCTGCTGCTGTTGCAGGCAGGCCCCGACGTGCTGCGCTTCGTGCCCGCGCTGAACATCACCGACGAGGAAGTGGCCGAGGGCCTCCGGCGCCTGCATGCGGCGCTGCGGGCGTTCGCTGCCTGAGCGGTGCAGCCCTCCCGATGGCGGGCATGATCAGGCGGCCGGCAGGGTAAGGCGCGCCACGGTACGGCCGGGCACACTCTCGATCCGCAGGTCGATGCCGTGGCGTTCGCAGAGTCGCTGCACGATCGACAGGCCCAGGCCAAAGCCTGCACTGTCGTCATGCTTGATGAAGGGCTGGAAATCCACGTCGCGCACGCCGGCGCCCGGGTTGGAGACACACAGCGTGTCGCCGTCCATGGCGATGGCGATGCGACCTTCGCGGGTATGCGCGAACGCGTTGCCGACCAGGTTGGACAGCAGGATGTTCAGCACCGTGGTGGGCAGGTTCGTCGCGTGGTGGCTGGCGACATCGACGTGGACGTCCACCTGCTTGTTGTCCAGCAACGGCGATTGCTCGACGACGACGCGTTCCAGCACCGGCAGCACCGCGGTGGCGTTCGCGGGCCCCGGCGCTGCCTGCTCGCGCGCCAGCGACAGCAGCAGCATCACCGTCTGTTCCAGTTGCCGCGACGATTGCGCGATGTGGTCCAGGCTGCGGTGCGCCGCCTCCGACAGCCCCGGCTCCGTGCCCAGGCGCTCGGTCGCGGTGCGGATCACCGTCAGCGGCGTCCTCAGCTCATGGCTGGCATCGCGGGTGAACTCGCGTTCGCGCTCGACGAAGGCGCGCACGCGCGCGATCAGGTCGTCCAGCCGGCGCGCGAGCAAACCCACTTCATCGTCGGGGAATGCGGCGGCGAAATTCGGCGGCAGTCGCTCCGGCGTGGCGTCTCCCACCGCCTGGGCCAGTCGCGACAGGGGCGCTGTGATGCGATGGGCCAGCCAGCCACCGAGCAGCAGGGCCAGGGTCACCACTGCGACGCCTGTCCAGAACAGGAGGTGCAGGATCTGCGTCCGCATCGGCCGGACCGCCAGCAGAGAACTCACTTCGGCGACCAGCCACGCACGCGAACCCGCCGCGCCGGGCGGATCGAGGGGACGGAGGTGGTAGTGCCGGCCCGCGGCACCGGAGAATTCCCGCCGCCGCGGTTCCTGGCGCAGCACGTCGGCCATGCCGTCCGGGAGCGCGGACATGTCGGTGACCACGGACATGAAGCCGTCGCGCGGCGTCGCCCACGTCCCGTGGTCGCGATGATGCTGCAACTGCGCAGCCACCTCGCGTTCGAGCATCGCCTCGAAGAGGTGGTCTTCGACCGTGTAGACGAACAGCAGTACGTACAGCGCGAACACGGCCGCGACCACCACGGTGAACGTGGCGAACGCCAGCATCAGGCGGTTGCGCAGGCGCCTGCGGGGCGCGTGGGCGTTGCGGCTCATGCGTCGGCCTGCAGGCGGAAGCCCACGCCGTGCACGGTCTTCAGCATCGGGGTGGTGAAGGGCTTGTCCAATGCCTGCCGCAGCAGATACAGGTGCGTGCGCAGCGGATCGGACTCCGGTGGCGCGTCGTTCCACAGGCGCTGGATCAGTTCGCTGCGCGTCAGCGTGCGCGGCCAGGCCTCGGCCAACGCCAGCAGGATCTGGTAGCTGGTCTGGTGGAGGTCCAGGTCGTGACCTTCCCGTCGCGCCCGGCCGTTGCGACGGTCGATATGCAGCGAGCCGATCTGCAGCACATGCGTCTGCCCGGCACGATGCCGTTGCGACAGTGCGATGCAGCGCGCCAGCAGTTCCGCGCCCGCGAACGGCTTTACCAGGTAGTCGTCGGCACCGGCCCGGAAGCCCTGCAGCTTGTCCTCCAGCGCATCGCGCGCGGTCAGCATCAGCACGGGGACATGCCGGTCGGCTTCGGCCCGCAGGCGCTCGCAGAGACGGACGCCGTCGAGCCCCGGCAGTCCCAGGTCCAGCACCACCACATCGGGCGGCGCGTCCAGGGCTATCTGCAATCCGCTCCGTCCATCCCCGGCGAACTCGGCCTGGATCCCCTCCGCTGCGAACAGGCCATCGAGCTGCGCGCGCAGCAACGGGTTGTCCTCGATCACCAGGACGCGGAGCGCGGAGGCCTTCATCGGTTCAACCGTCGATGCGTTGCAGGAGGGCCCTAGCTTCTTCCATGTCGGGCTTGCCTTCCAGCACGCGCTGCACCAGTGCCCTGGCCTGCGCATGTTCGCCGAGCCGCAGGTGCGCTTCGGCGGCACCGAGTTTCAGCTCCGGTTGCGCCATGTACGGCATCGCCAGCTGCATCAGCTGCAGCGCGTGGCGGATGTCGTCGTCGTGGGAAGCGGCCTGCGCCTGGTAGTAGCCGAGCAGGCCGAGCAGGTCGACGTGGTAGCGCGCGGTCTCGGCGGCCAGGGCGGCCGCGGCGCTCCGGGTGTCGCCTTCGCGTGCCTGCGCTGCGAGTGCCATCGTCAGTTCGTCGCGCCACGCCGTGCGCGCGACCGGCGTACGGCCCGTGGCGCGCACGATGGCCTCGGCGACACCGGGAGTGGAGTAGGGGTTCTGCCCGGTGACGAGACGGCCGTCGACGACGACCTTCGGCATCATCAGCGGCGCCTCCTCCCAGCGTGCGCCGCGCTCGCGCAGCCTGTCTTCCAGCAACCAGGGAAACTCCTTCGCCCAGCGCTTGCCGAACAGGGCTTCCTCCTCGTTGGTGAAGCCGGTCAGGGCCTTGCCATCCACGAGCGACGCGCCATTGCGCAGGCGGACGTCAGCGAGCGCGGCCGGTCCATGGCAGACCGCGCCGATCACGGCGCCGTGTTCGTACGCATCGGCCAGCAGCGATGCCAGCGCAGCATCGCGCGGCAGGTCGAACATCGCGCCCTTGCCGCCGACCACGTAGATGGCGGCGTAGTCACTCGCCTTCACGTCCCGGGTTTTCCGTGTGTCCGCGAGCACGCGTGTGGCGTCCGCATCGGCGAGCAGGGCCGCATTGAACGACTCCTGCGGGTTGTACTTGTCGGCTTCCACGGCACCCCCTTGCGGACTGGCGACCTCGATGGCGAAGCCGTTCGCCTTGAAGATCAGCCACGCCTGCGACAGCTCGTCGAACTCGTAGCCCGGTCGGGTCTTGCCCTGGTCGCGGCCTTCGCCGCTGACGACGATCAGGATCCTGCCCGCATCCGCCGCGTGCAGCGGTGCGGCGAGGGTGGTCAGCAGGAGTGTGCAGGCGAGGTGGAACGTGCGTGGAATGAAGCGCATGACGACGGTTCTCCGGTGGGTGGGCACCAGTGTCCTGTCGCCGGATCAATCAAGCTTCAAACCAGGCCGGTCACCAGCCGGTCTGGGGGCCGAAGGCGTAGCGTTTCAGCGCCTTGCCGAGCGTGCGCCCGTCGGTGACGGTCTCCGCGTGCAGGCCGGCTTCGCGCGCGCCCTGCACGTTGGTGAACTTGTCGTCGACGAACAGCGTGCTGGCGGCATCCCAGCCGAGCAGTTCCAGCGCATGCGTGAAGGTGGCCGGGGCCGGCTTGCGCCTCTGCAACCCGCCGCTGGTGAGTATCCGACCCTCGATCCGCGCCGCCAGTGGCGCGACGATGCGCGGGATGGCCTGCATCATCATCGCGCCATTGTTGGTCAGCACGCCCATCGCCACGTCCGCGTGCAGCGTGGCGATGCGGGTCAGCACGTCGTCCATGGCCGTGCTGCCGGCCATCCGCGACGCGATCCATGCGTCCTCGTCAATGGCAGCGCCGATCCCTTCGCCGAGCCGCTGCAGGTAAGTGTCCGTGTCGACACTGCCGCTGTCGTACTCGGTTTCCAGCCCCGACACGAACAGCACCTCGCGCACGCGCGCGTGTTCGCAGCCGGCATGCGCGGCCAGGTGTGCGATCCGGACTTCGTGCCGGTAATGCGCCAGGACGCCATCGAAATCGAACAGCACCTGCCGGATGCGCGGCTTCATCCGGCCGCGACCACCTTGAATGCGTCGCGGGCGGCGGTGAGCGTGGCCTCGATCACCTCGGGCGTGTGCGCGCTGGACATGAAGCCGGCCTCGAACGCCGACGGTGCCAGGTACACGCCGCGTTCCAGCATGGCGTGGAAGAAGCGGTTGAACGCCGCCGTGTCGCAGGCCACCGCCTGTGCATAGGTGTCGACCTGCTGATCCGTGAAGAACAGGCCGAACATCGCGCCGACGCGGGTCGTGGTCAGCGGAACGCCGGCCTCGCGTGCGGCGGCTTCCATGCCTTCGCACAGCGTCGTGGTCGCCGCAGCGAGACCATCGTGGAAACCTGGGGCCTGGATGAGCTCCAGCATCGCCAGCCCGGCGGCCATCGCCACCGGATTCCCGCTCAGCGTACCGGCCTGGTAGATGGGACCGGCCGGCGCGATCTGCTGCATCAGGTCGCGGCGGCCACCGTAGGCACCCACCGGCATGCCACCGCCGATGATCTTGCCGAAGGTGGTCAGGTCGGGCGTGATGCCGTAGTGCGCCTGCGCGCCGCCCAGCGCCACGCGGAAGCCGGTCATCACTTCGTCGAAGATCAGCAGCGCGCCATGCTGCGTGCACAGCGCGCGCAGGTGCTGCAGGTAGCCTTCACGCGGCGGCAGGCAGTTGGCGTTACCGACGACGGGTTCGATGATCAGGCAGGCGATCTCGCTGCCGTACTGCTCGAACATGGCGGTGGCGCCGTCGAAGTCGTTGTAGCTCAGCGTCAGGGTCAGTTCGCTCAGGCCGGCCGGCACGCCGGGCGAGGTCGGCACGCCGAGCGTGAGCATGCCGCTGCCGGCCTTCACCAGGAACGAATCGCCGTGCCCGTGGTAGCAGCCTTCGAACTTCACGATGCGGTTGCGGCCGGTGGCGCCACGCGCCAGGCGGATCGCCGACAGCGTGGCCTCGGTGCCGGAATTGACCATGCGCACCATCTCGCACGACGGCACCAGCCGCGTGATCGTTTCCGCCATCGTCACTTCGGCCGGGCAGGGTGCGCCGAACGACAGGCCGTTCTGGATGGCAGCCTGCACCGCGTCGCGTACCGCCGGATGGTTGTGGCCGACGATCATCGGGCCCCACGAGCCCACGTAGTCGATGTAGCGATTGCCATCCACATCATGCAGCCAGGCGCCATCGGCACGCTGCACGAAGAACGGCTCGCCGCCCACCGACTTGAACGCGCGCACCGGCGAATTGACGCCACCGGGCAGCAAGGCCTTGGCTCGAGTGAAGAGGGCGTGGGACTGGTCGTGGTTCATGGGGGTTCCAATAAGGGATATCTGTAGGAGGGGCTTTAGCCCCGAGAGCTTCGGCAACGAAGGCGGTCGGGGCTAAAGCCCCTCCTACACGGGTCAGATGCCGAAGCCACGTCGATAGGCGATCGCCGCCGCCACCGGATCGGGCGCCTCGAACACGCCGCCGATCACGGCAACCAGGTCGGCGCCGGAGGCGACCAGCGGCCCCATATTGTCCGGGGTAATGCCACCTATCGCCACCCGCGGCACGCCCAGCGCCGCAGCGCCGGTCAGCAGGGCCGGCGCGGCGCGGCGCGTGGTCACCTTGCTGGTGGTGGGGAAAAACGCGCCGAAGGCCACGTAACTGGCGCCCGCGGCGACCGCGCGTTGTGCGTGCACGGCCTCGTCGTAACAGGAGGCCCCGACGATGGCGTCTTCACCCAGTCGCGCGCGCGCGGTGGCGATATCGCCGTCGTCCTCGCCCAGGTGGACCCCCGCTGCCCCCACCGCTTCGGCCAGGGCGACATCGTCATTGATGATCAGCGGCACGCCGGCCTGCACGCACAGCGCGTGCAGCGCGGTGGCCTGTTCGCCCCGGCGGTCAGCGCCGGCAGCCTTCTGCCGGTATTGCAGCCACGTGGCATAGGGGAGTACGGCCGCCACGCGCGCCAGCAGGCGGGCGGTGTCCGGCTCTTCCGGCGTGATCAGGTACAGCCCGCGGGCAGTGCGGACGGACGGCGGCAGGGCTGTCATGGGTGAACTTCCGGTGCACGGGCGGCGGTGGGACAATGGCCGCTCCTTCCAGCGTGCATTATCCGATGACCGACGCCACCGCCACCATCTTCCGCACCTGGATGTGCGTGGTCTGCGGCTTCATCTACGACGAGGCCGATGGCCTGCCGGAAGAAGGCATCGCCCCGGGCACGCGCTGGGACGATATCCCGGCCGACTGGACCTGCCCGGATTGCGGCGTGGGCAAGGACGATTTCGAGATGGTGGAGCTGGACTGACATGCTTTCTGCGCCCCTGTAGGAGCGACGTGAGTCGCGACCGGAGGCGTCGGATGTCCGTAATGCGACCCCGGCAGGGGAGGGTTGTTTACGGCGAAACAGCGTGAGGTAACGCGCGCAAAGCCGGGACGATGGAGTTCATGTTGTGCGGTCGCGACTCACGTCGCTCCTACAGGGGACGCAGGAAGTGGCCTGCTCCTGACGCTCAATGCATCCGCGACGAACGCACCGCGCTGAGCTCCACCAGTTGCTCGCGGATCGCCGACGTGTCGTTCGCCTCCGGCGCCAGCTGCAGATAGCGCGTCAGGTCGCGCTGGGCGCCATGGCGGTGATCCATCTTGAGGTACGCGAGGCCGCGGTCGCGCAGGGCATCCGGTTGATCGGGCGTCAGTTTGAGCACGCGATCGACGCTGCGCGCGGCGCGGTCCCACTCCTCGCGCTCGGCGTACACGCCGTGCAGGTTGCGCAGCGTACGCACCAGGATCGCGCGTGGTGAAGCCGGGTTGAGGATGTGCAGCAGCGCTGCATCGTCGGGGACATCGCCGCCCAGATGCGGCTTGGCGCGTTCGCGCAGTTCGTCCACGCCCAGCGGACGGCCACCGTTGAAGGGATCCATCACCAGCAGGCCGTCGTCCACCGGCAGGCGCACCAGGAAATGACCGGGGAAGGACACACCGTCCAGGGGCACGCCCAGCCGGTGGGCCACTTCCATCTGCACCATCGCCAGCGACACCGGGTTGCCCAGCCGGCGCTCGAACACCTGGTTGAGGTAGCTGTTGCGCGGGTCGTAGTACTCGTCGTGGTTGCCGGTATAGCCCAGTTCGTCGAACAGGTGCCGGTTGATCGCCGCCATCTTCAGCGGCCACGGCTCGATCGTGTCGATCTCATGGCGCAGATGTTCGGCGTGGCTCTGGACCAGCGTGTCGTAAAGGTCCGGGTCCAGGTCGGGGTACTCGTCGCGCGCGATCAGCAGCGCGGTTTCCAGCAGCGGCACGGTTTCATCCGCCTGGCTGGCCAACGCATTCCATTCCGGCAATGTCAGTCGATCCCCCATGGCCACAGAGTGCGGCCGTTCGCGCCGACAATCAAGCCTCAGCGGACGGGCGGAATGCCATCGCCGAGGCCCAGTTCCGCGCCGTCCTCGAGCTTCAGCCGTTCCGCTTCGCCGGCATTGAGTTCAAGCACGTAACGGGCCGGCCGGGCGCTGGGGTAGGACGGGCAGGCATTGCCGCCGGAACAGGGCGGCACGTTGCGCTGCTGCGACACCAGCTTGCGGCTGTTGTCGAAGTAGAGGATGTCCAATGCGATGCGGGTGTTCTTCATCCAGTACGCCTGCGGCTCTTCGGCGTCGTGGATGAAGAGCATGCCGGTGCCATCGGCCATCGCATCGCGGAACATCAACCCGCGCGCACGCTCGGCATCGTCGTCGGCGATCTCCACCGTGAAGCGCTCGCCGCCCACTTCGACCCATGGCCCGCCGTTGGCGCAGCCGCTGAGGAGAAGGGTAAAAGCGAGCACGGTCAGCTGGGGGAGGCGCATGTCGAAGTCCGCTGTTCGAGGAGGGCCGTAGTGTAGCGCCGTGCCCGGAGCCTGTCGGTCTGCGGTGATGGGCGCGCGCGCCGCAGCGGATTCAGTCCGTGCGCAGCTTCGCGGCGATCCTCTCCGCCGCGAGCCGGTTGTCGCGATAGTAGGCGGCGTTCTCCGCCAGCGCGTGCCAGCGCTGCTGGTCTTCCACGTGATGGCGCAGTTGGCGGACGACGCCCGGCATCAGCTGGTGATGACGGGCGCTGTCCGCGCGCTGGGCGACCTGCAGCAGGTCGAGCAGCAGCAGGATGCCGTCATGGTTGCGTTCGGCCTGCCTGCGTGCCGCGAGGAACAGCCTGTCGAGCCCGGCCGGCGGCAGTCTGGCGAGGCCCGGGTCCGCCAGGCTGTGGCCGGGATCGGCCTGCAGTACGTGCAGTGCGTCATCCAGCGGGATGAGGGGCGGTGCGGACATCGCCACATCACATGTATCGGCGGCGGGCGCTTCGTGCCCGTTGGCGTCCATCAATGGCATCGACATCTCCTTGTGTCTGTGGGAAGGCTCGCGGTGGCCCGGCTTCCGTGGGCAGGAACGCCGCCACGCGATCGGTACCGACTTTATGAACTCGATAAGTTCACGTCAATTAACTTAATTGGTTAATAAGTGTGATTCGCCGCCGCTAACGTTCCCCGCATGGGCAACGAGCGTGAAAAATTCTCGCAGAGACTGGCGCACGCCATGCAGCAGGCTGGCTACGAGCCACGCCCGACGGTGTTGTTCCATCTGTTCAACACCCGCTATCGCGGCCGCTCTGTCACTTTCCAGACCACGTCGCGCTGGCTCGGTGGCCGCGCGATTCCCGCGCAGGACAAGCTGCAGGTGCTGGCGGACCTGCTGGGGGCGGATCCGCATACCCTGCGCTTCGGCACGAGCACGCGCTCACGCGTGGCCGAAACGCGGGCCACGTGGCCTGCCGGCGCCGGTAGCCGCGAGCGCCAGGTGATCGATGCCTTCCTCCGGTTGCCGCCGAAGAAGCGCGAACTCGTGGGCGAACTGGTGAAAGCGCTGGCGGACGAGGCGTAAAAGCGCTCGGCCGCCTGTGCCGGTCGCCTAGCGCAGCACGACCGGCGGTTCGCCGCCGACGATGACGATATCCGCCGGACGGCGGGCGAACAGGCCCACGCTGACCACGCCGGGGATCTGGTTGATCTCGCGTTCCATCGCGACCGGGTCGGTGATCGACAGGTTGTGGATGTCCAGCACCACGTTGCCGTTGTCGGTGGTCACGCCGTCGCGCCACACCGGCTGGCCGCCGGTCAGCGCGAGGATCTCGCGCGCCACCAGGCTGCGCGCCATCGGGATGACTTCCACCGGCAGCGGGAACCTGCCCAGCACGGGCACCTGCTTGCTGGGGTCGATGATGCAGACGAACTGCTTGCTGGCCTCGGCGATGATCTTCTCGCGCGTCAGCGCCGCGCCGCCGCCCTTGATCAGGCGCTTGTGCGGGTCGCATTCATCGGCACCGTCCACGTACAGCGACAGCGTGCCGGTGTGATTGAGGTCCAGCACCTCGATGCCGTGCTGCTTCAGGCGCGCCGTGCTCTGTTCGGAACTGGACACTGCGCCCTTGATGCGGTCCTTGATGCCGGCCAGCGCATCGATGAAGAAGGCCACGGTGGAGCCCGTGCCCACGCCGACGATCATGCCGTCCTCGACGAACTCGATGGCCTTCTCGCCGGCCAGGCGCTTTGCTTCGCTCATGGGTTCAACACTCGTGTACAGGATGGGGTTGTTGTAGGAGCGACGTAAGTCGCGACCGGGAGGGTGGGGACGCAGGGGAAGGCAGGGGACGTGGGAAGCGCGGTGCTGTCATTCTCCCCCGGCCTGCAGGGCGTGCGGTCGCGACTTACGTCGCTCCTACAGGGGCATGGCTACTCCAGCGCCAGCAGGAACTTCCACTGTGCGGCCGTCACCGGCGATACGGAAAGGCGGCTGCCGCGCTGGGTCAGCGCGAAGCCTTCCCCCAGCGCATCGGCATGCTGCTTGACCTCTTCCAGCGTGATGGTGCGCGTGAGCTTGCGCTCGAACGTCACGTCCACCAGCGACCAGCGCGGATCTTCGCGCGTGCTCTTGGGGTCGTGGTAGTCCGACTTCGGATCGAACTGCGTTTCGTCCGGATAGGCGGTACTGGACACGGTGGCCGTGCCGACGATGCCCGGTTCCTTGCAGTTGGAGTGATAGAACAGCACGCCATCGCCTACCTGCATGCTGCGCATGAAGTTGCGCGCCTGGTAGTTGCGCACGCCGTTCCACGGCTCGGTGCCGACCTTTTCCAGGTCATCGATGGAGAAGGCATCCGGTTCCGACTTCATCAGCCAGTAGCGCTTGCGGGCGGTCATGGTGGGGCGTCCGGCAAAGAGGAGGAAGGAAGCAGCGTGTCGCGCTCGGTGCAGATGGCATCCAGCGGTACGTCCCAGGCCTGCGCGCCGACCGTGCCGATGCGCTGCGCCTCGAAGCCGACGCCGACCAGCCACGGCGGCGCGGGGCGTTGCAGGCGTGGCGCCAGCGTGCGGTCGTACCACCCGCCGCCCATGCCGAGACGGTGGCCCGCGGCGTCGAACCCCACCAGTGGCACGACGATCAACGCCATGTCCGTGGCGACCAGGCCGGCGCGTGGATCGACATCCGGTTCGGGAATGCCGTAGCGGTTGGTCACCAGCTCGTCGCCCGGCCGCCAGGGTGCGAAGCGGAGTGTTTCGTCGTCGGCCAATACAGGCAGGCAGTAGACCAGGCCCGGTGGCAGGCGCAGCTGCCAGCTGTGGAGGCCGATTTCGCCGTCCATCGCCCAATAGCCGGCGACGTAACCTGTGGCGGGGAAGAAGGGGAGTGCGAACAGGCGCGTGGCCAGTGCGTCGGCGCCGGCGATGCGCTCGGCGGCGGGCAGGGCGCGGCGGCGCGCACGCAGTTCACGGCGCAGCGCATTGCGCTCGGCGGCCATGGCGGAAGACGGGGAGTCGGGCATGCGTGAATTTTACGGCATGCACACCGGCGTTGCCGGTGGGACCGCGGGAGCGGCGTCAGTCACGGCCCTGGGCGTCGGATCCCTAGTGCAGTCGGCTTCGTTTCGAAGTCATCCCGCTCAAGGGCGGGTGCAACAGGACCGGCCGGGTCGCGGCTGATGCCGCTGCCGCGGGAAAAATACGTCCTCCGCCATGCACGATGTTCGCGAAACGACCTTGAACCCGGGGTTCAAGTGGGAAGGTTGGGCAACCATCGGGCTTTCCGCTGCGAGGCAGACCTGCACTCCCGGTAACCGTCACCATCCCGTGGTCGTAATTAAGGGACAAGGCGAATGTTTGCGCTCACTGTCGAGTACAGCAGAGGACGCGAGGCCAGTATAGCGATTGAGGACTTTTTGCCTAGCCCGTTCGTCGGCCGATTCAGTGCGCGGTCGGCGACATGCACATGCTGTTACGGCGTACCCAGCACGCCGTCGAGCTTGCGGTGCAGGTCCTGCAGCGTGCGCTCGACATCGCGGTTGCGTGCGTGCTGTTCATCGCGCAATTGTTGCAATTCGTGTGCCAGGTTCAATGCGGCCAGCACGGCGATGCGGTCGACCGCGGCCATGCGGTTGCTGCCGCGCACCTCGCGCATGCGGCTGTCGAGCAGCTTGGCGGCCGCCATCAGGCTGGAACGTTCATCGGGCGCGACGCCGACGGTGTACTCGCGGTCCAGGAGGTGGACGCTGACCGGTTCGTTGGCGCTCACGTGTGCTGCTCCAGGGATTTCAGGCGGCTGATCATCGCTTCCACCCGCGAACGCGCCTGTTCGTTCTTGGCCAGCAATTGCGAGCGTTCACCGACCAGCTGTTCCTGCTGCTGGCGCAGGCTGCGGTTCTCGTCCGCCAGGCGATGGCAGCGGTCCGCCAGGTCCTGGATGCGCGTGCTGAGCGCGCGGAGCTGGTCGAGGAGGTCGGCGTTGTCCATGGCGGGCACATTAGGCATGCGCTTGGCGGGCGGTCAAGGGCGGCCGGGGGCGTGGGAGCGACGCCCGTCGCGATACCGGGACCCTGATCGCCACCGGCGTCGCTCCCGCAAGGGAATTCAGGAGGCGACGCGCATGCCCGAGCCGGGGTAGTAGTCGCGGATGAAGCGCAGGCACTGGTCCGGGCTCAGCGCCTGCGAGACCCAGTGGCCTTGGACTTCGTCGCAGCCGTGGTTGCGCAGGAACTCGTACTGGTCCCACGTTTCCACGCCCTCGGCCACCACTTTCAGCGCCAGCGACTGGCCCATCGTGATGATGGTGCTGGTGATCGCTTCATCGTCGGTATCGTGGGTGAGGTCGCTGATGAACTCCCGGTCGATCTTGAGCGTCGTCAGCGGCAGGCGCTTCAGGTACGCCAGCGATGAGTAGCCGGTGCCGAAATCATCGATCGCCAGCGAAATGCCCAGCCGGCGACAGGCGCGCAGCGTGTCCGCGTTCTGTTCGGGGCTGGCCATCACCACGCTTTCTGTCAGTTCCAGCTCCAGCCTGCCGGCGGGAACGCCCGTCTCCTGCAGGGTGCGCGCCACCACCGTCTGCAGGTCGCCGCGCTGGAGCTGGGTGGCGGACACGTTCACCGCCATGGAAAGTTCTTCCAGGCCTTGGTCATGCCAGTTGCGCAGGGTCAGGCAGGCTTCGCGCAACGCCCAGGCGCCGATCTCCAGGATCATCCCGGATTCTTCGGCCAGGGGAATGAACTGTGCCGGCGAGACCATGCCGAATTCCTTGCTGTCCCAACGCAGCAGCGCCTCCACGCCGGTGATGCGCTGGCGCGAGATCGACAGGCGTGGCTGGAACACCAGCGACAACTCGTTGCGGTCGATCGCGCGGCGCAGTGCGCTGGCGAGGATCGCGCGGTGCCGATTCTTCTCGTCCATCGACTCGGAGTACATCTCGTACGTGTGCCGGCCCATCGCCTTGGCCTGGTACATGGCGGTGTCGGCATGCTTCAGCAGTTCGGTCGGCACCTGCGCGTGCTCGGGATACAGGCTGATGCCGATCGACGGCGACACCGCCAGCTCCAGCCGTTCGCCGAAATTCAGCGGGGCACGGAACGCCTGGATGATGCGCTGTGCCACGGCCTCCGCGTCGGGCATGCCGTTGATGTCCTCCAGCACCACGGTGAACTCGTCGCCGCTCAGGCGCGCCACCGTGTGCTGGGTGCCCACCGTCTGCTGCACGCGCGCGGCGGCGGCGCGCAGGATGCGGTCGCCGGTGGCGTGGCCCAGCGAGTCGTTGATGTCCTTGAACCGGTCCAGGTCGATGAACAGCACCGCGACGTGCCCGTGCTCGCGGCGTGCACGCACGATGGCGCGCGACAGGCGTTCGGACAGCAGCGAACGGTTCGGCAGGCTGGTCAGCGTGTCGTAGTTGGCCAGGTAGCGCAGTTCCTGCTCGGCCCGCTTCTGTTCGGTGATGTCGGTGAGCACCTGCACGTACAGCGGGCGTTCGCCACTGGCATCGGGCACCACGTTGGTCTCGATGCGGCAGAGGATCTCCTCGCCGTCCTTGCGTACCTTCCAGATCTCGCCGGACCAGCGTCCGGTGAGCCGCAGCTCGCGGTTCATCCGTTCGAAGAACGCATCCTCGTGCTGGTCGCTGTCCAGCATGGTCATCGGCTGGCCGATGATCTCTTCTTCGGCGTAGCCGGTGATGCGGGTGAATGCCGGGTTGATGGTGATGAACTGGTGCGCCCAGTCCAGCACCGCGACGGCCTCGTTCATGCTGCGCATCACCTCGCCGGCGATGCGGTGCTCGTATTCGGCATTCCGGCTGGCGGTGATGTCGCGCGCGGTGCCGGCGATGCGGATCGGCTGGCCCTCGTTGTCGCGATCGACCACCCGGCCGCGTGCGCGCACCCACACCCACGTGCCGTTGCCGTGCATGTCCATGCGGTGCTCGGACGTGAAGATCGGCGCCTTGCCCTGCAGGTGCAGGCGCAGGCGCTCCATCACCAGGGGCAGGTCTTCCTCGTGGATGGTCGGCACTTCGCCCTGCCGCGTGAGCACGGTGATGTCGCCCGTCTGCACGGCGGTCTCGTCGGCGCGCATCCGGTACAGCCTGCGCTGCACCAGGTCGTAGTCCCAGAACTGTTCGCCGGATGCCCATAGCGCCAGCTTCAGGCGCTCGTCGCGGTTGCGCAGGGATTCGCTGCGCAGCGGTTCCTGCGGCAACTGCCGGGCCGCCAGCCAGGCCTGCCACCAGCGGCGCGTGCCGATCACCACCACGCCCGCCAGCACCACGCCGGCAAGCAGCATGACCGGCACCCGGGACGACAGCGGGGACGCCGTTGCGAGGAGTGCGACGACAGAGAGGGCGTGCATGCGGGTGGACGGACCGTGCCGAGCCTGAGCGATGCTGGAGTGTAGGCATGCGTACACACGCACAACAAGCCGGGACGCGGGTTTTCGTTGCTACACTTGCGAGGTTGTCCGAAACCCTTGGCGGATTGCGTTCTTCTATGCCCGACCTTCCCGATATCGCCGACGTGACCGCCGCTTCCCGCCAGTTGGGACTGGCCATGGAGGCGCCGGAACTGCATGGCGCACTGTGCGGCTGGCTGGCCGGTGGCGGTGCCGCCGACGGCACCTGGCTGGCCCGTGCGCTGGCCGACGATCAACTGCCTGCCCCGGCCGCCGGCAGTGCCCTGGACCAGCTGCGCCAGACCGCCGTGGCGCAGCTCGAAGACCGCAGCTTCGCCTTCGACCTGCTGTTGCCGGCCGCCGACCGTCCGCTGGACGAGCGTGCCGAAGCGCTGTTCTCGTGGTGCCAGGGTTTCCTGGGCGCCTTCGGGCTGGCGACGGGCGCTTCGCCGCCCCTGTCCGAGGAAGGACAGGAAGCGCTGCAGGACCTCGCGCGGCTGGCCCAGGCGTCGGCCGAAAGCAGCGACGACGATGAAGATGAAGACGCCCTGGCCGAACTGGAAGAGTTCGTCCGCGTCGCCGTCCTGCTGCTGCATGGCGATTGCGTGCTCGGGCCCCGGCATCGCCGGAGCCTGAACTGATGAAGGCACTGGCCGGGATCAGCGCGGCCGAGTTCGCCCGCCGCCGCAGGCAGTTGATGCGGCTGGCCGGCAACGATGCCATCCTCGTCCTGCCCGCGGCGCCGGAGCGCGTCCGCAGCCACGACACGCACTATCCGTACCGGCAGGACTCGGACTTCTGGTACCTGTGCGGGTTTCCCGAGCCGGATGCCGTGCTGGTGCTGGTGCCGGGCCGCAAGCACGGCGAGACCATCCTGTTCTGCCGCGAACGCGACCCCGAACGCGAAGGCTGGGACGGCCCGCGTGCCGGCCAGGAGGGTGCGGTCAGCGATTACGGCATGGACGATGCCTATCCCATCGACGACCTGGACGAGATCCTGCCCGGCCTGCTGGAAGGGCGCTCGCGCGTCTACTACCACTTCGGCCGCGATGCTGATTTCGACCTCAAACTGATCGGCTGGGTGCGCCACGTGCGCGCGCACGTCAAGCAGGGCGCGCAGCCGCCGCACGAATTCCTCGAGCTCGGCCACCTGCTGCACGACCTGCGGCTGTTCAAGTCCAAGGAAGAAATCAAGCTGATGCAGCGCGCCGCCGACATCAGCGTGCTGGCGCACCAGGCCGCCTATCGCGCCGCGAAACCCGGCATCCGCGAGTACGAACTGCAGGCCGACGTGGAGCGCGTGTTCCGCGCCCACGACGCCTGGCCGGCCTACAACAGCATCGTGGGCGCCGGCCGCAATGCGTGCGTGCTGCATTACCGCGCCAATACCGCACAGGCGCGCGATGGCGAGCTGGTGCTGATCGATGCCGGCGCCGAATACCGTGGCTATGCCGCCGACATCACCCGCACCTTTCCGGTCAACGGCCGCTTCACCGCCGCGCAACGCGCGCTGCACGACCTGGTCGGCGACGCCCAGCGCGCTGCGTTGTCGTGCGCGCGCGTCGGCGTGCCCTACGAGGCCGGGCACGTCGCGGCCGTGGAAACCCTCACCGAAGGCCTGCTCAGGCTGGGCCTGCTGAAAGGCAAGCTGGAAAAGAACCTCGCCGAAGGCACCTATCGCCGCTTCTACCGCCACAAGACCGGCCACTGGCTGGGCCTCGACGTGCACGACGTGGGCGACTACCGCATCGAGGGCGAGTCGCGGCTGCTGGAGCCGGGCATGGTGTTCACCATCGAGCCCGGCCTGTACGTCGGCCACGATGACGAGACCGTCGACCCGAAGTGGCGCGGCATCGGCATTCGCACCGAGGACGACGTGCTGGTCACCGACGGCGAGCCCGTCGTGCTGACCGACGCGCTGGCACGCAGCGCCGATGAGATCGAGGCGGCGATGGCGGGGTGAGGGGCATGGCGTGGCCAAGGACATTTTCCTCGCCGCCGAGCCGTTGAGCCTCGCGCCCGCACTTCGGTGGTTCAACGTCGAGGCGAAAAGCCTTGCGCCCGAACCGGAATGGATCGACGGAAAGGCGAACTGCCTTCTCGCCTCACCTGAAAGCATCCCGATGCCGAGGCAAACCTCCTTGTCATCCCACCTTCGAGGTTCGCGGCCGAGGAAATTTTCCTTGGCGGCGTTCCAGCGTGCCTTGCGGTCGAGGAAAGAAGCCTCGCCGTCGAAGTTCGATGTCTTGCGTGCGCCCCTTCTTGGGTCGGGGTCTCACCGTGGCGGCGTGCTGAGCGCGGTTAACCCCGCAGAGGGGCTATGTCGTCCGGGAGTACCTTCCGTGCAGAAGAAGGCTGACGGTGTCGGGCTTCGCTGCGCTCACCCCGGCCTATGGTTCTGAAGGCGAGGCGATCTACACCTTGTCAGTTGACACATCCATCCAGGATGTCTTGTCGTTCGTATCTGGACCGCCCGAACTTTTCAACATAGAGAGCGTTGGCGCGCATCTCTACGACGTTCAGTTCATCGCCTTTGAGGTGCCGTGATTGCTCAGCGGCATGGAGCGCGTACTGCGAAGCCTTGAGACTATCTGATGCTCCCAGCTCGGCAAGCCTGGCGATCATGTACTTCTGATCAGGCCGAAGCCCCGTGTTTGCTGACAATCCTCTCTGCTCACCGAGATTCGATGCCAGAGCGATGATGGGGCGCCAATGGCCTTGATGTATTGCTCTGTCGAGCAGCCTGGGCACGTCCTCGCGATAATTCTGGCCAAGCTCCTCGTACTCTTTGTGATCTTCCGGCGGCGTCTGCCATCCCGCCAAGGCGTAACAAGTCATGGCATCCACGTCTCCATTCGACGCCGCTCGTCTCGCCGCAGCATAAATCTGCAGGGACGCTTGGGTAGCGTCGGTACTTGATGCCCAATGGGAACACCGACTCTCGTCTCTCTCCAGACGCTGCATGACGTTCTTGGCGAACTCCTGCTGGTCCCTTGGCAACTTTTGGAAGAGCTCTTGGTTTCCGAGTGGAGATGAGGGGTCGCTCATCTTCGAGGCATAGAACTCCTTCAGTCGCTTGTACGAATGGCACGACTTTATCTCGCTGTAGTCAGTCGGCACTTGCGTGGTTTGATGTGCAACGATGGTTTTGACCGTAGTCGATTCGTGAGCCCTATCCTTAGGGCGATCTTGAAGTGAACCACTCCTCGGAGAAGTGGGCTCTGCCTGTGTCTTGGCCGATAGCGACTGGTTTCTGCTATTGCTCAATAGCTGGGAGACAACTGCTGCGCTGCCCAGCAGTGCTGCGGCGAGGATCACGTACTTAACATATCCACGTTTCACGCAGACTTCTCTCATCGATTGAACCGTCCAGCTCAAAGCCTACATGCTCGTCGAGGTCGTGTACCACTGCGACCCTTCCTTGTTTTGTGCGCAAGCATTCCTCCTTGGGTTCCGTGCTTCCCCCGACGTTGGGCTCGAGTCCACCGTCGTGAACCATGGTGGCGCCCGGATGTGTCGCTCTTCTTCCGGCGAGTCTCATTCACGAGCAGGCACGCCACGCGTGCACGCGTCCAAAGCTTGCGCATGACATGTCCGTACCGGCCCGTGTGCCATTGAATCTGGCTGATCCCAAATAAAGACCCGCGTCCAGGCTCGCTGCCCCCACCATCCGTTGCGCGACATGGGGTGACTCAGTCCAATCCCCGTACATCACGGACCCACAGCTGCCGCCAACGGAACGCCTTGTCGTCGGGCGCCAGCATCTGGGGCGAGGAGGACACCGACGGGGCGAAGGCCTCGCGGGCTGCCAGACATACGGCGTTGACCGCGGCATACCGGTGTGCGCCTTCTTGGAACAGCACGCCCACCAGCACGCCGCACTCGCCACACAGCAGGAACTGAGCCGCCAGGGAGCCCTGTCGGTACCGGCGAAGGCGATCGGCCTGTGCGCGGATGACCAACTGGCCGGCGGGATCGGATATCCATGCGGCGCCGTGCGCCCGGCAGAAGCTGCAGTCGCACGCGCGCGGCGAAGTCGTTTCCGGTGTCAGGGCGGTGGAGAAGGCGAGGGTGATCGCGCCGCAATGGCAGCCGCCTTCAAGCGTGGGATGTGCCGCGGTCATGGGCGTGGATCAGCCTTCGTCCGGACGCCAGGCCGGGGGCGTCTCGTTGGTCACATCCTGCGCGCGGGCACGGGCGGCTTCCAGCGGCCGGATCTCCAGCGTCAGGCCGTACGCGAGGCAGGGATTCTCGGCGGCGATCCGTGCGGCGGCGTCCAGCGAGTCGGCGACGATGAACCAGTAGCCGCCCACGAGTTCTTTCGCCTCGGCAAACGGTCCGTCGGTGACCCCGTCGCGCGATACCTGTTTGCCGCGGTTTTCCAGCCGGCTGCCGGGCTTGAGCACGCCCTCCGCCACGCCGCGCTCATACCAGATGTAGAAGCGGTCGATGGCGTCCTGCACATCCTGCTTCGACGCCGTTTCGTCCCATTGGCCGCGGGAGATGAGGAGGTATTCGGACTGGGGCATGGTCGGTGAACTCTGTCGGGTGCGAGATGGAGTGGAGTGCGTGGCATGCGTCGGGAGAAAACGGTGCGGTAACACGGGCCTGGTCGCCCGGATGCATGTCCCTCAGCAGCGCCGCATTCTGCTTGCGGACGTCCGGATCCTTTTCGTCGAAAACATCGCGCCAGCGATCATGCGCGTTGAGCGACATGCCCTGACAGTCCTGTAGCGAAGGCGGCGCGCGGACGGGTTGATGGCAGAGCCACCAGGCGAAGAACGGTCCGATCAGCGGAACGACGGCCAGCACCGTGAGCGCTGTCTTCTCGAACCCGGGGAGCCGAGTACGCGAGATCCTCACCAACAGGACCACGGCGACCCGTTCCGAGACGACGATCAACCAGGTGGTGCCTGTCATGTCATCCCGCCTCCCGATAGATCCACACACCCAACGCGATCATCGCGACCCAGAACACCACGCCGGTCAGCGCCGCTGCGGCCTCGCCAGGCGCGTGCCTTGGGCGAAGCACGCGCAGTATCAGCGCCCCGGTGCCGCGCAGCAGCCATTCCACCACGATTTCGAACACGATCCGTGCGATGACGCGGAACACGCCGCCCAATGCCTCGCCTGCGATATCCCCCAACGGCATGGACGTGCTCCTCTCCGATAGCGGGATCAGGCGTGTTGCCGCGCTGCGTGCAGCACGAACGCCCACAGGCCAAGTACAGCGAGAAAGTTCAGCGTGAACACGACGCCGCGCAGGCGGACGTTCGCTGTCAGTATCTGCACGCTACTGTGCAGCAGGCGGCCGCCGATGAAGAGCCAGGCCAGCGCGACGGCGATGCGGCTGGTGCCGAGCAGCATCAGCAGCACACAGGCCACATGGAAGAACAGTGGCCACTCGAACTGGTTGGAGAGGTTGGCGCTGATGCGGGGTTCCATCGTCGCGAAGGGATTGCTGCCGTCGGCGCGCCGGCCGATGCCCCAGATCGCCGGTGCACGCGCCACCGTCAGCAGCCCGTACAGCAACGCCGCGAGCGTGACGTGCGCCGTCATCGGCAGCAGCAGGGTCGTATCCATGGCCATGGCCTCTTACACCGGCATGGTGGACAGGTACGCCGCGCCGAGGGCGGCGCACAGTCCCAGCAGGATGATGAAGCCGAAGCGCAGCCGGAACGGGATGGAGGGCTTGCCATACCGCTGTTCGGCTTGCCGCCGGTCCAGCCTCCAGCCGTGGTTGCACGCCGGACAAGCGAGCTGGTAGCGCCTGCCATAGACGAAGCCGAACAGCAGGTCGAACTCGCCGTACTTGTATGCGAGCTGCGGCTCGAAATCGCGCATCTCATCGCAGCGGGGGCAGTGCTGCGGTTCCGGCTCGCCCACCGGCACGGTGCGCTCACCCTGGCCGATCATGAACATCATGCTTGCGGTTCCCTTGCGGCATGCCCATTCCCCATGGACAGCGCGATTCTGTGACCGCGCCGTAGCGCCGTCAAACAGCTGCCTGTGCGCAGGCTCAGCCCGCCTCCGCGAACGCCGGCCGGGTCAGGTTGTCGGCGTCGCCCCCGGTGCACAGCACTTCGTCCTCGATGCGGATGCCGCCATACGGGCGGAACGCATCCACGCGCGACCAGTCCACGCTGGCGGCGTGGCCGTTCTTCTTCACCTCGTCCAGCAGCAGGTCGATGAAGTACAGGCCTGGTTCGATGGTCACCACCATGCCGGGTTCCAGCACGCGGGTCATGCGCAGGTAGGGATGGCCGGCGGGGCGTTCGATGCGGCCGCCGCGGTCGCTGGCGGCGAAGCCGGCCACATCGTGCACCTGCAGGCCGATGGGATGGCCCAGGCCGTGCGGGAAGAACGCCGCGCTCACGCCGGTGGCCACGGCGGCTTCCGGCGACACGGTGATCACGCCGAAATCCTTCAGGATGCCCATCAGGGTGAGGTGCGCATCCACGTGCAGCTGCCTGTAGTCCACGCCGCTGCGCACGCCGGCGCACATCGCCTGCTGCGCGGCATCGACCGCATCGATCATCGCCTGGAACTCGCTGCCGGTGTCGTAGGCATGCGTGCGCGTGATGTCGCTGGCATAGCCGTGGAAACTCGCGCCGGCATCGATCAGGAAGCTGCGCAACGGGTCGGGCGCGACGCGCTGCAGTTCGGTGTAATGCAGCACGGCCGCATGTTCGTTCAGGCCGATGATGTTGCCGTAGGGCAGGTCGTTGGCGTCCTGGCCCACCGCGGAGCAGTAGGCCATGTGGATGCCGAACTCGCTCTGGCCCGCGCGGAACGCCGCCTCGGCGGCGCGATGGCCGCGCACGGCCAGGCGCTGCGCCTGGCGCATCAGGGTGATCTCGTACGGCGTCTTGTAGGAGCGCTGGTACTCCAGGTACTGGATGACCGGCTCGGGATTGTTCGGTGCGTAGTGCGGGCCGGGAGCTGCGCCCAGCGCGCTCTGCGGCTCGCCAAGGATCGCGCTGCGCGCGGCGGGCGGCAGCAGGGCGAGCGCTTCGTCGGGCTTGCGGATGATGTGGATGTCGAAGTGGTCCACCCACCAGCCGCTGGGTGCGTCCGGTACCACATGCCAGTAGTCGAACGGCTGGTAGAAGATCACCTTCGGGCGTCCGCTCGGCGTGTACACCAGCCAGCTGTACGGCACGCGCGTCAACGGCAGCCAGGCCTTGAACTGCGGGTTGACCGCATACGGATAGTCGCGGTCGTCGAAGACCTGCCAGTGCTGCGTACCACTGGGTACGACCAGGTGATCGAAACCGCCCCGCACCAGGGCTTCGTCGGCGCGGCGCTTCATCGTCGCCAGGTGGTCGGCGTAGAGCGGGACGAGGTCGGTGTCGAAGGAGGCGGGGGCGTTCATGGCGGCGGCTCGTGCGAAAGAGCCGCCATTTTGCCGCATCCGGCCCGCGCAGGCCGTGGCGTGGAGCCTACTCGGCCTCGGGCCCGGCATTGACCCACTGGCGCAGACGCTCGAGCGGCTCGCGGTCGATGGTCAGGAAGCGCAGGCCGGCGAAGGCCTGCCCGGGCGTATTGGCCTGGGCGGACCACAGCAGGTGTGCGCCCACGTCGATCGGCACGTCCTGGCCACGTTCATCGCGCAGGTGGAAGCGCAGCTGGTACAGCGCATCGTCCACCACCGGTTCGGTGGCGACCAGCAGCATGCCCGACTCGGAGAGGTTGCCCAGGCGGCCGATGACCTGTTCGGTCATCAGGTCGAACACGGGAACGGACTTGGGCACGCTGCGTCGGCGGGCACGGCGGAACTCGCGCATCATGCGGCGTCTCCTGCGGCTTCGGTCTCGCCACGGCGGCCAGTGAGGCTGCGCAGCGCGCTGAGGGTGGCGTTCCATGCACGGTCGATCAGGCGGCCGCGGTCTTCGGTGACCACTTGCGCCTGACCCTTGGCCATCAGGTGCGCGAGCGTGTCCAGCGAGTGCTCGCCCACGCGCTGGCCACGCTGGTTGACGAACAGCGCATTGCCGGTGACAGGGCTGAACCACGACAGGCGCTGCCGCTGCAGGTCGCCCTGCTGGTTGCGGGTGAACTCGAACCAGGTGCCGAACGGCAGCGTGCGCAGGTAGTCGTAGCACTCCTGTTCCTGCGGCGTGCGCGGCTGCGCCGGCTTCTTCTTGATCTCGCCCTGGCCACCCAGCCGTGCACGTGCCTTGAGGCGCGCGGTCAGCTCGGTGCGCGACGTGGTTTCATCCTCCTCGGCACTCGACAGGCGGCGCGCGATCGCGGCCGCTTCGTCTTCGTGGTAGCCCACCTGCACCAGCGATTTCTCGATCTTGTCGGCCAGCGCGGGGCTCGGTTCCTGCGAGGTGGTGGTGGCGGCGACGATCTCCAGCGTGGTCTGCAGCTGGTCGGTCCACTCGGTGGACGATTCGCCGTTGCGCAGCTGCGTGAGCGTGAGTACGTCGGCCCAGGCCTGGCTGAGCAGGGCCTGCACGAACTTCTGTGGCTTGGCCTCGGCCATCGCGGATTCGATGGTCTCCGCAGCGCGCTGCTTGGCGACTTCCAGCCGGTCCTTGCCGCGTGCGGCCTCGATCTGCCGGCGCTCGGCCAGTTCGGCCTTGCGCGCGGCGGCCTGCAGGTGCTGCTGGACATCGCGGTTGGCGTCCTCGAAGACGGCTTCGTCGCCTTCGTAGGTCTCGACCACCGCCTCGACCGCGCGATGCAGTTTCTGCACCAGCTGCGGATCCACGTCCTCGTCGCCCAGCCAGGTGGCGCCGGATTCGGCCACCGTGTTGAGCAGGTCGCGCGCCGGGTGCTGCGCGCGCAGGAAGAAGTTGCGGTCGCGCAAGGCGGCCTGCACGACCGGGACCTGCAGCCGCACCAGCATGTCGGCGGCGGGTGCGTCGTGCTGCACCTCGCGCTCGATTTCGTTGTAGAGCAGGTCCAGCAGTTCGAAGGTGTCCGAATCCGCGCTGGCCAGGGTGGCGTTGGGGCCATGCTTGGCACGCACTTCGGCCAGCATGGCCTGCTGCAGGTCGGCCACGGTGCGGCGCGGCTGGTCGGGCGCGCGCGGTGGAAGCGGTGCCGTCTGCAGGGCCTGCAACGTCCTCAACACATCGGGCGTGGGCAGCAGCCGATGGGTCGGTGCGGCCGGTGCGGTCGCGCCGGTGGCATCGCCCGTCGGGGCGCTGCCCTGGCCGCCGCCCTGGTCACTGCCTTCTCCGGTGCCAGTGCCCCCTCCCTGGCCACCCTGTCCTTCGTGGCCACCCAGGCCGCCGAGGCCACCAGCGCTTCCGTATCCGCCGGAAGCGGCGAGGGCATGGGCATCGGCTTGCAGACCGCCGCGCCGGATGGCGAGCAGCTTCTGCAGCACTTCGAACGAACCTGCGGTGTTGTCGGCCGCCGGTGTTTCCGCTACGGCCGGTGTCGCGGCGGCGCTCGACGGTGCCGGCGGCGATGACCCGCCGTGGCCCGGTTCGGGTGCCCTGCCGTCGGTCATGGCGCCGGCGACAGCCTGCAGCTGGTCCGGCGTCAGCGTGGCCCAGTGCGAAGCACCGGCCTGGCCCTGCCAGGCGGTCATCGGGCGTGGTTCAGCACTGCCCTCGTCGAGCGGGTGCCGCCGTATCGCCTCCTGCACGCGGCCCCGGCGCGGCATGTAGACCAGCCCCGGCAGGATGCCCTCGCGCGACAGGAACTGGTTCACCGTGCTGGCCCACTCGCTGTAGTTCAGCATCACCTTGTGGTCGAAGGTGCGGTAGAGCACCAGCTGCGCATCCAGCGACAGCTCCAGGCACGCCGCAGCGTCCTTCAGCACGTGGCAGAGGCGGTTCGGCCCGAGCGGCAGGGTGTCCGCGTCGTAGGCGGGCGCGCGGGCAAGGACGCCAAAGCGCTGGCCCAGCATCAGGATCTGCGCGTTGCCGCGCTGCTCATGCCGCCGCGCGACTTCGCGCAGCACGATCTCCTGGTCCATCACCGCATCTTCCACCAGCGTCAGTGTCTGGTAGTCAAGGCGGGGCGCCGTCGACGCATTCGCTTCGGCGCGCGGCGCGCGGAGGCCCGCCAGTTCGCCTTCCAGGCCGAACATGTAATGCGGGACCAGTTCGGTGCGGTGCTTCTGCAGGGCGCGCAGGTCGACGAAGATCTGTGTCTGCAAGTGGTTGCTGCGGGCATGCTCCGCCTGCTTGAACAGCTGCTGCTCGAACTCCACCAGCATGGCATTCAACGCGGTGATGAAGTCCGGCGAGATATGGTCGAACAGGTTCTGCAGCACGCGGCGCACGCGCGGCGGCAGCGCGGCCGATGCGATGGTGGTCGGCGCGGCGGCAGGCGAAGGCGATCGTGGCGCGGTCATCGGTGCAGTGAGCTCCCCTGTAGCCCCATCATTATCACACCCTGCGTTGCCTGCGCATCCATCCGTCGCCACGCGGAGAGGACGTGGGCTTCAGGCGTCGAGGAACAGTTCGATCACGTCGTTGGTGAACCGGCGGCCCAGGGCCGTGGGCCGCACGTGGGTGTCGGACAGGTCGAGCCAGCCATGCCGCCTGGCCTGTTCCAGCGCCGCCTCGATCGTTGCCACGGGCAGTCCGGTGGTGGCGGTGAAATCCGCCAGCGCAAAGCCTTCCTGCAGCCGCAGTGCATTGAGCATGAACTCGAACGGGCGGCGCTCCGACGTGATGTCGTCATCGCCGCCGATGGCCTGCGGCGTGCCAGCGGTCGCCAGGTAGCTCGTGGGGTGTTTCACCTTCCAGCGACGCAGGATCTGCGCGGTGGCGCCCACGGTGATCTTGCCGTGCGCGCCGGCGCCGATGCCGATGTAATCGCCGTAACGCCAGTAGTTCATGTTGTGCGCGCAGCGACGGCCGGGCTGCGCATAGGCGCTGACTTCGTAGTGGCCATAGCCGGCAGCGGCAAGCAGTGCCTGGCAGTGTTCCTGCATGTCCCAGGCGTGGTCGTCGTCGGGCATGCCCTGGGGCGGCCGCGAGAAGAACACCGTGTTCGGCTCCAGCGTCAGCTGGTAGTGGGAGATGTGCGCGGGTCGCAGCGCGAAGGCGCGTTGCAGGTCATGTTCGGCCATGGCCAGGGTCTGGCCGGGCAGGGCGTACATCAGGTCGAGGTTGATGTTGTCGAAGCCGGCATCCTGCGCCAGCTTCACGGCCTGCTCGGCCTCGCGGCTGTCGTGGATGCGGCCGAGCTTCTCCAGGCTCCCGTCGTCGAAGCTCTGGATGCCGAAGCTGATGCGGTTCACGCCGGCCACGCGGTAGCTCTCGAAACGGCCATGCTCGGCGGTGCCCGGATTGGTCTCCAGCGTCACTTCCAGCCCCGGTGCGAAGCGCAACCGGCTGCTGGCGGCCTGCAGGAAGCGGTCGATGGCCTCCGGCGGGAACAGGCTGGGCGTGCCGCCGCCGAAAAAGACGCTGTGCACCGTGCGCCCCCAGACCAGCGGCAGGTCGTGGTCCAGGTCGCGCAGCAAGGCGTCGACATAGGCATCGAACGGCAGCGCGCCCTTGCCCTGGTGCGAGTTGAAATCGCAGTAAGGGCATTTGCGCACGCACCACGGCATGTGGACGTACAGCGACAGGGGAGGCGGGATCAGCATGGGTCTATTGTAGGAGCGGGCTTCATGCCCCGCATGGGGTAGATGCCCGAGACGCTTCGTGCGTGGCCGCAGGGCAATACATCGCGCCCATTTGCCCCGATGGGGCATGAATACCCCGATGGGGCATGAAGGGCGCCCCTACAGGATCGTCCGCAGCCGCTGCTTCAATCCGGCCAGCGCCTTGCCGCGATGGCTGATGCGGTTCTTCTCGTCCAGCGGCATTTCCGCTGCCGACTGGCCGAACTGGGGGTCGAAGAACACCGGGTCATAGCCATGTCCGCCGGTGCCGCGGCGCTCATGCAGGATGCGGCCCTGCCACTCGCCTTCGACGATCAGCGGTTGCGGATCGTGCGCATGGCGCAGCAGCACCAGGACGCAATAGAAGTGCGCGCCACGTTGTTCGCCAGGCGTGTCCTTCAGGGCGTCCAGCAACTTGTCGATGTTGCGGTCGGCATGGCCGTGCTCGCCGGCGTAGCGTGCCGAATACAGGCCGGGCGCACCGTTCAGCGCGTCCACGCAGATGCCGGAATCATCAGCCAGTGCGGGCAGCCCGGTCTGCAGGCTGGCATGGCGCGCCTTGATCAGGGCGTTTTCGATGAACGTGGCGCCGGTTTCGTCGGCATCCTCCACGCCCAGGTCGGACTGCGCGATGAGTTCGATGCCGGTGTCGGCCAGCAGGCTGCGCAGTTCTTCCAGCTTGCCGTGGTTGGACGAGGCGAGAACGAGCTTCATGTCGGATCAGTCCTTGGGTTGCAGCAGGTCCCAGCGGTTGCCGTAGGCATCGCGGAACACGGCGACGGTGGCGTAACTCTCTTCGCGCGGGATTTCGAGGAACTCGATGCCGGCGGCGACCATGCGTGCGTGGTCGCGCCAGAAGTCATCGGTCTGCAGGAAGAAACCCACGCGCCCACCGGTCTGGTCGCCGATGCGCGCGCGCTGTTCGTCGGTGCTGGCCACGGCCAGCAGCAGGCCGGTTTCGGTGCTGCCCGGCGGGGCGACATGCACCCAGCGCTTGCGGCCCTGATCCGTGTCCTCGCGCAGTTCGAAGCCCAGCGCGCCACAGTAGTGCGCGATGGCGCGGTCGTAGTCGTCGACCAGCAGGGTGACCAGGCTGAGGCGTTGTTTCATGTCGGCTTCCGTGGTGGTACCCGGTTGTGGGAGCGACGTCAGTCGCGAAGGTCTACGGTGAAGCCTCGTCGTGACTGACGTCGCTCCCACCGCGGATCTCAGCCCGCCAGCGCCGCCCGCTGCGCGGCGAACAACTCGCCGATGCCCTTCTCGCCCAGGGCGAGCAGCGCATCCAGTTCATCGCGGCGGAACGCGTGGCCTTCGGCCGTGCCCTGCAGCTCGATGAAGCCGCCGCCGTCGTTCATCACCAGGTTCATATCGGTGTCGCAGTCGCTGTCCTCGGCATAGTCCAGATCCAGCACCGGCACGCCGCGGTAGATGCCCACCGACACCGCAGCCACCGCGCCATGGATCGGGTCGCGCTTGATCTCGTTGCGCGCCTTCAGCCAGTTCACCGCGTCCACCAGCGCCACGTAGGCACCGGTGATGGCGGCGGTGCGGGTGCCGCCGTCGGCCTGCAGCACGTCGCAGTCCAGGGTGATGGTGCGTTCGCCCAGGGCGCCACGGTCCACGCAGGCGCGCAGGGTGCGGCCGATCAGGCGCTGGATCTCCAGCGTGCGCCCGCCCTGCTTGCCGCGCGAGGCTTCGCGGTCGCTGCGGGTATGGGTGGAGCGCGGCAGCATGCCGTATTCGGCGGTCACCCAGCCTTCGCCCTTGCCGCGCAGGAAGCCCGGCACCTTGTTCTCCACGGTCGCGGTGCACAGCACGCGCGTGTGGCCGAAGCTGACCAGCACCGAGCCTTCGGCATGGCGGGTGTAGTTGCGCAGGATGCCGACGTCACGCATCTGGTCGGGAAGGCGGGCGCTGGGGCGGGAGAAGGACATGGGGGCATCCGCGATGAGGGGGGCGAAGTCTAGCAGTCCAAGCCGTTTGGCCCGGTTGGTCCCGCCGGCCCCGGTCCGCGCCACGCGTACTGCTAAGATGCGCCGCTCACTGGTCCGATGGGCACCTGCATGATCCGCAGCATGACGGCGTTCGCCACCGCCGAGCGCGCCACCGATGGCGGCTCGCTTGCCGCCGAACTGCGCGCGGTCAACCACCGCTTCCTGGAACTGGGTGTCCGCCTGCCGGATGAACTGCGCGTGCTCGAACCGGCGCTGCGCGAACGGGTGGCCTCGCGCGTCTCGCGCGGCAAGCTGGACCTGACGTTGCGCCTGCGGGCACCTGAAGGCGAGGGTGCGCTGCAGATCAATCCCCGCGTCATCGCACACCTGTCGGAGCTGGCGCTGGAACTGTCTTCGCGCCTGCCCAACCTGCGTACCGAGCTGACCGACCTGCTGCAGTTCCCTGGCGTGCTGCAGAGCAAGGGCGTGGACATGGACGCGCTTCAGGCCGAGGCCCTGGCCTTGCTTGACGCGGTGCTGGACCAGTTCGTCGCGGCGCGCGAACGCGAGGGCGGCAAGCTGGTGGCGGCGATCCTGGAGCGCGTGGACGGCATTGCCGCGCTGGCGGCCGAAGTACGGACCCTGATTCCGCAGATCCGCGCGGGCCAGCGTCAGAAGCTGGAAGTGCGACTCGCCGATGTGGCGCAGAACATGGAGCAGGGACGGCTGGAGCAGGAACTGGTGCTGTGGCTGCAGAAGCTCGACGTGGACGAGGAGCTCGACCGCCTCGACAGCCACGTCAAGGAAATCCGCCGCGTGTTCACCCAGAAGGAGCCGCAGGGCCGGCGGCTGGACTTCCTGCTGCAGGAATTCAACCGCGAAGCGAACACCCTCGGCTCCAAGTCCGTCGACATCCGTACCACCAACATCGCGGTGGAACTGAAGGTGCTGATCGACCAGATCCGCGAGCAGGCGCAGAACATCGAATGAAGCGCGGAACCCTTTACATCGTCGCGGCGCCGTCGGGCGCGGGCAAGAGCAGCATCGTCAACGCCGTGCTGGCGCGGGACGCGGACATCGCGCTGTCGATCTCGTTCACCTCGCGCGGCGCGCGTCCGGGCGAGCGCCATGCGCAGCATTACCACTTCATCAGCGCCGACGAGTTCAAGGCGATGATCCGCGCCGGCGACTTCTTCGAGTACGCCGAGGTGCATGGTGACTGGAAGGGCACGGCGCGCCAGTCGGTGGAGCCTCAGCTCGACGCCGGCAAGGACGTGCTGCTTGAAATCGACTGGCAGGGCGCCCGCCAGGTGCGCGAGAAGGTGCCGGACGCGGTCAGCGTGTTCATCCTGCCGCCGTCGCGCGATGCGCTGGAGCAGCGCATGCGTGCACGGGGCCAGGACAGCGAGGAAGTCATCCAGCGCCGGCTGGCCGCCGCCCGCGAGGAGATGTCGCACTACGCGGAGTTCGACTACGTGATCGTCAATGATGTGTTCGAGACCGCCGTCGAGCAGATGCACGCGATCTTCACCGCCAGCCGCCTGCGCCGGGAGGCCCAGGATGTCCGGCACGCCGGCCTGATTGCCACCCTTCTGGCCGAATAGTGGTCCAGCTGCAGGAGGGGCGTCAGCCCCGACCGCAAGGCAATGGTGTTCGCTGGCCGCTGGTCGGGGGTTGAAGCCTCCACCCGTAAGGGATTGGCTTCTAACTAACTGATTTTCAAGGAAAGGCTTGCATTGCCTGGGCCGCCCACCTACAATCGCCGCCCCTTTCCCCATTCACTGGGCGGCCAACAGGCTGCCGGGAGCCCGCATGGCCCGCATCACCGTTGAAGATTGCCTGGAAGTCGTCGATAACCGTTTCGACCTGGTCACGATGGCTGCCAAGCGCGCCCGCCAGCTGGCGAACGGCGTGGAGCCGACCATCGACAACAGCGAACACCAGGACAAGCCCACCGTACTGGCGCTGCGTGAAATCGCCGCCCGCAGGATCGACAACGACCTGATCGACCGCGTCGAGAAGGCCGAGCGCGAGCGCGCCGAGCGCGAGGCGCTGGAATGGGCCGCCGCCGAAGTGGTCGCCGACGACGACCTGTCCAAGGGCGACGACTGAGATCGATCCCGCCTCGGGTTTCCACCGAAACCCGCGATGACCGGAAAGCCCGCGCAAGCGGGCTTTCTGCGTTTCAGGCAGGCGCGCGCGCGTTGCCGTTGCGACGTGACTGGCATAGGCTGGCGGCATGAGTTCAGGTCGCATCGCCAAGGCAGTCCGCACCCCCGCTTCGCCGCACGACGAAACGGTGCCGGAGTACGTCGCGCAGTTCGAGAAGACCGCGCGCTACCTGCCGAAGGACCAGCTGCCGTTGCTGCGGCGCGCCTGGGAGGTCGGTGCCGCCGCGCATGTCGGCCAGACCCGCAAGTCGGGCGAGCCCTATATCACCCATCCGGTGGCGGTGGCCGGTGTGCTGGCCGAACTCGGCATGGACGCGGAAACGCTGATCGCGGCCATCCTGCATGACACCATCGAGGACACGCCGCTGACCGGTGCGGAGATCGCGGCCGAGTTCGGCGAGTCGGTGGCCGAACTGGTGGAAGGCGTCACCAAGCTGGACAAGCTGAAGTTCCGCGACCGGCAGGAGGCGGCGGCGGAGAGCTTCCGCAAGATGCTGCTGGCCATGTCGCGCGACCTGCGCGTGATCATGATCAAGCTGGCCGACCGCCTGCACAACATGCGGACCCTCGGCGCGCAGAGTGCCGAGGCGCGTGGCCGCATCGCGCGCGAGACCCTGGAGATCTACGCGCCCATTGCCCAGCGGCTGGGCATGAACCTGGTCAAGTCCGAACTGCAGGACCTGGGATTCCGCGCGCTGCATCCCTGGCGGCACGCCGTGATCGAGAAGCACATCCGCAGCCAGCCGGTGATGCGTCGCGAATCGATGGCGCAGATCGAGGCGCACCTGTCGCAGCGGCTGGCGAAGGAAGGACTCGAGCATCGCCTGGTCAGCCGGGTCAAGACGCCCTGGAGCATCTACAACAAGATGCAGGGCGAAGGAAAAAGCTTCGACCAGGTGATGGACGTGTTCGGGTTCCGCGTCGTGGTCGATTCCGTGCCGTCGTGCTACCACGCGCTCGGCGCCGTGCATGCGCAGTACAAACCGTTGGATGGTCGCTTCCGCGACTTCATCGCCATCCCCAAGGCCAACGGATACCAGTCGCTGCACACGGTGCTGTTCGGACCCTACGGCTCGCCGATCGAAGTGCAGATCCGCACCGCCGAGATGGACCTGATCGCCGAACGCGGCATTGCGGCGCACTGGACCTACAAGTTCGGTACCGATACGCCGAACAGCGCGCAGAACCGCGCGCACGCATGGATCGTGGAGCTGATCGACAACCAGCACGCGGCGGGCTCGTCGCTGGAATTCCTGGAGAACGTCAAGGTCGACCTGTTCCCGGACGAGGTCTACCTGTTCACGCCGAAGGGGAAGATCCTGTCGCTGCCGCGCAATTCCACCGCGCTGGATTTCGCCTATGCCGTGCACACGGACGTGGGCAACCAGGCCGTGGCCTCGCGCGTGGACAAGAAACTGGTGCCGCTGCGCACCAAGCTCGCCAGCGGGCAGAGCGTGGAGATCATCACCGCCAAGTCGGCCGCGCCCAAGCCGCAGTGGCTGGAGTTCGTCGTCACCAGCAAGGCACGTACCGCGATCCGGCACCAGCTCAAGCAACTGGAGCACGAGGATGCCGTGCAGCTCGGCCACCGCATGCTGGACCGCGCGCTGGAGGACCTCGACAGTTCGCTCGAGCGCCTGCCGCAGCAGCGCCTGGAAGCCTTCCTGGCCGAGCACAAGTATCCGCGCCTGGAAGCCTTCCTGGCGGACGTGGCGCTGGGCAACTGGATGCCGGCGCAGGCGGCGCAGGCGCTGACCGCGTTCGCCGAGCTGCGTGCCGGCGGCCACTCCAAGCACTCGCAGGAAAAGATACTGATCACCGGTGGCGAGCGCGGCGTGGTCAGCTTCGCGCAATGCTGCCAACCCATCCCGGGCGACGAGATCATGGGTTACCACACGGCCGGCAAGGGCATCGTGGTGCACCGGCTGGATTGCCCCAATGTCACCGAGTTCCGCAAGTCGCCGGAACGCTGGGTGCCGATCGCCTGGGATGCGCGCGTCACCGGCGACTACGACGCCGCCCTGCTGATCGACGTGGAGAATCGTCCCGGCGTGCTGGCGCAGGTCGCCGCGGCGGTCGCCAAGAGCCAGTCGAACATCGAGCGCGTGGAATATCTGGAGCGCGACATCAACGTCGCCGTGCTGCGCTTCTCGATCCAGGTCCGCGACCGCAACCACCTGGCGGAAGTGATGCGGCGGCTGCGGCGCCTCAACGTCGTGCACGGCGTGCGCCGGCAGTGAAGTAGGGCGGGCCCAGGCCCGCCGTCGTGGCGCCCATGTTCGCAATGGCGGCGATCTGCTTGGGTTGCCTGTTTCCATCAATGCGAAGGTGATCGGGTCGCGCGCGATGGCGGGCCTGGGCCCGCCCTACGTAGAATCGGCTATCCACTGAGGAGTCGCCCATGACCAAGCAGATCATCCACACCGATCACGCCCCCGCTGCCATCGGTCCGTATTCGCAGGCCGTGCGCGCAGGCAATACCGTGTACTTCTCCGGGCAGATTCCGCTGGATCCGGCCACCGGCAACCTGGTGGAAGGCGACATCGGCGCGCAGGCCCGCCGTGCTTTCGACAACCTCAAGGCGGTCGCCGAAGCGGCGGGCGGCTCGCTGGACCGCATCGTGCGCCTGGGTCTGTATCTGACCGACCTGTCGCAGTTCGCGGCGGTCAATGCGGTGATGCAGGAATATTTCGCCGCGCCTTACCCCGCACGTTCGACGATTGAAGTGTCCGGCCTGCCGAAGGGTGCGGCTTTTGAAGTCGATGCGGTGATGGTGCTGGAGTGACCGCGGTGTCCGCGCAGCGCTGAATTTTCTCTGCGCTGCACGGACATCCTGTATCCCGTCGGCAGAGGGACAGCGGAGCAATCTGCGCTCTACGCGGGGCGCCGTCGCGTGTCGCTGGGTGTGTGCCCGGTCCAGCGTTTGAACGCGCGGCGGAACTCCCGCACATCGTTGAATCCTATCTGGCTACCGACGGTGGCAATGGTGGTTTCTTCGTCGTGCAGAAGTTCCAGCGCACGCTCCGTGCGGACGCGGTCGTGCACCGCGCTGAAGCTGGTGCCTTCCTCGGCGAGCTGGCGGCGCAGCGTGCGTTCGCTGAGGTGCAGCGCGGTGGCCACGTCGGTCATCTGCGGATTCTCGCGCAGGCGCGGACGCAACTGCCGCTCCACCGCCGCCGTGGTCTCGCCACGCAACGACATCGCCGTCAGCTGTGCCTGGCACAACGCGAGCGCCTGCCGTGACGTCACCGGGTTGTAGCTGGCGAACGGCAGTTCCAGCCAACGACGGTCCACCACCATGGCGTGCCGCGGCTGGTTGAAGCGGACCTCGCAGCCGAACAGGTCGTCGTAGCGGGCAGCGTAGCGCGGTGCGGGATAGCCGAGTTCCAGCCGCAACGGACGGAAGTCCGGGCCGGCCAGTTCGCGCGCCAGCATCAGCGTGCTGGCGAACATTTCCTCGCACAGGAACGGCAGCAGGTCGGTGGCCTCTTCCGGTGCCGTGGCGATCACGGCCAACGCGCCTTCATCGCGGTCTTCCAGTTCCAGGTCCATCAGCGGCCCCAGGTTGCGCTGGTACTCGAGGCCGATCTGCACCGCATCGCCGAACGTGGGCGCGGTCTTCATCGCCAGCCCGAGCAGGCCGAAGTTGCCGCCGTTCTGCTTGCCGCCCATGGCCAGGCCGACGCCATCGATGGGCAAGGTGGGCAGGGCGCGGCGGATGATCTCGCTGGCCTGGCGGTAGGACACGCGGGCCTGCGGGTCGTGGATTTCCTGCACGTTCAAGCGCATGCCGGCGAACCAGCTCTCGGCATTCACGCCGAATTCGCCGGCCAGCAGCACCAGCCCGCACAGCATGTTGGTGGGCAGATTGGCGATCGACAGGGGATTGCCCAGTCCGGTTTTCCAGCGCATCGAAGCCCCTCCAGCTTGTCCGCTTTGCCCCCCTTAGTATGCCGCTCCCGCCCTCCGTGTCATACGTGCCCGCACACCAGACTGGCCTGCACTACGCAGGCGTATGGGAGGGGAGACTCATGCAACGCAGCATTTCCTTGGCGATAGCCGGCGCGCTGGCGCTGCTGGCAGTGGGCTGCCAGCCCGGGACATCCGGGACCGACACCGTCGCGGCCGCCGATACAGGCTTCGCCGCCACCCTGCAGGAGCGCCTGCTGGATGCCAAGCGGGGTGATGTCATCGAAATCCCGGCCGGCCGCCACAGCTTCGACCGCAGCCTGAGCCTGCGCGCCGATGGCGTGACGATACGGGGCGCCGGCATGGACAAGAGCGTGCTGAGCTTCAAGGGGCAGAAGGCGGGCGCGGAAGGCCTGCTGGTGAACGGCAACGACTTCACCATCGAGAACCTCACCATCGAGGATTCCAAGGGCGACGGCCTGAAGATCAGCGAGTCCGCGAACATCACCATCCGGGGCGTGAAAGTGCAGTGGACCGGTGGGCCGAGCACCAAGAACGGTGCCTACGGCATCTACCCGGTGCTGACGAAGAACGTGCTGATCGAGGACACGGTGTCCATCGGTGCGTCCGATGCAGGGATCTACGTGGGCCAGTCCGACGGGGTGATCGTGCGCCGCAGCCGCGCCGAACAGAACGTCGCCGGCATCGAGGTCGAGAACACGATCAACGCGGACGTCTACGAAAACGTCGCCACCGGCAACACCGGCGGCATCCTGGTGTTCAACATGCCGGGCCTGTCCCAGCAGGGCGGCAACATCCGCGTGTACAACAACAAAGTCATCGCCAACAACCACGAGAACTTCGGCGCCAAGGGCACACCGGTCGCCAGCGTGCCGGCGGGCTCGGGCATCGTCATCAACTCCAACGACGACATCGAAGTCTTCGCCAACGAGATCCGCGACAACGCAACGGCCAACATCATCGTGTCCAGCGTGTATTCCACCGGGTACAAGGACAGCAGCGCCTCGCCCAACTTCGATCCTTATCCCGAGCGCATCTTCATCCATGGCAACACGCTCTCCGGCGGCGGGGATTCGCCCGACGGCTTCGACCTCAAGGCGCTGAAGGTGGCGGTCTACGGCCTGCGCGGCAGCTTTCCCGACGTGCTCTGGGATGGGTACTTCAACCAGGATCGCGTGGTGGATGGCAGGAAAATCGGTCCGCAGATCTGCCTGCGCGATGTCAGCGGCGTGGTCAATGCCGACGGGCCCGGTGGCTACAAGAGTCCCGGCAAGGACATGAAGGCGCACGATTGCGAACTGCCGCGATTGCCCGCAGTCGACCTGAAGCGCGGTTGAGGAAGACGCATGCGGCATCGGTGCACGGCGTTCCTCCTGCTGCTGGCAGCGTGCCTGGTACTGGTCGCCTGCCAGCCCGCATCCCGTGTGCATTTCATTGCCGAAGGACAGCCGGCGTCCCTGGCGGAGTGGGGTGTGTTGCGGGTCGAAGACGGCTGGTTGCGCCTCAATGATGGCGTGGTGCCCTACGACCTCAATACGCCGTTGTTCAGCGACTACGCGCACAAGCTGCGCACCGTCTGGATGCCGGTGGGCATGACGGCCACCTATCAGCCGGAACGGAGTTTCGACTTCCCGGTGGGCACCATCCTCAGCAAGACGTTTTACTACCCGTTGCCCGCCGGCAGGGCGTGGGATGGGAAATCGGTGGCGCGCACGCCGCCGTCATCGTCTTCGCTCGAAGGCGAAGCGCTGGACCTGTCGAAGGTCCGCCTGGTTGAAACCCGCCTGCTGGTGCACCGTGCGGAAGGTTGGGTCGCGCTTCCCTACGTGTGGAACGATGCCCAGACCGAGGCCACGCTGAAGCGCACCGGTGAGCTGGTCACGTTCGACCTGGTCGATGCACAGGGTGGCCGCGAAGTCGCGAACTACCAGGTGCCCGACCAGAACCAGTGCGGCGGCTGCCACATCACCGACAACAAGTCGCGCAAGCTGCTGCCGATCGGGCCGAAGGCCCGCCACCTCAACCGCGACTTCGACTACGCGGGTGGTCGCGACAACCAGTTGGCCCACCTCGCGCGGATCGGCTATCTGGCCGGCGTACCCGCGCAGCCGCCGCGGCTGGCGGATGCGTCCGATGCGCGTGCTTCGCTCGACGCGCGTGCACGCGCCTATCTCGACATCAACTGCGGGCATTGCCACAGCGCCACCGGTCCGGCCATCACCTCCGGCCTGTGGCTGGATGCGGGCACGCAGGACCGTTTGAAGCTGGGTTTCTGCAAGCAGCCCATCGCCGCGGGCAAGGGCACCGGCAACCGGATGCACGACATCGTGCCAGGCAGCGCGGAGGAGTCCATCTTCGATTTCCGCATGGACAGCAACGATCCCGCGATCATGATGCCCGAGCTGGGCCGGTCGGTCGTCCACCGCGAGGGCGTCGAACTGATCCGCGCGTGGATCAATGCGCAGCCGGGAAGCTGCGATGCAGCGAATGAAACAGACATTCAACCGCCGCCGGCCGTCTGAAGCCGGTATCCGCACAACGCTTCTCGGGAGGGAGTGATGAAAGTGATGCAACGGAATCTGGTCGTGGGTCTGCGTCGCGCACTGTTCGGCGGCTGTGTGGTGCTGGGCACGGGCGGCACGGCCTGGGCGCAGGCCACGCCCGAGGGCGAGCAGCAGGCGACCGACCTGGACACCATCACCGTGACCGCGCAGAGCCGTTCGCAGGAGCTCCAGGACGTGCCGATCGCATTGCAGGTAGTGGATCAGCAACTGCTCGACGACGTGGCGGCGGAGAACCTCGGTGACATCGATGCGTTCGTGCCTGGCCTGGTGGTGGATGCCGTGCAGCCCACGCAACCTTCGTTCCGCCTGCGTGGCGTGGAGACCAGCGACTTCGGCATCGGGACCGATCCGGCGGTCGGCATATTCGTGGATGGCGTGTACGGCGGTCGCGGCGGCGGCGTGCTGCTGCCGTTCCTCGATGTCGAGCGCATCGAGGTATTGAAAGGCCCGCAAGGCACGCTGTTCGGGCGGAACACGGCAGCGGGTGCGATTTCGCTGGTGACGCGCCGGCCACAGGACGAAACCGAGGCGCGCCTGCGGTTGCGGTTGGGGAACTACGGCAAGCAGTACGCCGATGCGATGTGGAACATCCCCACCAGCGAGACATCCGCGCTGCGCGTGAACGCCTTGTTCAACCACAGCGACGGCTGGTTCCAGGACGGCGCCACCGGCAAGGACCTCGGGGGAGAGAACGTGTGGGCGGCGCGCGCAGCCTGGCAGGTCCGCATGGGCGAGAACACCACCGCCCTGGTCAGCTGGGACCACGAGAGCCTGGACCAGAACGGCCGTGTGACCACCGGGATCGTGCCGTTGCCGGCCTACCCGCAGCGCCCCCCGGTGCCCGTGGATCCGGACGACTACTTCGACCCGCGCGAGGTGCCGACCTACAGCGATGCGGAGAACGCCGAATGGCGCACGTTCGACGGCGTCACCCTGATCGTCGATCACGCGTTCACCTGGGGCAACCTGACGTCGACCTCGTCGTGGCGGCAGTACGATTCGCTGAACCAGACCGAGGAGGACGGCACCAACCGGGCCGACCTGTACATCGATTCGGTCAACACCGAAAGCAACGAGACGTTCTACCAGGAGTTCAAGTTCGCCGGCAGCAACGCGCGCCTGGACTGGGTGGCCGGTGCCAGCTTCTTCAAGGAGGATGCCGACCAGACCAGCGAGGTCAACACGAATACCGAGGCGGTGGACAACATCGTGCGCAACCTCGGTATCGCACCGACGCCGGATGGCAGCCTGTTCGGGTTCACTTCGTTCCTGGCCCAGACCGTGGGCATCCCCGTCTCGCTGGTGGGCGATCGCTGGAACGAGCGTTTCACCAATACGTTGTCGACCACCGCGTACGCCGCCTTCGGTGACGTGATCTGGCGCGCGTCCGACAAGCTCAACCTGACCTTCGGCCTGCGCTACACGCGCGACGAGAAGGATTTCACCTGGCTCAACACGCCGCGCAATGCACCCGAGCTGGAGGGCAAGCTGGATATGCTGGAATCGCTCGGGTTCTTCGCTGCGCTGGAGCAGATGGGAATTCCGATCACGCGTGAACTGCTGACCTTCGACATGGCGTTCATCGATCCGCCGGCCATGGTGAACAAGGGCGTGCTGGTGCGCGACAAGCGCAGCTGGAGCGATTTCAGCCCGCGCTTCGTCGTGGATTACCACGTCAACGACAGGACGATGGTGTTCGGTTCGCTGGCCAAGGGCTACAAGGCCGGTGGCTTCAATGCACTGCAGATCGGCCCCGCGTTCGAGAACGAGGATGTATGGAACCTGGAGGCCGGCATCAAGCAGTCCTTCGGCCGCTTTTCGTACAACGCATCGCTGTTCCATTATCGCTACGACAACCGGCAGTCGATCCGGCTGATCGATCCTGACCCGAACAATCCGGTCGACATCCCGCGCTTCGTGTTCGATACCGGCGACCTCGAAGCGACCGGCATCGATTTCGACATGCGCTGGAAAGTGACGGATGCATTCACGCTGGATGCGCAGGCAGAATGGATCGATTCCAAGTACAAGGATTACGTGACGCCGGAAGGCATCGACCTGGACGGCGAGCCCACGGGTGAGCCGCGGTTCACCGCGTCGATCGGCGCGGCGTATCGCGTGGACCTGGCCGGGCACGGCGATCTGCGCTTCTCCGCACGCCATGCCTACCGCGGACGCAGCCGTTGCAATGCCGGCTCCGACCTGCAGGGCGACTGTGGCGTCAATGCGCTGCTCGATATCGGCGAAGCGCGTGACCGCACGGACATGCGTGTCGGCTGGACAGCGCCAAGCGGACATTGGAGCTGGGCGATCTATGGCAACAACGTGTTCGACAACCAGTACGTGAAGGGCCTGAACACCTACGGGCGCGGACCGCTGGGCGTGGTGGGCGCCACCATCAGCGAGCCGCGCACCTACGGCATGGAAGTCGTCGTGAAGTTCTGAGCCGCGCGGAGACGCGCTGGACGTGGGCCCCGGCATCGTGAGGTGCCGGGGTTTTTGTTTCGGGCCGTTCCCGGCATCCTTGCGCCATGCCCGCACGTCGTGAAGCCCCCCCCATCGATCTTTCCGCAGAACCCCTGAGCCGCCTGCCGGGCGTGGGGCCGCGCGTGGCGGAGAAGCTGGCCGCGCGCGGACTGTCGACGATGCAGGACCTCTGGCTGCACCTGCCGCTGCGCTACGAGGATCGCACCGCACTCACCCCGATCAGGCAACTGCAGCCCGGGGTGCCCGCGCAGGTCGAAGGTCGGGTCGAGGCCGTGGAGCGCGGCTTCCGCTACCGGCCCGTGCTGCGCGTGGCCGTAGGCGACGAATCGCATGGCACGCTGGTGTTGCGTTTCTTTCATTTCCGCGCGGCGCAGGTGGCGCAGTTCGCCGTGGGTGCGCGCATCCGCTGCTACGGCACGCCCAAGCCGGGCCAGAACGGGCTGGAGATCGTGCATCCCAGTTACCGTGTGCTGGGCGATGACGACGAGATGGCATTGGGGGATGCCCTCGACCCGGTCTACCCGGCGGTCGAGGGCATGGGACCGGCCACGCTGCGCAAGCTGATCGGGCAGGCGCTGGAGCGGCTGCCGGCCGCCGATGCGCTGGAACTCCTGCCCGCACCGCTGCTGGCAGGCCTGGGCCTGCCCTCGCTGCGCGACGCGTTGTTGACGATGCATCGTCCGCCGCGCAACGCCGACGTCGCAGCGCTCGCACTGGGCACGCATCCTGCGCAGCGCCGGCTGGCCATCGAGGAGTTGCTGGCCCATCACCTGAGCCTGCGCCGCCAGCGTCTGGCATTGCAGCAGCGCCACGCGCCCGCGCTGGCGGGGAAGGGCGCGCTGGCGAAAGCGCTGGTCAAGGCGTTGCCGTTCAAGCTGACGGGCGCGCAGCAGCGCGTGTTCGCGCAGATCCGCGAGGATGTCCGCAAGCCGTCGCCGATGTTGCGGCTGGTGCAGGGCGATGTGGGCAGCGGCAAGACCGTGGTGGCCGCGCTGGCGGGCATGCTCGCGGTGGAAGCGGGCAAGCAGGTGGCGCTGGCGGCGCCCACCGAGTTGCTGGCGGAGCAGCACCTCGCCAACCTGCGCGCGTGGCTCGAACCCTTGGGCGTGCGCGTGGCGTGGCTGGCCGGCAAGGTCACCGGCAAGGCGCGTGCGAACGTGCTGGCGCAGGTGGCGTCCGGTGAAGCGCAGGTGGTGGTGGGCACGCATGCGCTGATGCAGGAGGCGGTGACCTTCCACGACCTTGGCCTGGCCATCGTGGATGAGCAGCATCGTTTCGGCGTGCACCAGCGCCTGGCGCTGCGCGACAAGGGGGCGGGCGAGCACCATGTGCCGCACCAGCTGGTGATGACGGCCACGCCGATCCCCCGCACGCTGGCGATGGCGGCGTACGCGGATCTGGATGTATCGGCCATCGACGAACTGCCGCCGGGGCGCACACCCGTGCAGACCGTTGCGCTGAGCGCGGAGCGGCGGCCGGAACTGGTGGAACGCATCCGCACCGCCTGCGCCGAAGGACGCCAGGCGTACTGGGTGTGCACGCTGATCGACGACAGCGACGAAGTCGTCGCGCAGGCGGCACAGACCACGTTCGAGACACTGTCGGCCTCGCTGCCCGCGGCGCGTATCGCGCTGGTGCACGGGCGCATGAAGGCAGCGGACAAGCAGGATACGATGCGGCGCTTCAAGCAGGGCGAAGTGGACCTGCTGGTCGCGACGACGGTGATCGAAGTCGGCGTCGATGTGCCCAACGCGTCACTGATGATCATCGAGAACGCGGAGCGCCTGGGGCTGGCCCAACTGCACCAGTTGCGCGGTCGCGTCGGCCGCGGCGCGGCGGCGTCCACGTGCGTGCTGATGTACCAGCCGCCCCTGTCGATGATGGCCAAGCACCGGCTCGCGACGATGCGGCAGACAAACGACGGGTTCGTCATCGCGGAGAAGGATCTGGAACTGCGTGGCCCCGGCGAATTGCTCGGCACGCGGCAGACAGGACTGGCGGCCTTCCGCGTAGCGGATCTGGCGCGTGATGCAGCCCTGCTTCCACAGGTACATGCGCTGGCTGAGCGGCTGCTCGCCGACGACCCCGGGGCGGCGGATCGCGTGATCCAGCGCTGGGTCGGCGGCGCGGCGCGGTATGCGTCCGCGTAGCCCGCTTCTCGCAGGAGGGGCTTCAGCCCCGAGGCTCTTCGGTCAGCCAACTGAAGCCAGATCGAAAGGCATCGGGGCTGAAGCCCCTCCTACAAGACGCGCATGCTTCCATGGCGTCGCCTGCGGTGCGAGACTCGGCGGCCGAGAAGACGAAGAGAAGAAGATGACGGACAGGATTCCCTTGCTGATCGACACCGATCCCGGCGTCGACGATGCGCTAGCCTTGTTGATGGCGTTCAACGATGCGCACCACGACATCGTCGGCCTGACCATCGCGGCCGGCAACGTGGGCTTGCAGCACACCGTGCGCAATGCGCTGAAGCTGTGTGAAGTGGCCGGTCGCGAAGACATTCCCGTATTCGCCGGCGCGCCTGCGCCGCTGCTGCATCCATCGCCGGATGCGGGCTACGTGCATGGGCAGGATGGCTTCGGTGATGTCGGCTTCCCGCCGGCTGCGCGCCATGCGGAAGCCGAACACGCGGCGCTGGCGATCCTGCGCCTGTCGCACGAACACGCGGGCCGGCTGGTGCTGGTCGCACTGGGGCCGCTGACCAACATCGCGCTGGCGCTCAAGCTGGACCCCACGCTGCCCCGGCGGATCGCACGCTTCGTGGTAATGGGGGGTGCGGTGACCTGCCACGGGAACATCACGCCGGCGGCCGAGTTCAATTTCTTCTTCGATCCGGAAGCGGCGCACTTGGTACTCGAGGCGTTCGAGCGCTACGACCTGGCCGACTGGGAGGCCACCATCGCCCACGGTCTCCATCATGAGCGGGTGGCGGGCTGGCTGGAGGCGGATTCCGACCGCGCCCGCTTCTACGACCGCATTTCCGAGAAGACCCGCCTGTGGTCCGCCGACCGACGTGGCGACCACTGGTATGCGGCTGATGCCCTGGCCATGGCCTTCGTGCTGGCACCGGAGGGGGCGCTCGAACTGGCCGAACGGCCGCTGGCCATCGAACTGGCGGGTGTCCATGCCCGCGGGGCGTCCATCGTGGACTGGCGCCGGGAAGGCGGACGGCCCGACAAGGCCAATATCCTGCTGCGCTACGACCAGCAGCGGTTCGAGGCGTTGATCCAGGCGGCCCTGGCGGCGGTCTGAAGCGCGGGTTGCGCCGGACCGGGAGGGCGGTCTACAATGCCGCTCTTCCATTCCCGCGACACGGTGTGCCCGCCATGAAGGCCGACATCCATCCCAATTACCGCGAAGTCGTCTTCCACGACGTGACCTCCGATTTCAAGTTCCTGACCCGCTCCACGCTGGGCAGCAAGGAAACGACGAAGTGGGAAGACGGCAACGACTATCCGCTGATCAAGGTCGAAATCTCCTCGGCTTCGCACCCGTTCTACACGGGCAAGCACAAGGTCATCGACACCAGCGGCCGCATCGACAAGTTCCAGAAGCGCTACGCGCGCTGATCGAACCGTCGTTCGCCTGATCCGCCTGCGGCCGCGCCTAGTGCGCGGCCGTTCGCGTTTGCGCGTCCCCGATGATGCGCGGCGCCGGAACGCACGGTTGCGCCAGCGGCCTCATTCTTTGGTCTGACTTTGGTGCTGTATCGAGCGACGGCTCCAAACCCGCTGTGCGATAATTCGGGTCATCCAAGGTTCACTCCCTGGACTCCCGTCCCGCGCCGCCCGGCTTCCGGCCGGCGTTACCCCACGAAGGAGCGCACACTGTGTCCGAACTTGACCAGGTCACGCTGAATGCCGGCGACAAATCCGTCGTCCTGCCAGTCCTGAAACCCACGCTTGGCAACGACTGCGTCGACATTTCCAAGCTGACCAAGGAAACGGGTCTTTTCACCTACGACTCCGGTTTCACCGCTACCGCCAGTTGCAAGTCGGCCATCACCTACATCGATGGCGACAACGGCGTGCTGCTGTACCGCGGCTACCCCATCGAGCAACTGGCGCAGCATTCCAGCTTCCTGGAAGTGTCGTACCTGCTGATGAACGGCGAACTGCCGACCAAGGAAGAGTTCGCCAGCTTCGAGCACGAAGTCACGCATCACACGATGATGCATGAGTCGCTGAAGAACTTCCTGCACGGCTTCCACTACGACGCGCACCCGATGGCCATGCTGGCCGGCACGGTCGCCTCGCTGTCGGCGTTCTACCACGACACGCTGGACCTGGAAGATCCCGAGCAGCGCCGCCTGGCCGCCATCCGCCTGCTGGCGAAGATGCCGACCCTGGCCGCCGCTGCCTACCGCTACTCGATCGGCTGGCCGATCCGTTATCCGCGCAACAACCTCGAGTACGTCGACCGCTTCCTGCACATGATGTTCGAAGTGCCGAGCGAGCCGCTGGAACTCAATCCCGTGGTCGCCAAGGCGCTGGACCTGCTGTTCATCCTGCACGCCGATCACGAGCAGAATGCATCGACCTCGACGGTACGCCTGGTGGGTTCGACCGGTGCGAATCCGTACGCCTCGGTTGCCGCCGGCATCACCGCCCTGTGGGGCCCCGCGCATGGCGGCGCCAACGAGGCCGTGTTGAAGATGCTGGAGGAAATCGGCGATGCGAAGAACGTCGCTTCCGCCGTCGCCAAGGCCAAGGACAAGGAATCGGGTTTCCGCCTGATGGGCTTCGGCCACCGCGTCTACAAGAACTTCGATCCGCGCGCCAAGATCATCCGCGAGATGACCCACAAGGTGCTCGGCGAGCTGGGCGTCGACGATCCGCTGCTGGAAGTGGCGATGAGGCTGGAAGAAGCGGCGCTGAAGGACGAGTACTTCATCCAGCGCAAGCTGTATCCCAATGTCGATTTCTACAGCGGCATCATCTACAAGGCGCTGAAGATCCCGACCGAGATGTTCACCGTCATGTTCGCCATCGGCCGCACCGCCGGTTGGGTGTCGCACTGGCTGGAACAGCAGGTCGATCCGGAAGCCAAGATCGGCCGTCCGCGCCAGATCTACACCGGCTACGCACCGCGCGACTACGTGTCGGCCGACAAGCGCTGAGTGCTCCTGCCGTGCCACGAGAAAGGCCCTGCGAGGGGCCTTTTTCTTTGTGCGTAAGGCGCGGCACTGGGGTCAGCGCACTGGCACGTCCGGCAGGTCCAGCAGCGCCTCCTTGCCGCCGCGCAGGCGCGGGGCGGTCGCGGCGACGATGTCGTGCGGAAAGCCTGGCGGGATGGCGCTGGCTTCCTCCAGGCGCGCGCGCTGCGGTGCGCTCAAGGTGACCGCGGTTGCGGCCAGGTTGTCCGCCAGCTGTTCCGGCGTGCGGGGACCGATGATGGGCAACACGCCACGCCCCAGCACCCATGCGATGGCGATCTGGCCGGGCGGAAGGCCGGTTTCCTCAGCGACGGCAAGCACCGCATCGACCGTCGCCGTCTTGCGGGCGTCGCTCTCGCCGTGGATCACCACGCCCAGGCCCTGCGCGCGTCCGGTTTCACCCTTACGGTACTTGCCTGTCAGCAACCCGCCACCAAGCGGCGACCAGCCCACGGTGCCCAGGCCGAAAGCGCGCGCCATCGGGAGCAGTTCGCGCTCCACGGTCCGTTCGACCAGGCTGTATTCCAGCTGCACGGCGGAGATGGGCGCCCAGCCGCGCAACTCGGCCAGGGTGGCGGCGGTCGCCACCCGCCAGGCGGGGAAGTCGGAGAGTCCCGCGTAGACGATCTTGCCGGCACGCACCAGCGCATCCAGTCCGCGCGCGATTTCCTCGACGGGCGTGTGGCCATCCGGCATGTGGACCCACAGCAGGTCGATACGGTCGGTCTTCAGGCGGCGCAGGCTGCCCTCGACCGACTGGATCATCGTCTTGCGGCTGTTGCCGGTCTCCTGCAGTCCGGCGTCGGCGCGCGCCCCCAGCGAGAACTTGGTGGCCAGCACGAGCGCATCACGGTCGCCGGCAATGAACTCGCCAACCATCTCCTCGGACTGGCCGAACTGGTACTGGTCCGCGGTATCGATGAAGTTGCCCCCGGCATCGCGATAGCGGGCGTAGATCTGCGCCGCGTCCTCACGGTCGCTGCCGTAACCCCATCCTTTGCCGAAGTTGCCGGTGCCCAGCGCGAGTGTTGAAACGCGCAGGCCGGTGTTGCCGAAGACGCGGTAGCGCATGCTTCCCTCTCCCGACGATGCCGCCGCTGCATGGTGCGGGCGTGCGAAGCGGGAAGTGGACGCCGACCGGGCGGCGGCGTCTTGCACGGCGTTGCGCTTTGCCGCGCTCTCAGCGCTGCGGCGCGCCGGATTCGTAGCGGGCGATCTCCTCCTCCGCCAGCAACTGCCGCAACTGCGTGGCGGAGGCCCGCTTCATCGGCCTTTCGTCCACCGAGGACAAGGGCGCCTGGCGCAGCGCGTCGTGCGGCAGCACGGTGAGGTCGAAGCCCAGTTCCTCTGCGCTGAATACCCACACGGGCAGGTCCGCCACGCGCTCGCGGTCGAGGCGCAAGCGGCGTTCGCGCGGTTCGGCCGGGATGCGATGCTCTTCGAGGAAGCGGGTGACCGCATCCGGGTCGTCGCTGTGGACATGCATGTGGACGGGCGTGTTCGCATCGGCCGTGCCTTCCAGCACCGGGCCCACCAGGCGTGGCGAGAATCCCGACAGGAACTCCATCGCGCGCAGCGCAGCTTCGCGCCGCTGCCTCAGGCCCACCGCGTGCGCCTCGCCGACGAACAGGCGCAGGTACTCGCGCAGCGCGTCCTCGATCTCGCGGTTGCGGGGCAACGACGCATCGTCGTGGATGCCGAGCCGGTTGGCCGCCTTGAGCTTGGCCTGGTGGAAGTCGCGGATGCCGCCCTCGGCCATCAGCCGGGCAGCCTCGTGGGCAAGGCGCTGGCGGCGCTCGCGCGTGCGGGTTTCGGCGTGTTGACGGGCGTGGTGCATGGTGAGCCTCCGCGTCGAAACTGACCGCGAATGTACACCATGCGCCCGACGTGTCCATGACGGCGCCGAAGCGCCGTCATGCGGTCTTCATCGGCCGGACGGACCGTCAGAAGATGTCGAACGCTTCCTCGTCCGGCACGGCATCTTCGGGGCCGTACAGGTCGTAGTCCTGGATGCGATCCATGTCTTCGACCTTCACCCATTCGGTCACGCCGTTCAGCGTGGCCTGCACCATGCCGTCGGGCGGATCGTTGAGCGCGACCGGCTTGTCCTTCAGCGCCACGCGCATGTAGTCGATCCAGATCGGCAGCGCGGCCTTGCCGCCGTATTCGCGATAGCCGAGCGACTGGAAGTTGTCGCGGCCCACCCACACCACGGTGGCGTACGTGCCGCCGAAGCCGCCGAACCATGCGTCCCGGTGGTCGTTGGTGGAGCCGGTCTTGCCGCCCACGTCTTCGCGCCCCAGCACCTTGGCTGCGGTGCCGGTGCCGCGCTGGACCACGTCGCGCATCATCGACACCAGCTGGTACGCGGTGCGCTCGTCGATGGCGCGCGGCGCGGTGACGGCATTCGGGTCGGCCGGCTTCACTTCTTCCGTGGGCTTCTGCGTGACGGCGGCCGCGGCGGGCTTGGCGGCATCGGCAGGACCGAAGTTGAAGCCGTCCACCACCTGGCTGGACGGCGTACTGCCGCCATGCTGGCCCTGGCCGCACCCGCGACAGGCGACGGCCGGATTTTCCTTGAACACCACGTTGCCCTCGCGGTCCTTCACTTCGTCGATGAACCACGGCGTCACCCGCGAACCGCCATTGGCGAACACCGCATAACCCCGTGCCACGGAGAGCGGGGTCAGCGAGGCCGTGCCCAGCGACATCGACAGGTTCGGCGGCAGTTCGGCTTCCTCGAAGCCGAACTGGCTGATGTAGGTGCGCGCGAACGGCACGCCCATGCCGTCCAGCAGGCGCACCGACACCAGGTTTCGCGACTGCACGAGCGCTTCGCGCAGCCGCATCGGGCCGCGGAAGCCGCCGCCGTCGTTCTGCGGGCGCCACATGTGGCCGCGGCGGTCGCGGAACACGACCGGTGCGTCCAGCACGATGGACGCGGGATTGAAGCCCTTCTCGAACGCTGCCGCATACACGAACGGCTTGAAGCTGGAGCCCGGCTGGCGCCGCGCCTGGGTGGCACGGTTGAACTTGTTGCCGGCGAAGCTGTAGCCGCCCACCAGCGCGCGCAGGGCGCCGTTGTTCGCGTCCAGCGATACCAGCGCGGCCTGCGCGCGCGGGATCTGGTCGACCACATAGGTGCTTTCTTCCTTGCCGGCCTTGATGCGGGCCATGTCGCCGCGCTTGAACAGCTTGGCGGGCGTGCGACCGGTCCACTTGCTGGCGGCGGCAGGCAGGACGAGTTCCTTGCCATCCGCCATCACCACCGTCGCGCTGCCGTCAGCGGCGGTACGCGCCACCACCACCGGGATCATGCCGTTCTGCGCCGGCACGCCCCGCAGGTGCGCGGCCAGCGCGGTCGCATCCGCGTCGGCGCCCACGTCGAAATGCTGTTCAACGCCGTTCCATCCATGGCGGTGGTCGTACAGGCCCAGCCCGTCCCGTACCGCGTCGTTGGCAGCAGCCTGCAGCGTGGCATCCAGCGTGGTGGTCACGTGGTAGCCCTTGGTCAGCGCCTCGGGCCCGAAGCGCGCGATCATCTCCTGGCGCACCATCTCGGTCACGTAGGGCGCATACACCTCGATCGGCCGCTCATGCGGTTTGGCGTGCATGGGCTCGGCCTTGGCCTGCACGGCATCGGCGGCAGTGACGTAACCATCCTCGCGCATGCGTTCCACGACATAGGCGCTGCGCTGCTGGTTGCGGCCGGGATTGCTGATCGGATTGCCGCTGGACGGGAACTTCAATGCGCTGACGAGGGTGGCGGTCTCGGCCAGGGTCAGCTGGTCGAGCGTCTTGCCGTAGTAGTACTCGGCGGCGGCGGCCACGCCATAGGAGCGGTTCCCGAAGAAGCTCTTGTTGAGGTACAGCTCAAGGATCTCGTCCTTGGTCAGCATCTTCTCGATGCGGATGGCGAGCATCATCTCCACCAGCTTGCGGGTGTAGCTGTACTCGGAGCTGAGGAACCACTGCCGGGCCACCTGCTGGGTGATGGTGCTGCCGCCGGCCACGCGGCCTTCCTTGCGGCTGACGATCTGCCAGACGGCACGGGCGATACCCGTGGGGTCGATGCCGTTGTGCTCGTAGAACTTGCTGTCCTCGGCCGCGACGAAGGCCTGCTTGACCCGGGCCGGGACCTTGTCGATCTGGACGGGATAGCGCCGGATCTCGCCGTACAGCCCCATCAGCCGGCCGTCGCTGGCGTAGATGTAGAGGGGTTCCTGCAGTTCCACGTTCCGCAGGGACTGGACGTCCGGGACCTTGGACGAAACCGTGTAGTACAGCACCCCCAGACCGACCAGGCCGGCGAGGGCAAGTATCAGGAACGTGATGAGGGTCCAACGGAGAAGACGACGGAAACGGGACATCCAGTGCTTTCCGATTGCAGAATTCGTAGCGGCAGAGTATAGATGACCGCCGGGATCACCACGGGTGATCCCAAGGGGAACAGGGACTTGGGGAACAACCCTCGTGAAACGTGACAAGCCGCACAGCCACGTCAACGTCGGTTGCCAAGAGTAAAAACTTGGTTATTAATGTCGGCGCGTGTCGTGCGCCCAGTGCCCGTCGGAAGGGGAAAGACCGTGGGGCTAATCCCAAAAAGCCAGTCGTCGCTGATCGGCGTCGATATCAGTTCGACTGCGGTAAAGCTGCTGCAGCTCTCGCGTGTGGGCAACCGTTACCGGGTTGAGCACTACGCCGTCGAGCCGCTGCCGCCCAATGCCGTGGTCGAGAAGAACATCGTCGAGGTGGAAGCCGTCGGCGAAGCCATCCGTCGCGCAGTGAACCGCGCCGGCAGCAAGGCCAAGCACGCCGCTGCCGCAGTGGCCGGATCCGCGGTGATCACCAAGATCATTCCGATGCCCGCCGACCTGGACGAGAACGATCTGGAGGCCCAGGTCGAGCTCGAGGCCGTCAACTACATCCCGTATCCCATCGAGGAAGTGAACATCGACTTCGAGGTGCTGGGCGCCATGCCCAACAACCCGGAGATGGTGCAGGTGCTGTTGGCCGCCTCGCGTTCGGAGAACGTGGAGCTGCGGCAGTCCGCGCTGGAACTCGGGGGCCTGACCGCCAAGGTCATGGACGTGGAAGCCTTCGCGGTAGAGAACGCCTTTGCCCTGATGGCCAACGACCTGCCCGTGCCGCAGGACGGTGTGGTGGCGCTGGTCGACATTGGCGCCACGATGACCACGCTGAACGTCCTGCGCCGTGGCCGCAGCCTCTACAGCCGCGAACAGGTGTTCGGCGGCAAGCAGCTGACCGACGAAGTCATGCGCCGCTATGGGCTGACCTACGAGGAAGCCGGCCTGGCGAAGCGCCAGGGTGGCCTGCCCGAAAGCTACGAAGTCGAAGTGCTGGAGCCTTTCAAGGAGGCGACGGTCCAGCAGATCAGCCGCCTGCTGCAGTTCTTCTACGCGGGCAGTGAATTCAACCGCGTCGACCAGATCGTCCTGGCAGGCGGCTGCGCCGCACTGGCCGGCTTGCCGGAGATGGTGGAAGAGCAACTGGGCGTACCCACCGTGGTCGCAAACCCGCTGGCGCAGATGACCCTCGGTCCGCGCGTGCAGGCACATGCGCTGGCCCAGGACGCTCCCGCGCTGATGATCGCCACCGGCCTGGCTTTGAGGAGCTTCGACTGATGGCAAGAATCAACCTCCTCCCGTGGCGCGCCGAGCGCCGCGTCCAGCGGCAGCGCGAGTTCTACGTGATGCTGGGTGCAGCGGCGATCGCGGGCCTGCTGCTGTCTTTCCTGCTGTGGTTCCACTACGACGGCCAGGTATCCGGCCAGACCAAGCGCAATGACTTCCTGAAAGACGAGATCAGCAAGGTCCAGGCGCAGAACAAGGAAATCGAGCGCCTCGACGAGCAGAAGCGCCGCCTGCTGGCCCGCAAGGACGTCATCGAGAAACTGCAGGCCAACCGTTCGCAGATGGTGCACCTGTTCGACTCGCTGGTGCGGACCATTCCGGACGGCGTGATGCTGGCCAACATCAAGCAGGAAGGCGAAGTGCTGACGCTGCAGGGGCGCGCGCAATCCAACGCGCGTGTCAGTACCTACATGCGCAACCTGGAAACGTCCGGCTGGATGACCAAGCCTGAACTGTCGATCATCGAAGCCAAGCCGGAAGAGGTCAAAACGCTGACCAATACCGGTGCAGGCAGCGCGCTGCCGTACGTGTTCACGCTCCAGGTGCGGTTGGCGAATCCGACGGCGGAACAGGAAGCGGAAAGCGCCGCTGCCGGCGCTGCACCTGCCGACCCGAACGCCCCGGCCACGACCCCTGCTCCGGCAGCGCCGCTGGAGGGGCAACCGTCGGCACCCGCGCCCGCCACACCCGCCGCGCCTGCGCCCGCCACCCCGACACCGGCCGCACCCGCAGTCAGTTCGCCCCAGGCTTCCGGGAGCAACACATGAGCCAGAAGACGTCGCTCAAGAACCTGGACATCAACAACATCGGTGCATGGCCGCAGAACGCCAAGATCGGATTCTGCGTGGTGCTCTCCCTGTTCATCCTTGTCCTGTCCTACTTCCTCTTCGTCAAGGGGAAAGTGGAGACGCTGGATTCGCTCGAGCAGGAAGAGGTGCGCCTGCGCCAGGACTTCGAGAAGGAGCAGGCCAAGGCCGCCAACCTCGAACCCCTGAAGCAGCAGTTGGCCCAGATGGAGCAGGTGCTCCAGCAGATGCTGCGCCAGTTGCCCAGCAAGACGGAAATGCCCGACCTGATCATCGACATCTCGCAGACCGCGCTGTCCAGCGGCCTGACCAACGAGCTGTTCCAGCCGGAGCCCGAAACGCTGAAGGAGTTCTACGCCGAGAAGCCGATCCAGCTGCGCATGGTGGGCAACTACCATCAGTTCGGTGCCTTCGTCAGTGGCGTTGCATCGCTGCCGCGGGTGGTGATCCTGACCATGCACGACATCTCGCTGCAACCGAAGGAAGGCAAGGGCGGCATCAATCGCGGCGCCCTGGAGCTCTCGGGCACGGTGAAGACGTATCGCTACCTGGATGAAACCGAGGTTGCGGAGCAGGAGGCCGCGGCGGCTGAAGCTGCCAAGGCGAGCGGCAAGGGCAAGGCGCCCGCAGCGGGAGGGCAGCAATGATGCGCGGCAACTGGCACTTCATGATCCTGGCTGCGGTCGTGCTGACGTCCGGCTGCGCCCGCGGCATCACCAGCACGCCCGGGGATGCGCCGAATCTGCAGACCTGGGTGGAAGACGTGCGCGCCCGTCCCGCACCACCGCTTGAACCGCTGCCCGTGATGCAGCAGTTCGAAACCTTCGAATACGCGGCGCAGACGCTGCGGGATCCTTTCAGCAACGCCTGGAGCAATACCGATGGCGGCGGGCTGCGGCCGGATCCTGACCGGCGCAAGGAAACACTGGAGCAGTACCCGCTGGACAGCCTCGACATGGTCGGCACGCTCGGCAAGGGGGCAGGTCTGGTGGCACTGGTGATGGGACCCGACAAGGTCACCTACCGGGTACGTCCGGGGAACTACCTGGGGCAGAGCGATGGCCGGGTCACCTCGGTCCGCGAAGATGGCTTGGAACTTGTCGAACTAGTGCCGGATGGCGCAGGCGGATGGCTGGAACGGCCGGCGTCGATTGCGCTTGAAGATCAATGATTGGGGGATACACGATGACCGCTACGAATGCCCACCGCCCGCGGCCGTCCCGGCGCCTGGCTACTTTCCGGGTCTGCTCTCTTGGGCTGGCCATCGGCCTGCTTGCGGCTGCCAATGCCGCAGGCGCCGCGTCGCCAACGCCACCGGCCACGTCCCCCGCCACCGTCGCGACGCCTGCGTCCTCAGTTTCGGTGTCGAACATCGACTTCCGTCGCGGCGAAGATGGCTCGGGTCGGCTGATCGTCAAGTTCGATGGCCAGGGTGCTGCCCCGGACCTGCGCAACCAGGGCGACAGCGTTGTGGTGAATGTCGGCAACGCGACACTGCCCGCTTCACTGCAGAAGCCGCTCAACGTGGTCGATTTCGCCACGCCCGTGCAGCGTGTCGAAGCGCAGAGCAAGGGCGGTGGAACGCAACTGGTGCTCAGCACCCGCGGTGATTTCGAATCGCTGGCCTACCAGTCGGGCAACGAGTACGTCGTGGAGATCGTGCCGCGCGCCGGACAGAAGGCCGTGGGCGGTGCGAATGCCACCTCCGGGACCAGTGCTTCGGCCGTGGTCGCGGCAGCGCAGAAAGTGGCCTCCGAGGCACGCCGCTACAGTGGCCGCCCGGTGACGTTCAACTTCCAGGACGTGCCCGTGCGCACGGTGCTGCAACTGATCGCCGAAGAGTCGAATCTCAACATCGTCGCGTCCGACACCGTCCAGGGCAACGTCACGCTGCGCCTGGTCAACGTGCCGTGGGACCAGGCGCTGGACATCGTGTTGCGCGCCAAGGGCCTGGACAAGCGCCGTGATGGCGCCGTGGTCTGGGTCGCTCCGCAGCCCGAACTGGCCAAGTTCGAGCAGGACAAGGAAGACGCACGCATCGCGATCGAGAACCGCGAGGACATGGTCACCGACTACGTCCAGATCAACTATCACAGCGCCGCCGCGATCTTCAAGGCATTGACCGAAGCCAAGGGCATCGGCAACCAGAACAACAGCGGTGGTGGTGGTGGCGGTGGTAGTGGCCGGGACCAGGAGAACGGTTTCCTCTCCCCGCGCGGTCGCCTCGTTGCAGATGAACGCACCAACATGCTGATGATCAGCGACATCCCGAAGAAGGTCGCGCAGATGCGCGAGCTGATCTCGATGATCGATCGTCCCGTTGACCAGGTGTTGATCGAAGGCCGCATTGTGATCGCAAGCGACACTTTCGCTCGTGATCTTGGTGCACGGTTTGGCATCAATGGCCGCCGCTCGGGTGATCGCACACAGATCATCGGCGGCAACATCGCGGACAATGTCAATGTCGGCAACGGCGACGACCGCGAGTTGCCGCGCGACCTCAATGTCAACCTGCCTGCAGGCGGCTTCACCCAGTCGGCCGCTGGTGCGATCGCGTACACGCTGCTGGGTCGCAACTTCGACCTGGACATCGAGCTGTCGGCGATGCAGGAAGAAGGTCGCGGTGAGGTGATCTCCAATCCTCGCCTGGTGACGGCCAACCAGCGCGAGGGTGTCATCCGGCAGGGCAAGGAAATCGGCTACGTCACGATCACCGCCGGCCAGGGTGGCGTCGCCACGCCGAACGTGCAGTTCAAGGAAGCGTTGCTGGAAATGAAGGTCATGCCGACCATCACCAACGACAATCGCGTTTTCCTGAACCTGAACGTCAAGAAGGATGAGGTGGCGGAGCTGATCACGCTCGAAGGCTATGGCACCGTTCCGACGATCGACAAGCGCGAAATCAACACGGCGGTGCTGGTCGAGGATGGCCAGACCGTCGTGATCGGTGGCGTGTACGAGTTCGCCGACCGCAGCAGCGTGGCGAAGGTGCCGTTCCTCGGCGACATCCCGTTCCTGGGCAACCTGTTCAAGAAGAAGGGACGCAGCAAGGAAAAGGCGGAGTTGCTGATCTTCATCACGCCGAAGGTGTTGTCGGTTACCAAGCGCTGACGCGTCGCGCTCATCGCATCATCGAAACGGGCCGCGATTGCGGCCCGTTTCGTTTCTTCCCACCTGCGGCTGAATCCGGTTCCGATCCGTTGTTCCCTGCGGGAACCGCCATGGCAAACTGCGGTCACAGGCACGCCATGCCTTCCGGAACGCCCATGGATCATCCGTCTCAGGACACCCGTACGCTGTTCGATCGCTTCATCGCGTTGCGCGAGAACCTCTCCCGGACCATCGTCGGCCAATCCGCGCTGGTCGAGCGGCTGTTGATCGCGTTGCTGGCCGATGGGCACCTGCTTGTCGAGGGCGCCCCGGGACTTGCGAAGACGACGGCCATCCGCGCGTTGGCGTCGCGGCTGCAGGCGGACTTCGCGCGCGTGCAGTTCACGCCGGACCTGCTGCCCGCCGACCTCACCGGTACCGAGGTCTGGCGACCGCAGGATGGCCGGTTCGAATTCCAGCCCGGACCGGTTTTCCACCCCTTGCTGCTGGCCGATGAAATCAATCGCGCGCCGGCCAAGGTGCAGTCGGCATTGCTGGAAGCCATGGGCGAACGCCAGGTGACAGTGGGTCGGCATACCTACCCGTTGCCGGCACTGTTCCTGGTGATGGCCACGCAGAATCCGATCGAGCAGGAAGGCACTTTCCCGTTGCCGGAGGCGCAGCTGGACCGTTTCCTCATGCACGTGAAGATCGGTTACCCCGAGGCGGCGGCGGAGGCCGACATCCTGCGGCTGGCACGTGATCGCGCGCGCGAACAGATGCAGTCGGTCCCGGCGGCGGTCGAGCGCATGCCGCTGGAGGATGTCTTCAGTGCGAGGGCACAGGTGCTGGACCTGCACCTAGCACCCGCACTGGAACGCTATCTGATCGAACTGGTCCTCGCCTCGCGCGATGCCGCGCGCTACGACGCGACGCTGGCGCGGCGGATTGCCTGGGGCGCAAGCCCGCGGGGCTCCATCGCGCTGGAGCGCTGCGCACGTGCGCGCGCTTGGCTAGCGGGCCGCGACTACGTGACGCCCGACGACATCCGCGCCATCGCGCCGGACGTGCTGCGCCACCGGGTATTGCCCAGCTACGAGGCGACGGCCGAGGGCTGGGATGGCGATCGCCTGGTGAAGGCGTTGCTCGACGTGGTCCCGCTGCCCTGAGCGCCTGCGCGAACGTCCGCATGGCATGCCCATGAGCGAAGGCATCGTACCCACCCTTGCCGAGTTGATCGCGTTGCGGGCCAGCGCGCAGCGACGACCTCCGGCGCGGCGCGGACGGCATTCCATCACCGGGCCCGCCGCCTCGCCCTTGCGCGGTCGCGGCATGGAATATGCGGAGTCCCGCGAGTACGTGGCGGGCGACGATGTCCGCCACATCGACTGGCGACTGACGGCGCGCAGCGGGCGCACGCATACCAAACTGTTCCAGGCCGAACGCGAACGCCTGACGCTGGTCGTGGCCGACACGTCGCCCCTGCTGTACTTCGGCACGCGCACGCGCTTCAAGTCGGTACAGGCTGCGCGTGCCGGCGCGGTGGCGGCGTGGCAGGCCGTGCGCGACGGCGATCGCCTGGCGATCGTGCGGGGCAGCATGACCGAAGCGCCTGTTCCGCCCGCATCGGGTACGCGTGGAGCGTTGCGTGTCCTCGATGCGCTGGTGCGCTGGTATACGGAGCCACCGCCGGAGGATCTCGGGTTGGCGTTCGCGCTCGACCACGCGGCGCGCCTGCTGCGACCGGGCTCGCGCCTGCTGGTGCTGGCCGATCCCCACAGCCTGGCCACCATCCCGGAGACGCGGTGGCCGGCACTGGCCGCGCATCATGACGTGGTCGTGCTCTTGCTGACCGATCCGCTGGAGACGGATCCGCCAACGCAGCGCCTTCCCTTCGTCACCGGAAGCCAGCGCGTGGAGCTCGATCTTGCCAGCACCGCGCAACGCGACGCGTGGCGTGCCGAGTTCGAGCAGCCCCTCGATCGCGCGCTCGATCGTCTGCCTGCACGCGGCGTGGAAGTAAGGACGCTGTCCACCGATGCGGACAGCGACGCGTGGCTCGTCGCGCTGGGCCGCGCGCAGCCGCAGGTGGCCTGAGCATGGGCATGGCGGCGCTGGTGTTGCGTGATGTGCATGTCCCGGCGTCGCCGTCGTGGTGGCCGCTGGCGCCGGGCTGGTGGTTGTTGATCGCTGTCGTCCTGCTGCTCATTGTCGGCGCGATGGCATGGCGACTGCATCGCCATCGACGTCGCCAGGCATGGCAACGCTGGTTCGATGCGACGAACGAGGAATCATCGCCTGCCGGACAGGTGGCCGCGATGTCGGAGCTGCTGCGGCGTGCCGCGCGCCGCCTGGATGCTTCGGCGGACCGGCTGGAAGGCGAGGCATGGTTGCGTTTCCTTGATGGTGGACACGGCCACGCGTTCACGCAGGGGCCCGGCCGCCTGTTGCTGGAGGGCGGTTACCGCCGCGACGTGGACGCGGCCGAGTTGGCTGCAGCGCGCACCGTCGCGCGCGCGCGCTTCCTCGAACTGATGGCGGGTTCGCGTTGAGCGGTTCACTGCCGATGCTGCAGTTCCTGCAGGACGGCTACGCCGGCTTCGCATGGCCGTGGTTCTGGCTGGCGTTTCCCTTGCCCTGGGTAGTGCGCTGGCTGCTGCCCGCGCGGCGAACCCAGGACGATGCGCTCAGGGTGCCTTACGGCCGTTCGGTGCAGGCCATCGCGCAGCGCGGCGGCCGAGGCATGCCGGGGCGGGCCGCCGCGCTGGCCTGGCTCGTGTGGTTCCTGCTGTGCGCCGCTGCGGCGCGTCCGCAGCAGTTTGGCGATGCGGTCACGCCGCCGGTGAGTGGACGCGACCTGATGCTGGCGGTCGACCTGTCCGGCAGCATGACCGAGCCGGACATGGAGCTGGGAGGCGCGGTAGTGGACCGTTTGACGGCTGCGAAGGCGGTGCTTGCCGACTTCCTCGACCGTCGCGAGGGCGATCGGGTCGGGCTGCTCGTGTTCGGACAGCGCGCGTATGCCATGACACCGCTCACCCGCGACCTGCAGACCGTGCGCGACCAGTTGCGTGACGCCGTGGCCGGGCTCGCTGGCCGCGAGACCGCCATCGGCGATGCGATTGCCCTGGCCGTGCGTCGCCTGCGCACACAGCAGGACGGCCAGCGTGTGCTGGTCCTGCTCACCGACGGCGTCAATTCCGCCGGCGTCCTGACACCGCAGAAGGCGGCGGAGCTGGCGAAGGAAGAGGGTGTCCGCATCCACACTATCGCGTTCGGCAGCGACGGCGCGATGAGCGTGTTCGGCATCCCGCTGCCGCTGCCCGCCAGTTCGCCGGAGGATATCGATGAAGCCACCCTGCGCGAAGTGGCGAGCAGCACGGGTGGCCGCTTCTATCGCGCGCGCGATACGGGCGAGCTGGCCGGCATCTATGCCGAGCTGGACCGTCTTGAGCCGGTGGAACAGCCCGGCAAGGCCGTGCGTCCGCGCATCGAACGCTATGCATGGCCGCTGGCCGGCGCGCTTGCAGTGGCCCTGCTGGCCTTCGTGTTGCCAGGGAGGCGCAGGTGAACATCGACTGGACCGCCCTGCATTTCCTGCGGCCGCATGCGTTATGGGCCCTGCTTGCGCTACCCGCGCTGGCGTGGGCGTGGCGAATCCGTCGGCAACGCAGGAATGCCTGGCGGGGACATGTCGATGCCCATCTGCTGCCGCATCTGCTGGTGCGGGGCGGTGCCGGCGCGCGAACAGGAGTGCTTGCGGCCGCCATCGCCTTCGTACTCGCGGTGCTCGCGCTGGCCGGCCCCAGCTGGCGCCAGGCCGACCAACCGCTGTGGCAGGCGCAACGCCCGCTGGTGGTGGTGCTGGATCTCTCCAGTCGCATCACCGCCACGGATCTTCCGCCGTCGCGCCTGCTCCAGGCGCGGGCGAAACTGGCCCAGGTGCTGGAGGTCCGTGCAGGCAGTCCCCTTGCACTGGTCGTCTACGCGGACGACGCGTTCACGGTGACGCCACTGACCGACGACACCGCCAACATCCGCCTGTTCCTCGATGATCTTGCGCCGGACATCATGCCGGTCGACGGGCAGCGCGCCGATCGCGGCATCGCCTGGGCAGCGCGTCTGCTGACGCAGGCCGACGTCCGGAAGGGGGACATCCTGCTGCTCAGCGACCGGGCCGATGATGCCGCGCTCCGCGCCGCCACCGATGCCCGTGCACAGGGCTTTGCCGTCTTTGCGCTGGGGGTTGGCACCGCCTCGGGCGCTGCGTATCGCAGCGGCGACAGCGTGATCGGACGTGCCGCACTGGATGCCGCATCGCTGCGCGCACTGGCGGCTGCGGGAGGCGGTCGTTACCACACACTGACCGCGGACGAGTCCGATCTTGCATCACTCGGCCTGCGCTCGCCGGAACAGGTGGGCGAAGGCAGTGCCGCCGCGGGTGGTGGCAAGGCATGGCGCGATGAAGGCTACTGGTTGCTGATTCCGATCCTGATGCTCGCATTGCTGTGGTTCCGCCGTGGCGCCGCGCTGGTGCTGGTGGGGGCGCTCTGGCTCCCGCTCGCGCAACCGGCGCATGCGGCTGGCATTGAGTGGTGGCAGCGCCCGGACCAGGCCGAACACGCGCGCATCGCCGAGGGCGCCGATGCGTACCGGCAGGGCGACTTCGCTGCCGCCGAGCAGGCGTTCACCGGCATCGATACCGCCGAGGGCTGGTACAACCTCGGCAACGCGCTGGCGAAGCAGCAGCGTTACGACGACGCCATCGCGGCGTACGACCGTGCATTGCGCGTGCAGCCGGGCATGGCCGACGCACTGGCGAACCGTGCGGCCGTGGACGCGGCACGCAAGCGCCCCCCGTCGCCAGGGGAGGGCCAAGGCAAGCCAGGACCGCAGGGCGACGGAAAAAATCCGGAGGCGCAGGACGACGCGAAGCCCGATCCCGCGGATGGCAGGAACGCATCGCCATCGCCTGCGGACACGCCTTCCGCCTCCCCAACAGCGCGCGATGCGGGCAAGCCGTCTGCTGACGCAGATCCATCGCGCACCGGCGCGCCACCATCATCCACGCCGGATGCTGCCGCGCAGGCTGCTGCCGATGCGGCACAGCGTGAGCGCATGCGTGCGGCGATGGCGCGCGAATCCGGAGCTGGGAGGGATGCAACCGAGAACACGCCTGCCGTTCCGGTCGAAACCGCAGAGCAGCGCGAACGGCGCCAGGCGGTCGATGCATGGCTGAAGCGTGTGCCGGACGAACCCGGTTCGCTGCTCAAGGCAAAGTTCCGGCTCGAACACGAACGCCGGCAGAGGGAAGGGCGATGAAGCATCGGGTATTGATCCTGTTGTGCCTGCTGGTGGCATGGCCGTTCTCGTTGATGGCCGCCACCCGCGCGTGGCTGGAACAACCCACCGTCACGCTCGGGCAGGCGGTCACGCTGAATGTGGAAACCGATGCGGTGTCCGCCACGCCCGACCTGACCCCGCTGATGCGCGATTTCGAGGTGGAAGGGCAGTCCGACAGCCGCAGCGTCGGACTTGTGAACGGGCGCGTGCGCAGCAGCACCACGTTCGCGCTGACGCTGCGTCCGCGGCGCGCGGGCACGCTGGCGATCCCGGCGTTGCAGGTCGGCGGCGAACGCACCGCCCCGCTGATGCTCGAAGTGACCGCGACCCCCACCGCCAGCGCGGCATCGAACGGTCTCGTGTTCGTGGAAACCGAGATCGACGATCCAAGCCCGTACGTGCAGCAGTCGGTGGGCGTCACCGTACGGCTCTACTACGCCACGCCGCTGGTCTCCGGCCAGCTCGACCTGGATCCGCCGGAGGGCGCGTTGCTGCAGCGGGTCGGTGACATCGTGCAGTCCAGCCGCGAGATCGACGGGCGACGTTACAGCACCGCAGAGCGTCGCTTCCTGCTGGTGCCGGAGCGCAGCGGCCCGCTGACACTGCCCGGCCCGCGTTTCAGCGGACGGGGTGCGGGCGGCTGGATGGACGACCTGCTCGGCGGCAACAGTCGCGAGGTCCACATCACCGGCTCGCCGCGCACGCTGCAGGTTCGCGCGCAGCCGGCGAACGCACCTCAGCCCTGGCTGCCAGTGCGTGATCTGCGCCTGCGCTACACCGCAGTGCCCGATCAACTGCGTACGGGTGAAGCGGCCACGCTTGCCATCGAGACCACCGTCATCGGCGCCACGCAGGCACAGCTGCCCGAACTGCCCGTGCCCTCGATACCCGGCGCGCAGGTGTTCGCGGAGCCGCCGCAATACGATGAGACGTTCAATGGTGGTACGCCGCAGGTGAAGCTGACGCGTCGCTACTCCGTCGTGCCCTCGCAGCCGGGCTCGCTGTCGGTGCCCGGCGTGGCGATAGCGTGGTGGGACGTGCGTACCGGCACGGCGAAGCGCGCGACGCTGCAGGACCTGGCGATCCCGGTCGTGCAGGGGAGCGGGCAGGCGGCGCATCCGCCGGCACGGGATGCCGCAGCGCCCATGGCGCCGGCCGCCACGGACGACGGCGTCATGGCGCTGTCCGGCGATCGACGCCTGCCAGCCCACCTCTGGCCGTGGCTGGCCGCCGGTTTTGCGTTGCTGTGGCTGGCCACGCTGGTGTGGGGGCTGTCGCGTCGGCCGGGTGGCGCGAACGTGGCCCGCAACCGCGGACATGTGACGGACCCGGCCCGTCCGATGACATCCTCCGCCACCCACACGGCGGCCGACCTGAAACGCGTGCTCGATGCCGGTGATCTCGACGATATCGAAGCCGTGCTCTGCGGCATGGCGCGTCCTGCGGCCATCGACCTGGACGACCTGCAGCGTCGCCTCGCCATGCCGGCGCAGCGTGCCGCAGTGGACCTGCTGCGCCGTGCCCGCTGGGCCGGCGGCGATCCGGCACAGGCCCGCCTTGCGCTGCGCGAAGCCTTCCGTGGAGGGCCTCAGTGGCAGGCAGGCAACGTCGGCGTGGCGGACGAACCGCTGCCGCCGTTGTATCCACGGTAGGGGAAACCAGGCCGATGTTCGTCATCCCTCTGCCGTAAGCGATGCCCTTCAGGTGGCACCCACGCGCGCCGCCATGCGTGGACGGGCCACCATGCCGGGTTTGCTAAGCTCCCGACTTTGTCGCTGCAGGACCCGCCGATGACCGACGCCACGCCCGCCAACCGCGCCAAGCTCCCGTTGCACTGGAAGATGGCCATCGGCTTCGGCATCGGCCTGATCGTCGGTCTCATCGTGCATGCCTCCGGCCAGGGCGACGCGGGCTGGGTGCAGGACGTCACGAAGTACGTCACCACGCCCTTCAGCAAGATCTTCCTCAACCTGATCTTCATGCTGATCGTGCCGCTGCTGTTCTCGGCGCTGGTCTGCGGGATCGCCGAGATGGGCGACATCCGTGCGCTGGGCCGGATCGGCTGGAAGACGCTCGCCTACACCATCGTGCTGTCCGCGGTGGCGGTGCTGCTGGGGCTGGTGCTGGTGAACGTGCTGAAGCCGGGCGTGGGGGTCGATCCCGCGCTGGCGCAGCAGCTGATCGCCGAGAACGCCGAGCGGACGAAGGAGATCGTTGCCAGCGTCGGCAGCCAGCCCACCGGCATGGACATGCTGCTGTCGATCGTGCCGGACAACGTCATCGGCGCGGCGTCCAGCAACGCCGCCATCCTGTCGCTGATGTTCTTCGCGGTCATGTTCGGTGTCGGCCTGGTGCTGACCCCGTCGGAGAACACCGGCGTCCTCAAGCGCGGCATCGAAGGCGTATTCGAGATCTCGATGACGCTGATCGGTCTGGTGATCCGCCTGGCGCCGTACGCGGTGGCCTGTTTCATGTTCAACCTGGCGGCGATCTTCGGTTTCGACCTGCTGGTGCGCCTGGGGGCGTATGTCGGCGTGGTGGTGCTGGCGCTCGCGCTGCACCTGGTGGTCAGCTACTCGGTCGCGTTGAAGCTGGCCGGCTACTCGCCCCTGACGTTCTTCCGCGGCGCGCAGGAAGCGATGGTGATGGCGTTCTCCACCGCCTCCAGCAACGCCACCCTGCCCACCGCGTTGCGCGTGGCGGACGAGAAGCTGGGCCTGCCGCGCACGGTGTCGCGCTTCGTGCTGACCGTGGGCGCGACCGCCAACCAGAACGGCACCGCGCTGTTCGAGGGCGTGACGGTGATCTTCCTGGCCCAGTTCTTCGGCGTGGACCTGTCGCTGGGCCAGCAGTTCATGGTGATGCTGGTCTGCATCCTCGGCGGCATCGGCACGGCCGGCGTCCCGTCCGGCTCGCTGCCGGTGGTGGCGCTGATCTGCGCCATGGTCGGTGTGAACCCCATCGGCATCGGCCTGATCCTGGGCGTGAACCACTTCCTCGACATGTGCCGGACCACTCTCAATGTCACCGGCGACCTGACCCTCGCGTCGCTGGTGGCCAAGGGCGAACGCGTCGACGTGAAGCTGCCGGGCCAGCCGGGCTAACACCCCGCGCAGGCCCTCGCAACCGCGACAGGGCGGGCGGGGGGTGGGACAATGGGCAGCCCGCAGCCCGCCGGGCGCCGCCCCTCTGCCCCGATCCCCATGACGACGCCCACCCGCCGCCAGCTCGCCAACGCCATCCGTTTCCTCGCCGCCGACGCGGTGCAGGCCGCCAATTCCGGCCATCCCGGCATGCCCATGGGCATGGCCGACATCGCCGAAGTGCTGTGGAACGACTACTACCGCCACAGCCCGTCGAACCCGCACTGGTTCAACCGCGACCGTTTCATCCTCTCCAACGGCCATGGCTCGATGCTGCAGTACGCGCTGCTGCACCTGGCCGGCTATGACCTGCCGCTGCAGGAACTGAAGAATTTCCGCCAGCTGCACAGCAAGACCGCCGGCCACCCGGAGCGCCACGAGACGCCGGGCGTGGAAACGACGACCGGTCCGCTTGGCCAGGGCTTCGCCAACGCGGTCGGCTTCGCGCTGGCCGAGAAGCTGCTGGCACAGCGCTTCAACCGCGAAGGCCACGCCATCGTCGACCATCGCACCTTCGTGTTCATGGGCGACGGCTGCCTGATGGAGGGCATCTCTCACGAGGCTGCCTCGCTGGCGGGCACCTGGGGCTTGGGCAAGCTGGTGTGCTTCTGGGACGACAACAAGATCTCCATCGACGGCAACACCGATGGCTGGTTCACCGACGACACGCCGGCGCGCTTCGAGGCCTACGGCTGGCAGGTGGTGCGCAACGTCAACGGCCATGATCCGGTCGAGATCAAGACCGCCATCGACACGGCGCTGAAGGCTGCTGACAAGCCCACGCTGATCTGCTGCCGCACGACGATCGGCTTCGGTTCGCCGAACAAGGCCGGCAAGGAATCCAGCCATGGCGCGCCGCTGGGCAAGGACGAGCTGGACGCGACCCGAGCCGCGCTGGAATGGCCGTACGGCCCGTTCGAGATTCCTGCCGACATCTACGCCGGCTGGAACAAGGTCGATGCCGGCAAGGCGCGGGAAGCCGACTGGAATGCGCTGTTCGACGCTTACGCCACGCAGTATCCGGAGCAGGCCGCCGAACTGAAGCGTCGCGCCTCCGGCGAACTGCCGGCCGACTTCGTCGCGCAGGCCGATGCCTACATCGCCAAGGTGCAGGCCGAAGGCCCGGTGATCGCCTCGCGCAAGGCGTCGCAGAACACCATCGAGGCCTTCGCGCCGCTGTTGCCGGAACTGGTCGGCGGCTCGGCCGATCTGGCGCACTCCAACCTCACGCTGTGGAAGGCCAGCAAGTCGGTCTCCACCACCGATCCGAACGCGAACTACGTGTATTACGGCGTGCGCGAGTTCGGCATGACCGCGATTGCGAACGGCCTGGCGCTGCACGGCGGCTTCGTGCCGTTCGACGCCACCTTCCTGGTGTTCAGCGACTACGCCCGTAACGGCGTCCGGATGAGCGCGCTGATCCCGGCACACGCCATCCACGTGTACACGCACGACTCCATCGGCCTGGGCGAGGACGGCCCGACCCACCAGCCGGTCGAGCACCTGGCCTCGCTGCGCTACATCCCGAACAACGACGTGTGGCGCCCGTGCGACGCGGTGGAGTCAGCGGTGGCGTGGAAGCAGGCCATCGTCCGCCAGGACGGCCCGAGCTGCCTGGTGTTCTCGCGCCAGAACCTGCCGCACCAGCCGCGCACCGACGCGCAGGTGGGCGACATCGCGCGCGGCGGCTACGTGCTGGCCGACGCCGATGGCACGCCGGACGTGATCCTGATCGCCACCGGTTCGGAAGTCGGCCTGGCCACGCAGGCCAAGGCGACGCTGGACGCGCAGGGACTCAAGACGCGCGTGGTGTCGATGCCGTCCACCGATGTGTTCGACCGCCAGGATGCGGCTTACCGCGAGACCGTGCTGCCCAAGGCCGTGCGCAAGCGCGTGGCGGTGGAAGCGGCGATCAGCGATTTCTGGCGCAAGTACGTGGGCCTGGATGGCGCGGTGATCGGCATGACGGGCTTCGGCGCGTCCGCCCCCGCCGATGCGCTGTACAAGCACTTCGGTATCACCGCGGAGGCGGTGGTCGAGGCGGCGAAGTCGCTCTGAAGCGGTCCATCTGCCGCTGTAGGAGGGGCTTTAGCCCCGACCGCGTCGGAATTCTGCCCGCTCGCTGAAAGGGTTTCACCGATAGTTGCTGGAGCCATGGCGCATGACCCTGCGCCATGGCTTTTCAACATCCGGGCTCTGGTCACCAAGCGTTGCGCCGAGGTCGTTGGTCCGAGCCTGGTCGCATCTATCTGGTAACCACTACGACTTACCGGCGCGATCCTCATTTCACCCAATGGGAAGTGGCCAGCAGGATGTCGGAGGTGCTCGCCTGTCGCAGCACATGGTCGCCGCACGCAGAACTGCTTTGTTGGGTGCTGATGCCAGACCATTGGCATGGATTGGTGCGGTTGACCGGCACCGCGCCGCTCGCGCAGGTAGTGGGCTTGGCGAAGGGACGGTCAGCGCATGCAACGCGTAACGTCTTGGCCGGGAAGCGGGTCTGGGCAGGCGGATTCCATGATCGCGCGCTGCGAAGGGACGACGATACACGGGTAGCTGCTCGCTACATCATAGCCAACCCTATGAGAGCGGGACTGGTTGCGCGCGTTGGTGACTACCCCTTTTGGGATGCAGTCTGGTTGGAGTGATGGGACGGCGGTCGGGGCTGAAGCCCCTCCTACAGAATGCAGCTCTTGTAGGAGGGGCTTCAGCCCCGACGCCTGCAGCCATCAGCGGGTCTCCCGCAAGCCCAACGCCAGCAACTTCGCTTCGATCCGCTCACCCAGGCTTCCCTGTGCCGCCAGTCCCATGCGCACCATGGCTTCCTCGTCGTCGGTCTGCGCAGCCATCGCGCGCAGCACGATGCCCGCCTTCTTCCACGGCGTGGCGGTATTCGCCTTCAGCCAGCCCAGTGCCTTGACGATGCGCTGTTCCACCCCGGTGAAATCGCTGCCCAGCGGGTAGTCCGGCAGCGTGCCGTCGTGGCGGAAGGCACGCAGGCGCGCTGACAAGTGCACGGGCGTGTTGTCGATCCAGTGCGCAGCCGGGTGGAAGCCGATGCGCAGCTTGCCCGCGCGCTGCGCCTGTTCCATCAGCCCCCGCTGGAAACGCGTGTCGGTGATGCCGCCCATGGCGATGATGCAGTCCTCGTCGTTCTTTCCGCGCAGGTCGGCGATGCCGTACTCATTGACGTACAGGTCGCGCAGGTGGCGCGGGATGGTCGTGTGGCCGTAGTTCCAGCGTACGTTCGATCCGGCGCTGCCGGCATCCTCGCGTACCGCGCGGAACATCAGCACGCTGCGCGCGCCGTCCAGGGCGTTCGACATGTCGACGAAGTTGTATTGCCCGCCCACGCCGGATACCACCCGCCCGTCGTCGAGGCCGTCGGAGACGGCCGCGCCCAGTACCGTCGCCATCATGCAGGAATTGAAGAAGCGCGCATCGCGGCGCTGCAGGCGTGCGAGAGTTTCCTGCCCGTGCTGCAGTTCGTTGATCATGCTTATCCGGCGCATGCCAATGGCGCGGCGCTGGTCATCCGGCAGTTCGCGCAGCCAGTCGTAGAATGCGGGCGAGCCAAGGTAGAAGGCGCCGTGCAGGTATTCGCCATCGCGCTCCAGTCGCGCATGGTCGCCCAGGTTCGCGCTGCCGTCGGCGATGCGCTGCATCAGTGCCTCGTCGTCCGCCACCTTGCGCCGGATCACGCCGGTTTCCACCAGCCGCTTGAAGCCTTCGTTGACCATCTCGCTGCAGCCATACAGGCCGATGGCGAGCGGGTCGAGCCCGCCACTGGCGAGGACGGCGGGATGCCGCTCCAGTTCCGGATCCAGGGCCGCCAGCACACGCCGGTACGTGGCGTTGTCGGTATGGCGCAGCACCAGGGCATGGCTCAGTGCGTCGGCCAGCGCGCCGATGCCGATCTGCAGCGTGCCGCCGTCGCGCACCAGCGTGCTGGCATACAGCCCGATGGCGTAATCCACATCCGACACCGGCTGGCGCGGCAGGCCGAACAGCATCGGATAGGGCCCCGGTGGCGTGACCACGATGTCGAAGTACGCTTCGTCCACCGCCGCCGTTCCACCGATCCAGGGCAGCTGCGGATCCACTTCGGCCACCAGCAAGGGGCGGGGCAGGCCGCGGGCCATGACAGCATCCACGGTGTCCTGGGTCAGGTCGTTGTTGCACGACATCGAAAGTCGCGTGCCACCGGGCTCGCGCGCGACCTTCTGCACGATCACATTGAGCGCGCGGTCGGCCAGGGCGCGCGCGACATGGGTGTAGTTGAGGCTGGCGTAATGGCGTTGCGCGGTGCTCGAACGCAGCAGGGCGCCGCCCTGCATGTAGAACTCTTCCACCTCGATGTTCGGCGGCAGCGCGTCGCGTTTCATCGCCTGCACGTAGTCCAGGCGCGGGAAGTCCCCGCCGAAGTGGCGCGCGGCGAACGGCGCCACGAAGCGGCCCTCCAGGCCTTTGCCGCCGGCGGGCGGGTCCAGCGACAGCGCGGTGTAGAGCGACCACGGGCGTGCCGGATCGCGTGCGATGCGCGCGTACAGGGCATTCAACAGGCGATGCGGCTTGCCGATGCCCAGCGGGGCGCCCATGCGCAACGGGCCCGGCGTCCGGGACAGGATCAGGTCGACGGCTTCGTCGAGCGTAGTGAGGTGCTGTGTCATGGTGCCAGCGTAACGAGCCGCGCGTTGATCGGCCATGGCCTCATTGCTCCAGCATGTCCGGACGGAACAGGCGCCGCCGCGATACCTCGCGGCCCGACACCATGAAACGGCCGTCGCCGCGGTAGTGCAGGGTGCGGGGGATGCGCGGCGACGCGGCGACGCGCGCATGCACCACGCGCCACACGAACAACGGGTAGTCGGCGGTGATGCGGGTCTCGTGCAATCGGCATTCGAACTGCGCGTGGCATTCGGCGATCCGCGGCGCATCCACCTCGCGCGAGGGCAGGGCGGTGAGGCCGAAGCGGTCGAACTTGTCCTGTTCGGCGCTGCTGCAGTTGCCGATGCGCACGACGGTGTCCAGCAGGTCTTCGGTCGGCAGGTTGATCACGCACTCGCGGCTGGCGCGTGCCAGCGCGTGGCTGCGGTTGGCGTCCCAAATGTAGGTGCCCACCAGGTCGTAGCCCAGCATCATGTGCCAGCCCAGCGTCATGATGGCGCGTTCGTTCTTGTGTGCCGTGCTGAGCAGCACGACGGGACCGGGTTCCAGGTAGCGACGTACCTGGTCCACCGGCAACTCCTTCCAGCGCTTCTGCCTGGTCATGGCGCCGCTCCAATATCGTGGCGGCAGGATACGCGCCGCTCAGTCGAGAACGTGTACGGAATCGGCGACGCGCCGCACTTCGTCCGGATGGTGGCTGACATAGACGATGGGCAGGCGGATCTCGTCGCGCACGCGCTGCAGGTACGGGATCAGTTCCTCGCGCCGGGCCTGGTCCAGTGCGGACAGCGGCTCGTCGAACAGCAGCAGCGAGGGTTGCGAGAGCAGGGCGCGGCCGATCGCCACCCGCTGCGCTTCGCCGCCCGACAGGTTGCGCGTACGGCGGGCGAGCAGGGGCGCGATGCCGAGCAGGTCCACGACGGCGTCGAAACCGAACTGCGGCGCGCCCCGTCCGCCATGACGGCCGTATTGCAGGTTCCGGCGCACATCGAGATGGGGGAACAGGCGCGCATCCTGGAAAACGTAGCCCACGCGGCGGCGATGCACGGGCACGTCGACGTGGCGCGCGCTGTCGAACAGGCAATGGCCGTCCACGTCGATGCGGCCGGCCGCCGGCGTGAGCAGCCCCGCGATGGCATTGAGCACCGAGGTCTTGCCCGCGCCCGACGGGCCGACCAGCGCGATCACGCGTGCATCGTCGTCGATGTGCACGCGACGGTGGAAGTTCCCGCGGCGCAGTTCGATGTCCAGCCGCAGCATCAGCTGTCCTCTCCCTGCCGTGTGTGGTGGCGTCGCACCAGCCATTCGGAGAACAGCAGCGCGGCCAGCGAGATCACCACGGCCACGGCCGCCAGGCGCCAGATGCCGGCTTCGCCGCCCGGCACCTGCATCAGGCCGTAGATCGCCGACGACAGCGTCTGTGTTTCGCCGGGAATGTTCGACACGAAGGTGATGGTGGCGCCGAATTCCCCCAGCGCCTTGGCGAACGCCAGCACGCTGCCGGCGACCAGCCCGGGCCAGGCCAGCGGGAGGGTGATGGTGAAGAACACGCGCCACGGGCCGGCGCCGAGGGTGGAGGCGGCCTGCTCCAGCCGGCGGTCGGTGGCTTCCAGCGAGAGCCGGATCGAACGCACCATCAATGGAAATCCCATCACGGCGCACGCCAGTGCCGCACCGGTCCACCGGAACGCGAACACGATGCCGAGCTGTTCCTGCAGGAAGCGGCCGACAGTTCCCTGCGTGCCCAGCGTCACCAGCAACGCGTAACCCATCACCACCGGCGGCAGCACCAGCGGCAGGTGCACGACGGCATCCAGGAGTGCCTTGCCGGGAAAGCGCGTGCGCGCCAGCAGCCAGCCGACGAGGACGCCGAAGGGCAGGCTCGCCAGGGCCGCCACCAGCGCCACCTTCAGGCTGAGCCGGATCGCGGTGAGTTCTTCCGGGCTGAAGACGTCGAACACGTCGGCGTCAGTCCGTCGTCGTGAAGCCATGCCGCGCGAAGATCGCATCGGCAGCGGGTGACGCCAGCCATTGCACGAAGGGCGTCGCCCGTGCCGTACGCGGGCCCCGCAGCGCAGCCACGGGATACACGATGGGAGGATGCGAATCCTCCGGGAACGTCGCCAGCACGCGCACGGCCGGCTCGGCCTTCGCATCCGAGGCGTACACGATGCCGAGCGGCGTCTCGCCGCGTGCCACCAGCATCAATGCCGCGCGCACGCTTTCCGATTCGGCCAGGCGCGCCTTGACGCCGTTCCAGAGCGACAGCGACTCCAGCGATGCGCGGGCGTATTTGCCTGCCGGGACCGTCGCGGTCTGCCCCACGGCGAGGCGGCCCTGGCCCAGTGCGGCCAGCAGTGTCGCCGGGCGCTTCAGGTCCACGCTTGCCTGGCGCGCTTTCGGTGCGACCAGCACCAGCTGGTTGCCCAGCAGGTCCCGCCGCGTCGCGACCTGCAGCTTGCCGCGCTGCTGCAGGTAGTCCATCCATTCCAGGTCGGCGGAGAAGAACACGTCTGCCGGTGCGCCTTGTCCGATCTGGCGCGCGAGCGCGGAACTGGCGGCGTAGGACACGCGGACCGACACCCCCGTCTGCTTCTGGTAGGCCGCTGCGGCCTCGTCCAGCGATTCCTTCAGGCTGGCGGCGGCGAACACGGTGAGCGGTGCGTCGTCCTGCGCCTGCACGGCAGGGGCAACGAAGGCGGCCGCGAGCAGGGCCAGTGCAGCGGATGCTCGGCGGAGCGACGTGGGCAGGTTCATGCGAACGACTCCTGGGGGAACGGACTATTCGATGATCTTCGGCAGTGAGCGGTGAGCGGTGAGCAGGGGGTCAGTGATGGTCGAGGGCCTTGTTCAGCACGGCAGCCAATGCCGCGCCGCCTGCCCGAAGCTGGCGTTCGGCCACCGGCAGGTGCTGGTCGACGTAGCGCTGCTCGAGTTTCGCGCGAGGCGGATAGAAACCGGGCTGGGTCGCCACGCGGCACGATTGCTCGGCCCAGGCGGGCGAGGGCGGCGGCAGGGTGATCGTGTCGAGGGATGGCTTCGGCAGCGCGCGAAGATGGCGCAGGTAGTCGGCTTCGCTGCGGCCGGTGGATGCCAGCATGCGACTGTCCCAAAGGGTGTGCAGGTTGGTGCCGCGTCCGTTCCAGTTCACCTGCACATCGTTGCCGCCCTTGTCGTGCGCGTAGCCTGCATGCAGCGGCTGGTGCACGTCGCCGACGAAATGCACGACGAACTTCAGCGCCTGCACGCGTTCGGCGCGTGTGCGCCGGGTGTCCGCGAGGATCGCGGTCTGTGCCCTGATGGCTTCCACCACGCAGTTGCCGCCCGGGCAGTCGCGCGGCTGCTCGTAGACGCAGTCGTGCTCACCGATGTTGACGAAGTGCCAGCGTGCGGTCTTGCGGCCGAGGACCGGATCGTTCTCGCGCAGGTCGTCGGCCCAGCTGGCGACGCCGGCCAGCGTCGGATCCGGTTCGCCCTGCAGCAGGGCTTCGACCTGGCGTCGCGTATCCGGCGCCAGGTCATCCCATGCCAGCAGCGCCACCAGCCGATGGCCGAGGGGACCCCACGCATGCGCAGGCATGGGAAGCAGCGCGAGAGCAAAGGAGAGGGCGAGGGAGGCGGCAAAAAAGAGAGGACGGACCATGCCGGTACTTTAACCGACACGGGCCGTCCCCATTTGACCTCGTCAGGCGATGCGGCTATCTGCTCAGAACTTCACGACATACGCCACGCCGTAGACCAGCGGGTCGATGTTGGCGGTGCCGAGCTTGGCGCCATCGACCTTGACGTCGGAGTCGATGTCGATCCAGCGCGCATCCACGCGCACGGCGCCGCGCTCACTGACCTTGATGTCCATGCCGACATGTGCGGCCAGGCCCCAGGAATCGCCCAGCTTGAGGTCGGTGCCTGCGAGCGCGCCCTTGGTGTCTTCGCTGAAGAACGTGGTGTAGTTCAGGCCGGCGCCGAGGAACGGCGACACCTTGCCCTTGCCGTTGAAGTGGTACTGCAGCGAGACGGTCGGCGGCAGGTGCTTGGTGCTGCCCACCGTGCCGACGCCGTCCACGGCGATGTCGTGCTTGAACGGCAGCGCGGCGAGCACTTCCAGGCCCAGGTTGTCGCGCAGGAAATACTCGAAGGTGATGGTCGGCTTGACGTCGCTGTCGATGTCCAGCGGCAGCGTGCCGCCGGCCAGCGAGCCGTTGTCGGACTTGGGGTTCACCTGGTGCGCGCCCACGCCCAGCGTCCACTCGCCCTTGGACTGGGCGAAGGCGGGAACGGCGGCGCCCAGTGCGAGGGCGATGGCAATCGGGATCAGGGTCTTCTTCATGATGGTGACGCTCGTTGGAATGTGGTGCCAGTCTCTGCCCGCGCATCCGGCGCCGCCTTGATCCTGATCAATGCCCGTGCGGCGTCGCCGCGGGGGCGGCCTGTTAGAATGGCGGCCCCCGTCAACCCCGCCGCGCCGCGCGCGTGGCCGCAGGAGTCCTGAGCAATGTCGATCAAGGTGGGTATCAATGGCTTCGGCCGCATCGGGCGCAACGTGCTGCGTTCCGCCGTGCAGAACTTCGGCAACGACATCGAGATCGTCGCCATCAACGATCTGCTGGAGCCGGACTACCTGGCGTACATGCTGCAGTACGACTCCGTGCACGGCCGCTTCGATGGCGACGTGAAGGTCGAGGGCAATACGCTGGTGATCAACGGCAAGCCGATCCGCCTGACCCAGGAACGCGACCCCGCCAACCTGAAATGGGATGAAGTGGGTGCCGAGGTCGTCATCGAATCCACCGGCCTGTTCCTCGACAAGGCCACCGCGCAGAAGCACCTGGATGCCGGCGCGAAGAAGGTCATCCTGTCGGCGCCGTCGAAGGATGACACGCCGATGTTCGTCTACGGCGTCAACGACAAGACCTACAACGGCGAGGCGATCATCTCCAACGCCTCGTGCACCACCAACTGCCTGGCGCCGATCGCCAAGGTGCTGCACGACAAGTGGGGCATCAAGCGCGGCCTGATGACCACCGTGCACGCGGCCACCGCCACGCAGAAGACCGTCGATGGCCCGAGCAACAAGGACTGGCGCGGCGGCCGCGGCATCCTGGAGAACATCATTCCGTCCAGCACCGGTGCAGCGAAGGCCGTCGGCGTGGTGATCCCGTCGTTGAACAAGAAACTGACCGGCATGTCGTTCCGCGTGCCGACCAGCGATGTGTCCGTGGTCGACCTGACCGCCGAACTGGAAAACCCGGCCACGTACGAAGAGATCAAGGCCGAGATGAAGGCGCAGAGCCAGGGCGCGCTGAAGGGCATCCTGGGCTACACCGAGGACAAGGTGGTCGCCACCGATTTCCGCGGCGACACCCGCACCTCGATCTTCGACGCCGAGGCCGGCATCGCGCTGGACCCGACCTTCGTCAAGATCGTCAGCTGGTACGACAACGAGTGGGGCTACTCCAACAAGTGCCTGGAAATGGTCCGCGTGGTCGCCGGCAAGTAAGCCGCCACGCCGGCCGGTCCGGCCGGAAGTTGCGTACACGAGCGCCCCAGGGCGCTCGTGTCGTTTCCGGGTATTGCGAGGTGATACCCGGCGCGCCGTCCGTGGCCACCCGCGGATCGGAATCTTGCAAATCGTCGGGCCATGCCCGAGTCTGCGGACGCGGCTGCAGGGACGGCCGGAGGGCGCGGCATTCCACGTCCTTGCACCGGAAACACGCACAGGCGAGGTCGGGGAATGGATGACGTGGTCGGGTTGTTGGTGCTGGTGGGGCTGGCCGTGCTGGCGATGCCGGTGCTGCTCATCGTCGCGCTGGTGGCGGTCAGCGGGCTGAGGCGCCGCGTGGCGATGCTCGAGGATCAGGTGACCCAGTTGCGCAGTGCGCGCGCGACCGAACCTGCACCCGCCCCCGTGCGCGCCGCTGCGCCCGCACCCACGGTGCAGGCTGCGGTAGCGGAGGAAGGTCCCACGCTGGCGGACCTGATGCGCGAACCCGCGCCACCCCGTCCGGCGCCCACCGCCGCAACGCCGCCGTCGCGCCCGGCCGGGCCACCGCCCATTCCGCCGTCGCCACGCCCCGAGGCCTATCAGCAGCCTGCGCCGTCGCCGCGTCCGACCGCACCGTCGCGCCCCGACTTCGCGACGAAAGCCGTGCGCGCAGTGCAACGCTGGTTCACCGTCGGCAACGTGCCGGTGAAGATCGGTGTGCTGGTGCTGTTCGCCGGCGTGGCGGCATTGTTGAAATACGGCGCCGACCAGGGCTGGTTCACCCTCCCGCCCGAGCTTCGCCTGGCCGGGATCGCGGCGGCCGCACTCGGCGCGCTGGCGTTCGCGTGGCGCAAGCGCGAGAGCAATCGCACGTTCGCGCTCAGCCTGCAGGGCGGCGCCATCGGCGTGCTGCTGCTGGTGGTGTTTGCGGCGTTCAAGATCTTCGGCCTGATGCCTGCCGGTGCCGCGTTCGCGCTGAGCATCGTGCTGGTGGCCGGCGCGGGCATGCTCGCGGTCCTGCAGGACGCGAAGTCGCTCGCCGTCTTCGCGCTGCTGGCGGGCTTCCTCGCGCCGATCTGGCTGTCGACGGGAAGTGGCAACCACGTCGCGCTGTTCTCGTACTACGCGGTGCTCAATGCGGCCATCGTGGGGATTGCCTGGTACAAGTCGTGGCGCGTGCTCAACCTGCTCGGTTTCGTCTTCACCTTCGGCATCGGCACGGCGTGGGGCCTGTTCGACTATGCGCCGGAGAAGTACGCCACCACGCAGCCCTTCCTGGCGTTGTTCTTCGTCTTCTACCTGCTCATCCCGTTGCTGTTCGCGCGACGGCAGCCGGCGAGTCGGCGCGACTTCATCGACGGCTGCCTGGTGTTCGGCATGCCGCTGGTCGTGTTCTCGCTGCAGGCCGGCCTCATGCAAGGCGGCACGTTCGAGGACAGCCGGCTGCCGCTGGCGTTCTGTGCGCTGGGCCTGGGCGTGCTGTACGCGGGATTGTCGTGGCTGCTGCGTCGCCGCGAGAGCTACGACACGCTCGCGCACTCCTACGCGCTGCTGGCGGTCGGCTTCGCCACATTGGCGGTACCGCTGGCGTTGTCGGCGCAGGCCACAGCTTGCGTGTTCGCGCTCGAGGGCGCGGCGCTGGCGTGGCTGGGCCTGCGGCAGTCGCGGCTGTTGCCGCAACTGACCGGCGCGGGGCTGCAACTCGCGGCGGCGGTGGCGTTCTTCATCGCGAGCGCGGATGCGGCGTCCGGGTATGCGCCAACGGCCATGCCGATGTTCGCGAATGCCGCGTTCATGAGCGCGTTGCTGATCGCCGTTGCCGGTTTCGCCAGTGCATGGGCGTACCGCGGCCGCTTCGGTGGTGTGGCGCTGCTGTACTACCTCTGGGGCCTGGCCTGGTGGCTGGGCAACGGTGCGGTCGAGATCCTGACCCACCTCGGCCACCGCGACGAACCCGACGCGATGCTGGCCTTCGCCGCACTGACCGGTTGGCTGGCAGCGGAAGTGCACCGCCGACGTCCCGGCACCGCACTGGCGTGGACCACGCTGGCCGCGCTGGCCTCGGCCGTGCCGCTGGCCCTGTGGCAGTCCGGCGCGCACCAGCAGCCGTTCGCCGGTCACGGTGGCTGGGCGTGGCTGGCTTACGCGGTGCTCGGCGTGCGCAGCCTGATGTGCCTGCGCGACAGCGAACATCGCCTGGCCGGCGCTGCACAGTTCGTGTGGTGGCTGGTGTGGCCGCTGGTGGCCAGCCTGTTGCTGGCATGGCTGCCCGAACACGTGCAAGGCATGGGCGACGGCTGGCAGGCGGGCCTCATCGCGCTGCCATGGCTGGTCGTCGTGGCGCTCGCGCTGTTCCGCTGGCACTGGCTGGCCGCGCCGCTGGGCGGGCGCTTCGACGCCTGGCGTACGCCGTTGCTGGGCACGCTGTTCGCCGCGCTGGGCCTGTGGTGGATGGGGTCGCTGTTCGTGGCCGGTGGCGCCGCCCCGTTGCCGTGGATTCCCGTGCTGAATCCGATGGAGCTGGCGCAGCTCGCCACGCTGGTGCTGCTGCTGCGCTGGTGGATGCCGGAAGCACGCGTGCTGCCGCCGACGCAGATCGTCCTGTTGTCCACGCTGGCATTCGTCTGGATCACCTCCGTGGTGCTGCATGCCGTCCACCATTGGGGTGGGGTGCCTTGGAGCGACAGCTTGATCTCCGGCAGCCTGGCGCAGACCAGTCTGACGGTCACCTGGAGCGTGCTGGGCGTGCTGGGCTGGGTGATCGGTTCGCGTCGCGGCCAGCGCATGCTGTGGCTGGGCGGTGCGGTATTGATGGCCGTGGTGCTGGCGAAGCTGGTGTTCGTGGACCGCCAGCACCTGGGCAACCTGCTGGGCATCGGCTCATTCATGGCCTATGGCCTGCTGTGCACTGTGGTGGGTTATCTGGCGCCGGCGCCGCCGCGTCGATCGGGACAAGAGGAGGCCGCCGCATGAAGACGTTCCTGGTGATGCTGTTGCTGCTGCCGGCCACCGCGCTGGCGCAGACGCCCGCGTCCTACGCCAAGCGTTGGCCGCTGGTGCTGTCCGGCGAGCAGGCCGGCGCGTACCGGGTGGTGCTGGATCGCGAGGTCTACGCCATCACGGCATGGCCCGACCTGCGCGACGTGGACGTGCTGGATGCGAACGGCAAGCCGGTGGCAGCCGCGTTGTTCGGGCCCGAACAACCGACGGCGCTGCCCGCGCGACGCATCGTGGTGCCTTGGTTCGCGCTGCCGGCAACGCCACAGGACGCCGGCACCTCGTCGCGCGTGTCGGCGCAGTTCGGTGAGAACGGACGCATCGTCCGTATCGAGGCCGACAGCGCGGGCACGGGAACCACGGCGCCCGCGCGCGCCTTCCTGGTGGACCTGAGCGGGGTCCGCGACAGCATGGAAGCGCTGGAAATCACCTGGGATCCGGGCACCCCGCGCGAGGCGAGCTACCGCGTGGAAGGCAGCCAGGACCTGCAGGCATGGGAGGTGCTGCAGGCACGTGCGACGCTGGTCGAGCTGCAGCGCGGGCCACAGCGCCTGCTGCGTGACGAAGTGTCGATCAACGGCGGCTTCCGCTATGTCCGTTTCGTGCCGCTGGATGCATCGCCCGCGCTGCCCATCCGCCAGGTGCGCGTGCGTCTGGACGCCGAGCACCTGCAGCAGGCGGTGCAGTGGTCGGAACTCCAGGGGCGCAGGACATCCGAGCAGGGCGTGGAGAGCTACGTCTACCAGGGCGATGGACGTTACCCGATCGCGCTCGCCGACCTGGCGATGGACGACTACGCCGTGGGCGAATGGACGCTGGAGAGTCGCGACGCGACCGACGCACCCTGGCGCCTGCGTGCCGGCCCTTGGGTGGCCTATCGCGTGGGCGGCGACCGGCCCAGTGCATCGCCCGAACAACCCCTGGCCAGCGGCCCCGCGCGCGACCGCTATTGGCGCCTGCGCAGTCGCGGCGCGCTGCCGGAACAGGCGCCCACGCTGCGCCTGGGGTATCGCCCGGAAGTGATGGTCTTCCTTGCGCAGGGCACGCCGCCTTACGCGCTGGTGGCCGGAAGCGCAGCGGCGCGTCGCGCCACGGTGCCGATGCCGGAACTGCTCGATGCACTGCGTCGCGATCGCGGCGCCGAGTGGCAGCCTTCGCCCGCCTACCTCGCCACTTCCGCATCGCTGGCCGGCGATGCCGCGCTGGTGCCGCCGCCGACTCCGCGCGACTGGAAGGCCTGGTTGTTGTGGGCGCTGCTGGTGCTGGGCGCAGGGCTGGTGGCGGCATTCGCCTTCAGCCTGCTCCGCAACCGTCCACCCGCGTAGTCCAGGCGTTCGTTTGCGGCACGGGTGGGCAGGCGGGACAATGAGCATCTTCCCCGCTGCCCAGGACCCAAGATGCCCATCGTCCGCATGACCGACCTCGACCTCGCCGGCAAGCGCGTGCTGATCCGCCAGGATCTGAACGTGCCCATCGATGATGGCCGCATCACCTCCGAGCAGCGCATCACCGCCTCCCTGCCCACGCTGAAACTGGCGTTGCAGAAAGGCGCGGCGGTGATGGTCACCTCGCACCTGGGCCGACCGAAGGAAGGCGTGTGGAGCGAAGCCGACTCGCTGGCGCCGGTAGCCGCGCGCCTGTCCGAACTGCTCGGCGTTGACGTGCCGCTGGTGAAGGACTGGGTGGACGGCGTGGACGTGCGGCCGGGCCAGGTCGTCCTGCTCGAGAACTGCCGCATGAACATCGGCGAAGGCAAGGATGACGAAGCGCTGTCGAGAAAGTACGCGGCGCTGTGCGACGTGTTCGTGATGGATGCCTTCGGCACGGCGCACCGTGCGCAGGCGTCCACGCACGGCGTGATCCGTTTCGCTGCGGTGGCGGCCGGCGGCCCGCTGCTGATGGCCGAGCTGGATGCGCTCGACAAGGCGCTCGCCAACCCTGCGCGCCCGCTGCTGGCCATCGTCGCCGGCAGCAAGGTCTCCACCAAGCTGGAGCTGTTGACCAGCCTGGTCGGCAAGGTCGACCAGCTGATCGTCGGCGGCGGCATCGCCAACACCTTCATCGCCGCGGAAGGCCATGCCGTGGGCAAGTCGCTGTACGAGGCCGACCTGATCGACACCGCCAGGAAGATCGATGCCGACGCGAAGGCGCGTGGCGCCGAGATCCCGCTGCCGACCGACGTGGTGGTCGCCACGGCGTTCGCCGCCGATGCGCCGGCGACGGTGAAGGCCGTCGACGCGGTCGCGGCCGACGAGTTGATCCTCGACATCGGTCCGCAGACCGCGCAGCGCTATGCCGGACTGATCAAGTCGGCCGGCACGGTGGTGTGGAACGGGCCCGTGGGCGTGTTCGAGTTCGACGCCTTCGGCAAGGGCACCGAGACGCTGGCGCGTGCGATCGCGCAATCCGATGCATTTTCCATCGCCGGTGGCGGTGACACACTCGCGGCAGTGGACAAGTACGGCATCGTCGGTGACGTCAGCTACATCTCCACCGGCGGCGGCGCATTCCTGGAGTTCCTGGAAGGCAAGACGCTGCCCGCCGTCGCAGCGCTGGAGGCACGCGGTCAGTGAGTCGTGCCGCGCTGTTCTTCGATCTCGACGGTACGCTGATCGATTCGGCCGTCGGGATCACGCGCTGCATCGTGCATGCACTGACGCAGCTGGAGCACCCGATACCGACGGAAGCCGAGCTGCGCGGCTGGATCGGCCCGTCGCTGCGGACCAGTTTCATGCCGCTGCTGGGCGACCCGGCGAAGGTCGAAGCGGCGGTCGAACTGTATCTCGAGCGCTTCGAGTCGCACGGGTGGCTGGAGCACCAGGTCTACGTCGGTATCGGCGAGGCGATCGAACGGTTGCGTGCCGACGGTCACCGGCTGGCGGTAGTCACCGCGAAGAACGAGCCGCATGCGCGCAAGATCCTCGCGCACCTGCCGTTCGGCCAGCATTTCGAGGACATCATCGGCGCCACTGCTGATGGCCGGTTGAGCCACAAGAAGGACCTGATTGGCGAAGCATTGCGACGCCTGTCGCTGGCACCGGGGGCGTGCTGGATGATCGGGGATCGTCACATGGACATCGATGGTGCGCGCCATCACGGCATGCGCAGTGTCGGCGTGTTGTGGGGATTCGGTGGCGAACAGGAGCTGCGTGAGGCCGGCGCCAGCCACCTCGCGGGCGCGCCCGACCAATTGCGGCCACTGTTCGCCTGAGCCGGAACGCGTGCGGTCAAACGCGCGTTTCATCGCTCGGTTTTTTGCGCACTCGGGTGTGCGTGCGCAGCATGCGGCTTGCACGCAGAGACCAAAAAAATACCAGTCGCGCGTGTGCGCGGATCACCAGGAAAGTGCTTTGAAACAGCACTTTCCTCGCGCCACACCCTGTGCGCGGAGGGCTGTCCCGGGACAGCGGCATGACGTGGGGAATGTCAGTCGTTCCGAAGAAGTTTCGCTGTGGTAGCGTTTGCGCGATCACAGGGAATCCGCACCATGACCGAACGCCAGCGCCGCACCAAGATCCTCGCCACCCTCGGACCGGCGACGGACCCGCCCGGCGTGCTCGAGGAATTGTTCCGTGCCGGCGTCAACGTGGTGCGCCTGAACTTCTCCCACGGTGATCCGTCGGGCCAGGCCAAGCGCGCCGCAGCGGTGCGTCTGGCGGCACAGCGCGTGGGCGCGGAGGTCGGCATCCTCGCCGACCTGCCAGGACCGAAGATCCGTGTCGAACGGTTCGCCGAAGGCAAGGTGGTGCTGAAGACCGGCGACCGCTTCGACCTGGTGGCCAGTGTCGACGCGCCCCCGGGCGATGCCTCGCAGGTGGGCGTCAGCTACCTCGGCCTGCCGGGCGACGTGGAAGCCGGTGATGTCCTGCTGCTGGACGACGGCCTGATGCAGTTGCAGGTGGTGAAGGTCGATGGCGAGCGCATCGTCTGTACCGTGCTCAACGACGGCGTGCTGTCCGACCGCAAGGGCTTGAACAAGCAGGGCGGCGGCCTGTCGCTGGGCGCGCTGACCGAGCGCGACCGCGAGCTGATCGCCTACGTGGCCGAGAACATCGGCGTGGACTTCATCGCCGTGTCGTTCTGCCGCAATGCCGACGACATGAACGAGGCGCGCCGCATCGCGCGGGAGCATGGTTGCGATGCGGCCTTGGTCTCCAAGATCGAACGCACCGAGGCGATCGAGAACCTGGCCGAGATCGTCGACGCCAGCGACGTGGTGATGGTGGCGCGCGGCGACCTGGGCGTGGAGATCGGCGATGCCGAGCTGCCCGGCCTGCAGAAGAAGATCATCCGGGAGTCGCTGGCGCGCAACAAGGTGGTGATCACCGCCACCCAGATGCTGCAGTCGATGGTGGACAGCCCGATCCCCACGCGCGCCGAAGTGCTGGACGTGGCGAACGCCGTCATCGACGGCACCGACGCGGTGATGCTGTCGGCGGAAACCGCCGCGGGCAGCTATCCCGTGCGTGCGGTGGAGGCGATGGCACGCATCTGCCTCGGCGCCGAGAAGCAGTTCGAGATGGACACGGATTTCGAGAAGGCGCCGCGCAACTTGGAGCGCGCCGACCAGGCGATCGCGATGGCGACGATGTTCCTCTCCGAGCACATCGGCGTGCGCGCGATCGTGGCGATGACCGAATCCGGCGGTACCGCGCGCTTCCTGTCGCGCTTCCGTTCCAATGCGCCGATCTACGCGTTCTCGCGCCACGACGGCGCACGCCGCAAGATGGCGATGATCCGCGACGTGTTCCCCATCGCCTTCGACAGCCGTGGGCTTGCGCCCCGTGAGGCCGCTCGCGATGCGATGCGCGTGCTGCACGACCGAGAGCTGCTGGCCGAGGGCGACCGCGTGATCTTCACCAGCGGCGACCACATGGAGAAGCACGGCGCCACCAATACCCTTCGCCTGCTGCAGATGGGCGAGCGCGGCAAGGCCGAGGGGCTGGGCGAGCTGTAACCGCTTTCCCGGGATTCCCGCCGCGTCCGGATCCGGGCGCGTTGCGGCGCGTCCGTCGTCATGGTTGCCCGCTGCCGGCGCGGTGCGGGCTACAATTGGTATCTTTCCCGCCGCTTCCCCAGGAACCCCATGAGCATCGAACAGCTTGCCGAAACCGCCCAGGCCATGGTGGCCGCGGGCAAGGGCATCATCGCGATCGACGAGTCCACCACCACCATCGCCAAGCGGTTCGAGGGCGTGGGCATCGAGAACACGGAAGAGAACCGTCGCGCCTACCGCGAGCTGTTGCTCACCACGCCGAAGCTGTCGGACTACATCTCCGGCGCGATCCTGTTCGACGAGACCCTGCGCCAGTCCACCAAGGACGGCGTGCCGTTCGCCAAGTACATGAGCGACAACGGGATCATTCCCGGCATCAAGGTCGACAAGGGCACGCATGCCCTGGCCGGCTGCCCGGGCGAAGTGGTCACCGAAGGCCTGGACGGCCTGCGTGACCGCCTGAAGGAGTACTACAAGCTCGGCGCGCGCTTCGCCAAGTGGCGCGCGGTGATCACCATCGGCGAAGACATCCCGTCCGGCACCTGCATCGAGGCCAACGCGCATGCGCTGGCCCGCTATGCGGCGCTCTGTCAGGAATGCGGCCTGGTGCCGATGGTGGAACCCGAAGTGCTGATGGACGGCGACCACAACATCGAGGTCTGCTACGAAGTGACCGAAGCCGTGCTGCGCTCGCTGTTCGGTGCGCTGTACGAGCAGAACGTGCTGCTGGAAGGCACCATCCTGAAGGCCTCGATGGTCATCGCCGGCAAGGACTGCGAAGAGCAGGCCGACGTCGACGAAGTGGCCGAGTCGACCGTCATGTGCCTGAAGAGCACCGTGCCGGCGATCCTGCCGGGCGTGGTGTTCCTTTCCGGCGGCCAGACCGACGAGCAGTCGACCGCCCACCTCAACGCCATGAACCAGCTGGGCAACCTGCCGTGGCCGCTGAGCTTCTCCTATGGCCGCGCCATGCAGCAGGCCGCGCTGAAGCTGTGGTCGCAGGACCTGAAGGGCAACTTCGCCAAGGCGCAGGCCGTGGTCTATGAGCGCGCCAAGGAGAATGGCCTGGCCGCGCTGGGCAAGTGGGAAGGGTAAGCGCCCGCGCCACCGTGCAGTGATCGCGACGCCGGCCTTGTGCCGGCGTCGTCGTTTCTGGAGGTCGCGATCCGGAATTCGGGGGGCAGGGCGTCCATTTCCCCGACCGTCATTCCCGCGCGGGCGGGAAACCGGCGCCTTCGGCTTCGGGGCATGAAAGGCGCGGGAACGAGGACCCCTCTGTCGCTTGGCCCGGGCATCCATCCCGTCAAGGAGTGAGGGGGATGGTCTCGTCATGCGGGGAGCGAGCGGTTCGTTCCTGAAACACTGGCCCGTGACGAAAGCGCGGCTGAACGAAATTCTCTGCCTTGAACATTACTGCTTAAGCATCTATATCATAGGCACCCATGAGCACTGTAAACGCCAAGAGCACCATCGGTTACCTCATCGCGGACCTCAGCCGGCTGTTCGGTCGCGTGTTCGACCGGCGCGCCGCGCACCTGGGCCTGACCCGCGTGCAGTGGCGCGCGCTCAAACGGATCCACCAGAGCGAAGGCATCACCCAGTCAGAGCTGGCCGACCTGCTCGACATGGAGCCGATCGCCGTCGGACGCGTGCTGGATCGCCTGCAGAAGGCCGGCTTCATCGAACGCCGCAGTGACCCGGACGACCGCCGCGTATGGCGCCTGCACCTGTTGCCGCAATCCGACGCGGTGATGCACGACATCGAAGCCGTCGCTGTCTCCGTACGCGAGGACTGCCTGGCCGGCGTCGGTGCCGACGAATTGGCGACGACCCTGAAGGTGCTCGGCCAGATCCGCGAAAACCTTTCCCAGCTCGACCGCGCCAGCCGCGGCGAATCCTCCCTCCGCAAGAGCTGACCCCCACCATGACCAGCAAGATCAACCAGGCCGGCGAAAACGCGGCCACCCCCTCCGCTCCCAAGCGTCGCCGCGTGCCCGTGTGGCTGTGGGTGGCCGGCCCGCTGGCCGTCGCCGGCTTCTTCGGCTGGGAGTACCTCGCCTCGCAGCGCGAAGTGAGTACCGACAACGCCTACATCAAGGCCGAGCGCATCCTGATCGCGCCGCAGGTCGGCGGCCGCGTGGTCGAAGTCGCCGTGCAGCAGAACCAGCCGGTGAAGAAGGGCGACCTGCTGTTCCGCATCGATGCCGATCCGCTGACGATCGCGGTCGCGCAGAACGAAGCGCTGGTCGCGCGCATGGCCAATTCGGCCAGCGCCAGCCGCGCCAAGGTCGTCGGCACCGGCACCTCGATCCAGGCCGCGCGCGAGACGCTGGCGTGGGCGCAGCGCGATTTCCAGCGCATGCAGCAGCTCGCCGGCCAGCAACTGGTTTCGCGCAAGATGCTGGACGACGCGCGCCACGCCGTGGCCGAAGCGCGCACCGACCTGGGCGATGCCATCGCCACGCAATCCGAAGCCACCGCTTCGCTGAGCGGCAGCCCGGGTACGCCTACGCAGGACCTGCCCGAGTATCGCGCCGCGATGGCGATGCTGGCCAAAGCCAGGCTGGACCTGGCGCACGCCGAAGTGCGCGCGCCCGCGGACGGCATCGTCGGCCTGCACGACCTTCAGGTGGGCGAGTACATCAACGTCGGCCAGTCGGCGATGCCGCTGGTCGCCACCTCGCCGATCTGGGTGGAAGCCAACTTCAAGGAAACCGAGCTGACGAAGATGCAGGTCGGCCAGCCGGCGACCATCGAGGTCGACTCGTATCCCGGCGTGAAGTGGAAGGCACACGTCGCTTCCATCGCACCCGCCTCCGGCGCCGAGTTCAGCGTGCTGCCGCCGCAGAACGCGACCGGCAACTGGGTGAAGATCGTGCAGCGTATTCCCGTGCGTCTCGAGATCGACAGTGCTGCCGCCGACGCGCCGCAGCTGCGCGCCGGCATGAGCGCCGACGTGCATGTCGAACTGCGCGAGGGCGGTACCGCCTCCAGCCGCGCCACCGCCGCGCGCTGAGTTCCTTTCCATGTCATCCCGGGCGTGCGCGGACGCGGGCGAGGGCACTGTGGTGGGGCCCGGCCCCGCTGACGCCGCGCCCCGGGTGACCTCTGGATCGTCGCGCACCGCGTGCGTCGATCCCCTCCGGATTTTTCCATGAGCACGACTGCCGTCCCCCTTGCAGCCACGCACGACGACACTGGCAAGCGCACGCTGCTGGTCGGCTCGGTGATGCTGGCCACGCTGATGCAGGCGCTGGACACCACCATCGCCAACGTCGCGCTGCCCGACATGCAGGGCTCGCTGTCGGCCACCCAGGACCAGGTATCGTGGGTGCTGACCAGCTATATCGTCGCCGCCGCCATCCTGACCCCGGTGACCGGTTGGCTGGCGGGCCGACTGGGGCGCCGCCGCCTGCTGATCATCGCGGTCAGCGGCTTCACCGTCGCCTCGCTGCTGTGCGGCATCGCCAACGGCATCGGCGAGATGGTGATGTTCCGCATCCTGCAGGGCGTGTTCGGCGCCTCGCTGGTGCCGATTTCGCAGTCGCTGCTGCTGGATGCCTTCCCGAAGGAAAAACACGGCGCCGCGATGGCGATGTGGGGCATGGGCATCATGGTCGGGCCCATCCTGGGGCCGCCGCTGGGTGGTTTCCTGACCCAGAACTACAGCTGGCACTGGGTGTTCCTGATCAATCTGCCGATCGGCATCCTGGCGCTGGTCGGCATCATGGCCAGCGTCAAGAAGGACGCGGTGCAGGAGCGCAAGCTCGACGGCATCGGTCTCGGCTTGCTGGCGCTGGGCATTGGCGCGCTGCAGCTGTTCCTCGATCGCGGGCAGAGCGAGGACTGGTTCGGCAGTGTCGAGATCCAGATCGAAGCCGCGCTCGCCTTCCTCGCGCTGTACATGTACGGCCTGTGGTGGTGGCGCAAGCGCGAGCACGCACTGCTCGATCTTGGCCTGTTGAAGAATGCGAATTTCGCGGTCGGCTGCGCGCTGATCTTCGTCGTCGGCATCGTGCTGTTCGCCACGCTGGCGCTGTTGCCGCCGTACCTGAGCACGCTGATGAACTATCCGGTGCTGACCATCGGCCTGGTGCTGGCGCCGCGCGGCGTGGGCACGATGTTCAGCATGATGGTCGTCGGCCGCCTGCTGGGCCGCATCGACGCACGCTGGCCGATCCTGGTCGGCATGGCGCTGATGGTCGTTTCGCTGCATGGCATGACGCAGTTCGGTCCGAACGCGTCGATGCAGTCCATCGTCTGGCTGGGCGTGGTGCAGGGCATGGGGCTGGGTCTGGTATTCGTGCCCATTTCGACGGTTGCCTACGCGACGCTGGAGCCGCACCAGCGTACCGAAGCCGCCGGCCTCTTCAGCCTGGTGCGCAACATCGGCTCGTCGGTCGGCATCTCGGTGGTGATGACGATGCTGTCGCGCGCGATGCAGGTGAACCATGCCGAGATCGGCGCGCGCATTCCCGCGTTTGGCGCGGAGACCACGCTGCTGCCCGCGGCGATGGATCCGTCCACGGCCACCGGTCTGGCGATGCTCAATGCCGAGGTCAACCGGCAGGCAGCGGCCATCGGCTATCTCAACGACTTCAAGCTGATGATGCTGCTCACCCTGGTGTCGATGCCGCTGGTGCTGCTGATGCGCGGCGGCAAGGCGCCGTCGGGGGGTGCCGGTGCGGATGCCGCTGCGGCGCATTGAGTGCCGGAGAGCGGTAGCGATGCCTGCGTTTACACTGCCCGCATGAAGATCGAAGGCCTGCACCACGTCGCGATCATCGCGTCCGACTACGCGCGCTCGAAGCGCTTCTATACCGGTGCGCTCGGACTGCGCGTGGTCGCCGAGCACTACCGCGCAGAACGCGATTCCTGGAAGCTCGACCTCGCGCTGCCCGATGGCGCGCAGGTCGAGCTGTTCTCCTTTCCCTCGCCGCCGCCGCGTGTGTCGCGACCGGAGGCGTGCGGACTGCGCCACTTGGCGCTGCGCGTCGCGGACCTCGATGTCGCCGTCGCCCATCTTTACGCGCATGGCGTGGAATGCGAGCCGGTCCGCGTGGACGAGTACACGGGTCGTCGCTTCACCTTCTTCGCCGATCCGGACGACCTGCCGCTGGAGCTGTACGAGCAGTGAGGTGCTCACTGCAGGAGCGACGTGAGTCGCGACCGCACGCCATCCATGTTGGGATCTCGCAGACAGCGCATCATCTTGCCGCGCCCGGCTTGACCAGAGGCCAATATGGCGGACGACAGGCGGTCGCGACTCACGTCGCGCCTACAGGACCCCGTACAAACGTGGATTCGCCCGCGTCGGCCTGCTAACGTGCGTGCCGTTCACTCGGGGGATGTCGGATGTTCTGCAGACAATGCGGCCAGCAGCTGGTCGACGAGGCCGTCGCGTGCCCGCAATGTGGCGTGGCGACGGGATACTTCCAGCAGGCCGTGGCGCAGGGCAAAAGCCGTACCAATTTCATCCTGTTCGGTGCGCTGCTGGGATTGATCGGTGTGCCGGGGGTGCACAACTTCTATGCCGGCTACAACCAGAGGGGATTGATCCAGCTGCTGGTCAGCGTGCTCTCGTGCTGGCTGCTCTGGCTGCCGATGTACATCTGGACGATCGTGGAGATCTGTACCGTCACCGTCGACAGCGACGGCAAGCCGATGTATTGAGGCGTCACGTCGATGAGGGCAATGCCATGAAGCCAACCATCCCGTGCATGACCGGCCTGCTGCTGGCGATCGCCTCCGGCGCACACGCCGGAGAACTGGAGTGGCTGGCGGGCCACTGGTGCGGCCAGCATGGCAAGACATTCAGCGAGGAAACCTGGATGGCGCCGCGCGGCGGCCTTCTGGTCGGCATGCACCGTGACTCGCGCGATGGCAAGGCGACAGGCTTCGAGTTCATGCGCATCGCGCAGCAGGACGGGCGCTGGGTGTTGCTGGCGCAGCCGGGCGGTGGAGCGGTCACCGCGTTCCCGGCGGCCAGCGTGGAGAAGGATCGCGTCGTGTTCGCCAATCCTTCGCACGACTTTCCGCGTCGCGTGATCTACCAGCGACGGGACGTCGACACGCTGCATGCCCGCGTCGACGACGGCCGCGATGACGGCAAGGCGCTGGAATGGACGTGGCGGCGCGAATGCGACGCGCCGCCGTCCGGCTGATCCGTCACGGCAGCGCGGCGTCGCCCAGCGAGGCCAGCCAGTCGTCGTCCGAACCCTCGTTGACGCCTTCGAACAGCGGCGTGGAGAAGTAGCGCTCGCCGGTGTCCGGGAGCATCGCCAGCAGTACGTCGCCGGGCTTGGCCTTCTGCGCAACCTGCAGCGCGGCAGCGACCGTGGCGCCGCCGGAGATGCCGACGAAGATGCCTTCCTCGGCCGCGAGGCGGCGCGCGGTGGCGATGGCCTCCACGTCGGTGACCGGCAGGATCTCGTCGGCCACCTCGCGGTTCAGCACGTCCGGCACGAAGTCCGGGGTCCAGCCCTGGATCTTGTGCGGCTGCCATTCCTTGCCCTGCAACAACGAGGCGCCCGCCGGTTCGGAGGCGGTGATGCGCACTTCCGGACGCGCAACCTTGAGCACTTCGCCCACGCCCGTCAGCGTGCCGCCGGTACCCCAGCCGGTGACGAAGTGATCGAGTCGCTGGCCTGCGAAATCGCGCAGGATTTCCGCCGCCGTGGTCTGCCGGTGGTAGGCGGGATTGGCGGGATTGGCGAACTGGCGGGCGAGGAACCAGCCGTGCTGCTTCGCCAGTTCTTCGGCGCGGCGCACCATGCCGCTGCCACGCTCGGCGGCCGGTGTCAGGATCACCTTGGCGCCGTACGCGCGCATCAGCTTGCGGCGCTCGATCGAGAAGGTCTCGACCATCGTGGCCACGAATTTGTAGCCGCGCGCGGCGGCGACCATGGCGAGTGCGACGCCGGTGTTGCCGGAGGTCGCTTCGACGATGGTGTCGCCGGGTTTCAGCAGTCCCTTGGCCTCCGCATCGAGGATGATCGCCAGCGCCAGGCGGTCCTTCACCGACCCGCCCGGGTTGAACGATTCGACCTTGGCGTAGAGCGTGACGTGCTCGGGTGCGATGCGGTGCAGCTTGACGACCGGGGTGCGGCCGATGGTGTCGAGGATGCTGTCGTAAACGGCCATGGGGTCTCCGTAGGTAAGCGGTGGATCAGGCGGCCTGCAGTGTGGGCGCCGGGAGGTTGCGGGAATGTGTGGGCGCGCCTGCACCGAGCGGCGGCGCGCCGAACCAGTGCAGCGCGTCTGCCAGCGCGGCCACCTCGCCGAGGACCAGCAGGGCAGGTGAACGTACCTGATGGAAACGCGCGGTTTCCGGAAGATCGGCCAGGGTGCCATTCAGCACGCGTTGCTCGCGGCGCGTGCCGTTTTCGATCAGAGCGAAGGGCGTGGACGCTGCTCGGCCGTGCTGCACCAACCGGTCGCGCAGGCCTTCGAGCCCCGCCACGCCCATGTAGACCGCCAGTGTCTGCCGCTCCTGCGCCAGCGCCTGCCAGTCCAGCGTGTCGAACGACTCCTTGCAGTGCGCCGTCACCAGCTTCACCGACTGCGCGTGGTCGCGATGGGTCAGTGGGATGCCGGCGTACGCGGCGCACGCAACGGCGGCGGTGATGCCGGGCACCACCTCATAGGGAATGTCGTGCGCGCGCAGGAATTCCAGTTCTTCGCCGCCCCGGCCGAACACGAACGGGTCGCCACCTTTCAGTCGCACCACGCGCTTGCCGGCGCGCGCGTGCTCCAGCATCAGCGCATGGATCTCCTCCTGGCGGGTGCTGTGGCCAGTGGCCGACTTGCCTACTTCAATGTAGGCCGCATCGCGGCGGCCGAGGCGCAGCACGTCGTCGCTGACCAGGCGGTCGTGCAGGATGACGTCGGCCTCGTTCATGGCGCGCAAGGCGTTGAGCGTCAGCAGGCCGGCATCGCCGGGGCCGGCGCCAACCACCGCGACGGAACCGGCGTGCGTGGCAGCGGTGCGCTCATCCAGCATGGCCTGGAAATGCTGTTCGGCCTGCGTGTGCAACTGCTGGCGGAACAGGCGGGGCAAGGGGCCTGCCAGCAGCTTCTCGAAGAAGCGGCGGCGTTCGCCAGGCTGCGGGAAGCGCTGGCGGATGCGCAGGCGCTGCCGGGTGAACAGGTCGGCCAGCGAGGCCCAGGAATCATCCAGCAGGGTTTCGAGCTGGCGACGCAGGTGGCGGGCCAGCATCGGTGCGCCGCCGCCGCTGGAGATGGCGATCTGCAGCGGGCCGCGTTCGACGATGGCGGGCACCTGGAAGCTGGAGAGTTCGCCATCGTCCACGACATTGGCGAACACGTGGCGCGCTTCGGCGGCGGCGGCGACCGCGCGGTTGACCGACGCATCGTCGGTCGCCGCGACCACCAGCCATGCCCCCGACAGCCAGTGGGCATCGAAACGCCCGGCAATCCAGTCGATGCGTCCTTCCTCGTGCCACGTGCGCAGCCTGGGCGTGAGCTCCGGCGCGCCGACGCGCGGATGGGCGCCGGCATGCAGCAGCGCGGCTGTCTTCCTTTCCGCGACCGGGCCGCCCCCCACGACGAGTACCCGGCGGCCTTGCAGGTCGGCGAACAGGGGGAACAACGGAGCACTCACGGGCATGGAGAGGGTTGCGGCTGGGTTGCTGACCGTACTGCCGCCTCATGGCGGTCGGAAATGACATCCCACGAGAACCATATATCCTGCGGTTATAAGGCCGGCCGGCTACGGTCCGGACAAATCCTCTACAGTCCAAGGCCCCCTCCCGGTGGGCCGATGCGCGCCCCACGCCGATGACGCTGACCCAACTTCGCTATCTGGTGGCCATCGCCGATGCCGACCTGAACATCACGCTGGCGGCGGCGCGAGTGCATGCCACCCAGCCCGGCCTGTCCAAGCAGCTCAAGCAACTGGAAGACGAGCTGGGCTTCCTGCTGTTCGTGCGCAAGGGCAGGAGCCTGGAAGCCGTGACGCCTGCCGGCAACGAAGTGATCGAGCGCGCGCGGCTGGTGCTGGCCGAGGCCAACAACATCCGCACCTACGCCGCCAACCAGCGCCGCGAGAGCCAGGGCCAGCTGGTGCTGGTGACCACGCATACGCAGGCGCGCTTCGTGCTGCCGCCGGCCATCGCGCAGATCAAGCGGGATTTCCCGCAGGTGAGCGTGCATCTGCAGCAGGCGCCGGAAAGCCAGGCGCTGGACCTGCTGACCCAGGGCGATGCCGACATGGCCGTGGTCAGTACCGCCGGCGATCAGCCACAGGCGGGCATCGCCGTGCCGCTGTACCGCTGGCGCCGGCTGGTGCTGGTGCCACGCGGCCACGCGCTGGAAGAGCTCGGTCGCGTGCCGGGGATGGCCGATCTCGCCGGGCAGCCCCTCATCAGCTACGAATCCTCCACCCGGCCGGGGTCATCGCTGCAACGCGCGTTCGCCAAGGTGGGGCTGGAGCCGAACATCGCCCTGACCGCGCTCGATGCCGATCTGATCAAGACCTACGTCCGCGCCGGCCTCGGCGTGGGTCTGCTGGCCGAGATGGCGGTGAATGCCACTGACACCGATCTGCGCGCATGGCCGGCACCGGCGGAGGTCAAGGAATGCATCACGTGGGCGGTGCTGCCGCGTGAGCGCGTGCTGCGCGATTACGCGTTGGACCTGGTGCGCGCGCTGGCACCGCAGATCGACCGCCGCGACCTGCGCCGGGTGATCGACGGCAACCAGGATCCGGATTGGCCCGAGCCCCCAACGTGGGCAGCGCTCACCCAGACGATCACCAGTTGAATCGTCCCCCGATCACGTGATTGACGGCATCCCCCGACCTGCGCGAGCCTGAAGTCTCGTCGACACGGTCGGATACCGCGATGAACCGCATATCGAAGATGGTGCTGCGCATGTACGTGCCGGCGGTCGTCATCACCCTCGGCGGGCTGGCGACGGCCGAAGCCGTCACCCGCACCGAGCGCGTGCTGGTGGGTATTCCGCCGCAACGACTGGCGTCGTTGTCGTTCCTGCTCGCCATCCTGTTGGGCACCGCGTGGGCGCTGCATTCCAGTTGGCGGCTGTACCGCTGGGCGCGGGGCCGCGAGCTGCGCTGCGCCTGCGGCGGCATGATGTCGCGCGTGCGCTACAACCGGCAGCGACAGAAGTACCGCAAATGCCTGGCTTGTGGTGGCAAGTCGCTGGAGGGCGCGCATTGCGCTGGCGGCTGACGGGCGGCGCGCACGCATGAGGTGGCGGTTCGACGCGGTTTCCGCCGCCTGGGCGCTGGCATTGCTGGTATTGCTCGTGTTGCTGGCGACCGTCGGCGCGGGGCTCGGCTGGACAAGGAGCTTCGTGGGCGACGTGCTCGCAGTGCTCTGGGTGCATTGCCTGCTCGCCACCGTTGCCTGGATGCGTCCGCCGGTGCGGCCTTTGCTGGCGCTCGCCGTGGGGCTCGCGATCGAGGCCGCGCAGTACGTCAGCCAGCAGACGGGCTGGCAGGTGTCCTCACCCGTGCTGCGCGTCGTGCTGGGCAGCACGCCGGATGCGCTGGACGTGTTGGCCTACCTGATCGGCTTCCTGCTGGCGCTCCTGCTGGAGCGCCGTCATCTCGGCGCCCCGGCGGCATGAGGCGCACATGGGTTCCCGTCTACGAGGGGCAACTCTCCCCGACCTGCTGTTGCGCCACGCATTCCCGGTAGCGGGTGGGCAGTCCGCGTATCTCATGGGTCTTGCCGGGCGCCAGCGCGAAGTTCTCCAGCGTCGTGCGCGTGCAGGGCGCAGGGCTTTTGCCCGGTGCGGGCGCAGGGCAGTGTTCGGTGTAAACGAGGTAATGGCACTGGCCGCTCTCGCTGGCGAAGCACTCGAACCTCGCCACGCCCTCCCGCACCGTGGTCTTGCTGAAGAGCGTGTCCACGCCGTTGGCGCTGCTGTGGTGGATGGTGGTGACGCTGGGCTTCTCGTTGCATCCTGCCAGGGCCATCAGGCAGGACAGCAGGGATGTGACGATGCGCATGGCGTTTCCTCTGGTGTTTCGATGGGCAAAGGCAAGCCATCCACGACGCAGGCGCGCCGTGCCGGTGATGCCACGTTGGATGCCGCGCGGGGCGGCCGGGTTTAGAACGGCGACTACATGTTGCGGAACAGGCTCATGAAGGGCTGGCTGACGGTCAGGGTTTCCGGACGCGTCTTCAACTTCAGCCGGCCACGGCCTGCGTCATCGCGGCTGACCGAGGCGACGGCCTTCATGTTGACGATGGTGGAGCGGTGGATCTGTTTGAAGGTGTTGGCATCCAGCGAATCGAGCAGCTCGCGCAGTGGGGTGCGCAGCAGCGATTCGCCTTCGGCGGTCATCACGGTGGTGTACTTGTTGTCGGCCTGGAAGTAGGCCACGTCGTCCACCATGATCAGCCGGGTGTCCTTGCCCGCGCTGGCGGTGATCCACACCAGCGGCGGCTTCGACGACGTTACTTCTCGTGCCGACAGGTGGCGCAGAAGCGCTTCCAGCGTTGCGCCGTCGGGATGGCCCGCCGCGGCGCGTGCCTGGATGCGCTGCACGGTGGCCAGCAACCGCTCGCGCGTGATCGGCTTGAGCAGGTAGTCGATGGCGCCCTGCTCGAACGCATCGATGGCGTACTGGTCGTAGGCGGTGACGAATACCACCTGCGTGCGTGGACTCGCATCGGCCAGGCCGCGAGCGACCTCGATGCCGGTCAGGCCGGGCATGCGGATATCGAGGAACGCCACGTCGGGCTGCAACTCGGCGATGGATTCCAGCGCGCTGGCGCCATCCTCGCACTCGGCCACGATGTCGAGCTGCGGCCAGGCTTCCTTCAACAGCGAGGACAGCGCGGTGCGCAGCAGCTCCTCGTCTTCGGCGATCACGCCCCGGAAGTTCATGCGGCACCTGCCTTGCCGGTCAGCGGCAGCGTCAGCGTGGCGGCTACGCCGCTGGGGAAATTGGACACGATGGCGAACGAAGCCTCGCTGCCGAAGGTCAGGCGCAAGCGTTCACGCAGGTTCTTCAGGCCGATGCCGGTGCCGGTGCTCTGGCCACCGAAGCCCTGGCCGTCGTCGGCGACGGTGAGCGTGGCGTGGTCGTCGTGTTTGCGGGCGAGGATCCAGATGGTGCCGCCGCCGGTCTTGGGCTCCAGGCCGTGTTTGATGGCGTTCTCCACCAGTGTCTGCAGCATCATCGACGGCATAGGCACCGGCTTCAGTGCGTCCGGTACTTCGACCTGCACGTTGAGGCGGGTGCCCATGCGGATCTTCAGGATCTCCAGGTAGGCCTGGGTGCGCTCCAGTTCCTCGCCCAAGGTGGACAGCGCCTCGTCGGTGCGCGGCAGCGAGCTGCGCAGGTAGTGGATCAGGTGGCCGAGCATGATGTCGGCACGCGGTGGATCGGTGCGGGTCAGCACCTGCGCGCTCGCGAGCGTGTTGTAGAGGAAGTGCGGTTCCACCTGCGCGTTGAGCAGGTTCAGGCGCGCCACGGTCAGTTCCTTCTCGCTGACGGTCTTCTCGACGTCGGCCTGTTCCTGCCGGCGCTGGTCGGCGACGCGGCGGGTGATGGCGCGGGTGACGGCTTCAGCGTTCTCCACGTTCACGCCGTCGTCCAGCACGAACAGGTCGAGCCAGGCGCTGGCATCCGGGCCCAGCATCAGGGTGATGCTGCTGGTGCCATTGCCGGGGGTGACGGTGGCCTGCACCAAGTCACGCTTCACCGCGAAGCGGGCCATGATGTTGAAGCGTGAGGGCTGGCTGGGACCGTCGAAACTGTCCACCCGACGCACCTTGACCCGTACCTGCAGACTGTCGGGGGCGCTCTCCGCCTCCTCCGCGCGCGGCAGTTCGCGCAGCGCGCCTTCGATCAGGGCGAAGGCGGCGGCCGTATCCAGCGGCACTTCGATCTGCCGGCGCTGGCGGCTCGACAGTGTGGTGCTGTCCAGCCGTCCCGTGATCAGCCAGATCCGGCGCAGATGGCTGATCAGGCCGATCAGCACCGACAGCATCACCAGGGTCGAGGCGAGGTTGAAGAGCCATTCGGCCGCACCCGACAGCATGGTCCGTTCGAAGATGCCGTTCCAGATGAAGCCCGCCATGAGCACTGCGCCGAACCAGGCGACGAGGATGCGGACGATCAGGAGCAGGCTTGGGAACACGTGGGACACCGCGGCTTCGGGAGTGCCGTGGAGGATAGCCTGCCCGTCCCGGGAGGGAAGAGGGTGCGCGACGGACCCCGCGATGCGGCGACGAAACCGGGCTGGCCCGACGCGAATGCCTCAGACTGCCGGGGCTGCCATCAGACGTCGATGTGGATGCCGCACTCGCGCTTGAGGCCGTTGAAGCGGGTGTCTTCCTCGCGCATGCCTGGCTCCCAGCGGCGCGTGGTGTGGAAGTCGCCGATCGACACGTAGCCCTGCTCCCACAGCGGGTGGTACGGCAGGCCGTGCTGCTTCATGTACTGCCAGACGTCGCGGTCGGTCCAGTCGACGATGGGGTTGAGCTTCCAGCGGTCCTCGCGTTGTTGCAGCACTGGTGCGCTGGCCCGGCTGGTGGCCTGGCTGCGGCGCAGGCCGGTGAACCAGGTGCCCACGCCCAGTTCCTTCAGGGCGCGCTTCATCGGTTCGACCTTGCGCAGGCTGTTGTACTGCTCGATGCCGACCAGGCCCTGTTCCCACAGGCGGCCATGGCGCGCTTCCATCCATGCGCGGCTGACCAGCGGGCGGAACACCTGCAGGTTGAGCTGCAGGCGTTCGGTCAGTTCGTCGGCGAAGCGATAGGTCTCGGGGAACAGGTAGCCGGTGTCGATCAGCACCACCGGGATGTCGGCCTTCTGCTGCGTGACCATATGCAACAGCACGGCCGCCTGCGCACCGAAGCTCGACGACATCGCCGCTTCCGCCGGGCCATGCTCCAGCGCCCACGCGATGCGCTGCTCGGCGGTCTGCGTCTCCAGCCACGCGTTGTGCTCGGCGATCTGGTCCGTGTCCAGGGAAAGGGCGAGGGCGCTCATGCGTGCAGTTCCAGTGCGATCTGTCGGTGGGTGGGGTAGGCGGGCAGGGCGACCACGCCGCTGCGGTGAAGGAAGTCGCCGAAGCCTTCGCCGTCGTCGCGTTCGCCGGCGTAGCGCGCGAACAGGCCGTCGAGCGTGTCGAGGATGGCGGCCTCGTCGATGTTCTCGCGGTACAGCGTGTTGAGCCGCTGGCCACGGGCGTCGCCGCCGAGCATCAGGTTGTAGCGCCCCGGCGCCTTGCCGACCAGCGCGATCTCGGCCAGGTAGGGACGCGAGCAGCCATTCGGGCAACCGGAGATGCGCAGCACGATCGGCGCCTTGCGCAGGCCGTGCTTGTCGAGCAGGGGCTGCAGCCGGTCGGTGAACCCGGGCAGGTAGCGTTCGGCCTCGGCCATCGCCAGGCCGCAGGTGGGCAGTGCCACGCAGGCCACCGCCGCGCGCTGCAGGGCGGTGCCCAGGCGTTCACCGGCATCCAGACCGTGCGTCTTCACCAGCGCGTCGATGCGCTCGCGTTCGCCCGCCGGCACGCCGGCGATGACGAGGTTCTGGTTCGCGGTCATGCGGAACTCGCCACGGTGTACGTTGGCGATCTCGCGCAGGCCGGTGAGATGCGTCGTGGTCCCGGCGTCGGCGATCCGGCCGGCGTACAGGTGCAGGGTCAGGTGCCAGCGGCCGTCTTCGCCCTCGACCCAGCCGTAGCGGTCGCCGTTGTGGTCGAAGCGGAAGGCACGCACGGGCTGCAGGGCCACGCCGCTGCGGCGTTCGATTTCGCCGACCACCTTCTCCAAGCCATGGTCGTCGATGGTGTACTTGAAGCGCGCACGCTTGCGCAGCTCGCGGTTGCCGAGGTCGCGCTGGGTGGTGACGACGGCCGTGGCGACCTCGAGCAGCTGGTCGGGCGTGATGAAACCGACCACGTTGCCGACGCGCGGATAGGTCTCCGCATCGCCATGGGTCGCGCCCATGCCGCCGCCGATCACCAGGTTGAAGCCGGCCAGGGCGCCGTCTTCGAGGATGGCGATGAAACCGAGGTCGTTCGCGAACACATCCACGTCGTTGACCGGCGGCACCGCGAAGCCGATCTTGAACTTGCGCGGCAGGTAGGTGGCGCCATAGATGGGCTCTTCTTCCTCGCCGCTGCCGGCCACGCGCTCCTCGTCCAGCCAGATCTCGTAGTAGGCACGGGTGTTGGGCAGCAGGTGTTCGGACAGCTTTGCCGCCCAGGCCTGCACCTCGGCGTGCGCGCGCGACTCCAGCGGATTGGCGGCGACCAGCACGTTGCGGTTGACGTCGCCGCAGGCGGCCAGCGTGTCGATCAGTGCGGCGTTGATGGCCTGCATCGTCGCCTTCAGTTCGCGCTTGATGACGCCGTGGAACTGGAAGGCCTGGCGCGTGGTGATGCGCAGTGAATGGTTGGCGTACTGTGTGGCGATGGCGTCCAGCTTCAGCCACTGCTCCGGCGTGACCACGCCGCCGGGCGTGCGCGTACGGATCATGAACTGGAACGCGGGTTCAAGCTTCTGGCGGCGGCGTTCGTCGCGCAGGTCGCGATCGTCCTGCTGGTAACTGCCGTGGTACTTGATCAGGGTCTGGTCCGACTCGCGCAGCGCGCCGGTGACCGGATCGGCCAGGCTCTCGAGCAGGCTGCCGCGCAGGCGGTTGCTCTCGGATTTGATGTCTTCGACGGAGTGGGTGCTCATCGGTGTTCCACTGTAGGAGCGACGTAAGTCGCGACCGGAAGGTTGCAGGTCGCGACTTACGTCGCTCCTACAAAAGCGGGGTCGTCAGTACACGTCGCGCCCGTAGCGTCCCTCCGTCTGCAGCTGGACCAGATACTCGCGCGCCGCTTCCGCATCCATCCCGCCATGCTCGGCGACGATGGCCTGCAGCGTGGCCTGCACGTCCTTGCCCATCGCGATGGCGCCGCAGACATACAGGTGCGCGCCGTTCTGCAGCCAGTCGTAGACCTCGCGGCCGCGTTCGCGCAGGCGGTCCTGCACGTACACCTTGCGGGCCTGGTCGCGCGAGAAGGCCAGGTCCAGCCGGTGCAGTTCGCCGCTGCGCAGCGCGTCCTGCCACTCGCTCTGGTAGAAGAAGCCGTGGTTGAAATGCTGGGCGCCGAAGAACAGCCAGTTGCGGCCGCGTGCGCCGGTCTCGGCGCGCTCCTGCACGAACCCGCGGAACGGCGCCACGCCGGTGCCGGGGCCGATCATCAGGATGTCGCGGCTGCCATCGGCGGGCACGCGGAAGCGTTCGTTGGCCTCGATGTAGACCGGTACCTGGTCGCCTTCCCCGCGTGCGGCGAGAAAGCCGCTGGCCGCACCGCCGTGTGCATGGCCGAAGGCGTCGTAGCCCAGCACGTCGACGGTCAGGTGGGCTTCTTCGCCCACGCGCTTGCGGCTGGAGGCGATGGAGTACAGACGTGGCGCCAGCGGGCGCAATGCGGCGACCAGTTCCTGCGCGGACCAGTCGGCGGGCCAGCGACGCAGCACGTCGATGATCTGGTGGGTGCCGAACAACTGCGCCAGCGCCGGTGCGTTCGCCGGGCCGAGCAGGGTGTTGAGTTCTTCCGCCTGCGCGTGTGCGGCATGCGTGGCCAGGAACGGACGCGACACGCGGGTCAGTTCGCGGCGCGCCGCGAGCCATTCGCGCAGCGGCAGGGTATCGCCGCCTTCGCTGACGGCGCTCTCGCCGTCCAGCTGCAGCGCCTCGATCACGCCATCGACCAGCGCAGCGGGATTGCGGTGGCGCACGCCCAGCGCGTCGCCGGGTTCATAGTGCAGGCCGCTGCCTTCCAGCGACAGTTCGATATGGCGCACGTCCTTGTCGGCAACGCCGTGCTGGCCGAAGCGCGGTCCCTTGAAGTCGCGACCGCTGATGCGCTGGTTGAGCAGCAGCTCGGCGGGGAACGGGTGCTCGTGCGACCACGCGGCCGCATGGCCCGGGCGCAGCGGGGTGACGGATGCGAGCGAGGTGACGGCGGGTGCCTTCAGCAGCTCGCGCGCATGTCCCAGCGCCTGTTCGCGCCACGGGGCGGCGACGGTATCGATGTCGAGATCCGCCAGGCCGGCAGCGAACAGGCGGCTGCCGCCCAGTTCGGCCAGGCGCACGTCCAGGCGCGTGGCGATGCCGCAGAAGTCGGCATAGCTGGAATCGCCCAGGCCGAGGACGGCGTACTTGAGTTCCGGCAGCTTCGGCGCGCGCTTGCCGCGCAGGAATTCCACCAGGCCGATGCTGTCATCCGGCGGGTCGCCTTCGCCCTGGGTGCTGATGACGATGTACAGCAGGCGCTCGCTGGCGAGCTCGCGCTGCGGGTAGGCATCGGCCCGCAGCAGGCGAACCGACAATCCGGCGGCTTCCGCCTGCTGCGCCAGCGCTTCCGCGGTGCGGCGGGCGTTGCCGGTCTGGCTGCCGTAGACGATGGTCAGGCGCTGGCCGGCCTGCGGGCCGGCGGCCGGCACGACGGCCAGAGGCTGGGGGGCGGCGTGGGCAGCCGGCGCGAGTTGCGCCTGGGCCAGGCCGGCCGTGTACCCCGAGATCCACCACAGGCTGGCGCCATCCAGGCCGGCGACCGCCTGGGCCAGCAGCGCCCGCCGTTCCTCCGCGAGGGGGATGGGGGCAGGAACAGGCTGGGTGGCGGACATTCGGTATGGCCCGTGGGCGCGACTGGGACAACCGATGTTAGGAAGGCGACGCCACGCGTTGAAAGGACGCATGGTTATGGGCTTATGGCCTGAGCTTATTTCGCCGGCATGAGGCGCGAGCCGAATACTTCCCGGCCTCCGGACCCGGCACCAACGCCCTGCTAGGCTAGCGTGTCCGGGTCCTTCGCCCCCTTTGCCTGCCTCGATGACCGCCGTACCCCGCCTCTCCCATCTCGACCGCCTGGAAGCGGAAAGCATCCACATCCTCCGCGAGGTCGCCGCCGAATTCCGCAATCCGGTGCTGCTGTACTCGGTGGGCAAGGACAGTTCGGTGCTGCTGCACCTGTTGCTGAAGGCGTTCGCCCCGGCCCGGCCGCCCATCCCGCTGCTGCATGTGGACACCCGCTGGAAGTTCCGCGAGATGATCGCCTTCCGCGACCGGCGCGCCGCCGAGACCGGCGTGGACCTGCGGGTACACATCAATCCGGACGGGATCGCCCAGGACATCGGGCCGATCAGCCACGGTGCCACCGTGCACACCGACGTGATGAAGACCCGGGGCCTGAAGCAGGCGTTGGACCAGTACGCCTTCGATGCCGCGATAGGCGGTGCCCGCCGCGACGAGGAGAAGTCGCGCGCCAAGGAACGCGTGTTCTCCTTCCGCAACGACAAGCACCGCTGGGACCCGAAGAACCAGCGCCCCGAACTGTGGAACCTGTACAACGCGCGCATCCACAAGGGCGAGAGCGTGCGCGTGTTCCCGCTGTCCAACTGGACCGAACTGGACATCTGGCTCTACATCTACCGCGAGAACATTCCGGTGGTGCCGCTGTATTTCGCCGCCGAACGTCCCGTGGTGGAGCGCGACGGCGCGCTGATCCTGGTGGATGACGAGCGCCTGCCGCTGCGCGACGGCGAAGTGCCGCAGCAGCGCCGCGTACGCTTCCGCACCCTGGGTTGCTACCCGCTGACCGGTGCCATCGACTCCAACGCCGATTCGCTGGAGAAGATCATCGCCGAGATGCTGGTGACCACCAGTTCCGAGCGCCAGGGCCGGGTGATCGACCAGGATCCGGGTGCATCGATGGAGAAGAAGAAGCTGGAGGGCTATTTCTGATGAGCATCCCTCCGCCGTCGTCCCAGCGCACGCTGGGATCCAAGTTGGTGTTCGCGCGATCAATGACGCTTGCCTGGGCTCCCTGCAAGATCAAGATGGATCCCAGCGTTCGCTGGGATGACGATACCGGTCTGGAGTTGACGCGCATGAAGATGATGTCGGTGGCCGCTGCATGAATACCGCAAGCGACATCGCCACCTACCTGAAGCAGCACGAATCCAAGCCGCTGTTGCGCTTCATCACCTGCGGCAGCGTGGACGATGGCAAGAGCACGCTGATCGGCCGCCTGCTGTACGACAGCAAGCGCCTGTTCGACGACCAGCTGGCCGCGCTGGAAAAGGACAGCCGCAAGCACGGCACCCAGGGTGAGCGCATCGACTACGCGCTGCTGCTGGACGGCCTGGCCGCCGAACGCGAGCAGGGCATCACCATCGACGTGGCCTACCGCTACTTCGATACGGACAAGCGCAAGTTCATCGTCGCCGACTGCCCCGGGCATGAGCAGTACACGCGCAACATGGCCACCGGCGCATCCACCGCGGACCTGGCCGTGGTGCTGGTGGATGCGCGCAAGGGCCTGCTGACGCAGACCCACCGGCACAGCTACATCGTCTCGCTGCTCGGCATCCGCCACGTGGTGCTGGCGGTGAACAAGATGGATCTGGTGGATTTCGACCAGGCCGTGTTCGAACGCATCGCCGCCGACTACCGCACGCTCGCGCAGCGACTCGGCATTGCGTCCATCGCCTGCATTCCGCTGTCGGCGCTGGAAGGCGACAACCTGTCCACGCGTTCCGTACGCACGTCGTGGTACACCGGCCCCGCCTTGCTGGAACACCTGGAAAGCGTGCAGGTCGACGCGCACGATACCGGCGCGGGCCTGCGCCTGCCGGTGCAATGGGTCAACCGCCCGCACCAGAATTTCCGCGGCTATGCAGGCACGATCGCGGCGGGTGAGGTGAAGCCGGGCGACGAGGTGGTGGTGCTGCCGTCCGCGCGCCGTTCACGCATCGAGCAGGTACTTGGCCCGGATGGCGAAGTCGCCACGGCGCACGCCGGCCAGGCCGTGACGTTGACCTTGGCGGACGAGATCGACATCAGCCGCGGCGACGTGATCGCCGCCGCCGGCGATCCGCCCGAGGTCGCCGACCAGTTCGCCGCGCACCTGCTGTGGATGTCCGACGCGCCGCTGCTGCCGGGCCGGCCCTACTGGCTGAAGATCGGTGCGCGCACGGTGTCGGCCACGGTGACGGAGATCAAGCACCGCATCGACGTGAACACCCAGGAGCACCTGGCCGCCAAGCGGCTGGAGCTCAACGAGGTCGGCTACTGCAACCTCAGCCTGGATGAACCGGTCGCTTTCGATACCTACGCGCGCAATCGCGCGCTGGGCAGCTTCATCCTGGTCGACCGTTACGACAACGGCACGGCCGCTGCGGGTACGCTGGACTTCGCGCTGCGCCGCGCCGGCAACGTGCACTGGCAGCATGTCGATGTCGACAAGGCCGCGCGTGCGCGCCAGAAGGGGCAGGTGCCGAAAGTCCTGTGGTTCACCGGCCTTTCCGGCGCGGGCAAATCCACCATCGCCAACCTGGTCGACAAGCGCCTGCATGCACTGGGCTACCACAGCTTCCTGCTGGATGGCGACAACGTGCGCCATGGGCTGAACCGCGACCTCGGCTTCACCGACGAGGATCGCGTGGAGAACATCCGTCGCGTGGCCGAGGTGGCGAAGTTGATGACCGACGCCGGCCTGATCGTGCTGGTCAGTTTCATTTCGCCCTTCCGCGCGGAGCGGCGGATGGCGCGCGACCGGTTCGCCGACGGTGAGTTCATCGAGGTCTTCGTCGACGTGCCCCTCGATCTCGCCGAGGCGCGCGATGTGAAGGGCCTGTATCGCAAGGCCCGGGCGGGGTTGATCCCGAATTTCACCGGCATCGATTCGCCGTATGAAACCCCCGAGCACCCCGATGTGCATCTGCACGCGGGCGAACAGGACCCCCAGGCCCTGGCGCTCCAGGTGCTGGCGAAGCTGGGCCTGGAGTAACGCAAGGGCCGACCTCGCCGCAGCCGGCAAGGGTCATAGGTCATGGTTTGGCATGTGCACCCCATGCCCTTTGGCGCGTTTCCCGCACGAACCGCCGCATCCGCTGCAGCGTGTTTCACGTACGGCCGGTAGACTGCGTGAATAACGGAAATTACGGGAAGTTCCATGCTCAACCGATTTGCCCCCCGCGCCCTGCTGGTCGCGCTGCCCCTCTTGCTGCTTGCCGCCTGTGGCGGTGACAAGGGTGCGCAGGCGAAGGGCAACGGCAATGGCGGCGCGGGCGAGCGGCCCATCCCGGTCACCACCCAGGTCGTCCGGCAGACCGCATGGAACGACACCCTGCAGGCGCTGGGCACGGCGAAGGCACGCGAGTCCGTCACCCTGACCGCGAAGGTCAGCGAGATCGTGCAGGACGTGCATTTCGAAAGCGGCCAGCAGGTCAAGGCTGGCCAGACCCTGGTCACGCTGAAGGGCGACGCCGCGCAGGCCACGCTGGTGCAGGCGGAGGCGACCTACGCGGAGGCCGAACGTCTTTACCGTCGACAGAAGGAACTCGCCGACCAGCAGCTGATCGCCCGTTCGCAACTGGATACCCAGCTCGCGCTGCGCGATGCCGCCGCCGCGCGCGTGCGCCAGGCGCGCGCTGACATCGGCGACCGCAGCGTGCGCGCGCCGTTCGCCGGGGTCCTGGGCATCCGCCAGGTCAGTCCCGGTTCGCTGATCACCGCCAACAGCACTATCGCCACGCTGGATGACATTTCGCGCATGTACGTGGACTTCCAGGTGCCGGAGGCCGCGCTGGCGTCCGTCGAGGCCGGCAACACGGTGACCGCGACTGCTGCCGCGTATCCGGGCGAGTCGTTCGAGGGCGAGGTGGAGACCATCGAAGCGCGCATCGACGCGACCACGCGCGCCGTGACCGTGCGTGCGGTGTTCCCGAATACCGAGCGCAAGCTGCGTCCGGGCATGCTGCTGGACGTACGCCTGTTCCGTCCCGAGCGGCAGGCGCTGGTGATTCCCGAGATCGCGGTGGTGCAGGTGGGCCGCGATTCGTTCGTCTACCGGGTCAAGCCGGATGGCAGCGTCGAGCAGGCGGCGGTGACCGCAGGCGTGCGGCGTGACGGCCGGGTCGAGATCGTGAAGGGCATTGCCGCCGGCGACCGCATCGTCATCGACGGCACCGGCAAGCTGCGTCCGGGCGTGAAGGTGGCCGATGCCGCCCCGGCGGCGACGCCCAAGCAGGACGCCCCCGCCGCCGACGGCCAGGACTGAGCGCATGAAGCTCTCCGATCTGTCGATCAAGCGCCCCGTCTTCGCGGTGGTGGTCAGCCTGCTGCTGGTCGTGCTGGGCGTGATGTCGTTCCTGCGGCTGACCCTGCGCGAACTGCCCAACATCGACCCGCCCATCGTGTCGGTGGAAGTGAACTATCCGGGCGCGTCGGCGGCGGTGGTCGAAACACGCATCACCCAGATCCTCGAGGACGGTCTGTCGGGCATCGAGGGCATCAAGACCATCCAGTCGAGCAGCCGCAACGGCCGCGCCGACGTCACCATCGAGTTCAACCTCAGCCGCGACATCGAGGCTGCCGCCAACGATGTGCGCGACCGTGTCAGCCGCGTGATGAACCGCCTGCCGGACGAAGCCGATCCGCCGCAGATCTCCAAGGTCGAGGCCGACGCCGACGTCATCATCTGGTTGAACATGCGCTCCACCGTGATGGACACGATGGAGCTGACCGACTACGCCGACCGTTATGTGCTGGACCGCCTGTCCGCGCTGGATGGCGTGGCGCGCGTGCAGCTCGGCGGCGGTCAGCGCTATGCGATGCGGATCTGGCTGGACCGCGAGGCGATGGCGGCGCGCGGCGTGACCACCGGCGATGTCGAGACCGCGCTGCGCGCGCAGAACATCGAGTTGCCGGCCGGCCGCATCGAATCGGCCACGCGCGACTTCACCCTGCGCGTCGAGCGCGGGTACCAGCGGCCGGAGCAGTTCGCCCAGTTGCCGCTGCGCAAGGGCGCCGACGGTTACGTGGTGCGGCTGGGCGACGTGGCCAAGGTGGAACTGGGTGCCGAAGAGCGTCGCTCCTACCTGCGCAGCAACGCGGTGCCGAACGTCGGCCTGGGCATCGTGCGCACGTCCACCGCGAACGCGCTCGACGTGGCGCGCGCGGCGCGCGCCGAGGCCGAGATCATCCAGCAGACGCTGCCGGAAGGCACCGACATCTTCGTCGCCTTCGACAGCACCACGTTCATCGAGGCCTCGATCGAACGCGTCTACTGGACGCTGGGCGAGGCGATGGTGCTGGTGTTCCTGGTGATCTGGCTGTTCCTCGGCAGCCTGCGCGCGGCGCTGATCCCCGCAGTGACCGTGCCCGTCTGCCTGATTTCCGCCTTCATCGCGCTCTATGCCTTCGGCTTCTCGATCAACCTGCTGACCCTGCTCGCGCTGGTGCTTTGCATCGGCCTGGTGGTGGACGACGCCATCGTGGTGCTGGAGAACGTGCAGCGCCGCGCCGATCTGGGCGAACCGGCGCTGGTGGCCGCGCGCCGCGGCACTGCCCAGGTGGCCTTCGCGGTGATCGCGACCACGGCGGTACTGGTGGCGGTGTTCCTGCCCGTCGGCTTCATGGAGGGCAACACCGGGCGCCTGTTCCGCGAGTTGTCCGTGGCGCTGGCGGCGGCGGTGGCGATCTCGGCCTTCGTCGCACTGACGCTGACGCCGATGATGTCGTCCAAGCTGGTGCGGCCGCATACCGAGCCGCGCGGACTCAACGCGTGGACCAACCGCACGCTGACCCGCGTCAGCGACGGCTACGGCCGGCACGTGGAGCGCCTGGTCGGCCTGACCGGCAAGCGCATCCTCGGCCTGGTGCTGGCGGCCATGGCGCTGTGCGGCATCGCCATCGTCGTGCTCGGCCTGCGCGTGCCGAGCGAACTGGCGCCTGCGGAAGATCGCGGCCGCTTCTTCGTCATGGTCGATGGCCCGGAAGGCGCGGGCTTCGACTACATGGTCAACCAGATGCAGCAGGTCGAGCGCATCGTGATGGGCCAGGTGGGCGGCGACAAGCCGATCGAACGCGCCAACTCGCGCGTGCCGCGCGGCTTCGGCGGCAGCGAGGACATGCATACCGGCCAGGTGATCGTGTTCCTGCAGGACTGGCACGAGCGCGAGGCCACCACGGACGACGTCGTCAACGGCCTGCGCGCCGAGCTGTCCAGGCTGCCGGGCGTGCAGGCGCGCGCCAACGTGGCCGGCGGCCTGGTCGGCAGCCGTGGCCAGCGCTACCAGCTGGTGCTGGGTGGCCCCGACTACGTCGAGCTGGCGCAGTGGCGCGACCGCATCCTGCAACGGATGGAATCCAACCCGGGCATCCAGGACCCGGATTCCGACTACAAGGAAACGCGGCCGCAGATGCGCGTGAACATCGACCGCGACCGCGCCGCCGACCTCGGGGTGTCGGTGCAGGAGATCGGCCGCACGCTGGAAACGATGATGGGCTCGCGCCAGGTGACCACGTACGTGGACAACGGCGAGGAGTACGACGTCATGCTGCAGGCCGGCCGCGACAAGCGCGCCAACACCGAGGATCTGGCGCAGACCTACGTGCGCGGCAGCGACGGCGCGCTGATCCCGCTGTCCAACCTGGTGACGCTGAGCGAGATCGCCGAGCCGGGCACGTTCAACCGCTTCAACCGCCTGCGGGCGATCACCATCAGCGCCGGCCTCGCGCCCGGCTACACGATGGGCGAGGCGCTGGAATGGACGCGGCAGACGGTGGCCGAGGAGTTGCCGGACTATGCGCAGATCGACTGGAAGGGCGAGTCGCGCGAGTACCAGGAAGCCGGTGGCGCGATCCTGCTGACCTTCACGCTGGCGCTGCTGATCGTCTATCTGGTGCTGGCGGCGCAGTTCGAGAGCTTCATCCACCCGCTGATCATCATGCTGACCGTGCCGCTGGCGGTGCTGGGCGCGCTGATCGGCCTGTGGGTCACCGGCGGTACGCTGAATCTCTTCAGCCAGATCGGCATCGTGATGCTGATCGGGCTGGCGGCGAAGAACGGCATCCTGATCGTCGAGTTCGCCAACCAGCTGCGCGATGACGGGGCGGATGTGGCGCGCGCCATCGCCGAATCGGCGCGCGTGCGCCTGCGTCCCATCCTGATGACGTCGGTGGCCACGGTGATGGGCGCAGTGCCGCTGGTGCTCGCCGGCGGCCCGGGTTCGGCCAGCCGGGCGACCATCGGCGTCGTGGTGATCTTCGGCGTGACCTTCTCCACGCTGCTGTCGTTGTACGTGGTGCCTGCGTTCTATGCGCTGCTGGCGCCGTACACGCGCTCGCCCGAAGCCGTCGCGCACGAGCTGGGCAAACTGGAAGCGGAAACCCCTTCCGTGGGCGGCCATGGCTGAGTCCGGCGGACGTCCGTTCGCCGGCGTCCGGCTGGAGGGCGAGGGGTTCGTGCTGCGTGCCTGGCAGCATGATGACCTGGACGCCCTGGTGCGGCATGCGGATGACCCGCTTGTACCGCGCGGGTTGAGCGACCGCTTCCCGCATCCCTATACGCGCGCGGATGGCGAAGCCTTCCTCGCCGGTCGCGTGGTCGACCTCGATCATCCCGTGCTCGCGATAGAAATCGACGGCGAGGCCTGCGGCGGCATCGGCGTGCGCCCGCGCCACGGCGAGAAGGCCCATGCGGCGGAACTGGGTTACTGGCTGGGACGCCGCCATTGGGGGCACGGGCACATGACCCGTATCGTCGCGGCCTACCTGGAATGGGCGGTGCCTGCGCTCGATCTGCATCGGATCGAGGCCAACGTGCTGGACGTCAATCCCGCCTCGGCACGGGTGCTGGAGAAGAACGGCTTCCAGCAGGAAGGCGTGCGCCGTGCGGCCGTGCGCAAGCCCGACGGGCTGCACGACCTGCGGCTCCTGGGCCGGATCTGGCCCTGAATCCACGTGGGGACTGCGCAGCGGCGCAGGTTACGGGTATCTTTCAGGGACCTGGCAGCGTTCGGCCGCCGCTTTCCCGCATCCCTGCATCAACGACCGGAGACCCATCCCCGTGGAAGCCTTTTTTGCCTGGTTGAACGGCATCATCTGGAGCAATGCGCTGATCGCGCTGTGCCTGGGTGCCGGCCTGTGGTTCACCATCCGCACCCGCGTCATGCAGGTGCGCGGTTTCGCCGAGATGTGCCGCCTGACGGTGACCGGCCAGAAGTCGGACGCCGGCGTGTCTTCGTTCCAGGCGCTGGCGATCTCGATGGCCGGACGCATGGGCATCGGCAACATCGCCGGCGTCGCCACGGCGATCGCCTATGGCGGCCCGGGCGCGGTGTTCTGGATGTGGGTGATGGGCTTCCTGGGCGCGTCGACCTCGTACATCGAGTGCACCCTGGCGCAGATCTACAAGGAGAAGGACGGCGAAGGGCGTTATCGCGGCGGCCCGGCCTACTACATCGAGAAGGCGATGGGTCTGAAGTGGTACGCGGTGACCTTCGCCGTGGCCACGGTCATCGCCACCGGCCTGCTGCTGCCGGGTGTGCAGGCCAACGCGATCGCCGACAGCGCCACCAACGTGCTGTGCGGCATGGGCGACTGCGCCGCCGTGGGCGGCACCGGCGCGCTGAAACTCTGGATCGGGCTGGGCGTGGCGGCCGTACTAGCGGTCATCATCTTCGGCGGCATCAAGCGCATCGCGACCTTCGCCGAGGTCGTGGTGCCGTTCATGGCGCTGGCTTTCATCCTGATGGCGGTGATCGTGATGATCGCCAACGCCGGCAAGGTGCCGGCGATGTTCGCCGACATCTTCTCCAGCGCGTTCGGCGCGCATGCGGCCTTCGGCGCGATCATCGGCCAGGCCATCGCCTGGGGCGTGAAGCGCGGCATCTACGCCAACGAAGCCGGCCAGGGCACCGGCCCGCACGCCGCCGCGGCCGCCGAAGTCTCGCACCCCGCCAAGCAGGGTTACGTGCAGGCGTTCGCGATCTACTTCGACACCATGCTGGTGTGCACCTCGACGGCGTTCCTGTTGCTGTCGACGGGCATGTACAACACGTTCAAGACGGTCAGCGAGAACGGCAAGGACACGCTGGTCGAGATATTCTCCGGCGTTCCCGGCCTGCAGCCATCGGAAGGTGCGCAGTTCACCCAGGCGGCAGTGGAATCGGTGCTGCCGGGCTGGGGCGCAGGCTTCGTGGCGCTGGCGCTGTTCTTCTTCGCCTTCACCACGATCATGGCCTACTACTACATGGCCGAGACCAACCTGACCTACCTGGCCGGCGTGAAGAAAACCCACCCGCTGGCGACGCTGCTGCTGCGCCTGGGCATCGTGGGCATGGTCGTGTTCGGCGCGTACCACAACGCCGCGATGGCGTGGACGCTGGGCGACATCGGCGTGGGCCTGATGGCATGGTTGAACGTCATCGCCATCCTGATCCTGCAGAAGCCGGCCCTGATCGCGTTGCGCGACTACGAGCGGCAGAAGAAGCAGGGGCTGGACCCGACCTTCGATCCGGAAGCGCTCGGCATCCGCAACGCGCACTTCTGGAAGAAGCAGGCCTGACGTGAGCAATCCCTGGAACACCCGTCCGCCGCGTCCGCCCGGCAATCCGCCGGATCGCCGGCGTCCGCCAAGGGCGCAGGATGAGCGTCCACCCCGCGTCCAAGCCTCCGGTGGCGAACGTCCTGCGGACGCTTCACGCGAGGAACTGCGCCTGTACGGTCTGAATGCCGTGCAGGCAGTGTTCGCGCGGCGCCCCGACGCCATCCGCAAGCTGTATCTCCTCGAAGCGCGCATCCCCGCGCTGAAACCCCTGCTGGCATGGTGCGTCAAGCACCGTGTCGGCTACCGGGTGGTGGAGGAGGGTGATCTGGATCGCCTGGCTGCCAGCACGCACCACGAAGGCGTGGTGGCCGACGTGCTGAAACTGGCGCCGTCGCCGATGACGGACTGGTTGCGTGCGCTTCCCGAGGGACAGCCGGCCGCAGCGCTGTGGCTGGACGGCGTGGGCAATCCGCACAACTTCGGCGCCATCCTGCGCTCGGCCGCGCATTTCGGCGTGGCCGGCATCCTGCTGCCGCGCGACTCCACGCTGGCGCTGTCCGGTGCGGCGGCGCGTGTGGCCGAGGGCGGCGCCGAACAGGTGCCGCTGGTGCGGATGGGCAACCCGGAGAATGCGCTGGCGCAATTGCGCGGCGCAGGCTTTGCGCTGGCCGCCACTGTCGTGCGCGGGGGAGATGACCTGTTCGCGGCAAGACTGCCGCAACGCCTGATCTACGTGATGGGCGCGGAAGGCGAGGGCATGGATGCGCGCCTCGCCGAGGCCTGCGACCTGCGCCTGTCGATTCCCGGCAGCGGTGCAGTCGAGAGCCTCAACGTCGCCGCCGCGACGGCGGTGTTCCTGGCGCAGTGGAAGCAGCGTCTGTCGACAAAACTGTAGGAGGGGCTTCAGCCCCGACTTCGTTTTTTTGCGATCTCGGTAGTCAGCAGTGAGGGTCGGGGCTGAAGCCCCTCCTACAGGTCTACTCCTTCAGCTGGCTGCCGAAATCGCCCTCGGCTTCTGCCGCCAGGTACGCGAACACCGTGTACGCCGCGACATTCTGCGCCAGCGCCGCCGGGTCGATCTTGTCCAGCGTGTCATCGGCGTTGTGGTGCAGGTCGAAGTAGTCGCTGCCGTCCTGCGCCAGCCACGCCCACGCCATGCCCTTCGCGGCGAATGGACTGATGTCCGGGCCTGCGCTGCCCTTGCCGGGTGCGTACTCGATGCCCAGCGGCGCCAGTGCCTGCGCGATCTGTTCGGTCGCCTTGCGCGCATGGTCCGGCGCGCCGGTATTGAACGCGTAGATGCGGCCCGCGCCGAAGTCGCTTTCGGCGGCGATCTGGTGGCGCGTGATGTCGGCCAGGTACTTCTCCGCGTAGGCCTTGCCGCCGTAGAGGCCCTGCTCTTCGTTGGCGAAGGCGATTACGCGGATGGTGCGCTTCGGCGCCTGCTTGAGCTGGCCGATCAGATGCCCCGCTGCCATGGTGATGCCGATGCCCGCGCCGTCGTCGATCGCGCCGGTGCCCAGGTCCCACGAATCCAGGTGGCCACCGATCACCACCACTTCCTTGGGCAGGCTGCGTCCGGTGATCTCGCCGATGACATTGTGCGAGGTGTACTCGCCGTCCCAGCCGCAATCCAGTGCGAGCGACACGCGCACCGCGCCGCGCTGCAGCAGACGCGCCAACTGGTCGGCATCGGGGATGGTCAGCGACGCGGACGGTACCGGCGTCAGGCCCTCGTCGAAGCGCGTGATGCCGGTATGCGCGACGCGGTGGTTGTCGGTGCCGGCCGAGCGCATCAGGAACGCGATGGCGCCCTTGCGGATCGCCGCCGAGGGTCCTTTCGAGCGGATCGCGCCGCCGTTGCGGTAGTCGCTGCCGTCACGCGCGGCCTTCATCGGATAGTCGACGAAGGCGATCTTGCCGGCCAGCGAGCCCGCCGGTGCCGCTTCCAGTGCGGCCAGGTCGGCGAAGCGCACGATCTCCGCGTCCACCTTGCCCGCGGGGCTGCCGCCCAGCGCGGTGATCGTCAGCGGTTGCGCGTGCGTGCCGAGCACGGCCGCGCTTTCGCTGCGGCGCACCCACTTGGGAAACGTCACCGGTTCGATCCACACCTTGTCGAAACCGAGTGCCTTGAACTTCGCCTGTGCCCACGCGACCGCCTTCGCGTCGGCCTCGCTGCCGGCCAGGCGCGGGCCCACTTCGGTCGTCAGTGATTCGACGACGTTCCAGCCGGTGCGGTCCGTGAGGGCCTGCTCGCGCAGTTGCGCGGCAGTGGCCAGTGCGGTGTCGGGGATGCGGGTTTCGCGGGAGGCGGCGAAGGCGGGCGCGGTGACGGCCAGGGCGAGCAGCAGCGGAGCAAGACGCATGGAGGGTCCCGGAAAAACGAAGGCCACGAGCTTACCAGCCCGTGGCCCCGTGTTTCCGTCGACGGCGTTGCCGATCCGGAACGCCGCGTGCCGTTATTTCTTCAGTGCGTCCCGGATCTCGCGCAGCAGCACGATGTCCTCGGGCGTGGCGGCTTCCGGCGCGGGTGCACGCACGCGGTTGTAGGCTTTCAGGAACAGGAAGATCACGAACGCGATGATCAGGAAGTCGATGGCGGTCTGCAGGAAAGCGCCATACTTCAACAGCAGCGCCGGCACGATCTCCTTGCCTGCCGCATCCACCTGCGCCGCGCGCAGGGTCACCGCCAGGTCGCTGAATTTCACGCCGCCCATCGTCAGGCCCACCAACGGCATCACGATGCCATCCACCAGGCTGCTGACGATCTTGCCGAACGCGGCACCGATGACCACGCCGACGGCCAGGTCGACCACGTTGCCGCGCGATACGAACTCCTTGAACTCGCTGATCATGCCCATCCCATGTCCTCGTCAGTCGGCGCCTCTGCGGCGTCGCCGCCGACTATATCGCACGCACCGTCGATCAGCCGGCAATACGGCCGCGCAACTCGACCACGCCGTCGAGGGTGGCGGTGAACGTGTCGCCCGGCACCAGCGCAGCCACGCCTGCGGGCGTGCCCATGAAGACCAGGTCGCCCGCCTTCAGTGCGTAAAGCATGGACAACTCGTGCAGGATGTCGGCCACGTCCCAGATGAGGTCGTGCAGCGCGCCATGCTGGCGCATGTCGCCGTTCACCCGCAGGGTCAGCGTGCGGTCTTCCAGCACCCCGACATCCGCCGCTGGAACCAGTTCGCTGACCGGTGCGGAATGATCGAAGCCTTTGCCGGTATCCCAGGGCAGGCCCTTGGCCTTGGCCGCGCCCTGCAGGTCGCGACGGGTCAGGTCCAGGCCGACGCCGTAGGCGATCACCAGCGCCTTCGCGGCCCCGGGGGAGAGCGGTCCGGGCGGTGCGTCGCTGCCCAGCGCGACGACCAGTTCCACCTCGTGGTGCAGGTCGCGCGTGCCCGGCGGGTAGGGAACATCCGCATTCGCGGTGACGATCGCGTCGCCCGGCTTGTGGAAGAACACGGGGCTGCCGCGCTCGGCCTTCGAAGCGGGTGCGGTCGCGCCCATCTCGCGCGCGTGGTCGGCGAAGTTGCGGCCCACGCAGAAGATGCGGCGCACCGGGAACGTGCCGCCACCGCGCACCGGAACGCGCGGAACAGGCGGAGCAGGGATGATGTCGGTCATGTCGGCCACCCGGGGAATGTGGCCGCAGAGTTTAGGCGGGAACGCGCTCGCCCCGCCAAGATGCTCAATGCGAGAGGGGCAGCACCGGCTTGCGGACCACGTGGTACTCCGCGTCGACCACCCGCGCATCGCGCGCGCTGGGCTTGCCCCGCTGGCGCAGGAGCTTGTAAGCCAGGCCGCCGGCGATCATCGCGGCACCGACGAACACGCTGAAGAACACCAGCACGCCGAGCAGCAGCACACCCAGCAGGCCCAGGCCGACCCGCAGCAGCGGATGGCGCGGCTTGCGCGGAGCGAACACGTGGCGGAAGGCATTGAACTGGAAATGGCGTGCGTACATGGCGTTGCGTCGTGACAGAATGCGGCCGGAGCCGGTACGCGCAGTATCGGATGACCGTTTGATGACCGTGTGAGGACTTCGTTAAGCGACATGCGACTGAGCGCACTGAATGACATCGCCGACGGCGGTTTCGCCGAGGTTGAAGCCGTGATCGGCGACGATGCCGAGTCGTTGATCCTGCATCGCGATGGCGGCGATGTGCGCGCATGGCTCAATGTCTGTCCCCACGCCGGCAGACGGCTGGACTGGGCGCCTGGTCAATTCCTCAAGAGCAAGGACGGCCATCTTGTCTGTGCCGCCCACGGTGCCTCGTTCGAACTCGTACGCGGTGACTGCGTCGCCGGGCCCTGCCGCGGCGATTCGCTGTGCGCCGTCGCCGTGCAGGTGCGTGACGGCGAGGTGTGGCTGGACTGAGCCGCGCTGCTGGCGTCAGTCGACGCCTTGCACGATCACGCAATGCCAGCCGGTGCGGTAGGTCTCGTAGCCGGGTGACGCGGCCTGTGCCACGCAATGGGGGCGGCCTTCGATGGATACGTCGATCGCGCCACGGGGCTGGGCGAACAGGGATGCATGCCCAGGAAAATCGAGTCGCGAGGCATCCGCGCCGGACTGCGTGTCGGCCAGCAACCGGCCCTGCGCATCGACGATGCAGACCCGGCTACGGCGCCATTCCACCTCCGACAATGGCGTCCGTTCCACGATGGTCTGCGCCAGTGCGTCCCATCGGAACACGATACCGAGCACGCCCAGCATGCGCCCCTGTACGCGACCGCCTTCGCGCACCGTGCAGGCGTAGACCAGCACGCGCTCACCGCCCGCAAGCCTGCTCGCATGCATGGACTGGAAGCCGAACTCTTCGCCATTGCGCGTGGACATGGCGGACTGGAACCATTCCTGCTGCGCGACCGAGTGGCCTGCGGACGGGTACTGGCGTGGCCGGCCATTGGTCAGCACATTGCCTTGCAGGTCGGTGAGCACGAGGTCGAAATAGACGGTGTAGGAATCCAGTATCTGGCCGAGCCGCTGGCTGGCATGCGTGAGCGCGGCCGGTTGCGGGTCCTGTGCGGCGGCGACGATCGCCGCATCGGTAGCCCACCAGCGCACATCGCAACTGCGCTCGTACAGGTTGCGGTCGATCAGGTCGATGTTGGCCAGCGCCAGGTCCGTCAGCCGCGTCCGGCGCACGTCGGTCTGCAGTTGGTCCAGTCGCTCGCGCAGATCGGTGCTGGTGCGACCCGCCATGCGGTCGATTTCCTGCGCGGTGTCGCTGACCCGTCGCGACAGCGTGTCCATCTCTTCGGCGATCACGCCGAAGCTGCGTCCGGCGCTGCCGATACGCACGGCCTCGATGCGTGCATTCATCGAGATGATGCGGGTGATGCGGTTGATCTCGTCGATCTTCTGCAGCGATTGCCGCAGTTGTTTCAGCAAGGAATCCGATAATCCCGATACCGACTGGATGTGGTCGTCGATGCCGGCGTCGGGCACGGGGGCGACAGCGCATGCGTTCATGGAACTCCTTGTGGGGAAGGGGGCGGGGCGACACGGCGCCGGAATGCGGCAGCGTGAAGTCGCTCCCCGTGTTGAGGCGCTATCGGCGCGCAAGCGGAGTGCTTTAATCGGCACCGTCGCGGTGCGCGATTTCCCCGGGATGGGGCGGCCAGACGTCGCGTGTTGGACGCATGCGCGGTGCTTGCCCCGAATCCGCGCACCACGGACAGGAGACCGGCATGGGCGACGCGAGCAACTGCATCGCCGTCCGCGTTGGCGACCACGTCCAAGTCGATCGGCGATTGGATGAACGCCTATTTCGCGGCTGCGACGTTGCTGCTGTTGCCGTTCGAAGCAGTGGCGTTCCGGTTGGCCTTTCACCGCGTCGGTTCGCTGAACTACCCGGAATGGCTGGTGATAGCGGCCTTCCTGACCGTCCAGACCTTTGTCTTCTGGTCGATCGCGCTGCTTCTGCAACGCTGGGTCCCGGGTTTGCCGGCGTGGTCGGTCTTGGTCTCGACGGTTTACGGCATCTTTTCGTTGATGCAGCTGTTTCAGCCGTATGCGCGCTGGAAATCGCTGCTGCGCGGCCTTCTGGGTTGTGGGCTCTTCTTCGTTGTCATCGGGGTAATGGGGGGGTAGCGGTGGCAGTGGTGATGGCGACCTCCGTCGGAGGGTAGTACCCCACCTTGCATTCGATTGCCGCATATTTGCAGGTCGAACGCAGTGACCGATCGCAGACGAGAACGCCGGCACAGGGCCGGCGTTCTCGTTGGGCAAGGTCAGAGGCGATCAGGCATCTGTGCGCGCGAACACGTCACTTCAGCGCCTTGAACCGCAGGCGGTGCGGACGGGCGCCGTCTTCGCCCAGGCGACGCTTCTTGTCTTCCTCGTACTCGCGGTAGTTGCCCTGGAAGAACTCCACGTGCGAGTCGCCTTCGAAGGCGAGGATGTGGGTGGCGATGCGGTCCAGGAACCAGCGGTCATGCGAAATCACGAACGTGTTGCCGGGGAATTCCAGCAGCGCGTCTTCCAGCGCACGCAGGGTTTCGATGTCCAGGTCGTTCGACGGTTCGTCGAGCAGCAGCACGTTGCCGCCCTGCAGCAGCGTCTTGGCCATGTGCAGGCGGCCGCGTTCACCGCCGGACAGCGAGCCCACCATCTTCTGCTGGTCCTGGCCCTTGAAGTTGAAGCGGCCGATGTACGCGCGCGACTGGATCTCGACGCCGTTGATGTTGAGGATGTCCAGGCCGCCGGAAATCTCCTGGAAGACGTTGTGGTTGCCTTCGAGCTTTTCACGGCTCTGGTCCACGTACGCCAGTTGCACGGTGGGGCCGGTGGTGATGGTGCCCGAGTCCGGCTTTTCCTGGCCGGTGATCATCTTGAACAGCGTCGACTTGCCCGCGCCGTTGGGGCCGATGATGCCGACGATCGCGCCGCCCGGCACCAGGAAACTCAGGTTGTCGATCAGCAGGCGGTCGCCGAACTTCTTCGAGACATTCTTGAACTCGATGACGTTGTTGCCCAGGCGCTCGCCCGGCGGGATGAAGATCTCGTTGGTCTCGTTGCGGCGCTGGTAGTCGACCGACTGCAGCTCTTCCAGGCGCGCCAGGCGCGCCTTGCCCTTGGAGCGGCCACCCTTCGCGTTCTGGCGCGACCACTCCAGTTCCTTCTGGATGGCCTTCTGGCGGGCCTTTTCCTGGTTGTCTTCCTGCTTCAGGCGCTCGTCCTTCTGCACCAGCCAGTCGGTGTAGTTGCCCTTCCACGGGATGCCGCGGCCACGGTCGAGCTCGAGGATCCATTCGGCGGCGTTGTCGAGGAAGTACCGATCATGGGTCACGGCCACCACGGTGCCGGTGTAGCGGGCAAGGAACTGTTCCAGCCACTCGACGGATTCCGCGTCCAGGTGGTTGGTCGGTTCGTCGAGCAGCAGCATGTCCGGCTTCTGCAGCAGCAGGCGGCACAGCGCCACGCGGCGCTTTTCGCCGCCGGACAGCTTGCCCACGATGGCATCCCACGGCGGCAGGCGCAGCGCGTCGGCGGCCACGTCCAGCTGGTTTTCCAGTGTGTGCGCGTCGCCGGCGGCGAGGATCGCTTCCAGACGCTCCTGTTCCTTGGCCAGGGCGTCGAAGTCGGCGCCTTCTTCGGCGTAGGCGGCGTACACGGCTTCGAGGGCGGCCTGCGCCTGCAGCACATCGCCCACGCCTTCCTCGACGGCCTGGCGGACGGTGTGTTCAGGGTTGAGCTCCGGCTCCTGCGCCAGGTAGCCGACCTTGATACCGGGCTGCGGGCGGGCCTCACCCTCGAAATCCTTGTCCACGCCGGCCATGATCTTCAGTACCGTGGACTTGCCGGCGCCATTCAGGCCCAGCAGGCCGATCTTGGCGCCCGGATAGAAGGACAACGAGATGTCCTTGATGATCTGCCGCTTGGGCGGGACCACCTTGCTGACCCGGTTCATGGTGTAGATGTATTGCGAGGACATGCAGGCTCCGGTACGCAGGCCCCGGCGCCCGGCCGGGGACGGCGGGCGGGGAGGCAAATTGGGAATGCGGCGATTATAGCCGCTAAGGCTCGCCCGACCGCTGGCTGAATACGTTTCGCCAACCCGCCTTTGACACAGCCGTAACCGTTTTCCAGCGGGAATCGGTTCAGATGCGATCCGCATCATGGACTCACGTGCCACACAGAGGGGTTTCCATGAATACCAAGCGCATTTTCCAGAGCATGGCCTGCGCCGTCCTGGCCTTCGCCGTCACCGCTCCCGTGCTGGCGCGCGACGATGATCGCGGCCACGACCGGGGTCGTTCGCACCACTACGACCGCCGGGATGACCGGCGGGATGATCGCCGCGACTGGCGCGAAGACCGCCGCGATGACCGTCGCGACTATCGTGATCAGCGCCAGGCGTACCGTCACGGCTACCACGATGGCCGTCGTTACGACGACCGCCGCTACTACGCACCGCCGCGCGTGGTCTACCGCCCGGCGCCCGGCTACCATCGCTGGGCGAAGGGCCAGCGTTACCGCGACTACTACCGTGGCCCGGTGTACGTGGTGAACGACTACGATTACTACGATCTGCGCCGCCCGCCCCGTGGCTACCACTGGGTCCGCGACGACCGCGGCAACATGCTGATGGTGGCCATCGCCACCGGCATCATCGCGGACCTGCTGCTGCATCACTGACGCCCAAGGTCGGGTGTGACCGAAAAGCGCGCTTCGGCGCGCTTTTCTTTTCCCGGCGGTGGGCAAGCGGGACCGGGAGGGCGCTTCGTCCGTGGGGTCCCGGGCGGGCTACAATCGGCCCTCCCGACCGACCTTGCCCCGGAGACCCGATGTTCCCGCGCGACGCCCGCATCGAAACCTACGATCCCGAACTGGCCCAAGCCATCGCCAACGAGGCGCGCCGGCAGGAGGATCACGTCGAGCTGATCGCCAGCGAGAACTACGCCAGCCCCCGCGTGCTGGAGGCCCAGGGCAGCGTGCTGACCAACAAGTACGCCGAGGGCTACCCGCATAAGCGCTATTACGGCGGTTGCGAATACGTGGATATCGCCGAGCAGCTGGCGATCGACCGTGTGAAGCAGCTGTTCGGCGCCGACTACGCCAACGTGCAGCCGCATTCCGGCTCCCAGGCCAACCAGGCCGTGTACTTCGCCCTGCTGAACCCCGGCGACACCATCCTGGGCATGAGCCTGGCCCACGGCGGCCACCTGACCCACGGCGCCAAGGTCAACGCCTCGGGCAAGCTGTTCAACGCCATCCAGTACGGCGTGAACGACCAGGGCCTGATCGATTACGACGAGGTCGAGAAGCTCGCCCTGGAGCACAAGCCGAAGATGGTCGTGGCCGGCTTCTCCGCCTACTCGCAAGTGGTGGACTGGGCGCGCTTCCGCGCCATCGCCGACAAGGTCGGCGCCTACCTGTTCGTCGACATGGCGCACGTGGCAGGCCTGATCGCCGCCGGCGTCTACCCGAATCCGCTGCCGCATGCCCACGTGGTCACCTCGACCACCCACAAGACGCTGCGCGGTCCGCGCGGCGGCATCATCGTGGCCAAGGGTGCGGGCGAAGAGATCGAGAAGAAGCTGCAGAGCATCGTCTTCCCGGGTATCCAGGGCGGTCCGCTGATGCACGTCATCGCGGCCAAGGCCGTGGCCTTCAAGGAAGCGCTGGAGCCGGAATTCAAGGACTACCAGGCGCAGGTGGTGAAGAACGCGCAGGCGATGGCGAAGACGATCATCGCGCGCGGTTACAAGATCGTGTCCGGCGGCACCGAAAACCACCTGATGCTGGTCGACATGATCGGCAAGGACGTCAGCGGCAAGGACGCGGAAGAGGCGCTGGGCAAGGCGCACATCACCGTCAACAAGAACTCCGTGCCGAACGACCCGCGCAAGCCTTTCGTGACCTCGGGCCTGCGTATCGGTACCCCCGCGGTGACCACGCGTGGCTATGGCGAGCAGGACTGCATCGACCTGGCCAACTGGATCTGCGATGTGCTGGACGCGCCGACCGACGAGGCCGTGCTGGCGAAGGTGCGGGACAACGTGACCGCGCAGTGCCGGAAGTACCCCGTCTACGGCTGATCGACGATGCACTGCCCCTTCTGCCAGCACACCGATACCCGCGTGATCGATTCGCGCGTATCCGAGGACGGCGCGACGATCCGTCGTCGCCGTGAGTGCGAGGCGTGCGGGGAGCGGTTCTCCACGCTGGAGAACATCGAGATCAAGCTGCCGGCGGTCATCAAGGGCGATGGCCGCCGCGACACCTTCGATGCGCGCAAGCTGCGTGCCGGCTTCGACCGCGCGCTGCAGAAGCGGCCGGTATCCGAAGAACAGATCGAAGCGGCCGTACGTGCGGTGATCCATGCCATCCGCATGAGTGGCGAGCGCGAGATCGCCTCGCGCAAGATCGGCGAGTTCGTCATGAACGAGCTGCGGAAGCTCGACCATGTGGGCTACGTGCGCTTCGCCTCGGTCTACCGCAGTTTCGAGGACGTGGCCGATTTCCGCGAGGAGATCGAGAAGCTGGAGCGCGACCTGCCTGCGGGCGCCGGCCAGCTCTCGCTGCTGGGCGGTGATGTGGTGCCGTTCGACAAGCACGCGGACAAGAACAAGAAGCGCTGATTCGTGCACATCGACTGGATCGGTCGGCACCGGCAGTACATACCTGCGCTTGCCGCGTGGCATCACGCCGAATGGGGCGGCCTGTACGACGACTGGACCCTGCAGATGGCCACCGATGAGCTGGAGGATCACGCGGCGCGCACGTCGGTGCCGACGACGCTGTTGCTGATGGATGACGGGGCGCTGCTGGGGTCTGTCAGTCTGCTGCTGGAGGATGCGCCGGCGCTGCAGGATCGCGGCAGTCCCTGGCTGGGCAGCCTGTTCGTATTGCCGGAGGCGCGCGGTCGTGGCGGTGGACGGGTCCTGGTGGACGCCGCCGTTGCGCACGCTGCGCAGGAAGGCGTGGCAGTGCTCCGGCTGTTCACCCTGTGGCATGAGGATTTCTACACCTCGCTGGGCTGGCAGGTCGATGAGCGCACGTCGCTGCATGGGACACCGGTGGTGGTCATGTCCATCCGGCCCGCGCAGCGCGTGGCGCATACTGGTTCACATGCCCCTGACGTGCCGCGTGGATGACGCATGACCGAATTCGCTTTTTCCTCCCTGGATCACACCTGCATGGCGCGTGCGTTGCGTCTGGCCGAACGCGGGGCGTACACCACGCGTCCGAACCCGATGGTGGGTTGCGTGATCGCGCAGGGTGGGGAGATCGTGGGTGAAGGCTGGCACCAGAAAGCCGGCGGGCCGCACGCGGAGGTGTTCGCGTTGCAGGCGGCGGGCGAACGCGCGAAGGGCGCGACGGCCTACGTCACCCTGGAGCCGTGTGCGCATACCGGTCGCACGGGCCCGTGCGCGGATGCGCTGATCGCGGCGGGTGTGGTCCGCGTGGTGGCGGCGATGCGCGATCCCTTCCCGCAGGTCGATGGTGCCGGTTTCGACAGGCTGCGCGCGGCGGGCATCGCCGTGCAGTCCGGACTGATGGAGACGCAGGCGCGGCGCCTGAATCGTGGATTCCTGTCGCGCGTCGAACGCGGCAGGCCCTGGATGCGGGTGAAGCTGGCGACCAGCCTGGATGGCCGCACGGCGATGGCGAACGGGGATTCCAAGTGGATCAGTGGCGAAGCCTCCCGCCGCGACGTGATGCGTTGGCGCGCCCGTGCGGGGGCCATCCTGACCGGCGCCGGTACCGTGCTGGCGGATGATCCGTCGCTGACGGTGCGCTTCGGGGATGACACGGTGTTCGAGCCGCCCCTGCGGGTGGTGCTGGATCCCGGGCTGGCGACGGTGGCGCGCGGCAATGTGCGGCAAGGCGAAGCCCCCACGCTGTACATCCATGCCGCGGATGCCAAACCGCCGCGCGACACGGCGGTGCAGCGCGTGGTGGCGCCGGCGACGGGCAGCAATTTCGATCTGAAGGCGGTGCTGGAGCTGCTTGGCGCGCGCGGCATCAACGAGGTGCATGCCGAGGCGGGCGCCACGCTGGCCGGCGCGTTCCTCGCCGCCGGGCTGGCCGACGAGGTGCTGCTGTACGTCGCGCCGATGCTGTTGGGCGACCAGGCCCGGCCGTTGTTCGGGGGACTGGGCATCCAGGCGATGGCGGACCGTCTGCAGCTGGAGATTGTCGACAGCCGCATGATTGGCGAAGATCACCGCCTCCTGCTGCAACCTGCCCGCTGACCGCTCGCCATGGTGGCTTTCAAGGATCATTTTTCCGGCGTCGCCGATGTCTACCTCGCTTCGCGCCCCACGTATCCCGAGGCGCTGTACGAGGCGATCGCGTCGGCCGTGCCCGCCAATGCGCGGGTCTGGGAGCCTGGTTGCGGCAGCGGCCAGGCGACGCACGGGTTGGCGGCGCACTTCGCCCATGTGTACGCCACCGACCCCAGTGCGGCGCAGATCGAGCGCCACTGGGCGAAGGAGCGCGCCGTCGCCAATGTCAGCCTGGCGGTCGAACCGGCCGAAGACACCCGCCTGCCGGACCTCAGCGTGGACCTGGTGGCCGTCGCGCAGGCGCTGCACTGGTTCGACCGCTACCGCTTCTTCGATACCTGCGACCGCGTGCTGCGGCCAGGCGGCGTGCTGGCCGCCTGGACCTACCAGGACATCATTTTCGAAGACGATCTGGCCGAGGTGGCCGAAAAGGTCCGCGACGATATCGACCCCTACTGGCCGCCCGAACGCGCCGATGTGGACATGGGGTACGGCGACTACGTGTGGCCGTTCGAGGCCGTACCCACGCCACGCCTGTGGCTGACCGCCGAATGGAACCTGCCCACGTTGCTGGGCTACTTCGGCAGCCTGTCGGCGACCGGCAGCTACCGCGCCGCGACCGGCGAGGATCCGGTCTACGCCCATACACCGGCCCTGGCCGAAGTTTGGGGCGATCCGCAGCGCGTCCGCACCATGCGCTGGCCGCTGATCCTGCACCTGCGCAGGAAGGCTGTGTAGGAGGGGCTTCAGCCCCGACCGGCCGTTTCCGTCCGCGGTGGCGCCGGAAGCATCGGGGCTGAAGCCCCTCCTGCAGTGGCGCGGAACGCTGCGTTCAGGGCCTTCGCCGGATCGAGGCGTTAGAATGCCCCGGCCGGTTCGCCGGCATACCACCAACGACGTCTTCAGGGCGGGGTGTAATTCCCCACCGGCGGTAGGTCGCCCAGCGACGAGCCCGCGAGCGCCTTCGGTCCCACCGAAGGGTCAGCAGATCCGGTCAGATGCCGGAGCCGACGGTCATAGTCCGGATGAAAGAAGACGGCATCGCCGAGCCATGCGCGAGCGTGGCGTCGTGCGCCTGCCTTCGCGCCCGGAGGCGTCTCCGCTCTGTTCAAGCGAGAGACGTTCCATGCCTTCCACGATTTCCTTTGCGTTCCCCGTCCTCCTGCCGGAGGTGTGCTGATGTTCACCGGCATCATCGAGGGCGTCGGCCGCATCGCCGCGCTGCAGCCGCTGGGCGGTGACGTCCGCCTGACCGTCGCCGTCGGCACACTGCCGTTCGACGCCGTGCAGCTCGGCGAGAGCATCGCGGTGAATGGCGTGTGCCTGACCGTGATCGCGTTCGATGCATCGAGCTTCCAGGCCGATGCGTCCACCGAGACCTTGTCGCTGACGACGCTCGGTGGCCTGGGCGAAGGCGCACTGGTGAACCTCGAGCGTGCGATGCGCCCCACCGACCGCCTCGGTGGCCACCTGGTCAGCGGGCATGTGGACGGTGTCGGCCGGGTGCTGTCGGTGCACGAGGACGCGCGTGCGCAGCGCTGGCGCTTCCGCGCGCCGGCCCCCCTGCTGAAGTACATCGCGAAGAAGGGCTCGATCTGCGTGGATGGCGTGAGCCTGACCGTCAACGAGGTGGATGGCGAGGGATTCGAGGTCGCGCTGATCCCGCATACCGTCTCGCACACCGCCTTCTCGCAGACCGCCGTCGGCGATGCGGTGAACCTGGAGATCGACCTGGTGGCCCGCTATGTCGAACGCCTGCTGGGCGCGCGCGCTGGCGGAGACGCCGCATGAACTTCGCACCGATTCCCGAACTGCTGGAAGAGATCCGCAACGGCCGCATGGTCGTCATCGTCGACGACGAGGACCGCGAGAACGAAGGCGACCTGATCATGGCCGCCGAGCTGGTGAAGCCGACCGACATCAACTTCATGGTCACGCATGCGCGCGGCCTGGTCTGCCTGTCGCTGACGCGCGAACGTTGCACGCAACTCGGCCTGGCGCCGATGGTCCAGCACAACACCGCGCAGTTCCACACCAACTTCACCGTCAGCATCGAAGCGGCGGAAGGCGTCACCACCGGCATTTCCGCGTACGACCGCGCGCACACCGTGCGTACCGCCGTGCGGCCGGATGCGAAGCCCAGCGACCTCAGCCAGCCCGGCCACATCTTCCCGCTGATCGCCCAGCCCGGCGGTGTGCTGACGCGCGCGGGGCACACCGAAGCCGCCAGCGACCTGCCGATGCTGGCCGGGCTGGAACCGGCCGGCGTGCTGGTCGAAGTGCTGAACCCCGACGGCAGCATGGCGCGCCGCCCGCAGCTGGAGGTGTTCGCGCGCGAGCATGGCCTGAAGATGGGCTCCATCGCTGACCTGATCGCCTACCGGCTGGCCACCGAGCACACGGTGGAGCGCATCGACGAGCGCGACATCGAGACCGAGTTCGGTCCTTTCCGGCTGGTGACCTACCGCGACCGTATCGCCCATGACCTGCACTTCGCCCTGGTGCGCGGCACGCCCGAGGCGGCCACGCCCACGCTGGTACGGGTGCAGGTGGAGAACCCGCTGAGCGACCTGCTGCACTGGCGGCGCGACGATTTCGGCGTGCACGCCACCGACGCACTGCGGGCGATCGCCGCCGAAGGGCAGGGCGTGATGGTGGTGCTGGCCGAACCCCGCAGCGCCGAGGCGCTGCTGGCGCGGCTTCGCAAGCAGCCCGAAGTGCGCGCCAACGCCAAGGACGTGGGCCAGTGGCGCCGCAACGGTGCCGGTGCGCAGATCCTGGCCGACCTGGGCCTGGGCAGGTTGCGGGTGCTGGGCACGCCGCGCCGGCAGGTCGGCCTGGCCGGCTTCGGGCTGGACGTGGTGGAGTACGTCCAGCCTTGATCCCCACCGGGCGGACCCGTCACCGCGCCCGGCTGTTAGACTTTCCCACCCCCAAGGAACCCGCCATGTCCCACTACGAAGGCGATCTGCGCGCGCCCGACGGCGCCCGCTTCGCGATCATCGCCAGCCGCTGGAACCCCCGCATCACCGATGTGCTGGTGGCCGGCGCGCGCCAGAGCCTGGCCGGCAACGGCGTGGGCGAAGAGGCGATCGACGTGGTGCGCGTGCCTGGAGCGTGGGAGATCCCGGTCGCCGCCGCGCGTCTGGCCGGAGACGGGCGCCACGTGGCGATCATCGCGCTGGGCTGCGTGATCCGTGGCGACACCCGCCACTACGAGCACGTCGCCGATGGTTGCGCTGAAGGCCTGATGCGCGTGCAGCTGGATTCCGGCGTGCCCGTGCTGAATGGCGTGCTGGCGGTGGAAAGGATCGAGGATGCCGAGGCGCGCGCCGGCGGCAGCCATGGCAACAAGGGCGAAGAGGCCGCACTGGCCGCCATCGAGATGGCGCAGTTGCTGGAACAGTTGCCGTAACCCAAGAATCGCAGGAGCAGACGTGAGCCGACATCATCAATCCCACCGCAAGGACGGCGTCGATCCGGTCACGCGTGCCCGTGCGCGCCGCCGCGCGCTGCAGGCTGTCTATGCGTGGCAGATGTCGGGTGGCGAAGTGGGGCAGGTCATCGCGCAGTTCGCCCATGAGCAGGCGCACGAGATCGCGGACCTCGAGTATTTCGAAGACCTGGTGCGCGGCGTGGTGAAGCATCGCGCCTCGCTGGACGAGGCGCTGCTTCCGTTCCTCGACCGGACGGTCGAAGAGGTCGACCCCATCGAGCGCGCGGTGCTGCGCATCGCCGCCTACGAGTTGATCCACCGCATCGACGTGCCGTACCGCGTGGTGCTGAACGAGGCCATCGAGACCGCCAAGCGTTTCGGTTCCGAACACGGGCACACGTACATCAACGGTGTGCTCGACCAGGCGGCCGTGGCATGGCGCCCCGCCGAGGCGCAGGCACGGCGCTGACGTGTCGGGCGGCGACACACGGTTCCCCCTGGAAGAGCGCGATGCGTTGCTCGCGTTGAAGGGGATGGGCCCTGCTGTCGTGCAGCGGCTGGAACAGATGGGCATTGCTTCGCTGCGCCAGCTGGCCGCCGCAGAACCATCGGAGATCGTCGCCAGTGCCGCAGGGCTGACCGGTTCCAGTTGCTGGAAGAACAGCCCGCAGGCACGTGCGGCGATCCAGTCCGCCGTCGATTTCGCGCGATCGCGCGCCTGACGCCGCCATGAGTGCCGGCGAGTTCGACCTGATCGCCCGCATCCGTGCCCGCGCGGGGACGCGCGCCGACATCGTGCTCGGCATCGGCGACGACGCTGCGCTGTTGGCGCCACCGCCGGGCTTGCAGCTCGTCGTCACCGCCGACACCTTGAATGCCGGCGTCCATTTTCCCGAAGACAGCGCAGCGGCCGACGTCGGCTGGAAGGCGCTGGCGGTGAACCTGTCCGATCTCGCCGCGATGGGTGCCGAACCCGCATGGTGCACGTTGTCGCTGTCGTTGCCCCGGTCCGATGCGGCGTGGATCGATGCCTTTCTCGATGGCTTCCTGGATCTGGCAGGGCGCCACGGCATCGCGCTGGTGGGGGGTGACACCACGCGGGGTCCCCTTTCGATCTCGGTGACGGCGATGGGTCTGGTCGAGCCCGGTCGCGCCTTGCGCCGCGACGGCGCGCGCGTTGGCGATGACGTCTGGGTCACCGGAACGCTTGGCGATGCGGCGGGCGGCCTGGCGCTGCTCGACCGCGAACCGGCTCATGCGCTGCGTGCGCGGCTGGATCGTCCCACGCCACGCGTGGAAGTGGGGCGCGCGCTGCGGGGCTTTGCTACCGCCTGCGTCGATGTTTCCGACGGGCTGCTGGCGGATCTCGGCCATATCTCATCGCGGAGCGGCGTGGGCGCGCAGGTCGACATCGACGCGTTGCCGGTGTCGGATGCGTTGATGGCGACGTTCGATGAAGCGACGCGCGTGCCGTTGCAGGCCAGCGGCGGCGACGACTACGAACTCTGCTTCACCGCACCTGCCGATGCGCGTGAACGCATCGACGCCATCTTCTCGCAGCTCGATCTGCGGATCACGCGGATAGGACGCATCGTGGCGGGCGAGGGGGTGCAGCCGATGCGTTCCGATGGCACGCCGTGGTCTTCACCGCGCCGCGGTTATGACCACTTTGCGAAGTCCTGAGGCTGTTGTAGGAGCGACGTAAGTCGCGACCGCATGTCGTCGGCGTTCGTGGCCCGGCATCAAGCGCAAGAGGGAACGGAGAAGTCTGTCGGTGGCTTTCACGGCGCGCATGGCGCACGGTCGCGACTCCCGTCGCTCCTACACGGGCTTCCGCGGTGGCAGGACCTTGCCGGGGTTCAGGATGTCGTCGGGGTCGAGCGCGGCTTTGACCGCACGCATCGCGTCGAGCGTCGCCACGTTGAACGCATCCGCCATGAAATCCCGCTTGCTCAGGCCGATGCCGTGTTCGCCGGACAGCGTGCCTCCCAGCGCCAGCACGTGCGCGAAGACCTTCGGCAAGGCCGCATGCGCGCGTGCCGTCTCGGCGGCGTCACCGTCGTCGTACATGATGTTGACGTGCAGGTTGCCGTTGCCGGCATGGCCGAACACGACGATCGGCAGCGCGGCCTCGATCGACAGTGCTTCCATTGCCGCCACCAGATCCGGAATGCGCGACACCGGCACCACCACGTCCTCGTTGATCTTGCCGGGTTTGATGGTGCGCAGCGCCGGCGACAGGGCGCGCCGTGCGGCCCATAACCGGTCGCGTGCGGTACCGTCCTGCGCGACATCCAGCGTGAGCATGCCATCGCCTTCGGCGGCGTCGGCCAATGCCTGCAGCGAATACGGCAGCGTGTCGTCATCGCCGTCGGCTTCGACCAGCAGCATCGCACCCGCCTCGGGCACATCGCTGCCGTTGCGCCGGATCAACGCGAGGGCGCTGCGGTCCATGAATTCCAGCATGGTCGGCGTCGCCGGGCGCGCCATGATGCGCGACACCGCCGCCGCGGCCGTGGCGGCGTCGCGGTAGAGCACGCGCAGTCCGGCCTGCGCACGTGGTCGCGGCGCCAGCTTCAGGGTTGCTTCCACGATCAGCGCCAGGGTGCCCTCGCTGCCGACGAGCAGGTGGGTGAGGTCGTAACCCGTCGCGTCCTTGGTGTAGGCGCCCCCGCAGCGGATCAGTTCGCCCGCACCGGTCACGGCGACCAGCCCCAGCACGTTGTCGCGTGCGGTGCCGTACTTCACCGCGCGCGGTCCGCCGGCATTCGTGGCAAGGTTGCCGCCCACGCTGCACAGGTCGGCACTGGACGGATCGGGTGGCCAGAACAGGCCATGGGGTGCGAGTGCCTGTTGCAGGTTGCCGTTGAGCACGCCGGGTTCCACCACCACGCACCGGTCGGCAGCGCGCATGTCGATGATCCGGTCCATGCGCGAGAACGAGACCACCACGCCGCCCTGTGAAGGCACGGCGGCGCCGGTGGTGCCCGTGCCTGCACCACGCGCGACGATGGGAACGCGATGCGCACGGCATGCGCGCACCAGGGCCAGCACGTCTTCGTGCGTGCGCGGCAGGGCAACGGCCCACGGCATGGCCCACTGGCGCGAATCGTCGCCACCATAAGGACGGCAGGCATCGCCGGTGAGCCAGCTGTCCCCCAGGCGCGTGGACAGGGCTTCGTGCAGTTCGGTGGGCAGGGATGGATTCACGCCGTCATTGTAGGCGCGGCGTGCACGGCTCAGGTTTCGTCGGCGCGGAACGCGTCGCGGATCCAGGTGAGCCGGGGTGCGGCAGGATCGCCCTGCGCGTCGATCACGTCGAACCGACAGGGGGCATCTGCGAGTGCGGGGTGATCCTGGAGGAAGCGCAGGGCGGCATGCACCATGCGGCGGCGCTTGCCGGCATCGACCGATGCCGCGCCTCCACCGAAGAGCTGCGATTGGCGGTAGCGCACTTCCACGAACACCACGGTCGGCGTGCCGGGGCGCGTGGCGTCCCGCATCACCAGATCCAGTTCACCGCCGCGGTAAAGGGCGTTGGCAGCCAGATCGGTCAGGCCGGCGCGGCGCAGCAACTCGCGCGCCGCTGCTTCGACGGCTTGCCCGCGTTTCCTGCGGTCAACCGCCATCCGCCACGGGCACGGCCTGGCCACCACTGAACACCGACCACGAGGGCGTGCGCACCACGTTGCCGAAGCCGTCCAGTTGCAGGCGCCCGGTGGCGCCACGGATCTCGGTGTTCGCCCCCAGCGCCAACTTCTCCAGATAGGCCGTCAGCAGCCAGGCGTCATAGCCGAACGCGAACAGCCGCGCGGCAGCACCACGTGCCGTCGGCACGCGTTCGCCGGTCACGCTGGCGGCGGGCAGTGCCGGCACGCCGCGCGAGGTCCAGGTTTCGGTCGGGAAGGCGATGCCGTCCAGTGCCATGTCTTCCACCGGCTTGCCGGTGCCCGAGGTCAGTTGCGAAGTGCCCACGCGCGTCTTGCCGCCCAGGCCGGCCAGCGCCAGTTGCGGGGTCAGGACGCGCGCCGTGCTGCCGCGCACGGCCAGGAAGACCGCATCGACGCCCTCCTGCGAAGCGGTCGCAAGGATGGTCGACAGGTCGCCGGGGGTTTCGGCCACGCTGACCACCCGCGTGACCTTGCCGCCGCGCTCGCTGAAGCGCTCGCGGAACGCCTGGGATGCGCGGCGGCCGTTGTCGTCGCTGCCCTCGATGATCAGCGCCATGCGGCGCTCGCGCGCCAGCAGATACTCCGCGGCGGCCAATCCATCGTCTTCCGGGGCCAGCGAGAAGCCGGCCTTGCCGTCCGGCGGTGCCACCACGCCGCGATTCAGCACCAGCATCGGGACAGCGAGCTGCGGTTGCTGGAAGAGCGCACTGACTTCGTCGCGGCCGAGCGGGCCGATCACGAAATCGGCGCCTTCGGCCGCTGCGCGCGCGTATGCGGTGGTCGCGCCCGCTGCCGTGCCGGTGGTGTCGTAGAACTGCACTTCGGGGCGGCGGCGGTGTTCGCCGTAGTAACCCGCCAGCAGGCCGTCGCGCACGGGTGCGGCGGCGGTGGCGAGGGTGCCGGACAGCGGGAGCAGGACGGCCACTTTCATGGGGGGGCGGTAGCCGTCGGCATCCGCAGGCGGGCGGTTGCCCGCATCGAAATGCCATTGCGTGCCGCGGTCGAATGGGCGCGGCAGCGGCAGGCCGCGGCGCTGCAGCGCGCGACCGGCAAAGTTGTACAGCGGATCGCCAGCCTGCAATGCGGCGGCGTCGCGAGCGAGCGTGGCATCGTCCAGCGTGGCGAGCAGGCGGTCGATCTCGCGCGCATTGTCGCTGCGTGCCTGCCCGCTCAGGGTGGCATCCTGCCGGGCCAGCGCCGCGGCATTGCCGAACGCCGGGGCGAAACGCACTGCCGATGCGGTGGGTCCGGCGCCGGGCGTGGTGGCGCAACTGGCCAGCAACGCGGCCAGCAGCAACGCGAGCAGGGCCCTTGCGGGGCGGATGCGTACGGAAAGCTTGCTTGCAACAGGCGGGTTCATGGGCGGCATCGGCGATCGGGCAGGGGAACCGGCTACGATTCTACCCTCAGCCATCGAGCCCCACTGGAATGCCTGCCGGAACCCTGTTCATCGTCGCCACGCCGATCGGCAATCTCGGCGACCTCACGCCGCGCGCGCTGGAGACACTCCGCAACGTCGCGGCAATCTGCGCCGAAGACACCCGGCGCAGCGGCCAGTTGCTGTCGCATTTCGGTGTTTCCACGCCCCTGCTGGCGCTGCACGAGCACAACGAGGATGCCCTGTCGCAACGCGTGGTCGAACGCCTGCTGGCCGGCGACTCGCTGGCGCTGGTCAGCGATGCCGGCACGCCGCTGGTCAGCGATCCCGGTTTCCGCCTGGTGCGTGCGGCGCGCGCGGCGGGCATCAAGGTCAGTCCCTTGCCGGGCGCGTGTGCGGCGATCGCGGCGCTGAGCGTGGCCGGGCTGCCGAGTGACCGGTTCACGTTTGAAGGCTTCCTGCCTGCCAAGGCGTCCGCGCGGCGGGAGCAACTGCAGCGCCTGGCGGGCGAGGCGCGCACGCTGGTGTTCTATGAGTCTTCGCACCGCATCGCCGAATCCCTCGCGGACATGGGCATGGCCTTTGGCGCAGACCGTCCTGCCGTGATCGCGCGTGAGCTGACCAAGCTGTTCGAGACCGTGCTGGATGGCACGCTCGCCGAGCTGCAGGCGCGGGTCGATGCCGATGACAACCAGCGCAAGGGAGAGTTCGTGGTGATGGTGCAGGGCGCCGCGGACGATGAAAGTGCGCAACTGGTGGAAGGGCGCCGTGTCTACGCCCTGCTCAACGCGCACCTGCCGCCATCGGCGGCCGCCAAGCTGGCAGCCGAGATCACCGGCGCGCCGCGCAAGGCGCTGTACGGAATGAAGGCGGAAGACTGATGGCGTGGCGCAAGCCTCGTTGACGCCATGGAAGCGTGGCGCGTCTTCCTTGTTTTCCTGCGTCTCGGGCTGACCTCGTTCGGCGGGCCGATCGCCCATCTTGGCTACTTCCGCGAGGCGTTCGTGGTGCGTCGTCGCTGGCTGGACGAGGCCGGGTACGCGGACATCGTCGCGCTGTGCCAACTGTTGCCGGGGCCGGCCAGCAGCCAGGTGGGCATGGTGGTCGGCCTGGGCCGTGCGGGTCTTCCCGGTGCGCTCGCGGCCTGGTGTGGCTTCACCCTTCCTTCCGCACTGCTGATGATCGGCCTGGGTGCCGGCATCTCGCATGGATGGGGCGATATCCCGGAGGGCCTGGTCCATGGACTCAAGCTGCTGGCGGTGACCGTGGTTGCGCATGCGGCATGGGGAATGGCGCGTGCGTTCTGCCGGAATGCGGCCACGTGGCTGCTGATGCTGGGGTGCGCGGCGGTGCTGGTCGCGTGGCCGGTGGCATGGATGCAACTGGCCGTCATCGTCTCGGGTGCGGTGGCGGGGCTGGCGTTGCGGCGGGACCTGAAGAGTGCGCCGACGCCATCGATGCGTGGCGTACCCTCGCGCCGGGTGGGCGTCGTCGCGCTGGTTGTGTTCACCGCGTTGCTGATGCTGCCATGGTGGCTGTCCGGGCCAGGTTCTTCCGCCGACGTGTTCGGTCTTTTCTATCGTGCGGGCGCGCTGGTGTTCGGCGGCGGGCACGTGGTGATGCCGTTGTTGCAATCGGGCGTGGTCGCGCCGGGCTGGTTGGCGCAGGACGCCTTCATCGCGGGCTACGGCGCGGTGCAGGCGGTGCCGGGACCGATGTTCACCTTTGCCGGCTACCTGGGTGCGTCCATGAGCGCTGGATCCGGCGGGTGGGCCGGCGGCTTGCTGGCACTGGTCGCCATCTTCCTGCCCTCGTTCTTGCTGGTCATCGGGGTGCTGCCGTTCTGGCACCGCATCGTGGCGCTGCCGCGCATGCGTGGCGTCCTGGCGGGCATCAATGCGGCTGTGGTGGGCCTCCTGCTTTCAGCGCTTTACGATCCGCTCTGGACGGAAGCGGTGTCCGGGGCATGGGACGTGGTAGCCGTGGTTGCGGGCATCGCCGCGCTGGCGATGCGGGTGCCGATGGCGTGGGTCGTGCTGGGGATGCCTCTGCTCGGCATGTTGCTGCACGCATTCCCCTGATCATTCGCGACGGGCCGGGGGCGGCAGCTGTGCGACAATGCACGCGGCGGAGCCGGCCAGACAGTCGCGTCATTGGAAACAATGCCGAGGAAAGTCCGGGCTCCACAGGGCACGGTGCCAGGTAACGCCTGGGCGGCGCGAGCCGACGGAAAGTGCAACAGAAAGATACCGCCTAAGACTGTTTCGGCAGGACGGCAAGGGTGAAATGGTGCGGTAAGAGCGCACCGCGAGTCCGGCAACGGACCGGCACGGCAAACCCCACCGGGAGCAAGACCAAATAGGGACCTCATGGCGCGGCCCGCGTCGGGTCCGGGTAGGTTGCTTGAGCGTAACGGTGACGTTGCGCCTAGAGGAATGACTGTCCACGACAGAACCCGGCTTACCGGCCGGCTCCGCCGCTTTCCAAAGCGCCACCGGCGCTTCGGAAAGTCCCAAGGTTTGCGGCGCAAACCTTGGGACCCAGGTCCTTGGCCTCCAGACCCCGCTCGTGCTTTGCGCTCGTCGCCCCCTGACTCAGGGGGCTCGTAAGCAGGTGCTTGCCGTTTTCTTGTAGGAGCGACGTCAGTCGCGACCGCACGACTTCAGACGTGGAGGGGTCGACTAAACACCCGTTCCTATCCGCAACGTCGTCTCCCCCTCGAACACCCCCTCCGGACCGAACCGGCGCTCGCTTATCCAGCCACGTCCGCCGTGGTCGATGGCGATCAGCGTGCTGGCGCGGGTGCCGTAGCGGGCGTCGCTGATGAAGGCGGACGAGAGCATTCGCTCCAGGTCCCGTCCAACACCCGTGTCGGGCAGACGTGTATCCGGCGCGCGGGTTTCGTCCGACAGGGCGTGCCACAAGGGCGCCACGTCATCTTCCCCGGAGGCGACCCACGCGGCCAGTCGTTCCTTCAGGGCCATCGTCTTGGGCCAGGGTTCGTCCAGGTCCCCATTGGAGACGGCGTGCAGGCCGGGTGCCAGGGCGATCCGGCGTGGAGTGGGGTAGTTGCTGACGTATTCGCATGCGACTGCATCGGCCAGCACCAGATTGAACGGGGCAAACCCTTCCGCCGCCGTCAGCAGACCCGCCGCCCGATGGTCGGCGCCGTCGGGAGAGCCCAGGAATCCCGCCGCCAGGTGGCCCCGGGAGGGCGCCCCCGGCACCTGGATGGCCGGGTCGCGCACATTGGTCACCACCGCCATCCGGCCCTGCTGGTCCACGCCGGCCCAGGTGCCGCCCGACTGGAGGTCGCGGCCCGCCAGGACGCCCGGCGCCTCGGCCCAGGCGGCCAGCGCTGCGGTCGGGCGCCCGTGGAACTCGTCACGGTTGCCCGCCAGCAACAGCCGCCAGCGGGGATGGACGTTCCAGGCGAGCGCGACCAGGCACATGGGGGGATTCTGGACCGGTGGTTTGCGCAGTTCCACTCCGGCCCCTGCGTCGCCGTCAGCCGATATGTGAAACGACGATCACCTCACTGAATCCTTCCTCAATCTCAAAATTTGAGACGAAACAGCAACTTGTGGATAAGGCTTGAACAAGTCTCTGAAGTTTGCTGCAAGCCATTGATCCGCCAAGCGATTTCCCTTCCGCTTTCCTGTTGACAACCCTGTGCGCAGTGCTAAGGTGGGTAGCAGAGGGAAAACCGGGTTTTTAGTGGTTTTCCGTGGTTCAATTGATCGCTCTTTTAGCGAACCGGGAAGGCAGGGGCCGTGTTTCAGGGTGAGACCGCCATCACAGTGGACGACAAGGGACGGCTCGCGGTGCCCACCGCGTACCGCGACCTCGTCGCGCGCGAGTGCGGCAATCGCCTGGTCATCACCTACAACCCCTTCGAAGCCGGCAGCCTCTATCTCTACCCGGAACAGGTCTGGCAGCGCGTACGCGATGACGTCAACAAGCTGCCCAGCACCCAGCGCGCGCACCGCAACCTGCAACTGAAGCTGGTCGGTGCCGCCTCGCCCGTGGAACTGGACGGCAATGGGCGCATCAGCATCCCGGCCAGCCATCGCAGTGCGGTGGGCATCGAGAAGAAGGCCGTGCTGCTGGGCATGGGCGAGAAGTTCGAACTCTGGAGCGAACAGGCGCACCACGCGCAGATCCGTCAGACCCTCACTGACGACGATCTGAGCGCGCACATGCTCGAGCTGCGCTTGTGAGCAAGGGTGACGGCATGCGGCAGTCCGCGCCGGCCGGTCACCTCCCAGCGCTGCACTTGCCGGTGTTGTACACGCAGGTCATGGAAGGGCTGCAGGTGAAAGAGGACGGAACATACCTGGACGGCACCTTCGGGCGCGGAGGCCACGCGCGCGGCGTGCTGCAACAACTCGGCCCGGGAGGCCGGCTGCTGTTGATGGACAAGGATCCCGACGCGATCGCGCATGCCGAACAGATGTTCGCGGGCGACGCGCGCGTGGCGATCCGTCGCGGCAGCTTCGCCTCGATGGCGCAATGGGACGAAACCGCCGCAGGCCTGGATGGCGTGCTGCTCGACCTGGGCGTGTCGTCGCCCCAGCTCGATGTCGCCGAGCGCGGCTTCAGCTTCGGCAAGGATGGTCCGCTGGACATGCGCATGGATCCCGATGCCGGCGAAAGCGCCGCCGACTGGATCGCCCGCGCCGAAGAGCGCGAGATCGCCGACATCCTCTGGACCTACGGCGAAGAGAAGCAGAGCCGCCGCATCGCGCGCGCCCTCGTCGCGCGCCGCGCCACCCAGCCGTTCGTGCGTACCGCCGACCTGGCCGCCGCGATCGCGTCGGTGATGCCGCGCGGCGACAAGATCCATCCGGCCACGCGCAGCTTCCAGGCCATCCGCATCCACATCAATCGCGAGCTGGCCGATCTCGAGGCAGGACTGGACGCGGCGCTGGTGCGGCTCAAGGTGGGTGGCCGGCTGGCGGTGATCAGCTTCCATTCGCTGGAAGACCGCATCGTCAAGCAGTTCATCAACCGGCACGCGAAGGCACCGCCAGCCAATCGACGCTTGCCCGTGGCGGATACCTTCGTGCCCACGCTGCGTGCGATCGGCAGTGGACAGAAAGGCGAACCCGACGAAGTCTCCTCCAACCCGCGCGCACGCAGCGCGGTGTTGCGCGTGGCGGAGAAGCTGGAGGTGGCGGCATGACCCGCTTCCTGCTGATCGTGCTGGTGCTGGCCAGCATCGCCTCGGCGATCGGCGTGGTGTACGCGCGCCATCGCCACCGCGTGCTGTTCGATGAAGTGACGCGGCTGGAGCGTGCCCGCGACGAACTGAACGTCGAGTTCGGCCGCCTGCAGCTGGAGCAGGCCACCGTCGCCGAGGCCACGCGCATCGACCAGGTGGCACGCGTCCGCCTGGGCATGAAGTTTCCCGAGACGGCTGACGTGGTGGTGATCAGGCCATGAATGCCGCGCCCGCGAAAAACCGCAACCGCGCCCGGTTCAACCTGCGCGGACGCCTTGCGCTGGTGCTGGGAGCGATGGGCCTGTGCTCGATCAGCCTGGTCGGTCGCGCAGCCTATGTGCAGCTGATCAACCACGACTTCTACCAGCGGCAGGGCGATGCGCGCTTCCTGCGCGAGATCCCCATCCCCACCTCGCGCGGCATGATCACCGACCGCAATGGCGAGCCGGTCGCGGTGTCGTCCCCGGTGGAATCGGTATGGGGCAATCCGCAGGAGCTGTTGAAGGCGCCGGATCGTCTGCCCGAGCTGGCGAAGGCGCTGGGCGTGCCGGTCGACCACCTGACCAACCGCCTGTCGCAGCGTGCCGACAAGGAATTCCTGTACCTCAAGCGCCGGATCAATCCGGACGAGGCGCAGCGGATCCTGGCGCACAAGATTCCCGGCGTGTTCTCGCAGCGCGAATTCCGCCGCTTCTATCCGCAGGGGCCGGCGATGGCCCACGTGCTGGGCTTCACCAACATCGACGACCGCGGCCAGGAAGGCCTGGAACTGGCGTTCGACGAATGGCTCAGCGGCACGCCCGGTGCCCAGAAGGTGATCCGCGACAACCGCGGCCGCATCGTGGAGAACGTCGACCTGATCCGCTCCGCACAGCCGGGCAAGGACCTGACGCTCAGCATCGACCGCCGCATCCAGTACCTCGCGCACCGCGAGCTGCGCAATGCACTGCTCGAGCACCAGGCCAGCAGCGGCTCGATCGTGATCATGGACGTGGCCACGGGTGAAGTGCTGGCGATGGTCAACCTGCCGACCTACAACCCCAACGCGATCGAGCGGGTGAAGCCGGACGCGCGCCGCAACCGCGCACTGACCGACATGATCGAGCCGGGCTCGACGATGAAGCCCTTGACCGTGTCGACGGCGTTGAGGGCCGGCGTGGTCACGCCCTCGACGCTGATCAACACCAATCCGGGCTACATGGCGTTGAACAGCCGCTACACCATCAGGGATGTTCCCCGGAACAACGGCGTGCTGACCGTCACGGGCGTCATCACCAAGAGCTCGAACATCGGCTCGATCAAGATTGCAGAGAAGCTCCCGAACGCCTACTTCTACGAGAGCATCCACAGCTTCGGCTACGGCCAGAAGCCCGGCAGCGGCTTCCCGGGCGAGTCCGCCGGCATGCTGGCGCCGCCGGATCGCTGGAATGGCCTGCAGAAGGCGACCATGTCGTACGGCTACGGCCTGGCGGTCACGCCGCTGCAGATCGCGCGCGCCTACTCGGCGCTGGGCAATGGCGGCCGGCTGGTGACGCCGACGTTCGTGAAGGGCCAGCGGGGCGAAGCGCCGCAGGTGCTGGATCCGGCGATCGCGCGCGAAGTCGTCGGCATGATGGAAACCGTGGTGACCGAGGGTGGCGCCAAGCGTGCCGGCGTGCTCGGCTATCGGGTGGCGGGCAAGACCGGTACGGCCCGCATCGCGTCCGGCGGTGGTTACGCGAAAGGTCGCTACGCGTCGTTCTTCGCCGGCCTGGTGCCCGCCAGCAATCCGCGTTTCGCCGCCGTCGTGGTGATCAACGATTCGCAGGAAGGCGGCTATTACGGCGGCCTGGTCGCCGCCCCCGTATTCCACGACGTGATGGACGGAACGTTGCGCCTGATGGACGTGCCGCCGGATGACATCGAGGCGTGGCTCGCCGCGCAGGCCAGGAACACGCAGAAGCCCAACGGAGGCAGCGCACCCGTGCCGGCGGCCCTCGTCGACGACGCCGTCGACACGATGGACCCGTCCGCGTTCGACGCCCCGCGGGCCGTGTTGCCGGCGACGGGGGCGACGCGATGAGGCGGATGATGGCCCTGGCCGAACTGCTGCCCGACGTGGAGGTGCCGCGCGACATCGTCGTGCGTGGCCTGACGCTGGACAGCCGCAGCGTGCAGCCGGGCGATGCCTTCGTCGCCATCGCCGGGTTCGGTGCGCATGGCCTGAACTTCGCCGCACAGGCGAAGGAAAACGGCGCCAGCGCGATCCTGTTCGAGCCGCCGGTGCCGGACGGGCTGGAGGCGCCGCGCGATGCGATCGCGGTGCCCGGCCTGCGCGCGCGCATGGGCGTCATGGCCGACCGCTTCCACGCGGCGCCGTCGCACGACATGAAGATGGTCGGTGTCACCGGCACCAACGGCAAGACATCGACCGTGCAGCTGCTGGCGCAGGCGTGGCACCTGCGCGGCGTGCGCTGCGCGACCGTGGGCACCTTGGGCGCCGGCATGTACGGCGAAGTGGTGCCCACCGGCTTCACCACGCCGCTGGTGCTGCAGATGCATGCGCTGCTGGCGCAGTTCCGCGACGCCGGCGCCAAGGCCGTGGCGATGGAAGTCAGTTCGCATGCGCTGGACCAGGGCCGCGTGGACGCCGTGCATTTCGATGTCGGGATGTTCACCAACCTCACCCGCGACCATCTGGACTACCACGGCGACATGGAACGCTACGGTGCCGCGAAGTCGCTGCTGTTCTTCCGTGCCGGCCTGAAGGCTGGCGTGGTCAATCTCGACGATGCCTACGGGCGCGACCTGTTCGCGCGCCTGCCGCATGGCGTGCAGCGCATCGGCGTGAGCTCGCGCGGACAGGCCGAGGCCAGCGTGCGCGCGGATGCACTGCGCCTGGACGGTAACGGCATCGCGTTCGAACTGGTCGTCGGCGACGACGTGCAGCCCGTGCAGTCGCGCCTGCTGGGGCGCTTCAACGTGGACAATCTGCTGGCGGTCGCCGGCGCGCTGCATGCACTGGGCGATACCACGGCCGACATCGCGCGCACGCTGTCGCGCCTGGCGCCGATCCATGGCCGGATGAACCGGCTCGGCGGCGACAGCGATGCCGCAGGCAACCTTCGCCCGCTGGTCGTCATCGACTACGCGCACACGCCGGACGCGCTGGAACAGGCGCTGGCCAGCCTGCGCGACCACGTGCAGGGCAGGCTCTTCTGCGTGTTCGGCTGCGGCGGCGATCGCGACGCGGGCAAGCGTCCGCAGATGGCCGCGATTGCCGAGCGCCTGGCGGACGTGGTGGTGGTTACCGACGACAATCCGCGCACCGAAGAGGGCGACCGCATCGTGGCGGACATCATGGCGGGCTTCTCCCGTCCGGACGCCGTCACGGTGCAGCGCGACCGCGCACAGGCGATCGCGCAGGCGATCGCGCAGGCCGGCGCCGACGACATCGTGCTGGTCGCAGGCAAGGGTCACGAGCCTTACCAGGAAATCCATGGCGTGAAGCACCCGTTCGATGACACCGCCGTGTCGCGTCAGGCACTGGAGGAGCGCCGATGAAGCGTCTTCCCCTTTCCCTGTTGGCGCACTGGGCGGGCGGTGAACTGCTGGGCGATGACCTCGTGATCGGCTCGCTGACCCACGATACGCGCACGCTGGTGCCGGGCAGCCTGTACGTCGCCCTGCGCGGCGAGCGGTTCGATGGCCATGATTTCGCCTACGACGCGTCCATGCGCGGCGCTGCTGCAGTGCTGGTCGACCATGAGGTGAAGGTCGACGTGCCGCAGGTCGTCGTGCCGGACACGCTGCTGGCGATCGCGCGCATCGCCGCCGGCCTGCAACGCGACCGGGTGGAGAAGACCGTGGCCATCACCGGCAGCAACGGCAAGACCACGGTCAAGACGCTGGTGGTCTCCATCCTGCAGCGCGCCGGCGTCACCTACTTCAATCCCGGCAACCGCAACAACGAGATCGGCTTGCCGATGGCCGTCATCGACGCGCCCGACGATGCCGACTTCTCGGTCTACGAGATGGGTGCGGGGAAGCCGGGCGACATCGCCTACCTGACCGACATCGTGACGCCGGAAGTGGCGCTGGTGAACAATATCGCGGCCGCCCATCTGGAGCGCATGGGCTCGTTGATGGGCGTGGCGGAGACCAAGGGCGCCATCTACGATGCCTTGCCCGCTGACGGTACCGCGGTGATCAACGCCGACGATGCCTTCGCCGAGTACTTCGCCAGCCGCGTGCCGGATCGCCGGATCCTGCGCTTCGGCCTGGAGACCACGGCCGACCTCTCCGCGCGCGATATCCGCGCGACGGCGGAGGGTTCGGACTTCGTACTGGTCGCTCCGCACGGCGAGGTGGGCGTGAGCCTGCACCTGCCGGGCCGGCACAACGTGTTGAATGCGCTGGCGGCCGCCGGCATCGCGATGGCTTGCGGCGTATCACTCGCCATCATCGCCGAGGGCCTGTCGGCCGCGCAGCCGGTGGCGGGTCGCCAGGTGGCGCACGTGCTCGCCAATGGTGCGGTGGTGATCGACGACAGCTACAACGCCAATCCGGGCTCGCTGGTGGCCGCCATCGACACGCTGGCCGCGGCGAGTGCGCAGGCCGGTGGCGAAGGGTGGCTGGTACTCGGGGACATGCGCGAGCTGGGCGACGATGCCGAGGCGCTGCATGCCGATGCCGGTCGTCGCGCCAAGGCCGCCGGGATCCGTCGCCTGTACACGCTGGGTCCGCTCAGTGCCGCCGCTGCCGCCGCCTTCGGTGAAGGCGCGCATCCGTTCGACAGCCACGCTGCGCTGGCCGATGCCCTGGGCATCGAGCTGCGACCCGGCGTGCGCTGCCTGGTCAAGGGGTCGCGCGGCAGCGCGATGGACCGGATCGTCGCCATCTTGCTGTCCACCGGGGAGGACACATCGCATGTTGCTTGAGCTGGCTCGCTGGTTGCAGAGCCTGGAGAATTTCTTCGGCCTGTTCGGCTACCTGACGTTCCGCGGCATTCTCGCTGCGCTCACGTCGCTGTTCCTGTCGCTGTGGCTCGGCCCGGCGGTGATCCGCAAGCTCGGCCAGTTGAAGGGCGGGCAGCCGATCCGCAAGGACGGCCCGCAGTCGCACTTCTCCAAGGCCGGCACGCCGACGATGGGCGGCGCGCTGATCCTGGTGACGGTGCTGCTGTCGGTGCTGCTCTGGGGCGACCTGCGCAACAAGTACGTATGGGTGGTGCTGCTGGTGATGGCGACGTTCGGCGCCATCGGCTGGTACGACGACTGGATCAAGATCGTCAAGCGCGATCCCAACGGCCTGAAGTCGCGCTGGAAGTACCTGCTGCAGTCGATCTTCGGCCTTGCCGCCGGCCTGTATCTCTATCTGTATGCCGACGTGCCGGCGGCGACAACCTTCTATGTGCCGTTCTTCAAGTCGATCGCGCTGCCGCTGGCGGGCATCAGCTTCGTCGCCATTGCGTACTTCTGGATCGTGGGCTTCTCCAACGCCGTCAACCTGACCGATGGCCTGGATGGCCTGGCGATCATGCCCACGGTGCTGGTGGCCTGTGCGCTGGGCGTGTTCGCCTACGCCTCGGGCAACGCGGTGTTCTCCAGCTATCTGCAGATCCCGCAGGTGCCGGGCGCGGGCGAGCTGACCATCATCTGCGCCGCGATCGCGGGCGCCGGCCTGGGCTTCCTGTGGTTCAACACGTATCCGGCGATGGTGTTCATGGGCGACATCGGCGCACTGGCGCTCGGCGCCGTGCTGGGCACCATCGCGGTGATCGTGCGCCAGGAGCTGGTGCTGGTGATCATGGGCGGCATCTTCGTCATCGAGACGCTGTCGGTGATGATCCAGGTGGCGTCGTTCAAACTGACCGGCAAGCGCGTGTTCCGCATGGCGCCGATCCACCACCACTTCGAACTGAAGGGCTGGCCGGAGCCGCGCGTGATCGTGCGCTTCTGGATCATCTCCGTCGTGCTGGTCCTCATCGGCCTGGCCACGTTGAAGGTGCGCTGATGAACGACACGCCGCGCCAGGCCACACGTCTTGAAGCCATCGGGGGCCGCTTCGACCCCTGGTTGCTCGGCGCCATGCTGGCGCTGGCGTCGCTGGGCGTGGTGATGGTGGCGTCGGCGTCGATCTACCAGCACGGCAATCCGTTCTACTACCTGGTCCGCCACGGCATGTTCCTCGTCGCCGGCGCGGGACTGGCGTGGTGGGTGATGCGTACCGAGCTGAAGAGCATCGAGGCGCGCAACCACCTGCTGCTGTTGGGGTGCGTGGTGTTGCTGCTGCTCGTGTTCGTGCCCGGGCTGGGCGTGAGCGTGAAGGGCGCGCACCGCTGGATCAACCTGGGCGTGTCCAACTTCCAGGTGGTGGAAGCGGTGAAGGTGTTCTTCATCGTCTGGCTGGCCAGCTACCTGGTGCGATTCCGCGACGAGGTCAACGCAACCTGGGCCGCGATGCTCAAGCCGTTGGGCGTGGTGGTGGTCCTGGTCGCGCTGCTGCTGATGCAGCCGGACTTCGGTTCGTCCTCGCTGCTGCTGGCGATCACCGCCGGCATGCTCGTGCTCGGTGGCGTCAACATGCCGCGCATGTTCGGTCCGGTGCTGGTGGGCCTGCCGATCCTTGCGGTGATCGCAATCGCCGAGCCGTACCGCATGCGCCGGCTGACCTCGTTCTCCGATCCCTGGGCCGACCCGTTCGGCAGCGGCTACCAGCTGACCAATGCGCTGATGGCGATCGGTCGCGGCGAGTGGGGCGGCATCGGCCTCGGCGGTTCGGTGCTCAAGCTCAACTATCTGCCGGAAGTGCACACCGATTTCATCTTCTCGGTGATCGGCGAAGAACTTGGCTTCGTGGGTGTTTGCCTGGTGGTGGCGCTGTACGCGCTGCTGGTGGGGCGCGCCTTCGTCATCGGCCTGCGTTGCGTGGAAATGCGCAGGCACTTCGCGGGTTACATCGCATTCGGCGTCGCGCTGTGGATCGGCATGCAGAGCTTCGTGTCGATGGGCGTGAACCTGGGCCTGCTGCCGACCAAGGGCCTGACCCTGCCGCTGATCTCATCGGGCGGTTCCAGCATCCTGATGACCTGCGTGGCGATGGGCCTGCTGCTGCGCGTGTCCTACGAACTGGAGCGCACGCAGCGCCAGGTCGCGCTGCGCGGGGAAGTGATCCAGGGTGCGGGCGATTCGCCTGCGCCGGTCGATCCGCGCCCGGTGCCTGCCGCGCCTGCTTCGTTCTCGCAGACGCTGCGCGGCACCAGCCGCCTGCAGCAACGCGTCGAGCCCACGTTCGAGAGGATCGCATGAGCAGTGCGGGCGCTCCCGTCATGATCATGGCCGGTGGTACCGGCGGCCACATCTTCCCCGCGCTGGCCGTGGCGAAGGTGTTGCGCGCGCGCGGCGTGCCGGTGGTCTGGCTGGGTGCGGACGGGGCAATGGAAACGCGCCTGGTGCCGCCGCACGACATTCCGCTGGACACGCTGGCCATCACCGGCCTGCGCGGCAAAGGCAGGTTGGCGTTGCTGGGTGCGCCCGTGCGCGTGCTGCGCGCGATCCGCGCGGCAGGCTTCGTGCTGCGCCGCCGCGCACCGAGGTCGGTAGTGAGTTTCGGTGGTTTCGCGGCCGGTCCCGGCGGTGTCGCCGCGCGCCTGATGGGTTTGCCGCTGCTGGTGCACGAACAGAACCGCGCTGCGGGCTTCACCAACCGCATGCTGGTGAAGGTCGCGCGCCGCGTGATGACCGGTTTCCCCGGTGCGTTCCCGTCGCGCGAAGAAGTGGTCGGCAATCCGGTGCGGGACGAGATCGCGGTGCTGCCGCCGCCGGCCGAACGCCTGGCGGGCCGCAGTGGCCCGCTGCGGGTGCTCGTGTTGGGCGGCAGTCAGGGCGCGCGTGCGCTGAATCTCGCAGTTCCGCAGGCCATCGCGACGTTGCCGGCGGGCAGCATCGAAGTACGTCATCAATGCGGCGAAAAGCTGCGCGACGAAGCCGCCCGGGCCTACGCCGACGCCGGCGTGGCCGCAAGCGTGGAAGCCTTCATCACCGACATGGCGGCCGCGTACGCGTGGGCCGATCTGGTTGTCTGCCGCTCCGGCGCCTCGACCCTGGCCGAGCTATGCGCGGTCGGCGTCGGCAGTGTCCTGGTGCCGTTCGCGCAAGCCGTCGATGATCACCAGACCCGCAATGCCGAATACCTGGTCGAGGGTGGCGCAGCCGTGCTGCTGAAGCAGGACGACACGCTGGCCGACGCGCTGGCCACCACGCTGCGGCAGCTGGTTGGCGACAGCGACAAGCGCCTGGCCATGGCGCAGGCCGCGCGCGCGCTGGCGAAGACCGATGCGGCCGACCGCATCGCCGACATCATTCTCGAGGAAACAACGAACATGAGGACGCAGGCATGATGATGGCTGCTGCACGCGAGCGCCGCCTGCAACACACCGGCAACCTGGCGAAGGAGTTCCGCCGCGTGCACTTCGTCGGCATCGGCGGCTCCGGCATGAGCGGCATCGCGGAAGTGCTGTGCACGCTGGGTTATGAAGTATCCGGTTCGGACAACGCCGACAACGCCGCGACCCGTCGCCTGGCGTCGCTGGGTGCGCGCGTGATGCGCGGCCACAATGCCTCCAACGTGCTGGGCACCGATTGCGTGGTGGTCTCCAGTGCGATCAGGCAGGACAACCCCGAACTGATGGAAGCGCGCAGCCAGCGCATCCCGATCGTCCCGCGTGCGGCGATGCTGGCCGAGCTGATGCGTTTCCGTCGCGGCATCGCGGTCGCCGGTACGCACGGCAAGACCACCACGACGAGTCTCACGGCCGCCGTGCTGAGCGAAGGCGGGCTGGATCCGACCTTCGTCATCGGTGGCCAGCTGCTCGCGGCCGGTGCCAACGCCAAGCTCGGCGACGGGCAATGGCTGGTGGCGGAAGCCGACGAAAGCGATGGCAGCTTCCTGCGCCTGAATCCGCTGATCTCCATCGTCACGAATATCGACGCGGATCATCTCGAAAACTACGGCAACGACTTCGAGCGCGTGAAGGCGGCCTTCGCCGAATTCCTGCAGCGCCTGCCGTTCTACGGCCTGGCGGTGCTGTGCATCGACGATCCGGAAGTCGCCGCCATTGCCGCGGAAACGCCGCGCCACGTGATGAGCTATGGCTTCGCGGAGAACGCCGACGTGCGTGCCGAAGACGTGGAGCAGGACGGCGGCCGCATGCATTTCACCCTGCGCCTGCCGGAGGACGCGAGCATCCGCGTCAGCCTGGCGTTGCCGGGGCGCCACAACGTGCAGAACGCGCTTGCTGCGGCGGCCATCGGATGGCAGCTCGGCGTGTCGCCGGAGAACATCGCGGCTGCGCTGGAGAAGTTCGCCGGCATCGGTCGCCGCTTCAACGACCTGGGCGAGATCGCCACGCCGCAGGGCGCGCGCGTGCAGCTCGTCGATGACTACGGCCATCATCCGAAGGAACTGGCGGCGGTGTTCGCCGCCGCACGCGGTGGCTGGCCGCACAAGCGGCTGGTCGTGGCCTTCCAGCCGCACCGTTACAGCCGCACGCGCGACCAGTTCGATGCATTTGCCGCGGTCCTGTCGGAGGTCGATGCGCTGGTGCTGAGCGAGGTGTACCCCGCCGGTGAGCAGCCGATTGCAGGCGCCGACGCGAAATCGCTGGCGCGCGCCATCCGTGCGCGTGGCCGCAACGAACCCGTGGTGGTCAGCCAGGTCGCGGACCTGGTCGACGTGCTGCCGGACGTGTTGCAGGACGGCGACCTGTTGCTGCTGATGGGGGCCGGTGACATCGGCCACATGTCGCAACACATCGCCGCGCATGGCTTCACCGCGAAGGACCCGGCATGACCACCGTGACCGTGCAACCGCCGCGTTTCAAGGATCCGGCCCGTTTCGGCCGCGTCGCCGTGCTGATGGGCGGCGTGTCCAGCGAGCGCGAAGTGTCGTTGAACTCGGGCCAGAACGTGTTGGCGGCGCTGCTGGCGCGCGGCGTGCAGGCGTTCGCCGTCGATGGCGTGCCGGCCCTCATCGAGGCGATCCGCGCGGGCAAGGTCGACAGGGTGTTCAACATCCTGCACGGCGGCGATGGCGAGAACGGCGTGCTCCAGGGCCTGCTGCAGTCGCTCGGGGTGCCGTACACCGGCCCGGGCGTGCTGGGTTCTGCGCTGACGATGGACAAGATCCGCACCAAGCAGGTGTGGCAGGCGGCCGGTCTGCCGACCGCAGGCTTCGTGCGGATTCCGCCGGGTGGCGACCTCGCGGCAGCGGTCCGCACGCTGGGCTTCCCCGTGTTCGTGAAGCCGAGCGCGGAAGGGTCCAGTGTCGGCGTGTTCCGCATCCTGGGTGAAGACGACCTCGTGCCCGCCGCGACGTTCGCATCCACCTACCCCGGCGAGCTGCTGGCGGAGCAGATGCTGACCGGCGGCGAGTTCACCGTGGCCGTCCTGGGCGACCTCGCACTGCCGTCGGTGCGGATCGTGCCGGCGCAGGGCTGGTACGACTACCACGCCAAGTACATCGCCGACGATACGCAATACCTCTGTCCCGGCCTGGATGACGCGGCCGAGGAAACACAGATCCGTGCACTGGCGCTCGAGGGCTTCCGCGCCGCCGGCTGCAGTGGCTGGGGGCGGGTCGACGTGATGCGTCACGCGGACGGACGTTTCCTGTTGATGGAGGTCAACACCGCCCCGGGCATGACGAGTCACTCGCTGGTGCCCAAGGAAGCGGCGCAGGTCGGCATCGGTTTCGAGGAACTGTGCTGGCGCATCCTGGAGCAGACCGTGCCGGAGGTCGCCGGCTGATGAATGCCGCCCTGCGCATCATGGCCTGGTTGCTGGCGCTGGCGCTGGTCGCGCTGCCGGTCGTGGCCGTGGTCAATGGCTGGATCGGCGCCGACCGGTGGCCGTTGTCCAGGCTGCGCGTGCAGGGCGAGTTCGAACGCGTGGACGCGGCGCAGTTGCAGGCCGCCGTGCTGCCGTACGCGAAGCGCGGCTTCTTTGCCGTCCCGCTGGAAGACGCCAAGCACGCGGTCGAGCGGTTGCCGTGGGTGGAACGCGCGGACGTGCGCAAGCGCTGGCCGGACGTGCTGGAGGTACGCATCACCGAGCACAAGCCGTTCGCGCGCTGGGGCAATGACAAACTGCTGTCCGAGCACGGCCGCCTGTTTCCGCTGCCGAAGGAGCTCGCCGGCCTGGATCTGCCGCAACTGGGTGGGCCGGACTCCCAGGTGCAGGAAGTGACGGCGCTCTACAACGAATCGCGCCAGCTGTTCGCGCCGCTGGGCCTGGACGTCACCACGCTGGTGATGGATGCGCGCGGCAGCTGGTCGCTGCTGCTGGGCAACGGCACCCAGGTGGTCGTCGGCCGCACCGATGCGCGTCCACGCCTGGGCCGCTTCGCGCGGATGCTGCCGCAGCTGCTGGCCACCGCGCAGGCACAGCCGCTGGTGCGCGCGGACCTGCGCTACACCAACGGGTTCGCGCTCAGCTGGGGCGAAGCGCCGAAGGCGCCGCCGCCAGCTTCCACACCGTCTCCATTGCCTGCGCCGATCGCGGTCGCAGGTCGTCTTCTGCAGGGCACTACATGAATCGCAAGGGTGACAAATCGCTGATCGTCGGGCTGGACATCGGCACCTCCAAGGTGACGGCGCTGGTCGGCGAGTACGCACCGGGCAATCCGATCGAGGTGATCGGCATCGGCTCGCACGAGTCACGCGGCCTCAAGCGCGGCGTCGTCGTGGACATCGAGTCGACGGTGCAGTCCATCCAGCGCGCGATCGAGGAGGCCGAGCTGATGGCCGGCTGCGAGATCCGCTCGGTGTACGCGTCGATCTCAGGCAACCACGTGCAGTGCCGCAACTCGCCCGGCATCGTCCCGATCCGCGACGGCGAGGTGACCTGGGGCGACCTGGACCGCGTGCTGGAAGCGGCGAAGGCCGTCGCGATCCCGGCCGACCAGAAGATCCTCCATGCCATCCCGCGCGAGTACAAGCTGGACAATTCGCAGGAAGGCATCCGCAACCCGGTCGGCATGACCGGCGTGCGCCTGGAAGTGGACGCGCATCTGGTGTTCTGCGCACAGTCGGCCGCCGCCAACATCAGCAAGTGCGTGCAGCGCTGCGGCCTGCAGATCGACGACCTGATCTTCTCCTCGCTGGCCTCCAGCGTGGCCGTGCTGACCAGCGACGAACGCGAGCTCGGCGTGGTGCTGGTCGACATGGGGGCGGGCACCACCGACCTGGCGGTGTTCGTGCAGGGCGCGATCTGCCACACGGCGTCGCTGCCCATCGCCGGCGACCAGGTGACCAACGACATCGCGCACATGCTGCGCACGCCCACGCCGGAAGCCGAGCAGATCAAGGTGCGCTACGCCTGCGCGCTCGCGCAGCTGGCAACGGCGGAAGAAAGCATCCAGGTGCCCAGCGTGGGCGACCGCCCGCCGCGCCGCCTGCCGCGCCATGCGCTGGCGCAGGCGGTGCAGCAGCGTTACGAGGAGATCTTCGAGATGGTGCAGGCGGAACTGCGCCGCTCCGGGTTCGAGGAGCGCGTGCGCGCCGGCATGGTGCTGACAGGTGGCGCATCGAAGATGGAAGGCGTGGTCGAACTGGCCGAGGAAATGCTGCAGATGCCTGTGCGCGTCGGCATTCCGCAGCACGTCACCGGCCTGGGCGAAGTGGTCGGCAACCCGGTGCATGCCACCGGCGTCGGCCTGCTGCTGATGGGCAGCCAGATCGAACATCCCCGGCGTCCGTCGCTGCCCACGGGCAAGGCGGGCAGCTGGTTCAAGAAACTGCAGAACTGGTATCGCGGCGAGTTCTGAGTGAGGCGACATCCTCCGCGAAGTGAAAGGCATCACGACGTTCGTTCCACCCAGCAACACATAACTAAATAAACGAGGACAAGGACATGGCACATTTCGAACTGGTTGAAAAGATGGCCCCGAATGCGGTGATCAAGGTCGTGGGCGTGGGCGGCGGCGGCGGCAACGCCGTGGCGCACATGGTCAACGGCAGCGTGGATGGCGTGGAGTTCATCACCGCCAACACCGACTCGCAGGCGATCAAGAACTGCGGCGCCAAGCTGCAGCTGCAGCTCGGCAGCAACGTCACCAAGGGCCTGGGCGCCGGCGCGAATCCGGAAGTCGGCCGGCAGGCGGCGCTGGAAGACCGCGAGCGCATCATCGACGCCCTTGATGGCGCCGACATGGTGTTCATCACCGCCGGCATGGGCGGTGGCACCGGTACCGGCGCCGCGCCCGTCGTGGCGCAGCTGGCCAAGGAGATGGGCATCCTGACCGTCGCCGTGGTCACCAAGCCGTTCCCGTTCGAAGGCCGCCGCCGCATGCAGGTCGCGCTGAAGGGCATCGAGGAACTGAGCCACCACTGCGATTCGCTGATCACCATCCCGAACGAAAAGCTGATCACCGTGCTGGGCCGCAACGCGACGATGATCCAGGCGTTCCGCGCCGCCAACGACGTGCTGTTGGGCGCCGTGCAGGGCATCGCCGACCTGATCGTCCGTCCGGGTCTGATCAACGTCGACTTCGCCGACGTGCGCACCGTGATGAGCGAGATGGGCCTGGCCATGATGGGCACCGGCTCGGCACGCGGTGATGATCGCGCGCAGGCCGCCGCCGAAGCCGCCATCCAGAACCCGTTGCTGGACGACGTCAACCTCAACGGTGCCAACGGCATCCTGGTCAACATCACCGCCGGTCCGGACTTCACCATGGCCGAGTTCGACGAAGTGGGCCGCACCATCGAAGGCTTCGCCTCGGAAGACGCCACCGTGGTGGTCGGCACCGTGCTGGATCCGGACATGCAGGACGAAGTGCGCGTGACCGTGGTGGCCACCGGCCTGAACCGCAATGCCGCCCGCCAGCCGGTCGGCCGTGGCAGCGACCTGCGCGAGCCGATGCGCGCGCCGATCAAGCTGGTCCGCGACGCCACCACCGGGATGGCGATCGACGACGGCTTCGCCGTGGACCCGATCAGCGCCGCCACCAGCGGCATGGGCCTGCGTCGTGGGTCGGCTGCGCCGGCATCGTCCGCGCCGGTATCGGCCCCGATCGCGGCCGACCTGCCGCCGGACTACCTGGACATCCCGGCGTTCCTGCGCCGCCAGGCGGACTGATCACGTAGAAGTGGAACCCTCCCCCGTAAACAGGGGAGGGCGCAGATGATGTGCCGTTTCATCGCCGTGTCCCTTCGCTGCCGGACCTTCACCGGTCCGGCAGCCCTTTCCCGACGGCCGTAGCATTCCGTTGTTGCAGGGGTGGGACAGACCGGTTCTTCCGTTAAGATTCAGTGGTCTGCGTGATATTCTCGCTGCCCGCTCAGGTTCCCCCCACCTGCGATTCCTTCGAATGGCCCAGCAACGCACCCTCAAGAACGTGATCCGCGCGACGGGCGTGGGGCTGCACAGCGGCGAAAAGGTCTACATGACCCTGCGCCCGGCTCCCGTGAATACCGGCATCGTGTTCCGGCGCGTCGACCTGGAGCCGGTGGTGGAGATTCCCGCCAGCGCGGAGCTGGTCACCGAGACCACGCTGTGCACCGGGCTGACCTGCGAGGGCGCCAAGGTGCAGACCGTCGAACACCTGATGTCGGCGATGGCCGGCCTGGGCGTGGACAACGCCTACGTGGAACTGTCGTCGGCCGAACTGCCGATCATGGATGGCTCCGCAGGCCCGTTCGTGTTCCTGATCCAGTCCGCCGGCATTGCCGAGCAGGACGCCCCCAAGCGTTTCATCCGCATCACCCGTCCCATCGAAGTGACCGAGGGCGACAAGGTGGCGCGCTTCGAGCCGTACGACGGCTTCAAGCTGGGTTTCACGGTGAAGTTCGATCACCCGATGATCCCCGCCTCGCAGTCGCGGGCCGAAGTGGATTTCTCCACCGGCGCCTACATCAAGGAAGTCGCGCGCGCGCGCACGTTCGGTTTCATGCGCGACCTGGAATACATGCGCGAGCGCAATCTCGGCCTCGGCGGCTCGATGGACAACGCCATCGTGCTGGACGAGTTCCGCGTATTGAACGAGGACGGCCTGCGCTACACGGACGAATTCGTCCGCCACAAGATCCTGGACGCCATCGGCGACCTGTACCTCGCCGGGCGCCCCATCCTGGGTGCCTACGAGGGCTTCAAATCGGGCCATGCCTTGAACAACAAGCTGGTCCGCGCCCTGCTGGCCGAGACCTCGGCCTGGGAAGAAGTGACCTTCGAGGACCGCACCGCGCCGTCCCCGGTCACCTATGCGACGCCCGTCCTGGCGATCTGAGACGCCCGTCCGCTGCGGACGGTGACCTTGCTGTCGACCGGTTTCCCACCGTCATCACGCAGTGATGTGCGAATGGTTACGCCTTGGTCAAAATGTGAACTGTGTCAGGAAATCTGGCTGGAAATAACATTTTCCTAACCTTTGGCTAACGCCCCGACCGACGGTGGCCGGTACCATGCCCCGTCCCTCGTGATGGCCGGCTCAACATCCGCGGCGTCTACGATGACCACCCCCCGGGGTGGGCGTACCGGCGGAGTCCGGGGCGGACAGGAGGTCGAGGGCCGCTTGCAGCCCTTTGCGGGACGCCTCCGACACAGGTACGACCGGATCTTGCGCAGGCTTCACGGGATGGAGCGGCGCGAGGCTCGTCTTGGCGGTGATTTCGGTGACCGCCAGTCCGATGGATTGGGCCACGTTGATCAGTTCGGGTGCGGCCAGGCGAAGCCTAGCGTGCCACACCGGGGAATCGACGATAAAAACGAGCCGTTTGCCCGCCACGTTCGCCAACCGGCAATGGGGCGCCAGGGCAGGCGGCAGGCAGGGGCGAAGCTGCTGTTCCAAGGCGTCCAGCCACATGGCACGACGCACCGGGTCGGTGGCGGCATCCGTCAAGGCAGCCTGCAGGGCAGGTTGCGCGGTGCCGGTACGGCGCGGCTTGGACTTCGAATCAGACATCGGTATCTATGAGCTTTAAGACCATCGTAAACAATTCGCGTACCTGGTGGGCCCATGCATCGGCCCATGGTGCCTATCGAATCCGCCTCGCGTTCCACGCCCGGCCGCTCGCCAGCGCTGCGGTGCTCGTCGCCGCCGGCCTGCTGGTGGGCATGGGGGGGCGCAGCGCCCTCGGCATGGCGCAGGTCTCGATGCTGCAGGCCAAGGCCGAGCAGCGCGATACCGAGCTTGAGCAGGTCCGCCGTGGCGCCCAGCAGGAAATCAACGCCATGGCCGCGCGCCTTGGCGAGTTGCAGGCGCAGGCCAATCGCCTGAATGCGCTCGGTGAACGCCTCACCCGCGTGGGCCAGCTGCAGGACGGCGAGTTCGACTTCAACGAGCCGGTCGGCGTGGGCGGCAACGACGTGTCCTACGACATGAAGCCCGCCGACCTGACCTCCGGCGTGGACAAGCTGGAGAAGCAGTTCGCCGCGTCTGGCCGTCAGCTGTCCGTGCTGGAGGCACTGCTGTTCAACCGCGAACTCGACAGGAATGCGACCCCGGGCCGCATGCCGATCGCGAACAGCTACATCACGTCCGGTTTTGGTGGTCGCGCCGATCCGTTCGGTGGCGGTGGCCAATACCACAAGGGCATCGACTTCAAGGCCAGCGTGGGGGATCCCGTGCTCGCGGTGGCCGACGGCGTGGTCAGCTTCGCCGGCGTGAAGGGCGGCTACGGCAATGTCGTCGATGTCGACCACGGCAACGGTTACGTCACCCGCTATGCACACAACTCGCGCCTGACCGTACGTGCCGGCGACCTCGTGCGCGTGGGCCAGGAAGTGGCCAAGGCCGGTTCCACCGGTCGTTCGACGGGCGCGCACGTGCACTTCGAAGTGTGGGAGAACGAGCGTGTGGTCAATCCGCGCAAGTTCCTGGGCGAAGGCCCCACGCCGGTGGGGCAGGTCAAGCGCGGCTGATAGCGCGCGGAACCAAACGGGAAAGTCGCGGTCCTACCGCCGGCCTTGATTCCCCGGGCGGCGCCCCAAGCTACAATACGGTGTTGCCAGACAGGGCGCCTAGCGCCCTGTTTCGTTTTGGGCCCGCAACCGCCGCGCGGCCCCGGCGTCCTTTTCCCATCCGGTTCCCTACATGATCAACAACCTGCTTACCCGTGTCTTCGGCAGTCGCAACGAACGCCTGCTCAAGCAGCTGCATCGCACCGTCGACAAGATCAACGCGCTGGAAGCGGAGCTGCAGCAGCTCACCGACGAGCAGCTGAAGGCCAAGACGCCGGAGTTCCAGCAGCGCATCGCGGGCGGGGAAGCACTCGACAAGATCCTGCCCGAAGCCTTCGCGGTCTGCCGCGAAGCCAGCCGTCGCGTGCTGGGCATGCGCCACTACGACGTGCAGCTGATCGGCGGCATGGTGCTGCACCTGGGCAAGATCGCCGAAATGCGTACCGGTGAAGGCAAGACGCTGGTCGCCACGCTGCCCACCTATCTCAACGCGCTCGAAGGCAAGGGTGTGCACGTCGTCACCGTGAACGACTACCTGGCCCGCCGCGACTCCGCCTGGATGGGCCGCCTGTACAACTGGCTGGGCCTGAGCGTGGGCGTGGTGTACCCGGGCATGCCGCACGGCGACAAGAGCGCCGCTTACGCCGCCGACATCACCTACGGCACCAACAACGAATTCGGCTTCGACTACCTGCGCGACAACATGGCGATGTCGCGCGCCGACCGCTTCCAGCGCGGCCTGCACTACGCCATCGTCGACGAAGTCGACTCCATCCTGATCGACGAAGCGCGCACCCCGCTGATCATCTCCGGCCCGGCCGACGAATCGCCGGAGCTGTACATCCGCGTCAACCGCATCGTGCCCCAGCTGATCAAGCAGGAGAACGAGGAAGCGGAAGGCGACTACTGGGTCGACGAAAAGGGCAAGCAGGTGCACCTGTCCGAAGCGGGCATGGAGCACGCCGAGGAACTGCTGCTGCAGGCCGGCATCATCAGCGAGGAAGAACCGCTGTACGGCGCCAACAACCTGTCGGTCGTGCACCACCTCAATGCCGCACTGCGCGCGCATGCCATCTACCAGCGCGACGTGGACTACATCGTGCGCGATGGTGAAGTGGTCATCGTCGACGAGTTCACCGGCCGCACCCTGACAGGCCGCCGCTGGTCCGACGGCCTGCACCAGGCGGTCGAAGCGAAGGAAGGCGTGCCGGTCCAGCGCGAGAACCAGACGCTGGCCAGCGTGACGTTCCAGAACCTGTTCCGCATGTACAACAAGCTGTCCGGCATGACCGGTACGGCGGATACGGAAGCCTTCGAATTTCAGAGCATCTACGGCCTGGAAGTCATCGTCATCCCGACCAACCGCCCGACCGTGCGCAAGGATTCGCCCGACCAGGTGTTCCTCAACCGCCAAGGCAAGTTCAAGGCGGTGCTGGCCGACATCCAGGAGTGCTACCAGCGCGGCCAGCCGGTGCTGGTGGGCACCACGTCCATCGAGACGTCGGAAATGCTGTCCGAGTTCCTCACCAAGGCTGGCGTGCCGCACGAAGTGCTCAATGCCAAGCAGCACGAGCGCGAAGCGCACATCGTGGCGCAGGCCGGTCGTCCGGGCGCGATTACCATCGCCACCAACATGGCCGGCCGCGGTACCGACATCGTGCTGGGCGGTTCACTGGAAGCCGAGTACGAGACGCTGCCGGAAGACGCCAGCGACGCCGACCGCGCCGCGGTGAAGGCCGAATGGCAGAAGCGCCATGACGAAGTGAAGGCCGCCGGTGGCCTGCACATCGTCGGCACCGAACGCCACGAATCGCGCCGCATCGACAACCAGCTGCGTGGCCGTTCCGGCCGTCAGGGCGACCCGGGTTCGTCCCGCTTCTACCTGTCGCTGGAAGACAACCTGATGCGCATCTTCGCCTCGGACTGGGTCCAGAAGGCGATGAAGCTGATCGGCATGAAGGAAGACGACGTCATCGAGGACAAGCTGGTCAGCCGGCAGATCGAGAAGGCGCAGCGCAAGGTGGAAGCGCACAACTTCGACATCCGCAAGAACCTGCTCGACTTCGACGACGTCAACAACGACCAGCGCAAGGTGATCTACGCGCAGCGCGACGAACTGCTCGACGCCGATTCGGTGAAGGACAACATCGACGGCATCCGCGGCGACGTGGTCGCCGAAACGGTCGCCCGCTACGTGCCGCTGAACTCGGTGGACGAGCAGTGGGATCTGCAGGGTCTGGAGCGCGAACTCGGCGAGGAAATGGGCGTGGAGCTGCCCGTGAGCCGCTGGCGCGAGGATGCCGAGGAGCTCGATGCCGAGACCATCGAGCGTCGCGTACAGGAAGCGATGGACAAGCACTTCGCCGACAAGGAAGCGGTGATAGGCGACGAGACCATGCGGGCGCTTGAAAAGCACATCATGCTGACCGTGCTGGACAAGAACTGGAAGGAACACCTGGCGCGCATGGACTACCTGCGCCAGGGCATCCACCTGCGCGGCTACGCGCAGAAGCAGCCGAAGCAGGAGTACAAGAAGGAAGCGTTCGAGTTGTTCTCCGGCATGCTGGAACGGGTGAAGAGCGAAGTGGTGACCCTGCTGTCGCGCGTCCGCATCCGCAGCGAGGAGGAAGTCGCCGCGCTGGAAGCGCAGGAGCGCGCCATGGCCGAGGCGCAGGCCCGGCAGATGCAGTTCCAGCACCAGGATGCCGGCGGCTACAGCGCCGACGAGGAAGCCGAACAGGCCCGGCAACTGGCCGCGGCGCAGGGTGGCTACGTGCAGTCCGGTCCGATGCCGGCGCACCGCGATGCGCCCAAGGTCGGCCGCAACGATCCCTGTCCCTGCGGCAGCGGCAAGAAATACAAGCATTGCCACGGCCAGCTGGGCTGAGTCGCCGCAACACCACCCCGCCTGACGGAAAAGCCGCGCACTGCGCGGCTTTTTTCTTTGCGCGCGACATCCGGTCCGGGCGAGACTATTTGCGTCTACCTGACCGTTCCCGGCAAGCTTCTTCCATGCTTACTCCGCTGCGCTCCATCCACGTCATGGCCGCCGTCATCACCGACGCGCGCGGCCGCATCCTGCTGACCCGCCGGACGGAAGGGCGCGACCTGGCGGGGCGTTGGGAGTTTCCTGGCGGCAAGCAGGAGCCCGGGGAACGTCCCGAGGAGGCGCTGGTGCGCGAACTGCGCGAGGAACTTGGCATCGAGGCCCACGTCGGCGACCACCTCATCAGCGTGCCCCAGCAATACCCCGACAAGCGCCTGTGCCTGGAAGTGCGGCACCTGACCGGATGGGAGGGCACGCCGCGCGGACACGAAGGCCAGGCGCTGGCCTGGGTCGCCCCGGACAAGCTGATGCGCTACGACATGCCGCCGGCCGATCGCCCGGTGGTGGCCGCGCTGCTCCAGCCGGACCGCTATCTGGTCACCCCGGAGCCGGACGACGTCCCGCGCTGGCTGGATGGCTTCGAGCAAGCGGTGGCGCGCGGGACCCGTCGCGTGCAGATCCGCGCGCGCGGACTGGAGGGCGAGCCCTGGCGTGCGCTGGCCCGCCAGGCCATCGCGCGCTGCCGCGAGGCGGGCGTCGAGACGCTGCTCAACGGCGACATCGACCTGGCGCGCGAACTGCAGGTCGGCGTCCACCTGCGCGCCACGCAACTGGCGGCGCTATCGACCCGGCCGCTGCCGGAAGGACTGCCGGTCGCGGCGTCCTGCCATGCCGCAGCGGACCTGCGGCAGGCGGAGGCGCTGGGATGCGATTTCGCGGTGGTGGGCAGCATCTACCCGACCCAGAGCCATCCCGGCGGGGTGTCGCTGGGATGGCCGGGCTTCGCCGGCCTGCGCGAGGGCGTGTCGTTGCCGATCTATGCCATCGGCGGCATGACGACCGACGACATCGCCGACGCGCGCCGGCATGGTGCGCAGGGCATTGCCGCGATCCGCGGACTGTGGCCGGCCGCCGCCTAGGAAGCGCCGTGGATGACGTAGAGCCGAGTGTGTTCGGTTACGCGATGCGCTTCCGACAGGCTCCAGCAGAGCAAGCTTCGCGCTACGAGGAAACGAATCCAGCCAACGCCAGGTAGCGCAGGTGCAGTCCATCGGCTGCATGCTGCAGGTGGGCGATGTCGCCGTCGTTGACGACGATGTCGTCGGCCAGTGCGAGGCGCTCGGCGCGCGAGGCCTGGGCGGCCATCATCTTCTCCGCCAGCGCCGCGTCGATGCCGTCACGCTGCATCAACCGTGCCTTCTGCACGGCGACCGGGGTATCCACCACCACGATGCGGTGCAGCCAGGGATAGGCCCGGCGGCCCCCGCCTTCGGTGAGTAGGGGGACCGTCGCGATCGCATAGGGGCTGTCGGCAGTTCGACAGAGGGCGAGCAGCCGCGCGCGGATGGCCGGATGCAGGATCGCTTCCAGCGCACGCCGCTCCTCATCGTTCCCGAACACGCGCACGCGCAGCGCCGCCCTGTCCAGTTGGCCATCCGCCATCAGCACATCGCGCCCGAAGCGCGCCACCACGGCGTCCAGCGCAGGTTCGCCGGGGCGGACCACCTCGCGTGCGAGCAGGTCGGCATCCGCCACCGTGATGCCATGTGCGGCAAACGCCTTCTCAAGCGCACTTTTCCCGGATGCGATGCCGCCGGTCAATCCGATGAAGTAGTCGCTCATGGGCCGATTATGTACGAGCGCCCGCGGGGCGCCGCTACTTCAGGCCGGCGAAACGCAGGTAGGCGTCCACGATCTGCTGACCCCAGAAGAACACGATCCAGCCGGCGATGGCCAGATAGGGGCCGAACGGAATCGGCGTGGCGCGGTCGCGGCCCCGCATCGCCAGCCAGGCCGAACCCACCACGGCGCCCACCAGCGAGGAGATCAGGATGATGGGCAGCACGCCATTCAACCCGACCCAAGCGCCGAGGGCGGCGAGGAGCTTGAAATCGCCCCGGCCCATGCCTTCCTTGCCGGTGATCTGCTTGAACAGCCACCACACCAGCCACAGCGACACATAGCCGGCGATGGCGCCCAGCAGTGCCGGCTTGGCGGGCATGTAGAGGTTGTCGAGGCTGCCGATCAGGCCCAGCCACATCAAGGGCAGCGTCAGCTGGTCGGGCAGCAGCCGCGTGCGCAGGTCGATGCCGCTCAGCGCCACCAGATAGCAGCTCAGCAACGCCGCGCCGAAACCCTGCCAGCCGAACCCGAACCGCCATACCGAGGCCACCGCCAGCAACGCGGTCAGCAACTCCACGATGGGGTACTGGGGCGAGATAGGAGTCTTGCAGTGGCGGCACTTGCCGCGCAGGGCCAACCAGCTGAACAGCGGAATGTTCTCGTACCACGACAGCGCCGTCTTGCAGTGCGGGCAGTGCGAGCGTTCCACCACGATGCCGGGAGGCGGCGGATCGTAGATCTCCGGCTCTTCCAGCACCTCGCGGGCGTCACGCTTCCACTCCCACTCCAGCCGCCGCGGCAGCCGCAGAATGACCACATTGAGGAAGCTGCCCACCAGCAGGCCCAAGCCTGCCACCACCGGGTACCCCAGTTCGGGGTGCTGATCGAGGAATGCCACGGATCAACCGACCGTTGCGGCAATCTTGAAGATCGGCAGGTACATCGCGATCACTAGGCCGCCGACGAGTGTGCCGATGATGACCATGATGAAGGGCTCGATCAGACTCGACAGAGCGTCCACTGCATTGTTCACTTCCTGCTCGTAGTACTCCGCAACCTTGAACAGCATCGCATCGAGTGCGCCGGCTTCCTCGCCGATAGTGGTCATCTGCACAACCATGTGAGGAAACAACTGAGTCTGTTTCATCGCCATGTTGAGTGGGTAGCCCACTGAGACGTCATCACGCATGCGCAGTACGGCTTTTTCATAAACCGTGTTGCCCGTGGCGCCGGCCACCGTGCTCAGTGCTTCCACCAGCGGAACACCCGCCTTGAACGTCACGGCGGTGGTACGGGCGAAGCGCGCAATGGACGAGTTGTGCATGATCTGTCCGATCACCGGCACTCGGAGGACGAGCTTGTCCACCGCATGCTGGAATGCAGGTGAGCGCTTGAATGCGGCCACGGCGCCAAAGCCGGCTCCCACGATGATGATCAGCAACAGCCACCACCAGCTGACCATGAAGCGGGACAATCCAACAACCATTTGAGTGAATGCAGGCAGTTCGGCGCCGAAACCCGCAAAGGTCTCTTCGAAGATGGGTACCACATAGATCAAAATGATTGCGCATACCAGCAGGGCGACCGCGATAACAGTGGCCGGGTAGAACAGCGCTTTCTTTATTTTTCCCTTCAGCGCTTCCAGGTTTTCCTTGTAGTTGGCGATCGTATCCAGGACCGTTTCGAGCACGCCTGCCGACTCGCCTGCGCGCACCAGGTTGCGGTACAGCTCGTCGAACTGCACCGGATGCTTGCTGATGGCCTCATACAGTGATGAGCCGCCTTCGATGTCGAAGCGGATCTGCTGCACCATCTTGCTCATGCGGACGTTTTTCTGCCCACCCTCAATGATCTCCAGCGAGGACACCATCGGCACGCCGGACTTCATCATCGTCGCCAGCTGGCGGCTGAAGAAGGCGATCTCCTTGGCGGAGATGGTCTTGCCCGCCGACCCGAACAGCGGCTTGGGCTTCACCTTGACCACGTTGGGCGTGATGCCCTGCTTGCGCAGCTCGGCGCGCAGGAAGTTGGCATTCTTGGACTGCTGCTCGCCCTTCATCTTGACGCCGCGCTTGTCGGTGCCTTCCCAGACGAACAGGTTCAGCGGGTTCTCGCGGACGGGCGCGGAGGCGGCTTTCTTGGCGGCGGAACGGGTCACGGCCATCGGATTTCCCCTGTCCGGCTTTCCCCATCCGGACTTCATCGCCCCATGTTAGCCGGTTATCCGCCCAAGGGAAGCGGCGCGCCTGTGACGGCGGCCGGGTTTCGGTGATATGGCCGGGTCGGGCGGCTCCCGGGCGGGACCCCACCCTGCGTCTGTAGGAGCGCCTTCAGGCGCGATGCTCAAGGCTGCCAGCCCAGTTCAGCTCATTGTGTAGAAGGTGTCTCCGCAGGCAGCGTCCCACGCATCGCGCATGCGGGCGCGGTATCCCACAGCGCCCCGGTGCATGACATACGTCGTGCAGGAGCGCCCTTCGGCGCGATGCTTTCACGAGTGACCCATCCAGGAGCATCGAGCCCCGGGGCCGATCCTGCGGGTACGTTGGGAATGGCGCGCGGCGTGCGCTGGCCTATTCCATCCCCAGCTTCTTCAGCTTGTAGCGCAACGCCCGGAAGGTGATGCCCAACTGGGCGGCGGCCTTGGTCTTGTTCCAGCGATTCTCTTCCAGCGCCTTCTGGATCGCGGCGCGCTCCAGTTGCTCGATGTACTCGGGCAGGGCGCCGGCAGCAGGGTCGACATCCACCGCGCCCGGGACATCGCGGATCACTTCCCCGGGGCTGAAATCGCCACCGAACTTCTTGCCGGCAGGCGCCTGCGGCAGGTAGAGGTCGTCGATCTCGATGCTGTGGCCCTCGGACATGGCCAGCGCGCGCTCCAGGATGTTCTCCAGTTCGCGCACATTGCCCGGGAACGGGTAGCGGCCCAGCGCTTCCATCGCCTCCGGCGAGACCGACGGCGCCATGCGGCCGTGCTGGGCCGCCAGCCGTTCGAGGACGGCGCTGGTCAGCTGGGCCAGGTCGCCCGTGCGCTCGCGCAGCGGCGGCACCCGCAGTTCGATCACGTTGATGCGGTAGTACAGGTCGTGGCGGAAGCGGCCGTCGGCGGCCAGTTCGCCAAGATCCTTGTGGGTAGCCGACAGGATGCGTACGTCCACCTGCGCCTCGCCGGACGCGCCGACCGGGCGCACCGCTTTTTCCTGGATGGCGCGCAGCAGCTTGACCTGCATGGGCAGCGGCAGCTCGGCCACCTCGTCGAGGAACAGCGTGCCTCCGCTGGCGGCCTGGAACAGGCCCTGCTTGTCGGCGTGCGCGCCGGTGAAGCTGCCCTTCTTGTGGCCGAAGAACTCGCTTTCCATCAGCTCGGCGGGAATCGCGCCGCAGTTGACCGGAATGAACGGACCGGCAGCGCGCGCACCCTGCTCATGGATGGTGCGGGCCACGAGCTCCTTGCCGGTGCCGGACTCGCCCATGATGTAGACCGGCGCCTGGCTGCGCGCCACCTTGCCGATCGTCTCGCGCAACGCATCCATCGCGGCCGACGTACCCAGCAGGCGGCTGGCCTGTTCGGGCGGAGGAGGAGGCGGGGGAGCGCGATCGGTGTTGTTCAGTTCAAGCGCGTGCTTGACCAGCCCGCGCAGGACAGCGAGGTCCACGGGCTTGCTGACGAAATCGAAGGCACCAGCCTTCAGGGCTTCCACCGCCAGCTCGATGTTGCCGAACGCCGTGATCATGGCGACCGGCGTATTGGGATAGTTCCGGGAGATCTCGCCGACCAGGTCTATGCCGTTGCCATCGGGCAGGCGCATGTCGGTGAAGCACAGGTCGTAGGTGTTGCGTGCCAGCAACTCGCGGGCCTCACCTACATTGGCGGCGGTGTCGATGCGCAGGCCCATGCGGCCCAGCGTCAGCGTCAGCAGTTCGCGGATGTCGCGCTCGTCATCGACGATCAGGGCACTACGGCTTTGATTCATGCATCCCCCCTCTTGCCCCTGTGCGGGCAGTGTACCGGCTGAATGTGAATCATGGTAGGCAACGGCCTGTGATCGTGGCGTGGCATGTATGCCGTGCGTCCCGGGCTTGCCCGCATGGGCGCTCTTGGGCAAGAAGCGGTTGCATGATCACATCTGAAGGCATCCTGCCTGTGCCGCGGTGGGGCATGAAGGGTCTCCTGCAGGGGATTCCGGCGGCGCGGCCAACCGTGCCTACGCGGGTAACAACGCGTGCGGCCCGGGCAGGATGATGCGGAAACAGCTGCCGCCGCCCGGCACCGGGACGTATTCGAGCGTGGCCTGGTTGGCCCGGCACAGCTCGCGGGCGATGTAGAGCCCCAGGCCGGTGCCATGCTCGGACGTGGTGAAGAACGGCCGGAACAGTTGCGCCGCCACGGCTTCGGGGATGCCGGGGCCGCGGTCCATCACGTCGATGGTCGGACGCCCATCGGCATTGAACACGCGGATGCGGATGCGCGCGGGTTCCCCCGGCAGGCGCCCGTAGTTCAGCGCGTTCTGCACCAGGACCGTGACCACCTGCTGCAAGTGGCGTGAATCCACCAGCGCAGGCACCGGCTTGGCCCCGATGATGGTTTCCAGCGTGTCGGTCTCGATGGAGAGCGTCTGCTGGTACTCGTCCACGAAACGCCGCGCGAAGGTGTTGAGGTCCACGTGCTCGGGCGTGGCGCGTTCGCGACGGGCCAGCCCCAGCACGCTTTCGACGATGCCATTGGTGCGTTGGCACTGCTGGTGGATGATCTGCAGCAGGCGGCGGTCGCCGTCGCTGACCTGCTGGGATTCCTCCAGCAGCTGCACGGCGTAGTTGATCGCGGCCAGCGGATTGCGGATCTCGTGCGCCAGGCTGGCCGAAAAGCGGCCGAGCGCGGCCAGGGTCAGGGATTCGGCCCGGCGCGAGACCACCGTGGCATCGTCCAGGAAGATCAACGAGGTGTCGCTGTCGGCCAGCAGGCGGGCGAAGCGGGGCTGCACTTCCGGCTGGTCCGGCGAGAACTGCATCGGGGTTTCGTCGGTCTGCCAGCCGTTGCGCCAGCGCTGCAGGCGGCGGGCGAGTTCGGGTGCCGCGTGCTGCAGCGACAGTCCCTTCCCGTCGACGCCCTTGCCGTCGCCGCCGTCGCCGAGCAGCAGGCTGGCGGCCTCGTTGGACAGCTTGATGTGGTTGTCGGCGTCGACCACCAGCACGCCGGTCCGCATGCGGCGGATGATCAGTTCGTTGACTTCGAACAGGTTGGCGACTTCCTCGCCGCGCTTGTCCGCCAGCGCCTGGCTGGCACGCGCCTTCTGCCCGGCTTGGTGGGCGAGGTAGGCCAGGGCCAGGTAACTGACCGCGAACATGATGACTTCGGCCAGCGAGCGGCTGCTGTTCTGGTCGTGGAACAGGGTGAAGAAATACTCGCCGAACAGCGCGGCAATGGCGATCAGCGCCACGACCAGGGCCATCCGGGTGGACGGCAGCAGCAGGGCCGCTGCGGACACATTGAACAGCAGCATCATCGCCACGCCGGCCGTGGCGCCAGGCAGGGCGTGGGTGATCAGTCCTGCGACAAGCACGTCCAGGCAGACGCTGACGAACACGATCCACACCAGCCACTGCACGCTGCGACCGACGAAGAACAGCACCAGCGCCAGCACCAGGTAGCCGATGGCCACCAGCATGCCGAGGTCTTCGTGGCGGGGCTGGCCGAGCACATCGCCCAGCGGGCTGAACATCAGCGCGGCCAGGATGCCCGCTTCCAGCACGCGGTACAGCGCGAAGAAATACAGTTCGCGGCGCGGTACTGATTCGATGCGGGACAGGAGCGACTGGGCCTGACGCAAGACTCGTACTTCCCCGTGACGAGGCGGCCAGTATAGGCAGGCTGGCCCCCGGCTGCGCGCCGGGACCGTGTTTCCGCCTGTTCCACCAAAGGCTTAGGTGCCGGGTTTTGCGCCATCCGGCCCGGTCGGCGACAATAGGGGGCTCGCCCGCGCCGCCGCCCCCGTGGCCCCGGCCGTGGGCGATGTCTTCTGTTCCCTACCCACGGTGACGCATGAATTTCCACGAATATCAGGCCAAGCAGCTGCTGGCCGAGTACGGCATCCCGGTCCCGGCCGGCAAAGTCGCCTCCACGGCGGACGAAGCAGTGGCTGCCGCCCAGTCCCTCGGCAACGGTCCCTGGATGGTCAAGGCCCAGATCCACGCCGGTGGCCGCGGCAAGGCCGGCGGCGTCAAGTTCTGCAAGACCGTCGATGACGTGAAGGCGGCCGCCGGCAAGATGCTGGGCACCAGGATGGCCACCTACCAGACCGCCGGCGTCGAGCTGCCGGTCAACCTGGTGCTGGTGACCACCGCCGGCGAGATCGTCAAGGAGCTGTACCTGTCGGTGCTGGTCGACCGCGGCACCCGCACCATCACCTACATCGCCTCGTCCGAGGGCGGCGTGGAGATCGAGCAGGTCGCAGCCGAGACGCCGGACAAGATCCACAGCCTCAATGTCGACTTCGTCGAAGGCGTGCAGCCGTACCAAGGCCGCGAATTCGGCTTCAAGATGGGCCTGACCGCCAAGCAGGCGGGCCAGTTCGCCAGCATCATGGTCAACCTGTACCGCATCTTCAACGAGAAGGATCTGGCGCTGGTCGAGATCAACCCGCTGGCGATCCTGGACGACGGCAACCTGTACGCGCTGGACGGCAAGTTCAACAGCGACGACAACGCCGCCTTCCGCCACAAGGACCTGGTCGCGATGCGCGACAAGAGCCAGGAAGACGAGACCGAAGTGCTGGCCTCGGAGATGGACATCAACTACGTGACCATGGACGGCAACATCGGCTGCATGGTCAACGGCGCGGGCCTGGCCATGGCCACCATGGACGTCATCAAGCTCAACGGCGGCGAGCCGGCGAACTTCCTCGACGTGGGCGGCGGCGCCAACAAGCAGCGCGTGATCGAAGCGTTCAAGCTGATCCTGTCCTCGGACAAGGTCGAGGGCATCTTCGTCAACATCTTCGGCGGCATCGTCCGCTGCGACATGATCGCCGAGGGCATCATCGCCGCGGTGAAGGAAGTGGGCGTCAAGGTGCCGGTGGTGGTCCGCCTGGAAGGCACCAACGTGGAAGAAGGCAAGCAGCTGCTGCGTGACAGCGGCATGGCCATCATCCCGGCCGACAACATCAACGACGGTGCCAAGAAGGTCGTCGCTGCCGTCAAAGCTGCCGCCTGATCCACGACACCGAAGGAACTATCCATGAGCGTTTTGATCAACAAGAACACGAAGGTGATCGTGCAGGGCTTCACCGGCCAGCAGGGTACCTTCCATGCCACCCAGATGATCGAGTACGGCACCCAGGTCGTCGGCGGCGTCACGCCGGGCAAGGGCGGCACCACCCACATCGACCTGCCGGTGTTCGACACCGTCGCCGATGCCGTCAAGAGCACCGGCGCCGATGCATCCGTCATCTACGTCCCGCCGCCGTTCGCGGCCGACGCCATCCTTGAAGCGGCCGCGGCCGGCATCAAGGTCATCGTCTGCATCACCGAGGGCATCCCGGTGCTGGACATGCTGCGCGTGGACAACGTGCTGAAGGGCTCGCACCCGGACACCGTGCTGATCGGGCCGAACTGCCCCGGCGTGATCACCCCGGGCGAATGCAAGATCGGCATCATGCCGGGCCACATCCACAAGCCGGGCAAGATCGGCATCGTGTCGCGCTCCGGCACGCTGACCTATGAAGCGGTCAAGCAGACCACCGAAGTGGGCCTGGGCCAGTCGACCTGCATCGGCATCGGCGGCGACCCGATCAACGGCCTGAACTTCGTCGACTGCCTGAAGCTGTTCAACGAAGACCCGCAGACCGAAGGCATCATCATGGTCGGCGAGATCGGCGGCGACGCCGAGGAAGCCGGTGCCGAGTACATCGCCAAGTACGTGAAGAAGCCGGTCGTCGGCTTCATCGCCGGCGCCTCGGCCCCGGCCGGCAAGCGCATGGGCCACGCCGGTGCGATCGCTTCGGGTGGCAAGGGCACGGCGGAAGGCAAGTTCGCGGCGATGGAAGCCGCAGGCGTGGTCACCGTCCGCTCGCCGGGCGACCTGGGCGCGGCGATCGCGAAGCTGGTGAAGTAAGCCTCGCTGTCGCGCGTCACGCAGGAAGCCGCCTTCGGGCGGCTTTCTGCTTTCTGGGCGGCGGGTGAAAGGGAGTGACGTTCGGGTTGTTCCGGGCAAGTGTGGGGACACAGGCTTCGTTGCCCCCACCCCAACCCTCCCCCGCAAGCGGAGGAGGGGGCCTTGTCCGGGGTCCGCAAAGTTTCCCGGTTCCGGTCCAAGATCCCCGATCCCGATCCCGATCCCGATCCCGATCCCGATCCCGCGCGCGGTCCGCCCCTTCCCCCGCTTGCGGGGGAAGGCTGGGATGGGGGCAAAATGGCCACGAAGCCCAAGCACAGGACGTGCACTATGCGACAAGGACAGAAACGCAACCGCGCGCGCGAACTGCGGCGCGGCATGACGCTCGCGGAACGCCGGCTCCGGAGCATCCTCTGTCGTCGGCAACTTGAAGGCTTCCGCTTCCTTCGGCAGGTTCCGATAGGCCCATACATCGCCGATTTCGCGTGCCTCGAAGGCGCACTGGTCGTCGAGGTGGATGGCGGACAGCATATGGACGCCGAGACAGACTGCGCGCGCGATGCGTTTCTCCGTGGGAAAGGGTTCTGCACCCTGCGCTTCTGGAATAATGAGGTCATGGCGAATCTTGAAGGTGTCCGGGCGCTGATACTCAGTTGGCTAGGACACTCGCCCCCATCCCAGCCTTCCCCCGCGTGCGGGGGAAGGGGCAGTTTCAGAAGGCCGACATGACCCAGACCCTCCGCATCGCCATGGCGCAGTTCGACTTCCCGGTCGGCGGCGTCGCGCAGAACACGGCGAGCATCCAGCGCATGATCGCCGAGGCGCGCGACGAATACGGCGCCGACGTGGTGTTGTTTCCCGAACTCGCGATCAGTGGCTATCCGCCGGAGGACCTGCTGCTGCGGCCGCGCTTCCTGGCCGACTGCGAGACGGCACTGACGGAGATCGCCGCCACCACGCACGGCATCGTCGCCGTGGTCGGCTGGCCGCAGAGTGCGGGCAGCGTGGTCTACAACGCGGCCAGCGTGCTGCGCGACGGCGCGGTCGAGGTGACCTACCGCAAGCGCGAACTGCCCAATTACGCGGTATTCGACGAGCGCCGTTACTTCGATGTCGATCCGGACGGTGGCAGCTGTGTCTTCGAGGTGAAAGGCACGCAGGTGGGGCTGGTCATCTGCGAAGACCTCTGGTTCCCCGAGCCATTGGCCGAAACCGGGAAGGCCGGCGCGGTGCTCACGCTGGTGCCGAATGCCTCGCCGTTCGACCGCGACAAGCATGCGCAGCGCGACGCACTGATCGCCGAGCGTACGCGCGAGACGGGCATGGCGCTGGCCTACCTCAACGTGGTGGGCGGACAGGATGCGGTGGTGTTCGACGGGGCCTCCGTGGTCGCCGATGGCGACGGCACCGTGCATCCTGCGGCGGCGGCATTCACCGACCAGTGGCTGGTGGTCGATTTCGACGTGGCCACGCGCAAGTTCAGTCCGGTGGTCTGGATGGACGATGGCGACGAGAGCCGCGATGCGCTGGCGTGGCGCGCCATCGTGCGCGGCATCCGCGACTACTGCGGCAAGAACGGCTTTTCGAAGGTGTGGCTGGGCCTGTCCGGCGGCATCGATTCGGCGCTGGTGCTGGCGCTGGCCGTGGATGCGCTGGGCGCGGAGAACGTCACCGCGGTGCGGTTGCCGTCGCGTTACACGGCCGGCCTGTCGAACGACCTGGCCGCCGAGCAGTGCGCGGCGATGGGCGTGAAGCTGGAGGCGATCTCCATCGAGGCGCCGTTCAAGGGGTTCCTTGAAGCGCTCGGCCCGGTGTTCGGCGACACGCCCACCGACACCACCGAGGAGAACCTGCAGTCGCGCAGCCGCGGCGTGATCCTGATGGCATTGAGCAACAAGTTCGGCGGCCTGCTGCTGACCACCGGCAACAAGAGCGAATACGCGGTCGGCTACGCCACCATCTATGGCGACATGTGCGGTGGCTATGCGCCGATCAAGGACCTGTACAAGACCGAGGTGTTCGCGCTGGCGCGCTGGCGCAACACCGTGGGCGGTGCGCCGGTGATCCCGCCTGCCGTGATCGACCGTCCGCCGTCCGCGGAGCTGCGCGAGAACCAGAAGGACCAGGATTCGTTGCCGCCGTACGATGTGCTGGACGCCATCCTGTTCCGCTACGTGGACCTGGAGCAGTCGCGGGACGAGATCGTCGCTGCCGGCTTCGATGCAGCGACCGTGGACCGCATGCTGCGACTGGTGCGCATCAACGAGTGGAAGCGCCACCAGGCGGCGCCCGGCCCCAAGGTGTCGCGCCGGGCTTTCGGTCGCGAACGCCGCTACCCGATCACCAACAAGTACGCGTTGTAGGAAGGAAACGGCATGGCAAGGAAGAAGAAGCGCTCGCCGCACCGCGACCGCACGGCATCCCCCGCACCCCGTCCCGCGACGCCGCCGGACCGGGTGATGCTGGCACTGGCGGCGCTGGGCCTGCTGATCACCGGCTACCTGGCCTGGACGGCGGGCAGCGGTTCGGCTTCGGCGTTCTGCACCAGCGACGGCGGCTGCGATGCGATCCAGCGCAGCGGCTGGTCGACCCTGCTCGGCGTGCCGATGGCGCTGTGGGGCTTCGGACTGTATGCGGTGGTCGCGTTGGTATCGGCAATGCGCAAGGCATCGCCGCTGCTGCGCTGGCAACGGCAGTGGCGGCTGGTGCTGCTGGGGCTGGCGATCAGCGTCTACCTGACGGTGGTCGGTGCATGGGTACTGGATGCCTTCTGCATGGGTTGCCTGGCATCGCTGGCGGTGCTGGTGGCGATGTTCGCGTGGCTGCAGGCGCGTCGCCCCGCGTCCGCGCCAGGCCAGTCCTGGGGCCGCTGGTGGGGCGTCCACGCGCTGCCGGTGCTGTTGGTGGTCGCGATCCTGCATGTGCACCAGAGCGGACTGCTGCACCAGCGTCCGGAGAGTCGACGTGCGGAGGCGCTGGCGCAGCATCTGTCCGCGTATGGCGCGAAGTTCTACGGTGCTTCGTGGTGCGTGGAGTGCAGCCGGCAGAAGCGCCATTTCGGGCACGCGGCGGAGCAGTTGCCCTACGTGGAATGCTCACCCGGCGGGCGCAACGCGCCGATGACGGCTACCTGTGCGGCGGCGGGCGTGACCGTGTTCCCCACCTGGGTCATCGATGGCATCGAGCACAACGGCGTGATCGAACCGCAGCAGCTGGCGGTGCTTACGCGCTTCGACTGGGAAGGTGCTGCGGACGACGAGTGAGTCGCCGCGCTCCGGGCGGAGCCGGAACACCTGCGCATGCAGGGCGCGCAGGCATCCGCACATGAAAAAGGGCCTTGCGGCCCTTTTCCGTTTCCGTGTCCGGTTGGATCAGTCGTCGTTGCGCCTGTCGGCGGTATTGATCGACTTCTCGGCGCCGAACGGGTTCAGGCGACGCACCATCCACGGGTAGTCGGGCCACTTGCCGGCCAGCCAGGGGTGCTGCGGATCGTTGATTTCCAGCACGCGCTTGGCGTCGGCGGCGAGGGTTTCGTTGCCCAGCTGGGTGTAGGCCTCGGCCAGCACGGCGATGGCGTCGTTCTGGTGGCTGCTCTGCGGGTAGGTTTCCAGCAGGTACTTGGCGCGGCTGGCGGCGGACACCCACGCATCGCGGCGCAGGTAGTAGATCGCGGTGTCCAGCTCGTGCAGGGCGAACTGGTTGCGCAGCACGCTCATGCGCTGGCGCGCATCGGCGGCATAGCGGCTGTTGGGGTAGTTCTCGGCGACCCGGTTGAGGTCGTTGTAACCCTGCATCGGCGTGGCCAGGTCGCGACGGCTGGCTTCCAGGCGCCAGACCTTCTGCAGGAACACCGTGTCGCGGTTGGAGTTGGCCAGCCCGCGCAGGTAGTACATGTACGGGACGTTGCGATGGGTCGGATAGGTGCGGATGAAGCGGTCGATGGTGGTGACCGCATCGTCCAGCTTGCCCGACTTGTACTCGGCGTAGGCCGATTCCATCAATGCCTGTTCGGTATAGGGGCCGTACGGATACTGGGCGATCAGGCGGCGGAAGTTCTGCAGGCCGCGGTCCCAGTTGTTGTTCATCATCGCCTGGTGGGCTTCCTGGTACATCACCTCGACAGGCTGGTTTTCCGCTGCTTCCTTCTTCTTGAAGATCTTGCCGCAGCCGGTCCCGGCGAAGGCGATTACCAGCGCCAGCAGGACGAAACGGGCGGGCGCGGAACGGCGGGTGGAGCGGGGAAGGGCACGCTGGGTCATGGGCTGGCGGCAGGCCGCGGCAGGGAAACAGGCTGTCGATGATAGCCTAGGCGCCGCCTTCGCCATGAACAATCGGCCAATACGGACCGAGCATGGCCTCCCTGGATGTCTTTCCGCATGACCGATACCGATTCCCCCGACAGCCTCCGCACCGCCATCGTGCCCGCCAGCGCGGCCGGCCGGCGCTTTGACGCCGCGCTGGCGGAGCTGTTCCCCGAGTTCTCCCGGTCGCGCCTGACCGAGTGGATCAAGTCCGGCAACGCCCTGCTGGACGGCCAGGTGGTGCGCCCGCGCGACCCCGTGCGCGGCGGCGAGACCGCCAGCCTGGACGTGGTACTGGACACCCAGACCCACGCACTCCCCGAAGACATCCCGCTGGACGTGCTGTACGAGGACGAGCATGTGTTCGTGCTGGACAAGCCTGCCGGGCTGGTGGTGCATCCCGGTGCGGGCAACCCCACCGGCACGCTGGTCAACGCCCTGCTGTTCCGCGACCCGTCGCTGTCGGCGCTGCCGCGCGCCGGGATCGTGCACCGGCTGGACAAAGACACCTCCGGCGTCATGGTGGTCGCACGCACCGTGCCGGCGCATACCTCGCTGGTGGCGCAGTTGGCCTCGCGCGACGTGCACCGCCAGTACCTGGCCGTGGTGGTCGGGGCGATGGTCTCCGGCGGCACGGCGAATGCGCCGATCGACCGCCACCCGCGCGACCGGCTGAAGATGGCGGTGCGCGAGGATGGCCGCGATGCGGTCACCCACTACCGCCTGCGCGAACGCTTCCGCGCGCACACCGCGCTGGAGTGCCGGCTGGAAACGGGCCGCACGCACCAGATCCGCGTGCACATGGCGCACATCAAGTACCCGATCATCGGTGATCCGCTGTACGGCGGGCCGCTGCGTTTGCCCAAGGGCGCCAGCGAGGAACTGATCGCCGTGTTGCGCAGCTTCCGGCGACAGGCGCTGCATGCCGAGACCCTGGAGTTCGCCCACCCCGCCACCGGTGAACCGGTCCGCGTCACCGCGCCCGTACCGGCCGACATGGTGGCGCTGCTGGCGGCCCTGCGCGCGGACAGCAAGGCGCAGCGCGGATGAACCGCGCGCCGGTCGTGTCCGCCGGCTGGCCCGCGCCTCCCGGCGTGCATGCCTTCACCACCTTGCGTCATGGCGCGGGATGCTCGGCGGCACCGTTCGACACCTTCAACCTCGGCAACCGCTACGCCGCCGATGGCGATGACCCGGCCACGGTGGCGCGCAATCGCGCGCAACTGGTCGAACTCGCCGGCCTGCCGTCGGTGCCGCACTGGCTGAAGCAGGTGCATGGCATCGACGTGCTGCGTGTGGATGCGCCCGCCGATCCGGATGCCGACGAACCGGTGGCCGACGCGCTGGTGACGGCGACACCCGGCGTGGTACTGGCCATCCTCACCGCCGACTGCCTGCCGGTGGTGTTCGCCGCGAAGGACGGTCGCGAGATCGCGGCCGCGCATGCCGGCTGGCCCGGCCTGTCGAAAGGGATGCTGGAAACCGCGCTGGACGCGATGACGACGCCGGCGGCGGAGGTGATGGCGTGGATAGGTCCGGCTGCGGGGCCGCGGCGGTATGAAGTGGGCAAGGACGTCTTCGACGTGTTCGTCGCACACGATGCGGATGCCGAAGCCTGCTTCGTGCCGACACGCGAGAACCATTGGCTGGCCGATCTGCCGGCGCTGGCACGCCGACGGCTGGTCGCGCATGGCGTGACGCCCGCGGACATCCACGGCGGCGATCTCTGCACGATCAGCGAGCCAGCGCGCTTCTTCTCGCACCGCCGCGATGGCCGCAGCGGCCGCATCGCCACGCTGGCATGGATGCAGCCGTAAGGTCGTTGTTCGCGCAGGTGCTGGGGCCGGCGTTCGACGGGCTGCCGGCGCCGGTGCGCGCGTTGCACATGGCGCAGGGCGTGAATCGGTACCGGGGTGGCGTCGAGGTCGAGCGCGGCGGTCGATGGCTGTCGCGGCTGATCGCCGCGGCCACCCATCTTCCGCCCCCTGGCGCCGGCCCGCTATGCGTGGAGATTGAGGCATCGCCTGACACCGAGCGTTGGACGCGCTTCATCGGCGGGCGTGCGATGCCCTCGCGCCTGTGGCGCGACGGTGAGGTGCTGTGCGAGCGGCTGGGCCTGGCGACGTTCGGCTTCCGACTGGAGGTCGTGGACCACGCCATCGCATGGCGCGTCGTCCGGGTGAGTGTGTTCGGCGTGTCGTTGCCGGCGCGTTGGTTCACGGGCGTGGGCGCACGAGAGTTCGGCGAGGACGGGCGCTACCGGTTCGACGTCTGGGCGTCGTTGCCGTTCACCGGATTGTTGGTGCACTACCGCGGGTGGCTCGATGTCCGCGACGCGTGATGGGCCTTCCTTCTCCCCGCGCGCGGGGGAGAAGGTGCCCGGAGGGCGGATGAGGGGCGCTTTTCGTCGCTCGCAAGACGAGCGTATGTCCGTGCGTCGCCTGTTGCATCACCGCAGTGGGCCGACGGATGGCGGACTCCGTTCGCCCCTCACTCGTCGTTGGCACTCTCCCCCCGCATGCGGGGAGAGGGGAGCCCTCAAGCGTCACGGAGAGGTTGAATGACCCCAAACGACCCCTCCGCTGCACAAGGCCCCATCATCGTCTTCGATGGCATCTGCGTGCTGTGCAATGGATGGGTACGCTTCCTGCTGAAGCATGATCGCGTGGGACGTTATCGCTTCGCCGCCATGCAGTCGGACGCAGGGCGCGCGCTGCTGGCAGGGCATGGGCTGGATCCCGACGATCCTGCGTCGTTCCTGCTGGTCGATGGTCATCGCGCATGGACCGACAGCGATGCGATCCGTCGCGTGCTGATGGGATTGGGCGGTGCGTGGCGGCTTGCCCTGGTGATCGCCCTGGTGCCGCGTGGTGTGCGCGATCCGCTATACCGCTGGATCGCGCGACACCGGTACCGGTGGTTCGGGATGACGGCATGCCGGGTGCCGACGGAGGAGGAGCGGGCGCGCTTCCTGTAGGAGCGGCTTCAGCCGCGACCGCACGGCGACCGTGCTCGTGATGATGCCTGTCGCGGGCGATGGCAGCCGATGCGCATGTGTTTCCTGCGGCGTGCAGGTATCCGGTCGCGGCTGAAGCTGCTCCTACAGGTTGTTCGTCATCCGGGCGCGTGGCGGCGAGTTCTTCATGCTTGGCTGCAAGGCGGCGTCCCTGTTGTTCACCGTCCGGGCGCATTGCGATGCGTTCGTGGTCTGCGGCCCCCGGACGATCAGTTCGTCGAGCCGCCTCCGTGAGGGAGGCGGCGATGCCCGTGGCACTCAGAAGGTGTAGCGCACCCGCGTGTAGTAATACGCACCGTTGCTGCCGATCGGCGACAGCACGTCGTAGGGCAGGTTGCCGAAGTAGGCGATGTCCGCGCTGGACAGGTCCGGGTACTCGTCGGTCAGGTTCAGGCCGCCCAGCGCGACGCTCCACTGCGGCGAAAACCGGTATTCCACTTCCGCGTCCAGTTGCCACTCGGCGCCGTAGGTCTGTTCCGGCTCGAAGCCGCCGCCGAAGTTGAACACGCGCTTGGCGCTGCCATGGCGGCTGACGCGTCCCAGCAGCGACCAATCGGTGTTGTTCCAGCTCGCGGTGAAGATGCCACGCGTGCGCGGTGCGGCATCGGTCAGCGTGTTGCTCTCCTCAACGCCGAACAGCACGTAGGTGGGGTCGATGGCGAGCAGTTCGGCGGGCGTAACGGCGATGTTCTTCAGTTCCGTCTTCGCGTAGCTGTAGGCGCCGGTCAACAGCAGGTTGCCGTCACCCAGCACCTGCCGCCAGTTGGCCACCAGCTCCGCACCTTCGGTACGGGTGTCGGCGGCATTGATGAAGAAGTTGGCGCTCTGCACGCCCGGCACGCCGAAATTGTCCAGCACGAAATCGGTCAGCGCATCGCCGGTGATGCGTTCCGTGATCGCCACGCGGTCGTCGATGTCGATGCGGAACACGTCCAGCGATACGTCGAAATGCTCACCGATGCGGCTGGTGAAGCCGAGACTGAGGTTCAGCGCCTTCTCGGGGTCCAGGTCCTGCGCGCCCAGGGCGCGGGCGATGGGGTTGTTGACCGACAGCAGGCGGCCCTGGGTGAGTTGGCCGGACGCGTCGTAACCGGTGGAGGTGGATTCGAAGCCGATCTGGCTCAGCGACGGTGCGCGGAAGTTGTTCGACACCGAGCCGCGCAGCGCGAAGGCGGGCGCGAACTCATAGCGGGCGGCCAGCTTGCCGGTCAGTTCGCCGCCGAAGTCGTCGTAATGTTCGTAGCGCGCGGCGATGTCGGTGGTGAATTTCTCGCCCCATTGGCTGCTGAGGCTGGCGTAGACGCTGGACACATCGCGGTCGAGGTCGGCGGTGTCCTGCGGCGTCAGCCCGCCGCCGGCCTGCGAGCCGGTCGGGCGGTCGGTGAAGGGACCGGCTGCGTACGAGGCAGGATCGCCTGCGCCGGTCTCGAAGGTTTCATGACGGAACTCGAGGCCGGTGGCGAACGTATGCGCGCCGAACACGCGGCTCAGGTCGAGGTTGGCGAGCGTCTGTGCGGACTCGTAGTCGCCGGTCTTGAAGCGCGTGGGACTGCTGGGGCCCAGCGAGGCGTTGAGCGAATTGCGCAGCCGGTAGGTGAATTCGTTGCGGCCATGATTGAGGCTGGCGTCGTAATCCCATTCGCCCCATTGGCCGCGCACGCCGGCCACCCCGGCCAGGTCGAGGTTCTCGCCTTCGGAGATCGGGCGGTAGCCGTTCGGATAGACCTCCTTCCAGTTCGCCACACCATCGGGGTAGCGGAAGTAGTTCGCGCCTTCGGTATCGCTCTGGTGGTAGGTGCCGAAGGCGTACAGCTCGGCCGATTCGCCCAGCGGCACGGCCGCGTTGAGCCACGCGTTGATGTCCTTCGAACTGCCGTCGCCCAGCACGTAGTTGCGCTGGCCGGCCAGGGCGAGGTTGTCCGGGGTCTGCTCCTCGAAGAACGGGATCTGGTCGAAGCCGGCGCGGTTGGTGCCTTCGCGCTGCTTGTACTCCAGGCCCACGCGGAAGAAGCCGCCGTCGCCGATGCGGTCGCCGACCTGCGCGCTGAAGAAGCCGGTCTGGCCGTCGGTGACGGTCTGGTCGATCGGCTCCACCTTGGTGTGGTGCGCGCCATAGCTGGCTTCGATGGCGCCGCCTTCCGGCGTGTCATCGAGGATGACGTTGATGACGCCGGCGACGGCATCGGAGCCGTACTGCGCGCCAGCGCCGTCGCGCAGCACTTCGATGCGCTTGATCGCGCTGACCGGGATGGCATTGAAGTCCACCGGCGTGTTGCCCTTGCCGATCTTGCTGTCGGTGTTGACCAGCGCGCTGGTGTGGCGGCGCTTGCCGTTGACCAGCACCAGCACCTGGTTGGGGCTCAGGCCACGCAGCTGCGCGGCGCGGATGTGGTCGGCGCCGCCGGAGTTGGACTGGCGCGGGAAGTTCAGCGACGGCAGCAGCGCCTGCAGCGCACTGCCGAGCTCGCCGTTGAGCACGCCGGCCTGGCGGATGTCTTCGGCGGTCAGCACATCGATGGGCGAGGTGGATTCCAGCGCGGTGCGGTCGGTGGCGCGGGTGCCGGTGACGATCACGGCGTCCAGGTCGGTGGCGCCGGCAGGCGCGGTCTGGGCATGGGCGGGGACGGCGAGCGCCAGCACGATGGCGGCGCCGAGCGGAGCAAGGACGGGGTGGGACATGCGGGTCTCGTGGGGCGAGGGAGGGAGCAGGGCGGAGTCTATCGCTATATTGCGATGAAGCGATATATTAACCGCCGCTGCGGACCGTGTGTCATCTCCGCTCTCCATCACCTTATGCCGCCGCGTCATATGGCCATCGCGGCGGCATGCTCCATCCTGTCCTTCTCCCACGAGGTCTTCCCCCATGTCGCACCGTGCTGTCTGGCTGCTGGTCCTTCTTGCGCTTGCCGGGTGTGCGTCCACGCCGCCTGTCGCATCGCCCTCTGCCACCACCGCCACGCTGGAAGGCGACACGTTGCGTCCGGCCAGCGCGAGTGGCTGGGTGCGCAGCGAGCTGTACTTCGGGGTGGGAGAGGAGACGGGACCGGCGGACCGCCCCCAGGCCGAGCCCATCACCGAAGCGACGTGGCGCGCCTTCCTCGACAAGGAAGTGACCTCGCGCTTCCCGGACGGCCTGACCGTGTTCGATGCCTACGGCCAGTGGCTGTTCCGTGGTGCGAAGGAACCCAATCGCCTGAAGACCAAGGTGCTGGTGGTGCTGCACGAGGACACGCCGCAGCGCCGCGCCGATGTCGAGGCGATCCGCCTGGCGTGGAAGCAGGCCACCGGCCACCAGTCGGTGCTGTGGTCGCGCCACGCGGTGGACGTATCGTTCTGAGTCGATCTGCTCCTTCCCCCGCGTGCGGGGGAAGGCGGCTTATCCTGTGGTCCGCCATTCCCTCCTTTCCCTTTTCCTTCTTCGGCCTCCCATGACCGCATCGGCTTCTCCCGTGCGCCGCTGGTTCGTTCCCGGCGACCTCAACGGTTTCTTCGGCCTGGTGGTGGACAACCTGTCCATCCTCGGCTTCATCGCCGCCGCATTGATCGGCATCTTCCAGTTCCCGGCCGAGATGGTGTTCACCCGCATGTTCCCCGGCACCGCGCTGGGCGTGCTGGTCGGCAACCTGATCTATACGTGGATGGCGCACCGGTTGTCGGCCAAGACCGGGCGCGATGACGTCACCGCGATGCCGCTGGGCCTGGACGCGCCCACCAGCATCGGCATGGCGCTGCTGGTGCTGGGCCCGGCCTTCGTCGGCTTCAAGCAGGCGGGCCTGGACGAACAGGCCGCGGCCACTGCCACCTGGCAGCTCGGCATGGCCTCGCTGGTGGTGATGGGCGTGCTGAAGCTAGTGCTGTCGTTCTTCGGCGATGCGGTCACGCGGGCGGTGCCGCGCGCGGGCCTGCTGGGCTCCATCGGTGGCGCGGCGCTGACGCTGCTGGGCTTCCTGCCGCTGATCGAAACGCTGCGTCAGCCCATCGTCGGCTTCGTCACCTTCGGCCTGCTGCTGTATGTGCTGGTGGCCAAGGGCAAGTTGCCGGTGAAGATCCCGGGCGTGCTGCTGGCCTTCATCGTCGGCACCACGCTGTACTACGCGCTGGGTCTCGCTGGCCTTGGCGCGCCGGGCTTCAAGGTGCCGGACGCCGTGCCGCTGGCGGTGACGCTGCCGTTGCCCACGCTGGGCTGGCTGGACGGCCTGGCCTACACGGTGCCCTACCTGCCGCTGCTGCTGCCGTTCGGCCTGCTGATGGTGGTCGGCGGCATCAACGTCAGCGAAAGCGCGCGCGCCGCCGGCGACGACTACCGCACACGCGACGTACTGCTGGCCGAGGCGGTGTCCACCCTGGTCGCGGGCTTTTGCGGGGGCGTGGCGCAGACCACGCCCTACATCGGCCAGCCTGCGTACAAGCACATGGGCGCGCGCAAGGGCTACACGCTGCTGACCGGGCTCTTCATCGGCCTGGGCGGCGTGCTGGGCTACGTGTCGGGGCTGGTGCAGTGGCTGCCGGTCGCCGTTCTGGCGCCGATCATCGTCTACGTGGGCCTCGACATCACCGTGCAGGCCTTCACCGAAACGCCGCGCAAGCACGCCATTGCAGTGGCGCTGGGCTTCCTGCCGTCGGTGGCCTACCTGCTGACGATCAAGTTCGGCAATCCGGCGTGGATCGCTCCCGACCATTTCGCTGGCCTGTACGAAGGCGTCGATGGCCACGGCCTGCCCGACCTGGCCACCATCGTGACACTGGGCAACGGCTTCATCATCACCGCGATGATCTGGACCACCGCGCTGGTGGCGATGATCGACGGGCGCAACGGCCGCGCCGTCGTCGCGCTGCTGGTCGGCGCGGTGCTGACGCTGTTCGGCATCATCCATTCGGTCGACCCGCGCGGTGGCATCTATCTGCCGTGGGACGTGGAAGGACTGCGCGCGACGATCCTGTGGCAGTTCGCAGGGGCCTACGCCGCGCTGGCCGTGCTGCTGGGCCTGCTGTCCTTGCAGAAGAAAGCGTAGGGCGGGCCCTGGCCCGCCATTCGGCACGTGCAAGAAGGTGGGCCAGGGCCCACCCTACGGTGAATCCGGGTCTCAGTCGGCCTTGAAACACCGCTGCTTAACCTCATCTGGGTAGCATCGGCTGGCGTTCGCCGGCCCCTACTTTCCTTGAGGTTCTCCCGATGCGGATGGACAAACTGACCTCGCGTTTCCAGCAGGCGCTGGCCGACGCGCAATCGCTGGCCGTGGGCCGCGACCACACCATGATCGAACCGGTGCACGTGCTCACCGCGTTGCTGGAACAGCAGGGCGGCAGCACGCGTCCGTTGCTGTCGCAGGCCGGCGTCAACGTGCCCCTGCTGCGCGAGCGGCTGGGCGAAGCGCTCGACAAGCTGCCCAAGGTGACCGGCCAGGCCGGCAACCTGTCCATCGGCAACGACCTGTCGCGGCTGCTCAACGTCACCGACAAGCTGGCGCAGGACAGTGGCGATACCTACATCGCCAGCGAGTGGTTCCTGCTGGCTGCGCTGGACGACAGCGGGGCCGCCGGGCAGGAACTGAAGGCCAGCGGCGCCGACAAGCAGAAGCTGCGTGCCGCCATCGATCGTCTGCGCGGGGGTGAGAAAGTGCAATCCGAGAATGCCGAAGACCAGCGCCAGGCGCTGGAGAAGTACACCATCGACCTCACCGAGCGCGCGGAGATCGGCAAGCTGGATCCGGTGATCGGTCGTGACGAGGAAATCCGCCGCACCATCCAGGTCCTGCAGCGCCGCACCAAGAACAATCCCGTGCTGATCGGCGAGCCCGGCGTGGGCAAGACCGCCATCGTCGAAGGCCTGGCGCAACGCATCGTCAACGGCGAGGTGCCGGAAGGCCTGAAGGGCAAGCGCGTGCTGAGCCTGGACATGGGCGCCCTGATCGCCGGCGCGAAGTTCCGCGGCGAATTCGAAGAGCGCCTGAAGGCCGTGCTCAACGACCTGGCCAAGAACGAAGGCCAGATCATCCTCTTCATCGACGAACTGCACACCATGGTCGGCGCCGGCAAGGCCGAAGGCTCCATGGACGCCGGCAACATGCTGAAGCCCGCGCTGGCGCGCGGCGAACTGCACTGCATCGGCGCGACCACGCTGGACGAATACCGCAAGTACGTGGAGAAGGACGCCGCGCTGGAGCGCCGTTTCCAGAAAGTGTTCGTCGGCGAACCCAGCGTCGAGGACACCATCGCCATCCTGCGCGGGCTGAAGGAGAAGTACGCCGTGCACCATGGCGTGGAGATCACCGACCCCGCCATCGTCGCCGCGGCCACGCTGTCGCACCGCTACATCGCCGACCGCCAGCTGCCCGACAAGGCCATCGACCTGATGGACGAAGCGGCATCGCGCATCCGCATGGAGATCGACTCCAAGCCGGAAGAAATGGACCGCATGGAGCGCCGGCTGATCCAGCTGAAGATCCAGCGCGAGGCGCTGAAGAAGGAGAAGGACGCGCAGTCGAAGCAGCGCCTGGCCGATCTCGAGACCGAGATCGAATCGCTGCAGCGCGAGTTCAACGACCTGGAAGAAATCTGGAAGGCCGAGAAGGCCACGCTGACCGGCGCCACGAAGATCAAGGAACAGATCGAACGCGTGAAGCTGGAACTGGAAGCCGCGCAGCGCAAGCAGGACTACGCGCGCATGAGCGAACTGCAGTACGGCCAGCTGCCGGAACTGGAAAAACAGCTGTCCGCCGCGCAGGAGGCCGAGCAGAAGGGCTTCCGCCTGCTGCAGGACAAGGTCACCGATGAGGAGATCGCCGAGGTCGTCAGCCGCTGGACCGGCATCCCGGTCAGCAAGATGCTGGAAGGCGAGCGCGAGAAGCTGCTGCAGATGGAGCAGTCGCTGCGCGGCCGCGTGATCGGCCAGGAAGAGGCGATCAAGGTCGTGTCCGACGCCGTGCGCCGTTCGCGTGCCGGCATTTCCGATCCCGACCGTCCGAGCGGCTCGTTCCTGTTCCTCGGCCCGACCGGCGTGGGCAAGACCGAGCTGTGCAAGGCGCTGGCCGAATTCCTGTTCGACAGCAGCGACGCGATGGTCCGCATCGACATGAGCGAGTTCATGGAGAAGCACGCGGTGAGCCGCCTGGTCGGCGCGCCTCCGGGCTATGTGGGTTACGAGGAAGGCGGCTACCTGACCGAGGCCGTGCGTCGTCGCCCGTACAGCGTGATCCTGCTGGACGAAGTGGAGAAGGCGCACCCGGACGTGTTCAACATCCTGCTGCAGGTGCTGGACGACGGTCGCCTGACCGATGGCCAGGGCCGCACGGTGGATTTCCGCAACACGGTCATCGTGATGACCTCCAACCTGGGCTCCAGCCTGATCCAGGACATGAGCGATGGTGGCGGCGCAGGCGACACGCCGGAGAGCTACACGCAGATGAAGGCGGCCGTGATGGGCGTGGTGCAGGCGCATTTCCGGCCCGAATTCATCAACCGTTTGGACGACATCGTCGTGTTCCATCCGCTGGACAAGGCGCAGATCCGCGAGATCGCCCGCATCCAGACGCGCTACCTGGCCAAGCGCCTGGCCGAGCGCCAGATCGTGTTGGAGCTGGACGATTCGGCGTTGATGCTGCTGGGCAACGTGGGCTTCGATCCGGTGTATGGCGCGAGGCCGCTGAAGCGCGCGATCCAGGCGCAGCTGGAGAATCCGCTGGCCCACAAGATTCTGTCGGGCGAATTCGGAGCAGGCGACAAGGTGCGTGTGCACGCCGACGGCGGGCACTTGCAGTTCGAACGGCGCACTGCGGACGTCTGACCTGTGAAGGGTGACCGCGCCATCGTGCGCGGTTCAAATCACACTTGCATGCGCGGTATCGCGCATGCACGAATGCCAGAGTAGTGTGCCTCCCTAGCGGGGGTAGCGCGTCGATGCGTGCATCCCGTCATCACGTGAAGGGATGCGCGCCACGATGGACACACGACCCCGCGCCTGGTGGATTGATGCTGGCCTCGTATCGCTGGCCTGTCTGGTGCTGCAGAGCATCGAGGTCGGGTATGGCGCGCACTTCTTCGGTGAACGCTGGCAGGGCGGACAGGCCTCGCTGCTGCACGCCCATGCCGGCCTGCTGATGGCGATCGCCCTGTTGGGGGGCGACTGGCGGGTGCTGGCAATGGCGTTCCTGGCCAATTTCGTGCAGTGGTGGTGGCGTGCGCAGCTGCAGGTGCCGCTGTCGCTCCTCTACATCGTGGCCGTTGCCGCGGCGATGATGCTGCAATGGCGCTGGACCGTGGCATGTGCAGGATGGGCCGGCGGCCCCATGGGCCGTCGCCGACGCATGCAGGTGTCGGGCATCGGGCGTTACCTGCTCGTGTGCCTGCTGCTGTTTCCTTTCGGCTGGGCGACCCTGGCAGCCGCGTTGTACACATTGATCGGGCAGGGCCCGCCCGTAGTGGCGAGCGCGTCGCTGCAACTGCTGCTCGCCAAGCATGTCGGCGTGGGCATGCTGACATTGCCTTTCCTGCTGGTGTGGAGCGATGAACGCCTGCGACAGGTTCCCGGGCATCGCTGGTTCGTCATCGTGGCATGGCTGTGTCTGGTGCTGGTGGTGGGGGCGCTGCTTGAGTACTCGGGCGATGGCGTGGTCCGGCCATGGCTTGAACTGGTTTACGAATACCGCACGTTGATCGGCGCATTGATGGCCATCGCCATGCTGCTCTGGCGCGTGGAGTATTCGATGCCGTTGCTGACGGTGACCCACCTGCTGTTGTTGCATGCGCTGACGGACCAGGCCCAGCAGGCCGAGTCTGCAATGCAGATGCAGCGCCTGCTGGTGCACATGGTCGAGTGCAATTTCATGGTGCTGGTGCTCGCATTGCTGTTCCTGCTCAACCGCGAACGCATGGAACGCTATCGCCATGTGCGCAAGATGGGACGGCATGATGCGAGCAGCGGACTGGCCAATGCCCACGCCCTGCAGGAAGCCTGGCGAATGCTTCCCGCGACGCCGCCCGTCATGGGCTTCCTGCTGCTTGATCAGGTGGAACGTGTCCTCGGCAGCTATGGCTGGCGCGCCGAAACGCTGTTGCTGCGCGAAGCGGGGCGGATCATGGCACCACTGGCGCGCACCTTTCACCTGGGGGGTGGGCATTTCGTCCTGCTGCCACGCCAGCCTGCCGGCACGGGCGGCGAGACGTGCGCGTGGGACGACATCCTGAAACGCCTGCAGGGGCGTGTGTTCCAGTGGAAGGATGCGCAGTTGCGGCTGAACCCCTATCTGGGCCTGGTGCGACCCGAACGGCTGGGCGCGCAGTCGCTGGACGAATGTCTTGCCAACGCGTGCGATGCAGCCCTGTGCGCACGTCGCGAGGGGGAATGCAGTCCGATGCACTACGTATCCACGCGGGAGGGGAGCGCCGTGTTGGCGAGGCAGCATCGGCTGGTGGCCTCTGCGGAGGCCCTGCAGTGCGTGCACGCAGGGCGCATCGAACTGCACCTGCAGCCTATCGTCCGTATTGATGGAGGCGCCGCGCTGTCCGGGTTCCAGGGCGAGGTGTTGTGCCGCCTGCGCACAGCGCAGGGGCGGCTGCTGATGCCGGCCGAATTCATCCCCGACCTGGAGGAGAGCGGCCATGTGGCGGATCTGGACATCGCCGTCGTCGAATGCCTGTTCGACTGGCTGAAGGCGCATCCCGACGCCATGCCCGGTATCGCGCGCCTGGGCATCAACCTGAGCGGTCGCAGCCTGGCGTCCGCCTCGTTCCGCGCGCGTTTTGCCGACCTGTTGCGATGCTCGCCGTTGAATCATCGCGCGCTGTGCTTCGAACTGACCGAGACCGCCGTGATCGCGAGCCAGGATTCCGCCCTCAAGCTCTTCCAGGAGCTGCGGGCACATGGCTGCCGGTTGGCGCTGGATGATTTCGGCAGCGGAGTGCAGAACTTCGAGCGCCTGAAACAGGTGCCGGTGGACAGCCTGAAGATCGATGGCCAGTTCATCCGCCACTTGGATACCGAGCCGGGTGACCTGGAAATCGTGCGGGCGGCCGTAGCGGTCGCCAAGGCTCACGGCCTGGCGACGGTTGCCGAATATGTGGAGAACGCCAGCCAGGTACTGCAGTTGCGCGCGCTGGGGGTGCAGTGGGGGCAGGGCTACCATCTGGGTCGCCCCCGCCCCATCTTCGACTGGCTGCTGCCCGATTCCGGCCTCCACGCGCGCTGATGTTCGTTTTCCGGTGGTGGCCGGCCGGCGCCGCCCATTCCGTTTAGCCTGAATCTGGGCAAGTGCGATGGCGATGGCCTGCCCTCAGGAATCCGTGGCAGGATGGCGACGCGTCGGGGGACCAGCAGACTGATGGTTGCCAACGGTGTCCACAGGGAAGAGCACGGAATGGGTGGAAGCACGAAAGTGCTCCTGCTGGGAGGGCTGTGCCTGCTGTTGCAGCAGATCCCCGTCAGCTACCGCATCGATTTCTTCGGCGAGCTGGCCCACGCTTCACTGGTCCACCTGCATGCGGGCCTGCTGCTGGCCATCGCCATGCTGGAAAGGGACCGCCGCGTGGTGGCGGGCTGTTTCCTGCTGACGTTCGTGGGCTGGACCGTGCGCCAGCTTTATTTCGACCAGTGGCAACCGGGTCCGGTGCTCGCCTGGGGCGCGGCCAGCTATCTTTTCACGCTGGGCTGGAGCCTGGCGTGCGCGCGATGGATGCGGTGGCCGCGTGCGCCCGGCCAGCGCGTGCAACGGCGCGACCTGGTCCGGTTCGCTTCGATAGGCCTGTTGCTCTATCCGCTGGTGCTCGCGCTTGCCGGCTTCAGCATCGCGGCGATTTCGACATCCGCGCTGGCCATCAGTTCGGCGTTCCAGATGTTCTTCGCCAAGCAGTTCGGCGTGGCCGTGGTGACATTGCCGCTGGTGGTGGCGTGGCGGGAACGCGGGTATCCCGCGCCCAGGCTAGATGCTGCTTCGCACTGGATGTGGCCGGTCGCGCTGGCGGCCGGGCTGGTGCTCAGCGTGTGGATGGCGGTGCTGGTGCGGCAGGCCTACATGGCGGACGGCACCGCGCCGCGCATGGTGCTGATGGACTATCGCTTCGCGCTGCTGCTGGTGTTGGGCTGGAGCATGCTGCGGTTGTCGTCGCGGTGGGCGATGGCGGCCCTGTCGCTGACCTTGCTGCTGCTGGTGGGCATGGTGGCGGGCACGGCCGAATACGCGAACAGTCCGGTGGGTTTCTTCAACCTGCTGCACATCACGCTGGAGTTGAACATCCTGCTGCTGGCGATGATGTACCTGTGGCTGACCAACCGTGACCGCTTCGAACTGGCCGAACGGCTTTCCAGCGAGACCCTGCGCGACCAGATCACCGGCCTGCCCAACCTGAAGGCGTTGCGCGAGCGGGTGGCGCGGCCGCTCGCGCGGACCGAACTCGGGTACCTGCTGCTGGACCAGACCGACACGCTGGTGGCGGGCTTCGGCCTGGATACGCAGGCGCAGGCGATGAATGCGACCGCACGGCGCCTGGAGGACATCGTGGAGACGTATTACGTCGGCACCGGCCAGTTCGCGCTGTTGCCGAAGTTCTCGCGCGACGCCGACCTGTGGGAGCGGGTCATGGCGCGCGTGGAGCATGCGGAGATCGATGCGGGCGGGCAGCCGATGCGCTTGCTGCCCTACCTGGGAGTGGCCGCGTTCAACGGTACGCAGGCGAGCGTGATCGATGCGGCGGTGGTCGCCGCTTCGCATCTGGCCTTCGAGGCTCGCCACCACGGCGAACTGAGGCCCCGCTACACCGATATCGGTGATAGCCAGTTGCGGCGCACGCATCGCCGGCAACTGCACGACGCCACCGAGGCCCTGGCGAGCCTGCGCAATGAGCGCGTGGTGTTGTACTTCCAGCCGATCCGCGAACTTGCCGATGTCCATGGCGAGCCACGTGGGCTGACGGGCGAGGTGTTGTGCCGCTTGCTGGACGAGCGGGGCGAGATCATGTCGCCTGCGCGCTTCATGGCGCCGCTGGAAGCGGCTGGCCGGGGTGCGGAACTGGACCTGGCGGTCGTGCGCGCGTTGTTCCGTCTGCTGCGCAAGTCGCCCGCCGCGCTGCCGCATTGCCGCGAGATCGCGATCAACCTGACCGGCCAGAGCCTGGCCTCGATGAGTTTCCAGGTGGAACTGCGCACCCTGCTGGCAGGTTCGCCGCTGCCGATGAGCGCGTTGTGTTTCGAAGTCACCGAAACTGCCGCCATCTCCAACACGGCCGCCGCCAGCCACCTGCTGGCCGACCTGCGCGCGCTGGGCTGCCACATCGCCATCGACGATTTCGGCACCGGCATGCAGAGTTTCGCGCGCCTGCGCGAACTCCCTGTCGATGTCATCAAGATCGATGGCTCGTTCGTCCGCAACGTAGCCCAGTTGGGCAAGGACCATGCGGTCGTGCAGGCATCCGTTGCCGTGGCCAACGCCTTTGGCGCGATCACCGTGGCCGAGTTCGTCGAGGACGAAGCCACGGAGCACTGCCTGCGGCAACTGGGCGTGCAGCGCGTGCAGGGTTACCTGTACGGTGCCCCGCGGCCGTTGGCCGAGGTGCTGGCGGAAACTGCCGCAGAGGCCGCCGTTTTCCGCAGCTGATCCGCCGGCTCAGCCATTGATGCGTTGCGGGCGGTAGGGCGGTGTCGACATCACCATCTCCGCCAGCGAGAACGCCAGTTCGCGTTCGGCCAGCACGGCACCGTCGGCACCGTGCTCGAGCAGATGCTTCACTTCGCCCTCGCTGTGCGCGCGGGCGAGCAGGGTCAGCGAAGGATTGATCGCACGCAGCTTGGCCAGGGTCTCGCCGGCCTCCAGGGGCTGGGGGATCGCCAGCACCGCGATCTTGGCGCGCTCGGGATGCGCTTCGGCCAGCACCTTGTCGGCTGCCGCGCTGCCGCGGATGGCCGGAATGCCGGCATCGTGCGCGCGTGCCACGTGGTCGCCGTTGTCGTCGATGACGATCAGCGGTACGCCGCGGTCGCGCAGTACGCGTGCCAGTTCGCTGCCCACGCGGCCGTAGCCGATGATGATGGCGTGGTCGGTGACATCCAGCGAGGGTCCGGGCGGTATCTCGGGCTCCGCCGGCACCGGTGCCAGCGCCTCCTGCTTCTTCTGCCAGCGATCCAGCCATGAGAACAGGAACGGGTTGGCGATGATCGACAGCAGCGAGCCGGCCAGGATCAGGTCGCGGCCTTCCGGGGGCAGGATCTTCAGCGAGACGCCCAGGGCGGCGAGGATGAAGGAGAACTCGCCGATCTGCGCCAGGCTGACCGAGATCGTCAGCGCGGTGCCGGTGGGGTGCTTGAACGCCTTGACGATGTAGTACGCCGCCACCGACTTGCCCACCACGATGATCCCGAAGGTGGCCAGCACCTGCCATGGATGCGCCACCAGGATCGCCGGGTTGAACAGCATGCCGACCGATACGAAGAACAGCACCGCGAAGGCATCCCGCAGCGGCAGCGAGTCGTTGGCCGCCTTGTGGCTCAGCTCGGATTCGTTGAGCAGCATGCCGGCGAAGAACGCGCCCAGTGCAAACGACACCCCGAACAGGGTGGCCGAGCCGAACGCCACGCCCAGGGCGATCGCCAGCACCGACAGCGTGAACAGCTCGCGCGAACCGGTGGCGGCGATCTTCTCCAGCGTCCACGGAATCACCCGGCGGCCGACCACCAGCATGAAGGCGACGAAGGCACCCAGCTTGATCAGCGTCCACACGATGGCCACTGCGAAGGTACCGAAGCTGGCGGGTTCGCCGCCTGCGGTGTCGCCGAAGGTTTCCGCCAGTACCGGCAGCATCACCAGCGCCAGCACCATCGCGATGTCTTCCACGATCAACCAGCCCACCGCGATGCGGCCGCGCTTTGTATCCAGCAGGCGTCGGTCCTCCATCGCGCGCAGCAGCACCACGGTGCTCGCCACCGACAGCGCCAGCCCGAACACGAAGCCGTTCAACGGCGTCCAACCCATGCCCCATGCCAGCGCCCAGCCCAGCGCCGTGGCCACGACGATCTGCGCGATGGCGCCGGGGATGGCGATCGCCTTGACCTCCAGCAGATCCTCCAGCGAGAAGTGCAGGCCCACGCCGAACATCAGCAGCATCACGCCCAGTTCCGACAGCTGGTTGGCCAGCTCCTGGTCGGCCACGAAGCCGGGCGTGAACGGACCGACGAAGATGCCTGCAAGCAGGTAACCGACCAGTGGCGACAAGCGCAGCTTGTGGGCGATCGCACCCAGCACGAAGGCCAGGGCCAACCCCACCGCGATGATGTTGATCAGGTCGGTGTCATGATGCATCGATGGGCGTTTTTCCTCGGCATGAGCGTCGAGTGTCGCCGATGCGGACGCTCCGCCGCAAACCGGCGCAGGCCGTCGGGCGTGTCGTGTCCCGCGCCTTTCGTCACCGCCACAACGGAAACGCCCCGCACGGGGCGGGGCGTTCCGGGTGCATCAGGCAACGCAGCGTGTTACCACGTGTAAGCGATGCGCCCGTACACGTACGCGCCGTTGAAACCGCCCGGCGACTGGCTGCTGTAGGGGAACTGGCCACTGTTCGAGTTCGGGAAAATGGTGCGGTCCGGATACTCGTCCAGCAGGTTGTCCGCGCCCAGCGTCAGCGTCCAGTTCTCGCTCGGGCGGTAGCTGGTCGAGGCATCCAGGATCCACTTGGCGCCGTAGGTCTGGTCGTTGACCGGATTGCCGGTCTCGCTGACGCGGGTGGTGAACTCGCCGTAGCGGGTGGCGCCGAAGGTGAAGTCCCAGCGTGCCAGGTTCCATGCCGCCGTCAGCGTGGTCTTGTCACGCGGATAGCCTTCCTCGATGCGGCCCTGCTCATCGCGGCCGATGCGCCACAGGTTCGCGCCCAGGGCGGTCAGCTCCGGTGGATTCGGTGCGATGCGCTGGATCTCGGTCTTGTTGTAGTTGTAGCCGGCGGTCAGGGCGAGGCTGCTGTTGGCCAGCGGCACGGTGTACTGCGCGATCACGTCGACGCCGCGCGTGCGGGTGTCGGCCGCGTTGGTGAAGTAGCGCGCACTGGTGACACCATTGACGCCGAGGCTGGCCAGCAGCGCCTGCGCCGCCGCGTTGCCGCCCAGCAGCAGGTTGGAGGACAGCACGATGCGATCATCGATGTCGATCTGGTACGCATCGATGGTGACGTACAGGCGGTCCACCGGCTGCAGCACCAGGCCAAGTCCGTACGACAGCGAGGTCTCGGCGGTCAGCGCATCGGCTCCCAGCGCCTGCGCGACAGGGCCGGTGGCGGGGAACGTGCCCGATTCGAAGAAGCGGTCGAGGGTGGCGTTGTACTGCGATGTCACCACCTGGTAGTACTGCTGCGCCAGCGCCGGCGCGCGGAAGCCGCTGGCCACGGTCGCGCGCAGCGCCACCGCATCGGTGAAGGCATAGCGCGCCGACAGCTTGCCCGACACCTCGCTTCCGAAGTCGGAATAGTCCTCGTAGCGACCGGCGATGCCGGCCGAGAACTTCTCGGTCAGGTCGGCTTCCAGGCCCACGTAGGCCGCATAGCTGTCGCGGTCCGAATGCACCGCGTTGGCCGGTGTGAAGCCACCGAAACCCTGTGCGCCGCTGCCGGTGTAGGAGGCCAGTTCGCCAGGCGACTGGTTCCACTTCTCCTCGCGGTACTCCGCGCCGAACGACAGCGTGGCCGGATACGCCAGCCCGATCTCAAGCGCCTTGCTGATGTCGGCGTTCAGCACGTTCTGGGTGTACTCCAGCGCGCCGTCGTAGAAGCGACGCGGGCTGGTCGCGCCCAGGCTGTAGTTGATGCTGTTCTGGGTGTGGAACTTCAAATGGTTGTAGCCGTAGTTGTAGCTGACGTCCCACTTCCAGCCGCTTTCGGTGTCGCCCTTGACGCCCGCCACCAGCGAGCGGTCCTGCGAGAGCTGGTTGATCTCCGGCACGTAACCTTCCGGATACACCTGCGGCACCAGCGCGTTGTGGCCGATCGAGCGGTAGAAGGCGAACGAGACGATGTCGCGGTTGCTGGCGATGGCGGTTGCGTAGGCGCTGACGTTGTCGCTGAAGTCGAAGCCTGCGTTGGCCGACACCGCGCCGGCATCCACCTGCGGATCACCGTAGACGAAGGCCACCGTGCCGATGGCGGGATTGTTGCCGGTGTTGGGCGCGGTGCCCTGGTAGGGGCCGGCGCGGTTGGTTTCGTCCTGCTGGGTCAGCTGCCCCGCGACGTGCACGAAGCCGCGACCGCCGCCGAAGGACACCCCGGTATCGCCGGACAGCTGCGTGCTGCGCCCGTCGCCGGCGGAATAGCCGCCCACATCCACCGCCAGGCGGCCGCCTTCGCCTGCGCCCTTCAGCACGATGTTGACCACACCGGCGATGGCATCGGAACCGTACTGCGCCGAAGCGCCGTCGCGCAGCACTTCCACGCGTTCGATCGCCGACACGGGGATGGCGTTGAGGTCCACCGCCGACGAACCGCGGCCGATGCTGCCGTTGACGTTGACCAGCGCCGAGATGTGGCGGCGCTTGCCGTTGACCAGGATCAGCACCTGGTCCGGCGACAGGCCGCGCAGCTGCGCCGGACGGACGCCGCTGGTGCCGTCGGTGACGGCCGGGCGCGGGAAGTTCAGCGAGGGCAGGGCGCGTGCCAGTGCCGTTGCGAGTTCGGTGGTGCCGGTCGCCTGCAGGGCCTCCGGCGTGATGATGTCGATCGGCGACTGCGATTCGGCGACGGTGCGGTCGGAGACGCGCGTGCCGGTGACGATCAGGGTGTCCAGCGTGCGCGCCTCGGCAGGGGCGGATTCCTGGGCGAATACGGCGGGGGCGACCAGCGCCAGGCTGATGGCGAAGGTCAGGGGCGACAGCTTGCGGGTCATGGGGGGCTCCGGGAAGGACTGCGAAGTGATGCTTGAAGTGGATCAGGGCTTGCAAAGTTTCCTTTGAAACCATGGACTTAGGCGCTACAGACTCTGGTTACAGGGCCATGACATGGATGTCAATGGTTTCTTAACAACTGTGGACAGAGGCGCTATCGATAAACTACGCGGCCGCTTCCCCCCAAATCCCCTTAGGTTGTTTCTTGATCTCCCTTCGTAATTTCGCGCTGCGCCGCGGTGAGCGCCTGTTGCTGTCCAACGTCGACCTGACCCTGCATGCGGGCTACCGCGTGGGCGTGGTCGGCCGCAATGGCGCGGGCAAGTCCAGCCTGTTCGCCGCCGTGCAGGGCGAACTGGAAGCCGACAAGGGCGACCTCGACCTGCCCGGCAAGGTACGCATCGCCAGCGTGGCGCAGGAAACCCCGTCGCTGCCCGATCCGGCACTGTCGTTCGTGCTCGGGGGCGACACCGAGGTGGCCGCCGTGCTGCAGGCCGAAGCCGACGCCACCGCGCGCGAGGACTGGGAGGCGGTGGCCAACGCGCATACCCGCATGGCGGAGATCGGCGCCTACGACGCGGAGGCGCGCGCCGGCAAGCTGCTGCACGGGCTGGGCTTCCCGGCCGATACGCACCACCGGCCGGTGTCGTCGTTCTCCGGTGGCTGGCGCGTGCGCCTGAACCTGGCGCGTGCACTGATGATGCCCAGCGACCTGTTGCTGCTCGACGAACCCACCAATCACCTCGACATGGATGCGGTGCTGTGGCTCGAGCAATGGTTGCTGAAATACCCGGGCACGCTGCTGCTGATCTCGCACGACCGCGAGTTCCTCGACAACGTCGCCACCCACACGCTGCACCTGCACGGCGGCGGCGCCAAGCTGTACACCGGCGGCTACACCGACTTCGAGCGCCAGCGCGCCGAACAGCTGCGCCAGCAGCAGATCGCGCACGAGAAGGAACAGGCCGAACGCGCGCACCTGCAGAGCTTCATCGACCGCTTCAAGGCCAAGGCCTCGAAGGCCGCGCAGGCGCAGAGCCGCATGAAGCGCCTGGCCAAGCTGGCCGGCACCGAGGCGGTGCGCGCCGAGCGCGAGTTCCGCATCGAGTTCGCCGAGCCGGCCAAGCTGCCGTTCTCCCTGATCCGCCTGAATCATGTCGAAGCCGGCTATGGGCCGGATGCGGTGATCCTGCACAACGTCGGCTTCGGCTTGGAAGCGGGGCAGCGCATCGGCCTGCTCGGCCCCAACGGCGCCGGCAAGACCACGCTGGTGAAGACACTGGTGGGCGAGTTGCCCGCGCTGGCCGGCGACCGCATGGCGCACCCGGACCTGCGGATCGGCTACTTCGCGCAGCACACCGTGGAATCGCTGCACGAAGGCCAGTCGCCGATGGACCATTTCCGCGATCTGTCGCCGGACGCCAGCAACCAGTCGTTCCGCGACTTCCTCGGCAAATGGAATTTCCCCGGCGACCGCGCGTTCGAACCGGTCGATGGCTTCTCCGGCGGTGAGCGCGCGCGCCTGGCCCTGGCGCTGATCGCGTGGCAGCAGCCCAACGTGCTGCTGCTCGACGAACCCACCAACCACCTCGACCTGGAAATGCGCGAAGCGCTGGCCGAAGCGCTCAGCGACTTCGATGGTGCCATCGTCATGGTCTCGCACGACCGCCACCTGATCGGCCTGGTCTGCGACACGTTCTGGCGCGTGGCGGATGGCGTGGTCGAGCCGTTCGACGGCGACCTGGACGAATACGCCGCCTGGCTGCGCACGCGTGCCTCCGCGCAGGGCAGCAAGCCGCTGCGCAGCGAGCCTGCGCCGCCGCCGAAGTCCGTGCCGGCACCGTCGCGCAAGATCAATCCCGTCAAACTCGCCGAGGCCGAAGCGAAAGTCGCGGAACTGGAAGGAAAGCTGGCGGACGTGGACGCGCAACTCGCGGATTCGCAAACCTATGCCGATGCCGACCTGGCCGCGCGACTGGGCCGGGACCGCGAGGCGCTGCAGCAGCAACTGGCCAAGGCGGAGCAGGCCTGGTCGGCGTTGTACGACGACGCTTGAATCGCGCACCTGGCATCCCCACACCACCCCCCGTCCGCTCGGCCCATCATTCCCATGCCCATCTACGCTTTCGAATGCACCCAGTGCGGCCACAGTTTCGACCGACTGCAGAAGCTGTCCGATCCCGACCCCGATACCTGTCCGTCCTGCGGCGCGCAGACGGTCAAACGGCAGTTGACGGCGCCATCGTTCCGGCTGGCCGGCAGTGGCTGGTACGAGACCGATTTCAAGAAGGACGGCGACAAGAAGCGCAACCTGGCCGACGGTGGCGAAGGCGCCAAACCTTCCAGCGAGTCCAAGCCTGCCGAGTCGTCGCCTGCGAAGACCGACGCCAAGCCTGCAACGCCGTCGTCGACGTCCTCGACCTGAGGCCGGCGGTGTAAGGTGCATCCCTTCCTGCAAATGAAGGGATGCCATGAAGAAGACCCTGCTCGCGTTCGCTGCGTTGTCCGTCGCCGGCTGCGCCACGTCATCCACGGGCGCGTCGTCATCGACGCCTGCCGACGCCTTCCTCGCTGCGCTGGGGGCCCAGTGCGGCAAGGCCTATGCGGGCCGTATCACCGCCAACCAGCCCGCGTCGACCACGCCGGACGCGTTCGAGGGCAAGGCGCTGGTGATGCATGTACGTGGCTGCGATGACCCTGCGCGCGAGATCCGCGTGCCGTTCCATGTCGGCGACGACCACTCGCGCACCTGGGTGGTCACGCGTACGACGGCCGGCCTGCGTTTGAAGCATGACCATCGCCACGAAGACGGCAGTCCGGACGCGGTGACGATGTACGGTGGAGGCACGGTGGATGCCGGCACGGCGCAGCGGCAGGCGTTTCCCGTGGATGCCGAATCGGTGGCGATGTTCAAGCGCGAAGGCCTGAATGCCTCGCTCAACAACACCTGGGCCATGGAACTGGTGCCCGCGAAGACCTTCGTCTATGAACTGAGCCGGCCGAATGGCCGCCTGTTCCGGGTGGAGTTCGACCTCACCACGCCGGTGACCCTGCCACCGGCGCCGTGGGGCAGTGGCGAGGGCGGATGAGGCGCCCGGCCCCATCGCCAGGCGGGAGAGGCGGGAGCCGAAAGGGTTCCCAGCTTTCGCTGGGACGACGGTAAGAGGTGTTGTGCACTTTCGTCGTCCCGGCGAAAGCCGGGACCCAAATCGATGTTGCTGCTGTCGTCGCTTGCCTTGAAGGGGGCGAATGACCGGATGTCAGCGTGGCCCGAAACGGCCGCGGCAACCGCGATCCACCCACACCTGGGTGCCGGAGTAGCCCCAGCTGTAGCCTTCGCGGCAACTGGTGTTGGACAGCTGCTGCTGCAGGATCGGCCGGCCCTGGCGTGGGTCGTAGGCGCAGGTCTTGCGACGGTTGTCGTCGCTGCTGCACGTAATGGTGTAGCCGTTGTTGCCACCACCGCCCCACCCGTTGCCCGAGTCGCGGAACTCGGCGCGGCAGCCGCTCCGCACCCAGATCATGCCCTGGCGCTGGCCCCAGTTCTGGTTCTCGTTGCAGCGGGTCGAAGACAGGTTGCGCTGGACCACCGCGCGTCCGCGGAAGCTGGTACGGCATTCGCGGTAGGCATTGTTGGCGCTTTCGCAGACCACGGTGGAGCCGCCCGAACCGCCCCAGCCTCCGCCCGACCCTTCGGTGAAACGGCCGCGACAGCCGCGATCCACCCAGACTACGCCATTGCCGCTGCCCCAGTTCTGGCCCTCCACGCAGCGGGTGCTCGAGAGGTTCTGCGCGAGCACGGCGTTGCGCCGGAAACCGGTCCGGCATTCCCGGCGACGGTTGTCCTTGCTTTCGCAGGTGACCTGGCCGTTGGCGGGTGGATTCGGATTCCAGCCGCCATTGTTGCCGCCGAGCGACTGGGCGATGTCCTGTTTGATGCGACTGAAGGTCCAACGGGACCGGTTGACCTGGTCGAGGTAGAAGCGGAGCTGGTCGTCCGGGATGCGGCGACCGCGGGACTGCTCCGAGTATTCCAGGCTGATCACGCGCGTCTGGTCCTGGACGGACAACTGGCGCAGGTCTTCCGGGGCGTAGGCCCGCGTGCCGACCTGGGCGAACGCGCTGCCGGCCATGAAGGCCAGCAACAGTACGAGGACGGACTGCAACAACGGCTTCTTCATGGCGGTACCCTCCGAGGGAGGCGCCAGCATACGCCGGAGCCGTTAAGGCCATGCAGGGAAGGCCGGGAGGGTAGGCGGGCGGATGACGGGGTAAACTAGCCGGCTTGACCAGCCAGTGGCTGTTTTGAAACCTTCCGGCACTGCCGGACGACCTGTGGAGCCCCCATGCGTACCCATTTCTGCGGCCTCGTCGACGAGGCCTTGATCGGCCAGACCGTGACCCTGTGCGGCTGGACCGACGTCGCCCGCAACCTCGGCGGCGTGTGCTTCATCGACCTGCGCGACCATGAGGGCATCGTGCAGGTGACCGTGGACCCGTCCAATGCCGAGGTGTTCAAGGTCGCCGCGTCGCTGGGCTACGAGGACGTGCTGCAGGTCGAGGGTGTCGTGCGTGCGCGCGAAGCCGTCAACACCAAGATCCGCACCGGCCAGGTGGAAGTGATCGCCACCAGGATCACCGTGCTCAACAAGGCCGAGCCGCTGCCGTTCCATGCGCACGAGAACCCCGGCGAAGACATCCGCCTGAAGTACCGCTACCTCGACCTGCGCACGCCCGAGATGCAGCGCAAGCAGCGCACCCGCATCAAGCTGGTGCAGGCGCTGCGCCGCTGGCTGGACGCGCGCGGCTTCCAGGACATCGAAACGCCGATCCTCACCAAGGCCACGCCGGAAGGCGCACGCGACTTCCTGGTGCCGGCGCGTATGCACCCGGGCGAGTTCTACGCGCTGCCGCAGTCGCCGCAGCTGTTCAAGCAGATCCTGATGGTGGCCGGCTTCGACCGTTACTACCAGATCGCGCGCTGCTTCCGCGACGAGGCGCTGCGCGCCGACCGCCAGCTGGAGTTCACCCAGCTCGACATGGAGTTCGCCTTCGTGCGCGAGCGCGACGTGCAGGACGCGGTCGAAGGCATGATCCGCGACATCTTCGCCGAAGTGATGGACGTGCAGCTGGATGCACAGTTCCCGCGCATGACCTGGGCCGAGGCGATGCGTCGCTATGGTTCGGACAAGCCGGACCTGCGCATCGCGCTGGAGCTGGTGGACGTGGCCGAGCTGGTGAAGTCCAGCGAGTTCGCCGTATTCACCGGTGCGGCCAACGATCCGGACGGCCGCGTGGCCGCGCTGCGCATCCCCGGCGGGGCGTCGCTGAGCCGCAAGCAGATCGACGAGTACGCCGCGCATGCCGCCAAGTACGGCGCGAAAGGCCTGGCCTACATCAAGATCGACGAGGCGGGCGCGGTCAGTTCGCCGATCCAGAAGTTCTTCGCCGAAGACGCCTTCGCGGCGCTGGTGAAGCATGTCGGCGCCGGCAACGGCGACATCGTGTTCTTCGGCGCGGGCGGCTACAACAAGGTCAGCGACTTCATGGGCGCGCTGCGCCTGAAGGCCGGCAAGGACTTCGGCCTGGTGCAGGACGGCTGGAAGCCCCTGTGGGTCACCGATTTCCCGATGTTCGAGTACGACGACGAAGCACAGCGCTACGTCGCGCTCCACCACCCCTTCACCGCGCCCGCGGTGGACGACATCGCTGACCTGCGCGCGAACGCCAAGACGGCGGTATCGCGCGGCTACGACATGGTGCTGAACGGCAACGAGATCGGCGGCGGTTCGATCCGCATCCATCGCCCCGAGATGCAGAGCACGGTGTTCGAGCTGCTCGGCATCGGCGCGGAAGAAGCGGAAGCCAAGTTCGGCTTCCTGCTGGACGCGCTGCGCTTCGGCGCGCCGCCGCACGGCGGCATCGCGTTCGGCATCGACCGCATCGCGGCGTTGATGGCCGGCACGGAGTCGATCCGCGACGTCATCCCGTTCCCGAAGACCACCACCGCGCAGTGCCTGATGACCGGCGCCCCGTCGCCGATCCCGGATGAGCAGCTGGCGGAAGTGCACATTCAAGTGCGCCCCAAGAAAGACTGATCGAGAGAACCAAGAAATGACGGAAGTTGCTTTTTCGCTGGAGTGGGAACGCCTGGGCAATGAAGGCGCCGATGCAGCGCTGGTGACGGAACGCGCGCGCGTGTTCGGTGGCTGGCTGGTGCGCGTCGGCACGTCGCCGGCGGCGATGGCGGTGACGTTCGTGCCGGACGGCCAGGGCCGCTGGGACGGCGAGGACTTCGGCGAAGACGATTACGAAGAAGAAGACGAAGAAGAGTACGAAGAGGAAGAAGACGAGGACGCCGACGAGGAAGACGAGGCGGACGAAGACGAAGAGGAAGAAGAGGACGCCTGAGCGTGCGGATCCGTCGCGCCACCGTCGATGACGCTGCCGTGCTGTCGGACCTGGCGTCGCGCACGTTCACCGAGACCTTCGGCCATCTGTATCCCGCCGAGGATCTGGCGGCGTTCCTCGCCGATGCCTACGAGGTGGGCAAGCAGCGGACGATCCTGTCTCACCCGGACTACGCGGTGTGGTTGCTGGAAGACGACGGTGTGGCCGTGGGTCATGCCGCCGCCGGGCCGTGCGGGTTGCCGCATCCGGAGGTGCAGGTCGGTGATGGTGAGCTGAAGCGGTTGTATGTGCTGGCGTCGCACCAGAATGGTGGGTGGGGCGGGAAGCTGTTCGCGGAAGTCGAGCGGTGGTTGATGAAGGATGGGCCGCGGACGGTGTGGATCGGGGTGTGGTCGGAGAATTTCGGCGCGCAGCGGTTTTATGAGCGGCAGGGGTTCTCGCGCGTGGGTGGGTACAAGTTTGCGGTGGGGAAGACGCTGGATGATGAGTTCATCCTGCGGCGGGATGCTTCATTCGGCTGACGCAAAAGCATTCCGCTAGCCCTGCGGGCCAGCGGGCAACTTTTCTTTGTAAGCGCAAAGAAAAGTTACCAAAAGAAAGCGCTTTTCCCGACGAAGCAATCTCATAACTCGGGCGCTATGTGGATTTTCCGGTTCGCCTTCCTGGCGAATCGGAAAACGGCGGGCGTCCTGCCCGCCGCCCTTCGGGTCTGGTCGGCTCGCTGGCGCATCGACGCAGGAAAATCAAAAGCAAACGGCCGCGTTAGCGGCCGTTGCTGTTGGTGGAGCTGTGCTTACTTCTGCAGGAAGGTCAGCAGGTCCTGGTTGACGCGGTCCTTGTGGGTGTCCGTGAGGCCGTGCGGGGCGCCGGGGTAGACGATCAGGTGGGCGTCCTTGATCAGCTTGGCCGAGGCCTTGCCGGAGGCGTCGATGGGGACGATCTGGTCGTCGTCACCGTGGATCACCAGGGTGGGAATGTCGAACTTCTTCAGGTCGCTGCGGAAGTCGGTGGCCGAGAACGCCGCGATCGAGTCGTAGGTGTTCTTGTGGCCGGCCTGCATGCCCTGTGCCCACCAGCTGTCGATCAAGCCCTGCGACACCTTCGCGCCCCGGCGGTTGAAGCCGTAGAACGGGCCGGAGGCGATGTCCAGGTAAAGCTGCGAGCGGTTGGCCAGTGAGCCGTTACGGATGCCGTCGAACACTTCGATCGGCAGCCCGCCCGGGTTGTCGGCGGTCTTCAGCATCAGCGGTGGCACGGCGCTGATCAGCACGGCCTTCTTGACCCGGCCGGTGCCGTGGCGGCCGATGTAGCGCGCCACTTCGCCGCCACCGGTGGAGAAGCCGACCGCGGTGACGTCCTTCAGGTCCAGCGTGTTGATCACGGTGGCCAGGTCGTCTGCATAGTGGTCCATGTCGTTGCCGTCCCACGGCTGGCTGGAGCGTCCGTGGCCGCGGCGGTCGTGCGCAATCACGCGGTAGCCCTTGGAGGCCAGGAAGATCATCTGCGATTCCCAGCTGTCCGAGGACAGCGGCCAGCCGTGGCTGAAGGTGACGACCGGGCCGTTCTTCGGGCCCCAGTCCTTGTAGTACAGGTGCACGCCATCGGCGGTGGTGATGTAGCTCGCCGTGCGTTCGACAGCGACCGGGGCGGTGGTGGATGCGGGCTGCGCGGCGAAGCTGGCCTGGGTGGCGACGGCCAGCAGCGTGGCGGCGAGGGTGCGGGTGAAGGCGTTCATGGTGTCGGTTCCTGCGAGGGGTGGTGGGTCAGGAAGGAAGGTCAGTCGGCGATCACCAGCGTCACGTCGATGTTGCCGCGCGTGGCGTTGGAGTAAGGGCAGACGATGTGGGCGGCGTCGACCAGGGCCTGCAGCTGCTCGCGGGCGACACCCGGGGCGGCGATGGTCAGTTCGGCCTGGATGCCGAAACCGGTGGGAATCTGGCCGATGCCGACCTTGCCGGTGACGGTGGTCGTGGGGGGCAGGGCGACCTTCTGCTTGCCGGCGACGAACTTCAGCGCGCCGAGGAAGCAGGCCGAATAGCCGGCCGCGAAGAGTTGTTCGGGGTTGGTGCCGTCGCCGCCGGCGCCGCCCAGTTCGCGCGGGGTGGACAGCTTGACGTCCAGCACGCCGTCGGACGAGGTGGCCTGGCCTTCGCGGCCGCCCGTGGCGGTGGCGGTGGCGGTGTAGAGGATCTTTTCGACGGACATGGCGGTGTTCCTTCTGGTGAGTGGGTGGTCCAGACGGGGTGTCGTCCGGTGAGGTGTACTTTGCGCCGCCAGGCAGTACGAAGGGTGATGTAGAATCCTGAAAACTTGATCAGGAGTTTCTTCATGGTCGACAGGCTGGCGGTCCTGCTGGAACGTTTCTCGGTCACGGCGCAGGTGTTCCATGCCGGCGCGCTGTGCGGCATCAACACGCTGGAAGGCGAGGCGGGTGTGGGCCAGTTGCACCTGATCCGGCGTGGGCCGCTGGAGGTCTTCCACGGCAACACGTCCCTGGGCATCGACCAGCCCAGCCTGCTGCTCTACCCGCGCGCGATGTCGCACCGGTTTGTCAGCGATGCGGAAAAAGGCGCGGACATGGCGTGCGCCAACCTGCGGTTCGAAGGTGGCGCGCAGAACCCGATCTGTGCCGCGCTGCCGGACGTGGTGTGCCTGCCGCTGGACGGCATCTTCGGCGCGTCGGACGTGTTGGCATTGCTGTTCGAGGAAGCTTTCACCCAGCGCTGTGGGCGCACCGCGCTGGTCAACCGGCTGTTCGAAGTGGTGATGATCCAGATCCTGCGCCAGCTGATGGAAACGGGCGAGGTGAAGGGCGGCATGCTGGCCGGCCTCTCCCATCCGCGCCTGCGCAACGCGATCGTCGCCATGCACGAAGCGCCGTCGAAGGACTGGACGCTGGATGAGCTGGCGCGCGTGGCGGGCATGTCGCGCAGCGTGTTCGCCACGCATTTCCGCGAGGCGCTGGGCATCACGCCGGGCCAGTACCTGCAGGGCTGGCGCGTGGGCCTGGCGCAGCAGGCGCTCCAGCGCGGCAAGCCGTTGAAGGTGGTTGCGTCCGACGTGGGCTATGGCAGCGAGGCCGCGCTGTCGCGTGCGTTCAAGGCGCACAGCGGCCTGTCGCCGCGCGAATGGAAACGCCAGGCCGGAGCGGCTGCCTGAGCCGCGTCAGGCGTCCTGCCGGCGTGCGGCCGGCTGCGCACGCAGCTGCACGATCTCCGAACGCGGCGGCGCGCCGAACAGGCGCTTGTATTCGCGACTGAACTGCGAGGCGCTCTCGTAACCGACGCGGCGCGCGGCGGTGTTCGCCTCCAGGCCTTCGCCCAGCATCAGGCGGCGGGCCTCGTGCAGGCGCAGGTGCTTCTGGAACTGCAGCGGCGACATCGAGGTGGCTGCCTTGAACTGGTGGTGCAGCGACGACACGCTCATGTGCAGCGACTCGGCCATCGCATCGATGCTCAGCGGCTCGTGGAAGCGGTCGCGCAGGGCCTGCACCGCGCGGGCGATGCGGTGCGAACGGCTGCCGGCGGTGACCAGTTCGCGCAGGCGGTGGCCGAGGTCGCCGGTGAGCGCGCGGTAATAGATCTCGCGCTGGATCAGCGGGGCGAGTGCGCCCACATCCTCCGGTTCCTCCAGCAGCCGCATCAGCCGCAGCACCGCATCGAGCAGGGCGCCGCTGGCGCGCGCCGAGTACAGGCCGCGGTCCACCGCTTCGGCCGTGCGCGAAGCCGGTGTTTCGAGCATCAGCGCACCCAGCTGGTCCATGTCGATGTCCAGGCGCAGGCTCAGGTAGGGGTGCTCCGGCGTGGCCTCGATGATCTGGCCCAGTGCCGGCAGCGTCATCGACACCACCAGGTAGTGGAGCGGGTCGTAGTGGTAGGTCTCGCCCGCCAGGATCGCGATCTTGCGGCCCTGCGCCACGATGCACAGGCGGGGTTCGTACAGCACGGCACTGCACGGCCGCGGTTCGCTGAAGCGCATGAGGAAAAGCGACGGGATGGCCGTGGCATGCACGCCGTCGTCGGTCGCCAATCGGGCAATCCGGTCGGCGAGTTCCGCTTGCGGTGCGTGGCGCGGAAGTTGCGCGACGCTGTCGGGAAAAGCATTGTCGTTCATGGCGTGGGGGTCCATGCGGCGAAGCGTGACTTTAGCGCGACGAAGCGTGGGCGTGCATCGTCGCGCCTGCGTGGTTTGCAGAATCGGGCAAGTTTCGCGCAGCAATGCACTAACCGCCAGGGCAGGCGCTGGCCTATCGTGCCTGCATGTCGTCGCGTTGCGCGATGCGGCGGCATCTCCTCCCCCAAGGCTGACGGAAAACATCCCGATGTGGATCGTCGAATACGCGCTGTCGCGCCGATACACCATCGGCGTGCTGGCCATCCTGATCCTGTTGTTCGGCGTGCAGTCCGCACGCCGCATGCCCACCGACATCCTGCCGGAGGTCGGCATTCCGTCGGTCAACATCATCTGGACGTACAGCGGCCTGCCCGCGGCGGAGATGGCGGCCAAGCTGACTTCGTTCTCCGAGATCGCCGTCCTCAACAACGTCGACGACATCAAGGAAGTCCGCTCGGAAAGCCTGAGCGGCATCGGCATCGCGCGGGTGGACTTCCAGCCGGGCGTGAACCTGGAACGTGCGCTGGCGCAGATCACCGCCGTCTCGCAGACGATCCTGCGGCGCATGCCGCCGGGCACGTCGCCGCCGCTGGTGGTGCGCAACAATGTTTCCAGCACGCCGGTGCTGCAACTGGTGCTGTCGTCGGATGCCTTGAGCCAGGCGCAGCTGTACGACTACGCACGCCTGCAGCTGCGTTCGCAGATCCAGTCCATCCCCGGTATCCGCATGACCCTGCCGTACGGCGGTGCTGCGCGGCAGATCATGGTGGACCTGGATCCGCGCGCGCTGCAGACCCATGGGCTGACGCCCGCACAGGTCACCGGCGCACTGGAGCGCGGCAGCCCTACCTTGCCATCCGGCACGATCCGCGAAGGCACGCGTGAACTGCAGATCGCACTGGAAACCAGCCCGGCCGACGCCGCGGGGTTCCTCGACCTGCCCATCACTACGCGCGGCGGCAACGTCATCTACGTGCGCGATGTCGCCTCGGTGCGCGACGGCGGCGCGCTGCAGACCAACATCGCGCGCATGGACGGCGCCAATGCCGTGTCGGTGGCCCTGATCAAGATGGGCGGCGCCTCGGCGGTGGAGATCGTGCGTTCCGTGCGCGAGCGCCTGCCCGAGATCGAGGCTTCCGCGCCGCCCGGCATGCGGATCGAACCGATCTTCGACCAGTCGGTGTTCGTCGACAACGCGATCGGCTCCATCCGTCACGAGGCCATGCTGGTCGGCGTGCTGGTGGCGCTGGTGGTGCTGGTGTTCATCGGCTCGTGGCGCTCCAGCCTGATCGTGCTGTCGGCGATCCCGCTGGCGCTGCTGGCCTCGGTGACGATGCTCTACCTGCTGGGCTACACCTTCAACGTGATGACGCTGGGCGGGCTGGCCCTGGCCATCGGCATCCTGGTCGACAACGCGGTGGTGGACGTGGAGAACACCAACCGCCACATCGCCGAGGGCAAGGATGTGCGCAGCGCGATCCTGGCCAGCGCGAAGGAAGTCGTGTTCCCGGAATTCGTTTCCACGGTCTCCATCTGCATCGTGCTGACGCCGATCCTGCTGATGACGGGCCTGTCGGCGTGGGTGTTCACGCCACTCGCACTGGCGGTGATCTTCGCCATGGCCGCCTCGTTCCTGCTCTCGCGCACGCTCATCCCGGTGCTGTGCTACCTGCTGCTGCCGGCCGACATCCGCAGCCGGCAGGCGCCGCGCTGGGCGGCCGAGCGCCGCCTGCTGGCGGTCAATCACCGCGTGGAGCACGTACTCGACGGCCTGCGCGACCGCCACCACGCGCTGCTGGTGAAGCTCGGCCACCATGGTGGCGTGCTGCTGGTGGTGGCCCTGTTGATGATCGGCGCGGGCGCGGTGTCGGCGCTGTCGCTGGGCCGCGAGTACTTTCCGCACGTGGATGCGGGCCAGATCCGCCTGCAGGTCCGCCTGCCCAGCGGCCTGCGGCTGGAGGAAACGGCGCAGCGGCTGGCCGACATCCAGCGCGAGATCCGCGAGATCGTGCCGGCGAGCGAACTGCAGACGGTCTACGAGCAGATCGGCATTCCCGACGCGGTGAACCTGGCGTGGGTGGACAGCGCGGTGGTGGGCTCGTTCGAGGCCGAAGTGATGCTCCAGCTGCGCAGCCCGCACGGACCCAGCGCGGACTACCTGGCGAAGATCCGCGAGCGCGTGGCGCAGAAGTATCCCGACGCGAAGGTATTCGAGCGTCCACCGGATGCCACCAGCCGCACGCTGGCCGGCTCCGCGGTGGGTGCGCTGGAAGTGCGCGTCAACGGCCGCGATGCCGCCGGCAACCTGGTGCTGGCGCGCGAACTGGAATCGCGCCTGCGCGACGTGCCCGGCGCGGTCGACGTGATGCTGCGCCAGGTGCTGGACCTGCCGGAGTACTACATCGCCATCGACCGCACGCGGGCCGCGCAGCTGGGCATCAGCGCGCAGGACGCCAGCCGTGCGGTGCTCGCGGTGCTGGGCTCGGCCGGCACGGTCAGCCCGGTGTACTGGGTCGACCAGGCCAATGCCACGTCGTACACGGTGCAGGTGCAGGCGCCGCCGGCGAACCTGGCCGGGCTGGAGACGCTGCTCAACACGCCGGTACGGATCGGCGACGACGGCCAGACGGTGCTCCTGCGCAGCATCGCGCAGGTGTCGCCGCGCACGGTGCCGGCGAGCGTCGGACGCACGATGATGGCGCCCACGGCCAGCGTGATGGCGAACGTGCAGGGCACCGATCTCGGCGCCGTGCATGCGGCTTTGGGCGACATCGTCGCCGACCTGGAGCCGCGCCTGAAGCCGGGCAACCGCATCGAGATCGTCGGCCAGGCCGGCGAGATGCAGAACGCGTATGGCGAACTGGCCACGGGCCTGCTGATGTCGGCGGTGCTGGTGTTCCTGGTGCTGGTGGTCAACTTCCAGTCGTGGATCCAGCCGCTGGTGGCGATGTCCGGTCTGCCCATCGCGATCGCCGGCGCGGCGGTCGGCCTGCTGGTCACCGGCACGCCGCTCAGCGTGCCGGCGTTGATGGGCGTGATGATGGTGATCGGCGTGTCCACCGCGAACAGCGTGCTGGTCACCAGCTTCGCCCGCGGCCTGATCGCCGACGGCCACGATCCCGAACAGGCCGCGTACGAAGCCGCGGCCGTGCGCCTCCGTCCGGTACTGATGACGGCCAGCGCGATGGTGCTCGGCATCATCCCGATGGCGCTGGGCCTGGGCGAGGGCGGTGAGCAGAACGCGCCGCTGGGTCGTGCGGTGATCGGCGGCCTGCTGTTCGGCACGCCGGCCACGCTGATCATCGTGCCATCCATCCTGGCCGTGCTGGGCCGCCGCCTGCGGCGTTCCGAATCCCGAATCGAAGCCGGCGCTCAGGGCGCCGATGCAGGAGTAGCGATATGAAGCCGATGCTTGCCATGCGTCAGTATTTCCCCATCGCGCTGGCGCCGGTCGCGCTGGTGCTGCTGTCCGCCTGCAGCCGCAGCGCGGCGGAGGCGCCTGCGGCGCAGGCCGTGCCGGAAGTGCTGACGGCACAGGCGCGCGCCGCCGAGGCGGACTTCGCGATGACCCTGCCGGCGCGCGCGCTGGCCGGCGAAACCGCGCAGCTTTATCCGCGGGCCACCGGCTTCGTCAGCGAGCGCCTGGTGGACCTGGGCGACCACGTTGCGGAAGGGCAGGTGCTGGCCGTGATCGCCAATCCCGAGGCCGACCAGTCCGTGCGCGAAGCGCAGGCCGAAGTGGTCCGCCTGCGCGCGGCGCTGGACCTGGCACGGGTGAACTACGACCGCGCCGCGGCGCTGGTGGAATCCGGCGCGATCTCGCGCGAGCTGTACAGCGACCGCAGCGCCAACCGCGATGCCGCACGGGCCGCGCTGGCAGCGGCCCAGGCACGACTGGAGAGCGCGCGCGAGCGACAGGGGTTCCAGCGCGTGCGCGCACCGTTCGCCGGCGTGATCGCCGCGCGCAACGTGGACCGGGGCGACCGCGTGGTCGGCGATGCCGCCACCGCCGCACCGCTGTTCGAACTCAACGCACTCGATCCGCTGCGGATCCTGGTGGACGTGCCGCAGGGCGCCGCACTGCAGGTGCGGCCGGGCCTGCAGGCGGAAGTGACCTTTCCCGAGTTGCCGGGCCAGCGCTTCGCCGCGGAGATCGTGCGCAGCGCGCAGAGCATTTCCGACGAGGCCGGTGGGATGCGGGTGGAGTTGCGCCTGCCCAACCCGGACAACCGCATTCCCGCGGGCATGGTCGGCCAGGTCAGCCTGCAAGTACCGCGCGCCGCGCCGGCGGTGCTCGTGCCGCTGTCGGCGATCTCCGGTCCGGCCGGGCGCTCGCGCGTGGCCCGGGTGGGTGCGGATTCGGTGCTCGAATTCCGGCCCGTGCTGCTGGGGCGCGACCTGGGGGGCGATGTCGAAGTGCTCGACGGACTGAGCGTGGGCGACCAGGTCGTGTTGTCGCCCAATGCGCTGCTTCAGGCAGGGACGCGGGTGACGGTGAAGAAGCCCGCCTCCTGATGCGGTGGTGTTCCGGCGGCGGCCACGCCAGACTGGAACCATGGAAAAAGTCGAGGCGGGTTCAAGGCCACGTGTCTTGCTGGTGCACGGCATCTGGAACGCGAAGTCCTGGTTGACGCCGCTTGCGCGGCGCCTGCGGCACGAGGGCTTCGAGGTGGAGGTGTTCGGCTATCCGAGCATCCTGGGTGGCCCCGAGCCGGCGATCGCCGCACTGATCCGCCGCCTGCAGGACGGCCCGCCCACCCATCTGGTGGGCCATAGCCTGGGCGGGCTGATCGGACTGGAAGCGCTGCGCCGCGCGCCCGGCCTGCCCGTGCAGCGCATGGTCTGCCTGGGGTCGCCGCTGTGTGGCAGCGGCGCGGCCCGCAGCCTGGGCCGGCGTGCATGGACGGCGGCCGTGCTCGGCCGCAGCGGTGCGCTGCTGCAGACAGGTTGCGTGCCCTGGCAGGGAACGGTGCCGGTGGGGATGGTGGCCGGGAACGTGGCGCGCGGCATCGGTCGGCTGATCACCCGTTTCGACGGCGAATCGGATGGCACCGTCGGGCTGGATGAAACCCGGCTGCCGGGGTTGGCCGCGCATTGCGTGGTGCCGGCCAGCCATACGGGGCTGGTGTTCTCGGCCGATGCCGCACGCCAGGCGGCCCGTTTCCTGCGTGATGGCCGCTTCGACGGGCAGGACTGACGTGCGCATGGGGGCGCGTATAATCCGCGCCCTTGTCAGTGCACTCCGGAAGTCACCATGGGCAGAGGCCCGTCCATCGAAGCCCGCAAGAACGCCACCGACGCCAAGCGCGGCAAGATCTTCACCAAGATCATCCGCGAGATCGGCGTGGCGGCCCGCGCCGGTGGCGGCGAGCCAGCCAACAATCCGCGACTGCGCGCAGCGGTGGACAAGGGCCTGTCGGCCAACATGTCCAAGGACGTCATCGAGCGCGCCATCAAGAAGGCGACCGGTGAGCTGGAAGGCGTGGTCTTCGAGGAGATCCGCTACGAGGGCTATGCGCCGGGCGGCGTGGCGGTGATCGTCGACTGCCTGACCGACAACCGCGTGCGTACCGTGGCCGAAGTCCGCCATGCGTTCGGCAAGTGCGGCGGCAACATGGGCACCGAAGGCTCGGTGGCCTTCATGTTCAAGCGGCTGGGCGTGCTGAGCTACGCCCCTGGCGCGGACGAAGAGAAGATCACCGAAGCCGCCATCGAGGCCGGCGCCGACGACATCGTGGTGTATCCCGATGACGGATCCATCGACGTGGTCACCACGCCCGAGGCGTTCTCGTCGGTGAAGGACGCGATGGAAGCCGCCGGACTGGCGCCTGGCCACGCCGAGATCACCTTCCGCGCCGACAACGACATCGCCGTGCAGGGCGACACGGCAATGCAGGTGAAGAAGCTGCTGGACATGCTGGAAGACCTGGATGATGTGCAGGACGTTTACTCCAACGCCGAGTTGGGCGCGGATGCGTATGTGTAGTCGCCGTGCGCGGGAACGGGTGATGGCGGGCCATCACGTCCCGTGACCCGCATCCTCGGCATCGACCCGGGTTCTCAGCGTACCGGCGTGGGCATCATCGACGTGGATGCGGCGGGCAAGACCACGCACGTCTATCATGCGCCGCTGGTGCTGCTGGGTGCCGACGATTTCCCGCAGCGGCTGCGTCGCCTGCTGGACGGCCTGGCCGACATCATCACCACCTGGCAGCCGGATGAAGTCGCGATCGAGAAGGTGTTCATGGCGCGCAATCCCGATTCGGCGTTGAAGCTGGGGCAGGCGCGCGGCGCTGCCATCAGCGCGGTCGTACTGCGCGACCTGCCCGTGCACGAGTACGCGGCCAAGGAAGTGAAACTGGCCGTCGTGGGTCGCGGCAGCGCCGAGAAGGGCCAGATCCAGCACATGGTCGGGATCATGCTGAACCTGCACGGCAAGTTGCAGGCCGACGCCGCCGACGCGCTGGCGGTCGCCATCACCCACGCGCACGTACGCGCCACGGCCAAGCGGCTGGGCGTGAGTTCGCAACTGGCCTGGAGCAGGAAATGATCGGTCGGCGTTCGCTGAGCGAGCCCCTCTCCCGGCGGGAGAGGGGTTGGGGTGAGGGCAGCGGAAGTCCGGATGATCGAGGACTCATGCGACAGACCGCGCTCCGCTGTTCGCCGCCATGGACTCGGTTCGGCCCTCATCCGGCGCGTCGCGCCACCTTCTCCCGGTGGGAGAAGGGAAACGCAGGAGTTTCTCCATGATCGGACGTCTTCGCGGGATCCTGGCGTACAAGTCGCCCCCCTGGCTGGTCATCGATGTGGGCGGGGTCGGTTACGAGCTGGAAGCGCCGATGAGCACCTTCTACGATCTGCCCGATGTCGGCCGCGAGGTGCTGCTGTTCACCCATTACGCGCAGAAAGAAGACAGCGTGTCGCTGTACGGCTTCCTGCGCGAAGGCGAACGCAGGCTGTTCCGCGACGTGCAGAAGGTCAGCGGCGTGGGCGCGAAGATCGCGCTGGCGGTGCTGTCGGGCGCCAGCGTGGACGAGTTCGCGCGCATGGTGCAGGCCGGCGACATCACTGCGCTCACGCGCATCCCCGGCATTGGCAAGAAGACCGCCGAACGCATGGTGGTGGAACTGCGCGACCGCGCGGCCGACCTGATGGGTACCGGCGTGGGCGGCATCAGCGCGCTGCCGGCCGATCCGCAGTCCGAAGCCACCATCGCCCTGCAGCAGCTGGGTTACAAGCCGGCGGAAGCGACCCGCATGGCACGCGACGCGACCGCGGCCGGCGACGATGCCGCCACCATCATCCGCAAGGCCCTGCAGTCCGCCTTGCGCTGATCGCGGCTTTAGAGCACCTCTTCACTCATCGAGCGCTACCCTCCGGCCGCCATGTCCAGCCCTTCCTCTCCCCATACCGACGCCGGCAACACCGGGCAGCACGGTCATACGCAAGCCGGCATGGCCGCGCTGGTGGCCGGCGCCGTCGGCGTGGTGTTCGGCGACATCGGCACCAGCCCGCTGTACACGATCAAGGAGATGTTCCATCCCCATTTCGGCCTGACGCCGGACGCGGACACCGTGCGCGGCCTGCTGTCGCTCGGCTTCTGGTCGCTGCTGCTGGTGGTCACGCTGAAGTACGTCATCGTCATCATGCGCGCCGACAACGATGGCGAGGGCGGCATCATGGCACTGACCGCGCTGGCCCAGCGCAGCCTCACCAAGGGCTCGCGGCTCAGCTACACGGTCGGCATACTGGGCATCTTCGGCGCGGCGCTGTTCTTCGGTGACGGCATGATCACGCCGCCCATCACCGTGCTGGGCGCGGTCGAGGGCCTGGAGGTGGTCTCGCCGGTGTTCAAGCAATGGGTGGTGCCGATCAGCCTGGTCATCCTGACCGGCCTGTTCGCGTTCCAGCGCTTCGGCACGGCCAAGGTGGGCAAGGCGTTCGGACCGGTGATGATCATCTGGTTCATCGTGCTGGCCGGCTTCGGCATCTACAACATCGCGCACAACCCCTCGGTGCTGGCCGCGCTGAATCCCTACTGGGCCTGGCATTTCTTCGTCACCCACGACTGGCACGCGGTGCTGATCCTCGGCGCGGTGGTGCTGACCGTCACCGGTGGCGAAGCGCTGTATGCCGACATGGGCCACTTCGGCAAGCGTCCCATCCGCTGGGGCTGGTTCGCCTTCGTGCTGCCGGCGCTGGTGCTGAACTACTACGGCCAGGGCGCCGTGCTGCTGAAGCATCCGGAAGCCGTGGCCAATCCGTTCTACATGTCGATCCCCGGGTGGGCGCAGATCCCGATGCTGGTGCTGGCGACCACGGCGGCAGCGGTGGCTTCGCAGGCGGTGATCACCGGTGCGTTCTCGGTGACGCGCCAGGCCATCCAGCTGGGCTACCTGCCGCGCCTGCACATCAAATACACCTCGAAGGACACGATCGGACAGATCTACGTGCCCTCGGTCAATATGATGCTCTACCTGGCTGTGATCGTGCTGGTGCTGAGCTTCCAGAGCTCCGGCGCGCTGGCCACCGCATACGGTCTGTCGGTCACCGGCACTATGCTGATCGACACGCTGTTGCTGGCGATCGTGGCGTATACGCGCTGGCCGGATTCCCGCAAATGGGTGCTGCCGCTGTGCGGCGTGTTCCTGGTGATCGACCTGGCCTTCCTGTTCGCCAACGGCGCCAAACTGGTGACCGGAATCGGCGCGTGGGTGCCGCTGTTCATCGGCATCACCGCGTTCACCATGATGCGTACCTGGCGCCGCGGTCGCGAACTGCTGCATGGCGAAGTGCAGAAGGAAGGCATCCGCCTGGACACCTTCCTGCCGGGCCTGATGCTGGCGCCGCCCGTGCGCGTGCCCGGCACGGCGATCTTCCTGACGGCTGACAAGGGCGTGGTGCCGCACGCATTGCTGCACAACCTGAAGCACAACAAGGTGCTGCACGAGCGCAACGTGTTCCTCACGGTCGAGACGCTGACGGTGCCTTATGCGCCCAAGAAGAAGCGCCTGAAGATCGAGCCCATCGGCGACGATTTCTACCGCGTCGTGATCAGCTATGGCTTCGCCGAGACACCTGACGTGCCGCAGGCGCTGATGGGCTCCTGTGACCAGGGTGGTGTGTACTTCGACCCGATGGAGACCACCTATTTCGCCAGCCGCGAAACCATCGTGGCCGCGCGCCACGGCGGCATGCCGGTCTGGCGCGACAAGCTGTTCGCGGTCATGCACCGCAACGCCGCGCCCGCGACCGGCTTCTTCCGCATTCCCGGCAACCGGTTGGTGGAACTGGGGGCGCAGGTCGAAATCTGACCTGCGCGGCGCGGGAAAGATGAAGCATGGCGGGCGGTTTCACGCATAATCCCCGCATGACCGCAGACCGCATCATCACCTCGTCCGCCACGCGCGAAGACGAGGCCATCGAGGCCAGCATCCGCCCCAAGCGGCTCGACGAGTATCTGGGCCAGAAGCCGGTCCGCGAGCAGCTGGACATCTACATCCAGGCGGCGAAAGGTCGCGGTGAAGCGCTCGACCATGTGCTGATCTTCGGGCCGCCGGGGCTGGGCAAGACCACCTTGAGCCACGTCATCGCCAACGAACTGGGCGTGAACCTGCGGTCCACGTCCGGCCCGGTGATCGAGAAGGCGGGCGACCTGGCCGCGCTGCTGACCAACCTGCAGCCGCACGATGTGCTGTTCGTCGACGAGATCCATCGCCTGTCGCCCGTGGTCGAGGAAGTGCTGTATCCGGCGATGGAGGATTTCCAGATCGACATCATGATCGGCGAGGGGCCTGCCGCGCGGTCGATCAAGCTGGACCTGCCGCCCTTCACCCTGATCGGCGCCACCACGCGAGCCGGCCTGCTGACCGCGCCGCTGCGCGACCGCTTCGGGATCGTGCAGCGGCTGGAGTTCTACACGCCCGACGAGCTCACCCGCATCGTGCAGCGTTCGGCGCGCATCCTGGGCATGGACTGCGTGCCGGAAGGGGCAGGGGAGATCGCCCGGCGCGCGCGCGGCACCCCGCGCATCGCCAACCGGCTGCTTCGCCGCGTGCGCGACTATGCGCAGGTCAAGGCCGATGGCCACATCGACGTCGACGTCGCGCGCGCCGCCATGCAGATGCTGAAGGTGGACCCGGAGGGTTTCGACGAACTCGACCGCCGCATGCTGCGCACCATCGTGGACAACTTCGACGGCGGCCCGGTGGGCGTGGAGTCGCTGGCGGCCGCCCTGAGCGAAGAGCGGGGCACGCTGGAAGACGTCATCGAACCCTACCTGATCCAGCAGGGTTTCCTGGTCCGTACCGCGCGCGGCCGGATGGCCACCCGCAAGGCCTATCTGCACCTGGGGTTGACGCCGAAGGGCCGCGTGCCCGATGCGGGTGATGCGCCCGGCGAACTCTTCTGACGGCCACTGGTTTCAGGATGGTATGCACGACAACGTGCGGGAGCGCATGCTTTGACGACTGATTCGCCGATGATCGCCGGGGATCCGGCTCCGTTCATCTTTCCGACACGCGTCTATTGGGAAGATACCGACGCCGGTGGCGTGGTGTACCACGCGCAGTACGTGGCTTTCCTGGAGCGGACCCGCACCGAGTGGTTGCGGGCCCGTGGATACGCCCAGGAACAACTGCGCCAGACCCACGACCTGGTGTTCGCCGTCCGTGCGATGCGCCTGGATTTCCTGCGCCCCGCCCGGTTGGACGATCTGCTGCAGGTGAGCGCGCGCATCCACCAGTGCAAGCGGGCCAGCGTGATCTTCGCCCAGTCCATCGAGCGGGATGGCGAAGTGCTGCTGACCGCCGAGGTGAAAGTCGCCGCGCTCAGCGCCTCGGGTTTCAGACCCGTCGCGCTGCCTGGGGCGTTGTACGAGGAGTTCCGCCGGCTCGAGACACCGGGCCGTCCGCTCTAACCCGATACGCAACACGAACCGAGACTCGAGGAACAACGGATGATCGCAACGCTGCTGGCCTTCCAGGACACCGTGGTGGAGGCATTGCCGCCGGAGACCGCCGCCGCCGCCGCCGAGGCCACGGCAGGCACCGTGCACAGCGGGATCAACTACATCAACCTGATGCTCAAGGCGAGCCTGCCGGTCCAGTTGATCGTATTGTTGCTGCTGGCCGGGTCGTTGATCAGCTGGGTGATCATTTTCCGCAAGGCGCGCGTGTTCAAGACCGCCAACCGCGATGCCGACGAATTCGAGGGCCGGTTCTGGTCCGGCGCGGAGCTGCACAAGCTGTATGCCGGCGCCGCCGACCGCAACCGCGTGGTCACCGGGCTGGAAGCGATCTTCGAAGCCGGCTTCCGCGAGTTCACCCGCCTGCGCGACAAGCGCGGCCTCGACGGGCGCGCGCAATTGGAAGGCGCGCAGCGTGCGATGCGCGTCACCTACACGCGCGAAGTCGACCAGCTCGAACGCAATCTGGAACTGCTGGCCAACATCGGCTCGACCGCGCCCTACGTGGGCCTGGTGGGCACGGTATTCGGCATCATGGTGACCATGCACGACATGCTCAACAGCGGTGAGCAGGCGGGTATCGCCGCGGTGGCGCCGGGCATTTCCGAGGCCCTGTTCGCCACGGCCATCGGTCTGTTCGTGGCCATTCCGGCCGTGTGGGCCTACAACCGCTTCACCACCCGCGTCGAGCGGCTGTCGGTGCGCTACGAGAGCTTCGCCGAGGAATTCAGCTCCATCCTGCAGCGACAGAATTCGGCCGAGTAAGCGGAGCCCACCATGGCCGGAAGCATCTTCCATCGCAAGCGGCGCAAGCTGAAATCCGAGATCAACGTCGTCCCCTACATCGACGTGATGCTGGTGCTGCTGATCATCTTCATGGTGACCGCACCGCTGCTCACGCTGAGCGTCGACGTCAAGTTGCCGTCATCCAACGCGAAGGCGGTGGAGACGCGCAACGAACCGGTGATCGTCATTGCCTACCCCGACGGCCGGTACGGCCTGAAGTTGCCCGAAGCCAAGCTGCCGGAAGTGCTGGACGCGGCAGCGCTGGAAGCCAAGGTTGCGGCGATCCGCGCGCAGCAGGGCGATGAGCTCCGCATCATGGTCGCGGCCGAAGGTGCAGCGCCGTACCAGAAGGTGCTCGACGCGATGGATGTGCTGCGGCGCGCGAAGGTGGGCAATGTCAGCCTGATGACCAACGCGGGTGGCAATGCACGCTGAAGTCCTCCAGCGCCAGCGGCCCGTGCAGGACGAAGGGCTGGGCAGGGCGGTGGCATGGGCCATCGGCCTGCATGTGCTGTTGCTCGTGCTGTTGCTGGTGTCGCCGTTCCTGACCTGGGACCGTGATCGCCTGAATGCGGCAGGCTCGCAGGCGATGGAAGCCACGCTTGATGTGTCCGCGGCCGACCAGCGTGCGGTCGCACAGGCACTCGATTTCCAACCGGAGCCGATGCCCGAACCCGTGCAGGAGCCGGCCCCCGAGGACACCATCCCGCCACCTCAGCCGATCCCCGAACCGGCCCCGCAGGATGCGCCGGTCGAGCGTCAGGCGCAGGCCCAGGAGCGCGTGCCGGTGCCGGATACGGTCGACCAGGACGAAGCCCGCCGCGATGCCATCTCGCAGGAGAAGGCCCGCCAGGAGCAGGAAGCCAAGCGGCGCCAGGAGCAGATCGACCTGACGGAGCGCAAGCGGCAGGAGCAGGCCGAGCAGCAGCGCCGCCTCGCCGCGCAGCAGGAAGAAGATCGCCAGAAGCGCGTGGCCGCCGAAACGCAGCAGAAGGCGGCGGATCAGAAGCGGTTGGAGGAGATCCGCCGCCAGCGCGCCCAGGCCGCGCGCGAGGCCCAGTTGGCCGAACAGAAACTGCGCCAGCTCGCGGATGCGCGTGCGCGCCAGGCGGCGGGCGCAGCGGCCTCCACGCCTGCACCGGCGACCGGCCCCGCAGGTACTGGCGGGACCGACGAAGACCTGCGTGGCCGCTATGCCGCCGCTATCCAGGAGGCGGTGTTGCGCCAGTGGACGCGCCCGGAATCGGTGCCGGTGGGCACGCGCTGCCGCGTGGTGATCCGCCAGCTGCCCGGCGGTGACGTGGTCAGTGCCGAGGTGCAGCCCGGCTGTGCCATGGACGCCGCCGGGCAGGATTCTATCGAGCGTGCGGTCCTGAAGGCCCGGCCATTGCCCTACCAGGGCTTCGAATCCGTGTTCGCCCGGACACTTACCCTGAATTTCGAGGCCCGCGACCGCTGACTTCACGCGGCGTTTCGCTGCCCTCCGTTCACAATTGTTAAAACGTTCACGCGCGGGCTGGTATCCCTTTGCCGCCCCGCACAACCGCAGAGTCGCTGCCCATGAAGAAACCGCTGCGCTGGTTCGCCCTGTTCCTGTTCACGCTGGTGCCCGCCCTGGCGTCCGCCCAGCAGCAAGGGCTCGAGATCGACATCATCGGCGGCAATGCCTCCGCCCTGCCCATCACCGTGGTGCCGATGCCCTACCAGGGCAGTGCGGGCACGCCGCCGACGGATGTCTCGGCCGTGGTGCGCGCCGATCTGGAGCGTTCGGGTGCATTCCGCACGCTGCCCGAAGCCAGCATCACCGAGCGCCCGACGCGCGGTGGCGAAATCCAGTACCCGACATGGCGCGCGCTGCGCCAGGACTACATTGTGGTCGGCCGGGTCGTGGATGCGGGCGATGGTGGATATCGCGTGGAGTACGAACTGTTCGATGTCGCCAAGCAGGAGCGCATGCTCGGCCTGGCGATGACGGCCCGCTCGAACGCCTTGCGTGATGTCGCCCACCAGATGGCCGATGCCATCTACGAGAAGATCCTCGGCGTGCGTGGCGCGTTCTGGACGCGCATCGCCTACATCACCGCCGCCGGTACCGGCAAGGCCACGCGTTACGCGTTGATGGTGGCCGATTCGGACGGCTTCAATCCGCAGACCGTGGTCCGCTCCGCCGAGCCGCTGCTGTCGCCTTCATGGAGTCCCGACGGCCGCAAGCTGGCCTACGTCAGCTTCGAGAGCGGCAACTCGGCGATCTACATCCAGGATATTTCGACGGGTGCGCGCGAGAAGGTGTCCGGCTTCCGCGGCATCAATGGCGCCCCCTCGTTCTCGCCGGATGGCCGCCAGCTGGCACTCACCCTGTCGCGCAGCGGGAATCCCGAGATCTACGTGATGGACCTCGGCAGCCGGTCGCTGCGCCAGCTGACCAACACCTCGGCCATCGACACCGAGCCGGTGTGGAGTCCCGATGGCAGCAGCATCTATTTCACCTCCGACCGCGGCGGCCGCCCCCAGATCTACCGCGTGCCCGCCGGTGGCGGCAGTGCGAGCCGGGTGAGTTTCGACGGCAGCTACAACGCGACCGCCAGCGTGTCGTATGACGGCAAGAAGATCGCGGTGGTGCAGGGTGCGGGCAACAACTACCGCATCTCGCTGATGGACAGCAGCCTGGGTGGCGCGCGCTGGTCGTCGCTGTCGCCGGGCTCGCTGGACGAATCGCCCAGCTTCGCCCCCAACGCCAGCATGGTGCTGTACGCCGCGCGCGAAGGCGGGCGGGGCGTGTTGTACGCGGTCTCCGCCGATGCGCGCGTACGCCAGCGTCTGGTCGTGGCCAACGCCGATGTGCGCGAGCCGGCGTGGTCGCCCTATCGCACCGTGCGTTAAGTTTCTGTCTACAATGTCCGTTCCCTTGACCCCCCGTTTTATCGACGAAGGAATCACCATGAACAACACCGCCCGTGTTCTGATGCTGTCCCTGATGTCCGTTGCCGTGCTGGCAGGCTGCAAGAAAGCCGTCAAGCCGGAAGCGCCGACCGACACCACCACGACGACGCCGACCACCCCGACCACGCCGACCACCTCGGGCGTCTACGGCCCGAACGACCTGGACACCGACGCCTGCCTGCGCCAGCGCGTGGTCTACTTCGACCTCGACCAGGACGCCCTGAAGCCGGAGTTCCAGGCCATCATGGGTTGCCACGCCAAGTACCTGCGTGACCGTCCGTCCTCGCGCATTTCGCTGGAAGGCCACGCCGACGAGCGCGGCAGCCGCGAGTACAACCTGGGCCTCGGCGAGCGCCGCGGCAACGCGGTGAACTCGGCCCTGCAGGCCAGCGGTGGCTCGGCCGCCCAGCTGACCGTGGTCAGCTACGGCGAAGAGCGTCCGGTCTGCACCGATTCCAGCGAGTCCTGCTGGTCGCAGAACCGTCGCGTCGAGATCGTGTACACGGCGAAGTAAGCCGTCATCGCCACGATGATCGCGAAGAAGTACATGCTGGTACTGGCGGCGGCCCTGGTGGCCGCCGCTCCCGCCCAGGCGCAACGCGTCAGCCTGGCTGACCGCGTTGCGGCGCTGGAAGCGAAGGCCAACAACCCGCAACAGAACCTCGACCTGCTCAACAAGCTCACGCAGCAGGAAGCGGAGTTGCGCGAACTGCGTGCGCAGCTGGAACAGCTGCAGAACGAGAACGAGCAGCTCAAGCAGCGCGGCCGCGACCAGTATCTCGACCTGGACGGTCGCCTCAACCGCCTCGAGGGCGGTACTGCGCCGGCCCCCGTCGGTACCACGCCTGCCAGCCCGCCCCTCGGTAGCCAGGCTCCCGCATCGCCGCCGGCCACTGTGCCGGCGCCCGCCGCCGTAGCCACCGCCGAGCCGCCGCCCAGCGTCCATGGCGACATGGGGGCGATGTCCGCTGCCGGCGATGAGCGCACCGCGTACAACGTCGCCTTCGACCGCCTGAAAGCGGGCGAGTACGCCGATGCCGCGCAGCTGTTCACCAGCTTCCTCCAGCTCTACCCCGGCGGCGTGTACGCGCCCAACGCCCTGTACTGGCTGGGCGAGAGCTATTACGTCACCCAGAACTACGCGTTGGCTGCGGACCAGTTCCGTGCGTTGCTGGCGCAGTATCCGACCCACGACAAGGCGCCCGGTGCATTGCTGAAGATGGGCCTTTGCGACTACGGCCTGGGCAAATTGCCTGAAGCCGAGCGCATCCTCGGCGAGGTCGTCGCCAAGTATCCGGGCACCGATGTCGCCCGCACCGCCGACGACCGGCTGCGCGCCATCCAGCTCGGCCGCCTGCGCTGAAGAAACGCCGTCTCCGGCCCCACCTGGGGCCGCCGGGCCGGCAGGGCGTATCATGCGCACCCCATGAATGACGCCGCCCGCCCCAGCGAGATCGTCCAGTCCCCGCTGGAACGCCTCAAGATCACCGAGATATTCCTCTCCCTGCAGGGAGAGGCGAATGCGGTCGGCTGGCCGACGGTCTTCGTCCGTCTGACCGGCTGCCCGCTGCGCTGCCAGTATTGCGACACGGCCTACGCCTTTCATGGCGGGCAGTGGCGCGAGATCGACGACATCGTGGCCGAGGTCGCCCGCCATGGCGTCCGCCACGTCTGCGTGACCGGCGGCGAACCGCTCTCGCAGAAGCGCTGCCTGCTGCTGCTGAAGAAGCTCTGCGATGCCGGCCATGACGTCTCGCTCGAAACCTCTGGCGCTATCGACATCGCCGATGTGGATCCGCGCGTTTCGCGCGTGGTGGACCTGAAGACACCCGGCTCCAGGGAAATGGCCCGCAACCGGCTGGAGAACCTGCCGCAGCTGACCGCGCGCGACCAGGTCAAGTTCGTGCTCTGCGGCCGCGCCGACTACGAGTGGGCGCGCGGGATGGTCGCCGAGCACCGCCTGGCCGAGCGTTGCGACGTGCTGTTCTCGCCCAGCAAGTCCGAACTGGAGCCGCGTGAGCTCGCCGACTGGATCATCGCCGACCGCCTGCCGGTACGCTTCCAGATGCAGTTGCACAAGCTGCTGTGGAACGACGAGCCGGGGCGGTGATCCCTAGAGGTTGCCGTCATCCCAGCGCACGCCGGGATCCATTCGCTCTTCGCTTGGACAATGAGCGGACGCAACGGCAACATGGATCCCAGCGTGCGCTGGGATGACGAGCCTGATCCCCGGCCCCGTAACCTTCATAACGAATCGCGTACCCCATGAAAAACGCCGTCGTCCTTCTCTCCGGTGGCATGGATTCCGCCGTCGTCGTCGCCATCGCCCGCGAGCAGGGTTTCGCCGTGCACGCGCTGAGCGTGCGCTATGGCCAGCGGCACACCTCGGAACTGGATGCCGCCGCGCGCGTCGCCGCCACGCTCGGTGCCGCTGCGCACAAGACCGTGCACGTCGACCTGCGCAGCATCGGTGGCTCGGCGCTGACCGACGACATCGACGTGCCGGAAGCCGGCGGCCCGGGCATTCCGGTGACCTACGTGCCGGCGCGCAACACCATCATGCTGTCTGTCGCGCTGGGCTGGGCCGAGGTGCTGGGCGCCAGCGACATCTTCTGCGGCGTCAATGCGGTGGACTACTCGGGCTATCCCGACTGTCGCCCGGAGTTCATCGAAGCATTCGAGACGCTCGCCAACCTGGCCACCAAGGCGGGTGTCGAGGGGGCGGGCCTGCGCATCCAGGCGCCGCTGCTGCACATGAGCAAGGCCGATATCGTGCGCGAGGGCATGCGGCTGGGCGTCGACTTCGCGCAGACCGTGTCCTGCTACCAGGCCGACGGGCAGGGCCGCGCCTGCGGCCACTGCGATGCGTGCCGCCTGCGTGCCGCCGGCTTCGCCGATGCCGGCGTGGCGGACCCCACGCACTACGCGTGAACCGGGCGGGTTTCGCCCCATCGCGGGCGATGCGTTAGAATGCGCATCCCGGTGCAAGGCCGGGATGCGTTCCCGGGCCGTTAGCTCAGTCGGTAGAGCAGAAGACTTTTAATCTTTTGGTCGAAGGTTCGAATCCTTCACGGCCCACCACGCACATCAAAGACTTACGAGCTTCGCGGTGCGCGCTCCGTAAAGATCCTCCGTAAAAATCAGCTGCGGCGAGAGGTTTCTCGCGAGGGAGGGGCGCGGTAACGTGCGCCCATGCCCGCCGCTATCCCGACACCCGACCACGACGATCCGAAGGAACTCTATGCCTTCGCTGGGCTCGCGCTCTACGCGGCCAATTTACTGGAGACAAGCCTAATCAACCTGGCGGCAGGACTGCGGCTGGCGAAGGAGCCGGCAATCATCCGGGAGGTGTTCGCAGATACCTTCCAAGGCTTGGAGGCTAAGACGCTGGGCCGACTGTTGAAGGCAGCGCGTCTGCTCATACCTGTCGCACCCGACTTGGACAAGTTGCTGGACGATGCTCTAGCAAGGCGAAACTACCTCGCGCATGCTTTTTTTCGGGAGCACGCGGCCGAGCTGATGCACGGTGGCGGGAAGCGGCACATGCTGTCCATGCTGATTGACATGATCGACCTGTTCCAGCGGGCGGATGAGCAAGTGACCCCGTTGTATGAGCAGGTATGGCTGACCCTTGGCGTGACGCCGGAATTCGTGGAACGTGAGACGGCGGCAATGGTTCGCGAAATGGACGATCACTACGGCCCAGATCCGCGCCGCGTTAGCTAGGTAGCGTCGGAAGGTTTCACACGTGGCACACTGAGGTCGTAGACCTTCATCATGGCCGGGCTGACGCCCAGCGCCGTCTGCTTGTCAGCGACGTTGCCGGCGGTGTCGGTGCCGCCTTTGCGCTTCAAGTCGTGGAGGCTGAAGCGCTGCTCGTCGATGATCACACGATCTCGGATAGCGGCCTTGATCAGGCGCTGCCAGGCGCTGTCTAGGCCGTCCTTGGTCAGAGGCTCGCCGTCCTCGGAAAGGAACAGGAAGCGGGCTTCCGGGCGCAGCTGGAGCGGTTGCCGACGGCGCTCGATGACGGCGGCGCGGTGGGCTAGTGCTGCGTCCCACGCGGCGCGCAAGCGCGGAGTCCATTCCACGACGTTGTTGCGACTGCCCTTGCGGCGATCGGTGCGGATGCCGTCGGCTTCGCCTTGGGCTTCCACCAGTGTGACGGTCTCGATGCCGCGCAGCCGGCACAGGTAGCTCAGCTCGGCCACCATCCAGAGGTACGGCGGCTGCGATCCCTTGGAATGCGGCACCAGCGCGCCGCGCGTCCGTGCGTACTCCACGACGGCGGCGTAGACCTCGGGCGTGGGCAGACGGCGGCGCTTGCGTTCTCTGGCCTGCTCGATGCCCTTGGCCGGGTTGTGAGTCAAACCGAGGTGCGGGCCGGCCCACTTGAACACGCGGCGCAGGTACCGCAGCACCTGGTTGGCCTTCGTGGGATGGCCCTGCTTTACGATCCTCTCGTGCAAGCGCTGCACGTTGGTCTGCGTCAGCCGGGCAGCCACCAGCGCGCCGAACTTCACGCCGATCGCTGTTGGGAACTGCTCCACCACCGCTCGCGCCTGGCGATAATTGCGCTGGGTTCCGGGCGCCAGCTCATTGAAGCGGGCGCTGTCCTCGAAGCTGGCCAGCACCCAGGTGACGGTGCCGTGCTTCGGGCCGCCGTCACGCTCCTCGACTAGGTGATGCAGCTCGGACAGCTTGGCTGTCGGGCCCGCGATCGTCTCGCGCGCGGGCCGACCTTCTTTGCGGACGAACACGTACCACCGGCCGCGCCCGGTGGGATCCCAGTACACGCCGGCCGGAAGCGCGGCCTGGTCGATGTGGGCCGGGATGGAGGGGTTGTGCTTGCGAGCGCGACCGCGAGGAGCCATAGCGTCAGACTACATCCGGGCCGTAGGCGCCCGCATCTTCGTTGGCCGGCCGCACGCCCAGCGCCCGGTTCAGCGCGTCCAGCGTGGTCCACACGCCGCCCCGGCATGGCTTGACCGGTACGCCCGTTTTCTCGGCCCACTGCTCGACGTCAGCGCGCCTGGTGTAGCCGCTGATCTGCTGCAGGTCGGAGAATTCGAGGACAGGGCCGATCACTTGGGGTCTCCAGGCGCTTGTGTGCACCCGCTGGCCAGCCACGCGGTGACCACGCGTCCAACCTTGCACTTGCTGCTGTCCCCTTGCCCGGCCAGCGACTTGGCCATCGAGGCTCGCGCGGCGTCGATGGCTTCCTCGCGCGTCGGCCGCAGCGTGTCCCGCCACTTCAACGACGGCGCGAACCCGGATCCGCACTCCGAAAGGCTGTACGAGTAGGCGAACAACCAGCCACCCTCAGGGATATGCACGAGGCGGATTTCTGCGACCGGGATTCGGCGCATGACGGCTCCACCGACGTCGTACTGCTTGCGGGTGGCGGAGCAGGCGAGCACCTCGTCGGGTTCGAAGACGCCGTGCTCGTTCGGCCGCGGCGGCGCGCCGAGGGCGCGGTACTCGCACTCCGTGAACAGTTCGGCCTGCGTCGATGAGATCACCGTTCCGTGTTGGCGCTGAGAAATCATGTGCGAATCTTCAGCGTGATGCGCCTGGCAGACAGGCGGTGATGGAAGCGGCGCGGGGCCGCGGCGGTGCGAAGCCACGGAAAGCGCCGGCGGATGGCCGTGCGCAGGCGGTGGCTGTTGGCGTGCTGCAGGTGGCCGGCGTAGCTGGACACCACGCAGCGGATGCGGGCGAGATCGTTGGGTGTGGCGCGGATGCGGCCGCCAGCGACGTGGGTGCCTTCCCACTCGGCCAGTGCCTTGCGCAGGTGAGCGATGACACGCGGCCGCGCCAGCGTGTGTGTGGGGTAGATCACGTAGCCGAGGAAGTCCAGGCCATCGGTCAGGTGGCGCAGGCGGATCTCGGGCTTGAGCGAGAGTCGCAGCTCGGTGGCGAGGAACTGGACGATCTGCGTCTGCCAGCGCTCAAGCTGCGCGCGGTCGTGGTGGAACAGCACGAAGTCGTCGACGTAGCGCAGGTAGCGCTGGGCCTTGAGCACGTGCTTGGCGAACTGGTCCAGCGCGTCCAGGTAGACGTTGGCGAAGAACTGGGACGACAGGTTGCCGATCGGCAGGCCGCAGCCCGGCCGGGCGTTGGCCAGCCGCTTGTGTGGCGGCACCTGCGCCAGCTCGTCGGCTGTCGCACGAACCTGCACGCCAGCCTTGCCCGGATCGTGGCGTAGCAGCGCATGTGCCACGCGCAGCGCTTGATCGGGCAGTCCGGCGCGCTTCAGGCGCGGCTTGAGCATGCGCCACAAGGTGGTGCGGTGGATGCTGTTGAAGAAGTTGTGGATGTCCAGCTGCAGGTAGTAGCCGCCGCCTTGGCCGCTGTGCACTTGCCGGGCGAACGCCTGCGCACGCCTCACCGCCGCGTGCGTGCCCTTGCCGCGCCGGTTGGCGAAGCTGTCGTGGATAAACCGCGGCTCGCAGACAGCCTCGAGCTGCGGCACCAGCCAGTGGTGCACGATGCGGTCGGCGAAGTCCGGTGCGTGGATCTCGCGCGCCTTCGGGCGTGTGGCGATGAAGCAGGTGGATGGGCGTGGCGACCATGTGCCCGTGAGGATCTCGCGTTCGATCTGGAGCAGCCCGTCCATCCACCGGTCATCGAAGCGCAGCTGGTTGTGGCTGGGCACCTTCTGCCGGCGTGCGCGCTTCCATGCGTAGTACAGCCCCTGCAGCAGCGAGGGCTTCCGTTCCCCTTGAAACTCACCGACGCGGCGCACGGCCAACGCGAACCCGGAGTTGTTGCGGTGGTTGTTGTTGACGTTGCCGTTGTTGAAGTTGACGTTCCACGCGGACGCCGAGGACCAGGCGGCCGCCTCCCCATACACTTGCGACCAGGCCACGCAGCCCGGATGTGGGTAGCGTGGCTTCGTCATCGATTGGCCCCCGCAGAGGCGGTATGGGTACTCAGTTTCTGGCCACGCTGCGGGGCGGCACGACCGCCGCCCGCATTCTGGGCTTGAGGGGAAAGCTGGCGGTTCCACCCGCCGACCTGCGCGCCGAGCTCTTCAGCCTGGCGTGCGAGGTGCTCGAAGTGACGGAAGCTGCGGAAGGCCTTGATCAGCTTGGCCGTCTGCATGTGCTGCTTGAGCTCGTCGACGGCCCACATCAGCTGCCCGACCCAACGGCGACGGTGCGCCTGGTCGCGCCATGCGCGCGAGGCCAGCTGCACCACGGTGCTGGCCGCACGCCGCAGGTCGCTGCCGATCTGGTACTTGTGGTAGCGGTCGAAGCCGCGCACGAACTGCTCGATGTCCACGAGCAAACGCTGTGCGGCCTTGATGATCGGCGGTGGCTGGTAGCGGGACGTCATCGGTCAGATCAGGTCAAAGGGGCCAATTACTGACCGACGCGGCGCACGGCCAACGCGAACCCGGAGTTGCTGCGGTGGAGGCCGCCGACGTCGCCGCTGACGAAGTCGACGCCCCACGCGGACGCCGAGGACCAGGCGGCCGGGGTCTTGCTCCAGTACCAGTCGCTCTGGATGTCGCGGAAGAACGCCGTGTCGATGGCCGGGTCATACCGATCGCGGTCGATCAGCAGCTGCAGCTCGTCGATGGTGGGCAGGTCCCAGTCGGTCGCGCCCAGCAGGTCCAGCGCCACGGCCTGCGCCTGCAGCGACTCCTGGTCGGTCTCCTCCTCGTTGATCTGGGTGGCGGTGAAGATCAGGCCCTGCTCGGGCAGCTTCACGGCGACCCAGTCGGTCGCGTCGGCGGGCAGTTCCTGGCCATCGGCGGCCAGCTTGATGAGGGTGGGCTTTTTCATGGTGTGTGCTCCTGGATGGAAGGGCAAAGGGGCCAACTACTGACCGACGCGGCGCACGGCCAACGCGAACCCGGAGCCGTAGCGGTGGCTGTCGCCGACGCTGCCGCCGTAGAAGCCGAGCCACGCGGACGCCGAGGACCAGGCGCAGGGCGTGCTGGTCCAGTGCCAGCGCGGCTTCACGCGCGGGAAAAGGTTGGTGTCGATGGCGGGCTCGTGCCGCGTGTCGTCGACCAGGCTGGCCAGCTGTGCGCGCGTAGGCAGGAACCAGTCCTCGTAGCCCAGCAGCGTGTATTCCCGTGCCAGCTCGACACACTTGTCCTGCGACATGCCGCTGTCTTCGTCGTTCGGATCGCCCAGCGACTCGACGGACCACATCAGGCCCGCATGGTGATCGATCACCGCGACATGGGTGTCACGCGGATCCTCGGCGGACACTTCTGTGTCGTCGGCGAGGACCTTGCTGAAGCGCGCGCCGGTGGCCTGCGCCTTGGCTTGGGTCACCGCCTCGCTTACGAGCTCAGCGACGGCGTTGCGGTCGACGTTCACCTTCAGCGGGGCCACGACCGGGCGGCCGGAGTTGGCTTCGGGCTGCGGGTGCAGGTTGAGCGTCACGTGTTCGGCGTGGATGGTGATGTTGTCCATGGCGTGGTCCTCAGTGGCGCCGGTCGGTCGGCGTGATGGCGTGCTGGGGCATGGCGCGATCAGGGATCGGCTTGCCCTGGTCGGCGAGCTGCGTCTCAAGCACCTCGATGTACTGCTGGTCGGCACGCCACTGCTTTTCAAGGCGCTCGAAGTGGTTGGCGTCGATGGGCAGGCCTTTGCCTTCGGCGGCGTTCGCAAGCGCGCCGAGGGCGTCGGGTCCGGTCAGTTCTTTGGGCATTCGGGTTCTCCAGGCGGTGGTTGGTCCTTCGCCAGGTGCAGCTGGATGCGTTCCAGCAGCAGGCGAGGGCAGTGGTGGTCGGGTAGGTCGTGGAAGACGCGCTCGGCGTCTCGCAGAAGCTGGTTGGCGCGCCTCAGTTGCTTGCCCAGGCGCGGGGCGGACGGCGTGGTCATTCCTCTTCGTCGGACAGCCGCCGTCGCTTTTGCTCGCGGTTCTGCCGCTTGATCATCAGCAGCTTGGCGCGCTCGATGGCCTTCATGGACTTGCCCTCGCGGATGGGCGTGTTGCCGAGCACCTCGATGGTGTTGCCCTTCTTCTTGAGAAAGCGCTGGAGGTCGCCGGCGATCGCGTCGCTCTCGGCCTGCTTCTGACGGCTGCGGGGCGGCAGGATCATCCTTGGCGACTCCGCTGCGGGCACTCCGGATAGGCGCACGGCGCGCCGTCGGTTTGTGTGCAACCCGGCTGCAGGCAGCGCTCAGCGCAGGACCAGTTCCGCCAGCGAAGGTGATCGAGGAAGCGGGTCATCAGGCTGCGCTGGATCTTCGCCGCGACATCCTGCGCGTTGCGCAGCTGTCGATTGATGAGGTCCTCGCACTCACGGCACACCTGCTTCACGCGGTCCGTCTGGTAGATGCTGAGCAGGTCAACGAGCGGCAGGCCAGTGCGGCCGCAGGTATCACAGGCCATTGCGGCCTCCCGCCTGCGCCAGCTCCTGCGCGCTACGCACGCCGGCATCGGTCAACGTGATGCGGGTGGGGAACTCGGGCTCGTCGAAGGTCACCAGGCCGGCGTCGAGCAGGCGGTTGACGGTGCGGCGGGTGAAGGCCTGGAACAGCTTCGGGCCGCTGTGGCGCACGGTGGACGTGCCCAGGGCGACGTACCCGCCGCAGGCGCGCTGCAGCGTGTGGGAAGGCGTGGCGATGGCGGCGAGCAGGGCGTCGCGCATCTTGGGTTGCAACTCGGGCATGTCAGCTCCAGCGGCCGCCGGCAGCGGCCAGGGTGAGGACGATCAGGGTGGCCAGCAGCAGCCAGCCGATGGCACCGGCCGCGCGCAGGCGCGTGCGGGTGGGCGGGGTGAAGTCGGGCGTGGTGTGCTGGATGCTCTCCAGCGCGCCGAGGAAGGGCGTGCGCTTCATGCGACACCTGCCTGCAGGGCGGCGTGCACGTCCTGGATCTCGGCATCGCATGCGTCGCGCACGGTCAGCCACAGGCGCTTGCGGTCTTCGTCGCGCACCAGGCGCAGTCGCTTGAGGTTGTCCAGCGATGCCTGGTGGGCCATGGCGACGGCATCGGCGCGCTGCTGCAGCGTGATGCCGTGCTCGTCGGCACTGGCCTCGGCGTCGGCCAGTTCGCAATCATGGCGGCGGGTGACCAGCACGACGAGCAGGATGTGGAGCGCGACTGCAGTCGCGGCAAGGATGGTGGTGATCATGCGTGGCTCCTGGGTGCGACGGCCCACCGGCTGCTGGGCTCGATGTCGCGATTGCCTTTGACGATGCGCACTCCAATGCAGGCCGAGCACGGGTGGTGGTCGCAGGCGCTGTGGTCCTGCAGGTGCAGGTAGGGCGGCAGCGTGGCGTTGGCCGCGTCGCGGCGGCGGTCGAAGGCGGGGGCTTCGTTCATAGCCGACCACCACATGCCGTTACCCGTGCGCGAATATCGGTGCGAAGTAGAGGGCCCGCACTGGCACGGATCGCCTGGTAGTCGGTCGACTGCCAGTTGATCTGGAGCGCCTCCATGAAGGCCGCCAGCTCGCAAGCGGCCTCAGCGCTGGGGACGTGACGGGCCACGGCTATGCCGGTGAGCGAATGTGTCAGCGTGAAGCCGTAGTACTCACCACCCACGTCCTGAGTCTGATGGTTCCCGTAGACAGTTCGGTGGACGTGAAAGCTGCCGATTCGGATTGCATCCTTGACCCAGCCGCGATAGTCGGGGGCGCCGTCGACAGACTCGAACTGCACCATGACACCGGCGCGCTGGAGGTCCGCGCCTGCGTTCATGCCGCACCGCCTTGCGCACACTCGGCCTGCCTACGCAGCAGCCGGATGTGGCTGGCCACGTAGTTGCCGGTGCGGCCGTGCTGGTTCTCGGAGATCACCAGGCGCGTGGCGTCGCGGCGCAGGTTGGGAAGGCCAGCGCGATCCAGCTCACGGTGGGCGCGGCGCACGGCTTCCAAGTCGATCGCGAAGGCGGCCATCAGCGCGCCTCCCTGGCCAGTTCGCGGGCACGGACTTCCTCGCGCTCGCTGCGGACGTGCAGGCGCGGCACGTGGCGGCGGTTGTGGCCCGCGCGCAGCTGTTCGGCATGCGCGTGGTCATGGTTGCTGCAGGTGCGCAGGCAGCGCGCAGCGGCGTGCGGAAGCGGGACCAGCGTGTCGGTCTGCTGGTCGTCGGACGGCGTATGGGCGTCGAACATGGCAGCGTCTCCGGTCAGGTAGGCAGAGGGGCCAATTACTGACCGACGCGGCGCACGGCCAACGCGAACCCGGAGCCGTAGCGGTGGTAGCTGACGACGCCGCCGTAGTCGAAGTAGACGTACCACGCGGACGCCGAGGACCAGGCGCACAGGTCGCTGGTCCAGAACCAGCCGCCCTTGATGTCGGGAAAGGCCTCGGTGTCGATGGCCGGGTCGAATTTGGTGATGTCGACCAGCGTCAGCAGCTCGGCGCGGGTGGGCAGGCGGAAGCCGCCGCCCACGAGGGCCACGGCTTCGCAGGCGTCGATGGCCTGCTGGTGTTCGTAGCGACCGGCCAGCGGCTTGCGCAGCCATTCCAGGCTGGTGGTCGTGTCGACGACGGTCAGGCTGGTGGCGGCGTCGCCGGTGGGGTAGGTGAAGCGGGCTTCGGCATTGGACATGGCGCTCTCCGGATGAAGGGAGGGCGCCGGCGGGTCAGTGCCTATGGCCTGGGGAGGGGCCGGTCAGCGGCCGGAAGGGGAGGTCCGGCAGGGTGGCGACCCGCCGGTCGCCCGCCAGCTGGTGGGCTGGCGGGATGGACGATAAGCCGTCTTAGCTTCGCATGTCAAGAGGGCTTAGCATTGCTCGCACTTAGCGCGCGGCGGGGGTATCCGGCGGGTCGCATCCCTCCTGGACGCACTGCTCCAAAGTGACAAAGTGGTCATGCAAACGCTCGACCAGCTCGTCGTCGAGCGAGGAAATGCTGACCGCGTCGTGGTTGTCCAGGAATCGCTGGATTTCCCTCGTCCAGCCGTACCAGATCGCAATGCGATTGACATTGCGAACTCGTCGAGCGCGCGGAGAGGTGTCGTGATCGGGGAGCGGGTCGTTCTCCGCGAACGCTTGGTATCGGCGCCAAGCATCTGTCTCTTCAACGGACGGCGCCACGGTGGTTTGAGGCACGGCTTCGCTCAGCAGTTGCCGAAGGCGACTGACCTTCTCACGCGACATGGACTTCCCCTTTGGCGGCGCTTACGCCGCCGCTGCTTGGACGAAGCGCAGCACCTTCGCCCGTTGCATTCCCTCGATGAGCAGATCGTGTGCGAGAAGCGTGACTTCTGCTCGTTTTGCGGGTGGCAACTGCAGTCCTCGCTCGTCAAGGACTTCCGCTACCAGCTGGAAAGCGACTGTCCATTCTTCGAGTTGCACCGGTTGAGATTGATATGACGCCTGCGGCTCGGCGATCGATCTGGCGTCTGCAGTCCATGGTTCGGGCTGGCCGGTAAGCAACTGATGACCGCTTAGGTCCACGGCGTTGGCGATCGCGAACAGCTGCGCAGCCTTGACGTGATCCGGCAGAACGCGGTCGTGCATGTAGTTGCCGACCGTCTCGGGGGAAGTTCCCGCCCTACGGGCGAGTTCGGCCTGAATGAGACCCTTCCGCTCCATGGCGGACCTCAGACGGCTTCCTATGGTGGGCTTCGTCATAGTAAAGCCAGCTTAGCGACTGACGTGCCAAGCGGGCTTGACGTTTAAGCTAAGACGGCTTAGCCTCCACGTCCCATGAGCCAGCTGACAAAGAAATTCGTTCGCGAACGCCTGGGCCTGGAGAGCGACGCTGCCCTGGCCAGGATGTTCAACGTGTCCCGGGCAGCGGTGGCGCAATGGGGCGAGGACGACCCACTGCCCGAGCCACGGCGGACGTGGCTGCATCTCCACATGGCGGACAAATTTCCGCTGGGGCAGACCGCCGAACGGGAGGCCCGCTGACATGCCGCGTGCCCGTCGCAATCTCTCGCAATCCGAAATTCTCTCCATGGTCCTGAGCACCAGCGACGCCAAGCGCCTACGCGGTGAGTGGCCGGAAGACCGGCGGCGGGATTCAGTCTCGTCCACGGCGATGTTCCTGTGGTTGGCCCTTGCCCTTGCCCTGACCCTGCTGGCCTTGGCCGGTACGTTTGTGTGGGAGGCCGTGCGATGGGCCGAACAGGACTGCGATGACGGCGCCTGGTCCGGTGCGCGTGTGGAATGCGCGCAACGCGGTGAACACGAAGCGCGTGGGGAAGGGAAGGATGTTGGGCATGGCGCGCAGTCTGCTGCGCCGCGTGGGGGTAGCGCATGAAGCCCATGCGTCAGTTCCTGCCCCCGCGACAGTCCGTTGTCTACGGACATACGCGTCGCATGCTGGATCAGACCGCGACCAACTATCAGTCCTTCGCCATGGCGTTGGCCGACAGCTACCTGAGCAGCGTGGCGCCGGACGTGCGCGGCGTTCCGTTCCGCCTCGGCGACGACCCGTCCGCCGACATGAAGCACAACGCGCAGATCCTGCGCCGCTATCTCGACGGCACCGTCAAGGCGCTGCCGGCCGACTTGGAAGACGCGTGGGTGATGGCATTGCCGGAGCCCTATCGCGGTGAGTGCGAACGTGACCTGTCGCGGCGCCGTGGCCTGTTGGTCGTGCATCAACTGCAGACCGACGAGGCGGGGGAGGCGGTGGGTCTTGCGCGGCTGCTGCTGGAGTTCGGGCAGTTCGTCGAGGCCCTTGGCCCCGCGCTCGCAGATGGCCGCATTAGTGAAGCCGACGCGCAGTTCGCGCGCCGCATCCTCAACGAATCCGACGACCTGATCAGCGCCGTGTTGAGCGTGCGGCGACAGGTACAGAACATCCTTCCGGGGGCATAGTCGCATGGACAGGGGGACTCACTACCGCCCGCTCGTACCGGGCTTGCCGAATGCACGCCGCTATGTGCCCGGACTGCTGGCTGCGATGGCGGCGCTGTACGACGATGCTCTGCCGGTGCTGACGCACGAAGAGGCGCTGGCCGAGCGCGAGCGGATTCGATGCGAGGATGAAGCGCGCCGATCGGGACAGGGTGTCTTGCCGTTGCGAGGTAGCCCGTGAGCGTGAGCCGTTGCATGCACCACGCCATGGCCATCGCCCAGCAGCCGCGAGCTGGCTGGGGTGAGGCGAGCGAGAAGCTCCCCGAGATCTGCCCGAACACCGACTGCACGGGTGGAAAGGGTTGCAGGGAGCGCGTGCGGGATTACCTGCGCACGCAGTACCGCATGCAGTCCAGGCGCGACGCCAACCGTCGCGGGACGGTGCGCACGTGAGCCGGCAAGATCTGGACGTCGAAGCGCTCAAGGCCGGCGTTGACCTGGTTGCCGTAGTCGGGCGTTACGTGCAGTTGCGAAAGCAGGGACGTGAGTACGCAGGCCTGTGTCCGTTCCACGCCGAGAACAGCCCGTCTTTCACCGTCAACCCCGGCAAGGGTTTCGTGCATTGCTTCGGCTGCGGGGCACATCACGACGTGATCGGCTTCCTGATGCACATCACGGGATGCGACTTCAAGGAGGCGTGCGTGCAGCTCGGCGCGCGGGAGTTCTCGTCGGCGCGCGATGGGGTGCGGATTGAGGTCGAAGCGCCCCTCGACGTGACCTGGGTGCCGCTGATGCCAGTGCCTGTTGATGCCCCGGAGATCATGTCGACCGGTGGCTGGACGGTGCCGATCTGGAATCCGAAGCGAGGACGCGTGACGCGCCTCAAGCCCACCCGATTGGATGCGTACCGCGATGCCAGCGGCGAGCTGCTGGGATACGTGCTGCGCGCCGACATTGTCGATCGCGCCACCGGCAAGACGAAGAAGTGGACGCCGCAGGTGACCTGGTGCGTGGGACCAGATGGCAAGCGTCAGTGGTGCCTGCAGCACTTCCCGCGCCCGCGTCCGCTGCTTGGCCTCGACGACCTGGCGGCGCGACCGCAAGCGCCCGTGTTGGTCGTGGAGGGCGAGAAATGCCGCGCGGCTGGCGCTGGCGCGTGGCCGCAATACGCGGTGGTCAGCTGGCCCGGCGGAAGCCATGGCGTCGCGAAGGCCGATTGGTCTCCCTTGGCGGGCCGTGATGTTGTGCTGTGGCCCGATGCGGATGCTGCCGGCGACAAGGCCATGCGGGGCTGGAGCAACGATGGCGGCGCCTACCAGCCAGGCATCGCGCAGCTTGCGGCGCGGGTGGGCGCTCGTTCCATTCGCATGATCGATACGGCCGGCCGGCCGCACGGCTGGGACGTCGCCGACGCCCTCGAAGTTGAGGGATGGACGCCACGTCAGCTGGCGGCGTGGGCGGCGGGTCGTGTGATCGAACTGAACGTGGTGCGCCCTGGCGCGCAGCCGTCAGCAGGGCAGGCATGACATTGGCGGCACGTAAATCCATGACGGTCATCGACGGCGGAAAGGGCAGTGGCCCACCGGACGGCGGTGCACCAGACTCGAATGCATGGGTGCAGCAGCTCACGCGAAACCGTGACGGCAACGTCGAGGGTACGCTGCACAACCTGCTGCTGATCCTGGAGAACGACGAGCGCTTGGCTGGGCTGTGGTGGCTCAATGAATCCAGCAACCAGGTGGTGCTCTCCCGCGATCCGCCCTGGAAGGGGGGCAATCGCGACGAGTTCACCGACGCGGACAGTTGCGAGCTGGCGGCATGGCTGCAAGATCCCGACACGTACTGGGTGAAGTGCGGCGATGAGACCGTGCTCAAGGCGGTCATCGCCGTGGCGCGCCGGCATCGCCGGCACCCGATCCGTGAATACCTCACCGGCCTGAAATGGGATGGACAGATGCGTGTCGAGCGCATGCTGGTGGATCTTTTCGGTGCGCCAGACAACGCCTACAGCCACGGCGCAGCCCGATGTTTCATGGTGGGTGCCATCGCGCGCGTCCTCTGGTTCGACGCCAAGCAGCCCTTCGTGGGTGCGCAGGTGGACTTCATGCTGGTGCTGGAGGGCGAGCAGGGCAAGCGCAAGTCGAGCGCGCTGCGGGCGCTGTTCGGCAGCAATTGGTTTGTGGAGACATCCGAATCGCCCAGCGGCAAGGACTTCTACCAGGTCATCCAGGGATGCTGGGGTGTCGAGATCGGGGAGATGGACAGCTTCTCAAAGGCGGACGTGACCAGCGTCAAGACCGCCATCACCCGACGGGTGGACAAGTTCCGTGCGCCGTACGAGCGTGTGCCGCGATCCTATCGACGTGAGTGCGTGTTCGCCGGTACGACGAACGAGCACCAGTACCTGCGCGATCCGACCGGTGGTCGGCGCTTCCTGCCTGTGCGTACGGACGGGGAGGTGTTGATCGACGAGATCTCACGCCAACGTGACCAGCTGTGGGCCGAGGCTGTCCACCTCTTCGATGAGGGGGCGCCATGGTGGGATCTGCCCGCAGACGCGGCAGACGAACAGGCGGCGCGGTACGTGGGCGACAGCTGGGAGGATCGAGTGGAGCGGTGGGTCGATGGCCGCGCGGCAGAGGAGCGCTATCCGACACGGCTCAAGTTCAGTGCGGGTAAGCCCGAGTGGGTCACCACTGACGAGATTCTGTGTCATGCCATCGGCATGGACGCGGCCAAGCATGGCCGGCCGGAACAGATGCGCGTGGCCAACATCATGCGGTCGCTGGGGTTCGAGCATCACCGTGAGCGATGGCCGGACGGCGGGCGAGAGAGGCGCTGGTTCCGCGCGAGCGTAGACGTCAAGACCTGGATCGCTGATCAGAGGGGCAAGCTTGCCCAGGGAGGTGAGGATGCGCCGGACTTCTGACCCAACCTCCTGCGATCTGTCCCGACCTGCCCAACCTCGTGTCCCGACCTCGAGCGTTACGCCGTGGGCGTTGCCCAACCTGCCCAACCTTTCTCGCGTGCACGCATGGGGATTGCGCCGCCATTCCTTCGATCACAACAACTCAAACAGGTTAGGCAGGTTGGTCAGGTTGGGACAGTCATTGTGCCGCAAGGGTTTCGGGTGTCCCAACGTAGTCGTTGTGGTCGGGCAGGTTGGGCGCGCGTCGTGTTCCACGGGAATCCAGCGGGGCGGGCGGAGGTCGGACAGGCCGTTCATTCCGTTCAGCTTCGGCCGCGGCTGCGGGTCCTCTCCCGAGGTTGCCTGCACGGGTAATCAGACGCGCGAAATCTCCCTAGTCACGAGGGTTTTCCTAGGGGGTTGTGGTGGTTAACCTCGACGCGCCATCGTCGCAGTCGGTGTTCGGTGAGATCGTTGGGATCTCGCAGCAGGCTGTCAGCAACCTGGTGTATCGCGAGATCCTGCGCGATGGTGCGCCGCTGCGCGAGTGGTTGCTGGCGTACACCGATCACCTGCGCGAGATGGCAGCCGGCCGCGGTGGTGAGGGCAGCCTGGTGCTGGCCACGGAGCGCGCGCGCCTCGCGCGTGAGCAGGCCGACAAAGTCGCGATGCAGAACGCCGTGACGCGCGGCGAGCTGGCGCCCGCCTACCTGCTGGAAGAGGTGCTCGCGAAGGCTGGCGCTCGCGCGGGGAGGATCCTGGAGACGATCCCGGGCCTCCTGCGCCGTCGACTGCCGGGGCTCACGTCCGACGACATCGCCGCCGTCACCCTGGTCGTGGCCAAGGCGCGGAACATCGCCGCCAACATGCGCTTGGCCGACGTTGATACCGACGATGATGCAGGCGACCCCGTGGACCTGGCCGCCGAGGTCGCCGGCGAATGAGCATCCTGCGCGACATTGACCCATCGCAGCTCGAGGCCGTCGAGCGCCACCTGCAGAAGGGGCTCGAGGCGTGGTCGGTAAAGGAACCGATCACGCTCGAGCAGTGGGCGCGGGACAACTTCTACTTGTCCGCCGAGTCGAGCTACGTCGAGCAGAGCTGGACGCCGTGGCCATTCCAGCGCGCAGTCCTCGCGGTGATGAGCAACGACGACGTCGTGGCCGTCGACCTCAAGAAGTCCGCGCGCATCGGCTACACGAAGATGCTGCTGGCCTCGGTCGGGTACAACGCCGAGCATCGCCGCCGCAACCAGTGCGTGTGGCAGCCTACCGATGACGACGCCGAGGACTTCGTCAAGTCTGAGCTCGATCCGATGCTGCGCGACGTCGAAGCGATGCGCGCGGTGTTCCCGTCCTACCTGGCGCGGCACAAGGACAACACCCTCCAGCAGAAGAAGTTCATCGGCTCGATGCTGCGCGTGCGCGGCGGCAAGGCATCGAAGAACTACCGCCGCATCTCGATCGACGTCGGCTACCTCGACGAGCTCGATGCCTTCGACAACGACATCGAGAAGGAAGGCGCGCCGGACTCCCTGGCCTTCAAGCGCCTTGAGGGCGCTACGTTCCCGAAGTTCATCTGCGGCAGCACGCCGAAGCTCAAGGGCTTCAGCCTGATCGACACGCGCTTCACCCTCGCCGACGAGCGCTTCACCTTCCAGATTCCATGCCCGCAGTGCGGCGTGCGGCATGCGCTCAGCTGGGGCGGCAAGGACGAGCCGCACGGCTTCAAGTTCGAGCGCGATGACGCCGGCAACGTCCTCGCGGTGTTCCACATGTGCCCGCACTGCACGTTTCCGCTGACGCAGTCCGGCTACTTGGCCGCCGCCGAGCTGGGCGAATACATCAACGAGCGCGGCGACGTGTGGCTGCGCGCGGACGGTAAGTTCACGACGCCGGCTGGAGACGCGCTGCCGGCGCCGCGCCACATCGGCCTGCATGTCTGGACGGCCTACAGCCCGGCGGTGTCGTGGCATCAGATCGTCAGCGAGTTCCTTGCGGCCTACGCGAAGCAGCTCGAGGGTGACGACACGAAGATGAAAGCCTGGGTGAACACCACCCTGGGCAACGCGTGGGAAGGCGAGGTCGAGCGAACGGACGCCGACGAGCTCAAGCAGCGCGCTGAGCCGTTCCCGCTGAAGCACATGCCGCGGGACTGCCTGCTCCTGCTCTGCGCGATCGATACGCAGGACAACCGACTGGAGCTGGCCGTGTGGGGCTACGGGCGCGGCGGTCGTATGTGGACCATCGACCACCGTGTCTTCTTCGGCAATCCCGCCCAGCAGGACATCTGGGCGGAGGTCGAAGACTTCCTGCGTACGCAGGAGTACAGCCACGCCAGCGGCCGGCCGCAGCGAATCTACGCGACGGCGATCGACTCCGGTGGCCACCACGCCGACGCAGTGTACGCCTTCGCGCATCGGCTCAAGGCGCTGCGGGTGCATGCGGTCAAGGGCGCCAGCAGCCGCGAGCGGTCCATCGAGAATGGCAACAGCCGTGTCGGCTACAAGTGGAACGGCAAGGTCGAGAAGAACGGTCCGGTGCTGTGGCACGTGGGCACGAACCTAGCCAAGGACCGTTTCCAGAGCCGTCTCGAAGTGACAGCCCCTGGCCCGGGCTACGTCCACATGTCGGCTGACCTGTCGACCGAGTGGTTCAAGCAGCTGGCGGGCGAGATCCGCGCGACGCGCCGCATGGCCCACGGAACGGAAACGCGCTGGACGCCGACGCGCAAGCGCATCGAGGTGAAGGATTGCCTCACCTACACCATCTGGCTGGAAGAGCGCCTCGACCTCTGGGGGCCCAGGAAGGCGAAGTGGTGGCAGCAGCTCGAACAGCAGGTCCAGCCCGCCGACGATCTTTTCTCGGCGCCTTTGGATCCCCGTGAAACCTCAATCCCGGCAGACCGCCATGACCAACCGCACCCGCTCCTCCCGGCACCCGCCAAGGATTCCCGTGAAACCAAACGAAAGCGCGCCGCCGGAAGCTTCGTCAGCCGCTACTGACCCGCCCGACGACATCGTCACCGATATCATTCAGCGGGTCATCGCCTGCTGGGAAGGAGCGCCAGCGAACGAGGTGTTGCAGAAGGTCGAGGGCGAGATCCGGCGGGACTGGGGCGGCGACAGGCCCTACATCGCAAAGGCCGGCGAGGTGGGGCGCCTTGAGCGATCACGTCGAGAACTGGCCATTCGGGAGGACGCGAGGCGAGGTGAGCGCCCTGGCCTGCTGGCACGCAAGTGGGGGCTATCGCTTCGCCGCATACAGCAGATCCTGAAAGCGTGACGCGAAACGGTTTGTCTTATCCATTTCGCATGTCGGCGACCAGCATGCCGCATGCCCAGCGCCCGCCCTCCCGAAGTCCCGCATGAATTCCGTGCGGGTGACACCGTATCCTGGTTGCGCTCACTCCCTGATCGCCCTGCATCCGCCGGCTGGGAGCTGAAGTACACGCTCGTCGGCGCGGCGGGAGTGAAAAGCTTCGCCGCAGCGGCCGAAGGCGATGAGCACCGCGTGACGGTGTCGGCCAGCGCCACGCGCGAATGGTCGGCTGGTCCCTACACGCTCGTGGAATACGTAGAGCAGGCCGGTGAGCGGTTCACGCTGGGCGCGTACGCGGTCCGCGTGCTGCCCAACCTCGCGGAAGCGACCGGCGCCGTCGATACGCGGTCCCATGCACAGCGCGTGTTGGACAACCTCAATGCGTGGTTGGAGGGTAAGTCTGCCACTGCCGGGGAAATGCAACTGGATGGCCGGCGAGTCCGTCACCACTCGCTCGCCGAACTGCTGGCCCTGCGTGACCGCTATGCGGCGATCGTCGCCAATGAGCTGAGTGGCAACAAGGGCCTGGTGCGCCGCATGCTGGTGAAGCTGTGAGCGCGGCGGCAGCGAGGCAGCGGCTTCTCGCCATCGTGCCGGCCGATCAGGCGGAACTACGCATGGCGCGCCTGAAGGAAGGAGAGGCGCCCTCAGGCCGTCACGGCGTGCGCCGATTCGAGGGCGCGCAGATCAGTCGCCTCACTGCGTCCTGGATGGCCGGCAGCGCCAGCATCGACGAGGAGCTGAGGCGCGACCTCGACGCGTTGCGGAACCGCTCGCGCGATCTCTGCAAGAACGACGCATACGCGGCCAAGTTCATGCGCATGGTGCGCAATAACGTCGTTGGCGCGCAGGGCTTCGTCCTGCAGTGCGCGGCCGTGGAGAACGACGGCAAGCCGGATACGCAGGCAAACAAGGCGATCGAGGCCGCATGGTACCGGCAGTGCCGGCCGGGAAGCTTCGACGTTACCGGCCAGCTATCGGCCGATGACTTCTGGCGCACCGCCATTTGCGGCGTGGCGCGCGACGGCGAACTGCTTGCGCGCAAGGTTCGAGGAAATGGGCGTGGCGAATACGGCTACCAGCTGCAGCTGCTGGACCCGGCACGCCTGGACACCAACTTCAATCGCGAAGCGACGCCGGGCAGCAATGCCATCATCATGGGTGTGGAGGTTGACAGCTACCGCAAGCCGGTGGCCTATCACCTGTTCAAGCACCTGCGCGCCAGTGCCTCGAGTCGTGAGCGAGATCGCGTGCCGGCGGCGGAGATCATCCACCGTTTCATTCCGTGGGAAATCGAGCAGACGCGCGGACTGCCGTGGATGCACTCGGCGATGCATCTGCTCCGCCAGCTCGGCGGCTATCGGGAGGCGGCGGTCATTGCTGCGCGCATCGGCGCCAGCAAGATGGGAATCTATACCCGCACCGGCCAGGATATCCAGCCGCCCAACGAGGGCGAGGACGCCGACGGAAACTTCATCACCAGCGCCGAGCCCGGCACGTTCGAGGTTGCGCCCGACGGCTACGACCTGAAGACCTGGGATCCCAACTACCCGCACGACCAGTTCGATGTTTTCTGCAAGGCGGCGCTGCGCGGCATCTCCAGCGGCATCGGCGTCGCCTATCCCAGCCTCGGCAACGACCTCGAGGGAGTCAATTTCAGCAGCATCCGCAGCGGTGTGCTGGAGGAGCGCGAAGAGTGGATGGTGATCCAAGCCTGGCTGATCGCCACCACGCTGGTGGAGGTGTTCGAAGACTGGCTGGCCTGGTCGCTCATGCAGGGCAGCATCCGGCTGCCGAACGGCTCGGCGCTGCCGGCCGGCAAGCTCGACAAGTTCCGCGAGCACACGTGGCAGGGGCGGCGCTGGGCGTGGGTGGACCCGCTCAAGGACGTCGAAGCCAGTGTCATTGCGATCGAGAACAACCTGGCCAGCCCGCAGCAGATCGCGGCGCAGACCGGCCGCGACATCGTCGACGTGCTTGACGACATCAAGCGCTACCACGAGTTGCTCGAGGAGCGTGGCCTTCAGATCCCAATGCCGGCATCACCCAAACCGCGTCCGCCGGAGAAGGCGGAGGAAGCGGACGCGTGATGCGAAACGGTTTGTCTTATCCATTTCGCCCTGACCACGAGAGCATCGCGTCATGAACAAGCCCCTGCCCAAAGACGTCCAGCCGGGAACAACCGTCACTCGTGCGAATTGCCTGTTCGATCGGGCAGCCATCGACATCGACGCGCGTACGGTCGAGATCGCCTTCTCCAGCGAGACGCCGGTGGAGCGCTGGTGGGGCATGGAGATCCTGGATCACGCCACTGGCGCGATGCGGGACAAGCGCATCAAGCGGGGCGGTGCCCTGCTGATGGACCACGACTGGCGTGACCAGGTGGGAGTCATCGAGTCGGTACGGATCGACGCGGACCGGGTAGGCCGCGCCGTGGTGCGCTTCGGGAGGAGCGCGCGTGCCAGCGAGATCTTCCAGGACGTGCAGGACGGCATCCGCACCAACATCTCGGTCAGCTACCGCATCCACAAGGCGGTGCTGGAAAAGTCCGAGGACGGCGTGGAGACCTACCGCATCACGGACTGGGAGCCCCACGAGATCAGCGTGGTGAGCGTACCGGCAGACATCAACGTCGGGGTGGGCCGCAGCGCCGACAACGACGATTCCCATCCCAGCAAGGAACCGAAAATGGACAACAACCAGCAGCAGCGCAATGCGGAGCCGGCGCAGCCCGTCGACACGAGCAAGTTCGTCGCGCAGGGCGCGGACGCCGAACGTCAGCGCACCAGCGCCATCCTGGCCATCGCCAACAATGAGGGCTACAAGCGTTACAACCTGGGCGAACTCGCCAACGAGGCCGTCCGCTCCGGCATGAGCGTGGACGAGTTCCGCGCCAAGGCGATGGAGAAGATGACCTCGGCGCCGATGCCGTCGGCCGATATCGGCATGTCCGACAAGGACAAGCGCCAGTACAGCTTGGTGCGCGCACTGCACTTCCTGGCCAACCCGAACGATGCGGCCGCTCGCAACGCGGCGGGCTTCGAGATCGAATGCTCGCTGGCTGCCGCGCAGAAGTCGGGCAAGGCCTCGCGCGGCTTGATCGTCCCGTTTGATGTGCTGGCGCGCGACCTCACCGTCGGCACCGCCACCGCAGGCGGTCATACCGTGTCCACCAACCTGCTCTCCGGCAGCTTCATCGACATGCTGCGCAATGCGCAGGTGATCGCCGGCATGGGTGCCCAGTACCTGACGGGCCTGCAGGGCAACATCGCCATCCCCCGGCAGACCGGCGGCGCGACCTACTACTGGGTGGCCGAAAGTGGCGGCGTGACCGAGAGCCAGCAGGCCTTCGACCAGGTCACCATGAGCCCGAAGACCATCGGTGCCATGACGGACATCAGCCGCAAGCTGCTGCTGCAGTCGAGCATCGACGTCGAGGCATTCACGCAGCGCGACCTCGCCACGACGCTTGCGCTGGGCATCCAGCAGGCTGCCATCAATGGGTCGGGCGCCAGCAACCAGCCGCTCGGCATCCTGGGTACGGTGGGGATCGGCAACGTGGCCGGTGGCACCAATGGCCTCGCGCCGACCTGGGACCATATCGTCGATCTCGAGACGGCGGTCGCGGTCGCGAACGCTGACGTCGGCACGCTGGGTTACCTGACCAATGCGAAGGTGCGGGGCAAGCTGAAGAAGACCTTCGTCGATGGCCCGGGCGCCGGCGAGCGCGTGTGGCAGCAGGGCGATGCGCCGCTGAACGGCTACCGTGCCGGTGTGACCAACGCCGTGCCGTCGAACCTCGACAAGGGCACCTCCGCCGACGTGTGTTCGGCCATCGTGTTCGGCAACTGGGCGGATCTGATCATCGGCATGTGGGGCGGGCTGGACCTGCTGGTGGATCCGTACACGGGTGGCGCGGCCGGCACTGTGCGCGTGATCGTCCACCAGGACGTCGACGTCGCCGTGCGGCACGCGGAGAGCTTCGCCGCGATGCTGGATGCGCTGACCTAAGCCCAGGCCCGCCGTCGCGCACAGAAGCCCGGGTGGCGTGCGTGGCGGCGGGGCCTCCTATGAAGCGTCCACAGGGGACCCACGTGAAAGAACAGATCAGCCAGGACCTCGCGGTCATGGGTGCCAAGGTCGCACCGCCTGCCGTTGTCGCCGCCGCGACGGAAGCGGGCGCCATCTCGCCGCAATCGATTCTGGTGTGGTTGTCCGTGCTCTACACGGCGGCGCTGCTGTTTACCACGGTCATCAAGAACTGGGGCGAGTGGATCGGCTGGTGGAAGAGCCGCTGGGCCGATGTGCGTCGGCTTTACGGTCGGGTGCGCGGCGATGGCTGACCGCGCTACTCCACGCTCTGCACCCATCGCTCCCGCTGCCGGCGCGCTCGTCGCCGCGGTGCTGGCGCTAGCGGCGGGCATCATCAAGCCGTGGGAGGGCAGGGAGCATGTGCCGTACCGCGATCTCGTCGGCATCTGGACGGTGTGCGAGGGCGTAACGGGCAAGGCCGTTATCCCTGGCCGTCGCTACTCCGATGCTGATTGCGACGCGCTGCTGGACAGCGAGATCGGTAAGCACTATGCCGGCGTGTCCCGCTGCATAACTCGGCCCGTGCAGGTGCACGAGATGGCGGCGGTCACGAGCTGGACCTACAACGTCGGGGTCGCCAACGCGTGCGCTTCCACGCTTGTGCGCAAGATCAATCAAGGGCAGCCGGGCGCCGCGTGGTGCCCCGAGCTGCTGAGGTGGAACAAGGCGCGCGTGAATGGCCAGCTGCGGGAGGTTCGCGGGCTGACCAATCGCCGTAAGGCTGAGCTGCGCGTCTGCCTGGGAGATGCGTCTTGACCGGCCAAGCGCTCATCGCTGCGGCCGCGGGCGGCGTGGTTGGCTTCGTATTGGGCGCCTGCTTCACGGCCTGGTGCGTGGGCGGTGGACTGTGGGACGACGCACCATGACGCGCTTTCTGACCGCGCCCGTCTTGTACGCGCTGGCAGCGCTGTCGCTGGTGCTCGGTGGCATCGCTGCGCTGCAGTCCTACAGGCTCCAAGTGGCCAAGGCTGACCGCGCCGAAACACTGGCGGAGGTCGCGCGTGACGCGCGAGTGGTGGCGGAGCAATCGGCACAGCTGGCCGTACAGGCTGCAGAAGCCAAGGCGACTTATCACAACGAGAAGGGCGTGGCTGCAGCCACGCGTGCTCAGGAGATGAACGATGCGTATGAACGTGGGCGCCGCACTGGCGCTGCTATTGCTGCTGGCACTCAGCGGGTGCGGGACGTCTGGCGAGACCGTTGTCCGCAAGCCAATGCCTGGCAAGGCACCGAACTTGCTGGAGGGTTTGCCCTCGTCGATCGAGGCCGAGCAGACGCTATCGGCCGAGTTCTTGGTCTTGCCGGCGGCTTCGACGCCCAGTACAGCGAAGCCATCGCCCGACTGAAGGCTGCGCAGGGTCTGCTCAACGTCTGCTACGAGCGGCCTGCCGAGGTGAAGCCATGAGCCAGAAAGACTTCATGGCTCAATTCGACCAGGGCGCGCACGCAGCATTTGCTGCCGCGGGCATGGCAGACCACGGCCAATACACGCCGAAGGGCGGGACAGCGGTGTCGTGCGATGTGTTCGTCGACCGCAGCGTGCAGGACGTCGGTGACCTCGGCCAGGCGCGCAGCTCGCGCACCGAGGTGGTCTACGTGCTGTCTTCCATGACGCCCACGGTTCCTGCCGCCGAGGGCGTGCTGGTCGTCGACGGCGACACGCTAACCAACGTTTACGAGATCAGCAACGACGGCTCGCTGAGCCGCTGGCTGGTGCGCGGTGGCTGAGCCGATCTCCTGGGAGGCGCTGCAGGCCATCAAGGGCCTGCTGGAACAGATCGACGGCACGACCGGTTGGCATACCGCCATTGGGCAGGGCGTGATCCTCACGGACCGCTCACGTCTGAAGCTCGAGGGCAACGCCCCGATCACGCTGGTGGTGGCCGGTGAGTTGGGTGTCAGCGCCGCGGCGAGCAGTGGCCGCACGACGGTCAGCGAGATGGACCTGACCATCGAGGTCGCCGTGCCCTTCGGCAGCGACAACCCCGAGCTCGTCGCGCATCGCGCGCGCGCCGACATCGTGCGCGCCCTGGGCGTGGATCTGCGCGGCCTGGCCGTGCGCTTCAACAAGCTCGACATCACCGGCTCCCGCTTCCTGTCGGACGCGGACGAGGCCGGCACTCCCTTCACCTTGGCTCAGGTCACCGCGCGGGCGGGCCTGACCGAAACCCACGCGCCCGCCCTGTAACTGGAGACACTCCCATGGCACAACCCAAAGTTCGCAAGTTCGCCGGCGACCTGCGCATCTGGCAGCACGGCACCGGCCCGGAGCGCATCCCGGTGATCCCCGAAGCGGCCGACGCTTTCGGCAACCAGCCGATCGAACAGACCTCGCTCGTCTTCTCGTACGAAGCCGGCGACACCACCAACGTCACCAGCAAGCGTCGGGATGATCGTTACGGCCAGATCATTCAGTCCGACTCCAACCCGGGCACCACCGGCATCAGCATCACGCTGTTGGAAGTGCCGCCGCTGATCCTGGCCCGCATGCTGTACGGCAGCGGCCAGTCGGGCGCGGTCACCGCAGGCGCCGTGACCGACGTCGCGTACACCGTACTTTCCGCGGATGTGCCGCTGCAGCTGGCGCACCGCTTCCTCCTGGCCAGCCCCACGCCCGTCGTGGAGAAGGCCGGCACGCCGCTGGTCGCCGGTACCGACTACACCATCGACAATCGCCAGGGTCTGCTGATCCCGAAGGCCGGCGGCGCGATCGAGTCGGGCGACGAGCTGACCATCAGCTACAGCTACGACGACTACGTACGGACGGCCATCAACGGCGGTGCGACGCCCAACGAGAAGTTCCTGATCATGGGCGACGTGCAGGACCGCATCAGCGGCGAGAACGGCCTGCTGCGCATCCCGCAGGTGGACCTGACCGTCGACGGCGACGTCGACTGGTTCAGCGCCGAGCCGATCCAGGTGACGCTGACGGGCAACGTCGTGTTCCGGTCGGAAGAGTCGGCGCTGTACACGTTCGAAGTCTACGAGCAGGCCGCGTAACGCATGGTCGAAGCTCGCGCCCTGGTGGGTCCGGGGGCGGTGGCAGCGGAAACGCTGCCGCCGCTTTTCTTCTGCGCGGCGGTCTGATCCATGGCCAGCAATCGGCGCAACAGCGCGCTCAAGTTCTACGTCAATGGCCGTCGCGCCAAAGATCTGCATGGCATCACGGATGTAGCGGGCCGCGTCCTGTCGGCGTACGACACCTCGGTGATCCGCGCGACCGTCAGCACGCAGCGGCGCGCGGTGGCGATGGCCAACCGGGCCGTCCGCGAGCAGTACGGGGTACAGGCGCGCACGTTGTCCGGCAAGTACCGCGCGGAGATGGGCAGCCGCGGGCGGCGCGGCGACCGCTCGGACTACATCGGCCTGTGGGCCAGCACGCGCGCCATCCCACTGCTCGCCTTCGGCGGTCGCTGGGGGGGCGCCCGGACGGCAGGTGCGGTGGCCAGCATCCAGGCCGGACGTAGCAAGACCTACGACAGCGCCTTCATTGCCACGATCCAAGGGCGCCGCGCGATCCGCGTGCGCTCGTTCGCCAGCACCGGCCGTCGCCATGGGCGCGGGCCGGTGCGCATGCTCTACGGCCCTAGCCCGTTCGAGATGATCTCCGGGCTCGATCACCGTGGATCCCGCGCGGCCAGCGAAGCGCTGCTCGGCACGCTGCGCACGTTCTACCTGGCGGAGCTGAGTCGCCAGTTCAAGCTGGGAGCTGCGTGATGGCCGGCGATCGCCTCGAAGAAGCCATCCGTATCGTCCTGGAGACCGCAGGCACCGAGGGTGTCGAAGCGCTGCGCCGTGCACTCGCCGAAGTGGGCGACGTCTCGGCGGAGACGCTGGCGGACACCAACAAGCTGCTGGACAGCATTACCGGTCTGAATGAGCAGGCGGCCAAGGCGACCGACCTGCAACGCATGACCGACGAGCTGCAGCGCACCGAAGAGGCGCTGGACAGTGCCCAGAAGGCCGCTTACCAGCTCACCCTGCAATTGGCGGCCACTGACAAGCCATCCCGCGAGCTGACGCAGGCGCAAAAGGCGGCACGTACCGAAGTGGAGCGCCTCGAGAAGGCGTACGCGAGTCAATGGTCCGCGCTTCTGAAGGCCGATGGAGCATTGCAGGCCACTGGCGCCGACACGCGCGACCTGGCTGCTCTGCAGGCCCAGTTGCGCAATGAGATCGGACGCACGGCCGTGGCGATCGAGCGGCAGGCACAGTCCGTGCGTGCGGAATCTACCGCGGTCGGCGAGCTCAAGCAGCGTATGGCCGACGGCGACGCCGCCTTCCGCAAGCAAGCCGAGAGCAGTCGCGCAGCAGGCGAGAGCCTCCGGCAGTACCGCGAGCGAGCCGCGGCGGCCGAGCGTGGCACGCGCGAGCTGGCCAGTGCTTCTCAGACCGGCTCGCGCTTCATGGCGCGCTTCGCTGCAGTGGTCGGCGGCCTGACCAGTTTCTTCAGCGTGCAGGGCGCATGGAACGCGACGAAGCAAATGCTCGGCCTGGGCGATGCGGCCGAGCAGACGCGCAAGCGGCTCAACCGGCTGTATGGTGAAGGTGCGGGCGACCAGGCATTCGACACGATCCAGCAACTGGCGCGTGGCGCCAGCCTGCAGTTCGACAGCCTGCTGCAGTCCGCGCTCAAGCTCAAATCGTTCGGTCTGGAACCGCTCGACGGCACGCTGCAAGGTCTGGTCGACCAGAACGCCCTGCTGGGTGGATCCATGGAATCGCTCGATGGCCTCATCCTGGCCGTCGGGCAGGCCTGGTCCAAGCAGAATCTGCAGGGTGAGGAAATCCTGCAGCTGGTCGAGCGAGGCGTCCCGGTGTGGGACCTGCTGGCGCAGGCCACGGGCAAGAACGTCACGGAGCTGCAGCGGCTGAGTAGCGCCGGCGAGCTGGGCCGCGACGTCATCAAGCAGCTGCTGGATGAGATGGCGCGCTCGGCCGATGGCGCGGCAGCCGAGAACATCAACACGCTGAGCGGGTTGTGGCGCGGCTTCGTCGACGACGTGCAGGGCTTCGCGCGCGACGTGGCCAACAGCGGCGCCCTGGACTGGTTCAAGGCGCAACTGTCGGAGATCCGCGACACCATCGCGCGTATGTCGGCGGACGGCGCGTTGGCGCAGTGGGCGCAGCGCGTGTCCGACGCCGTGATTTCGGTGGCCAATTCGCTGAAGACAGGCACGCAGTTCCTGTACGAACACCGCGGTGCGCTGCTGCTGGCTGCCAAGGCCTATGCCGCGTTCAAGATCGGCCAAGCGCTGGTCCAGATGAATCAGTGGCGGATCTCGCTGTGGAACGCCACCAACGAGTTGGTGCGCACCAACACGGCGATCAACGCCGCAGGCAAGTCGGCGCTCAGCTTCGGCGCCCTGCTGCGGGGGCTGCCCGCCAGCATCGCTATCGGCGTGGCGCTGGTTGGCATTGAGCAGGCTTACAAGGCCGGCGAGCGGCTAGGCACTTGGCTGGCGCGGTACAGCGAAGGCACGGCGCGCCTGCGCGAGGTCGAAGCACAGATCGAAAAGCAGTGGCTGGCCTCCGCGCGGGCGGCGAGCGAGGCGGCAAAAGGCCTGGAGGCGAATGCGCATCAACAGGTCCTCAGCGCCGAGGCGGCGGCACGTTTGGGCGAAGAGGAGCGCGCCTCGTATGCCGCGCGCGTAGGCGGGCTGCGCGACTACCTGGTGGAGCTCGATCGCTACTACCAGGCCATGCAGCGTGCGGGCGCGCTCACGCCCGACCTGGCCAAGCAATGGGAGGGCGTCAAGGCACGGCTCGAGGAGGTGCGCCAAGGCATCTCCGCACTGGAGCAGGCCTCGCGCACGGCGGGTGACGCCCTGAAGAACGGCATCGGCGTCGGCGCGCAGGCGGTGGCCGATGGTCTGCGTGGCATCGACAGCGACGCCAAGGCGGCGCGCGAATCCATCAAGAAGGTCTTTGAGGGTCTCAATTTCGCCGACAGCAACAAGCTGGGCGACGTGGGTGTGGCGCTCGCCCAGATTGCAGCCGGTGGTGCGGTAGCTGATCGCAATGTGCGCGAGGGCCTGCTGGAGACCTTGCGTACATTGTCTGGCGAAGAGCTGCTGCGCTTCCAGACCGCGTCACAGGCGGCATTCGACGTGTGGCAAATCGGTCCTGCGCAGGCCGCTGCCGTCCTGGAGGCCACACTCGTGGCGGCCATGGAGCGGCTCAATGTTGCCGCCGAGCGGATGGGCACGCAGTTTACCCAGAGCGGGCGTGACGCCACCGCTGCCTTCAGTGCCATCCTCGAGAACGCGAACGCCACCAGCCAACAGATCGAGACCGCGTTCCGGGCCGCTCTGAGCAAGGTGGCCACGGTCGATGAAGTACGCGTGCTGGGCGACCTCCTGCGGTCAGCGGGCGAGCAGGGCGCCATCGGCTTCGACCAGACCGCCCGCGCGATGCAGCTGGTGGACGCGCGCATCAGGTCCATTACCGCGGCCGTCGACCCCCTGGTCGATGAGTTCGCACTGTTGGGCATCCAATCCCAGGCCTCGCTCAACGCAGCCAAGGACGCGGCCTATGACGCGTTCGATGCGATCCGCCGCGGAGCCGCCAGCGGCAAGGCCAGCGTCGAGGATGTCCGCCGTGCGTTCGAAGCATACGCGCGCACAGCCCGTGCCACGGTCGCCGACAGCGACGCCGCAGCGCGTGACCGGGTCGATTCCGAGCTGGCCGTCATGGATGCGGTCATCAACAGTGGTCGCGCGCTCGAGCGGTTGGCGGAGCAGGGCGGTGCCGCAGGTGAGGCGGTCAGTGCCGGCGCAAGTGCAGCAGCCGGTGCGCTGGACAATGTCGCGGCATCCGCAGGTGCGGCGTCCGACGCGGTTCAGGCCGTCGGGGCCGGAGCCGCGGGCGCCACTGGCCAGCTCGCCCAAGGCGCGCAGGCTGCACAGGGCATGGCCTTCTCTATTGGACAGGTGGGCGAGGCCTTTTGGGACACCTGGCGGCAGATGAGCCGGGCGATGCAGCCGGGCAGCAATCCCATTGCAGCGTTGGCCCAGATGCTGAAAACGCTCAATCGCGAGCGGAGGGAACTGCGCGACTACGCTACAGAGCTGGACAAGACCGCGCAATCCTTCGACGCGCTGGCCCAGCGGCGGGAAGAGCTCCAGCGGAAGTTCTCTTTCGTCGGCAAGGACGAGATCGAGGCCATCCTGCAGAAGGAGCAGGCCATCAAGTCGGCGCGCGAGGCGCAGGCCCAGGCGTACCAGCAGGAGCAGGATCAGCAGCGTCAGCGGGACGAGGCGCGCCTCAAGACGGCGCAGGGCCTGCAACAGGCCGCCGAACAGGCGGCGGGCCGTAGCGACACGGTGAAATCTGGGGACGAGGCCATCCGGATCGAATTCATCACCCCGACCAACACGCAGGTCACCAACCTGCAGAAGATCCTCAACGAACTGGCGGACGTGGTCGTCAAGCTGGCCACGCCCAAGATCATCCAGGCCATCTCGCGCGCCCGGGCCAGCAGCAATCGGGGGAGCCGATGAGCGATATCGTGCTGGGTGGCGTCACGCTGCCGGGCGACCTGCAATGGACCGACGAGTTCACGGCATGGAAGGTCGGCCAGAACATCAAGACCTCGCTGACGGGCGCCCGCATCGTGCAGGAAGCGGCCCTGCAGGCAGGCCGTCCGATCACCTTGGACACCACGCGCGCCGGTGCCGCCTACGTCGCTCCCTTGCGCCTGGCCGTGCTGCGCGCTCTCCAGGCGTTAGAGGAAATCCCCGGAGCCACGTACACGCTGGTGATGCCTGCGCACAACGGGGGCACGCGCAGCTTCACCGTGGCCTTCAACCGGGAAGGCGGCCTGGCGATTACCGCCACGCCCATCCGGTTCGCCGCGCCCGCACTCGATTCCGACTTCTTCGCCGTCTCGCTACGGCTCATGACCGTTTGACCAGGAACCTCCATGGCCATCTCCGCCGCCAACATCAAGATTCGCCAGTCGCAACGCCTGACCGACAACCCTGACGGCGGTGGCCGCATGGTGCAGGCCGAAGTTGTCGACGGCCAGCTCAACAACCTGTTCCCGAATATCGGCGACGAGGAGCGCACGACCGGTCGCAGCACGCTGCGTAAAGCCTTCGTGCACCTCGATACGCCCAACCGGGACATCCTGACCGACGCCATCGGCATCATCCTTCAGCCGCCGGAGGACGACGCGATCAGCGTCACCATGTTCAGCACGGGCAGCTACAGCGACGTCCGCGCCGACGCGCGCAACATCGTCGAGAGCTACATCACGAAGGGTGTCGAGTCTCGCTATGTGCTGATGGGTAACCACTTCATCGGACAGCAGGCCATCAGCGTGTATTGCATGCCGGATGCGCCGACGCCGGACATCAACGACAACTTCTGCTTGTCCACCACCGCGGTGGGCTATACCCCGAACGAGCAATACGTGCGCGTGAGCGAGGTCCTGCAGCGCACTACCGAGGAGTTCACTGACGGGGAAGGCGTATTCCGTCGCGACGTCATCATCATGGGCATCGGCTCGGCGCTGCTCTATCCGTTCTACGGCCAAGAGCCGGTCCGGATCTCTGCCACGAAGCCGCCCACCCGCGTGTTCCGTACCAACGTGGTGGAGGCCGCAAGCTTCTATTCGGTCAAGGCGCTCAGCGAGGTTGCCGAGGCAGGCGATCTGTCGGTGAAGATCGACAGCCCATACGTGCCGATCGTCCCGTCGACGTTGGCCGAGACGCCCGTGGTCGATGAGCTGGCCGGCAATGGTGCTACCGCCTATGTGCAGGCGGGGCCGACCAATGACCTGGCCCTGACCTACAGCGCCGTGTACACGGCAGGCGTGGCAGTGACGCGCTTCCTGGGCAGCTCGTTGGCCAAGGGCAGCGTGTCGGTGGTGGTCGCCAGCGTGACGCTCAGCGACGATGGCGAAGGCAATCTGGTCACGGGGTCCACCACGCCCTGGGGCGGGACCGTCGACTACGCCAGTGGCGCCATCAGCCTGCGCAACGACGCGGGTGCTGGTCTGACGTCAGCCAGCATCACGGCGACAGCGGCGGGCATGGTGGCGCAGCAGGCTTACACCCAGCGCAAGACGATTGAGCTGGCCAGCCAGACCTACAACCACGTGTTCAGCCTGTCGCCGCTGCCGGCGCCGGGCACGACCACCGTCAACTATCGGGCGTTGGGCAAGTGGATCCAGCTCACTGACAACGGCACCGGCACGCTGGTCGGCAACCCGGGCGAGGGCACCGGCACCGTCAACTACGCCACGGGTACGCTGCTGGTGACCTGTGGCGCGCTTCCGGACCTGGAGTCCGACATGTTGGTCGGGCACGGCACGGGCGTCACGGCGGAGCGTCGCGACGGCGATGTGACCATCACGCCGCCCGAGCTGCACTTCTTCCTTGCCAACGAGGGAGTCAATCCCGGCACCTTTACCGCCACCCTTACGGTGGGTGCCAGCCCAGTGGTGGCCAGCGACAGCGGCGGTGACGGGGTCCTCCTAATCGGCGGCGTGGACCGGGGTCGGATCGTCTATGCCACGGGCGAGGTGCACATTCGTCCGGCCACGCTGCCTGACGCAGGCACCCAGATCGTATGCGAGTACGCGTGGTCCGCGCTGGAGAACGAGATCTTCACCCCGACGCCTGATGGCGGCGGCATTGTCGCGTTCACCTTGCCAGAGGCGCCCGTGCGCCCGGGCAGCGTGGCGCTGGCATGGATGGTGACCGTTCGTCCATCGAACAACACGGATCTCGGCGCACCGACGGTCTCCCTGCGGATCCAGGCGAAAGACAACGGCGCGGGCCAGCTGGTGGCCACGTTCGCCGGCGGCGCAAAGCTAACCGGCACACTGGGCACCATCAACTACACCTCCGGCGCGATCAGCCTGCAGGCCGGCAGCCTGTCCATCGCCAACGTGCCGTTCCCTGTCTATACGAAGACCGGCGGCCGCGATTACTGGCGTGTGTCGTCGGTGACGCGCGCCAACGGCACCGGCGCATTCTCCGCGGGCACGCAGCTCAGCGCGGACTGGCAGACGGCCGCAGTGGCCGACACCGACGCCGATGAGGCAATCCCACTGCCGGACGTTACGCTCGACCTGACGCCGGGCATCATCGATGCCGTGGTACCGGGGAGCGTGCGATTCGTGTTTCGCGGGCACACGTACGTGGACCGCAGCGGGTCTCTTTACCGCACCATCGACCCGGTTACCGGTGCAGGCACGTACGCAGGCTCGATCGACTATGGCAGCGGCATCGCCTCGCTCGCCCTGTGGGAAGCCGGCGGCACCAACGCGGTGACCATGAAGGCGCTGCTCACCACTGCTTTCGAAGTGGGCCTGGACGTGGTGACGTTCCGAACGCTCGGTTCTCCGCTGGCGCCGGGCCAGTTCACGCTACGCGCGACAACGCTGGAAGGTGATCTGTTGACTGCCACCGGCGACGTCGGGGGCGTGATCACGGGTTCGCTGATCGACGGCACCGTAGACTGGGAAACGGGGGTGGTGCGGGTGCGGTTCGGCGAGATGGTGACCGCCGCCGGCAACGAAGGCGAACCCTGGTACGACGTCGAGAACGTGGTCGGCGGCAACGTGTGGAAGCCGCACCTGGTGGTGGCTTCGACCATCTTTTACAACGCGGTCGTGTTCAAGTCCCTGCCGCTGTCCTCGGTCGTCGTGGGTCTGGATCCGACGCGACTGCCGCCGGACGGCCGGGTGCCGTGCTTCAAGGCTGGCCAGACCGTTCTGGTGCACCACACGGGGGAAACCAGCCTCACGCCTGTCGCCGGGACCACGACGGATCTGGGCCGGATCAACCTGTCGTACTGCGAAGTGCGTGACAGCGAGGGAACGCCGATCGACAGCGTGTGGTACACGATCGACCTGGATGCTGGCACGGTCGAGTGGTCGGACCCGCTCAACTTGGCCGCGTACGCCATGCCTGTGCGTATCCGCCACCGAATCGACAACCGCCGGCTGTGCGCCGGCGTGCAGATCAATGGCGTGATCGAGCTCAACAGTGCCCTATCGCGCGACTTTCCTGAGGGCACGCTGCTCAGCACATGCCTGCGCTTGGGCGAGGCAAATGGGTCGCTCAACCTCGTGGCGCGCGTGGAGAACCTGTTCGACCAGGCCACATGGAGCAGCTCGAGCATCTGGTCCGACACCGTGGTCGGCTCGCCGGCGGCTGCGACGTACAACGACATCGACTACCCGATCCTTGTGGACAACCGCAGTGCCATCACTGAGCGGTGGGCCATCGTGTTCACCGGCGCAACGGCGTTCGAGCTCCGCGGCGAAACGGTGGGCACCATTGCGACGGGCTCGACGGGTGCGGATTTCGCGCCAATCAATCCACGCACGGGGGAGCCGTACATGTTCATTGATCGGAGAGGGTGGGGGCTGGGCTGGGTCAGTGGCAATGCGCTTCGCCACAACACGATCGGTGGACTGGCGCCGGTGTGGTTCGTTCGCACCGTGAGGCCGAGTACACCTGAGGCGGCGATCGACTCGTTCCGTTTCGAGGTGATCGGCAACAGTGAGGAGATCGAAGTATGAGCCTCGTGCCCCGCGTCTACCGAAGCACGGATGCTGGCGCACCGACGATCAGCGGCACTGCGGGCGACATGGTGGCGTTGCTGGACGCTATTCTGGTCAACGGCTACGGATCCGGTTCCGATGCCAAGCCTGCTGCCGGGTGGACGATCACCTATACGTCCAGCAACAAGCGCGTTTATCGCAACAACCCGATCACCGGTACCGGCAGCTATCTGCGTGTGGACGACACCGGCGCCGTCAACAACGCGCGTACGGCAGCGATCAAGGGTTTCGCGAGCATGTCGGATATCGACACGGGGGCGGGCCAGATTCCGCCGCCAGCCGATGCCGCTAACGGATCTCTCTGGCTGAAGAGTGGACTGCTCACGTCGGCCGCTAATGCGTGGCTTGCGATCGCCACCGAGAAGTGGTTCTACCTGTTCGTCAACGTCAGTTCTTCCGGGCTGACCAACGAGCAGTTCCGAAACGTTCCATTTTTTGCAGGTGACCTGGATTCGCGTCTGCCGGGAGATACCACGAATTTCGCGGTTTCATGGTCGCCTACCATCACCTACACGACGAATGCCACTTTCAACTCGGGCACGTTCGCCATTGGCGCGGGATACGCCGCAGAGGTCATTTCCCAGAGGTCCCTGGTGGTGCTGCAAGGATCTGATGGTACCCCCAGCAAGTGGTGCTGCAACGGAGTTCCCTCCCTCAGTCGCTTTACTGTGGCGAGCAACATCACGCTGGGCGGCTACAGCGCGGCTCCCCCCTATCCCGACCCTGTCGGCGGCGGGCTGATGATCGAGCGCGTACATGTCGTGGACGGCGCGTGGCGCATTCGCGGCTTTCTTCCGAATGTGTACGCGCCACTGCATTACCGGCCGTTCGTGAATGACACGCCAGTGACCGATCTTGAGGGCTTCCCGGGGGTTAGCTTTCTCGCGCTCACGTTGCCGTGCGGCGCGTCCGCTACGAACTGGGGTGTCGGCATCTTCGACATTACGACAGAGGCGCAGTCGTGAGCACGCCGGCGCTGATCTTCGACATGATCATCTCTGACCGGGAACGGTTCAAAGGCAAAGGCTACTTGGCCGGCAGCCTGCCTCCCGACCCCAATCCTGACCACCTCGACGGTCGGGCGAAGATCCTCAATGTCCCCTCGCGCGTGCGGATCGTCGCGGTCGATCGGCTCACTATGGTAGTTGTGGCCGGGGTACGCAGCGCTGCGGACGGCACATGGCAAATCGAGCGCCTGGATCCCTCCCGCGACTTTTTCGTCGTCGGTTTCAACGATGCTGGCACTTCGAACGCCGCGATCCAGGACTGGGTGCGACCGGCCTTGCCGGCGCCGTGATCGATGGCGCCCGTTCCTGCCCAGTACGCATCGCTGGATCTGGGTCCGAAGTACCTTGGACAGGGCTCGCACGTCCCGCTCAATCTGGGCGTGCACTGGCACAACCCAGGGCCCGATCCGGAGCCCGGCCTTTCTGGACCACAGAAAGGCGTGGGTATCGCCTGGGGCATGGCGAGGGTCACGAGTCGCATAATCTCTTCGGCGTGGGCGGAGGCGCCGCGTGCCCGGATGGTCGCCGGCATGCCATGGGGTCAGGGAGCGTCGCGAGCGCGGACGGTGCTGAGCGCGTGGGGCGATCTCCGCCGCCGTGCGAGCCGAACGGCCATCCCGTGGCCCTCACGATCGTTGCGCCGTTCACGTGGGATGGAGTCGCGCTGGGCAGCGCTCCCACGCACGGCCGAGGAGACGTTGGCACGTTGGTCCGCCATGAAGTCCGCCCGGCAGTCTGCGGGCGTCTCTTGGCGAAACCTCGGCCAGCATATGCAGGGCCGCTTGGTGCCTTTTGGGTCGCGACTGTCTGCCCTGCTTCGCGGACGGAATTTCCCATGGGCGCAGCTGGCCCATCGCGATCGGAACTGGCGGATGCGCTGGGGTCAGGCCGGCCGGCTGCCTTGGATTGTCACGCCGCCTGTCCCACCGGACCCGCCTACACCGCCGTCTATCTTCCCGCCCGGCAACTACGTGGGGCTGGACTTGGGCTGTCCTGTCGTCGGCATCGGTGGCCACGCACCCCTCAACCTGGGCGTCACGGCCTGCTACGCCGTGCGCCCGCGTCGCAGGACCTACATCGTGATCAATGAAATCGAAGTGGTGCGCCTGCCCGACCTGGCGCCGATCGAGGTGGACGGCATCAGCATCGCCGGCGACGCCGGCAGCTGGTGCCTGACCCTCTCCATGTCGCTGCTACAGCCGTCCGACCTTGCACTCTTGAAGCCCACCGTCGACGGGCCGCGCGAGGTGCGCGTGACGGTCAACGGCTACGTGCATGTCTTCATCATTGAGGACTACCAGCGCCAGCGACAGTTCAACGCCGGCGGCATCAGCGTCAGTGGGCGATCGTCGACCGCCCTTCTGGGTGCGCCATTTGCGCCGACTCGCAGCAAGACGACGACGGAGGCGCGTACCGTCGCGCAGCTGGTGGACGAGGAGTTGGCAGGCACCGGGTTCACCGCCGACTACGACACCGTGGACTGGGAGGTGCCCGCCGGCGCCTGGTTCTACGATGGCCTGACACCGATCGAGGCGATCACGCGGCTGGCGCAAGCGAGCGGCGCCGTCGTCCAATCCGACCCGGCCGACCGGCACCTGGTCATCCGACCTCGCTACCCGGTGAGTCCATGGGACTGGCCGGCGACAGCCCCTGACTTCACCCTGCTGGACGACATCGTCACCAGCGAGACGCTGCAGGTGCGCAGTGCGCCGCCGTATGACGCGGTGGTCGTGACCGGCGAGATCCAGGGCAAAGGTGTCACCGCTCGCGTCGGTCGCGCCAGCGAGCCGCGCACGCTCTACGCGCCGCAGGCGGCCAGCCCGCTGATCAACACCGACGCCGCGGCGCGCGAGCGCGGGCGCAACGTCATCAGCGATCGCGGCGAGCAGGCGGCCATCACGCTGACGCACCCGCTGTTCGCTGCGCCGCTGCTGGCGGGCCAGACCGGCCGCGTATTGCCGCTGATGCTGGGTGAGGTGCAGGAGGCCGGCGAGACCTGGCACGGCGTCTGCACTGGCTACCAGCTCGAGGCGCGCGCCGACGACAAGGCACTCGTGGTCGAGCAGACCATCACCCTGGAAAGGCACTACACCGATGCGGACTGACCTGTGGGGCCAATTCGGCGACCTGATTCAGGAAGCACCGCGCCTGCTGGCCACCGTCACCGCCCACAACGGCGACGGCACCAGCAGCGTCACCCTGATCGACGGCAGCACGACCCGCGTGCGCAACCAGCTGGGCGGCACGATCCCCTACAACGTTTGGGTGCAGGACGGAAAAGCCATCGAGACGGGCCCGAACCTGCCGTTGGTGGATCTGGATATCTGATCAGCGCGATTCGCTGATTGCGACGATCTTTCCGTTGGTGTCGATCGTGAAAACGATGGTCTTGCCATCACGGAAGTAGGTCCACTTCTCACCGCGTTGGGCGCCGTATTCGTTCTGGATGGGCGTCACCAGATCCGGCTTGCCGGCGATCTCGACCAGGCGACCGATGCTGTCTCCGCTGGAGACCACGCGGTTGCCGAAGTTGTAGGTGTTGGCGAACGCAGCGGCGCTGGCCAGAAGCAGGGCGAGGCAGAGAATGGTCTTGCGCATGGAGATCCCCTTTCCTTGAGTGGGTTGAGTATAGGTGCTCAGGCTCGCGCTGGGATGGGAGAAGGGGGCTGGACTGGATCCAGCGCCGCGCGCACGTTCCGTGTGCCTTGGTCGGAGCAACTCGCCCCGCCCGGCTTACTCATCGATGGGGGATAGATCATTGATGCGGCGGTCCGGATGCCTCTGCCCGTCCATCAGTATCTCCATCCCGTCAAAAAGCGCGTCGAGCTGCGATCGGATGCTCGCGGGAAAACTCGCCGCTTCCGGCCCGTTGATGACCTGCAGGAGCTCAGGGTCATGTGCCTTGTAGGCGGCCCAGAACTCCCCATACGTGCAATGCCGCTTGGTTCGCCGGAATTCGATCACCCAAGCTTCCAGGCCTGCGATGCGCTGCGATAGCTCGTCGTTGTTCATCATGCCGCCTTGGGTATCGTGTGGCCGTAGAAGGCCTCGGGGCGATTGTCGAGGATGGCCTGCAGCTCTTCCGACGAGCGCCCCTGTGGCGTCAACCACGCCATCAAGTTGTCCATCTGCAGGCGGATCGGAATGCGGTCGTGGCCGGCGGCTGCCACCTCAGGTGGCGGGTCATCCGTGATGAAGGCGAAGCTGTCGAAAGGATCTTCCTCCGCGCCCTCCCAGTGATCCCAGATGCAGGCGATGAGCATCGGCTCACGGGGCTGTGGCGTGAACTCGATCTCTACTCCTACGTCGGGTTCACCTAGCGCCAGTTCGCGCCCCTCGGCTTTGTGCAACGAGACATTCTCGAAAAAGCTGTCGATGACCAGGACGCCGTGCTTATGGCCGAACTGGCTCTTCCAGTAGCGCGTGAGGTTGTCGCGCCTGGCGTTGTAGGTACCGCTCAGCCGTCGCGGGGACTTCTTGCCGCTGGCCAGGGTCTTGCCCTCGATCCAGTCCGCCGATGCCGGCAGGCCCGGCTTGCGGAGCTGGTAGCGCATGGGCTTTACCACGAGTTGGTCGTCTTCCATGACCATCACTGGTACCCACCACTGCGGGAAGAACCGGAAATCGCGCGGCAGCTGCTGCACGCGCTCGGCGTCGGCGATCCAGCGCTCGATCTGCGCGATCTTATTGCCGGCCTTGCGGACCTCCTCGGAGGCTGTCTTCGTCGGTTTGGCCGCGAGCTTCGCTGCGTTGACGGCCAGGCGCTCGCGCTGGCCAGCGAGGTCGGTGGCGTGTTCGGCCATCTCCTCGGCGCGGGCGTCGCGGATCGCCAGGCCGATCTCCTGTCCCAGGCCCTCGCGCTGGGGCCGCAGGAACCAGTCCTCGATCGCCTTGGGCATCCGGCGGCGGGTCGTCCGTTTGCGCTCCCGGTCGGGCGCGGCCCACACGTTCGCTGCGAATTCCTCCAAGCTCATGATCGCCCCGTGGTGGCGGCAGAACTTGTCGTAGTCGGCCTGGATCATGGCGGAATAGCACATGGGGTCAAAGCTCCCTGGTGTATTCGTCCAGCACATTCCGCGCCTCAAGCTCGGCCATCACCGCCGCCTCGAGGAGCTGGCCATCTTCTTCCGTCACGCCGTCGAACAGCGGCGCCTTGGCGATGTCGACGGCACGCTGGAACGCCGCCGCGCCTGCGGAGAGGTCGGCGATCGCAATGCCAACGCCTTCCAGGAAGGCCAGCCACTCAGGCCCGTTCAGGCGCTCGTGCACGATGCTCTGGGTGTCCATGGCGCGGACTATACCGGGGCGCTGCCGGTACGGCGTCAAGACCTCTGCCAGCCCGCCGCCTTCAGTTCCTTTGCGGCCTGCAGCTGCTCCAGGGAGCGGCGGAGATCTGCTTCCGTGTCCGTGCCCCAGCAACTCGGAACGCCTTGGGCCAAGAGCGTCTCCCCGTACCGGTGCAGGTCCTCCCAGGTGAGCTGGGCGGCCTCCCGCGCATGCTCAAAGGTCAAGTGCATCACCGCCCGGAAGTCCTGCTGGAGCTCGGGCCAGAAGGCATCGGCGATGTCGGCGCCCTGGCGGACCCGGTGCGCCGGTGACCCCGGCCGGTTCTCCCCCGTCGCCAGCGGGAAGGCCGCGGCGAGCAGCAGGTAGGCGATATCCCGCCTGCTAACGTTAGCGCCCTTCAGCAGCTCGCCGGCGCGCTCGTTCATGACCTGGTGGAGCACCCGCAGGGGCATGTCGCGGTAGGGATTTGGGGGATCTCGGTCCATGCGGGAGACCATACCCGGATTGGGCATGTTGATGCCCGAGTAGGGCAAGTCCTACGAGCTGACGCGGACTTTGCCGATTTGCGCAGGACGGCAAATGGAGGATCTTGGCCACCGCCCGGCGCGGGCCTTCGGCCGCTCAACCGCGCTTCCCCGTGAGCAGGGGATTAGGGCGTTGAAAAAGGATGACTTGGCCTCATTCTAGGCTGTGCGCTATCTGACCGCGTGGTGGGAGGCAGGGCCCTAGCGGGGGATCGCTCCATTCGGACGGCGATTTGGCCCATCCGTGTCAGGGAAACCCCTATTGCGGGAACCGGCCTGTGTCCGCCAGAGTCACTCTGTACCGTTGGTACTCCTGAACCTCCCCGGGTGTCTCCCAACACTTGCGCGGCCCAATTCTTATCGGGTACAAGAGATGTCAAGGGGCACATGCTTGAGTCTCGATCGCCGGTGAGACGCGGACGAGCAGGGGGGGGGCGAATGCACTTCGGTGGCACGCTGCGTTTCACCAAATCTTTAAAGAATTCAGTGTAGGGTCCGATGACCTATTCAATACTTGGGATGAGCCGGGTTGAATGGTTTAGCAACGGTGGCCTATAATCGGCGGTTGCATGCGTCAGAATCGCCCGCACTTTCACTGAGTTAGGCAAATTTTCATAGACGAGATAGGTAGGGACTTTATGGTGGAGAACGACATGAACGCTAAGGCACAGCTGCAGACTCTTGAGTCCGCGCTCCGTGAGCGTGGGGTCGTGGACGTCAAGTTCTTCTTCGACCACAACAACAAGCCCTTGACCTCTGTGGTTTCTGAGGTGGTGGATCTGTTCGAAGCCGTGCTGGGGAGCCGCTTTGACAATTTGAAGCCGCTGAATGATTCTGCGCGGTAACGTAAGGCCGTCACTTTTTTGAAATAAAAGGACGCTCCCTAGCGGGGGTGTCCTTTTTTGTTGGGGGAAGGGAATGATTCTGGACTCGGGCGACGTCATCTTTGGCCTCCAAAAGGCCAAGGAAATCGCGGAGCAGTACAAGTTGTACACGCTTGCGGCAGACCGCGACGCGCGGTCGGTCGATGACCTGGTCAAGATCTGCGGGGAATATCTTGAGAAGACGGTTCGCATCCGTGAACTGAATCTGCCGGCAGAAGACCGTGTCATTCGCGCAATGTTTGCTGCACTGGCCGACGGCACGTTTGAAATTTACGTACTCGCCGAGTTGGGTGAGCGCGAGCGGCGCTTCGTGCTCTGCAAAGAACTATTCCATGTCGTGCTCGATCAGGAGCGCTGCCGCAGCATGGACATCTATCGTCACCTCGAAGAGGCGACGGCCTCGTTCTCTACGCAAGACTCGCGCCCCAATAGTCCCGTGGCGTGGGAGATCCTTGCGGAAGTCGCCGCCATGGAATTCCTGTTCCCGTACGCCGAGCGAGCCGCCATTCTTCTGGCTTCGAACGGAAACCCGGATTTCTCTGCTATTGCACGGCGCTACGGCATTCCCCAGGCACACATAGAAAACTACCTGAGCCAGCCCATGATGGATGTGTTCGCCAATCTTCAGTGGTGAACCAAGTGGGCCCGGAAACAGCTGTACGCAACTGCGCCGGTCCGTAAAAAAGAGCATGTGGGCCGCCCAATAGTAAGCGTTTCACGACGTCCTATCCGTAAATATTCGGCCCGTATCCCCTTGATATCCAAGGTCTGCCGTGCTGACTTTTAATCTTTTGGTCGAAGGTTCGAATCCTTCACGGCCCACCACGCACATCCCGCCGCGTCATCATCGCGCCGTATCCGCGTCGGCGCCCGCGAGGAAATCGGCGTGACCACGGCAGCGCGTGACTGGACGGCGCAGGCGATCCAGCGCATCGAAGCGGACTTCAACCGGTCCGCCGATACCCACCTTATCCCGCTGCCGTTGCCTGGTTTTCCCGGCATCGACGTCTATCTCAAGGACGAATCCAGCCATCCGACCGGCAGCCTGAAGCACCGGCTGGCGCGTTCGCTGTTCCTGTACTCGCTGGCGAATGGCTGGCTGCGGGAGGGTGCGCCGGTGATCGAAGCCTCCAGTGGCTCCACCGCAGTCTCCGAGGCCTATTTCGCGCGGCTGCTCGGCCTGCCCTTCATTGCGGTGATGCCGGCCACCACCTCGCCCGACAAGGTCGCCGCGATCCAGTTCCAGGGCGGTCGCTGCCATCTGGTCGAGGAGGCTGGCGCGATCAACGCCGTGTCGCGGCAACTCGCGCGCGAGACCGGTGGCCATTTCATGGACCAGTTCACCTATGCCGAACGGGCCACCGACTGGCGCGCGAACAACAACATCGCCGAATCCATCTTCAAGCAGATGGAGGCAGAACCGCATCCTGTCCCGGCATGGATCGTGTGCAGCCCGGGCACCGGCGGCACCAGCGCCACGCTGGGGCGCTACGTGCGCTACCGCCGCCATCCCACCCGCGTGCTGTGCGCGGACCCGGAGCATTCGGTGTTCTTCGACCACTATCGCGGCGCTTGCGCCGGCCAGCCCGACGATGGACTGACCTGCGAGCGCGGCTCGGGCATCGAAGGCATCGGACGCCCGCACTGCGAGCCCAGCTTCATCCCGGCCTGCGTCGACGCGATGGTGAAGGTGCCTGATGCACTCAGCCTGGGCGCCATGCGCCACGTCAGCGCGGTGCTGGGGCGGCGTGTCGGCGGATCGACCGGTACCAATTTCGTCGGCATCCTCGCCGCTGCCTCGCGCATGCGCGACGAGGGCCTGACCGGCTCCATCGTCAGCATCCTGTGCGACAGCGGTGAACGCTACGCGCACAGCTACTACAACCGGGACTGGTATCTGGAGCGCGGCATCCCCATCGTGGAAAGCGACGATGCCATCGCGGCCGCCGTCGCCGGACGCGGGCTGCCAACGCTGGCGATGGCCGACTGGCCGAACTGATTTCCCATTGCAGAAGGTGTTCCCATGACCAATCCATTGCTCGATTTTTCCGGTCTGCCGCGCTTCGACGCGATCCGCGCCGAGCACATCGCGCCCGCCATCGAGCAACTGCTGGCCGAGGCCGACATCGCGGTTAAGACGGCGGAAGCGGTCGCGCCGGTGACATGGGACACGTTCGTCGTCCCGCTGGACGACGCCACCGAACGGCTCGCGCGTGCCTGGAACCAGGTCACCCATCTGGAGGCGGTGGTCAATACCCCCGCACTCCGCAACGCCTACAACGCACAATTGCCGAAGGTGACGCGCTTCTGGAGCGGGCTCGCGCAGAACCTCGCGCTGTACCGGCAGTACCGCGCACTGGCCGGGGCGCCGGAGGCAGCCCGGTACGACGAAGCGCGCCGCAAGGTGCTGGACAACGCATTGCGTGACTTCCGCCTCGGCGGCGCCGAACTGCCGGATGAGCAGAAGGCGCGCTTCGGCGCATTGAAGGAAGAACTGGCCGGCCTGTCGGCGAAGTTCTCGCAGAACGTGCTCGATGCCACCGACGAGTACGAGTTCTGGATCAAGGACAAGCAGCACCTGGGAGGACTGCCTTCCGACGTCGTTTCTGCCGCGCGTGCCGCGGCCAAGGCCGAGGATGAGCCGGGCTGGAAGTTCACGCTGCAGATGCCGTGCTACCTGCCGGTGCAGGCGTATGCGGATGATCGCGCGTTGCGCGAGACGCTGTACCACGCCAATGCGGTGCGTGCATCGGAACTCGCCGACAACGAGGCGCTGGACAACTCCGCGTTGATCGACCGCATCCTCGCACTGCGTGCCGAACTCGCCTCGCTGCTCGGTTTCGGGAGCTACGCCGAGTATTCGCTGGCGACCAAGATGGCCGATACTCCGGACGAAGTGCTGCAGTTCCTGCGTGACCTGGCCGCACGTGCCAGGCCCCATGCGCAGCGCGACCGCGAGGAGCTGGACGTCTTCGCGCGCGAGCAGCTCGGCCTTGAAACGCTCGAAGCCTGGGACATCGCCTACGCCAGCGAGAAACTCAAGCAGGCGCGCTACAGCTTCTCCGCACAGGAGGTGAAGCAGTACTTCACCGAGCCGGCGGTGCTGGCGGGCCTGTTCGGCGTGATCGGCGATCTGTACGGGCTGCGCGTGGAGCAGGACCAGGCGCCGACCTGGCATCCCGATGTGCGCTTCTACCGCCTGGTCGATGGTGACGGCGCGTTGGTGGGCCAGTTCTACCTCGACCTGTATGCCCGCGAGGGCAAGCGGGGGGGCGCGTGGATGGATGACTGCCGCAACCGTCGCGATACCGCCCGTGGCGCGCAGACGCCGATCGTCTATCTGGTCTGCAACTTCGGCAAGGGCATGGACGGCAAGCCGGCCACCTTCAGCCACAACGACGTGACCACGTTGTTCCACGAGATGGGCCACGGCCTGCACCAGTTGCTCACGCAGGTGGGCGAACTGGGCGTCGCCGGCATCAATGGCGTGGAATGGGATGCGGTGGAGCTGCCCAGCCAGTTCATGGAGAACTTCTGCTGGGAATGGGAGCGTGTGCAGGCGATGACCGCGCACGTGGATACCGGTGAGCCACTGCCGCGCGCGCTGTTCGACAGGATGGTGGAAGCGAAGAACTACCAGAGCGGCATGGCGACCGTGCGCCAACTGGAGTTCGGCCTGTTCGACATGCAGCTGCACAGTGGTTTCAACGCGGCGAGCGACAGCGTGCTCGCCCTGCTTGCTCGCGTGCGCGGCGAGGTGGCGGTGAACGTGCCACCGGAATGGAACCGCTTCCCGCACCAGTTCAGCCACATCTTTGCCGGCGGCTACGGGGCCGGGTACTACAGTTACAAATGGGCCGAAGTGCTCAGCGCCGATGTCTACGCGGCGTTCGAGGAAGCGCCGGGCCAGGTCGCGGAGACCGGCGCACGATTCCGGCACGAGGTCCTGGCCAGGGGCGGCAGCCGCGGTGCCGCCGAGAACTTCAGGGCGTTCCGCGGCAGGGCGCCGCGCATCGAGGCGCTGCTGCGGCATTCCGGGATGGCCGGCTGAGCGATCCGAGGGGATGGCGACGAGGGCGGTCCACCCAGGGTCCGGACGGGTTTGACCGTAACTGTAAACGTTTTCATAATGGCTTCCCCGTAACACCCGCGTTCCCGGGAGGATCGCTTACATGCCGCATCAGCGAAGGATCGAGGGCCTGATCGCCGACATGACGCTGGAGGAGAAGATCGGCCAGCTCGGCGCCTTCGCCGATGCGCTGCGGCCGTTCGCCTTCGAGGTGAATCCGGAAACCTTCGCCCGTGATGCCGAGCAGGTGCGTGAGCAGATCCGCAGCGGCCGCGTCGGCGCGCTGTTCAATGGCGTGGGTGCGGCGGAAGGCCGCGAGGCGCAGCGCATCGCGGTGGAAGAGAGCCGGCTGGGTATTCCGCTGCTGCTGGGCGCCGACGTGATCCACGGCATGCGGACCGTGTTCCCGATTCCGCTGGGCGAAGCCGCCAGCTTCGAGCCGGACCTGGCCGAACGCACCGCGCGCGCGACCGCCAAGGAAGCCACCGCCGCCGGCATCCACTGGACCTTTGCGCCGATGGTCGACATCGCGCGTGACCAGCGCTGGGGCCGCGTCGCCGAAACTTCCGGCGAAGACGTGTACCTGACGTGCGAATTCGCCGCCGCCCGCGTGCGCGGCTTCCAGGGCGCCGACCTGACCGCCCCCGATTCGCTGCTGACCACGCCCAAGCACTTCGCCGCCTACGGCGCCATCTCCGCGGGCCTGGACTACAACTTCGTCGACATGGCGCCACAGACGCTGCGCGACGTGCACCTGCCGCCGTTCAAGGCCGCCATCGACGCTGGCGCGCTGACGCTGATGAGCTCGTTCAACGACATCAACGGCGTGCCGGCTTCGGCCAACCGCGAACTGCTGACCGATATCCTGCGCGGCGAATGGAAGTTCGAGGGCTTCGTGGTCTCCGACTACACCTCGGACCTGGAACTGGTCGCGCACGGCTACGCCAGCGACGAAGCCGACGCGGCGCAGAAGGCGCTGTCGGCCGGCCTGGACATGAGCCTGCAGAGCGGCATCTATGCCGGCCATGTCGCCACGCTGGTCGAGCAGGGCCGGCTGACGATGGCCGAAGTGGACGAGGCGGTGCGGCGCGTACTGCACGTGAAGGCCGCCGTCGGCCTGTTCGACGATCCCTATCGTTGCCTGGACGCGGAACGCGAAGCCGACCAGTCGCACATCCCCGTGCACGATGCACTGGCGCGGGACTGCGCGCGGCGCTCCATCGTGCTGCTGAAGAACGACGGCGACCTGTTGCCGTTGAAGAAGTCCGGCCAGCGCATCGCGCTGATCGGTCCGTTTGCGCAGGACACGGCCAACCTCGGTGGCTGCTGGAACATCTTCGGCGACGCAGCGCGCATGATCGATCTGGAAACCGGGCTGCTCGCCGCGCTGGATGATCCATCCGCGCTGACGATCGTGCCGGGCAGCGGCATCGAGGAGGCCCTCGACGGTGGCATCGACGCAGCAGTCGCCGCTGCGCGCGGTGTCGACGTGGTGCTGCTGGCCGTGGGCGAGCCGCACGAGTTTTCCGGCGAGGCGCAGTCGCGCACGCAGATCGTGTTGCCTGCCCCGCAGCAGGCGCTGGCGGAGGCGGTGGCCGCCACCGGCACGCCGGTCGTGGTGCTGCTGCGCAATGGCCGCGCGCTGGCGCTGGAGGGCGCGGTACGCGATGCGCAGGCGATCCTGGTCACGTGGTTCCTCGGCACGCAGACCGGGCCGGCGGTGGCCGACGTGGTGTTCGGCGACTACAGCCCGTCCGCACGCCTGCCGGTGAGCTTCCCGCAGGACGCGGGCCAGCAGCCGTACTTCTACAACCATCCCGCCAGCGGGCGTCCCAACGTGCCGGGCACGCCCCGCGCCTTCCAGACGCGCTGGCGCGAGGTGACGCACGCCGCGCTGTATCCGTTCGGCCACGGCTTGTCGTACACGCGCTTCGACTACGGCGTACCGCAGCTCAGCACCGGAGCGCTCGGCTGGGACGACACGCTGACCATCCGCACCCGCATCACCAATGCCGGCATGCGCGAGGGAGAAGAAGTGGTGCAGCTCTACCTGCGCGACCGTACCGCCAGCCGCGTGCGGCCCGTGCGCGAATTGAAGCGTTTCCGCAAGATCACGCTGGCAGCGGGCGAATCGCAGGACGTGGAGTTCACCCTGACCCGTGCCGATGTGGAATTCCACGGGGTCGACAATCGTCCGGTGGCCGAGCCCGGCCTGTTCGACCTGTGGGTGGCGCCCTCGAGCGCCGTTGGCGAGGCGGTGAGTTTCGAACTGCTGCCGCGTTAGCGGCGCGGCGTGCCGCGCATCATCGGCCCGCCGGGATAGGCATCGTAGGGCCCGTAGTAGCCGCCGGGACCGTCATAGCGGTCGACGTTGATGTTGAAGTTGAACGTGCGCGGCTTGCCTTCGTCGTTGTACGTGGTCTTGCACAGGTTGAGGTTGACCGCGTTGTAGGTGCTGCGGCCGTGCCCCTTGCTGTAGCCGATGCCGGTGGTCACGCTGCCTGAGACGCCGTCGCCGTCGTCATCGCCGTACCAGACGCAGGGGTCGACGGGCGTTGCAGGTGCCGTCGATTTCGGTCGCGTTGGCCGGGTGTCGCCGTACCACGTGCCGGGCGGATCCTTGGTGTAGGCCGCTGCCTGCGGCAGGCTGAGGTCCAATGCCTCCGCGCTCGACTGCGCCCACGCGGGCACGGTGGTCAGCAGGGCCAGCAGTGCGAGGGGCAGGGTCTTCATGGGGAATCCCGGAGCGGTGGTGCGCCGGATGGCGGACCTGCATGGCAACGTAACAGCCGTGGATTGAATGCCGGCTGATGGCGGCGGTCGGCGATCGGGAACTTCAGCCCGCCGCAGCCAGCGCCTCCAGCACGCGCTGCCCATAGCGCTCCAGCTTGGCCCCGCCAATGCCGCCCACCCGACCCAGTTCGTCCAGGGTGGCGGGCTGCAGTTCGGCGATGTTGCGCAGGGTACTGTCGTGGAAGATGACGTAGGCCGGCACATTCTGCTCGCGCGCCAGCTGCGCGCGCAGGTCGCGCAGCAGCTGGAAGCGCGGCAGGTCCGCGGCCTCCACCGGCAGTCCGCTGCGTGGGCCACGCTCGCGTTCGCGGCGCTCGCGCTGCTCCTTGCGCAACTGCAGGCGCCGCTCGCCCCTCAGCACGGCGCGGCTGCCTTCGGTCAGGCGCAGGCTGCCGAACTCGGCCTCCACTTCCAGCAGCCCGCAGGCCACCAGCTGGCGGAACACGCTGCGCCACGTGGTGGCATCCAGGTCCTTGCCGATGCCGTAGGTGGTCAGATGTTCGTGGCCGCACTGCTGGATGCGTTCGCTCTGGCTGCCGCGCAGCACATCGATCACATGGTTCACGCCGAAGCGCTGGCCGCTGCGGTACACGCAGCTCAGCGCCTTCTGTGCGGCCTCGGTGGCGTCCCAGGTCTCGGCCGGGCTGAGGCAGTTGTCGCAGTTGCCGCAATCGTGCGGATAGGTTTCACCGAAGCCCGCCAGCAGCACCTGCCGGCGGCACTGGGTCGATTCGCAGTAGCCCAGCAACTGGTCCAGCTTGCGCCGTTCCAGTCGCTTGCGTTCCTCGCCGGCCTCGGACTGCTCGATCATCTGCTTCAGCAGCACGACGTCGCCCAGCCCGTAGCACAGCCACGCTTCGGCGGCCTCGCCATCGCGGCCGGCGCGGCCGGTTTCCTGGTAGTAGCCCTCCATCGACTTGGGCAGGTCCACGTGCGCGACGAAGCGCACGTCGGGCTTGTCGATGCCCATGCCGAAGGCGATGGTCGCCACCATGACGATGCCGTCTTCGCGCAGGAAGCGGCGCTGGTTGTGCGCACGCACGCCGGCATCCAGCCCGGCGTGGTACGGCAGCGCATTGAAGCCTTGTTCGGCCAGGTAGTCGGCAAACTGCTCGACCCGCTTGCGCGACAGGCAGTAGACGATGCCGGCCTCGCCCTTGTGCTTGCGCAGCATGTCGCGCAGCTGGTGCCGGGCGTTGTCCTTCTGCACCACCGTGTAGCGGATATTGGGGCGGTCGAATGAACTGACGAAGCGCTGCGCATCGACCAGGTTCAGGCGCTCGGCGATCTCGCGCTGGGTGGGCGGGTCGGCGGTGGCGGTCAGGGCGATGCGCGGTACGTCCGGCCAGCGCTCGTGCAGCAGGGCCAGTTCCAGGTATTCGCGGCGGAAGTCGTGGCCCCAGGCCGAGACGCAGTGCGCCTCGTCGATGGCGAACAGGGCGATCCGGCTGCGGTCCAACAGCGACAGGAGGCGGCCGGTCAGCAGGCGCTCCGGCGCGACATACAGCAGGTCCAGTTCGCCACCGAGCAGCGCCTGTTCCACCTGTGCGGCTTCGGCGGCTTCCAGCGATGAGTTCAGGAAAGCGGCGCGCACGCCGAGTTGGCGCAGGGCGTCCACCTGGTCCTGCATCAGCGCGATCAGCGGCGAGACGACGATGCCGGTGCCTTCGCGCAGCAGCGCCGGCACCTGGTAACACAGGGACTTGCCGGCGCCGGTGGGCATGAGGACCAGGGCATCGTGGCCGGCGGCAAGGTGTTCGACGATGGCCTGCTGGTGACCACGGAAGGCGCTGTAACCGAAGACGCGCTGCAGTGTTTCAAGTGCGGGGGATGACATGGGGACAGGATACCGCGAGCGGGTGCGGCAGCCTGATTCTCTGGTGTCGGGAGCGATCGGAAACGGGCGTGCTGCGGGGTAGGAATTCGTCCGGGTTTGAGCGGGACGAGATCAAGCCCCTCTCCCCGCGGGAGAAGGGTTGGGGTGAGGGTCAACGAAGTCAGTCAAGATCGACAGCCGGCGACGCCATAGCATCCGCGATTCACCGGAGCGCTCCCCCTCGACGAACCTATGGAGGGCATCTTTCGGGGTGGGTCTGCCTGAGGCTAAGCATGGTGCCGCTGGCCTGTGCACCGCCCTCCGGGTTTGACCCGACGTGACTGCCGGACCTCAGGGGCCCCAAGAGCGGCACCTGAAGCATCGTGAGCGGGCTTGGTTTTTTGCTCTTGCCTTTGGGCCCCATGAGGCACGGCGAGTGGGCCGGGTAAAACCCGAAGGGCGCCGCCCTGGATGGGCGGCGTTTCCGTATGGCAAAGGGATGTGCCTTACGGAAATTCCCGACCCGCTCGCAAACCCGGAGCGAAGTGCAGGGCGCGCCGCCTGGGGTGCGTTTCTTTGATTCTTTCTTTGCACAAGCAAAGAAAGAATGCCCCCGCGGCGAGCGGCGCCATGCATCCAAGAAGAAGTCCATCCCGTAAGGCCACCAAACGTAAAGCCTTCGCGGATGTAGTTGCGGCCTGAGGCAGGGAAGGACACGGACTCCGTTGGCCCTCACCCCAATCCCTCTCCCGCGGGGAGAGGGGCTCAAAAACAGGAAAAGGGGCCTGACAGCAGGGAGAGGCTGACAGCAAAACGCCCGGACCAGCCGGGCGTCTCGCGCTTCACTCGGGCTCCGGTTACTGCAGCAGCGAACGCAGCATCCAGGCGTACTTCTCGTGGGTCTGCAGGCGCTGGGTCAGCAGGTCCTCGGTCGGGGCATCGTCGGCGTCGTCGGCGATGTCCAGCACCTTGCGCGCCGTGCGGCAGACCGCCTCGTTGCCGATCACCAGCTGGCGGACCATCTCGCGCCAGTCGGCGCTGTCGGTCAGGCCCGGCTCTTCCGGGATCGAGGTCAGGTTGACGAATTCGCGGTACGAACCCGGGGCGTTGAACCCCAGCGCACGGATGCGCTCGGCGATCTCGTCCAGCGCCGTCCACTGCTCGGTGTACTGCGTCTCGAACATCGTATGCAGCGAATTGAACATCGCGCCGGTGATGTTCCAGTGGAAATTGTGGGTCTTCAGGTAAAGCGTGTAGCTGTCGGCCAGGAAACGCGACAGGCCGTCGGCGATCTTCTTGCGTTCGCCGCCGCTGATCCCGATATCGATATTCGGCGCCGACGGGGCCGATGCGAGGGGAGCGGTGACGGGCGCGGCCTTGGTCTTGGCGGGCTTGGTCTTCGGCTTGGCCATGCGGATTCTCCTGAGGGTGGGTTGAGACGGCACAATAGACACACTAGAACATGTGGCGTGAGCAAAGAGTTTCAAGCGCTTGCTGTAAAGATGACGACTTCCCGCGACCCTTCCCCTGCCAGCCCCGACCGCGCCGTTCTCGAGCAGGCGCGGCGATCGCTTGATCGCGCCCTGAGCCGCGACCGCGGCCGCCTGCACGGGTTGTGGTCGCGCTGGCAGGGCAAGCCGGCCGATGCGGGCGCACGGCAGGCCTTCGAACAGGCATTGAATGCCTCCATCGCCACCCGCGAGCGCCGCGAGTCCACCGTGCCGGCCGTGACGCTGGACGCGTCGCTGCCGATCGCCCGCGAGGGCGAGCGCATCATCGAGCTGATCCGCAATCACCAGGTGGTGGTGATCGCCGGCGAGACCGGGTCCGGCAAGACCACCCAGCTGCCCAAGCTGTGCCTGGCGGCCGGGCGCGGCGTGGCCGGCATGATCGGTTGCACGCAGCCGCGCCGCATTGCGGCACGCGCCGTGGCGCGACGCGTGGCGGAAGAGCTGAAGACCGAGCTCGGCCGGGGTGTGGGCTTCCAGGTGCGCTTCAACGACCAGGTCGGCGAAGACACCCACATCAAGTTCATGACCGACGGCATCCTGCTGGCGGAAATCGCCAGCGACCGCTGGCTGTCGGCCTACGACACGATCATCGTCGACGAAGCGCACGAGCGCAGCCTCAACATCGACTTCCTGCTCGGTTACTTGAAGCAGCTGCTGCGCAAGCGCCGCGACCTGAAGGTCATCGTCACCTCCGCGACCATCGATACCGAACGCTTCGCCCGCCACTTCGACGATGCGCCGGTGATCAGCGTGGAAGGCCGCACCTACCCGGTGGAGGTCCGCTACCGGCCGCTGGAAGGGGAAGCGCACGAGGGCGAGGAAGACCGCGGCGGCGATCGCACGGTCAACGATGCCATCGTCGGCGCCATCGACGAAATCACCCGGCTGGACGCGCGCGGCGACGTGCTGGTCTTGCTGCCCGGCGAGCGCGAGATCCGCGATGCGCACCAGGCGCTGGAGCGGCGCAAGTACCGCCAGACCGAAGTGCTGCCACTGTACGCGCGCCTGTCCAACCAGGACCAGGACCGCGTGTTCAACCCGGGACCGAGCCGTCGGATCGTGCTGGCGACCAACGTGGCCGAGACCTCGCTGACCGTGCCGCGCATCCGCTACGTGGTCGATCCCGGCTTCGCCCGCGTCAAGCGCTACAGCCCGCGCAACAAGCTCGACCGCCTGCACATCGAGCCCATTTCGCAGGCCAGCGCCAACCAGCGCAAGGGCCGCTGCGGCCGTGTTGCCGAAGGCATCTGCTACCGCCTGTACGCCGAGGCCGATTTCCAGTCCCGCGCCGAGTTCACCGACCCGGAAATCCGCCGTTCCAGCCTGGGCGGGGTGATCCTGCGCATGCTGCAGCTGGGCCTGGGGCGGATCGAGGACTTCCCGTTCCTGGAGGCCCCCGACGAACGCGCCGTCGCCGATGGCTGGCAGCAGCTGACCGAACTGGGCGCGATCGACGGCGAACGCCGCTTGACGACCATCGGCAAGCAGATGGCGCGGCTGCCGGTGGACGTGAAGCTGGCACGCATGCTGGTCGCCGCGCAGGCCGCGGGCTGCCTGCGGCCGATGCTGGTGATCGCGTCGTTCCTGGGGATCCAGGATCCGCGCGAGCGTCCGGCCGATGCGCGCGGCGCGGCGGATACCGCGCACGCGCAGTTTGCCGATGGCCGCTCCGAGTTCGTCGGTGTCCTGCGCCTGTGGGATGCCTATCGGCAGGCCCATGAAGACCTGACCCAGTCGAAGCTGCGCGACTGGTGCGGCCGCCATTTCCTGGGCTTCCTGCGCATGCGCGAGTGGCGCGAGCTGCATCGCCAGCTGCGCCTGCTGTGCGAGGAGCTGGGCTGGAAGGAAGAAGACGCCGATGCCTCGATGGCGCCGCTGCTCGACGGCAGCCGTGCGCCGCCGGTCGTGCGCGATGACACCGCCGCCGCGGTCAAGGCGACCCGTGGCCAGTTGCATCGCGCCGCACGATTGACCCGCGAAGGGAAGGCCGATGTCGCACCTGCACCGGTGGCCGCGCGCGCGCAGCAGGACCAGGTGCCGACCGCTGGCGGCTACAGCGAACGCGCGCGCGCCAGTGCCTACCAGACCCTGCACCGTACGCTGATCGCCGGCCTGCCGACGCAGATCGGCCATCGCACCGAAAAGGGCGACTTCCAGGCGCCACGCCAGCGCCGCTTCCTGCCGTTTCCCGGTTCGGCGCTGTCCAAGCGACCTCCGCCGTGGCTGCTGGCGGCCAACCTGCTGGACACCCAGAAGGTGTGGGGCATGACCCTGGCGGCGATCGAGCCGGACTGGGTGATCACCGAGCTGCCGCACCTGCTGCTGCGCAAGCATTTCGATCCGCACTGGTCGCGCGCGCAAGGGCAGGTGCTGGCGTCGGAGCAGATCAGCCTGTTCGGACTGGTGCTGGCGCCGAAGAAGCCCGTGCACTACGGCCGCATCGCGCCCGGCGAAGCGCACGACATCTTCGTGCGCCAGGCCCTGGTCACCGGCGAAATCAACACGCGTGCGGCGTTCGTGGCCGACAACCTGAAGACGCTGGAGCAGGCCCGCGAGGAAGAAGCCAAACTGCGCCGCGCCGGCCTGGTGGCCGACGAGGACTGGCAGGCCCGCTGGTACCTGGACCGCGTACCGTCCGACATCCATTCCGCCGCCGGTCTGGATGCGTGGTGGAAGGCGCTGCCGGCGGACAAGCGCCGTGCGTTGCACTGGTCACTCGTGGACCTGTTGCCCGGCGAGGGCAGCGAAGAGGATCGCTATCCGAAGTATTTCGCCCTGGGCGATGCGCGGCTGCCGCTGCACTACAGATTCGAGCCGGGTGCAGCCGATGACGGCGTGACGCTGGAGGTGCCGTTGCACCTGCTCAATGCGCTCGACCCCGCGCGCCTGTCGTGGCTGGCGCCGGGTTTCGTTGCCGACAAGGCGTCGGGCCTGATCCGCAGCCTGCCCAAGGCGATGCGGCGCAACTACGTGCCGGCGCCCGATTTTGCGCGGGCGTTCTTCGAGGCGTTCCCGAAGCCGAGCGCCGACGATGTGCGTGGCGAACTCGCGCGATTCCTTTCCCGCGCCACCGGCGTGGCGGTCGCCGCCATCGATTTCGACGAAATCGCGCTGGAGCCGCACCTGCGCATGAACCTGCGGCTGCGCGAAGACCCGCGAGGCGGCGGTGAAGGCCGCGTGCTGGCCGAGTCGCGCGATCTCGAGGACTTGCGTGCGCGCTTCGGTGATCGCGCCGGGCAGGCGTTCGCCGCGCGCGCGGGCCGCGAGATGGCGGCGACCGGCCTGCATGATTTCCCGGCGCAGCCGATTCCACTGCAGGTACCGGGCGAGGCCGGGGTGCCCGCGTACCCCGCGTTGCGCGATGACGGCGACAGCGTGGCCCTGCACGTGTTCGCCGATCGCGCGCAGGCGCAGGCCGCGCATCCGCTTGGCGTGCGCCGCCTGCTGGAATTCGCGCTGGCCGACAAGATGAAGCAGGCGCGCAAGCAGTTGCCGGTGTCGCCGAAGACAGGGTTGCTGTATGCCAGCATCGAATCGCAGGAGCGCCTGCGCGGCGACATCGTGGATGCGGCGATCAACGCCGTGTTGGCGGAAGGATTGGATGGGATCCGCGACCGACCGGCTTTCGAGCAGCGGCGTGACGAGGCGGGCAGACGCCTGTTCGGCGAAGCGATGGAACGCCTGAAACTGGCGGACGCGATCCTGTCCGCGGTGGCGGAACTGAAGCCGCAGCTTGAGGCGCCGCTGATGGGGTGGGCGCGCGGCAACCTGGATGACCTGCGCGAGCAACTGGCGGCGCTGGTGCATCCGGGCTTCCTGCGCGAGACGCCCGCCGATGCGCTGGCGCAACTGCCGCGTTACCTGAAGGCGATGACGCTGCGTGCCGAACGTGCCAAACGCGATCCGGCGCGTGACCAGGCACGGATGCTCGAACTCAAACCTTTCGTGGATGCCTTGCAGGGCGCCTATGCGTCCGGCGTGGCGCATGACGCCGGCTGGCAGGCGTTGCGGTGGGAGCTGGAAGAGCTGCGGGTGTCGGTGTTTGCGCAGGAGCTTGGCGCGCGCGCGGGCGTGTCGCCGAAGAAGCTCGCGCAGCGCCTGCAGGCGCTGCGCGGTTGATGCATGTCGCGGGCGTCAGTCGATGCGGGTGACCTTGGGCCTGGGCACATGTCCCTCGACCTGCAGGTACCAGCCGCCCACGAGTCCCGGCGTGATGGTCACGTTCGCGTTGGAGATGCGCTTCATCGAGGTGTAGTCGCCCTCGGTGACGCGCCAGCGCTGACCGTTGGCGAGGGTTAACTCCGTGCCGCGGGTCCAGCCGCGCAACTCGCCCACCAGGGCGCTGGAGATGGATTTGACGCCCTCGTCCGAGAACGAAGCGCCGCGCACCTTCGTGGCGCTGTCTTCGCGTGCGGCCTTCACGACGGCTTGCTGGTCGTCGCTGAGCAGGCGGTTGAGCAGGTCGAGCTGTTGCCCGGTCAACTGGTCCAGGCCGGTGGCTTTCATCTGGTCGGCGGACAGCCGTTTCTCGATGGCGACGTACTCGCGGGCCTGCAGGGGCAGGGTGGCGGCGAACAGTGCGGCGAGCAGGAAAAGACGGATCGGGCGCATGGGCATCCTCGAGGTGGGCATCACTTGATGCGGCGGACGGGGGCGGCGGTGTTGTAGCCGTCGATCTTCAGGAACCACTTGTTGCCGAAGCGGGAGGGCGTGATGTTCACGGTGGGGTCCTGGCGACGCACCCCGGCCAGGGAGACCGCTTCGACCTGCTCCCAGACCTGTCCGTTGGCGAGCGTGTACTGGCGGCCCTGCGCGAAGCCGGTGAAGGCTCCCACGATGGTGCTCTTGATGGGTTCGGCGGTGCCGAAATCGAAGAAGCCGCGCGTCTCCTGCTCAACTTCCTTGCGGCCTTCCTGCTTGGCCTGCCGTACGGCCTGCGCCGTCTGCTGGCCGACGCGACGTTGCAGCCATTCGTCCAGCGCTGCGAGTTCGGCGGGACTGAGCTTGTCCAGGCCGGCCGCCTTGAACTCCGTGTCGGTCATCGCCTCGCGCAGCTTGCCCAGGTGCGCGTCCTTCGCGGCGTCCTGCGCGAACACCGGCGATGTGGCCACCAGTAGTGCGACAGACAGAAACAAGCGGCTCATCTTCATGGTTGTTCCCTTGGGCGACTGGCCGGTAGTGTAGTCATTCTGGCGGCGACTGACCGCCACGCCGAATCCCGATGACCTCCCCCGATCCCGACATCGCCACGCTGCTGCAGAGGCCCGCCCTGGAGGCGCTGCCTGCACCGCTGCGACGTGCGCTCGCGGATGCCTCGGCCGCACCGGGCGCCGGCGAGGGCATGCCCGATCCGGTGGGCGTGCTGGCGGACACGCTGGATACCCTGACGACGCTGGGCGCGGATGGCGATGTCATCCTCGCGGCGATCCTGCATGGGCTGCCGGCCGTGCAGCCCGCTGTCGCCAGGCTTGCGCCCGGATTGGCCGATCTGCTGGAAGGCCAGGTCGCTGCGGCGCAGGTGTGGGCCCTGCACGCGGAACAGGCGCGCGGGGTGAATACCGAGGGCCTGCGCCGGCTGCTGCTGGCGATCGTGCGGGACCTGCGCGTGGTGCCGATCCTGCTGGCCCGCCAACTGGCGCGCATGCGCGCCGCCGGCGCCCTGCCGGAGGAGGAACGCCAGGCGCTGGCCAGGCTCACGCGCGACATCCACGCGCCGCTGGCGAACAGGCTCGGCATCTGGCAGCTGAAATGGGAGCTGGAAGACCTGGCTTTCCGGTACCTGCAGCCGCAGACCTACAAGCAGATCGCCACGCAGCTGGACGAGAAGCGGATGGGCCGGGAGCGCTACATCGGCGCGGTCATCGAAGCGCTCCGCGCCGCCCTTGGCGAGAACGGCATCCGTGCCGATGTCAGCGGGCGGCCGAAACACATCTACAGCATCTGGCGGAAGATGCAGCGCAAGCAGGTGGCGTTCGACGAGCTCTATGACCTGCGCGCGGTACGCATCGCCGTGGACGACGTGGCTGCCTGCTATGCCGCGCTCGGTATCGTGCATGCGCTGTGGGTGCCGATTCCCAGCGAGTTCGACGACTACATCGCACGGCCCAAGGCCAACGACTACCGGTCGCTGCACACCGCCGTGGTGGGCCCCGAAGGCCGCACGCTGGAAGTGCAGATACGCACGCACGAGATGCACGCGCAGGCCGAGCTGGGCGTGGCGGCGCACTGGAAATACAAGGAAGGCAAGGGCGGTGGCGATGCGTTCGATCGCAAGATCGCCTGGATGCGCCGGCTGCTGGACGGGGCGGCCGAAGGTGCCGCCGGCGACGGCGCGCTGGCCGGCGACCTGGATGCGGAGCTGGTCGAGGACCGCGTCTACGCGTTGACGCCGAAGGGCGAGGTCGTCGACCTGCCGCAGGGCGGCACCGTGCTCGACTTCGCATATCACGTGCACACGATGGTCGGGCACCGCACGCGCGGCGCGAAGGTCAATGGCCGCATCGTGTCGCTCAATCACGTGCTGCGCAGCGGGGATCGCGTCGAGATACTGACCTCGAAGGAACCGGAGCCGCGTCGCGACTGGTTGCTGCAGGCGAATGGATTCCTGGCCAGCGGGCGCTCGCGCGACAAGGTGCGGGCCTGGTTCCACAAGCTGGACCGGGCACGCAATCTGCAGGCCGGGCGTGAGCTGCTGGAGAAGGAACTCAAGCGGCTGGGACTGCACCACGCCGACCTGACCGGCGCGGCGAAGAAGTTCCATGCCGACAGCGTCGACGAGCTCTACATCCAGGTGGCCCTCGGCGACGTGGGGCCGCACCAGGTGGGCCGCGCGCTGCACGAGGAGCAGCGCGCCGCCGCCGAGCCCGATCCAACGTCGCTGCCGCTGCGCCGGCCTCCGAGGAAAGTCGCTGCACCAGGCAAATCGAAGTTCACCGTGCAGGGCGTGGGCAACCTGCTCGTGCAGTTGGCGCGCTGCTGCCAGCCGGTGCCGGGCGAACCCATCGCAGGGTATCTGACCCGCGTGCGCGGGGTCACCGTGCATCGCGCCGATTGCGCGGCGTTCGCCCGGCTCGCGGCGGCCAGTCCGCAGCGGGTGCTGCCGGTGGAGTGGGGGCAGGCGGGCGGCGGTTACGAGGTCGACGTGCAGGTCACCGCGCTTGACCGCAAATGGTTGCTCAAGGACATCACCACGCTGATCGCGCAGGAAGAAGCCAACGTGCTGGACATCAACAGCCAGGGCAACCGCGCCAACGGGCGCGTTCATCTGCGACTGCGCCTGAAGGTGGCCGATTTTGGCCAGCTGTCGACATTGCTGGGGAAGTTGGACGCGCTGCCGGGCGTTGAAGACGCGCGACGTTCAGGCTGACTGGTTATGCTGCGGGCGTGACCCGCGAAGACCACCATGACGCCGGACGGAGCCGTCGTATCGAGCCGCGCATCGACTGGACCCGCGCACCGGCGCCGGAGGTGTCATCCCGTGTCGCGCCGGTCCCCGCATGGCGTAGCCGCCGGTATTGGCGCTGGGCGGCGGCATCGGTCCTCGTCCTGATCGTACTGGTGATGCTGCTGCGCCGCCCACTGGCGGATGTGCTGTGGCCGGAGACGCGCGTACAGGCGTTGCTTGGCCAGGCGGATCATGCCCTGCGCGAGGGGCGCCTGGATGCCGCCGACGGCACGGGCGCGCGCCAGCTTTACGAAGCGGCCCAAGCGCTCGATGCGGATCGCAACGAGGCCGCGAAGGGTCTTGCGCGCGTCGCCCAGGCAGCCTTGCGCGCGGCGGGGCAGGCACTGCAACAGAATCGCTTCGACGAGGCGCGCGCGCACCTTCTGCTGGCGCGTGAACTGCAGGTGCCGCGCCCACAGGCCGATGCGCTCGCCGCACGCTTGCGCGCGCGCGAGGCCGAACACGCAGGCATCGACGGCGTGCTCCAGGCGGCCTCGCAGGCGCATGCCGCGCATCGGCTGTTGGGCAGTGACGATGCCGCGCTCCCGCTCTACCAGCGCGTGCTCGCCCTGCAGCCGACACGCATCGAGGCGCTGGAGGGGAGGGAGGATGCGTTGTCCGATCTCCTCCAGGAAGCGAACAGGCATCTCCAGCGCCATGAACTCGCAGAAGCCGCTGCGCGGATCGCGGCGGCGCGCGGATTCGACGCCGGCCACGTCGATCTCCCCCAGGCGGAAGCCGCGTTGACGGAGGCGCTGGACGCGCGGCGCCGTGCTGGCGCACGCGATCTGGCGCGGGGACGCCTGGAGTCCGCACGCTCGGCATACGAGGCGGTGCTGGTGGCTTTGCCGGAAGACGCCGCCGCGAGGCAGGGACTGGAGCAGGTGGGCATTGCATACGCCCGGCAGGCGGAACGGCAGGCGGCCGATTTCCGCTTCGGGCCGGCAGAGCACCAACTCGGTCTGGCGCGCACCCTGGCGCCGCAGTCGATGCGCGTGGCACAGGCCGAGCAGGCCGTGGCACGTGCGCGCGAGGCGCACCAACGACAGGGCCGGGAGTCCAACGTGCCGGCGCGCGAGCGCGAGCAGCGCGTGCGTGCATTGCTCGCAGCCATGGAGCAGGCCGAGACGAAAGGGCAATGGCTGACCCCTCCCGGGGAGAGCGCCTACGACACGTTGCGCGCGGCACAGGCGTTGTCGCCTGACCACCCCGCGGTCAGGCAGGCCGCAGCGCGGCTGTTGCCGGCGGTGCGCGACTGCTACGAAGACGAGTTGCGCGCCAATCGCATCCGTCGTGCGCAAGCCTGCCAGCAGGCATGGCAGACCTTGCAGCCCCGCGATCCTGCGTTGGCCGATGTACGCAGGCGGCTGGCGGAAAAATGGATCGCGGTGGGTGCGGAACGACTGGGCGCAGGTGACGTGGCATTCGCGACGCAGGCGCTCGAGGAAGCGCGCAAGCTGGATGTCGACTCGCCCGGGCTGGATGACTTCGAGGCGCGCGTCAAGGTGGCGCAGGCCGCGCCCGCACGCTAGCGCCGGAAAACACGCTGCACGGTGCCGTGTGCCGCTTGCATCGAGAAATGCTGCTCGATGTTCGCGCGACCATGGGCTGCGAGTCGTTCCCACAGTTCTTCGTCGCGATACAACGTGAGGACGGCATCGGCGAATCCCGCGGCGTCGTCAGCGACCAGCACGTCGTGCCCGCTTGTCAGGTGCATGCCCTCGACGGCGCAGGCCGTGGCCACCATCGGTTGGCCGTGCGCCATGCTCAGGTTCACCTTGCCCTTGACGCCCGCACCGAAACGCAGGGGCGCCACCGCGACGCGCGCACCGTCCATGTAGGGCCCCAGGTCCGCCACGTGCCCATGGATCACGATGCCGGGCTGCGCCTGCAGTGCGAGCACGTCGGCCGGCGGCGCCGTGCCGATGCAGTGGAAGCGGATGTCCGGCTGCCGCGCGTGGATGAGCGGGAAGACCTCGCGGCCGAACCACAGCACGGCATCGACGTTGGGCGGATGGCGGAAGCCGCCCACGAAGACCAGATCGTGCCGCTGCCCGAAGGGCAACCCGGTATGCGCCACTTCGTGCAGGTTCGCCAGGACTTCGACATCGGCCCCCGGCAACAGCGCCGACAGCATGTCGCGCTCGGCCGGGCTGACCACGAGCGTGGTGTCCGAGGCGCGGATCACCGACAGCTCGCGTTCGCGCGTCCTTTCGGCAGCGTGGCGCAGCGTGGCGTCACCGGCGAGTTCCGCGCCACGCATCTCGCGCAAGAAGTGCAGATCGACCGTGTCGAACACCACGCGCGCCTGCGGCGCGAATCGTCGGACGAGGGGCAGGAATTCCGCCGCCACATAGTGGCGTGACAGCATCACCAGGTCGAAGCGATGGCCGTGCTCATGCAGCCACGCGGACGGGCGTTGCACGAACGGCGCATGCCAGGCTTCGACGCCCTGTTGCCGCAAGCGCGCCGTGTCGTCGCCCGCATAGCGGAGATCTGCCGGCAGGAACACCACGTGGGCACCGTCGGCATTGAGCAGCCGCATCAGGTTGGCAAGGCGCAGGGACGCGGAATCATGCTGCGGTCGCGGTGTTTCCGCATCGATGATGAGGATCTGCCGCTGCGGCTGGACGACCGAGCCGGCCGAAGGCAGGCTGTCCGCGGAGGGGTGCGTGGCAAGCGCCGCTGCCCATTTCTCTGCGAACACACTGCGGTTGCGCACCTGGTAGGCCTTGGTGCCACTGCCGGTATCGGTGCCGGAGGTGACGCCTTCCAGATGCACCACGCGCGACGCCGGTTGGTACAGCACGCGATGGCCCAGCGCGCGCAAGGCGAAGGCGAGGTCGGTGTCCTCGTAGTACGCCGGCGCGTAACGTGTATCGAATCCGCCCACTTCCTCGAACAGCGCCGCGCGCACCGCGATCGCCGCGCCGGAGCAATAGTCCGCGTCGCGCACGCTGGCGTAGCGGGGGTCGTCGGGCGAGTCGAAGCGCCCGTAGTTCCAGGCCGATCCATCGTTGAATACCACGCCGCCGGCTTCCTGCAGGCGGCCATCCGGATAGATCAACTGTGCACCGACCAGGCCCACCTCCGGGTGTGCATCGAACGTGGCGAGCAGCGCGTCAAGCCAGCCGGGTTGCGGCACGGTGTCGTTGTTGAGGAATACCAGGCAGTCACCGGTCGCGCGTGACGCGCCGTCGTTGCAGGCCGCGATGAAACCGCCGTTGACTGCGCGGCGGTGGTAGCGCAGTCCGGTGATCTGCGGCATCCATGCGTGCGTCTCGTCGTGGGAGCCATCGTCGACCACGATGATTTCGCAGGCGGTCGTGGGAGGGTGTTCGGCGAGTGCCCGCAGGCAGGCGAGGGTATGCGCCGCCTGGTTGTAGACCGGGATCACGATGCTGGCGCGCGGCGCGCCGCTGGCCGGCACCGCAAAAGGCTGGAATGCGCCGGCATGGGGAAAGTAGAGGGGTCCGGAGGCCGGCGGCGCACGTCGCGCGAACTGCCTGCGCACCCGCGCCCAGGTCGGGCCCAGGCCGCGCGTGCGCAGGCTGGCCAGACCTCGACGGACCAGGCCGCGCGCGCGTTCCAGCATGAAGCGCACGTGGGCCCACGACATCGACATTCCGTTGCAACTCCAGCTGAGCGAAGGGGGAAACCGGGCCGGACGCACCCTTGGGACTGCGCTAGACTCGCCCGAATTCCCATTGTCGCATCCCCTGTGGCCCGCAACGACTACGACGACGAAGCGCTGGACGAAGACGACATCGATGACGGCGGCGGCCCCGGCTGGCGGCAGCGCCTGCTGACGTGGGGCCTGGCCCTGGTGGGTCTGGGCCTGGGATTCCTGATCCCCTACACGCTGTATCTGAACCACCAGGTCACCGAGCGCTTCGGCGAGTTGCGCTGGCAGATCCCCACCCGGGTGTACGCGCGTCCGCTGCAGGTCGCGCCAGGGCTGGCGATGGACGCGCAGACGCTGAAGACCGAGCTCGATGCCGCGTCGTATCGCGACGATGGCACGGGCCAGGCCCCCGGCACCTACGCCCGGGAAGGTGGTCGCTTCACCATTTCCAGCCGTGGCTACATCGACGTGGATGGCCGCGTGGCGCCCCGGCGCATCCAGGTCAGCCTGTCCGGCGGCCGGGTGGCGAGCGTGCGCGACATCGCGCGCAAGCAGGCGCTGAAAGCGGCGCGGCTGGATCCGGCGCGCATCGCGACGCTGTACGGGCAGAAGCAGGAAGAGCGCCGGCTGGTGCGGCTGGAGGAAGTGCCGGAACTGCTGGTGACGGGCCTGCAGGCCGTCGAGGACCGCGACTTCAAGGATCATCACGGCGTCGACCTGTCGGGCATGGTGCGTGCGGCGTGGCTGCTGGTGCGTTCGGGTGGCGATACGCGCCAGGGCGCCAGCACGCTGACCCAGCAGCTGGCGCGCAGCGGCCTGCTCGGCATCGGCAAGGAACAGACGCCGACGCGCAAGTTCAACGAGATCCTGTATGCGTTGATCCTCGAGGCCCGCTACGACAAGCGCACCATCCTGGAGGCGTATTTCAACCAGGTGTATCTGGGCCAGCGCGGCAGCCAGGCGATCCATGGCGTGGCCGCAGGATCGGAATTCTGGTTCGGTCGCGATCTGGACAGCCTGACCACCGAACAGGTCGCGTTGCTGATCGGCATGGTGAAGGGGCCGTCGCACTACGATCCACGACGCAATCCGGATCGCGCCAAGGACCGCCGCGACTACGCACTGCTGAAACTCCATGAGACCGGGCTGATCGACGACGCCGAATACAAGCGCGCACTCGCCGCGCCGCTCGGGGTGACGAAGACGCCGGGCATGGCCGCCGCTAACCGCTTCCCGGCGTATGTCGACCTCGTTCGCCGCCAGTTGGCGCGCGATTACCCCGAGAGCGCGCTGCAGGGGGCGGGCCTGAGTGTGCTGACCGGCATGTCGCCGTCGGCACAGGCCTACGCGGAAGCATCGGTCACGCGCACGATCAAGGCGCTGGAGAACAAGCGCCGGCCCCCGCTGCAGGCCGGCATGGTGGTGACCGACGTGCATGATGGCGACGTGCTGGCGGTGGTCGGCAGCCGCAACGTGTCGGAGGTGGGCTTCAACCGTGCGGTGGAAGCGCAACGTCCGGTGGGCTCGCTGCTCAAACCGTTCGTCTACCTGCTCGCGCTTGCGCAGCCGGACCAGTATTCGCTGGCATCGTGGGTCGACGATTCGCCGGTGACCGTCCAGCTCGGCAAGAACCGGCGCTGGACGCCGGCCAATTCCGACCGTCGCAGCCATGGCACCGTGCGCCTCGTGGATGCGCTCGCGCGCTCGTACAACCAGGCCACCGTGCGCGTGGGCATGAAGGTCGAGCCGGAACGCCTGGCGCAGTTGATCCGCGTGCTGGCCGGCATCGAAGCAGAGCCGAATCCCGCGCTGATACTGGGCGCGACCGACCAGAGCCCGTACGCGATGGCGCAGCTGTACCAGTTCCTCGCGTCGGGCGGTGAAATCCAGCCGTTGCACGCGGTGCGCGGCGTGCTCGACCCGGATGGCAAGCTGCTCAAGCGCTACGACAAGACGCCCGCCCCGGCACAGGAAGGCGATTCCATCGCGGCGAACCTGATTTCCGTGGCCCTGCAGCAAGTGGTGTCCAACGGCACCGGCCGCCAACTGATCGGCGACGGGCTGGGCCGCCTGCAGTCCGCGGGCAAGACCGGCACCAGCAACGATGGCCGTGACAGCTGGTATGCCGGCTACACCGGCGATCACCTGGCCGTGGTGTGGATGGGCAACGACCAGAACGAACAGACCGGACTGTACGGTGGTACGGGCGCGATGCGCGTGTGGTCCGGATTGTTCGCTCGCCTGCCTACCGCACCGTTGAAGGTGTCGGACAAGGGGCTGGACTGGCAATGGGTCGTCGGTTCGAACAGCACCGATGCCGGTTGCGCCGGCGCACGCCAGTTGCCCTTCGTTTCAGGCTTCGCGCCCGCGTATGCGGCCTGCGTGGTCGAGCAGCCGGTGATCGATGGCGAGGAGACCGAAGGTGGCGGCTGGCGCAGCTGGTTCGGCCTGGACCGGGAGGAAGAAGCCGCGCCGCCGCTCGAAGAGACTCCCCCGCAGCAGCCGTGACCATGAAGTACGTATTCCTCCTGTTCCTGATGATGCTGGCCGGTTGCGCGACCGCACCCGTGCCGGAAACCCCGGTCGCCCGCGATCCTGTGACGCCCGAACAGCGCGTTGCCGCCATCCTGGCCGCTGCAGGTGACGACGACCGCGAACTCGCGGTGCAGCCGCTGCGCGATCCGCAGGTCGAGGACCTGCGTGAGAAGGCGCAGCGAGCCCGTGCGGCCCGCGATTACGCGGGGGCGGCCGAGGCGCTCAACCAGGCGTTGCTGCTGGTCCCCGAAGATCCCGCCGTGCTGCAGGAACGGGCCGAAGTGGCGTTGTCGCAGGGCGACTATGCGCGTGCCGACACGCTGGCGCAGCGTGCTTTCCAGCTGGGGTCGCAGGTGGGACCGCTGTGCCGCCAGCACTGGGAAACCGTGCGTCAGGTGCGCCAGCACGAGTTTGCGGTGCAGCCATCGCTGCCCGCCCGCCACACGCCCGAAGATGCCGCACAGCATGCCGCCCGCGCAGCGACCACGCGGGCGGCGATCACCGACGCCGAAAGCCGGCGCGATGCCTGCACCGTGCCCGTGATCGAGCGCATGTGAAGCGCATGCTGCGCGCGATGCGACGCGGTACCCTTGTCGCTGCACGCCGCCCTACGTTTCCACGATGTCCCAGCTAGCCCAGGCCAGCCGCGACGCCCTCAGCGAGGGCGGTGCGCTGGCGGAACGACTCGACGCCTTTGCCCCCCGCGACGCTCAGCAGCGCCTGACGGCGGCGATCGCCGATGCCTTCGACGCGCGCGACGTGCTGCTCGCCGAGGCCGGCACCGGCACCGGCAAGACCTTCGCCTACCTCGTGCCTGCGCTGCTCTCGGGACTGAAGACCATCGTTTCCACCGGCACGCGCGCGCTGCAGGACCAGCTCTACCATCGCGACCTGCCGCGCGTGCGGGATGCGCTCGGGGTCGCGGGCCTGAAGTCCGCGCTGTTGAAGGGCCGCAGCAATTACCTGTGCCGCTACCGCCTCAACCAGGCCAAGGGCGATCCGCAGGCGTTGCGGACCACTTTCACCAGCCGCGAGCAGGTGGACCAGTTCCAGCGCATCGTTGCCTGGGGCGGGCGCACCCAGTTCGGTGACATGGCCGAACTGGCCGCGTTGCCGGACGATTCCCCGCTGCTGCCGCTGGTCACGTCCACCATCGACAACTGCCTGGGCAGCGAATGTCCGTTCTGGGACGACTGCTTCGTGGTGCAGGCGCGGCAGCGCGCGCAGGCCGCCGACATCGTGGTGGTGAACCACCACCTCCTGCTCGCCGACCTGGCGCTGAAGCAGGAAGGCTTCGGCGAGATCCTGCCCGGTGCGCAGGCTTTCGTCATCGACGAAGCGCACCAGTTGCCCGAACTCGCCGCCAATTTCTTTGGCGAAGGCTTCGGCATGCGCCCCCTGCAGGAACTGGCACGCGACTGCCTGGCCGAATCGAAAGACGCGGCGGGCGCTCTGTCGGTCCTGCAGCCGCCGGTGCGCGCGCTGGAGCAGTCCTTGCGCGAATTGCGCGCGGCGATGGAAGGACTGCCGGCACGCGGCACCCGCGAGCGCTTGCTGGCGAAGCCGGAGGTGGGGACAGGCTTCGACGCGCTCGCCGGCGCGCTCGGCGACCTGTCTGCGGCCCTTGCTCCGCTGGCGGCGGCCTCGCTCGGACTGGAAGCCTGTGCGGCGCGGGCGAAGGAATTCGGCACGCGGCTGTCGCGCTGGTACGAGGCACCGTCGGGCGGAGGCGCGTTTGACGAAGAAACCTCCAGGGCCGACGACGCCAGCGACGTGCTGTGGTACGAACTGACGCCGCGCGCCTTCCGCTGCCAGCGCACGCCGCTCGATGTCTCCGGCCCGCTGCGCCAGCACCGCGAGCAATCGCGCGCGGCATGGGTGTTCACCTCGGCCACGCTGGCGGTAGGCGGTCGCTTCGACCATCTCGCCGTGCGGCTGGGGCTGGACGATCCGCCCACGTTGCTGCAACCCAGTCCGTTCGACTGGCCTCGGCAGGCGCTGTGTTACCTGCCCACCGGGCTGCCCGATCCGAATGCACCGGGTTACGGCCAGTCGCTGATCGCCACACTTCGGCCCGTGCTGGAAGCCTCGCGGGGGCGCGCGTTCCTGCTGTTCGCCTCGCATCGCGCGTTGCGCGAGGCGGCCGACGCTTTGCGCGGTGGACCCTGGCCGCTGTTCGTGCAGGGGGAGGCGCCACGCGGCACGCTGCTGCAGCGTTTCCGTGAATCCGGCAACGGCGTGCTGCTGGGCGCGGCGAGTTTCCGCGAGGGCGTTGACGTGGTCGGCGATGCGCTGAGCGTGGTGGTGGTGGACAAGCTGCCCTTCGCGGCACCGGATGACCCGGTGTTCGAAGCGCGGCTCGAAGCGGTGCGTCGCGCCGGCGGCAATCCCTTCCGCGATGAGCAACTGCCGCAGGCGGTGATCGCGCTGAAGCAGGCGGTCGGCCGGCTGATCCGCAGCGAGACCGATCGTGGCGTGCTGGTGCTGTGCGATCCGCGCCTGACCGGCAAGCCGTATGGGCGCGTGTTCCTGGATTCGCTGCCGCCCTTCCGGCGCACGCAGCGGGTGCAGGACGTGCAGGGGTTCTTCGGCGTCGAGGCCGCGCCGGAGCCGGTGGCGGCAGCCGGTGACGGCGGCGATGACTGGTTCGCCGATGCCCGCTTCTGAGCGCATCGCGGATCGCAGCGTTTAAGCTAGGCACCTCACGAACTTCCTGCCGTCCATGAAGCTGCTCGCCTTCGAAACCGCCACCGAAGCCTGTTCCGTCGCCGTGTACGTCGATGGCGAGGTGCGCGAACGTTTCGAGGTCGCGCCGCGTCGGCACGCCGAACTCGCCTTGCCGTGGGCGGATCAGTTGCTGGCGGAAGCCGGCATCGCGCGCGCGCAACTGGATGCCATCGCCCTCAGTCGCGGCCCGGGTGCGTTCACTGGCGTGCGCCTGGCCATCGCGCTGGCGCAAGGCATCGCGCTGGCGCTGGATCGGCCGTTGGTGCCGGTATCCACGCTTGCCGTGCTGGCGTCGCAGGTGCCGGCGCCCCGCGTGACGGCGGGCGAATGCGGCTGCGATGTCGGCATGGCGCATGCGATCCTGGCGGCCATCGATGCGCGCATGGGCGAGGTCTACACGGGCACGTTCGTGCATCGCGGCGACCGTTTGGAAGCCACGTCAGCCGAAGCCGTGGGGGCCCCGGCCGACTATGCGCTGCCGGGCGCGGACAATGACTGGATAGGCGTGGGCACGGGATTCGCCGCAGCCGACGGCGTGTTCGCCGCGCGCCTGCAGGACCGCTTCCGTCGGGTCGATGCGCAGGCACTGCCGCATGCCGCCGATCTCGCGCGACTGGCGGCCGACGCCTTGCGTCGTGGCGAGATCATCGCGCCCGAGCACGTCGAACCGGCCTACCTGCGCAACAACGTCGCCCTTACCCTCGAAGAGCAGAAGGCGCTGCGCGCCTCGCGCTGAAGGCCCGCACGCTACTCGTCGCGCACTTCACCGCCCGCCAGGAAGCGCCAGGTGCGGGTGACATGCAGGATGTCGACGTTCTCGGCGGTTTCCGGCAATGGCGGGAACGGCGAGGACAGCTGCACGATGCGCTGCGCGGTGGAATCCAGCAGGGGGATGCCGCTGGACTGGATGATGCGGGTCTGCTCCACGCTGCCATCGCGGCGCACCGCCACGCTGATCACCAGCGTGCCGGCCAGGCGCTTGCGGCGCGCCTCGTCGGGATAGTTGAGATTGCCCACGCGTTCGGCGCGATCGACCCAGGCGCGCAGGTAGTTCGCGTAGACGTACTCCTTGGTGCTGGCCGAGACGAACTTGCGCTTCGGCCGCTTGGCGTAGAGCTCCGAGCGCAGGTGGTACTCGGCGGCGAGCCGCGCCATCTCGGCATCGCGCTGCACCTTCTGTTCGCCCTGGGGCAGCTCGGGCCGGTCGGGTTGCGGGCGCGCTTCCGGTGCCGGCGCACGGGCTTCGCCGTCGCGGGCGGTGACGACGCGGCTCTCCGGGGGGGGCACCGGGGCCGTGGTCTGCGCACGCAGTGGCTGTGGCGCCAGACCGGTATCGGGCTGCGGAATCCAGCCGGCCTGGCTGTCGCGCGGGCGCCTGGCCTGGTCGTGTTCGCCGCCGCCTTCCTGGTTCGCGGCGGCCAGGAAGTCGGCTTCCTTCGGCGTCAGCGGCGTACTGGTCTGGCTGAGGATGACGTCGAGCGTCGGCATCACGGGCGCGGCGTCGTCGAGCGCGAAGCCCACGCCCAGCACCAGCAGGCCATGCACGATCAGCGACAGGGCGAGGGTGGCGCCGAGGCGCTCGTTCGCGCCGATCTTCGGCGGGGTCATGGGAACCGCCGACATCTCAGGCCAGCTTCTTCTCGATGACGTCGAACAGCAGGCCGGCGATGTTGAGGCCGAACTGTGCGTCCAGCTCGCGCACGCAGGTGGGGCTGGTGACGTTGACCTCGGTCAGATAGTCGCCGATCACGTCCAGCCCGACGAACAGCATGCCGCGGCGCTTCATCTCCGGCCCCACCTGCGCCGCTATCCAGCGGTCGCGTTCGCTCAGTGGGCGGCCTTCGCCGCGACCACCCGCCGCAAGGTTGCCGCGGAATTCGTCGCCCTGCGGGATGCGTGCAAGCGCGTAGTCCACCGGCTCGCCATCGACCAGCAGCACGCGCTTGTCGCCATCCCTGATGCCGGGAATGAAGCGCTGCGCCAGGGTCAGTCTGCCGTCGCCGACCAGGGTTTCCAGGATGACGTTGGTGTTGGGGTCGCCGGCCTTCACGCGGAAGATCGAGCGCCCGCCCATCCCGTCCAGCGGCTTCAGCACGGCCTCGCCATGTTCGGCAACGAACGCCTTGAGCGCGGCCGGATCGCGGCTGACCAGGGTGGGAGGGCAGCACTGCGGGAAGAGCAGGGCGGCCAGCTTCTCGTTGTAGTCGCGCAGGCCCTGCGGGTCGTTGACGATCAGCGCGCCCGCCTGCTGGGCGATGCCCAGCACGTGGGTGTCGTAGAGGTACTGGTCGTCGACAGGGGGATCCTTGCGCATCAGCACCACCTGGCCGGGACCGAACGCCAGCTCGCGCGCTTCGCCCAGGGTGAACCAGTCCGTCTTGTCGTCCCTGACTGTCAGTGGGGCGACCTGCGCGCTGGCCTGCCCGTCCCGCAGGGCCAGCCGGCCCGGGACGACGTAGAGGAGGCGATGGCCGCGCCGCTGGGCTTCCAGCAGCATGGCGAAAGTGGTGTCCTTGGCGATCTTGATGGACCCGATCGGATCCATGACGACGACGACGTCCAGCGGCATGGGGGCGGTTCTGCAGGAGACGCGGGGATGGTATCAGGCGGCGCGCATTCCACGCCCCGGCACTGGCGGAACACCGCGTTTGCCGGGCCGCCGCAAAATTGAGACGCAGTTCGCATCGCGCCGTTCAGCGGCAGGGGCGCTGAAGGTGTCGCTTGACAGTGCGCAAGGGGATTGGGATATAAGTAGCAACGCAGCGGGGCCGGTTCGTCAATGAAGCGCCGCGCGCATGGGGAAATCAGGTAATGACGCAGAACGAAGGCCAGGCCGGTGGACTCCACGGCCTACGGGTCATGGTGATCGATGACTCGAAAACGATCCGCCGCACCGCGGAAACCCTGCTCAAACGCGAGGGTTGCGAAGTCGTGACCGCGACGGACGGCTTCGAGGCCTTGGCCAAGATCGCCGACCAGCAGCCGCAGATCATCTTCGTGGATATCATGATGCCGCGCCTGGACGGGTATCAGACCTGCGCGCTGATCAAGAACAACCAGGTGTTCAAGTCCACGCCGGTCATCATGCTGTCGTCCAAGGACAGCCTGTTCGACAAGGCGCGCGGGCGCATCGTCGGCTCGGAGCAGTACCTGACCAAGCCGTTCACGCGCGAGGAACTCCTCGACGCCATCCGCGCCCACGTCAGCACCTGAGGGGGCTGGCGGCATGGCGACCATTCGCACTGAACGCACAGGGGGCGGGCCATGATCCGCACACCGTTCGATACGCTTGCCGAATACGAACGCCGCAGCCTGGCGCACGCCGTGGCGCAGCCGGCGCGGGAAATCGCGCAGGACCAGTACCGTGGCGTCGGCTACCGCGTGGGCAAGCGCCGGCTGATTTCCAACTTCGGGGAAGTGGTGGAAATCGTGCAGATGCCGCCGGTCACGCCGGTGCCGGGCGCGCATCCGTGGCTGCTGGGCATCGGCAACCTGCGCGGCAACCTGTTCCCGGTGGTCGACCTGAAGCAGTTCCTCGAGGGCGAGCGCACGGTGCTGCATGAAGGCCAGCGCGTACTGGTCATGCGCCAGGCCGGCGGCGATGTCGCGCTGACCATCGACGAGCTGTACGGGCAGCGCAGCTTCCATGAATCGCAGCAGGTCGAGCCGGGGGAACTGGCGGACGGCCGCTACGCGCATTTCATCGAGCGGGCCTTCGCCAGCGACGACCAGCGATGGGGTGTTTTTGCGCTGGGACTGCTCGCGCGCACGCCCGAATTCCGTCAGACCGCGCTTTGAGCGCGGACAACAAGAACAATCCAGGGGTTGAACGATGAGCACTGCGACGGATTCTCCCAGCGCCAGCAAGATCGGCAGTTTCGGCAACAGCTTCTGGTTGCTGCTGCTCGCGCTTTCGGTGCTGGTCTTCGGTGCCAACACCGGTGTGTCGACATACAACGGCAGCCGTCTATCCGGCGCCAGTACCGGCGCCTCGGACATGCGCGTGTTGTCGCAGCAGCTGGCCAACCAGGGTCGAGAGGCCGTCGCGGGCAACGCCGAGGCGTTCAAGGCGTTCAAGGAAACCAAGCAGTCGGTCGAGTCCACCGTCTCGGACCTTCAAGCGCGCTATGGAGCTGATAGCACCATCTCCGGCCCGCTGGCCAGGCTGAGCGCCACGTGGGCACCACTGGGCAAGAGTGCCGACCAGATCGTCGCCTCCGAAGCCGCCGTGCTGGCGCTGGCCGGCAACGGCGACCGCTTCGCTGGCCAAGTGCCCAGCCTGCAGGCACAGTTGAACGAAGTGGTGCGCGCGATGTCCGCGGGCGGCGCGCCATCCTCGCAGATCTACAGCGCGCTGCAGCAGGTCGTGCTGGCGGGCACCATGGCCCGCCGCGTGACGGAAATCCGCGCCGGTGGTGTCGGTGCCGCCACCGCCGGCGACGCGCTCGGCCGTGACGCCGTGCTGTTCGGCCAGGTGCTGGAAGGCCTGCGCGACGGCAATCCGGACCTGGGCATCGCGCCGGTCCGCAATGCCGCTGCGCTGGCTGCGCTGCAGAACTCGCAGACCCTGTGGACCGCGATGAAGAAGGACCTGGACGCGATCCTGGCCAGCTCGCGCAACCTGTTCGCCGCGCAGTCTGCGGCGGCGGCGCTGACCAACGGCTCGGGCCAGATGCTCCAGGACAGCACCAACCTGTTCCAGGCGTTTACGGCGTTCGGTTCGGTGCGCGACACGCGTTTCTTCCCGAACTTCTGGCTCGGCATCGCGTCGGGTATCGCGGCGCTGATCTCCATCATCGGCCTGTTGTATTCGTTGTACCGCACCCGCCAGCGCGAGCAGGAAGTGCGCTACCAGACGCAGGTGGAATACAACAGCCGCAACCAGCAGGCGATCATGCGGCTGCTGGACGAAATCAGCTCGCTGGGTGAAGGCGACCTGACGGTGAAGGCCTCGGTGACCGAGGACATGACCGGCGCCATCGCGGACGCCATCAACTACGCCGTGGACGAACTGCGCAACCTGGTGACCACGATCAACGACACCTCCGTGCAGGTGGCCGCATCGACGCAGGAAACCCAGGCCACCGCCCTGCAGCTGGCGGAAGCCGCCGGCCACCAGGCCGACCAGATCACCACCGCCTCCGATCGCATCAGCGAAATCGCGACCAGCATCGACCAGGTGTCGAAGAATTCCACCGAGTCGGCCGAAGTGGCGCAGCGCTCGGTGCAGATCGCGACCGAGGGCGCGGGCGTCGTGCGCGAGACGATCCGCGGCATGGACCAGATCCGCGACCAGATCCAGGAGACCTCCAAGCGCATCAAGCGCCTGGGCGAGTCCTCGCAAGAAATCGGCTCGGTGGTGGAACTGATCAACGACATTTCCGAACAGACCAACATCCTGGCGCTCAACGCCGCCGTGCAGGCGGCCTCGGCGGGTGAAGCGGGCCGTGGCTTCGCGGTCGTGGCCGACGAAGTGCAGCGCCTCGCCGAACGCACCTCGGGCGCGACGCGCCGCATCGAATCGCTGGTGCAGACGATTCAGGCCGATACCAACGAAGCGGTCAGCTCGATGGAGCAGACGACGGCCGAAGTGGTCTCCGGTGCACGCCTGGCCGAGGACGCGGGTACCGCGCTGGGAGAGATCGAGCGCGTGTCCAACGACCTGAACAACCTCATCAAGGGCATCTCCGGCGCCGCGCAGCAGCAGTCCGCCGCCGCGCTGGACATCACCCAGACCATGGGCGTGATCCGCCAGATCACCTCGCAGACCTCGCTGGGTGCGGGGCAGACGGCGGAATCCATCGGTCACCTGGCGCAACTGGCTGCGGACCTGCGCCGCTCGGTCGCCGACTTCAAGCTGCCGGGCTGAGGACGGGACGCACTGCATGAACTTCCTACGCCATCCCGCCTGCCAGCAGCGCGAGGCTGACGGTTCTGCCGTCGCCGCGGGAGCATGCCCATGAGTGCGCTGCGCGAAGCCATGAGCCACGCCGTGCTCGGCTGGGTGAAGCCCGAGCTCGACGAAACCCTGCGCCTGGTGCGGCAGGAAATCGAAGCCTTCGTCGAAACGCCCGCCGATACCAGCCGCATGCGCTTCTGCGCCGGCTACCTGCACCAGGTGCAGGGCACGCTGCGCATGGTCGAGTTGTACGCGCCCGCGATGGTGGCCGAAGAGCTGGAGCTGCTCGCCAAGGCGCTGCAGGAAGGCGGCGTGGTAGACCGTGACGAAGCCTGCTCCACCTTGATGCGCGGCGCGGTGCTGTTGCCGGATTACCTGGAACGGTTGCAGGACGGCCACCGGGACATCCCCATCGTGCTGCTGCCGTTGCTCAACGAAATCCGCGCGTCGCGCGGTGCATCGGGCCTCAACGAAAGCATGCTGTTCCCGCCGGGTGCGCGCGACGACGCGACGCCCAGCGAGGCCGAGATCGACCACGCGCGCAGCAGCCTCAGCGGGCGCAACCGCGAACTGCTCGATACCGTCGGCAACGCGGTCAAGGAAGAGCTCCTGCGCGTGAAGGACGCGCTGGACCTGCATTTGCGCACCGGCAGCGAGGCGCAGGAACTCGAATCGCAGGTTGCCGAACTCGGCAACGTGGCCGACACCCTGGGCATGATGGGCCTGGGCGTGGCGCGCGATGTGGTGATGCAGCAGCGCGACACCCTGCGCGAAGTCGTGGCGGGCGCCCGTCCTGCGGACGAAGGCACGCTGCTCGATGTCGCCGGCGCACTGCTGTATGTCGATGCCTCGCTGGACGATCAGGTCGCGCGCCTGGGCAGTGCCGGCGATGCGGCGCCCGATCCCAGCACGGCCGAATCGCAACGCACGGTCGAAGTGCTGGCACAGGAGGCCATCATCAATTTCGCCGGTGCACGCGAGCGTTTCGTCGCGTTCATCGAGACCAACTGGGACCATGCCGAACTGACCGACGTGCCGCGCCTGCTGGACGAGGTCGCGGGCGCGCTGCGCATGCTCGAACTGGCGCAGGCGGGCGACTACGTCATCGGTGTGCGCCGTTACGTCAGCGGCGAGTTGATCGGCAAGAAGCGCGTGCCCGGCGGCCAGCAGCTGGACACCCTGGCCGATGCGATGGCCAGCCTCGAGTACTACCTGGAAGCGCTGCGCGAGCGCCGCCCGAATCGCGAGGACATCCTCGAGATCACCCGCGGCAGCCTGGAAGCCCTGCGCTACTGGCCGCTGCCGGCCGAAGCCCCGGCGGCTGAAGAAGCAATCCCGCCGGTCGCGGTGGCCCCCGTCGTGGCGCCGGTCGCCGAAGCGCCTGTCGTTGAAGCGCCCGTGGTCGATGGAATTCCCGTCCCCGTGGAGGAAGCGCCCGCGCCAGTCTCGTTCTCCGGGCTGTCGCTGGAACCGATCGACGCCGCGCCCGCCGTATCTTCGCCCGGCGGCGCCAATCCATTCGATCCGGTCGGCTTCGAAGAAGCAGACGGTGATGCCGAGGCGGCCTCGCCGGTGTCGGTGCTGGAAGACACCGGCGCGCCCGTCTTGGAAGCTGGCGATGCACCTTTTGCCGGGGATCACATCGAAACCGCCGCGGACCTGTCCGAGGCGACGCCGGACGTCGTCGATACCGATGCCGATGCGTTGCCCGACCTGCGCCACGAGATTGCCGCTGCGGCGGCCGCGCTGCCGGCGGCGAGCGTGGTGGGCGGCTTCGACGGCGATGCCACGGATATCGACGACGAGATCCGCGACGTCTTCCTCGAAGAGTTCGACGAGGAAATCGTCAACCTGCGCCAGCTGCTGCCCGCCTGGCGCAGCAATCCCGAAGATTTCGATCGCCTGCGCCCGATCCGCCGCGTGTTCCATACCCTGAAGGGCAGTGGACGCCTGGTGGGCGCCAAGACGCTGGGCGAATTCAGCTGGAAGGTCGAGAACATGCTCAATCGCGTGCTCGACCGCACGCGCGCGCCGAGCCACGCGGTGGAAGTCCTGCTGGAACAGGCTTGCGACGCATTGCCGCAACTCAACGCCGCGCTGCGCGGCCAGGGCAGCGTGACGGCCGACCTGGCCGGCCTGCAGGACGTGGCGGATCGCCTGGCCGCGGGTGAAGAGGCGTACTACAGCGCCCAGCCGACCGTGCTGGACGAGGAAGCGGACTTCGTCGAGCCGGCGTTCGCGCAGACGACCGTGCCGGTCACCGAAGACGTGCCTGCGGTGTTCGAACCCGAGACCGAAGGCACGCCGGCGTCGGTCGATGCGGTGCTGCGCGAGATCCTGGAGACCGAGGTCGACAACCATCTCGACACGGTCGATACCTGGCTGCAGAAGGCCCAGGTGGAAGCCACGCCGGTCACGGAAGAACTGCTGCGCGCCGTGCATACGATGAACGGTGCGCTGGCGATGGCGGACGTGCCGGAAATCACCCATGTCACCTCGTCCGCGGAGCAGTACGTCAAACGCCTGCTGTCGGCGGGCGAGACGCCACCGCCGGAAGGCGTGGCCGCACTGGCCGACACCGCGCAGGCGATCCGCCGCAGCATCGCCGCCCTGCAGGCGCCGTCGCCGCGCATTCCGGTATTCGCGGCGCTGGCGGGCCAGCTCGCCGCGCTGCGCGACAGCCTGCCAGACCTGCGCCATGGCGCGCAGATCGTCGACGACGCGCACCAGGGGACCTATGTCGGCCAGATGCCGACGATCGCACCGCCGGTTGCGCCGTCCGACATCGAGCTGTCCGCGTTGGACCTGTCCGCGTATCTCGACAGCGACGCCGCCAACGGTGCGGGCGATCTTGCCGCGACCGGAATGGCGGACGACGCCACGCCGGAAGATGCGGTCGTCGAAACGGCCGATGCCGCACCCGATGCAGTGCTGCACACCGGGGAAACCACCCCGGCGGACGTGGAGCAGCCTGCATCGCAGGGCGTGACGTTCTACGACATCGACTACCGCATCCTGCCTCGCGCACGGCAATCGGAAGTCGAACACGCGACGCCGCCGGAAGAGGTGGGCGAAGACGTTCATGCGGAGGTGGCGGATGACGCCATGATCGGCATGGGGTCCTCCACCGTTGCCGACGCATCGTTGGAAGCCGCAGTACAGGCGCAGGAAGAGGACGCGTTCGCCGAGCCGATCGATGACGCGCTGCTGGTGGACGCCGACCTGCCTGCGTTCCTGGTCGAAACCGAAGCCGTCGTTGTCGACACGGCGCCGGTGCCGGATGACGCGATCACGGACGTGGCGGTCGCCGAAGGCACCGGAAGCACGGGCGACATCACCGACGCGAACGATCTCGCCGACGTTGCCGCGATGGATGTGCCGGAAGCAGGCGAGCCTGATCCGGTGGAAGCGTCCGTCGATGCGGTCGTGACCGTCGACGTCACCGACGAAACGGCGTCCGTCGCCGATGCCATCGATGAGCGCGTGGCGGTGCAGGAAGACGAGGTTGCGATGGGCGAGGTAACGCCGCTCATCGTCGAAGAGGACGGCACCGCGGAGCAGGGTGCCGACGCGCCTGCAGTCGAGAGTCTCTCCATCGAAGACGCGGCGACCGAGGTTGCCGACGGGACGACCGGCTTCGATGGCGCCGTGGAAGAGCCGTTGGTGGACGACGCCGTCGCGGCGGAGCACACGCCTGTCGAAGACGCTGCCGAGCCGGTTGAAACAACGGAAGACGCGGAAGCCTTCGAAGCTGCCGAACAAGCGCCGTCCGATGTCGTCGCCTCCGTGGAAGTCGAGGAGTCTGCCGTGACCAGTGCACCCGCCGACATGCCGGAGCCGGAAGAGGCCCTCGACCTGACCGGGCTCGACCTAGACCTGGTCGAGATCTTCATCGAAGAAGGCAACGACCTGCTCGACCACTCCGACGATCTGATCGCAAAGTTGCGGGAGACACCGGAAGACCGTTCGCTGGTCATCGGCCTGCAGCGCGATCTGCACACGCTGAAGGGCGGCGCCCGGATGGCCGGCATCCATGCCGTGGGCGACCTGGGCCACGCGATCGAATCGATGCTGGAGTCGATCGCCGGCCAGCGCACCGAGCTGGACCGTCGCGCCATCCAGTTGCTGGAACGCGGCTTCGACACGCTGCATGCGCAACTCGCCCGCGTCACCGCGCGTCGCGCCGTCGCCATTCCGGACGGCATGATCGCGGAGTTCAATGCGCGCGCCCGCGGCATCGAACTGCCTGAGACGCCGACGGCGGCGGAAACGTCCATCGCCCCGGTCGAGCTGGCGCCGTTGTCGGCGCCGATCGAGACCGAGGTCGCGGTCCAGGTGGAGGAAGAGTTCTTCCCGATGGGCCAGCAGGAGCAGGTGCGCGTGCGCGCGGACCTGCTGGATCGCCTGGTCAACAACGCCGGCGAAGTGGCGATCTACCGTGCCCGCCTCGAACAGCAGCTGGGCGCGTTCCGCGGTGCGATGGCCGAACTGGACCGCACCAACATCCGTATGCACGATCAGTTGCGCCGTCTCGACCTGGAGACGGAGGCGCAGATCGTCGCGCGTTACCAGCGCGAGCACGACAAGCAGGACCCGACGTTCGATCCGCTGGAACTGGACCGCTTCTCCACGCTGCAGCAGCTCAGTCGCGCGCTGGCCGAATCGGCGGCGGACATCAGCGGCCTGCAGGGCGTGCTCGACGACCTGGCGCGCCAGTACGACGGCCTGCTGCAACAGCAGTCCCGCGTCAGTTCGGAGCTCCAGGATGGCCTGATGCGTGCGCGCATGCTGCCGTTCGAAGGCATCGTGCCGCGCCTGCGCCGCGTGCTGAGGCAGGCCGCCACCGAGACGCACAAGCAGGTCAGCCTGCAGTTCTCCGGGACGCACGGTGAAATGGACCGCAACGTGCTGGACCGCATGACCGCGCCGCTGGAGCACCTGCTGCGCAACTCGGTCGCGCACGGGCTGGAAGGACCCAAGGAACGCCGCAAGGCCGGCAAGCCGGAAGAAGGCACCGTGCACGTGGCGCTGCGTCGCGAAGGCTCGGAAATGGTGCTGGAGGTATCCGATGACGGTGCCGGCCTCAACCGTGATGCCATCCGCAAGCGCGCCGAGCAGCGCGGTCTGCTGCAGCCGGGCGCGGTGCTGCCCGACAGCGCGTTGGACCGCCTGATCCTGGAGCCCGGATTCAGCACCTACGACCAGGTCAGCCAGCTGGCGGGCCGCGGCGTGGGCATGGACGTGGTGTACAACGAGGTGCGCCAGCTGGGCGGCTCGCTGGAAATCAATTCGGTACCGGGCAAGGGGGCGACCTTCACCCTGCGCCTGCCCCAGACGCTGGCGGTCAGTCAGGCCGTGTTCGTGCAGATCGGCGAAACGCAGTTCGCGGTGCCCGTGGCGGCGGTCAGCGGCATCGGCCGCATCAGCCACGCGCGCTTCAGTGCGGGCGTGGGCAGCTACCACTACGCCGGCGAGGACTATCCGCTCTACAACCTGGGCCACCTGGTGGGACAGGGACCGGCGAAGGCGGAAGGCCAGCCGCAGGTGCCGCTGTTGCTGGTGCGCGCGGGCGATCTGCGCGCGGCCGTCGCGGTCGACCAGGTGCTCGGCAATCGCGAGATCGTGGTCAAGCCGGTGGGGCCGCAGATCGCGTCCATCCCCGGCATCTACGGCGCCACGATCACCGGCGACGGCAGCGTGGTGGTGATCCTGGATGCCGCGCCGCTGGTGCGTCGCCATCTCGCGCAGCCGCAGCAGCCGACGCAGCAGGTCACCGCGGTCGAGCAGCGCCGGGTGCCGCTGGTGATGGTGGTCGACGACTCGCTGACCATGCGCAAGGTGACCAGCCGCGTGCTGGAACGCCACAACTTCGAGGTCAGCGCCGCGCGCGATGGCGTCGAAGCGCTGGAGAAACTGGAAGAACGCGTGCCCGACCTGATGCTGCTGGACATCGAAATGCCACGCATGGACGGTTACGAGCTGGCCACCGCGATGAAGGCCGATCCGCGTTTCAAGGACGTGCCCATCGTGATGATCACGTCGCGTACCGGCGACAAGCACCGCCAGCGCGCCTTCGATATCGGCGTGCAGCGCTACCTGGGCAAGCCGTACCAGGAGCTTGACCTGATGCGCAACGTCTACGACCTGCTGGGAATCGCCCGTGTCCGTGAGTGAAGCCAAACGCGTTGCCTTGCTGGCGCGGCCGGGCGAAGCGCGCGAGCGCCTGCGTGTGGCGCTGCATGAAGCCGGCGCCGACATCGTGCTGGAAGACGATCCCAATGCGCTCGATGTGGAAGCCCTCGGCGGCAGCGCGCCGCAGGTGGTGCTGGTGGCGCTGGAGCCGGCCATCGAAGACAGCCTGGAGCGCTTCGACAGCGTGCTGCACGACCCGGCGGTCGCGGTGATATTCGACGAAGCCGAATTGGCTGCGCGGCGCCAGGGCTGGGAAGCCCAGCGCTGGGCGCGGCACCTGGCGGCGAAACTGCACGGGCACCAGGACGTATTGCCGCCTGGTCGCGAAGAAGACGTCGGCCTGCAGCTCGAGCCCGGCTTGCCGGTGACGCCCGCGCAATTGCACGAGGGCGCGGAGATTTCCCTGCACCTGGAAGAAGCGGCCGACATCGCGTTCGAACTTCCGCGTGATGATTTCGCCTACACCGGTGGCCTGGCGACGCGCTCAGCCGCGGAACAGGTCATCGACGCGGACGACTGGCTGCGTCATGCCACGGTCGACGCGGCGCCCGCTGGCGCGCCGGCACCCTCCATCCCCCCGCCGCTCCCGGAAGCGCCCGTCGTGGCGCCGCCGCCAGTGCCAGCTCCGACCTTCGACCTGTCCACGCTGGAACTGGAACCGCTGGAATCCGGCGGTGCCACGGGTGCGGCGCGCGTGCAGGGCGCCGTGCTGGTCTTCGCTGGCATCGGCGGTCCCGACGCAGTGCGGAAGCTGCTGGCCGAGTTGCCGGATGGCTTCCCCAAACCCGTGCTGGTGCATCTGCGCCTGGACGGTGGCCGCTACGACAACCTGGTCCGGCAGATGGAGCGCGTGGCGCACATGCCGGTGTTGCTGGCCGAAGCCGGCAAACCCGCCGAAGCGGGACACATCTACGTGCTGCCCGGTGACGTGGTGCCTTTTGTCGATGCAGGTGTGGTGAGCTTCCGCCCGGGTGCCGTGATCCACACGATGATCCCGCAACTGCCGCCCGCCGACAGCGCGGTGCTGCTGCTCAGCGGCAGCGACAGCGCACTGGTGGATCCGGTCGCCGCGCTGGGCGAGCAGGGTGCGCTGGTGCTGGGCCAGTCGCAGGACGGCTGCTACGACCCGGCGGCACCGAAGGCGCTGGCATCGCGTGGTGCCGAACTGGCCGCGCCCATGCAGCTCGCGCAACGCCTGACCGACCGCTGGTTCTGAGGAACATACGATGGCCCATTCCAACGACGAAATCCGCGGCGTCCTGATCCAGGCAGGCGAGTACCGCCTGCTGCTGCCCAACGCCACCGTGGCCGAAGTGCTCACGCGGGCGCCGGTCGAGCCGATCGCCGACATGCCCGACTGGCTGCCGGGCCGGATCGACTGGCATGGCTGGCCGGTCCCGCTGGTCGCGTTCGGCCGCCTGAGTGGCAATCCGAACGAGCCGGTGGCGCTCAACAGCAAGATCGTGGTGCTGAAGGCGCTGAGTGGCGACAAGGATCGCCCGTACTTCGCGCTGCTGACACCATCGTTCCCGCGCCTGGTGTCGGTCCCGCGTGACGGCCTGCTGGCCGACGCGACCGAAGAAGACCTGCCGGTCGGGGTGAAGGTGCGCGTGCTGCTCGGTGACGAAGCCGCCGTGCTGCCCGACCTGGAAGTGGTCGAATCGATGATCGGCGACGCGCTGGCCAACGCGGCCTGAGATATCGCTGTCGCAGGGTGGGCTTCAGCCCGCCTCCACAAATCCTGCAAGCGAAGCGGCTTTTCCGCGATGCATGCTGGCGGGCCAGGGCCCGCCCTACAGGTCGCCGAAGCGCGATTGCAAGGCGGCGATGGCGGCCAGTCCTGCGGTTTCCGTGCGCAGGATGCGGGGGCCGAGGCGCAATCCGGTGAATCCCGCCGCCGACAGGACCTCGCGGTCGCGTGGTGACCAGCCGCCTTCCGGCCCGATCGCCACCACCACTGCGCCTGATGCCACCTGCACGGTGGCCATCGACACGTCGCCGGCAGGATCCAGCGTCAGTCGCGTCGCGCCGCTGTCGACCATGCGCGCCGCATCCGCCAGTGCGGCCGGTGGCGACAGCGACGGCAGGCGCGCACGCGCACTCTGTTCACAGGCGGACGCGATGACATTGCGCCAGTGCGCCACGCGCTTCCCGGCGCGCTCGGCGTCCAGCTTCACTTCGGTGCGTTCGGCCGTCACGGGGATGATCGCGGCCACGCCCAACTCAGTCGCTTTCTGCAGGATCAGGTCCATCTTCTCGCCCCGCGCGATGCCCTGCAGCAGGGTGATGTGCAGCGGGGATTCGTGGTCCACCGCGCGCATCGACGCGATCTCGGCCACGACCTCGCGCTTGCCGATGGTGGTGATGCGCGCGTTGTAGTCGTGGCCGTCGCCATTGAACAGCACGCAGGCGTCGCCTTCGCGCAGGCGCAGGACACGGGCCAGGTGGTTGGCGGTGGACTCAGGCAGGGCGAGCCGCGCGCCCGTCTGCAACGGCCGTTCAACGAAACAACGAGTCAGACGCATGTGACGCTCCCTGCAGGAGGGGCTTCAGCCCGCGCCACGACGACATGCCCGCCGCCATGACAACGAACGCGCTGCAGCGCACCCGTTGGGTGGATGGCCATGTCGGCGCTTCCGGACCCACAGTCGGGGCTGAAGCTCCGACAGGGAGCGTTCTGGCGGAGGCACGTCATGCCGTCGCCTCGTCGATCGCCGCGCGGGTGACATCGGCCAGCATCTGCAGTTGCTCTTCGTCCACGCAGTACGGCGGCATCCAGTACAGCACGTCGCCGAGCGGGCGCAGCACCACGCCGCGGGCCAATGCAGCCCGGTAGGCTTTCAGGCCAACGCGCGCCGTTGCCGGAAAGGGCGTGGCCTTGTCGCCGTCCCGGGTCAGTTCGAATGCCAGCATCATGCCGGCCTGGCGCACGTCCGCCACGTGGCGGTGCGCGGCCAGCGGCTCGGCCAGCGCCGCCATGGCGCGCGCCGTGGTGCGATTGCGCGCCAGCACGTCGTCGGCGCGGAAGATGTCCAGCGAGGCCAATGCCGCCGCGCAGGCCAGGGGATTGCCCGTGTAGCTGTGCGAATGCAGGAAGGCGCGTTCGCGCGCATCATCGAGGAAGCCATCGTAGATCGTCTCCGTGGCCAGGACTGCGGCCAGTGGCAGGAAGCCACCGGTCAGCCCCTTCGACAGGCACAGCAGGTCGGGCATCACGCCGCTCTGCTCGCTGGCGAACAGCGTGCCGGTGCGGCCGAAGCCTACGGCGATCTCGTCGGCGATCAGGAACGCGCCGCTGGCGTCGCAGAGTTCGCGCACGCGGGCGAGGTAATCCGGGTGGTGCATGCGCATGCCGCCCGCGCACTGCACGCGTGGCTCCACGATCACCGCGCAGACTTCACCCGGATGCTGCTCCAGCAGGGTCGCCAGCGCGGCCGCGGCGCGCGCGGCGCAGTCGGCCGGCGATTCATCGGGCAGCGCGAGGTAGGCATCGGGCGAGGGTGCGAACAGCGCCTCGGCCAGCAGCGGTGCATAGACGCGCCGGTAAAGCGGGATGTCGCCCACCGCCAGCGCTCCCAGCGTCTCGCCGTGGTAGCCATTCTCGAGCGCGATGAACCGGGTGCGGCGGTGTTCGCCCCGGTTGTGGAACCAGTGGAACGCCATCTTCAATGCCACTTCCACGCCGGCGGAGCCGTTGTCGGCGTAGAACACCTTCGATAGCGGCGTGCGTCCCTGTTGGCGCGGTGCGATCGCAAGCAGGCGTTCGGCCAGTTCCACCGCCGGTGCGTGGGTGAAGCCGGCCAGCATCACCTGTTCCAGGGCCATGGCCTGGGTGGCGATGGCGGCGCCGATGCGCGGCTCCGCATGCCCGAACAGGTTGGTCCACCAACTGCTGACGGCGTCCAGGTAACGCGTGCCATCGTGCCCGATGAGCCATGCACCATCGCCGCGCGCGATGGGTACCAGTGGCAAGGTGTGCGGGTGCTCACGCATCTGGGTGCAGGGATGCCACACCACCGACAGATCGCGGGCACGCCAAGCGTCCGCCTCTGCTAGCATTCCCGCTTGATGATCCTGTTGTCGCATCCCCACATGATATCGGCCCCCACCCCCTTCCGTCGCCACGCCCTGCGTGCCGGGCGTGGACGCCGCGCCGCCGCATGAGCCGTCTTCCCACCATCCACGGCATCACCCAGCGCGCAGACGGGCCGGACCGCCATGTCGAGGAACTCGACCTGGAGTTCAGCAACGGCGAACGCCGTCGCTACCATCGGCTCCGTGCGCAGGGTCATGGCGCGGTGGTCGTGGTGCCGATGCAGGACGAGGACACCGTGCTCCTAGTGCGCGAATACGCCGCTGGCATGCACCGTTACGAACTGGGCCTGGTGAAGGGCCGGATCGATGCCGGCGAAACGCCCGAGCAGGCGGCCGACCGCGAACTGAAGGAAGAAGCCGGCTTCGGTGCGCGCCGTATCGATGTGCTGCGCGCCCTGACCTTGGCACCCACTTACATGAGCCACCAGTCCTGGCTGGTGGTGGCAAGAGACCTGTACCCCGAGCGCCTGCCGGGGGATGAACCCGAGGAGTTGGAAGTAGTGCCCTGGAAGTTGCAAGACCTCGACCAGCTGATGCTGCGCGAGGATTTTTCGGAAGGTCGTTCGCTGGCGGCTCTGTTCATCGCCCGCGAATGGCTGAAAGAGCGGACATGAGTCGCATGACCGCCGACCTGCACGAAGCCGTCATCGTCATCGCCCGCGAAGCGGGCCAGGCCATCCTGGCCGTGTACGAGAACGCCTTCGATGTGCAGCGCAAGAGTGACGACAGCCCGCTGACCGCCGCCGACATGGCCGCGCACCAGGTCATCGCCGATGGCCTGCGCCGGCTGACCCCGCAATGGCCGGTGCTGTCGGAGGAAGCCTCCGACATTCCGTGGGCCGAGCGCAGCCAGTGGCCGACGTACTGGCTGGTGGACCCGCTGGACGGCACGCGCGAGTTCATCAAGCGCAATGGCGAGTTCACCGTGAACATCGCGCTGATCGAACAGAACGAGCCCATCTTCGGCGTGGTGCATGCGCCGGTGACCGGCGAGACCTGGCATGCGCGCCAGGGCCGCAATGCGTACCGCCGCATCGGCGAGGTCGACGCGCAGATCCGCACGCGTGCGCCCGCCAGGGGCACGCTGAAGGTGGCGGCCAGCCGTTCGCACCGCGACGCGCGCACGCAGGCTTTCCTGGAGGGCATGGGCGGGATCGAGGAGGTCTCGCTCGGCTCCTCGCTGAAGTTCTGCCGCATCGCCGAAGGCACCCTGGACGTCTATCCGCGCTTCGGCCCCACCAGCGAGTGGGACACCGCCGCCGCGCAGTGCGTGCTGGAAGCTGCCGGTGGCGCACTGCTCGCGCCGGATGGACGTGCATTCCGCTACAACCGCCGCGAGACCCTGCTCAATGGTGATTTCGTGGCCCTGGGCGACATGACGCTGCCATGGCGTGACTGGCTGGCGCGGGCGCAGGACGGCGACCATGGACATGCCCGCAGCGCCTGACGGCGACATCGCGCGCCTGCTGGGCATCATGGCCCGCCTGCGCGATCCCGAGGGCGGTTGTCCGTGGGACCTCGAGCAGGACTTCGCCTCGATCGCGCCCTACACGATCGAGGAAGCGTACGAAGTCGCCGACGCGATCGACCGCAATGACCTGCCGGCGCTGAAGGACGAGCTCGGCGATCTGCTGCTGCAGGTCGTCTTCCATGCGCAGATGGCGAACGAACAGGGCGCGTTCGCGTTCGGGGACGTGGTCGATGCCATCTGCGACAAGATGGTGCGGCGTCATCCGCATGTCTTCGGCGATGCCTCGTTCGCCGATGCCGAGGCGCAGACCGCCAACTGGGAAGCGATCAAGGCGGCCGAGCGGAAAGCGGCCGGTGAAGAGGATGCTTCCGCGCTCGCCGGCGTCTCGCGCGGCCTGCCCGAGTGGCAGCGCGCGGTGAAGCTGCAGTCGCGCGCGGCGCGGGTCGGTTTCGACTGGCCGGATACCGCGCCGGTGATCGACAAGCTGCACGAGGAGATCGATGAAGTCCGCGTTGAACTCGCTGCCGCCCCTTCGCCCGAACGCGACGCGCGGCTGGAGGACGAGATCGGCGACCTGCTGTTCGTCGCCGCCAACCTGGCGCGCCATGCCAAGGTGGATGTGGGCGGTGCGCTGCGTCGCGCCAACCTGAAGTTCGAACGTCGCTTCCGTGCGATGGAAGCGCTGGCCGCGGCAGACGGCACCTCGATGTCCGCGCTGTCGCTGGAGCAACAGGAAGCGTTGTGGGCGCGGGTGAAGCAGCAAGGGCTGTAGGAGGGGCTTCAGCCCCGACCGCGCAAGGCATCGGGGCTGAAGCCCCTCCTACAGGGGTCTCATGAAAATCCTGCTGCTCTTCCTGCTGACCGCACTGACCGAGATCGTCGGCTGCTACCTGCCGTACCTGTGGCTGCGCAAAGGCGGCAGCGCCTGGCTGCTGCTGCCGGCCGCCGTCAGCCTGGCGCTGTTCGCGTGGTTGCTGACCTTGCATCCCACCGCCTCCGGCCGTGTGTACGCGGCCTACGGCGGCGTCTATGTCGCCACCGCGATCTTCTGGTTGTGGGCGGTGGACGCGGTGAAGCCCACCCGCTGGGACCTGCTCGGCGCCGGCTTGTGCCTGGCCGGCATGGCGGTGATCATGTTCTCGCCACGCGCCGCCTGACCCTGTGGGAGGGGACATGAGCCGCTTCGCCAGCTTCCGCGAGTTCTATCCGTTCTACCTCAACGAACACAGCAACCGCACCTCGCGCCGGCTGCACTTCATCGGCAGCTGCGGCGTGCTGGCCCTGCTGGTGTTGGCCCTCGTCGAACGCAATGCGTGGTGGATGCTCGCCGCGCTGTTCTGCGGCTACGGCTTCGCCTGGATAGGCCACTTCTTTTTCGAGAAGAACCGGCCCGCGACCTTCAAGCATCCGTTCTATTCCTTCGCCGGCGACTGGGTGATGTTCAAGGACATCCTCACCGGCAAGATCCGGTTCTGAGCGGCGCATGAGCCGCGTGGTCCGGCACACCGTCCACGCCGCGGCGTTGCTGGTCGGCTTACCGTTGGCCGGACTGTTCGCATACGACTGGGTGGCAGTCAGGCCGCATGTCGCCGAGGTCGAGGTGCTGCTTGCAAGGGCGGAACCGCTGGAGGCATCGCCTCCGCAGCGTGTTCGCGACCTCATCGATGCCGGAGTGGCTTCCCCGGACGCCTACGGAGCACGTCTCGCGCTGGCGCACGTGGATGGCACGGACAGGCGCAGTGTGGTGGGCCGGCACGTGCGCGAACTGCTCTGGCGGTTCCTGCTGCCGCTGCACCTGGACGACTCCGCGATGTATGGCCTCATCGTGTCCCAGGCTTACAACGGTACTGACCGTGGCCTGGCGGCACTCGCGCGACGCGAACATCGCACGTCCCTGGATGCCTTGTCGCCCCTCGAAGCGGCGCGCACCGTTGCCGTCATCCAGGGTTCCTACGTGTTGCGGGACCACCGGCGGGTGGAAGCGCGCGCCGAGTGGCTGCTGGCCCGCACCGGACACGCCCGTTGAGTACCGGTGACGAGCGACCTCACTCGTAGAACATCAGGAACGCCGCGCCCACGATCAGGGCGAAGGCCGCGTAGTGGTTCCATTTCAGCGGCTGCCCCAGGTACCAGGTGCTGAAGCCGGCGAAGACCAGCAGGGTCAGGACCTCCTGGATCGTCTTCAGCTGCACCACCGAGTAGACCGTGCTGCCCATCCGGTTGGCGGGCACCATCAGGGTGTACTCGAAGAAGGCGATGCCCCAGCTGGCCAGGATCGCGACGAACAGCGGAGAGGACTTGTACTTCAGGTGCCCGTACCAGGCGAAGGTCATGAAGACGTTGGAGGCCAGCAGCAGGAACAGGGGGAGAACGCGTTCGATCATGGCGGGGCCGTCGGGGAGGGGTGGCGAAGCGTAATCCCAACTGTGGGCTGAATGGAGCTGCCACCTTCACATGATGTCCACCGGGAGGCCGGTAGCTTCACAAACCTGAAGCCTCTGAAGGAGTTGTCATGCGACACAGTCAGGAAACCGCAGGTCTGGTGTTGGTGGTGGAAGACAACCGGAACATCTCGGAGATGATTGGAGAGTATCTCGAGGGCCGGGGATTCGAGGTCGATTACGCCACCGATGGCCTGGATGGGTACCGGTTGGCGGTGGAGAACAGCTACGACGTGCTGGTGCTGGACCTGATGCTGCCGCGCCTGGACGGGATGGAAGTCTGCAAGCGCCTGCGCACCGAGGCCCGCAAATCCACGCCCGTGCTGATGCTTACCGCGCGCGACACCCTGGACGACAAGCTGACCGGCCTGAGTTCCGGCGCCGACGATTATCTCACCAAGCCCTTCGCCATCCAGGAATTGGAAGCCCGCCTGCGCGCGCTGATCCGCCGTGAGCGCCGCCAGGTCGGCGCCGAAGTGCTGAAGGTCGCCGACCTGGTGCTGGACCCGGTCAGCATGCGCGCGACCCGCGGCGGCACCGAACTGATGCTGTCGCCGATCGGCCTGCGTCTGCTCACCATCCTGATGCGTGAATCGCCGCGCGTGGTGACCCGGCAGGAGATCGAACGCGAGATCTGGGGCAACGGCCTGCCGGATTCGGACACGCTGCGCAGCCACCTGTACAACCTGCGCAAGGTGATCGACAAGCCGTTCGACAAGCCTCTGCTGCATACGGTGCAGAGCGCGGGCTACCGCATCGCGGACATCGGCTGATCCGACCGTCGGGCACGCGCGTCATAATCCCGTCCTCGCCCGACGATACGCCGATGCGCCACGGCCTGCCCCGCAAACTCAGGATCGCCTTCATCCTGCAGGCCGTGATGGTCAGCCTGGCCATCGTGCTGGGCGTGTACCTCATCTCCGCGGTGATCAAGCACAGCCTGATGAATACCGCCCTGCAGGAAGAGGCGACGCACTTCTGGGAGCTGTACAGCGCCAGCACCGCGCAGCCGCCGCCCAACACCCACAACCTGCGCGGCTACCTGGTGGTCAAGGGGCATTCCAACCTCGTCCTGCCGGAGAACCTGCGCAACCTCGCGCCCGGGTTCCATGAGCTGAAGCAGGACGACCAGCTGGTGCTGGTGGACGAAGAGCCCGCCGGCCGCCTCTACCTGGTGTTCCTGCGTTCCCAGGCCGAGCGGCTGGCGTTCTACTTCGGCACCGTGCCGATCATCATGACGCTGGTGGCGATCTACCTGGTGTCCTGGCTGACCTATCGCGCCTCCAAGCGGCTGGTGTCCCCGGTCAGCTGGCTCGCGCGGCAGGTGGCTGAGTGGGATCCGCGCCGTCCCGACGTCAGCGTTCTGGCCCCGGATCGCCTTCCCAGCGACGTGCAGGGCGAGGCGCGCCAGCTCGCTTCCGCGCTGCACGGGCTGGCGCAGCGCGTGACCGCACACGTGGCACGCGAGCGCGACTTCACCCGCGACGCCAGCCATGAATTGCGGACGCCGCTGACCGTGATCCGCGTGGCCACCGACATGGGCATGGCCGAAGACGCGCCGCCGCGCGTCGCGCGCGCGCTGCAACGCATCCAGCGCGCCGGCCGCGACATGGAGGCCGTGATCGATGCGTTCCTGATCCTGGCCCGCGAAGCCGAGGTCGAACCGCAGAGCGAGGACTTCGATGTCGCCGACATCGTCATGGACGAGGCCGAGAACGCACGTGCCCTGCTGTTGAACAAGCCCGTGGACCTGGAAGTCACCCTGCATGCACGGCCGAGGCTGCACGCACCGCCACGGGTGTTCCAGGTGGTGGTCAGCAACCTGCTGCGCAACGCATGCGCGTACACCGACCGGGGCCGCATAGACGTGGTGCTGGAGCCGGACCGCGTGATCGTGCGCGACACCGGCATCGGCATGTCGGCCGAATCGATGACACGGGTGTTCGAGCCGTTCTACCGTGCAGACCCCACGCGTCCGCACGGCAGCGGTCTGGGCCTGTCCATCGTCAGCCGCTTGTGCGACCGCTTCGGCTGGAAGATCGAACTGGACAGCGAGCCGGGGCGCGGAACCACGGCGACGATCCGCTTCGTTCCGTAAACCGAACGGGAACTGACCCGCGGCACGGGTTGTCAACCATGTCGCTCCCGACGCGTTCCCTTCCACGACTCCCCACCTTCCGAGCCGACTCACTGCATGAGCCAGCCTGCACGCACTCCTCTCCGCAAGAAATCCCCGCTGCCCACCCTCCTGCTGGGTATTGCCGTGGTCGCCATTCTGGGCGGCGGCGCCTGGTACTGGACCACGCGGAAGGGAGACGGCGTCGAAAGCGCCTATCGCACGGCGACGGTCGAGCGCGGCGATATCCGCGTGGCCATTTCGGCCACCGGCACGCTCAGCGCCATCTCCACCGTGACCGTGGGCAGCCAGATTTCCGGCCAGGTCACCGACGTGCTGGTCGACTACAACAGCGAAGTGAAGAAGGGCGAGGTGCTTGCGCGCATCGACCCGAGCACCTACGAGGCCCAGATCGAACAGGGCAACGCGCAGATCGCCAACGCCCAGGCCAGCCTGAGGCAGGCGCAGGCAACGCTGGCGAACGCCGAACTGGATTACACGCGCAAGGCCGACCTTGGCCAGCAGAAGCTGGTCGCGCAGAGCGACGTCGACCTGGCGCGCGCCTCGCGCGACCAGGCGCGCGCGCAGGTCAACGCGGCGCAGGCGCAGATCCGCCAACAGACCGCGTCCACGCAAACCACCCGCGTCAACCTCGACCGCACCGTGATCCGCTCGCCGGTGGACGGCGTGGTGCTGACCCGCACCATCGAGCCCGGCCAGACCGTGGCGGCCAGCCTGCAGGCACCGGAACTGTTCACCATCGCCGAAGATCTGTCGAAGATGAAGATCGAGCTGGCCGTCGATGAAGCCGACATCGGCCAGGTGAAGGTCGGGCAGTCGGTCTCGTTCACCGTCGATGCGTTCGCCGATCGCCAGTTCCGCGGCGAAGTGCAGCAGGTGCGGTTGTCGGCGACCACCACCAGCAACGTCGTGACGTATCCGGTGGTGGTCAGCGTGGACAACAGCGACGGCACCCTGCTGCCGGGCCTCACCGTCAACGCCGAGATCGAGGTCAGCAAGCGCGACAACATCCTCAAGATCTCCAACGCGGCCCTGCGCTACAAGCCGACCGGTGAACAGTCGGGCGCGGCGTCGCCCGCGCAGGCGACGCCGCAGGGCGGACAGAATCGCGGGGGTGGCGTCAGCGACGATCTGGTGCGCGTGGCCGGCACCCTGCAGCTGAAGCCCGAACAGCAGGCCGCTTTCGATGCGGCGCTTGCCGCGCTGCGCGAGCGCCAGGCCGCCCGCATGGCGCAGGCGCAGGAACGCGGGGCCAGCATGTTCGGCGGACCGGGTGGCGGGCAACGCTCCGGTGGCAATGCCGGGGGTGGTTCGGGCGCGATGCAGGCGCAGATGCGCCAGCGCATGGCCGACCGCATGCAGCAGGATTTCGCGCCGTTCCGCGCCACGCTCGACGACACGCAGAAACAACGCTGGGACGGCGAACTGCGCACGCTGCTTGCCGCCAAGCGTGCGCCGGTGTACGCGCTGGTCAACGGCAAGCCCGAGATGGTGCAGGTCCGCATCGGCGCCAGCGACGGTACCAGCACCGAGGTGTCCGGTCCGGTGAAGGAAGGCGACGTGGTGGTCGTGGGCGAGCGCGCGAAGGAATGAGCATGCCGTCAGCGAATGCCGACGACCGCGTGCCGGTCATCCAGACACGCGCGCTGGGGAAGGTCTATTCCGCAGGCACCGAAGCGGAAGTGGTCGCATTGCGCGGCGTGGACATGCGCGTGGCACGGGGCGACTTCGTCGCGATCATGGGGCCGTCGGGCTCGGGCAAGTCCACGCTGATGAACCTGATCGGCTGCCTGGACACCCCCAGCGATGGCAGCTATGCCTGCGACGGCATCGACGTGGCCACGCTGGACGCCGAGCAGTTGGCGATCCTGCGGCGCGAGAAGATCGGCTTCGTCTTCCAGGGCTTCCACCTGCTGCCGCGCATGACCGCGCTGGAGAATGTCGCCATGCCGCTGGGGTACGCGCAGGTACCGCCGGCCGAACGCACCGAGCGCGCGCGCCAGGCGCTGGCCGCGGTCGGGCTGGCTGAGCGCGCCGGCCACCGGCCCAGCGAGCTTTCCGGCGGCCAGCAGCAACGCGTGGCGATCGCGCGCGCACTGATCAACCAGCCGCCCATCCTGCTGGCCGACGAGCCCACCGGCGCACTGGACAGCAAGACCGGCGAGGAAATCCTGTCGCTGTTCAAGCGCCTGCGCGACGACGGCCACACCGTCATCCTGATCACCCACGACGCGGAAGTCGCCGCGCATGCCGACCGCATCCTGGTGATGCGCGATGGTGAGTTGCACGAAGACCTGGACCACGCGGGAGGCTGGTCATGAAGTTCTCCGACATCCTGCGCACGGCGTTGCATGCGCTGCGCGGGAACTGGATGCGCAGCGCGCTGACCTCGCTGGGCGTGATCATCGGCATCGCGGCCGTCATCGTCATGGTGTCGGTGGGGCAGGGCACGCAGGCCGAGATCGACAAGCTGGTCTCCGGCCTGGGTTCCCAGCGACTGGACATCAGCCCGGGTGCCGGCCGGGGTCCCGGCGGGGGTGGCGTGCGCATGAGTTCCAGTAGTTTCTACACCCTCAACGAGGGCGACGTGGAAGCGATCCGCAACGAGATCCCCGAAGTGCAGTACGTGGCCGGTGCGTTGCGCGGCAACACCCAGATCGTGTTCGCCGAGAACAATGCGTCGACCAGCTGGCAAGGCGTGCAGGCCGACTTCTTCGACATCAACGGCTGGGTCATCGCCAATGGCGAAGGCTTCGATGCGCAGGACTACTCCAGCGCCGGCAAGGTGGTGATCCTCGGCGAGACGGTGCGACGCACCCTGTTCGGCGAGGACAGCGGCGTCGGCCAGACCGTGCGCCTGGGGCGCGTGCCGTTCACCGTGGTGGGCACGCTGGCGCCGAAGGGCCAGGGCGGCTTCGGCCAGGACCAGGACGACGTGATGATGGTGCCGCTGGAGACCGCGCGCCGTCGCCTGCTCGGTTCGATGGGCCTGCCGCCGGGCGCGGTGATGCAGGTGGCGCTGACCGTGGCCGATGCCAAGGACCTGAGCTACGTGCAGGGCGAAGTGGAAGCGCTGCTCCGCCAGCGGCACAAGATCAATCCGGGCGAAGAGGACGACTTCAACGTCCGCAACATCTCCGAGATCGTCGCCACGCGAACGGCCACGACCAAGTTGATGTCGCTGCTGCTGGGCGCGGTGGCCACCATTTCGCTGATCGTCGGCGGCATCGGCATCATGAACATCATGCTGGTGTCGGTGACCGAGCGCATCCGCGAGATCGGCCTGCGCATGGCGGTGGGTGCGGGGCCCGGCGACGTGCGCCGGCAGTTCCTCGCCGAGGCCATGTTGCTGTCGCTGGGCGGCGGTGTGCTGGGCATCGTCATCGGCGTGGTCGGCGCGCTGCTGGTGGGCCAGTTCAGCGAGCTGCCGGTGGCGTTGAACGGGCAGGTGATCGGCCTGGCCGCCGGCTTCTCGATCGCGACCGGCCTGTTCTTCGGCTACTACCCCGCGCGCAAGGCCTCGCAGCTGGACCCCATCGAAGCGCTGCGTTCGCAATAGCCGGCGGCGGGGCTGGTGCGACGCGATGGCGGGAGTATGCTGGTCCCCCGTCGCCTCGTACGGTGGCCGCTTGCCATGAGTGCGCGTCAACTACGCAGGCCCCTGGCGCTGGCGATCCATGGCGGTGCCGGTGTCATCGAACGGAACGCGCTGGGCGCGGAGGCCGAGCGTGCGATCCGGGCCGAACTGGATCGCGTGCTGGATGCGGGCCACGCGGTCCTCGGCAACGGCGGCACGGCGCTGGATGCGGTGGAAGCGGCAGTCGCGATGCTCGAGGACTCGCCTTACTTCAATGCCGGCTACGGGGCCGTGTTTACTGCCGACGGACGACACGAACTGGATGCTTCCATCATGGATGGCCACGGTCGCCGCGCCGGCGCGGTCGCGGGCGTGTCGACGGTGCGTCATCCCGTGCGGCTGGCACGCCGGGTGCTGGAGGAGTCGTCGCACGTGTTCCTGATCGGGGAAGGCGCTGAACAATATGCCGACACCCATCCCGACATCGAGCGCGTACCCAACGAATGGTTCGACACCGAGCCGCGCCGCGAACAGCTGCGGCAGGCGCAGCAGCGTGAGCAGCGCGCGTGGCAGGCCAGCCAGGACCTGCGCGGGAAGTACTTCGGCACGGTGGGTGCGGTCGCGCTGGATTCGCACGGGCACGTTGCGGCGGCTACTTCCACCGGCGGCATGACCAACAAGCGCTGGGGCCGTGTCGGTGATTCGCCACTGATCGGCGCAGGCACATGGGCCGATGCACATTGCGCCGTTTCATGCACCGGCTGGGGCGAGTACTACATCCGCAATGCGGTGGCGCACGACATCGCGGCACGCGTGGCGTATCGCGGCGACCGGCTGCAGGTGGCCGCGGAGGACGTGATCCTGGGAGAAGTGCCCGCGCACGGTGGCGATGGAGGTGCGATCGCGCTCGACCGGGAGGGCAACATCGCGCTGGTATTGAGCACGACAGGCATGTACCGGGGCTGGATCGGTCCGGATGGTTCGCGCGGCATCGCCATCTACCAGGACGCCTGAGTGTCGCCTGCGTCCGGTGGTGCGCGTGGATTTGAGCTCGGTGAGGACACGTGCCGCCAGCTGCGCACTCAGGCCCTGCGCCTGTGCCGGCGTGCGCAGGATGCCGATGACCTGGTGCAGGACACCTTGCTGATCGCCCTGCAGGCGGGTCGCCATGATCTGCCCTGGCTCTCGGGCGTGCTGCGACGGCAGGCCATGCTCACCGCGCGCACGGCGGTGCGGCGGCGCGCACGCGAAGCGACGGCGGCGGACATCGATGATGCCGCCGACGGATCCGCAGGGGAGACCGCGGCGTTGATGCCGCCCTGGCTGGAGGGGCTGCCGCCTTCGGCGCGTCGCGTCGCGGTACTGGCGCTGCACGGGCTGTCCGCGGACGAGATCCGCTGGCTGCTGCGCATCGAACCCACGGCGTTCCGCCAGCGCCTCACGCGCATCCGGCGGACACTGGCGGCCCAAACATCGGCGGTGCGTGCGGACAGCATCGCCCTGGCGTATGCACGCGATCCGACGCGCTGCGTGGCGCTGCAGTTCGGTTTGACCCGGCGAGTGCTGAAGGCCGCCATGCGCGTGGGCAAGGGCCTGGGAACGCACGATCCCGACGGCCACCTGATCCTGATCGACGCCGGTGCTCACACATCGCCTTCCCGCGGCAACAGAAAGAAGTGAATCCCACAGAAAGAGATCCCATGCTCACGAACTGCAAGGTAGGCGCCATCGTTTTCTTCGTTTCCGATCTGGCCCGGTCGGTGACGTTCTATCGCGACACCCTCGGGCTGCCGCTGGAGTTGCTGGACGGGCATGACGGCCCATGGGCGACGGGCGAAGTGGACGGGCTGGCGTTGGTCCTGATTCCACGCCCTGCCCGCGCGGGAGAATCGCCGGTCGTCGTCTTCAGTCTCGAGGGTGGCATCGATGACTATGCCGAGGCATTGGCAGCCAGTCAGGTGGAGATCGTGGTGCCCGTGAGCGAATCGCCCGATGGAGGTCTGTCACTGGATTTCCTCGATCCCGACGGCAACGTCCTGAGCCTCCATCAACCTGCCGGCGCCGCCCGCAGGCGCTGAATCGCATCACATGGGGGGTTGCGTCACGGCGGAACAGCCCTTCGCGATGCGACTCGTTCTCATGGCTACCGGTGGCATCCTGCACTTCACTCCCAGGCATGAAAATGTGAGCTGTAAATCCGTATCTAGAACGAAAATTACAAGCTAGATTCGGCCCACTGCGCTTTCCGGCGCGGCAATCACAACACTCGGAGTCGGATCGGCTTATGAAGAAGAATCGCATGGCGAAGTGGGTGGGTTTGGCGCTGGTGACGATGGGCGCGGCGCAAGCCGCCAACGCGGGCGGCAGGCCGGACCTGGTGATCAACGGATTGAAAGCAGGTCAGCCCCACGTCAGTGGCGAGCTGCTGGTGAAGTATCGCGATGGCGCGGTGGCCGGCGACCGTGACGCCGTCGTGCACGGGCTGGGTGCGCAGAAGCTGGAGACGGTGCGTCGCGGCAATGGCCGCCGTGGCGAAATCGCGCTGCTGAAGCTGCCGGGCAACGTGGACCTGTCTGCGGCCGTGCAGGCGCTCAGCGCCGATCCGGCCGTCGAGTACGCTGAACCGAACTGGACGTATCAGCACAACGCAGTATCCAACGACACCTACGCCACCAACGGCTCGCTGTGGGGCATGTACGGTGATGCGGGCACGCCCGCGAATGCTTACGGCTCGCAGGCCTCCGAGGCATGGGCGGCCGGCCACACCAGCTGCGGCAACGTCGTCGTCGGCGTGATCGACGAAGGCATCTACTTCAGCCACGAAGACCTGGCGGCCAACATCTGGACCAATCCGTACGACCCGGTCGACGGCGTGGACAACGACGGCAACGGCTACGTCGATGACGTGCGGGGCTGGGACTTCGATGGCAACAGCAATAACATCAATTCCGGCGGCGCCAACGACGACCACGGCACCCACGTGGCCGGCACCATCGCCGGCGTCGGCGGCAACGGCAAGGGCGTGGCCGGCGTGTGCTGGAGCGGCGTCAAGTTGATCAGCGGCAAGTTCCTCGGCCGTCGCGGCGGCAACACGGCCAATGCGGTCAAGGCGCTGGACTACTTCACCGACCTCAAGACCCGCCATGGCCTGAACCTGGTGGCGACCAACAATTCGTGGGGCGGCGGTGGTTATTCGCAGGCCCTGAGCGATGCGATCGACCGCGCCGGCCAGGCCGAGATCCTGACGATCGTCGCGGCGGGCAACGACAGCGTCAATTGCGAAGGCAACACCTCCGGTGCCTGCTACCCGGCGTCGTATCCCAATGCGAGCATCATCTCGGTGGCGGCACTGCGCTCCACCGGCGCGCTGGTCTACAACTATGGCGTGACCACCGTGGACCTAGGCGCGCCCGGCTACGGTATCTGGTCGACGGTGCCGACCTCGTCGAAGGGCAAGATCGTGTCCGGCTATGCCAGCTACAACGGCACGTCGATGGCGACGCCGCACGTCACCGGCGCAGCGGCCCTGTATGCGTCCACGCGCCCGGGCGTGACCGCGGCGCAGATCAAGGCGGCGATCCTCGGTGCCGCCGTGCCTACACCCTCGCTGCAGGGCAAAACGGTCACGGGCGGACGCCTCGACGTCAGCGGTTTCTGACGCTCCGCGATGCTCCAGGCATGAAGAAGCCCGGCAATGCCGGGCTTCTTTTTTGCAGTTACTTCACGTACGGCGCGATCACCCGCTGCCAGATATCGTAGCCGGCGGCATTCATGTGCAGGCGGTCGTCGATGAACAAGGTCTCGTCCGGCTGGCCCTTGGCATCCAGCATCGGCGTGAAGATGTCGATGTAGTCCACGCCCAGCCGTTTCGCTTCGGCCTGGATCAGCATGTTGGCTTCGCGTTGTGTCGCAAGCAGTTGGGCGCGCGAGGGGCTCGGCTTGGTGCTGATGTAGGCGATCTTCGTTTCCGGCAGATCGCGGCGGATGCGCTGGACGAAGGCGGTGAAGTCCTGTTGCAGCTGTTGCGGCGTGCGGCCGGCGTTGAGGTCGTTGTCGCCTGCGTAGATCAGGAGCTGCCGGGGTGCATACGGCACGATGATGCGATCGGCGTACCAGGTGCTGTCGCGCAGTTCGGAGCCGCCGAAGCCGCGGTTGATCACCGGCACGCCGGGGAAGTCCTGCGCGAGCGTGTCCCAGAAACGGATCGAAGAGCTGCCGATGAACAGCACGCCACGGCGCGGGGGCGGGGACTTCGCGTCGGCAGCCTCGAAACGCTGCATGTCGGCCTCCCAGGCCGGGCTCGAGACCTGGTCCGGGATGCGCGGGGCCGTCTGCGCCCGGGGCTCCGCGACCGCCTCCGGCCCGGTGGGCGGGGTGCCGGCACACGCGGCCAGGGCAGCCAGCAGCACGACGGACAGGGAAAGGCGGAACGTGTTCAGGAAAGGCACGGGGGGAGGGCTCCTTCTTGTCGGACGGGCCCTAGTGGACCAGCCCGTGCCGGGCGATGCAAACCGCCCTGGGGCGGTACGCGGGCGCCTTGTGGCAAAATTGCCACCTTGGCGCGGTATCCGCGCCGGCTCCACCCGATCCGACCTCCCGCTGGACCAGGCCCTTGCCTGACCGGCCGGAGACGATGCGGGGCTTCCTTCGCATCGACCTGCCATGGCTGACGAAACCGGACACCTTCCCCGCGGCCCCGGCCGCATCCTCAAAGCCACCGTGTGGTCCATCCAGGGCCTGCGCGCGGCGTGGATGCACGAATCCTCCTTCCGGCTGGAGGTGTACCTGCTTGTCGTGCTCGCGCCGCTGGCGCTGTGGCTGGGCGGAACCGGCCTGGAGCGCGCGCTGATGATCGGCAGCTGCCTGCTGGTGCTGGCCGCCGAACTGCTGAACTCCGCGGTGGAAGCCGTGATCGAACGCTATGGTCCGGAACACCACGAACTCGCCGGCCGCGCGAAGGACATGGGTTCGGCGGCGGTCTTCGTGCTGATGATGAATGTGCTGCTGTGCTGGGGATTGATCCTTGCGCCGCGCTACCTGTGAAATCCTGATATGAACAAGGTCTCTACCCGATGATGGAATTGCTTACCGATCCGCAGGTGTGGATCACGCTGATCACGCTGAGTGCGATCGAAATCGTGCTGGGCATCGACAACCTGGTCTTCATCTCCATCGCGGTCAGCAAGCTGCCGCCGCACCAGCGCGAAGTCGCACGCAAGTTCGGCATCGCGGTGGCGTGCATCACCCGCATCCTGCTGCTGCTGACGCTGGCCTGGCTGGCCGGCCTGACCGCCGACCTGTTCACGCTGTTCGGGCAAGGCATCTCGGTGCGCGACCTGGTGCTGATCCTGGGTGGTGTGTTCCTGCTGGTGAAGGGCACCAAGGAAATCCTGGAACTGGTGAAGGGCGAACCCGATTCCGAAGACGTGCACACGCGCCCGGCGGTGTCGTTCGCCGGCGTGATCGCGCAGATCGCGGTGATCGACATCGTGTTCTCGCTGGACTCGGTGATCGCGGCAGTCGGCATGGCCAACCACACCCCGGTGATGGTGGCGGCGATCCTGCTGGCGGTGGCGGTGATGCTGCTGGCGGCCAAGCCGCTGGGACAGTTCATCGACAACAACCCGACCATCAAGATGCTGGCGCTGGCCTTCATCGTGGCCGTCGGCGCCTATCTGCTGCTGGACGGCTTCGAGATGCATATCCCGAAGGGTTACCTCTACGGCGCGATGGGCTTCTCGGCCGTGGTCGAGTGCCTCAACCTGTGGGCGAAGAAGCGGGCCGGCCGGCGCATGCTGCGCGAGTGAGCCTTGCATCCATCGCGTGCCGCAAAGGGCTCCTTCGGGAGCCCTTTTATTTTCACGGGGGGCTAACAAGTCGGCGCACCACGCATTGTGACGTGGCGGATGCTTGCGTGGTCATGGGCAAGGTGCTGCAATCGGCGCGTCCGTCCAAGGGAGTGTCGTGCCATGCAGGTTTCGCGTCTGTGGTTGCTCGTCGTGTTGACCGTGCTGCTGTCCGGCTGCGGCTACAACACCATCCAGCAGAAGGACGAAGCCGTGAAGGCGGGCTGGTCCGAGGTGCTCAACCAGTACAAGCGTCGTGCGGACCTCATTCCCAACCTGGTCAAGACCGTGCAGGGCTATGCGCAGCAGGAGCGCCAGGTGCTGACCGACGTGACGAACGCGCGCGCGCGCGTGGGCCAGATCCAGGTCAATGCCGACGATGCCGCCTCGCTCCAGCAGTTCCAGCAGGCGCAGGGTGAACTTTCCGGGGCACTGTCCCGGCTGCTGGTCGTCACCGAGAACTACCCGAACCTGAAATCCGACCAGTCCTTCCGCGACCTGCAGGCGCAACTCGAAGGCACCGAGAACCGCATCACCGTGGCGCGCGGGCGCTACATCCAGACGGTGCAGGACTACAACACCTACATCCGCCAGTTCCCGCAGGTGATCACCGCCAAGGTCACCGGCGCGAAGGAGAAGCCGAACTTCACCGTCGAGAACGAAGCGGCCATCTCCGAAGCGCCGGCCGTCGACTTCGGTACGTCGGCCCCGGCGACGCCGCAGGCTCCGACACCGCCGCCTCCGCCGTCGCCCGGCAACTGATCAGCGTCCCGGCGCTTCCATGCTGCGTGCGCTGGCGCTCTGCCTGCTGCTGATCGCCGCGCCCGCTTGGGCGCAGTCGCTGGCGCCGATTCCCGCGCTCGATTCGCCGGTGGTCGATACCACCGGCACGCTGGATGCCGCGCAGAAGCAGCAACTGGAAGCGCAGGCATTGGCGTTGCAGCAGCGCAAGGGCAGCCAGCTGCAGGTGTTGATGGTGCCCAGCACGCAGCCCGAAACCATCGAACAGTACGCGGTGCGCGTGTTCGAACAATGGAAGCTGGGCCGCAAGGGCGTGGATGACGGCGTACTGCTGCTGGTGGCCAAGGACGACCGCCGCGTTCGGATCGAAACAGGCTACGGACTGGAGGGCGCGATTCCCGACGCCATCGCCAACCGCGTGATCCAGGAATACCTAGCGCCCAGGTTCCGCGCCGGTGACTACGCGGGCGGCATTGCCGACGCGACCGCGACGCTGGTGAAACTGATCGACGGTGAAGCGCTGCCCGAACCGGTCAGCACGCATCGCGTTTCCGGTGAGGGCGGCAAGGGCGGCGGCGTGCTGTTCGCCGCATTCGCCGCCTTCGTCGTGGCCACCATCGTGCGCGGCATGTTCAGCCGTGCGCCCTCCGGCATCCGCGGACTGTTCACGGGCGGTGCGGCCGGTGGTGTTGCACTGCTGCTGTCGTCGCTGCTTGCGGTCGGTGGGATCGCCGCCGTGCTGGGATTGCTCTACGGTCTGATGTCGGTGTCGACCCGCGGCGGGTACGCCCGGCACCGGGACTGGGGCGGCTGGGGTGGCGGAGGCGGCGGCTTTGGTGGGGGAGGCGGGGGCTTCGGCGGAGGTGGCTGGGGTGGTGGCGGTGGCATGTCGGGGGGCGGTGGCGCCTCCGGGAGTTGGTGATGCGCGTTCTCCGCCATCTGTTCGCCCGTTCGGCGCGCCGGCTGTTCCCGGAATCGACCCTGCACCACATCACCGACGCCATTGCCGAGGGCGAGCGCAGGCACCGCGGCGAGGTGATGTTCGCGGTGGAGTCGGACCTGCCATTGGGTGCGGTACTTTCCGGGGTGGATCCGCGCGAGCGCGCGCACGAGGTGTTCGTGCGGCTGCGCACCTGGGACACGGAAGCCAACAACGGCGTGCTCATCTACCTGCTGCTGGCCGACCACCGCATCGAGATCGTCGCCGACCGCGGTTTGAACGGCCTCGTCAGCGACGCGGCATGGCGCGAGGTCTGCCACCTGATTGAAGTGGGCATGGCGGAGAACCGGGCGGAACAGGCCGTCATCGACGGCATCCGCGCAGTCTCGGACCTGCTGGCGCTGCATTTTCCGCAGCTGGACGGCCGTCCGGACGAGGACGAACTGCCCAACCGGCCGCACTTGCTGGACTGATCCGCCGATCGCCGATCAGTCCGGGATCCGCCACGCGCGGGCAGGGTGGGGCAAAATAGCCCATCCCCACCGGCCAAGCCGAGGCGCATGATCTACCTCCACCAGATCGATCCGATCATCCTTTCGCTGGGTCCGCTGAAGCTGCACTGGTACGGCCTGATGTACCTGCTGGCGTTCGTCACCGCCTGGTGGCTGGGACGCATGCGCGCATCGCAAGGGCGATTGCCCGGCGTGGACGCCAACGCGTTCTCCGACCTGATGTTCTACGGCATGCTGGGCGTGGTGCTGGGCGGCCGCATCGGCTATGTGCTGTTCTACGGCTTTGGCACCTTCCTCGAAAATCCCTTGTCGATCTTCAAGGTCTGGGAAGGCGGCATGAGCTTCCATGGCGGCCTGCTGGGCGTGATGGCCGCCGCATGGTGGTGGTCGCGCAAACATCGCCTGCATTTTTTCGACACGATGGATTTCGTTGCACCGGTGGTCGCTCCCGGGCTCGGCTTTGGCCGCATCGGCAACTTCATCGGCGCCGAACTGTGGGGCAAGCCGACCGGTGCCGACTGGGGCGTGATCTTCCCGACCGATCCCGCGCTGCGCGGCCTGGATGCGGCGCAGTTGCAGGCGCAGTATGCGGCGGGTGCGCTGGATCCGTTCGCGCGCCATCCTTCGCAGCTCTACCAGGCGCTCCTCGAGGGGCTGGTGATGTTCGTGGTGCTGTGGACAGTGTCGCGCAAGCCACGCGCGCGCTACACCATCTCCGGCCTGTTCGCGCTGATGTACGGCGTGTTCCGTTTCGTGGTGGAGTTCGTGCGCGTGCCGGATGCGGACATCGGCTATCTCGCCTTCGGTTGGCTGACGATGGGCCAGGTGCTGAGCCTGCCGCTGGTGGCACTGGGCCTGTTCCTGCTCGCGTTGTCGCGTCGCGCGCCCACCCTGCAGCCCGTCCTGCCCGCGCCCGGTGCCGGCAAGGACATCGCATGAAGCCATCTGCCGGAGGCAAAGAATGAAGCAGTACCTCGACCTGCTGCGACACGTGCTGGAGCAGGGCACCGAAAAGTCCGACCGCACCGGCACCGGCACGCGCAGCGTGTTCGGCTGGCAGATGCGCTTCGACCTCAACGAAGGCTTCCCGCTGGTCACGACGAAGAAGCTGCACCTGCGCTCGATCGTGCACGAGCTGCTGTGGTTCCTGAAGGGCGAGACCAACATCGCCTACCTCAAGGACAACAAGGTCAGCATCTGGGATGAATGGGCCGATGCCGACGGCGAACTCGGCCCGGTCTACGGCAAGCAATGGCGTCGCTGGGCCACGGCCGACGGCGGCGAGATCGACCAGATCAAATGGGTCGTCGAGGAGATCAAGCGCAACCCGGACTCGCGCCGGCTGATCGTGTCGGCCTGGAACGTGGCCGACCTGCCGAAGATGGCGCTGATGCCCTGCCACACGATGTTCCAGTTCTACGTGGTGGAGGGAAAGCTCAGCTGCCAGCTCTACCAGCGCAGCGGCGACATCTTCCTGGGCGTGCCGTTCAACATCGCCAGCTATGCGCTGCTGACCCACATGGTGGCGCAGGCCTGCGGATTGGGCGTGGGCGACTTCGTGCACACGCTGGGTGACGCGCACCTGTATTCCAACCACTACGAGCAGGCGCGTGAACAGCTGTCGCGCGAACCGCGCCCGCTGCCGAAACTGCACCTGAGTCCCGACGTCACGGATCTGTTCGCCTTCACCTACGACGACATCGAGATCCACGGCTATGATCCTCATCCCGCGATCAAGGCGCCGGTGGCGGTCTAGGTGCCGATGCGTATTTCCCTGATCGCCGCCCTCGACCGCAACCGCGCCATCGGCCGCGACAACGACCTGCCGTGGCGACTGCCGGATGACCTGAAGCGCTTCAAGGCGCTGACGCTGGGCAAGCCGGTAGTGATGGGGCGCAGGACGGCCGAGTCGTTGGGGCGGGCGTTGCCCGGCCGGCTCAATCTCGTGATGACACGCAGCGGCCACGTGCCGTTCGACGGCATGCAGCCGGTGGCCTCGATCGACGAGGCGGTCCGGATCGCCATGGAGCGGGGAAGCGACGAACTGTGCGTGATCGGCGGCGGCGAGATCTATGCGTTGACGCTGTCCCGCGCCGACGTGCTGCATCTGACCGAGGTCGATACCGTCGTCGAGGACGCGCACGCCTTCTTCCCCGCGTTCGATACCGCGCAGTGGCATGAGATCGCGCGCGAATCGCATCCGGTGGATGCGAAGCATGCGTTGGATTTTGACTTCGTCGAGTATCGGCGCACCTGAAAGCAGGCGGTACGCCTTCAACCCTGGTCCGTCATTCCGGCGAAAGCCGGAATCCATTGGTCGTCAGCTGACGCACATCTGACCGTAGGATCAAGATGGATTCCGGCTTTCGCCGGAATGACCGGCGGAGTCCACCCCCTGGCGTCTTTGGGCGGGTTCGCAGCGAGCGGTCGGCCTGCGGCATCGAGCGGGTCCTGCGCTAGGGAGGCGCGCCCGGCGTGCGCGTCTCCGGTTGCCGGTAGTGTCCGATGATGGCGTGGCGGAACAGGATGTCGTCTTCCTGCGTGCCGGCGTTGATGTTGTGCAGGATCAATGGCGTGCCGTCGTGGCTGCGGCGGTCGGAGACGATGCCGATGTGCAGCAGGCCACTGCCGGTGAGTTTCCACGCCACGATGTCGCCCGGCGAGAAATCGTCCGCCGAAACGCCGGTGGCCTGCTGCCATCCCTGCCGTTCGAACCAGCGCATCTGGTTGGGGACGCGGCGATGGTCGATGCTGCGGTCGGGTCGGCTCAGGCCCCACTGGCGCGGGTACAGGGCGAAGTGCGCGCGCATGTCCTCGTGGATCGCCTGCTGAAGATCCAGCCCTTGCGTACGCAGCGCGCGAATCACCACGTCCGTGCACACGCCCCGATCGGCCGGCACGTCGCCGCCGGGATAGGACAGGCTGAAGTAGGCCGGGTCGTAGGCGCGGACCACGCCGATCTGCGCGCGTGCCGCCGAGACCAGCGACGGAGAAAGGATGGGCGGCGCGTCCGGCACCGTCGTCGGCGCCGCCGCGGGTTCGAAGGCGACGGGTGTTTCGTTGCGGCATGCCGCGAGCGTCAGCAGCATCAGGCACAGCGATGCGCACCGTGCCAGCCGCATGTTCAGTCCTTCGGCAACTCGCCCTTCGGCGGTGGCGGCACGTCGCGGCCGGGGACCTGCACCAGCCGGATGTCGTCCGTATCCAACTGCAGCGCAGTGAGCTTGCCGCCCCACACGGCACCGGTGTCGATGGCATGCACGCCGTGGCCGATCATCAGGCCGAGCGTGGACCAGTGGCCGCACACGATCTTCAGGTCGCGCTCGGCGCGACCGGGGACTTCATACCAGGGGTAGAGGCCCTGGGCCTGGCGGCCGGGCGCGCCCTTTTCCTCGATCGCCATGCGGCCGCGCGGGGTGCAATAACGCATGCGCGTCAGCACGTTGATGATGGCGCGTGCACGGTCGTAGCCGGACAGGTGCGGTGCCCAGTTCGGCTTGTCGCCGTACATGTTGCGGAACAGCTTGCGGTAGGCGTTGCCATGCAGCTGCTGCTCGACCTCGCGCGCATGTTTCTCGGCGAGCGTGGTGGTCCATTTCGGAGCGAGACCGGCATGCACCATCATCCACCCGAGTTCGCGGTCCGCATGCACCAGCTTCTGCAGGCGCAGCCAGTCCAGCAGCGTGCGTGCATCGTCGGCCAGCACTACGCGCTGGAGGTCGGGATTGACCTTGCGCTGCTCGTCCGGTGACCGCTCGCCGATGGCCAGCAGTGACAGGTCGTGGTTGCCCAGGACCACGGTGCTGTGCTCGCGCAGCGAATGCACCAGGCGCAACGTTTCCAGTGATTGGCCACCGCGGTTGACCAGGTCACCGCAGAACCACAGGCGGTCCTGCGCCGGATCGAAGCGGATCTTCTCGAGCAGTCGCTGCGTGGCGTCGTAGCAGCCCTGGAGGTCGCCGATGGCCCAGACACTCATTGTGCCGTGGCCTCAGTGCAGGGTCCGTGGAACGGACAGGGTGAACGGGGCGATGGGGGCGTCGAACCGGGTGCCGTCGTCGGCCAGCATGTCGTAGCTTCCCTGCATGGTGCCCAGCGCCGTTTCCAGGATGGCACCGGAGGTATAGCGGAAATCTTCACCGGGCCTCAGCCAGGGCTGCTCGCCGACGACGCCTTCGCCTTCCACTTCCTCCACCTTGCCGTTGGCATCGGTGATGACCCAGTGGCGGCGCAGCAGCTGCGCGGGTACGCGCCCACGGTTGTGGATACGGATGGTGTACGCGAACACGTAGCGCCCGTCCTCGGGCGCGGACTGGTCGTCCAGGAAGCGCGTGGCCACGTCCACATCGATGGCATAGTCGGGGGAATTCATCCCCGCAGTGTATTCAAACGCAGGTGAAAGCGGAAACTACCCGCCTCCATCTCAGGCAGTGGCCACCTGATTGGCCAGCCGGATGAAATCTTCCACCGCGATCTGCTCGGCGCGCGCATCCGGGCGCACACCGGCGGCTTCGATCGACTCGCTGCTGCACACCTCGGACAGCGCATTGCGCAAGGTCTTGCGGCGCTGGCCGAAGGCGGCGCGCACGACATGCTCGAAGCGCTTAGGGTCATGGATGCCGATGGTGGCCGGATCGCGCGGGACCAGGCGCGCGACAGCGGAGTCCACCTTGGGCGGCGGACGGAAGGCGCCCGGGGGCACCACGAACAGGGCATCCACCTGGCAGTAGGCCTGGAGCATCACGCTGAGCCGGCCGTAGACCTTGCTGCCCGGCTCGGCCGCCATGCGGTCGACGACCTCCTTCTGCAGCATGAAGACCATGTCGGTGATCGCCGCGGCATGTTCGATGGCGTGGAACAGGATCGGCGAGGACAGGTTGTAGGGCAGGTTGCCGACCAGGCGCAGCGTGTCTTCGCCCGCGAGCTTGCCGAAGTCCACCGACAGCACGTCCTTGTGGATGATGGTCAATCGCCCGATGCCTTCCGATGCTTCCATCAGCGGCGTGATCAGATCGCGGTCGAACTCGATGGCGGTCAGCTCGCCATGCTTCTTCAGAAGCGGGAACGTGATCGCGCCCTGGCCCGGGCCGATCTCGACCAGGCGGTCGCCGGGCTGCGGATTCACTGCCCTCACGATCTTGTCGATGTAGCTGCGATCGGTCAGGAAATGCTGGCCGAGGGACTTCTTGGGGGGAGCCTTGAAATGCGACATGGATGGATTATGCGGGAACGCTCGCGTACTGCGTGGCGTCAAGTGCGGCCCATGATGCGTTGGGAGGCCATCCGTGCGCAGGTGGCGACGGCCGCGAACAGGCTGGAAGGATCCGCGATGCCTTTGCCGGCCAGGTCCAGTGCCGTGCCGTGGTCGACGGCCACGCGCGGGTAGGGAAGACCCAGGGTCAGGTTCACCGCCTGCTCGAACCCGCTGTACTTGAGCACGGGCAGGCCCTGGTCATGGTACATCGCCACCACGGAATCAAAGCCGCGCAGCTTCTGGGGCAGGAAGGCGGTGTCGGCGGGCAGCGGGCCTTCCAGGCGCATGCCCTCTGCACGCAGGACGGCGAGCACCGGCCCGATCACCTCGATCTCCTCGCGTCCGAGGTGTCCAGCTTCACCGGCATGCGGATTCAGTCCCAGGACGGCGATGACCGGATCTTCGATGCCGAAGTCCCGCCGCAAGGACGCGTGCGTGATGCGCAGGATCTCTTCCAGCAACGCGGGCGTGATCGCTTCCGCGACATCCCGCAACGGCAGGTGGGTGGTCGCCAGTGCGACGCGGACGATGTCGTTGGCGAGCATCATCACGACCTTGCGGCCGGCGTGTTCTGCCAGCAGTTCGGTAGTGCCGCTGTACGCGATTCCGCCGGCGTTGATGGCCGCCTTGTGCACGGGGCCCGTCACCATGCCATCCAGGGATGCCTGCAGGCACGCATCGGCGGCCTGCGTCAGTGCATCGATGACGGCGCGCGCATTGCGGGGATCGGTAACGCCAAAGGTGTTGGGCGCTGCATTGGGCACCGCCCGCAAGCGCAGGTCACCCGGTTCGACGGCGACGACGGCCTCGTCGAGCAGGCGAAGCGGCAGACCGAGTGCGTCGGCCGCGGCGCGCAGTGTGCCGGGATCCCCGAACGCGAGCAGGGTACAGTCGCTGCGCGGGTGCTGCGCGAGCCGTACGCAGAGTTCGGGGCCGATGCCGCCCGGCTCGCCCGGTACCAGCGCCAGCCGCGGAATCACCTCAGCCGCCCGGCGTAGTCTCGGCGCGGTCACCGCTGCGGAAGCTGACATAGGCTTCGCCGCGCAACTCCTGCAGGTAACGGTTGTATTCGTCCTCGGCCTTGCGACGGCCGATGGTGTCGCGGAGCTGCGCGCGGCGGTTCTGGTCGGTCACGTCGGTCTGGCGGCTGCCCACGCGTTGCACGATGTGCCAGCCGGCATCGGTACGGAACGGTGCACCTACCTGGCCATCCTGCAGCGCGGTCACCTGCTGGCCGAAGGCCGGACCGAACGCATCGGCGGGGAACCAGCCCAGGTCGCCACCGTCATCGCGGCTGTTGGCGTCCTCGGTGGATTCCTTTGCTACGGCAACGAAGTCGGCGCCCCCCGCGATGCGGGCGCGCAGCGTGTCGATCTTGGCCTTGGCGGCGGCGGCGTCCTGGGTTTCGGTGATCCGTACAAGGATGTGCCGGGCGTTGTACTCGGTCACGCTGCGCTTCTCGGCCTGCGTGGCATCGCGGACTTCCACCAGCTTCAGCAGCTGGAATCCGCTGGGGCCGCGCAACGGGCCGACCGATTGGCCCGGCGACATGCCCTTGAGCATCTCCACGAAGGCGGTGGGGATTTCGTCCAGGCTGCGCCAGCCGAGGTCGCCGCCTTCCAGTGCATTCGGGCTGTCGGAATAGCGGACGGCAGCGGCGGAAAAGTCCAGTTCGCCCTTGTCGATCAACGCCTTGATGCCATCGATCTTGCCTTGGCCGGCGGTGATCTGCTCGGCGGTTGCACCATCCGGCAGGCTGACGAGGATATGCGCCAGGTGGTACTGCGCGCCGCTGTTGGCCTGCATGGCCAGGGCAGCGTCCACCTCGGCTTCGCTGACCTGCACGCGGCTCTGCGCGAAGCTCTGCTTGAGGCGCTGGATCGTTATTTCATCACGCATCGAGTTGCGGAATTCGGCGAACGACATGCCATCGGCTTCAAGCCGCTGGCGCAAGCCGTCGGGCGTGGTCCCGTTCTGCTGGGCGACGGCGTTGACAGCGTTGTTGAGGTCGGCATCGCTGACACGGACACCCGTCTCCGCAGCTCGTGCCACCTGGAGCTTCACCAGCACCAGGCGCTCCAGCACCTGGCGCTCCAGCACCGCGCGCGGGGGCAGCTGGCCGGGCTGGTTGGCGTACTGGGCGAGGACGTTGCTCACGGCGCGCTCCAGCTCGCTCTGCAGGACGACGTCTTCGTTGACGACAGCGGCGATCCGGTCCAGCGGCCGCAGTGTCTGCGCTGCCACGGGCGTCGAGGCTGCCGACAGGGCCAGCAGGCCGGCGATCAGGAGGTGGGAAAGAGGCTTGTTCATGGCATCGGATCCGGATCGTAAGTGTTGTCGTCCGGTCGCGGCGCGATATTGCTCGGCGGGACGAGATAGAGGTCGTCTCGGTAATAACCGAGGATAGCACGGCGCAGCGTGCGGTCCGTGTTCTGGCCCGCCGAGCCCAAGCCCTTCAGGACGAACTCGACCTGGAAGCCGGTGTTCATGTCGCCCTCGCGATTCCGTACGTAGCGACGCACCAGCGCACGCACGGCAAGGCAGCAGCTGTCCCACTGCACGCCTGCCACGCCTTCCAGCAGGCCAGGCTCCTGGTCGGTGGCGGCATCACGGTAGAACGAGTGGTAGTAGCGGCCCACCACGCTCCATGCCGGGGTCACCGGATAGAGGAACGAGAAGTCGGCCTGCTCCAGCAGGTCGCGGCGGCGGCGGTAAGTGATGTTGACCACGCCATCGTCCGGCAGCAGGTAGCGTGCGCGGACGCTGGCCAGGTCCTCGCGGCGGAACTTCGGGTCCCACTGGTACGAGGCACCGATGGTCCAGCGATCGGTCGGGGCGTAGTTGGCGTCCACCACCCAGGCCGACTTGCCTTGTTCAAGCGGCACTTCGTTCGGTGCGGTGACGCGACTGTCATCGAAGTAGCGGATCTGGCCGATGCTGGCCGACAGCCGTTCGAAGCCGTCCTTCTGCCGCAGCAGGCGCGTGGTCAGCGCCAGCGTCAGCTGGTTGGCGTCGGCCTGGCGGTCGGCACCGGTGTAGCGGTTGTCGCGGAACAGCTGACCGTAGCTGAAATTGAACGGGCGGGTATCGAAGATCGGCAGCCCGTCCTGCTCGCGATAGGGCGCGTTGAGGTAGAACATGCGCGGCTCGAGCGTGTGCAGGAAACGGTCGCCCTTGATCTCGGTTTCGCGGTCGAAGTACACGCCGGCATCAAGCGAGCCGATCGGCAGGCTGCGGCTGGGCGACCGGTCGTAGAACTCCGCGACCTGGGCCGGGCTGACGGGTTGGTTCGCAGGAATACCGTAGGCAACGCGCGCACGGTCCGCTGCGGTAGTCTCGGCCAGTTCGGCGTCAAGGCGATACTCGGTATGGCGATAGGCAAGCGTCGGCGTGACGTACCAGGCCGCGCCCTGCAGCGGGAACGAGATGGTCGGTTTGATGTCGATGCGGCTGCCGCCGGGATGCTCGTCGTGCTGGAACTTCACCGCTTCCGCATGGCCGCCTACGCTGATCCAGCGGCTCAGCGGCTGGTTCCAGTTGAGGTAGGTGCGTGGCAGGCGGTTGTAAGGCAGCGATTCCTCACTGCTGAGGTAGTCCGACAGCTGCCAGTGATCGGCCATCACCCCGGCGTTCCAGTATTCACCCACCCCGTACACACCTGCGGTGCTGGTTACCGACGAATAGGCTTGTCCGTACAGCGAGCTGCCGAAGTCCTCCTGGTAGCGCGCGTCGCTCAGCCAGATCAGGCTGGCGCGCGCCTGCCAATGGGGGTTGAAACGATGGTTGCCTTCAAACGAGAAGAAGCCGCGGCCGTCGTCCGGATCCGGATTGTTCGGATTGAGTGGCCTGTAGTCCACCTCGTTCATCCGGTCCCGGATCAGGTCGTCCTTGTTCATCCAGGAGCCCTGGATCTCGCCACGGCCCTTCTCGTACAGGTAGCGGAATTCCGCGCCCAGTTGGAACCCGCGCTCGCTCATGTAGCGCGGTTCAAGGGTGGCGTCGTAGTTCGGCGCCAGGTTCAGGTAGATCGGCTGCTGGTAGTCGAAGCCGTTGCGGCCGGACAGCCCCACCGCCGGGTACAGCAGGCCCGTGTGGCGCTGGTCGTCGATCGGGAATTTCAGGTAGGGCACGTACAGCACCGGTACCTTGCCGAGCCGGATCGTCGCGCCGCGGGCCACGCCCCAGCCGTCGTCGGTGTTGATGTCGATCCGACGCGAGCGCAGCTCCCAGCGGCGGTCCTCGGGATCGCAGGTGGAGTAGGTGGAATGCAGCAGGCTGCCTTCCGGCCCCTTCATGTCGATACGGTCGGCGCCGCCGTTGCCGCGCCGGGAGACCAGCTGGTAGCGGACGTTGTCGATCTGGTGGGCGTCGGCCCCCTGGTCGCCACGGGCGCTGTCGGCGATCAGGCGGATGCCGGCATCCTGGTAACGGATGTGGCCGTCAGCGACGTAGGTGTCCTGCTCCTGGTCGTACTTCAGGTTGTCTGCGCCCAGGAACTGGTCGCCACGGGTGAGGACGACCTCGCCGCTGTACTGGGGATTGGCCTCGGTGCCGGAGAGCTGGTCGCCCTCGATCGAGGTCGGTTGCTCGGCGCGCTGCTCCCGCGACGCCTGGGCGCTGCCGGGCGCCGGTAGCTGCGGCGCTCCCCCGAATGTCGGGATCACATCCTGGATAGGACACAACGCCCAGCTTTCGGGCTTTTCGTCAGCCGCCAGCGCGGGCAGGCACAGGGCGATGCTGAAGGGCAACGGGAGCAGGCGAAGGGCAGGGCGCACGCGGTGCTGGGCTCGCTGTCGAACGAAAAACGGTCGTTAGCTTGCCCCATCCCATGCATGCGGGCAATGAAGGCCATCGGCCGATGTCGGGCAGGGTTCAGCGACAGGGCTTTCGGGCCTCAGCGCAACGCCTCCACGTGGACCACGGCACACTCGCGCAGGGCATCCAGGTCGTAACCGCCCTCGAGCATCGAGACGATCCGTCCCCCGGCATGGCGCTGTGCCAGGGTGCGCAACTGCCGGGTCAGCCACCCGAAGTCTTCGGTCTCCAGCATCAGGTCCGCCAGCGGATCGCGCATGTGCGCGTCGAAACCCGCCGAGACCAGCAGCAACTGGGGCTTGAAGTCGTCCAGTGCAGGCAGCAGTTCGTCCGCCCAGGTGTTCTGGAAACGGAAACCACCACTGCCCGGCGGCAGCAGGGCGTTGAACACGTTGCCCACCCCGCGCTCGTAGGTTGCGCCGCTGTGCGGGTAGATGCCCGATTCGTGGCTGCTGAAGTAGGCCACCCGCGGGTCGTCGTAGAAGATCGCCTGGGTGCCGTTGCCGTGGTGCACATCGAAGTCGATGACTGCCACGCGCTCCAGCCCGTGTTTGTCGCAGGCATACGCGGCCGCCACGGCGACGTTGTTGAACAGGCAGAAGCCCATGGCGGCACTGCTGGTCGCATGGTGGCCGGGGGGCCGCACCGCGCAGAAGACGGTCAGGTCCTCGCCGTTCATCACGGCGTCCACCGCCGCCACGCCGGCACCGGCGGCACGCAGGGCGGCGGCACGGGAGGCCGGGCACATCACCGTGTCCGGGTCGAGCATGCGGTAGCCGGACACATCCGCCTCCAGCACCTCGCGCACCAATGCCTCGTCGTGCACCCGGCGCAGGTCGCCCAGCTTGACCATCGGCGCTTCGCGCCAGTCAGCGTCGCCGTGGTGCAGCCGCAGCGCCTCGAGTACCACTTCCAGCCGCGCCGGCCGCTCCGGATGGTCGGGGCCGGGATCGTGCAGCAGGCAGGCGGGGTGGGTGAAGATGATCAAGGTGCCGGCGTTGCCCTCGACGGGGCGGGATCCGCCTCTCCGCTATGGAAGTCCGGCGCCATTCTAAGCGCGGCGCCGGGTGTGCCGGCACTCGACCTTGGGGGAAGACGCCCGCTCAGGAGTGGCGTCGTTCGTGCTTCCACAGCACTTCGCCCTGGCCGTCGGCACGCGCGAGCACGCGCGCCAGCACGAACAGCAGGTCCGAAAGCCGGTTGAGGTAGCGGATCGCTTCCGGTCGCACCGCGTCGTGGCGGGCCAGGGTGACGGTCTCGCGTTCGGCGCGGCGCACGATGGTGCGGGCCAGGTGGCAGCGCGAAGCCGCCTCGCCGCCGGCCGGCAGGATGAAGTCTTTCAGCGGCGGCAAGTCGTCGTTGTACTGGTCCAGCTGCCGTTCCAGCGCATCCACGTCGTCGCCGGTGATCGCGGCATGGCCGGGGATGCACAGTTCGCCGCCCAAGTCGAACAGCTGGTGCTGCACCGTGGTCAGCAGGGCCCGGATGTCGTCCGGCACGCCGGGTACCGCCAGCAGCACGCCGAGCGCCGAGTTGGCTTCGTCCACCGTGCCGTAGGCGGTGACGCGCGCGGAGTCCTTGCCTACGCGCGTGCCGTCACCGAGGCCGGTGCTGCCGTCGTCACCGGTGCGGGTATAGATCTTCGAGAGCCGGTTGCCCATCGCGAAGCCGGGTCGGTCAGTCGGCGGTACGGCCGTGCGGCCGGGCCAGGCGGACGACCTGTTCGACCACCACGTGCACGATGACGGCCAGGCCCACGTAGATCGCAGCCACGCGCAGGTACGGCAGGTACCAGTCGCTGAAGTTCTTCCACCAGCCGGCCAGCGTCGGTTCGCTGACGACCGGGCTCAGCCAGTAGAAGCTGCCCTGGCTCAGCAGGTGGCAGAGGGTGACCGAGGCCAGCAGGCTGCCCACCAGCAGCGCCAGCGTGCGGCCATGGCTCTCGGTCTGGTAGCGGCGCAGCAGCGTGCCGCCCAGCCAGAGCGCGCCGTAGGCCGGCAGCAGGAACCAGTACGCCGGCGACACGCAGTAGTGCGTCCAGAAGTTGATGCCCTGGCCGCTGATGACGATGTAGTCCACCACGACCGCTGCCGCCATGAACAACGGGAACGCCCAGCGCGACCAGGTGCGCAGGTAGTAGCCGCCGATGAAGAAGGCGGCCCAGCTGGCATCGGGCAACGGGCCGATGTGGCCGAACGTGGTGGGCAGGTGCAGGCGGGTGAGGACCAGCAGGGCGGCGACCAGCATCAGCACGAGGGCGCGTTGGAAAGTGGTGTTCATCGGCAGGGTTCCGGAGACTCAGCCCCGCATTCTACCGGAGCCTGCGTCCGGCAGGCCGCAGGACGGGGCCTGGAGACCGGGGCGGTATCATGGCCGCATGACAGAACGGCATGACGTGGTGATCGTGGGCGGCGGGCTGGTCGGTGCAAGCCTGGCCATCGCCCTGGACCGGCAGGGACTGGACGTGGGTCTGGTCGAGGCGACGCCTGCGGGCCAGATGCCGGCGGTGTTCGACCAGCGCAACCTCAGTTTCGCGGCGGCCACCGTCAATGCCTTGACCGTGCTCGGCGTGATGCAGCAGCTGCGTGCGCCCACCGGCCCGATCCGCCGCATCCACATCAGCCGGCAGGGCGATTTCGGTCGCGTGCAACTCGATGCCGTGGACTATGGCCGCGAGGCTTTCGGGCAGGTGGTCGTGGCGCGCGATTTCGGCGAGGCACTGGAAGCGCGGCTCGACCAACTGGCGCGGCTGACGCGGTATCGGCCGGCACGCTTTGTCGGGTTCGCGCCGGGCGACGCGGGAAGCCGCGTCCTGCGCATCGCCGATGCGGGCGGCGAGCGCGAACTGCGCGCGTCGCTGGTGGTGGCTGCCGATGGCACGCGCAGCACCGTGCGCGATGCGCTCGGCATCGAGGTGGATGAACACGACTACCTGCAGACCCTGTTCGTCGCCCGGGTGCGCGCCACGCGTGCGCCGGATGGCACGGCATACGAGCGTTTCGGTGATGCCGGCCCCACGGCATTGCTGCCACGCGGTGATCGCCACTGGGGCGTGGTGCACGGCGTGGCGCGCGCGGAAGCCGACGAAGTCGCGGCGCTGGGCGAGGCTGCGTGGCTTGCGCGCCTGCAGCGCGAGGCGGGCTGGCGCATCGGCAGGCTGGTCGGCAGCGGGGAGCGCAGCGGCTACCCCATCGTGCGTGTCGTCGCGCAACGGATTGTCGCCGAGCGGGCAGTCGTGCTGGGCAACGCCGCGCAGACGATCCATCCGATCGGCGCACAGGGCTTCAATCTGGGCCTGCGGGACGCACTGACGCTGGCCGAAGAGATCGCACGCAGCGACGATCCCGGCGATGCGGGCAGCCTCGCGGCCTATGCGACGCGCCGGCACGAAGACCGCGAACGCACGCTGGCGTTCTCCGACGGGCTGGCGCGGCTGACCGCCAACCCGTCGCCGCTGCTGAAGCCCCTGCGCAGTCTGGGCCTGGTGGCGGTGGATTCACATGCGTCGCTGCAATCGTTCCTGGTGGGGGGCGCCATGGGATTCCGCGGGGATGTGCCGGCGTTGTGCCGCGGAGAGAGCGCATGAAGCGTCGCGGACAGATCGATGTCGCCATCGTCGGCGGCGGCGTGGTGGGCGCCGCGTGCGCCCTGGTGCTGGCGCGCGAGGGATTGCAGGTGACGCTGGTCGACGGCCGCGAGCCTCCGCGCTGGTCGCAGGACCAGCCGGACCTGCGCGTATACGCGTTCGCGCCCGACAATGCGGCACTGCTGGAGGAGGCCGGCGCATGGCGCGCGGTGCGCGATGCGCGCGCGCAGCCCTATCGGCGCATGCGGGTGTGGGATGCCGCCGGTGGCGGTGAGCTCCAGTTCGATGCCGATGCCCTGGGGCGTTCGCAGTTGGGCTGGATTGTCGAGAACGCATTGCTGGTGGACCGGCTGTGGGCGGCCCTGCCGGCGGCGGGCGTGCAGCTGTGCTGCCCCGCCCGCGTGGAAGCCATGGAGCAGGACGAAGCGGGCGTGACGTTGCGGCTGGACGATGGCGCGCGCGTCGACGCCAGGCTTGCGGTCGCCGCCGATGGCGCCGACTCCACGCTGCGCCGGCTCGCTGGCCTGGACGTCACCTCGCACGATTACGCGCAGCGCGGCGTCGTGGCCTTCGTGCGGACGCAGCGGCCGCACGAGGACACGGCGTGGCAACGATTCCTGCCGACCGGTCCCCTGGCTTTCCTGCCCTTCACCGACGGCCGCAGCTCGATCGTCTGGACGCTCCCCGACGCCGAGGCCGTGCGCGTGCTGGCGCTCGACGATGCGGCGTTCGGGCATGAACTCGCGCTGGCGATGGGCGGGCAACTCGGCGAGGTGGTGGTGGCATCGGAGCGGGCGGCCTTCCCGCTGCGGCGGCAACTGGCGAAGGACTATGTCGCAGGTCGCGTGATCGTGGCCGGCGACGCGGCGCACGTGGTGCATCCCCTGGCCGGGCAGGGCGTCAACCTGGGCCTGCGTGACGTCGCGGCCTTGCGCGAAGGTATCCGTGACGCGTTGGCCCGGCATGTGGACTGGTCGGCGCCCCACCGTCTGGAACGATGGGCGCGGCAGCGACGCAGCGAGAACGCCACTGCCGCCCATGCCTTCGACGGCATCAACAAGGTGTTCTCGAATGATGAGATGCACCTGACCCTGGTGCGCGGGCCCTTGCTGGGCCTCGCGGGCAGGGTGCCGCCGCTGGTGGATTTCCTCTGGCGGCACGCGGCGGGACAGCGCGCGCGCTGACGACGGGCATGCAGCGCATGCGGTAGCCTCGCCGTTCCCGGCCGGAGTATCCGCGATGAATCCTGCGCATCCCCCCCATGACCCTTCACGCCGCCGTGTGCTGGGCGGGCTTGGCGCCGCCGGCCTGGTCGGCATGTTGCCTGCCGCGCGGGCGACGGACCGACGCCCGCTCGGCGTCGCCCTGGTCGGCCTGGGTTATTACAGCCGCGACCTGCTCGCACCTGCGCTGCAGATGACGAAGCACTGCCGGTTGGCCGGCATCGTCACCGGTACGCCGGCCAAGGCGGAGGAATGGCAGCGTCGTCACCGCATTCCCGACCGCAACGTCTACGACTACGCGGGCTTCGACCGCATCGCGGACAATCCCGACATCGATGTCGTGTACATCGTCCTGCCGAACCACCTGCACAAGCCGTTCACCCTGCGCGCGGCGGCCGCGGGCAAGCACGTGTGGTGCGAGAAGCCCATGGCAATGGACGCGGCGGAGGCGCGCACGATGATCGAGGCCTGCCGGCAGCATCGCGTGCAGCTGACGGTCGGCTACCGCATGCAGCACGAACCCAATACGCAGGCGGTCATGGCATTGGCCCGGTCGCATCCGTTCGGGCGCCTGCAGCGGATCCGCGCGGAAGCCGGGTTCCGCGGATTCGATGGCGCGAGCGGCGACAACTGGCGCCTGGATCCCGTGCGTGGCGGCGGCGCGATGTATGACATGGGCGTATACGCATTGAATGCTGCGCGCTATACCACCGGTACCGAGCCCATCGCGGTGACGGCGATGCCGCATGTGGAGCGCGCCGATATCTTCCGCGGCGTCGACGAGTCGATGCGCTTCCGGCTCGAATTCCCCGATGGCGTCGTGGCCGACTGCGCGACCAGCTTCGGCCGCAACATGAACCTGCTGCATGCCGACTGCACGGACGGATGGTACGAACTGTCGCCGTTCCAGGCCTACGAAGGCGTTCGCGGCGAAGCCAGCGACGGGCGCCGGTTCGACGCCGTGATCGGCGCGACGCCCGCGCAGCAGGCGAGGCAGATGGACGCCGACGCGCTGGCCATCCTGCAGCGCATGCCGCCGCGCGTGCCGGGCGAGGAGGGGTTGCGGGACATGGTGGCGCTGGATGCGATCTTCGCCTCGGCACGCGCCGGGGGTACGCGCGTGGCGATTGCGGCGGCCTGAAATCCGTCAGCCGGGGATGAAGGGGAAGACGATCTTCAGCACGCCCTTCAATCCGCCCTCGGCGGTGCTGGCAACGGCCTTGGCGCCGAGGCTGTTGAGCGCATTGCGCGCATCCTGCCAGCGCAGTTTGGTGAGGTCCTTCTTCAGCAGGTCGGTGACCTCTTCCGTCGCGGGCATCAGCTTCTTCAGCTCGGCCGTCACGGCAGCGGGGTCGGGTTGCAGGTAGCCCCAGCGTTCGGCAATGGCCAGCAGCGTATCGAAGCGCACCGCCACCACGTCGCGATTGCGTTCGTACACGGGCAGCGCACCCACCTCGAGGATGGCCTGTTCGAACTGCTGATGGTCGTCGGGATGCTCGATGCGGATGGCGAGGAAGCCTTCCTTGCGGCTGCGTTCGCTGACATGCTTCGCACCCGATTTCAGGTTGGTCTCGGTCAATGCCGTCGCGACGATGCGTTGCAGGGCGGCATCGCGCTCCTCGGGCACCAGCGCCCGCCAGCGTGCGTAACCATCGCGGCGCAGCGCCTTGATCTTGGCCGGCGTGACCCGCAGCTTGCCGGCGACGGTGAAATTGGATTCGTCGCGGCCGATGGCGCCGTCGCGTTCCAGCAGCACGAAGATCAGCAGTTCAAGATCGCGCTTGGTCAGCGACTGGAAGCCCTGCAGCAGGGTCAGGCGCAGGAACTCGTTGCCGAAACCGGCGGGGTCCTTGAGTTCGATCGGCAGCATCGCGGGTCTCCTTGTCAGGGAGGCATCTTGCCACGCCGGCATGTCAGCGCCTGAGACGTCCGCGGCACGCCGTCACAGGCCGGTCTCGCGCCCCGGATAGTCCGCGCGGAAGGCTTCGATGGCACCCCGGTCCTGCAGGGTGACGAAGACGGTGCGTCCGTCCGGTCCGCCGAAGGCGACGTTGGTGGGTTTCCGGCCTTTCAGTCTCACCTCGCGCAGCACCTTGCCCTGCGGCGACACCACTGCCACCGTGCCCGCGCCGTAGCGGGCGATGTAGAGATTGCCCCTCGCATCGGTGCGCATGCCATCCAGCCCGTGGTCGGGGAAGGCGATCAGCAGGCGCTTGCCGGATATCCCGCCGCTGCCATCCAGGTCGTATGCCCACACGCGTCGCTGCACGCTTTCGTTGACGTACAGGACATCTCCCTTCGGGCCGACTTCCACCCCGTTGGTGGTGCCCATGCCGGTTTCCAGCAGGGTCGCCGCCCCGTAGGGCAGCACGCGCCAGAGCTGGCCCGTGCCCGTGCTCCAGTCCGGATCGCTGGCGTAGAACATCCCGTTGGGCGCGAACGCGATGTCGTTGGGCTGGTGCGCGCCGGGCAAGGTGGCGAACACGCCGATCGTGCGGTCGCGGGGATCGATGCGCAGGATCCGGTGGCCGGTGTAGTCGGCCACGTACATGAAGCCGTCTGCATCGAAGCGGATGCCGTTGCCGGTGCTGCCCTCCGGCAGCGTCACGTACAGGGCCGCGTCGCCGGCGCCGTCGGCATCGAACGTCACCCGGCCGATCGTGCCATCGCGCCCGAAACCCACCGCATACAGCGCGCCGTCGGGGCCGAAGGCCGGGCCTTCGATCCCCGTGCTGAAAACACCATCGCCCACGACGTCGCGTGCAACGTACAGGGATTCCGGCGTCGCCCGCGCGACGTCGTCCGTGTGGGTGCAGCCCGCCAGCCCTGCGGCCAAGCCAAGTGCGAGCAGCGTCTTCATTCGGTGCAACGTCATCCGTATCCCCTCGGGTGGCGTGTAGGCAGGTCTCCACGGCTCAGCCGGGCGTGGCGAATACCGTGATCTCTTCGCGGTCGTGGTAGAGCTGGCGTGCCCGCACCTCCAGCGACCTGCCGGCCTGTTCGGCGAACAGGTCCAGGCACAGCTTCGTTTCGTCCCAGCGTTTCTTCATCGGCAGCTTGAGATTGAACACGGCGTGCCGGCACCAGCCTTCGCGGAACCAGTACGCCATGCGCTCGGCCACGCGCCGCGGTTGCTCCACCATGTCGCAGACCATCCAGTCCAGCGGCTGCGAGGGTTTCCAGTGGAAGCCGTCGGCGCGCAGATGCTCGACCAGGCCGGTCGCCAGCACGTGCTCGCGCAGCGGGCCGTTGTCGACGCTGGTCACGCGCAGGTGATGGCGCGTGAGTACCCAGGTCCAGCCACCCGGCGCGGCGCCGAGATCGGCGGCGGTCATGCCGGGCCTCAGCAGGGCCTCGCGCTGGCGTTCGTCGAGCAGCGACAGGAAGGCTTCTTCCAGCTTCAATGCAGAGCGCGACGGTGCGTCGGGCAGCAACTTCAGGCGTGGGATACCGAGCGGCCAGGGCGCGCTGTCGCGTGCATCGGCGATACACAGGAACAGGTGGTCGCCCTGCACGAACACCACATGCAGGCGCGGCAGGCGCGCATCGTCCTTCTCGCTCAGGAAGCCGGCCTTGCGCAGTGCCGGCCGCAGCGCATTGCCGAAACTCCGCGCGAGTCCCGCCAACGGCTTGGCGCTGTCGGAGTCCGGGTGTTCCACCCACAGGTCGCCGTAACGCCCGCTGCCCGCCAGGGCGGCGAGGAGCGGCGTGATGCGGTCCTTGGGGTCGATGCCACGCAGTTCGGCGAGCAGTCGCAGCTTCTGCCGGGCGAAGATCAGGTCGCGCCAGGGCAGGGCGCGGTCCAGCGCCTGCGCTTCCTCGCAGACAAACACGACATGACCATCGTTGCGCTGCGCGCGCGCATAGCCGGCGAACCCGGCCAACGCGGCGCGCTCGGTCAGTTCGGCAGCAAGTTCGGGTTCGAATCCCTGGCGGCAATAAGCCAGCAGGCCGGTCGTCGATGACATGGCGCGGTCGCGTGAAGCGGATGGCTGCGGCTCCTGCCGCGAGGACAGGGTACAGGAGAAGCCGGGTGCGATGGCTTCTCCGCGCGTCGCTCAGTACGTGTCGCCGCCCGACTCGCCATAGTGCCGGAGCACCGCGCGCGCATCCTCGCGGCGCAGGTCGCGCACGACCTCGATGCCGCGCTTGTTGAGCTCGCCGATCCAGTCCGCCGGCAGCGGACCTTCATCGAACTCGGTCAGTTCCATCACGTCTTCGGCGCGCGCGCCGATCAGCAGGCGGTCGATGCCGGCCCACACCGTGGCGCCGTAGCACTGGCAGCACGGCTGCGAGGACGTGGCCAGCACCACGGGCGCGATGCGGTCGTTGAGGCGCGGCGTCTGCAGGCGCTGCTGCGCCAGCATGTAGGCCATGTTCTCGGCATGCGCCAGCGAGCAGGTGTGGGGCATTACGCGGTTCACGCCGAGGGCGATGACGCGGTCATCGGGGCCGAACACCACCGCGCCGAACGGGCCGCCGGTATTGGCGTCCACATTGCGGCGCGACAGGTCGATGGCCAGCGCGACCTTGGCTTCGTCGCTCGCGTAGGTCGCCGCGGGGTCGACCAGGTCGTGGGTCCAGGCGGGCAGGGTGAGGTGGATCTGTTGGTAGAGCATTACTGGGCAGGGAGTCTGGCGATGGAGGAATCGGATTCGCAGCGGCCGCTGACGCATTGGCAGGCGGTCACGTCAGCGAAGCCGCAAACACCCATGCGACCGCTGGCGGCGCACTGCGCCTGCACGCCCTGCGGATCGGTGAGGCTGTTCTTGTTCACGCAGGCCGGCATCGCACCACAGCAGTTGCCCACGTTCTTCACCGCGCAGTCGGCGCTGGTCCTGCAGGCGTAGTCGACGGTGACTGCGCCGGCTTCGCGCGGCGGCAATGTGCCGCCCGTGGGTTTGGGCGCGTGCGCGGACGCGGCGGGCGGCTCGGCAGCGGAACTGTCGGTGGACGCCGGTGCCGCGCACCCGACCAGCGCCATCAACGGGGCCAGCATCAGCAGCAGGGCGAACGGCAGGCGCAGGACGGTGCGGGGCATGGCGGACTCCATTCTTCGTTGTTGGAAACGACAGCCTGCCGCGCACCGCCTCAACGGGCAGTGAAACCGCCGGCTCAGCCCTTGCTGGCCCAGGTATCGCGCAGGGTCACGCTGCGATTGAACACCGGTCGTTCGGGGGTGTGGTCGTAGCGGTCGGCGACGAAATAGCCGGTGCGTTCGAACTGGAACGACTGCTCGGGCGCGGCGCTCGCTGCGGCAGGCTCCACGTAGCCGGTCACCGTGCGACGCGATTCCGGGTTCATGTAGTCGCGGTAGGTCTTGCCTTCCGACTCGTCGTCCGGGTTCGGCACGGTGAACAGGCGGTCGTACAGGCGGATTTCCGCAGCGACGGCATGCTTCGCACTGACCCAGTGGATGGTGCCCTTGATCTTGCGCTCGGCACCGGCCATGCCGGGGCGGGATTCGGGGTCCAGCCAGCCGCGCAACTCGACGATCTCGCCTGCGTCGTTCTTGACCACTTCATCGCAGCGCACGATGCCGGCGCCGCGCAGGCGCACTTCGCCGCCGGTGGTCAGGCGCTTGAAGCCCTTCGGCGGCACCTCCTCGAAGTCCTCGCGCTCGATCCACAGCTCACGCGAGAACGGCACGCTGCGCTGACCGAAGGATTCGTCCTTCGGGTGGTTGGAGAACGTCAGCGTTTCCTCGTGGCCGTCCGGCAGGTTCGCCAGCACCAGCTTCACCGGATCGATCACGCCCATGCGACGCGGGGCGGCGGCATCCAGGTCCTCGCGCAGCGCGCCTTCCAGGATGGAGATGTCGAGCAGCGAGTTCTGCTTGCTGATGCCCACGCGGTCCACCATCAGGCGCAACGCGGACGGCGTGTAGCCGCGGCGGCGGATGCCCTGCAGGGTCGGCATGCGCGGGTCGTCCCAGCCGTCGACCAGGTTGTCTTCCACCATCGCGAGCAGCTTGCGCTTGCTCATCACCAGGTAGTTGAAGTTCAGGCGCGAGAACTCGATCTGGCGCGGCTTGCTGGCTTCCTTCGGCAGGCCCTTGGCCAGCAGCGGCGCGATCAGGTCCGGCGAGCCGGCCAGGTCCACCTTGTCCACGCACCAGTCGTACAGCGGCCGGTGGTCTTCGAATTCCAGCGTGCACAGCGAATGGGTGATGCCTTCCACCGCGTCGCTCAGCGAGTGCGCGTAGTCGTACATCGGGTAGATCGGCCAGTCATTGCCGGTGTTCTGGTGCTCGACGTGCTTGATGCGGTACAGCGCAGGGTCGCGCAGGTTGATGTTGCCGCTGGCCATGTCGATCTTCGCGCGCAGCGTGCGCGCGCCGTCCGGGAACTCGCCCGCGCGCATGCGCCGGAACAGGTCCAGGTTCTCTTCCACGCTGCGGTCGCGATACGGCGAGTTGCGGCCGGGTTCGGTCAGCGTGCCGCGGTATGCGCGCACTTCGTCCGCGCTCAGATCGCATACGAACGCGTCGCCCTGGCGGATCAGCTTCTCGCCGGCCAGGTACAGCACCTCGAAGTAATCCGAGGCGTGGCGCAGGTCGTGCCAGTCGAAGCCCAGCCAGCGCACGTCGTCCTGGATGGCGCGGACGTACTCGGGGTCTTCCTTGGCCGGATTGGTGTCGTCCAGGCGCAGGTTGCACACGCCATCGAACTCGCCGGCGATGCCGAAATCCAGACAGATCGCCTTGGCGTGGCCGATGTGCAGGTAGCCGTTGGGCTCGGGCGGGAAGCGGGTCTTCACCGAGGTGTGGCGACCGCTGGCCAGGTCCTCGCGCACGATCTGGCGGATGAAATCCCGTTTCTCGGGAGCGACATCATCCGGAAGGGCGGCAGGGCGGGCGTCGTCGTTGGACATCGGGGCGGACAGGCTCGGAAAAACGCAAGTTTAGCCGGTCCGGCGCTCGCACTGGTCTATCCTGAACAGCCCGACGCGCGTGGATCCCCGCATGAGCCTTCCCGTCCTGGTCATCGGCAACAAGAACTACTCGTCCTGGTCGCTGCGGCCGTGGCTGCTGCTGCGGCACTTCGGGGTGGGCTTCGAGGAGGTCCGGTTGCCCCTCGATACGCCGCAGTTCGCCGATGAGGTCCTGCGCCACTCCCCGACGGGCAAGGTACCTGCACTGCATGATGGCGACGTCCAGGTCTGGGATTCGCTGGCCATCTGCGAGTACGCCAACGAGCGCTGGCTGGACGGCCGGGGGTGGCCGAAGGACCTGGCCGCCCGCGCCATGGCGCGCGCTGCGGCGGCGGAGATGCACGCCGGCTTCGTCGCACTGCGCACGCAGCTGCCGATGAACAGCCGGCGGACTCCGGACGCCTACCGCTGGGATGCCGCCGCCCAGCGCGACATCGACCGCGTGCAGGGACTGTGGCGCCAGCTTCGTGATGCGCAAGGCAATGGCGGGGACTTCCTGTGCGGCGACTTCGGCATCGTCGATGCGATGTACGCGCCGGTGGCAGTCCGCTTCGATGGCTACGGCGTGCCGGTCGATGCCATCGCGCGCCGCTACATGGATGCGCTGTTCGCGCTGCCGGCGATGCGGGAATGGCGCGCAGCGGCGGCGGAGGAAACTGAATCGGTCGCGGCCACCGAGGCACTGCGCTCCCCGCTGTAGCGGACGCCCGGTGTAGGCTGGTCCCGGAGGACACATCCATGCGCGTGGTCTACCTGGCCGACAACCTGTTCGACGCCCATCTGGTCAAGCACGCGCTGGAGGAGGCGGAGATTCCCGCGTTCGTGTTCGGCGAATCGCTGTTGGGCGGGATGGGTGAACTGCCTCTTTTCGGCGTGCTGCGTGTCTGCGTTCCGGACCCGGCGTTTCCTGAAGCAGAGGACATCGTGAAAGCGCTTGGACTGGAATCGCGCGACGACGGCCCCATCTTGGAAGGCGACGATGAGGGCGTCGGCATCCTGCCCGCCTGATCCGTCCTTCCCCCACGATCAAGAGGTTCGCCATGCTGGGTATCGGAGCCTACAAGCAGCGCATGCCGCGCACGGAAGACATGCTGCCGGGACGCGAGACGCCGCTGCCGTTGCACAACGTGCATTTCGTCAACGGCCATCCGCTGCGCGACGCATTCGAGGGATTGCAGCAGGTGGAGTTCGGCCTGGGCTGCTTCTGGGGTGCCGAGCGCAAGTTCTGGAACCTGCCGGGCGTGTACAGCACGTCGGTGGGCTATGCCGGCGGCGGCACGCCGAACGCGACCTACGAGGAAGTCTGTTCCGGCCAGACCGGCCATAACGAAGTCGTGCGCGTGGTCTACGACCCCGCACAGGTGTCGTTCGAACAGCTGTTGCAGGTGTTCTGGGAGAGCCATGACCCCACCCAGGGCATGCGCCAGGGCAATGATGTGGGTACCCAGTACCGGTCGGGCATCCATTGCCACACGCCGGAGCAGCAGGCGGTCGCCGAAGCCAGCCTGCAGGCCTATCAGGGACAGCTGCGCGCGTCAGGCTACGGCGACATCACCACCGAGATCGTGTATCCGGCACCGCCGTTCTACTACGCCGAGGACTATCACCAGCAGTACCTGGCGAAGAATCCGAACGGCTATTGCGGCCTGGGCGGCACGGGCGTGAGTTGCCCGATCGGGCTGAACATGTGATCCCCTTCTAGCTTTGAGAGGGGCTCGGGTAGCCTGTCTCAAGCTGCGAGATCAATGTCTGACAGGGTTGAGACTCGCACACACAGGAGTGGTTGCATGTCTTCCTTGAGCAGTCTTCTGTCCGGTAACCCTTGGTTAGCCACGATCGCTGCGCTTGCTTCGGTCGCCCTGCTCTGGCATCGATTCAGGCAAGGGAATCTAAGGCTTTCCAAGCAGAAGACTCAGAGGCTCTACGATCTATCCCGGACAGGTAAGTGGCGGAAGGCCGGACCGATAGCACTGCAGGTGGCAGTAAGAGATGCATTTGGGGCGATCATCGATGATCGATGGATTTACATATCGATGGAGCGCAACAATCCTCTCAGGATGTTGGCGGATTGTAAGAACGCGGCAGGCATATTGGCCGTCGATTACAAGAACAAGGCGTTCGTGCCTCTGCCGACGTCCTGGCTGCGGAACTATCGGGCATGGTCGGTCTGTTTCTTCTTGGCTGCGCTGGCGCCTTGGGTGGGTCTGCAGTTGCTGGTGGAGCTGGCTGGCACGCCCTCACTGGTTGTAGCGCTGTCGTGGCTTGCGGTCGGTTTCTTCGTAACCCCATTTCTAATGTGGTTAAGCGCGTGTGCGGAATCTGCACACCGGCTTGTTCACGAATTAGATAAGAGGTATCCGTTGGTCGATGGGATGCTAGGTCTTCCGCAAGCAGATACGTCGTCAGAACATCGAAGACCCCTTCCTAAGGGGCTTACTGCTTCACGTGTGGCGAATGGCTGACTTCGACTGCTTGACGCATCTCAGATAGCGGAATCGAACAGGCATTGATCACACATCGCAAAGCCCTGTCGCTGCCCGTTTCGTGGCGACCGTGGCAGCTAAGAAGGCAGCCACGGTCCATTCACGGGTCTCGCAAATCTTAGTTTTATGCGTGCGCTCTAATCTTCTTGCTTCACATGCATAAGCACCATGCTGTCGGTGCCGAGCCTCAGGCCACCAGCTTCTCGCGGATGGTCGTGCGCAGCGCGGCCAGGTCCTTGGCGAATGCGTCGATGCCGCTAGCCAGCTTTTCCTTCGCCATCGGGTCGGCCTCGATGGCGGCTGCGAAGCTCGCGGCCGTCACCGGCGCGGCTGCCGTCGGCGTGGCGGTACCGGGCGACAGCCTGCGTGGCAGGTCGCCCGTTTCCTGGTCCAGCTTCTCCAGCAGGTCCGGCGAAATGGTCAGCCGGTCGCAACCGGCCAGCGCTTCGATCTGCGCGGTCGAGCGGAACGAAGCGCCCATCACCACCGTCGCCGATCCCCGCCGCTTGAACTCGGCATACACCCCGCGCACGAACACCACGCCCGGGTCCTCGTCGATGTTCGCCGGTGCCTGTCCGTTGGCCACGTACCAGTCCAGGATGCGGCCCACGAAGGGCGAGATCAGGAAGGCGCCGGCCTCGGCACATGCGATGGCCTGGGTCGGATTGAAGATCAGGGTGAGGTTGCAGTCGATGCCTTCGGCCTGCAGCACGCGTGCAGCTTCCACGCCTTCCCAGGTGGAGGCGACCTTGATCAGGATGCGGTCGCGGCCGATGCCCTGGTCGGCGTACATCTGCACGAACTTGCGGGCCTTGGCCACGGTAGCCGCAGTGTCGTAGGCCTGGTCGGCATCCACCTCGGTGGAAACGCGGCCGGGGATCAGGCCGGCCAGCTTCGCGCCAACGCCGACGGTCAGGCGGTCCACGACCTCATCCACCAGCGCCTCGCCGCCGCCCTGCGTGCGCGCCCAGGCGAGCTGCTCTTCGATCAGGTCGGCGTACACCGGCAGGTCCAGCGCCTTCTTCACCAGGGTCGGGTTGGTCGTGCAGTCCACGGGCTTGAGGCGCTTGATGGCGTCGTAGTCGCCGGTATCCGCGACGACCACGGAGAGGTCGCGCAGTTGCTGCAGCTTGGAGGGGGCGGTGTCGGTCATGGGCGTCGATGGAGTGGGGGAAATCGGGCCACAAGTATGCCTTGTCCCGCAGGGACGGGCCGGCTGCGGGAGCGTACTTTTCGTGGATTGATGCGATAGCCGGCGTTGCAGGCTCAGCGATGGTGGTCGCCGTTGGCTTCGGGCTGGTAGCTGATCGCGGTTACGCGCAACCTGAGCGGCCGGTTGCCCGGCGCATGCCAGTCGATGGTCTGCCCGATCGACATTCCCAGCAGGGCGCTGCCTACGGGGGCAAGCACGGAAACCCGTCCGGTCTCGACGTTTGCTTCGTGCGGGTACACCAGCGTCAGGCGGTGGTGCTCGCCGGTGAGTTCGTCTTCGCACTCCACGCGCGAGTGCATCGTCACCACGTTGTCCGGCATCCGGTCCGGTGCGCGCACGTCGGCGCGGTTCAGTTCGTCCATCAGGGCGAGCGCGGCCGGGTGCCGCCGCAGCACGGGGGTGTCCAGCAAGGCCTCCAGGCGGGACATGTCGCGGCTGGAGACGACGAGCGGGGGCAGCGAAGGCGGCAGGCCGCTGGTGCGGGTGTTGTTCATCACGGTTCTCTCTGGATTTTGGGGTCGCGCAAAAGGAAACGGGCGACGCGTTGCCGCGCCGCCCATCGGAGTCCTGTTTTGCGCGCCTACCGTAGCCCGGAAGCGACGAGGGTTCAAGCCAACTACGGCGAGCGGGATGGTGTGTTGCGGCCGCTCGCGGCCTGCGGGCTGACGAAGGACGCGTCCAGTTCGAAAAGACCGGGCGGCAGGTCGCGGAACACACCGGCCAGTTCCATCAGGAAATCGTTCATGGCCGAGCTCCTGCGCCACACCATGGCGATCTGACGGCTGGGATGCGAATCGCTGAAGCCCAGCAGGTGGATGTTTTCGTAACGTGCTACCGGCGGCTTTACCGCCAGGGTCGGCAGCAGGGTGATGCCGACGTCGGCGGCGACCATCTGCCGCAGCGTCTCCAGGCTGGTGGCGCGGAATTCCGATTTCTCGTTGGCGCCCGAGAGGCGGCATACGTCCAGCGCCTGCTCGCGCAGGCAGTGTCCGTCCTCAAGCAGCAGCAGCTGATGCTGCGAGAGTTCGGCCAGCGTCAACGACTCGCGTTTCGCCAGCGGGTGCGATTCCGGCACCGCAAGCAGGAAGGGCTCTTCGAACAGGAACTCGGTGTGCAACTGGTCGTCCGCCACCGGCAACGCCAGCAGGCCGGCGTCGAGCTTGCCTTCGCGCAGGCGCGACAGCAGCACGTCGCTTTTTTCCTCGACCAGCAGCAGTTCCAGATGCGGAAACCGCGCACGCAGCCGCGGCACCACGTGCGGCAGCAGGTAGGGCCCCAGGGTGGGGAACAACCCCAGCCGCACGGTGCCGGCTTCGGGATCCTGGCTGCGGCGCGCGGCTTCCTTCATCTGCTCGACTTCGGCGACGATGCGGCGTGCGCGATCGGCGGCATCGCGACCGGCGGGCGTCAGCATCACCTTGCGGGGCGCGCGCTCCACCAGCGGCACGCCCAGCTCGTCTTCCAGCTTCTTGATCTGCGTGGAGAGCGTGGGCTGGCTGACGTAGCAGGCCGCAGCCGCGCGACCGAAATGCTTGTGGTCGGCCAGCGACACCAGGTACTTCAGATCGCGCAGGTTCATGGGCTCCCTCCGAGCCGGTGGGTGCCACTCTATCGGGAAAACGGCACCCGACGCAGGTGGCTTACGCCGCGACGGCGTCGACGGGTTCGACCGGCGCAGACGAGCGGATCAGGTGATCGAACGCGCTCAGGGCGGCCTTGGATCCTTCGCCCATGGCGATGACGATCTGCTTGTACGGCACGGTGGTCGCGTCGCCTGCGGCGAACACGCCCGGCAGGCTGGTCTGGCCGCGGTCGTCGACGATGATTTCGCCGCGCGGACTCAGGTCCACCGCGCCCTTCAGCCATTCCGTGTTCGGCAGCAGGCCGATCTGCACGAAGATGCCCTCCAGTTCGACGCGGTGCGTGTCGCCGCCGGTACGGTCCTTGTAGACCAACCCGGTGACCTTGCTGCCGTCGCCCAGTACCTCGGTGGTCTGCGCGCTGGTCACCACGCGCACGTTCGGCAGGCTGCGCAGCTTGCGCTGCAGCACGTCGTCGGCGCGCAGCTGGCCGTCGAACTCGATCAGGGTGACATGCGCCACGATGCCGGCAAGGTCGATCGCCGCCTCGACGCCAGAATTGCCGCCGCCGATCACCGCCACGCGCTTGCCCTTGAACAGCGGGCCGTCGCAGTGCGGGCAGTAGGCCACGCCCTTGTTGCGGTACTCGTTCTCGCCGGGCACGTTCATCTGCCGCCAGCGGGCGCCGGTGGACAGGATCACCGTCTTGGACTTCAGCGACGCCCCGTTGGCGAGCTGCACTTCCACCAGGCCGTCCGGGCCGGCGGGGACGAGCTTTTCCGCGCGCTGCAGGTTCATCACGTCGACCTGGTAGTCGCGCACGTGCTGTTCCAGCGCGGCGGCGAGCTTCGGGCCTTCCGTGTACGGCACGGAGATGAAGTTCTCGATGGCCATCGTGTCCAGCACCTGGCCGCCGAAACGTTCGGCCGCTACACCGGTGCGGATGCCCTTGCGTGCGGCGTAGATGGCCGCGGCGGCGCCGGCGGGACCGCCGCCGACCACCAGCACGTCGTACGGCGCCTTGGCCTTGATCTTCTCGGCCTCGCGCTTGCCGGCATTGGTGTCGAGCTTGGCGACGACCTCTTCCACGCCCATGCGCCCGGCGCCGAAGACTTCGCCGTTGAGGAAGATGGTCGGTACCGACATCACCTGGCGCTCTTCGACTTCCTGCTGGAACAGTGCACCGTCGATGGCGACGTGCTGGATCTTCGGGTTCAGCACCGCCATCAGGTTCAGCGCCTGCACGACATCCGGGCAGTTCTGGCACGACAGCGAGAAGTAGGTTTCGAAGCGGTATTCACCGTCCAGCGTGCGGATCTGTTCGACCACGTCCTGCGCCAGCTTCGACGGATGGCCACCGACCTGCAGCAGCGCCAGCACCAGCGAGGTGAACTCGTGGCCCATCGGCAGGCCGGCGAAGCTCAGGTGGATGTCATGGCCCGGCGAGGTCAGCGAGAACGATGGCGTGCGTTCGCCGCCCCGTTGTTCGGTGACGGTGATCTTGTCCGACACCTCCTGCAGATCGCCCAGCAGCGCCTTCAGTTCGGCCGAACCGTCGCCGTCATCCAGGTGGGCGGTGATGTGGATCGGGCGTACGGCCTTTTCCATGTAGGCCTTGAGCTGCGTCTTCAGATTGGCGTCCAGCATGGCGAACGTCTCCGTGGAGGAATTTGGGAAGCGGGAGGTCAGGCGTTTGCAGAAGCGGCATGCGCCGGGAGAGAGTCCGGCAGGGAGGGAACCGGGAGCGGCACATGCCGCTGCTGCAAACGTCCGAAGAGGCCGACCTCCGGGCGCGCGGCCCGGAGGTGGTGTGATGCGGTGGAACAGGCGCAGCCGCGTGGCGGATGCGCCGATGACGCGTGCTTGGAGCCTCAGATCTTGCCGACCAGGTCCAGCGACGGGGCGATCGTCTGCGCGCCTTCCTTCCACTTGGCCGGGCAGACCTGGCCGGGGTTGGCGGCGGTGAACTGCGCGGCCTTCAGCTTGCGCAGGGTTTCCGACACGTCGCGGGCGATCTCGTTGCTGTGGATCTCGGCGGTCTTGATGACGCCTTCCGGGTTGATGACGAAGGTGCCGCGCAGGGCCAGGCCTTCTTCTTCGATGTGCACGCCGAAGGCGCGGGTCAGCTGGTGGGTCGGGTCGCCGACCAGCGGGAACTGGGCCTTGCCCACCGCCGGGGAGGTTTCGTGCCACACCTTGTGCGAGAAATGCGTGTCGGTGGTGACGATGTAGACCTCGGCGCCGGCCTTCTGGAACTCGGCGTAATTGGTCGCGGCGTCTTCCACTTCGGTCGGGCAATTGAAGGTGAAGGCGGCCGGCATGAAGATCAGGACCGACCACTTGCCCTTCAGGGTGCCGTCGGTGACTTCGACGAACTCGCCGTTGTGGAACGCGGTGGTCTTGAACGGCTGGACCGGGGTGTTGATCAGGGACATCGGAGATCCTCGTGAGTGGAGTGGGTGTGGTGAAGCGATGGCGCCATGGTAGGCAGGGACTATTGATTCCTCAAATCGATTAATAAGATTGAATGGATAGTTTCTAACTATCAAAGAGCATCATCGTGCAGCGCGAGACCCGCGTTTGCACAGCCTCTGTATCCGAAATGGCTCTCAACATCATGTTTTTCAAGAGCTTGCAGGAAAGGCGGTTGGCTGGCGGCAACGACGTGGCCCCCTGTCCCGCGTCGCCGGACGCGGGCCGCAGCGCCTTCGACCTTGGGTGAAACACTCGAAAGCGGGGGACTGACGTCCATACGCCATTGAGCACCATGATGGTGCGCCGCGGTGACGGGGCTGCGTCAGGCCCGTGCCGCCCCGGTACCATGCGCAGCCATGCCCGCCGAACCACCCCTTTCACGACTCGACCAGGCCCTGCGCGTCGCTGCGGGACGCCTGCCCGGCCCGGATGCGCGCCACGAGGCCGAGCACCTGCTGCTGCACGTGCTCGGCCGCGACCGCGCCTGGCTGTTCGCGCATGGCGACGACGCGTTGCCCGCCGAGTCGGCAGCGGCCTTCGAAGACTTGCTGGCGCGTCGCATGGTCGGCGAGCCGCTTGCCTATCTCCTTGGCCAGCGTGGTTTCTGGACGCTGGATCTGCAGGTGTCGCCAGCGACGCTGATTCCGCGACCGGAAACCGAGCGGCTGGTCGAACTGGCGCTGGCGCGCCTGCCCCCGGATCACGCGCTGCGCGTCGCGGACCTCGGCACCGGCAGCGGGGCCATTGCGCTTGCGATCGCCAGCGAGCGGCCGCTCGCGCAGGTGGTGGCGACGGACATCAGCGCGGAGGCGCTTGATGTCGCGGGAGCGAACGCGCAGGCCAACGGCATCGCCAACGTCGCCTTCCGCCACGGCAGCTGGCTGGCGCCGCTGGCCGGCGAGCGATTCGATCTGATCGCCAGCAATCCGCCTTACATCGCCGAAGACGATCCCCACCTCGCGCAGGGTGATCTGCGCTTCGAGCCGCCGTCGGCACTGTCGTCCGGCAGGGACGGACTGGATGCGGTACGCGCGATCGTCCTGGCGGCGCCGGATCATCTGGTGCCGGGCGGATGGTTGTTGCTCGAGCACGGCTGGGATCAGGGTGCGCCGGTACGCGCGCTGCTGATGGCGCGCGGATTCATCGACGTGGCAACCGAAACCGACCTGGAGCACCGCGATCGGATCACCCTCGGACGCGTAACGGAAGCGCAGGACGCGAGCCGCTAGACTATCGGCTTTCGCCCAGGAAACGCCGCCCATGCGCACGCTGTACCCCGAGATCGAGCCCTTCGACACCGGCACGCTGAAGGTCGACGACCGCCACACGCTGTACTACGAACAGTGCGGCAACCCGGACGGCAAACCGGTCGTCCTGCTGCATGGCGGGCCGGGCGCAGGCTGCAGCCCGAAGATGCGCCGCTTCCACGATCCGGCCAAGTACCGCATCGTGCTGTTCGACCAGCGTGGCTCCGGCCGTTCCACGCCGCATGCGGACCTGGTGGACAACACCACCTGGGACCTGGTGGCCGACATCGAAAAGCTGCGCGAGACACTGGGTATCGACCGCTGGCAGGTGTTCGGCGGCAGCTGGGGCTCCACGCTGGCGCTGGCCTATGCGGAGACGCACCCGCAGCGCGTCACCGCACTGGTGCTGCGCGGCATCTTCATGCTGCGCCGCTGGGAACTGGAATGGTTCTACCAGGAGGGCGCCAGCCGCCTGTTCCCGGATGCGTGGGAGCACTACCTCGCCGCCATCCCGCTTGTCGAACGGCATGACCTGATCTCCGCTTTCCACCGTCGCCTGACCTCGGACAACGTGGATATCCGATTGGCGGCGGCGCGTGCGTGGAGCGTGTGGGAAGGCGCCACCAGCTTCCTGCACGTGGACGAGGATTTCGTCAGCGGGCACGAAGACGCCGAATTCGCGCTGGCGTTCGCGCGCATCGAAAACCACTACTTCGTCAACGGTGGTTTCTTCGAGGTCGAAGACCAGTTGCTGCGTGATGCGTCGCGCATCGCCGACATCCCCGGCGTGATCGTGCACGGCCGCTACGACGTGGTCTGTCCGGTCGCCAACGCCTGGGAACTGCACAAGGCCTGGCCGAAAGCGAAGCTCGAGATCACACCGGCATCCGGTCATTCGGCTTTCGAGGCGGAAAACGTCGACGCGCTGGTGCGCGCAACGGACGAGTTCGCCTGAGGTCGGCACGTCGACCTCGTTGCCGCAGCTTGAGGGGAAGGAAATGGACGATCAGCGCAAGCAGGCTTCCGGGTTCGACCAGCGCGTGCTGGATCTCTACGACGACTACGCGCACGGCCGCATAGACCGGCGCGGTTTCCTCTCCGGTGCCGCGCAGTTCGCCGTGGCCGGCACCACCGCTGCGGGACTGCTCGCGGCGTTGATGCCGCAGTACGCGTTGGCGGCGCAGGTGGCAACGGATGACCCACGCATCACCACGGTCTATCGCACGTTCCCTGCGCCCGCGGGTCACGGTGAGGGGCGTGGCTTGCTGGCCATGCCACGGACTGCGGGTCGCCACCCGGTGGTGTTGGTGGTGCACGAGAACCGCGGCTTGAATCCCTACATCGAAGACGTCGCACGCCGCCTGGCGGTGGCCGGCTTCATCGCCTTCGCCCCCGACGCGCTGTATCCGCTTGGCGGTTATCCCGGCAATGACGACACCGGACGCGAGATGCAGGCCACGCTGGACCGCGCCAGGGTAATGGCGGATATGGAAGCCGCAGCGCACTTCGCGCATGGGCTCCCGCGCACCAACGGCAGACTGGGCGTGGTCGGGTTCTGCTTCGGTGGCCTGGTCACCAACCTGTTGGCGGCGCGGCTGCCCGAGCTGGTTGACGCGGGCGTGCCGTACTACGGAGGCCAGCCCACAGCGGAAGAGGCGGCGCGCATCAAGGCGCCCCTGCTGCTGCAGTTCGCCGAGCTGGACACGCGTGTCAACGCGGGGTGGCCCGCCTACGAACAGGCGCTCAAGGCAGCCGGTGTGTCCTATGAGGCGCATGTCTACCCGGGCGTCAACCACGGATTCCACAACGACACCACGCCCCGTTACGACCCGGCGGCCGCTGACCTCTCCTGGCAACGCACGCTCGCGTTCTTCCGCCTGCAGCTCGCCTGATCGACGTACGGCTCCCTGCGCCACCCGTGAGGTGCCGGGCGTGTCCGGTGCGCGTACAGCGGTGCGATCCAGTCGTGTGGGTGCCGCGCCTTCCTTGAAGCGTGGCGGCGTAGGCCACGTGATTTGGGGCGTATCGAGCAATGACGGCACACGCGGCAATGCAGGCGGGCGAGGCGAGGATCGGGCTGGAGGATGTCGACATCCCTCGGCTCGGGATGGCGGCCATGCGGTTCATCAAGGCGATCGAACAGGGCCAGCACGACGTCTTGTGGGATGCTGCCTCCGCATCGATCCGTCGTGCGATGGGACGTGAGGCGTTCGTCGCGCTGATGGCGCAGCGGCACGGTGCGCTGGGTCGGGGGCGAAGCCGTCGCTGGGCGGCCGTGCGCGTCGACCAGCCGAGTCAGCGGCCGCGATGGCAGCCGGGCACGTATGCCGTGCTGGAGTTTTCGGTGATGTTCGGCGAAACCGGCGCGCCGCATCGCGAAACGGTGACGCTGCGGCGCGAGGACGAAGGCGTCTGGCGCCTGGCGGGCTACGCGGTCAAGGCCGACTGAGGCGCGTCAGCCGCGCGGCGTGCCGTCCAGGGTGTGGTCGATCATCCAAAGTCCCGCCCAGAGCTTGGCATCCAGTTCGTACCCCTCCCGCATCTTCTGCACCAGCCACGCAGCGGCGCGCGTGCGCGGGACGGCGTGCACGGTGATGTCCTCGTCACCATCACCGCCGCCTTCGCCGATCCTGCGCAGCCCGGTCGCCTGGACGAAGGCGATCTTCTCGCTGCTGCTGCCGGAGGATGTCGGACCGATCATCAACACCTCGGCCTGCTCCGCCGTCCAGCCGGTTTCTTCCTCCAGTTCCCGGATGGCGGACACCTCGATCGACTCGCCGGCATGGATGTCGCCGACCAGGCCCGCGGGCATCTCGATGGTCCGTGCCTGCAACGGCACGCGGAACTGCTCCACGAACAGCACGTCGTCGTCCGGCGTCACCGCGATGATGATGGCCGCCAGCCCACCGGCATGCGCGCGTTCCACGTATTCCCACGTGCCGCGCACCATCATCCGCTGGTACTTGCCTTGCCACACGACGTGGGCGGGCTGTTGGCGCTTGGCGTCATCACGATCATTCATGGGGCGATGCTATCGGGTGCGCGTGACGATTTACAGCGGCCGATCGCGCGGCTATTCCAGCCCCGCTGCCGCCCGCAGCCGCCGCCGCGTCATCGGGCCGAAGCGCAACGCATCCGAGAGGCCCGCCAGCATGTCGCCATCGGCGTGGCCTCGTGCGTGACCGGACTCCACCTCGCCGAGCGGCGCGTCCAGGGCGATCGTCGTGAGCTGGCGCCACAACAGGGCATGTTCGCGCTGTTCGCGCAGGCGCACGGCGAGCGTCGCGGCGCCGCGCAGGCGCAGGAACGCGACTTCATCCATGCGCGCGAGCAGGGTGTCCAGATCGCCGAAGTGCGCCAGCAGCACGGCGGCGGACTTCGCCCCGATCCCGGTGACACCGGGAATGTTGTCGACGGCATCGCCCGTCAGCGCGAGGTAGTCGGCGATCTGCCGCGCTTCCACGCCGTGCCGGGCCTTCACGCCATGCATGCCCCAGCGCTGGCCGCGGGCGAAATCCCATTGCTCGTCGTGTTCCTGCAGGAGTTGCGACAGATCCTTGTCCGCGGACACGATGATGCCGCGGAACCCTTGCGGCCTTGCGGCATGCAATGCGCTGCCGATCAGGTCGTCCGCCTCGTATTCGCCGTGCGCGAGCACGCTCAGTCCGAGTGCAGCGCAGAGCGCCTTGCAGTGCGTGAACTGGCGCCGGAGTTCCTCCGGTGCGGGGTCGCGATTGGCCTTGTAGGCCGGATAAAGGCGATTGCGGAAGCAACTGTCCAGCGCCTCGTCGAAGGCGATCGCGATGTGCGCGGGGCGTTCCTTCTCGAGCAGCTCCAGCAGGAAGCGCGCGAAGCCGTGCACCGCGTTGGTGGGCCAGCCATCGGCATCCTGGAATTCGTCCGGCATCGAGTGCCAGGCGCGGAACACGTACAGGCTGGCGTCGACCAGATGGAGCGGGCGCATGACGGCCTGCTCAGGCATGGGGCGTCCAGTCGCTCAGCAGAGCCGCAGGATCCGGACGTTCGCGTTCGGGTGCGTCCAGCAGCGGTGTGCCGATGTGAATGAAGCCGGCGATCTTCTCGTTCGCAGCCAGGCCGAGCGTTTCCGCCACGGCATCGTCGTACGCCATCCAACCGGTCAGCCATTGCGCGCCGAAGCCGAGTGCCTGCGCGGATTGCAGCAGGGCGAAACAGACGCTGCCGGCCGTGAGCAGCTGCTCCTGTTCCGGCACCTTGTGGCCCGAGGTGAGGCGCGCGACCACGGTGATGATGACCGGCGCATGCGAGAAGCGCGCACGGTCCTTGGCGATCACGGCATCCGCCGCAGCGGGATCGAGATGCAAGGTGCGTGCCGCCAGATACTCGCCCAGCGCATGCCTGGCGTCGCCCTGGATGCGGATGAAGCGGAACGGCACCAGCTTGCCGTGATCCGGTACGCGGACAGCGGAAGCGAGCATCCGCAGCAGCGTGGCGTCGTCAGGGCCGGGTTCGCCGAGTTGTTTGGAGGGCACGGAACGGCGTGCGTCGAGGGCGTGCAGGGGATCGGTAAGCGACATGCGTCAAGTTTACCGTGCCACATCTTGTTGCATGGCACTAAAATGCCGAGCCCATCACGGTTGCCGGTCCGCCGGATTTCCTACGATGTCATGGCGGATCCCCGGTCCGCATCCCCCGAACTCCTTTCGCCTGCCAAGGCGGGGAACCTTGCGCATGTCGAACGTCCTCAATATCGCCGATCGGCCCGGTCGGGACACGCGCCTGCTGGATCAGGCGCGTGACGCCGCGATCCCGCCGCTGGTGGACGCCTTCGCGGTGGCGCTGGGTCGTTTCGACGATGCGCTGTTCGACCGCGCCGAGCGGGCCGGTCCCTCGCAGATGGCCTTCCTCGACGCGATGCGCGAACTGCGCCGCCGCCGCGAAGACATCATCGTGCGCTTCCGCGCCCATCTGCAACGGGCCTGGAGCGCGCTGCAGGAAGGGCAGCCGCTGTCCATGGAGCGGGCGTTCGCGCAGGGGTCGGAAGACGGACTGACCCTGATAACGGACCAGGAGCTGGAGTCCCGGCTGGCGGTGCGCAACCTGGCCAGCGTCATCCAGCGCGACTGCAAGCCTGTCCTCGCCCGGCTGGACCGCCGCCTGGGCTGGATCGCCGGCGATGTCGTGCTGGACGTGGAGCTCAACCCCATCGGCCCCGAGCACATCGGCGTGGCCGTCCACCAGGCGTTCTCGGCGTGCGACCTCGCACCCGAGGTCCGGCTGGTGGTGATCAAGCTGTGCGAACGGGACCTGGTGCCCGCGATCGCGCGCATCTATGCGTCGCTGGACCAGCGCCTCATGCAGGTCGGCGTGATGCCGGAACTGCCATCGCGCCGCGCGCCGAAGCCCGAGGCCGGCGCGCCGCCGGACATGGAAAACGAGGCTGACGGTGGCGAAGAGCCCGGCGCACCCGCGTGGGCGGCGCGTTTCCTCAATCGGATGGCGGGCGTGAGCCGTGGCCTCGAAGCCACGCGCGCCGCCCCGATGATGGGCGGCTTCGGCGACGTGCCTCCGGGCTACGGCGCCGCGCCCGGTGCGCAAGGCGTCCTGCTTGAAGCCCTGCACCACCTGTTGCAGGAGTCGCGCCGTGGTCGCGATGCGGGCGATGCGGCGGAAGCGCGCGCGGCCGACCAGCGCCAGCGTGACCTGTCGCAGCGTGAAATGCTGTCGGTGCTGTCCCTGTTGCAGGCCACGCCCAGCGCCACGCTGCGTGCGGCGATCGGCGACAACGGGGAATCGCTGGCGCAGCGGTTGAAGAACGAAGTACTCAGCAGCGCCATGCAACTGGGCGTGGACCCGTCCACCGCGCGCCTGGCGCCCGTCGACGAGGATGCGATCGACCTGGTCGGCATGCTGTTCGACGTGATGCTGGACGAGCGCGACCTGGAAGGCCGTCCGCGCGAACTGATCGGCCGCCTCGTGGTGCCGTTCGTCAAGGTCGCGCTGCTGGACCGGCGCATGTTCGTGCAGAAGACGCACCCGGCGCGCCGCCTGCTCAACGTGCTGGCGGAGGCCTGCGAGGGCAACAACGGCGAGAGCGCCGCCGAGCGCACCTTGCTGACCAAGGTGGAAGAGGTGGTCGACCGCCTGGTCGCCGAGTTCAACGAGAACCTCGCGATCTTCCTGACGCTGGAAGAAGAATTCCGTGCGTTCCTGGAGCAGCATCGCCGCCGCATCGAAATCGCCGAACGCCGCGCCGCCGAGATCCAGCGCGGACAGGAACGCCTTGAAGCCGCGCGTGCGCGCATGAACGCCGAACTGGACGAACGCCTCGCGGATCGCCGGGTGCCGCAGGCCATCGAGGATTTCCTGCGCCAGCCGTGGGCGCACCACGTCACCATGACGGTACTGCGCGAAGGCGAGGACGGCGACGGCCTGCGCGAGTCGCTCACCCTGGCGGACGGCGTGCTGGAAGAGCTCACCGAAGCGCAGCGCCATGTCGTCGGCAAGCCCTGGTTGCAGGCGTGGCGACCGGCGCTGCTGAAGGTCTTCGCCAGCGTCGGCATGAACCAGGATGCCGCCGGCGGCGCGGTGGATGCCCTGCACGACACGCTGCAGGCGGTGGCCGCCGCGCGGCCGGACCTGGAAAAAGCGCTGCCGGAACTGCCGCAGGTGGTGCTGCCGAAACCGGTCATCGACGAGGAAGCCACGCCGATCCAGCTGGTCGCCGGTGCGGATACGCTCGAGTTCGACCACAGCGATGCCGACCACTTCCGCAATCTTGCGATCGGCACCTGGCTCGATTTCATCGACAAGGACAACAAGGTGCAGGCGGGCAAGCTGTCGTGGGTCAGCCCGATCTCCTCACGTCTGCTGTTCGTCAATCGCCGCGGCGTACGCTTCTGCGTCGCTTCGCCGGAAGAACTGGCCGCGATGGTGCGCCTGGGCCGCCTGCGTACGCACCAGAGCGAGGACGCCTTCGACAGTGCCATGCAGGGCGTGATCGAGCGCCTCGAACCCGCACCGTCACCCGCCGCGGCGGTCTGAGCACACGCCGGGACCGTCGGTCCTCCGCTTCCGCGCGGGGATGCCGCGCTCTGTTAGCATCGCGACACGGATGACCTAACGACGAGGGGCGCATGGCGGTCGAAGTTCGGGTACTGAAGGAAACCGCGACCGGTGAGCGCCGGGTGGCCGCGACGCCGGAAACGGTCCGCAAAATGCTGGCCGCGGGCGCACGGGTGACCGTGGAGCGCGGCGCGGGCCAGGCGGCCGGTTTCGTCGATCAGGCGTATGCCGATGCGGGGGCGGAGCTCGTCGATGGCGAAGGCCGGGAGGGGGCCGACCTGCTGCTATGCGTGCAGCCGCCGGCGCCCGACGCCATCCGCCATTTCAAGACGGGCGCCACGCTGGTGGGCGTGCTGCAACCCTCGGCCGATCCCGCGCGCGACGAAGCCCTTCGCGCACGCGGCATCCAGGCGTTCCCGCTCGAGCGGCTGCCGCGCACCACGCGTGCGCAGGCGATGGATGTGCTGAGTTCGCAGGCGGGCATGGCCGGTTACAAGGCCGTGCTGATCGCCGCGCAGCTGGCGCCGCGCTTCTTCCCCATGCTGACCACGGCCGCCGGCACCATCCGGCCATCGAAGGTGTTGATCGTGGGCGCCGGCGTGGCGGGCCTGCAGGGCGTTGCCACGGCCAAGCGCCTGGGCGCGCAGGTGGAGGGCTTCGACGTGCGTCCGGAGACGCGCGAGCAGATCGAATCGCTGGGCGGGAAGTTCCTGGACCTGGGTGTCAGCGCGGCAGGCGATGGCGGGTATGCGCGCCAGCTGACGGACGAAGAGCGCGCGCTGCAGCAGCAGCGGCTGGCGGATCACCTGAAGGGCATCGACGTGGTGGTATGCACCGCGGCGGTGCCGGGGCGGCCCGCACCGAAGATCATCAGTGCGGCGATGGTGGCGGGCATGAAGCCTGGCAGCGTCATCGTCGACCTGGCCGCTGAAACCGGCGGCAACTGCGAACTCACCCGGCCGGGCGAGACCTATGAGCACCAGGGCGTGACCGTGGCCGGACCCCTCAATCTCGCCAGCCTGGGCGCGGTCCACGCCAGCGAGATGTATGCCCGCAACGTGCTCAATTTCGTGTCGCTGTTCGTCAGGGAAGGCGCGCTGCAGTTCGATTGGGACGACGAACTGTTGGCGAAGACGGTGTGGCCGGAGCGGCCGCCGGCGACGCCCGCCGTCCCCTGACGGCGGATCTCAGCGGTCTGGTCGCCGGTCGCGGTCACGCGGCGGCGGCGCGTTGTCGCGCATCCAGACCTCGCGTTGTTCGGGCGTCATCTTCTTCCATTGCTCGCGCAGATCGGCGCGCTGTTCGGGGGTGAGCGTCTTCATGCGGCCGTAGAGCGCGCGTGCCTGTCGGCGCTGGTCGGGGCTCATGCCTTCGAAGCGCTTCATGCCGTGCCGTGCCTGCGCACGTTGCTCGGGCGTCAGCGCCTGCCAGCGCTGTGCACGCTCCATCATGCGGCCGCGCTCGTCCGGCTCGCGGTTCCAGCGGTCGCGCACGGGTGCGATGAGCGCCTCGCGCTGCTCGGGCGTGAGCTTTTCCCACGCAGGCAGCGGCGCGGGTGCGGACTGCGCCCATGCATGGCCGCTGGCGAGCAGCAGGCCGAGGAAGAAAAGACGGGGGGTACGGACCATCATGGGGTCGACTCCATGGCGAGGGGTTGGGCATCGGCGGAGGCCAGCCACAGATACAGGTCGGGATCTTCATCGAGCGCGCTCGGCACGCCGAGCTCATCGGCGGTGGCGTCGTTCTCCGCCGGAGCAACCGCAGATATGGCGGTAGCCGCCGTGGGTGCGGAGGCATCCGGCGTACGCGGCAGCCATTGCAGTCCCAGCCCCACCGCGAGCACGGCGGAGAACGCTGTCGCCGTGAGCCAGCGCCACGTACGCGGGCTGCCGGACGCCGGGGCGTTGCGCCGGCTCTCGTGGCGGGCGTTGCGCAGTTGCATCAGCGTCTGTGGCGACACCTGTGCTAGGGCGGCCCGGTGCAAACGACGGGCTTCCTGGTCGAAGCCGTGGTCATTATCGTGGGTGGGGTTCATCGGAATTCCTCCAGTTGCCGTTGCAGGGCATCGCGCGCACGGGACAGGTGCGTCTTCACCGAGCCCTCCGAGCAGCCCATCGCGCGCGCCGTGTCGGCCACGTCCAGTTCTTCCAGCACGCGCAGGGTGAACGCTTCGCGCTGCCGGGCAGGCAATGCGCGCAAGGCATGCACGAGGCGCGCGTAGGCTTCGCGCTGGTCGTGCGCCTGCGAGGGGCCGGCGCCGTGGTCGGGCGCCCAGTCCACCGGGCCTTCTTCGCCGCGGTCGCCGGTCGGCAGCAGCCAGCGCAGCCGGAAACCGGCGCGGCGCTGCAGGTCGACGATGCGCCGGCGCAGGATGCTCCAGAACAAGGGCGTCCATTCCGCAGCAGGGCGGTCGGCGTACACCAGCATCTTCATCATGGCGTCCTGCACGGCGTCCAGTGCGTCCTCGCGATGGCGCAGGCCGGCTTCGGCAAAGCGGAACGCGCGCGGCCCGATGTCAGCCAGGAACAGATCGAGCGTCGCCGCCAGCGGGCTGGACGGCGACGTTTCCGGCGACGGACTGGGGGCAGTGCTCACCAACATAGCTTAGCGGCCAGTGGCGTGAATCAGCCGCGACGATCCAGGCGGCGGTCGATGCGGTCGCCGCGACGGTCCCAATGCGCTTCGGCGCGCTCGCCCTTGCGGTCCAGGCGGAGGTCGATACGGTCGCCACGGCGCTCCAGGTGCTTCGCGGCGCGGGGATGGCCATGGGTGTCGGCCCACTGCGCGCTGCGGTCGAAGCGCCGTTCGATGCGGTCGCCACGCGCATCCATGCGGTGCTCCGCGCGGTCGCCCTTGCGATCCAGCCGGTGGTCGATGCGGTCTCCTGCATCGCGCGCGGAGGCGACGCCGGTGGTGCCCAGCAGCAGTACGGTCAGTGCCAGCAGTGACATGCGTTTCATGGTCGGGTCCTCGGGGGTGGGTGGTGCAGGCATGGGAACGCGCTGCGCGGGGTGCGGTTGACAGGCCGGACAGTGGCACCCGCCGGGTTCAGGTGCGGTTATGATGCGGACACACCCTGCGCGCCGCGCAACGGTGTCGACAACGTGGACAGGATGGGGGAGCGGATGAGCGACGGGTTCGTGGCGCTGTACATCTTCATGCTGGCGGCCATCGCCGGGCACGTGATCATTTCGCGGGTGCCGGTGATCCTGCACACGCCGCTGATGTCCGGCTCCAACTTCATCCACGGCATCGTGCTGATCGGTGCGATGGTGGTGCTGGGCCACGCCGATACCACGCTGGAGAAGGCCATCGGTTTCATCGCCGTGCTGCTCGGCGCCGGCAATGCCGCCGGCGGCTACGTGGTCACCGAGCGCATGCTGGACATGTTCAAGAGCAGCAAGAAGCCGGGAGACGCCAAATGAGCGCGCTCACCCTGGTGAAGCTGAGCTATTTCGTCGCTGCCACGCTGTTCCTGCTGGGCCTCCAGCGCATGGCCAGCCCGAAGACCGCACGCAGCGGCATCCAGTGGGCCGGCATGGGCATGCTGATCGCGACGGTTGCCACGTTCTTCCTGCCTGGCCTTCACAACATCGGCCTGATGATCGCCGCCATCGTCATCGGCGTTGGGTTGAACTGGGTGTGGGGCAAGAAGGTGGCGATCACCGACATGCCGCAGATGGTTGCGTTGTTCAACGGCATGGGCGGCGGTTCGGCCGCAGCGATCGGCGCGGTGGAACTGGTGCGCTATTCGTCCGGCGAACCGGCACCGTCCACGTTCACGCTCTCGCTCGCCGTCATCGGCGCGCTGATCGGCGCTGTCTCGCTGACCGGCTCGGTCATCGCCTGGGCCAAGCTCGACGGGCGCATGGACAAGCGCTACACGTTCCCCGGCCAGCAATGGTTCAACGCATTGGTCGCACTGGCTGCCGTGGTCTGCGGCGTGATGGCACTGACCACGCTGGCGATGCCGTGGATCGTCGCGTTCTTCGCGCTGTCGCTGGCCCTGGGCGTGCTGATGACGCTGCCGATCGGCGGCGCCGACATGCCGGTGGTGATTTCGCTGTACAACGCCTTCACCGGCCTGGCGGTGGCATTCGAAGGTTACGTGCTGGGCAACGAGGCGCTGATCATCGCCGGCACCATGGTCGGCGCGGCCGGCATGCTGCTGACGCGACTGATGGCCAAGGCGATGAACCGGAAGATCAGCAACGTGCTGTTCTCCAACTTCGGCGGCGGCAGTGCGGCGATGCAGGAAATCGGCGGCTCCATGAAGCCCATCGAGGCTGCGGACGTGGCCGCGATGATGGCTTATGCCGAACGCGTGGTGATCGTGCCGGGCTACGGCCTGGCGGTGGCGCAGGCGCAGCACAAGATATGGGAGCTCAGCCAGAAGCTGATGGATCGCGGGGTGAAGGTGAAGTTCGCCATCCACCCCGTCGCCGGCCGCATGCCCGGGCACATGAACGTGCTGCTGGCCGAAGCCGGCGTGCCCTACGACCTGATCGCCGACATGGACGACATCAATCCCGAGTTCGCCAATACCGACGTCTCGCTGGTGATCGGTGCCAATGACGTGGTCAACCCGGTCGCGAAGACCGACCCGGCATCACCGATCTACGGCATGCCGATCCTCGACGTGGTGAACTCGAAGAACACCATCGTCATCAAGCGCGGCAAGGGCACCGGCTTCGCCGGCATCGAGAACGCGCTGTTCTACGCCGACAACACCCGCATGCTGTACGGCGACGGTTCCGAGATGGCCAATGCGCTGGTCAGCGAACTGAAGGCGCTCGACGGCGGCCACTGACCGCACCGGTTCTCATGCGGGGCGAAGAAAAAGCCGGGCATTGCCCGGCTTTTTCATGGAGCGGAGTGCTTCGTATCAGAACCGGACCTTGGCGGTGATGCCGTACGCACGCGGCTGGCCGGCCACGAAGGTCGGCGTACCGAACTGGCGCCCCGTGTTGCCTGCGTCGATCAGGTAGTCCTTGCCGGTCAGGTTGCTGCCCCACACACCCAGGTCCCAGCGGCCATCGGCCAGCGTCACACCCATGCGCAGGTTGAGCAGGCCGTAGGCGTCCTGTTCCAGGCCGGGGGTGTTCTCGTCTTCGAAGTAGACCTTCGACTTCCAGCTGTACGACGGGCGCAGGTAGAAGCTGGCGCTGCCCATCGGCACGCGCCAGTCCATGCCGATCGCGGCGGCGTGGTCCGGTGTCAGGCGGAAGCGGTGGCCGGCGTAGCGCTGTGCGTTGCCGTCGTCGTCGCGATCGTCGAAGCGCGCATGCGTCCACGCATAGTTGGCGAACAGCACCAGGCCGTCGACCACTTCGCCGGTGATCGAGGCTTCCACGCCCTTGGCCGTGGCGTTGCCACCGTTGGTGGGGATCAGGAACGGCGTGCCGCCGCTGGGGTTTGGGATCTGCGTCTGGAAGTCGCTGTAGTCGTACCAGTAGGCGGACACGTCATAGGCCAGGCGACCGCCGGCCGTACCGCCCTTGAGGCCGATCTCGTAGCTGTTGACGATCTCGGCCGGCAGGACCTGGCTGCCCTGCGGCGTGATGTCGATGACGTTGGGCCGGCGACCACGCGACACCGTGGCGAAACCGCTCAGCGTCGGCGAGAACACGTAGCGGGCGGCGACGCGGCCGACCACCGAATCGAAGTTCTCGCTGCGTTCCAGCTTGCCTGCGGTGGCGCTGTTGAGGATGTTGTTGCCCATCAGCGGGGCAGGTGCGCCCGCACCCAGGCCGTTGAACAGCGTCGGTGCGTTGCCGGCGAAGCCCTGGTAGCCCGCGGTCTGCTTTTCCCACGTAGCGCGCAGGCCGGCGCTCAGTTCAAGCGAGGACGTGGCGCGCCAGGTGCCATCCAGAAACACGTCCCATGACGTGGTGCTGCCGTAGTTGGCGAACGCCTCACGGTGATCCGGGTTCAGCAGGGTGTGCAGTCCGCCGGGCAGGGTGTAGGCGGTCAGCGGATTGCCGTCGGGACCGAACAGCGGGATCGCCGGGAACGGAATGCCGCCGAGCAGCGCGCCGATCTGCTGCCGGAACGACGGATCCTGCGACAGCAGCGCCAGCAAGCTGCGCTCGTCGGTGGCGAACGGCACGTACTGCGAGCCGTCCTCGACGAAGTAGCTGGCGCCGAAGAAGCCGGCAAAGGTGTCGTTGTCGAAGTTGAAGCGGACTTCCTGGCTGAACTGGTCGCCCTCGGCAATTTCGGCGAACTCCATCGCCTTCAGGCGCGAGCCGTCGGCGTCGAATTCCTCGTGCGAATCGAAGCTGCGCCAGCCACCGATGGTATCCAGCGTCCAGTTGCCGCCCAGCCAGAACGAGCCCAGCGCGGTCAGGCTGCGCACGGTGCGGTCCAGGCCAAGCTCATCGCCGCGGTTGAGTTCGGCATCCGCGTATGGACTGGTGCTGCCCTGGCGGTTCGGAATGGTGCCGCTGATGAAGGCCGTGCCTGGCGGCGTGTCCTTCTGGTAGTTGGCGATCAGGTCGATCCGGCTGGCTTCGCCGAGCAGCGCACCCAGGCTGGCGCGCAATGCGGTGGTGTCCTTGCCGTTGAGTGTGCCGCCGGCCGCGTTCTCGATGCTGCCGTCGCGTTCTTCATGGAAGACGGCCACGCGCGCCGCGAGTGCTTCCGGTGCGATCTGCGCGTTGAAGTAGCCACTGGCCAGCCGCTGGCTGTCGCTGCCGGCGCCCAGTTCGAACGCACCGCTGGTGTCGTCCTTGGCCTTGTTCTGGATGTAGTGCATCGCACCGACCTGCGCGGCGCGGCCGAACAGCGTGCCCTGCGGTCCGCGCAATACTTCGACGCGTTCCATGTCGAACAGCGCCGCCGACGCGCCGCGCGAACGGCTGATCGACACGCCGTCCTGGAACACCGAGATGCGCGGCTGCACGTTGGCTTCGCCGCTGTCGGAGGTGATGCCGCGGATCACGTAGCCGGGGTTGTTCGGGCTCTGTTCCTGCACCTGCAGGCCGGGCACGAAACCCGCCAGATCCCCCAGCGTGGTCATGCCCTGGCGGTCGAGGAAATCGCCGGAGTACGCGGTGATCGCGATCGGCACTTCCGACACCTGCTGCTCGCGCTTCTGCGCGGTGACGACGACGGTGTCCAACTGCGTGGGACTGCCGACATCGGCGTCCGGCGACTGCTGTGCGAGCGCCTGGGTGGCGGAGAGCGCGAGCGCCACGCCCAGCGCGGAAGCGAGGGCGTGACGGACGGGGCGATGCGCGGGGCGGGGAGTCGGCGTCATGGTGGACCGTGGCGTGAGGGAAGGGGCGGCACGCCGCGCCTTGCGTGCGCAGCGGTATGGCGACACAGGCTGACCCGTTCATGTTGCTGCGCCATGACGGTGCCGTTGCCACATCACCGCAATGTGCGGCGGCGATCCTCCGCGGCTTCGCGTTGCGAGCCGCGGCCTGTGGATGGCGTTGCTCCCGCCTCTTCTGTGGAGTGCTGCCTTGGCCGTATCCGATCCGTCGTCTGCGCGCACGTCGCGCCGTGCCTTCCTCAAGCTGTCGTTTGCTGCGGCGACGCTGCCGTTCGCCAGCCGCTGGTTTCCTGCGCATGCGCAGGTGCCGAGCATGTCGCGCGCGGACTTCCCGCAGTCCGTCGCTTCCGGCGATCCGCGTCCCGACCGCGTACTGCTGTGGACGCGCGCACCCGACGTCGACGGGCGCGATGTCGTCGTGCGCCTGCAGGTCGCCGACGATGCGGCATTCTCGCAGTTGCGTGTCGAGCGCGAACTGACGGCACGCGCCAGCCACGATCACTGCCTGCGCGTGCGCGTTGACGGCCTGCTGCCCGGACACCGTTACCACTACCGTTTCCTGCGGCAGCGCGAAGGCGCGTGGGTCTCGTCACCGGTCGGACGGACGCGCACCGCGCCCGCGGCAGATGAGCCTACGCCGCGGCTGCGTTTCGCCTTCATGAGCTGCCAGGACTACGGCGGTCGCTGGTACAACAGTCTGGTGCCGTTGCTGCGGGAGGACCTCGACTTCGTGCTGCACCTGGGCGACTTCATCTACGAATCGGTGGGCGACACGAGTTTCCAGCGCGCCGACGGCGCACGCGGCATCGTGTTCGACGACATGGCCGGCGCGTTGCGCGTCGGGGCTGCGGACAGTGGCTATCTCGCCGCCTCCAGCCTGGACAACTATCGCCAGCTGCATCGCGAATACCGCACGGACACCGCGCTGCAGGCCTTGCTGGAGCGCGCGCCGCTGGTCGCCATCTGGGACGACCACGAATTCAGCGACGACTGCTGGCAGGACCATGCCACGTACGAAGACGGACGCCGCGAGGAAGGTGATGTGCGTCGTCGCCGCAACGCTGAGCGCGCCTACTTCGAGTACATGCCGGTCGATGTGGCCGTCGGCGAGGTGGAGGCCACCGGTGCACACACCGTGGACGACGACCGCCTGCACCCGAATGGGCAGCTGTGGCGCCGACTGGACTATGGGCGCGACGTCAGCCTGTTGCTGCTGGACTACCGCAGCCACCGTCCGGACCATCCGATTCCGGAGGATGCGTTCCCCGGCGCGCTGGCCTACGACGAAGCTGCGCTGCGCCGGGTGGCGCCCGCTCTCGGCATGGACTGGTCGGCCTTGTCGACGGCACTGATGCCTTACCTCGATCTCGGCGACGAGCACTGGGAGCCCCTGCGCAGACCGCTGCGGCGTGCGCTGGCGAAGGCGTACATCGACGCGGGCGTGGACAAGCGGGACGCCACGGCACGCGCCACCGCCTTGTCCACGCAGCCGATGGCGGTCTACGTGATCCGCGATGTGCTGACGCGTTACAACGCGGCAGTGCCAGGCTTCATGGAAGTCGATCTTCCGCCGGACGCCCATGACGAGTATCTGCGTGGCTTGCCGTGGCTGGCCTTCGGCAAAAGCGCGCTCTTCAGCCACCTGGGCAGCCGCTACATGGTGGTGAAGGACAGCTACGACCTGCTGCTGGCGTTGCGTCGGGCAGACGGGTCGTTGCCGTCCGCGCTGGGCGATGCGCAGCAGGCGTGGCTGGCCGCGCAACTGGCCGACGCGCCGACGCGCTCATTCTTCGTGGCCAGCTCGGTGTCGATGACGCCGATGGTGCTCGACCTGTCCAATCCCGTGCTCGATGCGCCGCCACTGCTGCGCCGGAAGTTCTACCTCAACGTCGACCAGTGGGACGGCTTCGGATTGCAGCGCGATGCGCTGGTCGCGGCGCTGGACCGCACGGCCGGCGCGGTGGTGCTGTCGGGCGACATCCATGCCAGTTTCGCCACGCAGCATTCGGCAAGCACGGTGGAATTCACCGCGCCCGCGATCTCGTCATCCACGCTCTCGGCCATCATGGCGGATGCGGCGAAGGCGGATCCCGCCACTGCATCTGCGGGTGAACGGCTCGTCGCCGGCCTGGATGCCCTGCTGGCGGCGGGCGAGCCGCGCATCCGGCATGCGCAGACGCGCCGCCACGGCGTCGGTCTGTTCCAGCGCGATGCCGGGGGCGACTGCGAGGTGCAGTTCCTGCTGCTGCCGTCGGACCTGTGCAGCCAGCGGCTTTACGACGACACGGCGCAGATCGATGCCGCACTCGTGCGCGAGCGGTTCGACCTGGTGACCGGGGCTACCGGTGAGCGGGTTCTGAAGAAGCGGACCTGACGCCGCGGCGTCAGCGCGTCCACCACGCCGCCAGCAGAGGCGCCGCCACCAGCGCCACCACGTCCAGCGGCGTCGTGGTGAGGGAGATCAGTGTCCAGCCGTGGTGCGCACCCAGCCGGAGTGCGGATTCCCACGGGGTCAGCCCGAACGCGAAGCCGAGCTGGGTCGCGGGCAGGGCCCACAGCGCCAGCGCCGAGATGATCACCGTGACCACTGCGGCCAGCACTGCGCGGCGCGTGCCGGCGGCCATCCCGCCCAGGCGCAGCACCAGCACCACGTCCAGGGCGACCAGCAGGGCCATCCAGCCTGTCTGGCGCTGCAGGTAGAGCGCCAGCGCCACCCAGATCACCAGCACGCAGGCACTGGCCACGACGAGCACGGGGAGCAACCAACGGGGGATGCGGCGCGGGGCAGGGGGCATGGAGACTCCGGAATGGCCGCCAAGGATACGGCCTGGACGCAGCCGCAGGGGTGCGGGGGCTACAATAGGACGCCTTGCAGCGCCCCACGCGCGCCCCCATCTGGTCCGGCATGTACTCCCGCAGCAGCGAACCCGTCCAATTCTCCCGCGATTGCGCCGCCGTCCTGGTGCCGCAAGGGGAGCTCGTCACCCTGCCGGCCGGCAGCTACGGCTACATCACCCAGGCGCTGGGCGGCAGCTATACCGTTTTCGTGGAAGGCAACCTGTTCCGCATTGCCGGCAAGGATGCGGATGCCATCGGCAAGGAGCCCACCGAGCCGCTGTCGTTGCCCGACAACGCCAGCGACGAAGAGGTCGAGGCGCTGGTGTGGAACCAGCTGCGCACCTGCTTCGACCCCGAGATCCCGTTCAATATCGTCGACCTGGGTCTGGTGTACGAAGCCAACCTCAGCAAGCGCGACGACGGCCAGCGCGACGTGGAGGTCAAGATGACGCTGACCGCCCCCGGCTGCGGCATGGGCGAGATCCTGGTGGATGACGTGCGCAGCAAGCTGGAGATGATCCCCACCGTCGCCGACGCCGATGTCGAACTGGTCTTCGACCCGCCGTGGGGCCGCCACATGATGTCCGATGCCGCCAAGCTCGAGACCGGCATGCTCTGAGTCCCGCGCGACTCCCACCCGTTACGCAGAACCGTCAGGAAGGAAGAGATGAACGTCATGAACGCCACCCCGTTGACCTACCGCGTGAACGCCGCCGCGAACGCCAAGTCGTCCGTCGAGCGCGACGCCATCCTCGCCAACCCGGGATTCGGCCTGCATTTCACCGACCACATGGTCGCCATCACGTGGGACAAGGCGCATGGCTGGCATGACGCCGAAGTGCGCGCCTACGGTCCGCTGTCGTTGGACCCGGCCGCCTCGGTGCTGCATTACGGGCAGGAGATCTTCGAAGGCATCAAGGCCTACCGGCATGCCGATGGCTCCATCTGGACCTTCCGCCCCGACGCCAATGGCGCGCGCCTGCAGCGTTCGGCGGCGCGCCTGGCATTGCCCCAGTTGCCGGTGTCCGAGTTCGTGGAGTCGCTGCGCCAGCTGGTCGCGGTCGATCACGCGTGGGTACCGTCGGCACCGGAGACGAGCCTGTACTTCCGTCCCTTCATGATCGCCACCGAAGCTTTCCTTGGCGTGCGCGCGGCGCAGGAAGCCGGCTACTACGTCATTGCCAGCCCGGCCGGCGCGTACTTCGCCAAGGGCGTGGCACCCGTGTCCATCTGGCTTTCCGAGGACTATGCGCGCGCCGCCAAGGGCGGCACCGGCGCCGCGAAGTGCGGTGGCAACTATGCCGCGTCGCTGCTGCCGCAGCAGGAAGCCCAGGCGCAGGGCTGCTCGCAGGTGCTGTTCCTCGATCCGGTCGAGGGCAAGTATCTGGAAGAACTCGGCGGCATGAACGTGTTCCTGGTGTACAAGGATGGCCGCATCGTCACCCCGGAACTCTCCGGCAGCATCCTGGAGGGCATCACCCGCTCCAGCATCCTGCAGATCGCGCGCGACCGCGGCCATGCGGTGGAAGAGCGCAAGGTCTCCATCGATGAATGGAAGCAGGGCGTGGCATCGGGCGACATCAGTGAAGTGTTCGCCTGCGGCACCGCCGCCGTCATCACGCCGATCGGCCAGTTGAAGGGCAAGGATTTCGCCGTGGGCGACATCGGTGCGCCAGCAGGTGAAGTGACGATGGGCATCCGCAAGGAACTGACCGACATCCAGTACGGGCGCCTTCCGGATCGCCATGGCTGGCTGGTCAAGCTGCGCGACTGATCCTCGCCGCCCGGTCGATGAAAAGCCCGCTGAAAAGCGGGCTTTTTTGCGTAGGGAGACCGCGCTCCTGCGAATAAAAAATTCGCGCGCCATCACGCCTCCACTACGTAAATGAATCTACGCGTCGCTGTCCACCGGTGACTTCGCTACATGCGTGTAGCCCAACGATTACGTTTGCAACATGCTGTCGCGAAGTGTGTCTTTCATCGCTGATTCATCGGGTCGCGCTCCGCTAGTTTCTGGATGCGCCACGCACTGCGTGGTCGTGTACCCGGTCGAACGCAACCGCCCGTCCACCCCCTCCCGTGCCAGCCATGCGCCCCCGACCGGGCTTTTGCCGCATTCGCGGCTTTCAACCTTTGAGGGAGAGTCTGATGTCTGCAATTGCAAAGCGTGGTTCGTGCCTCCGCCTCCTGTGCCTGTCGTCGGCCGTGATCGCCTCGTTGTATGCGTTGCCTGCGATGGCGGGTCGTGTGGACATGAGCGGTCTGCAAGTGGAAGAACCCGGCGGCTACGATCGTTTCATCGTGAAATACCGCGATGGCAGCGCCGAAAGCGGTGATGCATCGCAGTTGCAGCGCTCGCTGAGCACGGCCGCCAGCACCGGCGTGGCCAAGCGCGGTGGCCGTGCGCTGGGCCTGCAGAAGTTGCGCCGCCTGGCAGCGGGTGGTGCGGACGTCGTGCGCGCCGACCGCAAGCTGGACCGGGTGGAGGCCGAATCGCTGATGCGCCAGCTGGCGGCCGATCCGAACGTGGAATACGTCGAAGTCGACCAGCGCATGTACGCATTGCTGACACCGAACGACACGCGCTTCTCCGAGCAGTGGGGCTTCGGCACCACCGCGTCGGGCATCAACGTGCAGCCGGCGTGGGACAAGTCCACCGGCGCGGGCGTGGTGGTCGCGGTCATCGACACCGGCATCACCAACCACGCCGACCTCAATGCGAACATCCTGCCGGGCTACGACTTCATCAGCGACACCTTCGTGTCGCGCGATGGCAACGGCCGCGATTCCAACCCGAACGACGAAGGCGACTGGAATCCCGTCGCAGGCGAGTGCTATGCCGGCTCGCCGGTCACCAACTCCAGCTGGCACGGCACCCACGTGGCCGGCACGGTGGCGGCGGTGACGAACAACGCCACCGGCGTGGCCGGCACCGCGTTCGGTGCCAAGGTGGTGCCGGTGCGCGTGCTGGGCCGCTGCGGTGGCCTGACCTCCGACATCGCCGACGCCATCACCTGGGCCTCGGGCGGCACGGTCAGCGGCATTCCCGCCAACGCCAATCCCGCTGAAGTGATCAACATGTCCCTGGGTGGCGGCGGTACCTGTTCGGCCACGTACCAGAACGCCATCAACGGCGCCGTCGGCCGTGGCACCACGGTGGTGGTGGCGGCGGGCAACAGCAACACCAACGTGTCCAGTGCCGTGCCGGCGAACTGCCCGAACGTGGTCGCCGTGGCGGCGACGACGTCGGCCGGATCGCGTGCCAGCTTCTCCAACTACGGCACCGGCATCGACATCTCCGCGCCCGGGCAGAGCATCCTGTCCACGCTCAACACCGGCACCACCACCGCCGGCAGTGCCAGCTACGCCTCGTACAACGGCACGTCGATGGCCGCGCCGCACGTGGCGGGCGTAGTGGCGCTGATGCAGGCCGCCGCGCCTTCACCGCTCACGCCGGCGCAGGTGGAAAGCATGTTGAAGAGCACGGCGCGCGCACTGCCGGGCACATGCTCGGGCGGTTGCGGTGCGGGCATCGCCAACGCCGATGGCGCGGTGGTGGCGGCGCAGGGCGGCACGCCGCCGGGCGGCGGCACGCAGACCTATACCAACACCACCGATTACAACATCCCGGACAACAACACCACCGGCGTCAGCAGCAGCATTGCGGTATCGGGCCGCACCGGCAACGCACCCAGCAATGCCCAGGTCGCGGTAAACATCGTGCACACGTACAAGGGCGACCTGATCGTCGACCTGATCGCGCCGGACGGGTCGGTCTACAACGTGCACAACCGCAGCGGTGGCAGCGCCGACAACATCGTCACCACGTACACGGTGAACCTGTCTAGCGAAGCGCTCAACGGCAACTGGAGCCTGCGTGCGCGTGATCGCGCGAGCGTGGACACGGGTTACATCAACAGCTGGAGCATCACCTTCTGAGGATTGCCCCCGAGGGGAGCACAGGGAGGTGCAGGAAGAACCCCGGCTTTGGCCGGGGTTCTTTTTTTATGTCACCTTCCATAGCGGAGGTGGAGACCTCACCCCAATCACATTCTCTGCAACTCCTGCCAAGTCGCATCGACGTTTGGCGTCAGCTAGGATGAGGTACATTCTTTCGATGAGCGACTGATGTAGATATGGCAGTCAGCGCGGACTCGCTCTCACGGACTTGAAGGACCGGCGACGGCGCGCCAGCGTTAATCAACAGGAGGTTGTAGATGCATAGGACGCTTTTCGTCAGTCTCACAATGGCGGTGGCCGTGAGTGCTTGCGGGTCTGGTTACCGCAACGCATCCCATCAGTCGGGTACGCTCTCCCCAGGAGCCATGTCGCTTGGCTCGATGCTCCCGAGTGCGCCTCCCGCTACTCCCGATCCCTGGATTCCATATGCGGTGGAGAAAGGCATGGGTGCGGAGTGGTGCCCGGAAGACCCCAGCGACGATAGCGGAAGAACACGATATGGCGGGCTCAACAGAGCATGCTTCGGTTTGCTGCCCCGGCATCTCGCTGAAGTGCTCGTCGCCATCCCAACAGAGCACATCTTCCTGCCGACTGACGTCCGAGCCGATCAGGCGCGTCGACCCCAGCCCTATCTGGCGCTGCCAGGGCGCGGGAAACGGCCAGACTTCATGGCAAGTATCGATATTCTGGAAGGCATCCAGGTGCGCTCGTTCGAGGGGACGCAGTCGTCCGACACCGTCTATCTGGTGATCGGCCCTTTCAAGTGCATCGATAACGATCCCTTGATAGCACGGGAAGGCGAGTATCGGGTGGAGACGGAAGCCTGCAAGTCGGCGCATGCCGAGCCGCGACTCTACAAGTGGTCGCCCAAGGGGAGTTTGCGCGACGTTACCAGGGAGTACCTCCCAAAGCCTGCGATGACGCAGGCCGAGCAGGCACTGACCGCGCCCTTCATGCCCTATCTGGAGACCACGAAACTGGATCATGCGCCGGTCATGCGGTGGACGATTCCTCTCAAGGATGCATCGCCTACCAGTCGGGCGGACGCCCATGACGATGATCCGGTCCCGATGCCTGACTGGGTGCCAGAGACCAAGCGACTGGGGAATGGATTGCATCTTGGTTTTGTGGTCTGGAATGGGAAGAGCTTCGAGCTCCGGCAGCGGGCCCCCCGAGTGCTATGGCCCCTGCCCAACTGCGATCTGCTGCGGCCGGATGTGAGATGTCGTGAGAACGACCGAGCTCGAGTCGAGCACCAAGACCCGTTCGTCGACAAGGACAGCAGTCGCCAGCCAAGAAGGATGACGCGATGACCAAACCCCAGCTGAGCGATGTTACGGATATCGACATGCACGCGTCAGCGTGCCAACTAGTCGAGCCATTTCCGAAAGAGCGCGACGACCAGCTGCAGCACCACAAGTACTGGGGAGAGATCTTACTGAGCGTACTCCTCCTCACCGTACTTCCGGGTTGTCAGAGCGGGTTGAAGCCGCGATCCGACAGCATCCAGCGATCTGCCGTGGAGAAAATTCACGCTGAGGACATGCCCGACGACAACGGGTTCATGGAGATGCGCCTTGGTGATGCGCTGATCACCCTGGAGTCGGATGGCTGTTCCAGCCGGATGATCAGCAAGCTGATATGCAGCAACGTCCGTCTGACTGTTTCGACTCCCACGTTACGTCGTCAGACGCTGCTTCTGCCGGAAGTCTGGCTTCCAAGGGCACCCCCACCCGACAGTCCTGACGAGACCGGCTATCGCGGATCCCTGGACAAAGGGTTCGCCGAGGGTTGGCACGGCGTCATGCTGTCCGACATCAATGACGACGGATACGAAGATCTGGTCGTCTGGAGTGGTTCCGACGGCACCTATGGCGATCCGTCCTACACCTACTTTCTGTATGACGCGAGGCCCCGTCGCCTCGTGGAGAACAAGGAGTTGGCGAAGCTGATGGAGTGGCATTCCCTGTCGCGCATCGTCGATGGCCGCCTGTTTGCCTGGTATCGCAGCGGGCCATGCGATCGCGGCGAAAAGGTGATCGGCATTCGTGGCAGCACTGCGGAGTTGCTGGCGAGCAGGGACTACACCACCTGCGGAGAGCATGCCCTGGAGGGTGAAGAGATCTTCGATGATTCATGGATGAAGCTGGAAGGAGAACCAAGGCGATGAGTGATGGATACGGACGCAGTGCAGTTTCCCCGATCACCCGCGACCAGGCAGTGCGTCTGATCGTGCGGACGTGTATGGAAGAGGGAGTCACGGATGAACGTCAGATCGCCTACGTATTGGCGACCGCAGAGCACGAAAGCCAGAACTTCATCAGCCCCGAAGAGGCGCACGGTCGCAAGCAGGCGGCGCGAAAGGGCTATGAGGGCAATGAGCAAGACGGCTACAGGGGCGGCGAGGAATATTTCGGCCGCGGTTACGCACACCTCACCCATTGGCGGAACTACCAACACGTCGGTGGATCGCTTGGGCGAGGCGACGGGCTGGCGCGTGAACCCGTCCTCGCAGCGGAACCGGAAATTGCTTCCCGGGTCCTCGTTGTCGGCATGCGTGACGGCCTGTTCACAGGGCGCGGACTGGACGACTACATCACTGCCGACAATGTCGACTATCTAAACGCCCGAAGGATCGTGAACGGCACCGACCGGGCCGCTGATGTCGCCGCACTCGCACGGAACTGGGAGCCGGGTGTAGACGATCTGGTCACCTCAGTCCAACGTCATGGCGTCGATTTGACGCCGGTGCCGGAAGCGCGCCAGGCCGATACGCCGCTCCAGCGTGGTGACGCCAACGCGCGCGCGTTCGAACTGCAGCAGTACCTTGCCGCTTTGAACATTACGAATGCAGCGGGCCAGAGATTGTCTCCAGACGGCGACTTCGGGCGTTCGACCGAACAGGCCGTGAGCACCTACCAGCGCACGGCGGGAATCGACCCGCCGACCGGAACGGTGGATCAGGCATTGTTCGACCGGATCCGAGGCGATGTCTTGCGGGCCAATCCAGACTTCCGGCTCAAGACCATCATGGATTTACACGGGCCGTTGAACGATGGAGTTCTCGGCCCCGGTGAGCGCGGCGATGCGGTCGCCGAGTTGCAGGAGCAGTTGCAGGGGCTCGGCTTTCGCGGAAGCAATGGGCGGCCGTTGGCCATCAGTCGCAGCTACGACAACGCCACCTTGGAGGTCGTTCGCCGATTCCAGGACGGCGCGGGCATTGCTCCCGCGAACGGATTGGCCGATGAACGTACCCGCGACGCGATCAATTCCCGGGCGGTGGAACAAGGGCTGCAGGAAGCGACCGAAGTGGTGCGTCGCAGAGAGCTACAGGACGCCCGACAACCGCAGCAACCGCGAGACCGGGAAGTAGATCAGCGTCAGGGCACGCATCGCGACCTGCCCGGGCCATTCAACGAATTGATGGTGGACAACTACCTCGCGGCCATCCTGTCCGGCGATAGTGCGGCCGCTGATCGAGCGGCAACCGCGTTCGCACGCTCCGCAGAAGGCCGGCACATGGAAGCACAGGGAGTCCAATGGCTTTCCCAGCACCAGGCCGCCGAGCAGGCCCAGGCCCAGGACCGGCAGATGGCGCGCTAGCTGAGCATCTGAAGAGCCCATCCACACGGAAGTCGAGAAGAAGGAGGTGTCATGGACGACGTCAATACGGTGCCGGTTGCCGCCACACCATCGGATGCCATCAAGGCGCTGATGCTGCTGCGTGCCGAAATGGTCCAGCGTGAGGCGCGCATGAGCGCGACGATCAATGAACACGTGCAGTTGCTGCGGCAGGAAGCAGGCCAGTTCCATCGCGATGTCGCCGCTGTCGTCGAGGGCGCGGGCATGCGAATTGCGCGGGATGCCCGTGAAGCGGTTTCTCCCGTTGCCGCCGAGTACGGCCATGCCGTATCCGCCACGTCCGCGCAGCTGCGCAGCGTGGGCAGAACGGTGTGGCTGTGGCTTGCCGCCCTCGGCACCACCCTCTTGCTGGTGCTGTTGGTGGCCTGGACGGTGCTGGGCTACTACCGCCGCGAACTGTCCGCCACGAAAGAGGAACTCCAGCGCTATGAAGACGCCGTGCCGGTCGTGCAGGCCTTCTATGCCTCGGATGCGGTGATCTGCGGGGGTGTGGTCTGCACCAACGCCAATCCGGCCGGGCCGCGTGCCGGCGACAAGGGGCAGTACCGGGCGGCGAAGCTCAGGTCGCAGCCCTAGGCAGGGAATCCGGCGATGCACCGTCCACCATCGTCGGATTGGACGTGCCGCCGCCGCCCGACGGATGGCAAGCGATGCCGGCGCGGACTGCCGGCATTTCCTTATACTCGGCCCCATGAGCATCTGGCTGGACATCGCAAGCATGGACGGGGCCGAGCTGCCGCAGGGCGGGGCGTTGCGCATCGAGGTGCGCGATGCGTCCTGGGCCGATGCGCCCGCGCGCGTACTGCATCGCCTGGAAACCCAGGTGCCGCTGCACGCCTCGCTGTTCCCCGTGGAGCTGCGACTGGACACGTTGCCGGCCGACGCCATCGTCTGGATCCATCTCGACGCGGATGGTGATGGCAGGGTGTCGGCCGGCGACTACATCACGACGCAATCGTATCCGCTGACATCGCGAACGTCCGGGCGGATGCGCGTGGAACTGCGTCGGATCGGATAGTCGGACGTCCGGCGAGCCAGTCGGCGATGGCCGAGGCGATGGGAAGGCCCGTACGATCCTCGATGAAAAGAAATTCGCCCGCCGTGTTCACTTCGAAGAAGTAGTACTCGCCCTCCGGCGTACGCCGCAGGTCGATCGCACCATACGTCAGCCCCAGCCGTTCCATCAGTGCCAGCAGGCGCGCCTGCACGTCGGCGGGCAGGATCTCGGCCGTGATTGTCGCCTCCCCCACATTGCGGCGGAAATCGATGGAGCCGGCGCGTGGTGTCCATGCGATGGACGCAGCGAAGAGGGCGCCATCCACCGCCGTGACGCGCAGGTCGGCCTGGGCACGGACGTACTCCTGGAAGATCACCGGGGCCACGCGGACCGTATCCAGCTGCGCATGGTCCGCAGGCTGCAGCAGGCGGGTTTCGCGCCAGATCGCATGGGTGCACGAGAACGTCTTGTAGATGACGTCCAGCGGCGCGAGTTCGCTGATGAAGCTGCGCGCCTCGTCGGGATCGGAGGTGATCAGCGTGCGGGGCGTGCGCAAGCCCACTTCGGCCGCCACGCGCAACTGGCGTGCCTTGCGCGAGGCGGCATCGTCGCGATTGGGGTCGTTCATCCAGCGCGCGTCCAGCATCAGCTGCCAGAGGCCGTTGAGCCCCTCGTTCCACTCATTGGCCGTGAACAGGTGGGTCTGCGGATCGCTCACGTCCGACAGGTCCGGCGCCTGTGGCCGGCGCCACCACACGGCGCTGGCCTGGTCCAGCCGGTGCACCTGGCCATCGTCGGTGCGATAGCGGATACGCGGGCGCGGCCCGTGCCGATAGTCCACCGTCAGCGTCGCGCGACGGGGGAGCTGGGCCAGGTCCAGCAACAGCACGGGTTCTCCGCGCTCTTCCAGGCAACGGACCACGCGCATGGCATGCGCGTCGTCCGGGTGGGAGATCACCACGATCATGGAGGTCTCCTTCAGCCTGCCGCGCCGTCTTCCTGGCGCAGCAACTGCTCCAGGAGTGCGCGTGTCTGGTCGTACTGCGCCTGCAGGGAGCCGCGCGCGGCATCCAGCCGGCCCAGTTCGTCGGCCAGTTGCTGGAGATGACCGTCCAGCTCTGCGGCCGTGCCCGCCGCGCCAGTGGCGGTACCGTCCTGATGCGGCGTGACCACGGCGAACGGCGCCGCGCCCCCGAGCGAAGGATTGAGCTGCGGATTGACCGAGATCTGCGGCAGGCCGGGCGTGAGTACGTTTTCGGCCAGGGTGGGGCCGGGATCGAAGATGCCTTCCTTGATCGTGTCGCGGATCTGCTCCTTCAGCGTGTCCGTGATCAGTTCCTTGCGCGTATCGAGCCGCACATCCTTGATCTGCTCCTTGCGCGTATCGAAGATCTGCTCCTTGCGGGTATCGGCGATGTTGTCCTTGATCTGCTCCTTGATGGTGACGGCCGGGCAGCGCGAGTTGACCGCCGCGATGTCGCCTGCCGACAGTCCGTTGCGCTGGCCGATCGTCGTGCCCGGCGGCACCGTGCCGATGGGCGTGATGGTGTTGCTGCCGTCGGTGGAGAACGCATTCAACGGGTAATGCATGATCGAGCCGTAGTCGTACGGCCCGATGTCATCGCCATCGGTGATGTGCTGGTTGAAGTTGTGCTCGAAACCCGGCTGGATCCTGTCCCAGTTGATGCGGACGAACATGTCGCGATCCTCGCGACTCTGTTCGTGCCACAGCCCCACCACGTGGCCGATCTCGTGGATGGTGTTGCCCAGCGTGCAACCCGCCGCGAGGTTGACGAACTGCTGGCCACCGCGCCGTCCGACCTGCGCGGAACATCCCGAGCCCGTGCGGAAGGTCACGAAGTCGGCTTCGGTGGTCCTGGCGACGAAGCGGAAGCGGGTGTTGGCTTCCCAGTGGGCGATGGCATCGGTGACCCGCTGCTGGTTGGGCAGCGCCGGGTCGATGGTGAAGGGCACCCGGCAGTTCGGCCACTGGAACTGCGCGCCGGAAATCATCACCGCGTGCACGACGCCCGCCGCGCTTTCCTCGCGCAACATGTCCGACATGCGTTCGACTTCTTCCACGGTGCCCAGGACGATGTCGCCCTCGAACATCGCCATGCCGTCCACCTCCACGTACTGCACCGGCCTGACGCCGAAGGTGTCGCCACGGATCAGTGCGGTGCGTACGGGTCCTGCGCCCCTGAACTCGCCCGTCCTGCCGTTGCCGCCATCATTGGATCCGCGGCCTGCGCTGCGCGATGCCGGGGTCTTCTTGGTTGCCATGTCCAGATCTCCTATCGGGTGAACTGCCTTCGCCGTGGATGGGCGAGCGTGACGGCGCGTGCGTCCGGAGGAGGACTGCGCCGCAGCTGCAGCAGGGAGGAGCGCGCGCGATGCGTGTATTGCGCGGCGCGCTCCGGTCATGCGCCTACGTGTCGCGTCCGGATCACGTGCTGGCGATCGTGTACCGCCCTGCTTCAACGGGAACAACGCGCAGGTCCGTGGGCAAGGGCCAGCGGTCGCATACCGCTCGTCAGCGCATCAAGGAGAATCAGCTACATTCATTTACATGGATGCGCGCACGCAGCGCCACATCATGCGCAGGCGCACGCGCGCATGCAGTGGGCGCGGTGGATGAACGCGCTGCGCCAGGCAGCTTGGAAACAGTTCGCCGCCGCGTGCTTGAAAACCTCGACCGGATCCCGGATGCCGCGGAAACAGGACTCAGGAAAGTGGGGGCAGAGTACGTTTTCCTGTCACGCTTCCGGTCGCCGCAGGAAATCTTCCTCGCCGCCGAGTCTTTGAACCTCGCTTCCGCACCTCGATGATTCAACGCCAAGGCGAAGAGCCTCGTGCCCGGACCGGAATGCGTCGACGGCAGGAGAATTTCCTCGTCGGCTCACGTGAAAGCATCTCGATGCCAAGGCAAATTTCCCTGTCAGCTCACCTTGAAGGTTCGCGACCAGGGAGATCCTCCTTGCCGGCAGCCCGAGCGGAGCCGGCGGTGTCGATCCGCTGCCTACTCCTTCGTCGGATAGGCAGGGGCAGCTCAGGGCAGCCAGCGTAGCGGCCACTGCCTCATTCCATTGAGGAGCGATGCATGACGACGAACGAGAAGGTGAAAGGCCCGGCTTCCTACTTCCCCTCGATAGAGAAGCAGTACGGCAAGCCGGTGGAGCACTGGTTCAAGGTCCTGGACGCCGTCAGCGACCGCAAGCACATGGAGCAGGTGGCTCTGTTGAAGACGGAGCACAAGATGGGCCACGGGCATGCGAATGCGAATGCGCTGGTGGCGTATTACAAGGCAAAGCGCGGGGATTAGGAAGCGACGCTCGCCCCGCGTGCCGTGACATTCGCGGCAGCGGCATAGGTTGGGGTGAGCGTGCGAACCCCAATATGCGGGAACGATGCTGGGCCATGGACTATCGGCGCATCTGCCAGGAAGGCAGCACCTACTTCTTCACGGTCAACCTGGCTGAGCGCTCGGGCACGCTGTTGGTGGATCGCATCGATGATCTGCGCGCTGCGGTCCACCTGGTCGAGCAGCGGCATCCGTTCGATATGTGGCGTGGGTTGTTCTGCCGGACCATCTGCACGCGGTCTGAACACTCCCCGAAGGAGACGGCGACTGCGCCACGCGCTGGATGCTGATCAAGGCGGGATTCTCGCAGGCGATACCCAAGGGCGAGCGGATACGCGCCACGCGGCGCCGCAAGGGCGGGCATGGCATCTGGCAACGTCGCTTCTGGGAACATTTGATCACCGACGAAGACGATCTGTGCCGGTATGTGGATTACGTGCACATCAATCCGGTGAAGCATGGCTAAGCGGCCCGTGCTGGGGACTGGCCTTACAGCTCGATCCGTCGGTGTATCCAGCGGGGCGAGATGCTGGCGGATAAGCCGGGGCGTCCGAGGACGATTTCCCTGCGGGGGAGGGCTGAAGCTGTTGGGGCTCGCTGCGCTGACCTCAACCTATGGGCTGCGTTCGTATCAACCGGACAGGCACAGTTACGTGGCACGTGCAGTGGATTGGCCGTACAGTCCGATCCACCACCGCCTCAGGTCGGCATGAGATGCCGAAAGATTGGCTGCAACGCCGGAAGGCGATTTTAGTGCGGGGAAGGCTGAGGCTGCTGGGCGGAGCGCAACTTATCGAGATGCGGGCACAATCAGATCAACTTCATGGAAAGGACGTCAAGGAGCGCGAATGAGTTCAGCAATTCTTAGGGTCGATGATTTTCGCTGCCATGACGAGCGCTTGGTCCAGATTCTTCCCGGTAGAGAGGATGAGGCCGCTGAAGTGGCGCTCTCTCTTCGCGACGCAGGACTATGTGACGGCGTCTTTGTGGGTGGAAAGGATGTCGTGGACTGGGGATTTGTTGATCGCGTCAGATCGCTAGACAGATTCTTCTTTTCGAATGTTGACACATCGTTCAAGGGTGTGGATGTCACGGTCTTGAGGAATGCCCGAGTGCTGGGAGTATCGGATGTCAAGATCGATCTGGATCTCCGATCGTTTGAAAGGCTGTCTTCTCTCGGGTATCAGTGGAAGAGCCATCCGGGCGGATTGATGTGCTTGCCTTCTCTGCGAGAAGTCAGCTTCTGGGGTGTCAGAAAAAATCTGGGTGATGCGGGGTTTGGTTTTCCTGCTCAGCTCAAGGTGTTCAGGTTGATTGGGTATGCGGACAGTCGCATGGACATAGGGGGCGGGGTGCCATCCCTTGATGTTCTGAGCATAAGTCGTGCGAGGAGTTTGACTGCGCTTCCAAGGCTCGGCTCGGTGAAGAAGCTGGATGTTTCCTTCGTGGGAAAAGATTCCTTCGACTACCAAACGGTTCCCGATGATGTGGAAGAGCTGATCATCGATTCGTGTGCGCCCATTCAAGATTGGCGATTTCTTGAGGGGAAGAAACATCTTCGGCGCCTGTTCATCGATAGAACGAAGTTCGTTGCCCCGGTTGGCCGCTTGGCGAAGTTCCTTGAGGGTGTCGAAGATGTTTACATCCCTTCATTGCGCATATCAACGAATCCCTGAGAGCATAGTTGGGGCGAGCTTGCGAACGCCAACATGCGAGGAAGATGACTGGTACTTGAACTTTCGATTTGCGCAGGTTGGCTTACTCCGTGGACGCTTGCGTGCAGATGACGGTGGCGGTAACGCTGTTGGGCTTCGCTGCGCGCGCCCCAATCTATGACCTATGCATCCCCCAGCCTTTGACCACTCGCTGCGCGCTCCATAACCTGCGGTCCCGCTTCGCGGATCGCTCCAATAGGCTTCATGCCAGATGAAGAGAATCCTTACAGGCAGTTTCCTGATCGTAGCGTTGGGCGGTTGCGGCAAGGCTCCGCCGGAATCCGTGCCCGTTTGCTTTCCTGCCGGAGAGTCGCGCGGAGATCTTTCGCCAGGTGAGCAGAAAGCGCTGGCGGCGACAGAGCGAGGCTTTCAGAGTCGCTGCAGTGGCTCCGGAACACAATGCGGGTTCTCCTCCCGCATCAATCGAGACAACGAAATCACCGTGATGGTCATGTTCGCTCGACTGCATGGGCGTCCTCCTCAGTGCACATTTGCGCCGGGAGGGCATGAATTTCACATCTATTCCCTGGATGGCGAGTACATCCGCACGATCCCCGGTTATTAGGCAGTTCATAGGTTGGGGTGAACTAGCGAACCCCAACACGCGGGGAAGATGAAGTGGGCTTGAACTGTCGGCATGCGCAGATTGGCTTGCCCCGTGGACACTTCCGTGCAGATGTAGGGTGACGGTGTTGGGCTTCGCTGCGCTCACCCCAACCTGTGACCTGCGTCCGTTGCGCCGCGCTGGTCGCGCGGATCCGCTCGGAGAAGGTACTCTAGCCGCCGTTTCCGGACCCCTGTTCCCCCTTTGCCCTGGCCGCGGAGCGGCCCGGCTTGACTCAGGTGTCCGGCCATAGCAGACAAGTAGAGAACCATTGAAAGCAAACGATCTCCAAATGAAAACAGACTGGCGCTTCGAAGAGAGCGAGCAGCGGCGGCACTATGTCATTGAGCCATGGCTCGATGGTCGCCGGGTAGGTCGTGCTCATGGCTGGTTCGAGCCCGGAGAGAGCTTTGTGCTGGAGAAGATCGAGATCGATTCACGGCAGCGCTCACGTGGCTATGGAAGTACGGTGATCGAGCAGCTGCGACAGAAGGCGCGTGACAAGGGGTGCCGTGAGCTTGTGATCAACAATGTGCGTTCCAGTAACCACAGGGCTATCGCGCTCTATGAGGCCACGGGCGCAAAGGCCGTCCCGCTGTCGGCCAGCCTCTGCGCCTTTGTCATCTCTCCGCCGTAGGCCTGACCCTTCGAAACAGGGGTCGGAGTGGGTTTTCCGATCGGGTCGTAAGAGTCGCAGAACAATGCCCTCTCCCGTGAAAGCACAAGGCCCGCATCAGCGGGCCTTGTTGTTACCGAAGCATCCACCGGCCTGACGGCGTCAAACCGCCTCGAACCGATTCGCCGCCACATTCTTCCTGACCTTCGCCGGATCCCAGATCCGCCCGTTCATCGCGATATACACGCCCGCCGGCAGCGACTGCACCGCACCGATCGCGCAGCCGATGTTGAACTCCGCGTCCGAGCCGCGGAAGCGGGCCGGGCTGAGGGCGCCGGTCATCACGATGGTCTTGTCCGGGATGGAGGCCAGCACATGGCCCGTCTGCACCATGCTGTCGGTGCCGTGGGTCACCAGCACATGCTTGGTCGGCTGCGCGGCGATGGTCGCGCGGATCAGCTCGCGGTCCTCGTCGGTGATGTGCAGCGAATCCTTGCGCAGGATCGGAATGACCGTGAAACGGAACGTGACCCCCAGCTCGCGCAGGATCATGCCGATCTGCGGATCGCCGATCTGGTAATCGGACTTGTCGTCGAAGTAGATCTTGTCGATCGTGCCACCGGTGGTGACGATCAGCAGCTCGTCCATCTCTATGCTCCTGCCGGCGCTCACGGCGCGCCTGGCGTTGTATCCGGGGATGTCAGGTCGTACGGCTCGCCGTAATGCCGGCAGATCGCTTCCAGCGCGGGCGACGGCGGCGCGACGACCACGCGATTATCGCCGCTTTGCCGGGTGAACGTGCATTGCACGCTGGTGACGTTGCCGTCGTCGTCGCCACCGGCATCCACCTGCACCATCAGGTCCATGCTGTCGTAGTCGAGCGGTCCGGCGCGTGGTGTCTCCAGGCGCCACAGGTGGAATTCCCAGCTGCAGCAACTGCTGCGCCCGGATTCCACCAGCCAGCCATCGATGACCTGCAACTCGTAATAGCCGCCGCTGAAGAAGTGGCGCAGCGTCCGCGTGGCCGGATCGATCCGGTACACGTCGCCCTCGCAGTTCGGCCCGGCGCCGCACATGCCGCGGACTTCCACCTCGTGCATCCCGTCCCCGTCCAGGTCCACCAGGCCGGCATGGCCCATGGGCGTCTCGGTGACGTCCTGCTCGACCTGCAGGCGGTCGCACACGAGGCCGTCGGCACACGTCAGCTCGGCGACGTAGCGGCGCGTGGCGGGAGTGGAACACTCGGCGCGCAGCGACAACGTACTGCCGTCGCGGTTCTCCACGCGTGCCGGATCGCCCGGCTCGCAGAGGGCGTCCTGCGCCCATGCACTGGGCGCCAGCAGGCACAGCAGCAGCGTAGCAACGAAACGCATCACGCCTTCCTGCCGAACCGCTTGGCGAAGGCGGGCCAGCTGGTGGCCAGCACGATGCCGATGGACAGCACGATGCCGACCCAGGCGAACTTCGCCTTCACCGGATCGGCCCACGCCACCATCACCGCGTGCGAGAACCAGAACAGCGCGAAGACGCCCGCCCAGAACGCGGCCGCGCGCCGACGCGCCATCACGCCGATCATCAGCAGGATCGGCGGCAGGGCGAACACCAGCAGTGCCAGCGTGTACTGGCGGTCGCCGTAGAACCACACCGCGTAGAGGACGGCCAGCAATTGCAGCAACGCGGCCAGCAGCAGGCGCGAACGGTCCATCAGCGCGTCTCCAGGCGACGGGCGATGTCGGCCACGCGGCGCCCCAATGCACGTGCGAGCGCCGCCTCCTCTTCGCTGGGATGCGGATCGTCATCGCCACCGGCTACGTGGCTTGCGCCGTAGGGCGTGCCCCCCGTGCGCGTGCTGCTGAGCTGCGGTTCGGTGAACGGAATGCCCACGATCACGCATCCGTGATGCAACAGGGGCACCTGCATCGACAGCAGGGTCGACTCCTGTCCACCGTGCTGGGTGGCGGTGGAGGTGAACACGCCCGCGGGCTTGCCCACCAGCGTGCCGCTGGCCCACTCCGCACCCAGACCGTCGATGAAGTGCTTCACCGGCGCGGCCATGTTGCCGAAGCGGGTGGGGCTGCCCAGCACCAGGCCCGCGCATTCGGCCAGGTCCTGCCGGTCCACGTAGGGCGCGCCTTCCTCGGGTACCGGCGGTGCGGCCTGCTGCGTCACGGCGGCCACGGGCGGCACGGTGCGCAGGCGCGCGGACATGCCGTCCACTTCGCCAACGCCGCGCGCGATCTGCCGCGCCAGCCGCGCCACGGACCCGCCGCGGCTGTAGTAGAGCACCAGGATCTCGGGCATCGGACCGTCTTCGTCACCGGGAAAGTGCCTAGTATCGGTGATGTCGCGTCCATGACGCATCGGTTACCCTTCCGCCCATGGAGCCATTGGACTCGTTGAACCGCTGGACAGAGCGCATGCGCGACCGCGCACGCATGGGCACGTTCTTCCGTTTCCTGGCCAAGCGCTTCCTCGATGACCGCCTGTTCCAGGCCGCCGGTTCGCTGGCCTACACCACCTTGTTCGCGCTGGTGCCGCTGGCCATGGTGGTGTTCGGCGTGCTGTCGGCGTTCCCGGTGTTCCAGGAGTGGAGCGCGCAGCTGCGCGACTACATCTTCGCCAACTTCCTGCCGGGCGCGGCGGTCAGCCTGAAGGAGAAGCTGGACGGCTTCCTCGCCAACACCGGCAAGCTGACCGCGGTGGGCGTGATCGCCCTGGTGGCGTCGCTGCTGATCACGCTCAACAGCATCGAGGCCACGTTCAACCGCATCTGGCGTGTGCGCAGCGCGCGGCCGAAGCTGTCGCGCTTCCTGGTGTACTGGACCGTGCTGACGCTGGGTGCACTGATGGCCGCCGCATCGCTGGCGTTGTCCGCGCGCTTCTACGCATTGCCGGTGTTCGCGACCAGTGGCGGGCGTTGGTTGCAGACGCTGTCGCTCAGCGTGGCGCCGGTATTGATCGAACTGGCGGCGATCGTGGTGATCTACCGCGTGGTGCCGCACCGGACCATCAAGTGGCGCTATGCGATGGCGGGTGCCTTGTTGGCGACCGTGTTGCTGGAACTGGCGAAGTGGGGGTTGGGCGCCTACCTGGGCAGCTTCAACACCTACCAGAAGATCTACGGCGCGGTCGCGGCAGCGCCGATCCTGCTGCTGTGGATCTACCTGTGCTGGATCGCCGTGCTGCTGGGCGCTTCGCTGGCATCGGGCATGGCCGCGTTCCGCTACCAGCCCGCCGCGTTGCGGTTGCCGCTGGGCTACGAACTCTACGGCCTGTTGCGCATGCTGGGGCGCTTCGCCCAGGCCCGCGGGAAGGGGCGGGGACTGCACAGCGACCAGATCCTGGCGATGGAGCCGATGCTGACCGATTCGCTGATCCAGCAGATGCTGGGGCAGCTGTCCGAGATCAATCTGCTGCGCCGCGACGAGGAAGGCGAGTGGTTGCTGGCACGCGACCTGGACGACCTGACCCTGTGCGATCTGTACGAAGCCTGCCAGTTGCGCGTGCCGGTGGCCGAGGCGCACCTGCCGTTCCATGACGATGCGCTCGGCCGCGCCGCCCGCATGGCGTTGGATGACCTGCGCGTACCGCTGCGTGAACTGCTCAAGAAGCGCGTCAGCGACCTGTTCACCGAATCCCACCAGGAGCCTGCATGAAGTCTGTTTCCTCCCTGTCGCTGGCCATCGTGCTGTCATTGGCGGCGTGCAATGCCGGCTCGGCGCCCCCCCAAGCGGCGGAACCGGCGATCGAGGCGCACGTGCAGGATGTCGATCCGGCCGCGGAAAAGCCTGCAGACCGCACCGTCGACATCCCGGTGTTGCAGGTGAAGACGCTTGATGGCGCCGACTACGCCCTGGCCTCGCACCGCGGCAAGTGGGTGGTGGTGAACTTCTGGGCGACGTGGTGCGCGCCCTGCCTGAAGGAAATGCCCGACCTGTCGGCGCTGGACAAGGACAACGACCACATCGAGGTGATCGGGCTGGCGTACGAAGAGATCGAAGCCGACGAGCTGAAGGCGTTCCTCGTTGAACGGCCGGTGGTGTATCCCATCGCCATCCTCGACGTGTACAACCCGCCGGCGGATTTCGCCACGCCCCGCGGCCTGCCGCTGACCTACCTGATTGCGCCGGACGGCAAGGTCGCCAAGCAGTTCCTGGGTCCGGTCACCGGCAAGGAAATCGAGGCTGCCATCGCCGCGGCCGGCGGTCCCGCAGCGAAGGCGTGATGGCGACCGCCCGCTTTCTGGTCAGCGGCAAGGTGCAGGGGGTGTTCTTCCGTGCATCGACCCGGGAGCGCGCGCTCGATCTGGGACTGGCCGGCCGCGCCACCAACCTTCCCGATGGCCGCGTGGAAGTGATCGCCCAGGGCGATGCGACGGCACTCGATGCGCTGGAGGCGTGGCTTCACCAGGGGCCATCCGCCGCGCGCGTTGAATCGGTCGTGCGCGATGCGTGGACCGGATCGGTGAACGACGGCTTCGTCACGGGCTGACCGGACCGAACCGGGGCGGGCGGAACGAAGTCAGCAGGCAGGCGTGCCCTTTGGATGCCATTCGTGGTTCGACAGGCTCACCACGAACGGGATCTATGACGGGCTCACCATGAGCAGGGTCCACGACAAGCCCACCACGGACGGGGTCTAGGACAGGCTCGCTGCGAGCGGGGTCTACGACAGGCTCACCAAGAATGAGGTCACTGAATCAGCGATTGCCTAGGGCTGGTCGCCCGCGTTGTGCAGGCGCAGGGCACGCGCGGCCTGCTGTTCGTCCAGTGGCGGTGGCCGCGCGGTCGCCGGTTGCTCCGGTTCCTTCCAGCCGGGGATTTTGCGCGCGCCCTTCTGGACCTGCTGTGCGGCCAACCCGACCAGCACGGGCACGATGCCGCCGTTCTTGCCGAGCTGCTCGAGGCTGGCCGGTTCCTTCCAGCGGCGGCTGAACACCGTGGGTGCGACGTCGACGGGATTCTCGAAGCGGTAGAGATCCACCACTTCTTCCGGATCCGGCCTGACGGTCAGGGTTTCGAGCGTGGTCGCGGAGGTGTCGTCCGTCGTGGCAGCCTGCTGCGCCATCGCATGCGACGACGCCAGCCACAGGGCGGCCATCAGGAGTGCCCGCATGCATCAGCCGCCGCGCTGCGGCTTGATCGGTTTCAGCACGGTGTAGCGTTCCTTGTGCAGCTTGCCTTTCAGCGGCGGCAGACCCAGCGGCTCCACTGGCACCTGCGTGTCGGGCAGGCGATCCAGCAGGTCGCGGATCAGCGTGAGCCGCCCGGTGCGCTGGTCGTTGAAGTCGACCAGTGTCCACGGCGCATGCTTCGTGTGCGTCGCCTTGAGCATCGTTTCGCGCGCGGCGGTGTAGTCGGTGTACTTCTCGCGCGCCTTCAGGTCGATCGGCGACAGCTTCCAGCTCTTCAGCGGCTCGTCGGCGCGTTCGGCGAAGCGCTCTTCCTGCTGCGCCTGGTCCACGCACAGCCAGTACTTGAACAGCAGGATGCCGTCGTCGGTGATGCCCTTCTCGAACACCGGCGCCTGCGCGAGGAATCGCGCATGTTGTTCGTCCGTGCAGTAGCCCATCACCTTCTCCACGCCGGCGCGGTTGTACCAGCTGCGATCGAACAGCACGATCTCGCCGGCGGCCGGCAGGTGCGTGATGTAGCGCTGGAAGTACCATTGCGTGGCTTCGCGTTCGCTCGGTTTCGGCAGTGCCACCACGCGGCATTGGCGCGGGTTGAGGTGCTCGGTGATCGCACCGATGGCGCCGCCCTTGCCGGCGGTATCGCGGCCTTCCATCACCACCACGATGCGGGCGCCGCAGTGCGACGCCCAGCGTGCCATCGCCGCCAGCTCGAGCTGCAATGGCGTGAGCCGGGCTTCGTAATCCTTGCGTTTGAGGGTCTTCATCGCGGGTCCTGTGCGGTGGCGGGGGGATTCAGCGTTTGCGGCGGGCATGGCCTGCCATGCCGCGCGCGACTTCCAACAGGGCGCCTTGCTGGCGCGTGTTGAGGGCGCGGTAGGCGGCCAGCAGGTCGTGCTCGCCCCGTGTGCGCGCGGGATCCAGCGTCGTCGCCAGTTCCGACAGCAGCGCGCCTGCGGGGACGCCGAAGGCACGCGCCAGGGCGGCGAGCTGGTCGCCGCCGGGCAGCTTCTCGCCGGCCAGCCAGGATTTCACCGTAGTCACGCCGGCACGCGGAATGGCGGCGGCGAGATCGGCGGCGGTCAGGCCGCTGGCCTTGGTCAGCAGGCGGAGGGTGGCATCGAGCGACATGGCGGGCTCTCCTTGCTCATTCCTTCAGGCGGGGACGCAGCGTGGCCAGGTTGCAGGGCCGTGTGCGTGCGTCGAGTTGGGCGCGGATGATCTTCTCCCACGCCGTGCGGCAGGCCGAGGTGGAGCCCGGCAGGCAGAACAGGAAGGTCTGGTTCGCCAGCCCGGCGAACGCGCGCGATTGCAGCGACGAGGTGCCGATCTCCTCGATGCTGACGTGCCGGAACAGTTCGCCGAAGCCCGGCATTTCCTTGTCAAGCAGCGGCAGCAGCGCCTCGGGCGTGGAGTCGCGACCCGTGAAGCCGGTGCCGCCGGTCACCAGGATGCCATCTACTGCGGGATCGGCGATCCACTGCGAGACCTGCGCACGCAGGCGGTAACGGTCGTCAGGCAGCAGCGCGCGGTCATGCAGGTGGTGTCCTTCCTGCGCGAGCGCATCGGCGAGGTAGTCGCCGGAGCGATCCTCGGCGAGTGTGCGGCTGTCGGAGACGGTCAACACGCACAGGTGCAACGGGATCAAGGCGTCGGCATGGCTCATGCCCGAAGGGTAGCGCAATCGCGGGTCAGTCGAGTGGTGCGGGCGGCAGCCCCTTGCGGTGCCGGTCAGCCATGCGCCAGGCGACGTCGGCGAAGCCTTCCGCGAACCGCGGCATGTCGAACAGCGGTGCGTGCGCGATCGCGGCCCGCAGGCGCTCGCGCAGGGCCGCGCGTGCCGCGGCATCGCGTCCCAGCCGGATCCCGGTCGCGACGAAGGCCTTGTCGTCGGTCATGTTCATCTCGTCCAGGCCGAGATGATGATTGAGGCTGCCTGCGACGCGGGAGGCAAACGTCGCGCCCGGGCAGGTCAGCACCGGGCAGCCTGACCACAGCGCGTCGGACGCGGTGGTATGCGCGTTGTAGGGATGCGTGTCGAGGAACAGGTCCGCATGCCGGTAGCGCGCCAGGTACTCCGCATGCGGCAGCTTGCGCATGAACACCAGGCGCGCCGGATCCACGCCGCGCGCCTGCGCCGCCGCGCGCAGGCGGTCGTCGGCCCGGCCGGGGCCGGACAGCAGCCACAGCACGCTGCCGTCGACGTTCGCCAGTATGTCGAGCATCCTGGCCAGGCTGCGTGGGTTCACCTTGTAGCTGTTGTTGAAGCAGGCGTAGACCACGCCGGTACCGGGGAGGCCACAGGCCTCGCGCAGGGGCGGCGTGTCGATCGTGCGACGCGTGTCGGACGGTTGGAAGGCGCCGGGCAGGTAGGCGACGGCTTCGCTGTACGCCGGCACCAACGTCCCGGGCAAGGCGAAGCGATCCGCCAGCACGTAGTCGATCCACGGCGCACCGGAGGTGCCGGGATAGGCCAGCCAATTGACCTGCACGGATGCGGGCCGCATGGCCAGCACTTCCGGCGTGCCGCCGCCACCCCAGCCGCGCAGGTCGTAGAGCACGTCGATGCGCTGGTCGCGGATGGCCTGCGCGACACGTGCGTGCGGGAGGCCCGCGACATCGTGCAAGTGCGTGGCCGTCGCCAGCCGTTGGCGGATGGGGCTGCCATCGTCGGGCGTGAGGGCGAACAGGTACGTGGATACCGCTGCATGCGCCTGCAGGGCTTCGAAGAACGCCACCGTCAGCAGGCCGGTGGGATGCGCGCCGAAACCGTTGGAGAGGAAGCCCAGGCGCAGCGGCGCGTCTGCCGGCGCGTGCGGTGCGGGCGGAAGCGGACGGACGACCGACGCCAGCGCCTGCGCGCGCTGCCGAGCGCAGGCCAGTTGCTCCTGCGCGCTGGCGTCTTCGCTGAGGAAGGCGAACGGCTCCACCACGCCGCGACCCTCGCGCACCGCGCCCCGCACCTGCGCCGACAGCGCGTCGAGGTCACGCCAGTCGCAGAGCTTGCGGCGCCAGTTCAACAGGTGGGCGGCGAACATGGGCTCGCCCGGCAACAGCCGGTAGGCATGCTCGTAGGCTTGCGCGGCGGCCTCGGCTTCACCGGCATCCTCGAGGGCGTGGCCGAGCCACAACGCGATGCCCGGGTGCTGGGGCGCCTGCGCGGCGGCCTCGCTCAATGCCTGTGCCGCCTGCGCGTGCCGACCCGACAGCCAGTGGCTGCGGCCGAGTCGCGCGAGGGCTTCGGGATGGCGGGGGCGCAGGTCCAGCGCGTGCTCGGCGGCGCGCCGTCCCGCCTCGGCATCACCGTGGTCGAGCTCCGCATCCGAAAGCATGACCCAGGCGATGAAGTCCTGCGGCGCCTGCCGTACATGCAGCCGCAATCGCGCGCGCTCGTCGCGTGGACCGTCAACGGTCACCGCGACCGCCTGGCTCGAGGGTGCAGGTGGCGCTGGCGGGACGCGTGGCGACGATCATGGGCGGCAGCCTAGCGATCATCGACAGCGCGCGACAAGCCTTGCGCCACGTGCGATGCATGTGGGAGTGACGCCCGTCGCGAAGGGGCACCCATGTCGCGACGTGTGTCGCTTCCGCATCGGGGAAGCCGGCTTCCACGTTGCGCAGGCTAGAGCGGCAGGCGGAAACGCAGCGTGCCGTCGTAGGGCACCCAGCCCATGGCCCGGTACAACGCCTGTGCGCTCGCGTTGTCGTGGTCGGTTTCCAGTTCCAGCCGCAATGCCCCGTCGGCGCGCGCGAACTCGGCTGCGGACGACAGCAATGCGCGCGCGACGCCCATGCGACGCGCTTCCGGCAGTACGAGCAGGTCGTTGAGAATCCATACCCGCGACGCGCTGACGGAAGAAAAGGCCGGATACAACTGGGTGAAGCCGACGGCCGCGTCGTCTACCCAGGCGAGCAGGATGACGGACTCGTCGCGCTCCATCCGCTCGCGGATGAAATCCCGTGCCAATGCCGGGTCCGAGGGCTGGCCGTAGAAGCCGCGGTACTGGTCGAACAGGCGGGCGACGACGTCCAGGTGCGTCAGTCCCGTCCGGCGGACCACCGTCGTCATGCTGCCTCCGTCAGTCGCGCCAGTTCGTCGGCCAGGTGCTCGCGGCCGAGGCGGTCGACCAGTTCGTCCAGGTTGCCTTGCAGGATGTTGGGCAGGTCATAGAGCGTCAGGCCTTCGACGCGGTGGTCGGTGATGCGGCCCTGCGGGAAGTTGTAGGTACGGATGCGCTGGCTGCGGTCGCCGCTGCCGACCTGCAGCTTGCGCGATTCGGCCTGCGCCGCCTGCTGCTTGCTGCGTTCCGCATCCAGCAACTGCGCCTTCAGCCGCTTCATGGCCTTGTCGCGGTTGGCATGCTGGCTGCGCTCGGTCTGGCATTCCACCACCACGCCGCTGGGGACATGGGTGATGCGGATCGCCGACTCGGTCTTGTTGACGTGCTGGCCGCCCGCGCCGGACGAACGGAAGGTGTCCACCTTCAGGTCGGCCGGATTGATGACGATCTCGTCCACCTCGTCCACGTCCGGGATGATCGCCACCGTTGCGGCGGACGTGTGGATGCGGCCCTGTGATTCGGTTTCCGGCACGCGTTGCACGCGATGGGTCCCGGATTCGAACTTGAGCCTGGAATAGGCGCCGCGACCCACCACGCGCGCCACCACTTCCTTGTAGCCGCCGTGCTCGCCGGGGCTGTCGGACTCGATTTCCACCTTCCAGCCCTGGCGCTCGGCGTAGCGGGCGTACATGCGGAACAGGTCGCCGGCGAAGATCGCGGCCTCGTCGCCACCGGTGCCGGCGCGTACCTCGAGAAAGAGGTTGCCCTCGTCGCGGTTGTCCTTCGGGACGAGCAGCAGCATCAGGGCTTCGTCCAGTTGCGCCAGGCGCGTCTGTGCGGCGGTGATTTCCTCGTCGGCCAGTTCCGCCAGTTCCGGATCGTCGCGCATCGCCTGCGCGGCGGCCAGGTCGGACTGCGCACGCTTTTCTTCCGCCATCGCACTGGCCACGGGTTCCAGTTGGGCGAATTCGCGCGAGAAATTGCGGAAGCGGTCTCCGTCGCCGATCACGTCCGGATCGGCGAGCAGGCGTTCGAGTTCTTCGCGGCGCTCAGCCAACGCTTCAAGCTTGCGGCGCAGCGTCGGCGTCATCGTCTTTGTCTTTCTTCAGGTGGGAGTAGGGCGGTTGCGCGGGGAACAGGCGATCGGCGGCGCGCGCCAGTTCGGCGTCGCCGCTCATGGCCGCGTCGCGCAACGCCGCGGTCGGCGGGTGCAGCAGGCGGTTGGTCAGCGTGTGGGCGAGGAATTCGAGCACCTGGTCGGCGTCGCGGCCGTTGGCCAGTTGCTGGCGTGCCTTCGCCAGCACGTCCTCGCGGGTGGACTCGCCCAGCGCGCGCAGGCGCTTGAGCGGTTCCTGCCGGGAACCGGCCAGCAGGCTTTCCATGAAGCGGCCGACCTGCACGTCGATGATGGCTTCGGCGGCGTCGGCGGCTTCACGCCGGCTGCGGCGGTTGTCCTCGACCGCGCGCTCGAGGTCGTCGACGGTGTACAGATAGGCGTCGCGCAGCTCGGCTACCGATGCTTCGATGTCGCGTGGCACGGCCAGGTCGAACAGCAGCATCGGCTTGTGCTTGCGCTTGGCCAGCGCGGCCGCGACCTGGGCATGCAATACGACGGGTTCGCGTGCGGCGGTGGCGGAAAACACCACATCGGCTTCGGCCAGGTGCCGCTCCAGTTCGGCCAACGGCAGCGCATAGCCACCGTGGCGGGTCGCCAGTTCCTGCGCGTGCGCCAAGGTGCGGTTGGCGACCAGCAGGCGGCGCACGCGACCTTCGCTGAGGTGCTTGGCGGCCAGTTCGATGGTTTCACCGGCACCGACCAGCAGCACGGTGGATTCGCTGAGGCGCGCGAAGGAGTTCTGTGCCAGACGTACTGCCGTGGAGGCGACGGATACCGGATTGGCCCCCACGCGGGTGTCGGTGCGTGCCCGCTTTGCCACGGCGAAGGTCTGCTGGAACAGGCGGTCCAGGCGATTGCCCAGCGCACCATGTTCGCGCGCTGTGGCCCAGGCATCCTTCACCTGGCCGAGGATCTGCGGCTCGCCCAGCACCATCGAATCCAGGCCCGTCGCGACCCGGAACAGATGGCGGACGGCATCCGCGTCCCGGTGGCGGTAGAGGTAACCCTCGAGTCCTTCGGCATGGGTGGCCAGCCAGCTCGCCAGCACGTCGCCGTCTTCCGCCACCGCGTACAGCTCGGTGCGGTTGCAGGTCGACAGCAGGGCGGCTTCGACCACGTCGGGCAGCGCACGCAGCGACGACAACGCGTGCGGCACCGTGCCGGCGTCGAACGCCACCCGTTCGCGCAGGTCGACCGGCGCGGTCTGGTGGTTCAATCCGAGGACCCACAACGTCATCGTTCAGGCGCTTGCAGTAAGCTGCTGGCTCATATCAGGGCCGCCATTTTACGGCCGACGTGACGTTCATGCCCGAAATGATTCGCACCTTGTTTGCCGCGCTGGCGATGGCGGCCGCCATACCCTCCGCGGTGGCCGCATCGTCGATCCCGCCCGGCCATCGGCAGGACGACGCGCTGACCACGGTGATGGCGGGCGAATTCGCCCTGCAGGCGGGCCAGTTGCCGGACGCCGCGCGCTGGTATCTGGACGCCGCGCGGGAGCAGGACGACGCCGGGCTTGCCGAACGCGCCACCCGCATTGCGCTGCTGGCCAAGGACGATGCCCGTGCGGCCGAAGCGATCAAGCTGTGGCGCGCGCGTTCGCCCCGCACGCTCGCGCTGCGCGGTGCGGAGGCCACGCTGGCACTGCGCCAGGGGCAGAGGCGGGTTGCACGTCGCGAATTGGCCGGGCTGATGAAGGAGCCCGACGAACTGGGTTGGCGTTACGCGCTCACGGCACTGGCCAGTGGCGGGAAGGATCCTGAACTGCCGGCGCGGCTGCTGCGCGATCTGCTCGACGATGGCGCCATGCCCGACACGTTGCAGGCTTGGCTGGCGTTTACCGGGCTGGCCCAGCAGATGGACGAGCCCGTGCTGGCCGAACGGATGGTCGGCGATGTGGTCAAGCGCTTCTCCGGCGAGCCGCTGGTTGCCCTGCTGCAGGCCAGCCAGTTGCTGCAGGCGGATCGCAAGCAGGAGGCCCGCGCGGTGCTGGACGGTCTGCTTCCGAAGGCTTCAAGCGACGCGGCGCTGCGACTGAAGCTGGCCGAGGAATACGACAGGTTGGGCGACCCGGCGGCGGCCTCGCGCGCGCTGGGCCAGGGCCCGCAGGACACGCTGACCTATGGCTTGCGGGCGCAGTTGCTGGCCAAGGCGGACGATACGGCGTCTCTGGGCGAGCTGTATGAGGAACTGAAGCAGGCGGCGTCGGGTGCGGGGCAACCGACCCAGTACAGTCCGGATCGCCGGTTGCTGCTGGGGCAGATGGCGGAGTTCCTCAAGCGTCAGGATGAAGCTCTGGAGTGGTACCGCAGCGTGCCCGCGGGCGAGCAGCGCGCCGAGGCGCGCCTGCGCGCCATCAATACCCTGTTCGAACTCGAGCGCAAGGATGAAGCCTTCGCGGAGGCCCGCAAGCTGCAGGGCGATGCCAGCGTCGAAGACGGCACTCGCCGCGATGCCTATCTCATGGAGGCCGAATTGCGCCAGAAAGACAAGCAGGACGAAGGCCAGATGGAGGTCTTCGCCCGCGGTCTGGCGGCGTATCCCGATGACCTTGCGCTGCTGTATTCGCGCGGGCTGGCCTGGGAGCGGCGCGATCGCATCGACCACGCCGAGGCCGACTTCCGCCGCATCCTGGTGATCGAGCCGGACAATGTGGCCGCGCTCAACGCGCTGGGCTACACCCTGGCCGACCGCACCACGCGCTACCAGGAGGCGCTGGAACTGATCGATCGGGCGCGCACCGCCGCCCCGGAAGACGCGGCCATCATCGACAGTTATGGCTGGGTGCTCTACCGGCTGGGGCGCAATGCGGAGGCGCTGGTGGAACTGCGTCGCGCGTTCACGCTGCAGAAGGACCCGGAGATCGCGGCCCATGTGGCGGAAGTGCTGTGGGTGATGGGGCAGAAGGACGAGGCGCGCCGCTATTTCGACGAAGCCCGCAAGCTCGACCCCGACAACCGCTCGCTGCTGCGGGCGCTGGAGAAGACAGGCGCATGAAGGTTTCAGGATTCCTGTTGACGGGGCTCGTGGCCCTGTCGATGGTGGGCTGTGCCACACGCGGTCCGGCCGTGGATTCGCCGGCCCTGCGCGACCCCGAGGCAGTGGCGGCGGCGCAGGCGGCACAGGCCACCCGCGCGGCGTGGCTCGCCTCGCAGCCGGACTGGTCGTTCGCCGGCCGCGTGGCGGTCAATGCGAACGGGAAGGGCGGCAGCGGCCGGATCGACTGGCAGCAGACGGGCACCGGTTATCTGGTCGCGCTGAGTGCCCCGGTTACCCGGCAGAGCTGGCGCCTGGGCGGTGACCTGCAGACCCGGGCCGCCCGACTGGAAGGGCTGGAGGGCGGGCTGCGCGAAGGGGCCGATGCCGACCGCCTGCTGCGCGAGGCCACCGGCTGGGACATCCCGGTGGCCTCGATGGTGCACTGGGCCCGCGGTGTCGCCGATCCCTCCGCCGCCACGGAAGGCGTGGAATACGATGCCGACGGCCGGCTGCGGACCCTGACCCAGGAGGGTTGGCGAGTGGACTATCTGGACTGGTTTCCAGCCGAGGGCTCCCAGCCGTTCATGCCGCGCCGCATGGAGGCGCGACGGCAGGGCGCGACGGTGAAGGTCGCCGTCGATCAGTGGCAGTTGGCACCGCAATGACCGCGTTTGCGGTCGACGAGGGCTGGTCGGCCTGGCCGGCACCGGCCAAGCTGAACCTGGCCCTTCAAATCACCGGTCGCCGTGCGGATGGCTACCACCTGCTGCAGACCGTGTTCCGGCTGCTGGAGTGGGGAGACACGATCCATGTGCGCTCCCGCGAAGATGGCGATATCAGGCGGGTGGGGGAGTCCGTTCCGGGCGTCTCCGAGGCGGATGATCTCGTTGTTCGCGCGGCAAAATTATTGAAAAAAGAAGCCAATGTCGCCAAAGGAGCGGACATTGGCGTCGAAAAACGCATTCCTGCCGGTGGCGGTTTCGGTGGAGGGTCGTCGGACGCTGCCACGGTATTGGTGGCTCTGGATCGGCTTTGGGAGTGTGGTCTGGACCCGGGTCGGCTGGCGTCCCTGGGGCTGCGGCTGGGGGCGGACGTCCCTGTCTTCGTCCGCGGCGGGAATGCCTGGGCGGAGGGGGTGGGCGAGGTTCTGACGCCGCTGGTGCTGCCGCCGGCGTGGTATCTGCTGGTCGATCCCGGCGTCCACGTGCCCACGGCGGCACTTTTCGCATCACAGGATTTGACGCGTGATGCTGCACCCGCGAAAATATCGGACTTCGTTACGGGATCACTGCTCGGCAATGCGTTCGAGCCGGTCGTGCGTCGCCGGGAACCCGCCATCGAGGCGGTCTTCCAGGTGCTCTCACGCGTCGGTGCGCCACGCTTGACCGGTTCTGGCGGCGGCTGCTTCGTGGAGTTCGCCGACAAGGCCTCTGCCGAGGCGGCGCTGGCGACCTTGCCTGCCGGGCTGCGTGCCTGGGTGGTGGAGGGCGCCGCGCGCTCGCCACTGCTACGCACGCTTGAGCAGTATTGCGGAACGGAGAAATACGCCTAGGGGCGTCGCCAAGTGGTTAAGGCACCGGGTTTTGATCCCGGCATTCGTAGGTTCGAATCCTTCCGCCCCTGCCAATTCACTGTGTCCTAGCTGCATCTGCCGAGACGACCATGCAAGACGAACGCAACCTGCTTGTCTTCTCCGGCAACGCCAACAAGCCGTTGGCGAACAGCATCTGCCGCGAGCTGGGCGTGCGTCCCGGCAAGGCGCTGGTGTCCCGGTTCTCCGACGGCGAAGTGCAGGTCGAGATCCAGGAGAACGTGCGCCGGCAGGAGGTGTTCGTCGTGCAGCCGACCTGCGCGCCGAGTGCCGAGAACCTGGTGGAGCTGCTGGTGCTGATCGACGCGCTGAAGCGCGCCTCGGCCAGCAGCGTGACCGCCGTGGTGCCGTACTTCGGCTACGCCCGCCAGGATCGCCGCATGCGTTCTTCGCGCGTGCCGATCACGGCCAAGGTGGCGGCCAAGATGTTCAGCGCGGTCAGTGCCGACCGCGTGCTGACGGTGGACCTGCACGCCGACCAGATCCAGGGGTTCTTCGATATCCCGGTGGACAACGTGTACGCGTCCCCGCTGCTGTTGGCCGACATCTGGCGCGCCTACGGCACCGAGAACCTGCTGGTCGTGTCGCCGGACGTCGGCGGCGTGGTGCGCGCCCGTGCGGTGGCCAAGCGCCTCGACGACGCGGACCTGGCGATCATCGACAAGCGCCGCCCGCGCGCCAACGTCGCCACGGTGATGAACATCATCGGCGACGTGGAAGGCAAGGACTGCGTGCTGGTGGACGACATCGTGGACACCGCCGGTACGCTCTGTGCCGCTGCGGCCGCGCTGAAGCAGCACGGTGCCAACAAGGTGGCGGCGTACTGCACCCATCCCGTGCTTTCCGGCCCGGCGGTGGACAACCTGAACAATTCGGTGCTCGACGAGCTCGTCGTCACCGACACCATCCCGCTCTCGCCGCAGGCGCAGGGCTGCAGCAAGATCCGCCAGCTGTCGGTGGCGGAACTGCTGGCGGAAACGATCCGCCGCATCGCCTTCGGCGAGTCGGTCAGCTCGCTGTACGTGGATTGATTCTCCGCCGCACGCCGGGACACCGGCGCGCGGCTCTCCGGGTTCATCTGGTCGCGGGTGAACCTTTCATCAGCCGTCGCGAGACGGTCTACAACCTAGGTAGTGAAGCAAATGGCTAAGACACATGAAATCAAGGTCGAGCGCCGCGAAGACGAGGGTAAGGGTGCGAGCCGCCGCCTCCGTCACGCGGGCACCGTGCCTGCCATCGTCTACGGTGGCGAACTGAAGCCGGTCAGCATCCAGCTGAACCACAACGAAGTCTGGCTGGCCTCCCAGCACGACTGGTTCTACTCGTCGATCCTGGACCTGAGCCTCAATGGCGACATCCAGAAGGTACTGCTGCGTGACATGCAGCGCCATCCGTTCAAGCAGCAGATCATGCACCTGGACTTCCAGCGCGTGAACGAGAACGAGACGCTGCGCACCGCGGTGCCGCTGCACTTCCTCAACGAAGACAAGTCGCCGGCCGGCAAGTCCGCCGAAGCCGTGGTCACCCACGAGCTGAACGAAGTCGTCGTCGAGTGCCTGCCGAAGGACCTGCCGGAATTCATCGAGATCGACCTGGCCGACCTGGCCATCGGCGCGGTGGTCCACCTGTCCGACGTCAAGCTGCCGGCCGGCGTGGTCATCCCCGAGCTGAAGCTGGGCAAGGAACACGACGTCGCCGTCGTGATCGCCAAGCACGGCAAGGAAGAGGCCGAGGAAACTCCGGTGGAGTCGGCGGAAGTGCCGGCGGCCAAGGTCGCCAAGAAGGACGACAAGTAATCGCATGAGCCTTCGCCCGCTCTGGCGGGCGAGGGTATGCGATGCGTCCCCATGGCAGGCTTGCGCCTCATCGTCGGACTGGGCAATCCCGGTACCGAACATGCCCGAACCCGGCACAATGCCGGGTTCCATTTTGTCGATGCCCTGGCGGAACGGCAGGGTGAGCGCTTCGGGCTGGAGAGCAAGCTGTTCGGAGAGACCACCAAAGTGGTGGTGGCCGGGCAACCGGTCTGGTTGTTGAAGCCCGCCACTTACATGAACCTGAGTGGCAAGTCGGTCGCGGCGGCGCTGCGTTTCTGGAAGATCGCCCCCGAAGAGGCGTTGCTGGCGCATGATGAGCTCGACCTGGCCCCGGGCGCGGCGCGCCTGAAGTTCGATGGCGGCCACGGCGGACAGAACGGCTTGCGCGACACCATGCAGCATCTTGGGCACGGCAAGTTCCATCGGTTGCGGATCGGCATCGGCCATCCCGGCCACAAGGACCGGGTGACCAGCTGGGTGCTGGGCAAGCCGGGCAAGGACGACGAGATCCTGATCGCGCGGGCGATCGACGATGCGCTGGATGTGCTGCCGCTGGCGGTGGCGGGCAACTTCATGGATGCGATGACGCGGTTGCACACGCAGAAGCCGTGATTGGTGATTGGTGATTTGCAGGGCACGGATCGGGCCGCGAATCACCAATCACGAATCACGAATCCCGGATGTAGACATGGGCATCAAATGCGGCATCGTGGGCCTGCCGAACGTCGGCAAATCCACCCTGTTCAACGCGCTGACCAAGGCGGGCATCGCCGCGGCCAACTTCCCGTTCTGCACCATCGAACCGAACGTGGGCGTGGTACCCGTGCCGGATCCGCGCCTGGGGCAGCTCGCCGAGATCGTCAAGCCGCAGAAGGTCATCCCGACGGCAGTGGAATTCGTCGACATCGCCGGTCTGGTGGCGGGCGCCGCCAGCGGTGAAGGCCTGGGCAACAAGTTCCTGGCCCACATCCGTGAAGTGGATGCGATCACCCACGTGGTGCGCTGCTTCGAGAACGATGACGTCATCCACGTCAACAACCGGATCGACCCGCTCTCGGACATCGACACCATCGACACCGAACTGGCACTGGCCGACCTCGAGAGCGTCGAAAAGGCGCTCAACCGGGCCGAGCGCTCCGCCAAGGCGGGCGAGAAGGACGCCATCGCCCGCAAGCCGGTGCTGCAGAAGCTGCAGGCAGGGTTGAATGACGGCAAGCCGGGCCGCGCGTTGGGGCTGGACGACGAGGAGAAGGCGCTGGTCCGCGACCTGTTCCTGCTGACCCTGAAGCCGGTGATGTACGTGGCCAACGTGCTGGAGGACGGTTTCGAGAACAATCCGCACCTGGAAGCCGTGCGTGCTCGCGCCACCGCCGAGGGTGCCGAGGTGGTGCCGGTGTCCGCGGCCATCGAGGAGGAGCTGTCCCAGTTGGACGACGCGGACCGGGACGCCTTCCTGGCGGACCTCGGCCTGGACGAGCCGGGGCTGAACCGGGTCATCCGGGCGGCCTACAAGCTGCTGGGTCTGCAGACCTACTTCACGGCGGGCGTGAAGGAAGTACGTGCCTGGACCGTACGGGCGGGCTCCACAGCGCCCCAGGCGGCGGCCGTGATCCATACGGATTTCGAGAAGGGCTTCATCCGCGCCGAGACCATCGCCTTCGACGACTTCCTCAAGTACAAGGGCGAAGCCGGTGCCCGGGACGCGGGGCGCCTGCGGCTGGAAGGCAAGGAATATCGCGTGCAGGAAGGCGATGTCCTGCATTTCCGGTTCAACGTCTGAGAAAAAAAATATGGCTGGCGCGTTGACAGAAGGGTCGGCACGCGCCAAAATCTCGGGCTGTTTCACCCTGGTTTGATTTGGCCCCGGCCCAGTCAGTCCGGTGATCCCGGAGGGATACCCAAGCGGCCAACGGGGGCAGACTGTAAATCTGCTGGCTTACGCCTTCGGTGGTTCGAATCCACCTCCCTCCACCACGTTTTCGTTGTTGTTTTGAGTTGTAGTGGTCTCCCGGTGCGGGAGTAGTTCAATGGTAGAACTGTAGCCTTCCAAGCTACTAGTGCGGGTTCGATTCCCGTCTCCCGCTCCACTGAACACCAGCACGGGGTCTGCAGCGATCCAGGCAGCACAACCGGTTTCACGCTCACGTAGCTCAGTCGGTAGAGCACCTCCTTGGTAAGGAGGAGGTCGAAGGTTCGATTCCTTTCGTGAGCACCACTTCCATCCATTGATCCACTCGAGAACCAGCAGCCATGGCAAAGGGTAAGTTCGAACGCACCAAGCCCCACGTGAACGTGGGCACGATTGGTCACGTTGACCACGGCAAGACGACGCTGACGGCGGCGCTGACGAAGATCGGCGCGGAGCGTTTCGGTGGCGAGTTCAAGGCGTACGACGCGATCGACGCAGCGCCGGAAGAGAAGGCGCGCGGCATCACGATCTCGACCGCGCACGTGGAATACGAATCTGCCGCGCGCCACTACGCGCACGTGGATTGCCCGGGCCACGCCGACTACGTGAAGAACATGATCACCGGTGCCGCCCAGATGGACGGCGCGATCCTGGTGTGCTCGGCCGCTGACGGCCCGATGCCGCAGACCCGCGAGCACATCCTGCTCTCGCGTCAGGTCGGCGTGCCGTACATCGTCGTGTTCCTGAACAAGGCCGACATGGTGGACGACGCCGAGCTGCTGGAGCTGGTGGAGATGGAAGTCCGCGAACTGCTGAGCAAGTACGAGTTCCCGGGCGACGACACCCCGATCATCTCGGGCTCGGCCCGCTTGGCGTTGGAAGGCGACCAGAGCGAGATCGGCGTGCCGGCGATCCTGAAGCTGGTGGACGCGCTGGACACCTGGATCCCGACCCCGGAGCGTGACGTCGACAAGCCGTTCCTGATGCCGGTGGAAGACGTGTTCTCGATCTCGGGCCGCGGCACCGTGGTGACCGGCCGTATCGAGCGCGGCGTGATCAAGGTGGGCGAGGAAATCGAGATCGTCGGTATCCGTCCGACCCAGAAGACCACGGTCACGGGCGTGGAAATGTTCCGCAAGCTGCTGGACCAGGGCCAGGCGGGCGACAACGCCGGTCTGCTGCTGCGCGGCACCAAGCGTGACGACGTGGAGCGTGGCCAGGTGCTGGCCAAGCCGGGTTCGATCACCCCGCACACCGAGTTCGAAGCCGAAGTCTACGTGCTGAGCAAGGACGAAGGCGGCCGTCACACCCCGTTCTTCAAGGGTTACCGTCCGCAGTTCTACTTCCGCACGACCGACATCACGGGCGCCGTGACCCTGCCGGAAGGCGTGGAAATGGTGATGCCGGGTGACAACATCAAGATGGTGGTCACCCTGATCAACCCGGTGGCGATGGACGAAGGCCTGCGTTTCGCGATCCGCGAGGGCGGCCGTACCGTCGGCGCCGGCGTGGTGGCCAAGATCATCAAGTAAGCCCCTGCGGTCCCGGCGAGGACTCGCCGGACAGCGACAAGGGCGGACCGGAACCTCGGTCCGCCTTCGCCGTCTAAGGGAAGGTTGTAGCAAATCGATACGCCAGTAGCTCAATTGGCAGAGCAGCGGTCTCCAAAACCGCAGGTTGGGGGTTCGAGTCCCTCCTGGCGTGCCACTTCCTTCCTCGCGGAGTCCGGATCTCCGGCACTCCCCCAGAGCAAAGAGCGACACTGACGTGAACAGCAAGGTCGAACAATCGAAAGCCGCCACTTCCGCGGGCGACATCGCCAAGTACGTCCTGGCGCTGGCGCTGGTCGTGGCTGGCCTGGTCGCATGGTGGTGGTTCAATGGCCAGTGGGCCACGCCGCTGCGTTCGCTGGCGGTCGTTGCCGGCCTGGTGCTGGGTGCGCTGGTATTCCTGCAGACGGGCAAGGGCCGTGACACGCGCGAGTTCCTGGCGGAATCCCGCTTCGAGTTGCGCAAGGTCGTGTGGCCGACCCGCGAAGAGGCTACCCGCACGACGTGGGTGGTGATCATCGTGGTGATCGTGCTTAGCTTGATCCTGGCCGGTTTCGACTTCGCCATCCAGGCGCTGATCGAATGGTTTCTGAATTTTGGCCGTTGAGGAGAGTCGCTCAGTGAAGCGCTGGTATGTCGTCCATGCTTATTCTGGCTTCGAGAAGTCGGTAGCCCAGGCCCTGCGCGACCGCATCGTCCGCGACGGCATGCAGGAGAAGTTCGGCGACGTGCTGGTCCCGACCGAAGAGGTCGTGGAAATGCGCTCCGGCCAGAAGCGCCGTTCCGAGCGCAAGTTCTTCCCCGGTTATGTGCTGGTCCAGATCGAGACCCACGACGAGGGTGGCATCCCGCGCATGGACAACGAGAGCTGGCACCTGGTGAAGGATACGTCCAAGGTGCTCGGCTTCATCGGTGGCACCGCTGACCGTCCGCTGCCGATCCGTGACGAGGAGGCGGCCGCCATCCTCGACCGCGTCCAGGAAGGCGTCGAGAAGCCCCGGCCCAAGGTGCTGTTCGAGCCCGGCGAGATGGTCCGCGTCACCGACGGCCCGTTCAACGATTTCAACGGCGTGGTCGAGGAAGTCAATTACGAGAAGAGCCGCCTGCGCGTGGCGGTGCTGATCTTCGGCCGTTCCACCCCGGTAGAGCTGGAGTTCGGGCAGGTCGAGAAGGCCTGATCCGGCGGTCCGGCGCATTCAGCCGGCCCTGTGAAACCCTGATATACTGCGCGGCTCCCTGACGGCGACGCCGGGCAGGAGCCATGGCCGCCCTCGGGTGGCCATTGGCGCGTTCAAGAAAACGCGATGCCGGGACGCGTGATTTTCCCGGTCCGATGGGGAGCCTGTTACCCAGGCGCTAGCACCCGGAGAGTACTCACATGGCAAAGAAAGTTGTCGGTTACATCAAGCTGCAGGTGAAGGCCGGTCAGGCCAACCCCTCGCCGCCGGTCGGTCCTGCGCTGGGTCAGCGCGGCCTGAACATCATGGAATTCTGCAAGGCGTTCAATGCCGCCACGCAGAAGCTGGAGCCGGGTCTGCCGATTCCGGTGGTCATCACGGCCTATTCCGACCGTACCTTCACCTTCATCACGAAGACGCCCCCGGCGTCGATCCTGCTGAAGAAGGCCGTCGGCATCACGTCCGGCTCCAAGCGCCCGAACACCGAGAAGGTGGGCAAGGTCACCCGCAAGCAGCTCGAGGACATCGCCAAGGCGAAGGAACCCGACCTGACCGCGGCCGACCTGGACGCTGCGGTGCGTACGATCGCGGGTTCCGCCCGCTCCATGGGCCTGACGGTAGAGGGTTAAGAGATGGCACAGAACAAGCGACAGAAGGCCATCCTGGCCGCCGTGACGCCCGGCAAGGCGTACGCCATTGACGAGGCCCTGAAGATCGTCAAGACCGCCACCAAGGCGAAGTTCGTCGAGTCCGTCGACGTTGCCGTGCGCCTGGGCGTGGATGCCAAGAAGTCCGACCAGCAGGTGCGCGGTTCCACCGTGCTGCCGGCCGGTACCGGCAAGTCGGTCCGCGTGGCGGTGTTCGCCCCGGCTGGCGCCAAGGCTGACGAAGCCGCTGCTGCCGGCGCCGAAGCCGTTGGCATGGACGACCTGGCAGAGAAGATGCTGGCCGGCGACATCAACTACGACGTGGTCATCGCCACGCCGGACGCGATGCGCGTGGTCGGCAAGCTGGGTACGGTCCTGGGCCCGCGCGGCCTGATGCCGAACCCGAAGGTCGGCACCGTGTCGCCGAACCCGGCCGAGGCGGTGAAGAACGCCAAGTCGGGCCAGGTGCGCTACCGCACCGACAAGGCCGGCATCATCCACTGCACCATCGGCAAGGCCAGCTTCGACGACGAAGCGCTGAAGTCCAACCTGCAGGCGCTGCTGATCGACTTGGTGAAGGCCAAGCCGGCCACCTCCAAGGGCCAGTACCTGCAGAAAATCTCGGTCAGCTCGACCATGGGCCCCGGCGTGACCGTGGACCAGTCCTCGCTGTCCCTGAAGTAATCGCATCACCCTGTCCCGCGACGCGGGGCAGGGCGCAACGAATTTTGAGGGCAGTCGCCCAGGCCGGATAACGGTGCAAGCGACAGCCGTCAAAGACCGCAGGTGCGGTCAGCGCGCCATGACGACGGGCACGGAGGCTCGTGTTGGCAGGGAATCGCCGTCGTGGCTAGCGGGATCGCTTAATCCATTCCCCCGGGAATGCGCCTGCGTAGATGGTGCCGCCTTCTGGAAGTTTTCTGGAGTCCGACCGCAAGGTCGCCAGTCAGACAGGCCACCGCCGGGACCTCTGCGTCCCCGGCATCCAGGACGGATGCCGTCCAGGACCGCGAGCGGCAGGAGCCGCAAGCGGAGTCAATTAGTGAGGAGTGTATGGCTCTCAATCTGTCCCAGAAGCAAGAAGTAGTCGCCGAACTGGCAGACGTCGCCGCCAAGGCGCACTCCCTGGTCGCCGCCGAATACGCAGGCACCACGGTCAGTCAGATGACCGCGATGCGCAAGAAGGCCCGCGAGACCGGCGTGTACTTGAAAGTTGTCAAGAACACGTTGGCCGTGCGTGCCGTGGCCGGTACCGAGTTCGAGGTTGTCCAGGACAAGCTCGTCGGTCCGCTGCTGTATGCGTTTTCGACCGAGGAGCCCGGCGCCGCCGGTCGCCTGATCAAGGAATTCGCCAAGGGCAACGACAAGCTGCAGCCGAAGGTCGTCTCCGTGGGTGGCCAGCTGTATCCGGCCAGCCATGTGGAAGTCCTGGCATCGCTGCCGACCCGCGATCAGGCGCTGGCCATGCTGGCCCGCGTGCTGGCCGAGCCCGCCGCGATGTTCGCCCGTGCCGTCAAGGCCGTGGCCGACAAGCAGGGTGGTGGCGAAGCGCCGGCGGAAGCCGTCGCGGAAGCCCCGGCTGAAGCCTGAGTTCGACGTCTTTACGGTTCTACGAACCCTAATCCCAGATAATTTCCAAAGGTAAACACAATGTCCCTTTCCAACGAACAGATCGTCGACGCCATTGCCGGCAAGACCCTGATGGAAGTGATGGAGCTGGTCAAGGCCATCGAAGAGAAGTTCGGCGTCTCCGCCGCCGCCCCGGTCGTCGCCGCTGCCGGTCCGGCCGCCGCCGCCGCCCCGGTCGAAGAGCAGACCGAGTTCACCATCGTCCTGAAGGACGCCGGTGCCAAGAAGGTCGACGTCATCAAGGCTGTCCGCGCCATCACCGGCCTGGGCCTGAAGGAAGCCAAGGACCTCACCGAGGCCGGCGGCGTGCTGAAGGAAGGCGTGTCGAAGGAAGATGCCGAGAAGTTCAAGAAGGACCTCGAAGCCGCTGGTGCGAGCGTCGAAGTCAAGTAAGTCGTATCCGTCGCCGGTTCACCCAGGCGACAACCCGAGGCCGGGGGCGAAAGCCCCTGGCCTTCGGTCGTTTCAAGACGTAGCGATGTAAACGCGAGTTTGTAGTTGGAAGTAGCGGCAGAAGGCGTGCTGGTGCCGGCAATACCAGCGACTTCCAACTGAAAATTCCCCCGTTCGAAAGAATGTCCCCCGTGTGGTCGCGGACGCGCGCCCCACGCTGCCAAAGGCACAGTCACATGACGACATATTCGTTCACCGAAAAGAAGCGCATCCGCAAGGATTTCGGCAAGCAGCGGTCGATCCTCGAGGTCCCGTTCCTGCTCGCCATCCAGGTCGACTCCTACCGCGAGTTCCTGCAGGAGCACACCGACGCCGCCAAGCGCGAAGACCGTGGCCTGCATGCCGCGCTGAAGTCGGTCTTCCCGATCGCCAGCTACAGCGGCAACGCCGCGCTGGAATATGTCGGCTACAAGCTCGGCGAGCCGGTGTTCGACGAGCGCGAGTGCCGCAACCGTGGCCTGAGCTACGGCGCACCGCTGCGCGTCACCGTCCGCCTGGTGATCTACGACCGCGAGTCGTCCACCAAGGCCATCAAGTACGTGAAGGAGCAGGAGGTCTATCTGGGCGAGATCCCGCTCATGACCGACAACGGCACCTTCATCGTCAACGGCACCGAGCGCGTCATCGTCTCGCAGCTGCACCGCTCGCCGGGTGTGTTCTTCGACCACGACCGTGGCAAGACCCACAGCTCGGGCAAGCTGCTGTACAGCGCACGCATCATTCCTTACCGCGGCTCCTGGCTGGACTTCGAGTTCGACCCGAAGGACGCGCTGTTCACGCGTATCGACCGTCGCCGCAAGCTGCCGGTCTCGATCCTGCTGCGTGCGCTGGGCTACTCCAACGAGGAAATGCTCAACGAGTTCTTCGATGTCAACACGTTCCACATCCTGCCGGAAGGCGTGCAGCTGGAGCTGGTCGCCGAGCGCCTGCGCGGCGAAACGCTGAACTTCGACCTGGCCGATGGCGACAAGGTCATCGTGGAAGCCGGCAAGCGCATCACCGCGCGCCACGTGAAGCAGCTGGAACAGTCGGGCATCGCCGCACTGGCCGTGCCCGATGAATACCTGGTCGGCCGCATCCTGTCGCACGACGTGATCGACGCCAACACCGGCGAGCTGCTGGCTTCCGCCAACGACGAAATCACCGACGACCAGCTGGCCAAGTTCCGCAAGGCCGGCGTGGACGCCGTGGGTACGTTGTGGGTCAACGACCTGGACCGCGGCCCGTACCTGTCCAACACGCTGCGCATCGATCCGACCAAGACCCAGCTGGAAGCGCTGGTCGAGATCTACCGCATGATGCGTCCCGGCGAGCCGCCGACCAAGGACGCTGCGCAGAACCTGTTCCACAACCTGTTCTTCACCTTCGAGCGCTACGACCTCTCCAACGTCGGCCGCATGAAGTTCAACCGTCGCGTGGGCCGCAAGGAAACCACCGGCGAAGCCGTGCTGTACGACAAGAAGTACTTCGGCGCGCGCAACGATGAAGAAGCCAAGCGCCTGGTCGCCAGCCTGGGCGAGACCTCGGACATCCTGGACGTCATCAAGGTCCTGACCGAGATCCGCAACGGCCGCGGCACCGTCGATGACATCGACCACCTGGGCAACCGTCGCGTGCGTTCGGTCGGCGAAATGGCCGAGAACGTGTTCCGCGTGGGCCTGGTCCGCGTCGAGCGCGCCGTGAAGGAACGCCTGTCGATGGCCGAGTCCGAAGGCCTGACCCCGCAGGAACTGATCAACGCCAAGCCGGTGGCCGCCGCGATCAAGGAGTTCTTCGGCTCCTCGCAGCTGTCGCAGTTCATGGACCAGAACAACCCGCTGTCGGAAGTCACGCACAAGCGTCGCGTCTCGGCCCTCGGCCCGGGCGGCCTGACCCGCGAGCGCGCCGGCTTCGAAGTCCGCGACGTGCACCCGACCCATTACGGTCGCGTCTGCACCATCGAGACGCCGGAAGGCCCGAACATCGGCCTGATCAACTCGCTGGCCGTGTACGCCCGCACCAACGGTTATGGCTTCCTCGAGACGCCGTACCGCAAGGTCGTGGACGGCATGATCACCGACGAGATCGAGTACCTGTCGGCGATCGAGGAGAACGAGTACGTCATCGCGCAGGCCAACGCGCTGCATGACGCCAAGAGCCGCCTGACCGAGCAGTTCGTGCCGTGCCGTTACCAGGGCGAATCGCTGCTGAAGCCGCCGAGCGAAGTCGACTACATGGACGTCTCGCCGATGCAGACCGTGTCGGTCGCCGCGGCGCTGGTCCCGTTCCTGGAGCACGATGACGCCAACCGCGCATTGATGGGCGCCAACATGCAGCGCCAGGCTGTGCCCACGCTGCGCGCGCAGAAGCCGCTGGTCGGTACCGGCATCGAGCGCGCCGTGGCGCGCGACTCGGGCGTGACCGTGAACGCGCGTCGTGGCGGCGTGGTCGAGCAGATCGACGCCGGCCGCATCGTGGTCAAGGTCAATGAAGTCGAGATCTCCGGCGAAACCGATGCCGGCGTCGACATCTATTCGCTGATCAAGTACACGCGCTCGAACCAGAACACCTGCATCAACCAGCGTCCGCTGGTGAACGTGGGCGATGTGGTCGCGCGCGGCGACGTGCTGGCCGACGGTCCCTCGACCGACATCGGCGAGCTGGCGCTGGGCCAGAACATGCTGATCGCGTTCATGCCGTGGAACGGCTACAACTTCGAAGACTCCATCCTGCTCTCCGAGCGCGTGGTGGAAGAGGATCGCTACACCACGATCCACATCGAAGAGCTGACCTGCGTCGCGCGCGACACCAAGCTGGGACCGGAGGAAATCTCCGCCGACATCCCGAACGTCTCCGAGCAGGCACTGAACCGCCTCGACGAGAGTGGCGTGGTGTACATCGGTGCGGAAGTGCGCGCCGGCGACATCATGGTGGGCAAGGTCACGCCGAAGGGCGAGAGCCAGCTGACCCCGGAAGAGAAGCTGCTGCGCGCGATCTTCGGCGAGAAGGCCTCGGACGTGAAGGACAGCTCGCTGCGCGTGCCGCCGGGCATGGACGGCACCGTCATCGACGTGCAGGTCTTCACCCGTGACGGCATCGAGAAGGACAAGCGTGCGCGCCAGATCGAGGAAAACGAGATCAAGCGCGTCAAGAAGGACTTCGACGACCAGTTCCGCATCCTCGAAGGCGCCATCTACGCCCGCCTGCGTTCGCAGCTGGTCGGCAAGGTCGCCAACGGTGGTCCGGGCACGCTGAAGAAGGGCGATGCGATCACCGACGCCTACCTGGACGGCCTGAAGAAGTCCGAGTGGTTCACCCTGCGCATGAAGGACGATGATGCGTCCGACGCCATCGAGCGCGCCCAGATGCAGATCCAGGCGCACGAGAAGGAGTTCGAGCGTCGCTTCGCCGACAAGCGCGGCAAGATCACCGCCGGCGACGACCTCGCCCCGGGCGTGCTGAAGATGGTCAAGGTGTACCTGGCCGTGAAGCGCCGCATCCAGCCGGGCGACAAGATGGCCGGCCGCCACGGCAACAAGGGTGTCGTGTCGACGATCGTTCCTGTCGAGGACATGCCCTACATGGCCACCGGCGAGACCGTGGACATCGTGCTGAACCCGCTGGGCGTGCCGTCGCGCATGAACATCGGCCAGGTGCTGGAAGTGCACCTGGGCTGGGCCGCCAAGGGGCTGGGTCGCAAGATCCAGAACATGCTGGAAGCCCAGGCCAAGGTCGCCGACCTGCGCAAGTTCCTGACCCAGATCTACAACCACGACCAGAAGCTGGGCGAGGACCGCGTGGACCTGGACCAGTTCAGCGACAAGGAGCTGATCGCGCTGGCCGAGAACCTGACCGACGGCGTGCCGATGGCCACCCCGGTGTTCGACGGCGCGGCGGAAACCGAGATCAAGCACATGCTCGAACTCGCGGACCTGCCGATCAGCGGCCAGACCCAGTTGTACGACGGCCGTACCGGCGAGGCGTTCGACCGCCACACCACGGTCGGCTACATGCACATGCTGAAGCTGAACCACCTGGTGGACGACAAGATGCACGCGCGTTCCACCGGTCCGTACTCGCTCGTCACCCAGCAGCCGCTGGGCGGCAAGGCGCAGTTCGGTGGCCAGCGCTTCGGTGAAATGGAAGTCTGGGCGCTGGAAGCCTATGGCGCGGCGCACACCCTGCAGGAAATGCTGACGGTCAAGTCGGACGACGTGCAGGGCCGCAACCAGATGTACAAGAACATCGTCGATGGTGCCCACGAGATGGTCGCGGGCATGCCGGAATCCTTCAACGTGCTGGTGAAGGAAATCCGCTCGCTCGCCATCAACATGGAACTGGAAGACTGATCGCAACGGCGCGGCGGCACTCAACGGCCTCCGCGCCTTCCGAACACGGTCAACCCGCCCTCGACAAAGATTCCTCCTGACGGAGAAACAAAATGAAAGACCTGCTCAACCTCTTCAACCAGCAGCGCCAGACGCTGGACTTCGACGCGATCAAGATCGCGCTGGCCTCGCCGGACCTGATCCGTTCGTGGTCCTTCGGCGAAGTGAAGAAGCCGGAAACCATCAACTACCGTACCTTCAAGCCGGAACGCGACGGTCTGTTCTGCTCGGCCATCTTCGGGCCGATCAAGGATTACGAGTGCCTGTGCGGCAAGTACAAGCGCATGAAGCACCGTGGCGTGGTCTGCGAGAAGTGCGGCACGGAAGTGACGCTGGCCAAGGTGCGCCGCGAGCGCATGGGCCACATCGACCTGGCCAGCCCGGTCGCGCACATCTGGTTCCTCAAGTCGCTGCCGTCGCGCATCGGCCTGATGCTGGACATGACCCTGCGCGACATCGAGCGCGTGCTGTACTTCGAAGCCTACGTGGTCACCGAGCCGGGCCTGACCTCGCTCGAACGCCGCCAGTTGTTGACCGAAGAGCAGTTCATGCAGGCGCGCCAGGAACACGGCGACGACTTCGACGCCGCCATGGGCGCCGAGGCCGTCTACGACCTGCTGCGCACGATCGACCTGCAGGCCGAGATGGTGAACCTGCGCGAGGAAATCGCCAGCACCGGTTCGGAGACCAAGCTCAAGCGCCTCACCAAGCGCATCAAGCTGATGGAAGCGTTCCTGGAATCGGGCAACCGTCCGGAATGGATGGTCATGACCGTGCTGCCGGTGCTGCCGCCGGACCTGCGTCCGCTGGTACCGCTGGACGGCGGCCGCTTCGCGACCTCCGACCTGAATGACCTGTACCGTCGCGTCATCAACCGCAACAACCGCCTGCGCCGCCTGCTCGAACTGAATGCGCCGGACATCATCGTGCGCAACGAAAAGCGCATGCTGCAGGAGTCCGTTGACGCCCTGATGGACAACGGCCGTCGTGGCCGCGCCATCACCGGCACCAACAAGCGCCCGCTCAAGTCGCTGGCCGACATGATCAAGGGCAAGCAGGGCCGCTTCCGCCAGAACCTGCTGGGCAAGCGCGTCGACTACTCCGGCCGTTCGGTCATCGTGGTCGGCCCGACCCTGCGCCTGCACGAATGCGGCCTGCCGAAGAAGATGGCGCTGGAGCTGTTCAAGCCGTTCGTGTTCGCCAAGCTGCAGCGTCGCGGCCTGGCCACCACCATCAAGGCCGCCAAGAAGCTGGTCGAGCGCGAAGAAGCCGAAGTCTGGGACATCCTGGAAGAAGTCATCCGCGAGCACCCGGTTCTGCTGAACCGCGCGCCGACGCTGCATCGCCTGGGCATCCAGGCGTTCGAGCCGGTCCTGATCGAAGGCAAGGCCATCCAACTGCACCCGCTGGTCTGTACTGCGTTCAACGCTGACTTCGACGGTGACCAGATGGCCGTCCACGTGCCGCTGTCGCTGGAAGCGCAGCTGGAAGCACGCGCGCTGATGATGTCCTCCAACAACATCCTGTCGCCGGCCAACGGCGAGCCGATCATCGTGCCGTCGCAGGACGTCGTGCTGGGCCTGTACTACATGACCCGCGCGCTGGAGAACAAGAAGGGCGAGGGCATGGCCTTCGCCAACATCGCCGAGGTCAAGCGCGCCTACGACAACCGCGCCGTCGAACTGCACGCGAAGGTCAAGGTCCGCATCAGCGGTACCGTGATCGACGAGGAAGGTGGCCGCAGCAAGCAGACCAATATCGTGGACACCACGATCGGCCGCGCCCTGCTGGCCGAGATCCTGCCGGAAGGCCTGCCGTTCGCCCTGGTCAACACCGAGTTGAACAAGAAGGCCATCAGCCGCCTGATCAACTCCAGCTACCGCATGCTGGGCCTGAAGGACACGGTCGTGTTCGCCGACAAGCTGATGTACACCGGCTTCGCGTACGCCACGCGCGCCGGCGTCTCCATCGGCATCGACGACATGCTGATCCCGGCCGAGAAGAAGGGCATCCTGGGCGAAGCCGAGCAGGAAGTGCTGGAGATCCAGGAGCAGTACCAGAGTGGCCTGGTCACCGCCGGCGAGCGCTACAACAAGGTGGTCGACATCTGGTCGCGCACCAATGAGCGCATCGCCAAGGCGATGATGGAGACCATCGGTACCGACAAGGTGCAGAACGCCAAGGGCGAGACCATCAACGAGAAGTCGATGAACTCGCTGTACATCATGGCCGACTCCGGCGCCCGTGGTAGCCAGGCGCAGATCCGCCAGCTGGCCGGCATGCGCGGCCTGATGGCCCGTCCCGACGGTTCGATCATCGAGACGCCCATCAAGGCGAACTTCCGCGAAGGCCTGAACGTCCAGGAATACTTCAACTCCACCCACGGTGCCCGAAAGGGCCTGGCCGATACCGCGCTGAAGACGGCGAACTCCGGTTACCTGACCCGTCGCTTGGTCGACGTGGCGCAGGACGTGGTGATCACCGAGGTCGATTGCGGTACGTCGGAAGGCCTGATGATGACCCCGATCGTGGAAGGCGGCGACGTGGTCGAGCCGCTGCGCGACCGCGTGCTGGGCCGCATCGTGGCCGAGGACGTGTTCCTGCCGGGCAACGACGAGGATCCGATCGTCACCCGCAACACGCTGCTGGACGAAGCCTGGGTGCAGAAGCTGGAAGATGCCGGCGTGCAGGCGTTGAAGGTGCGCTCCACCATCACCTGCGAATCCGATTTCGGCGTCTGCGCGCACTGCTATGGCCGTGACCTGGCCCGTGGCCACATCGTCAACATCGGCGAAGCGGTCGGCGTCATCGCCGCGCAGTCGATCGGCGAGCCCGGCACCCAGCTGACCATGCGTACGTTCCACATCGGTGGTGCGGCATCGCGTGCGGCGGCGGTCGACAACATCACCGTCAAGACCACCGGCTCGATCAAGTTCAACAACCTCAAGTTCGTCGAACACGCCAATGGCAGCCTGGTCGCGGTTTCGCGCTCGGGCGAACTGTCGGTGCTCGATGGCCACGGCCGTGAGCGCGAGCGTTACAAGCTGCCCTACGGCGCCACCATCAACGTCAAGGACGGCGACCAGATCACGGCCGGCCAGGCCGTGGCGAACTGGGATCCGCATAACCACCCGATCGTGTCGGAAGTGGCCGGCTTCGTGCGCTTCGTCGACTTCGTCGATGGCGTCACCGTCATCGAGAAGACCGATGACCTGACCGGCCTGGCCTCGCGCGAGATCACCGATCCGAAGCGTCGCGGTTCGCAGGGCAAGGACCTGCGCCCGATCGTCCGCATCGTGGACAAGGACGGCAAGGACCTGAGCATCCCGGGTACCGACCTGCCGGCGCAGTACCTGCTGCCGCCGCGCTCGATCGTCAACCTGCAGGACGGCGCGCCCGTCGGCGTGGGCGACGTGGTCACCAAGGTGCCGCAGGAAGCGTCCAAGACCCGCGACATCACCGGTGGTCTGCCGCGCGTCGCCGACCTGTTCGAAGCCCGCAAGCCGAAGGATCCGGCGATCCTGGCCGAGCGCTCCGGCATCATCAGCTTCGGCAAGGACACCAAGGGCAAGCAGCGCCTGATCATCAAGGACACCGATGGTTCGGAGCACGAAGAGCTGATCCCGAAGTTCCGCCAGATCATCGTGTTCGAAGGCGAGCACGTGGCCAAGGGCGAAACCATCGTGGACGGCGAGCCGAGCCCGCAGGACATCCTGCGTCTGCTGGGCGTCGAGCCGCTGGCGGCCTACCTGGTCAAGGAAATCCAGGACGTCTACCGCCTGCAGGGCGTGAAGATCAACGACAAGCACATCGAGGTGATCACCCGCCAGATGTTGCGCAAGGTCGAGATCACCGACGCCGGCAACAGCAAGTTCCTGGCCGGCGAGCAGGTGGAGAAGCAGCGCCTGATCGAAGAAAACGCCAAGCTGGCGGCCCGCAACGAACTGCTCGCGAAGTACGATCCGGTGCTGCTGGGCATCACCAAGGCCTCGCTGGCGACCGAGTCGTTCATCTCAGCGGCCTCCTTCCAGGAGACCACCCGTGTACTGACCGAGGCGGCCGTCCGCGGCACCCGTGACACCCTGCGCGGCCTGAAGGAGAACGTCATCGTGGGTCGACTGATCCCGGCCGGCACCGGTCTGGCGTACCACAACCAGCGCCGCCGCAATGCCTCCGGCTTGACCGAGGCCGAAGTGAACGCCCTGTCGGGTGGCAGCGTCGAGGCCGCTCCGGCCGCCGCCGTGACCACCACCGACGAAGCGGGCGAGGAGTCCAGCGCCAGCTAAACCGTACTACCCGACGGCCTCCGGGCCGTCCCAGACCACGAAAAGAGGCGCAGGATGCGCCTCGTTTTCGGCCCAGGATGGGCGGGATCGCAGTCAGTTGGCAGGCACTTGCCGCCGTCGCGTTGACGGTCGGGCAGGTTGCCGGCTATACTTTTCCGTCTAGGTGGGCCGTATTGCGGCCTGCCTTCGTTTTCATGTCAAACAAGGCTCCGGCCTTCACACGAAGAACCCACTATGGCAACCGTCAATCAGCTGGTCCGCAAGCCGCGGCAGGCCCCCACGTACAAGAGCCAGTCGCCCGCGCTGGACAACTGCCCGCAGCGTCGCGGCGTGTGCACCCGCGTCTACACGACCACCCCGAAGAAGCCCAACTCGGCCCTTCGCAAGGTCGCCAAGGTGCGCCTGACCAACCAGGAAGAAATCATCAGCTACATCGGCGGTGAAGGCCACAACCTGCAGGAGCACTCCGTGGTGCTCGTGCGCGGCGGTCGCGTGAAGGATCTGCCGGGCGTGCGCTACCACACCGTGCGCGGTTCGCTCGACGCCTCCGGCGTCGCCAAGCGCCGCCAGGGCCGTTCCAAGTACGGCGCCAAGCGTCCCAAGGCTTAAGGAAAAAGAATCATGTCGCGTAAAGGCTCTGCCCCCCAACGTGAAGTCCTGCCGGATCCCAAGCACGGCAGCCAGACGATCGCCCGCTTCATCAACATGGTGATGCTGAGCGGCAAGAAGTCCGTTGCCGAGAAGATCGTCTACGGTGCCATGGACGTCATCGGCGAGAAGAACCCCAATGCCCTCGAGCTGGTCGAGAAGGCGCTGGACAATGTGTCCCCGGCGGTCGAAGTGAAGTCGCGTCGCGTCGGTGGCGCCACCTACCAGGTGCCGGTCGAAGTGCGTTCCTCGCGCCGCATGGCCCTGGCGATGCGCTGGCTGATCGAGTCCGCCCGCAAGCGCGGCGAGAACTCCATGCCGCGCAAGCTGGCTGCCGAACTGCTGGATGCCTCCGAGAACCGCGGCGGCGCCATCAAGAAGCGTGAAGAGACCCACCGCATGGCGGAAGCGAACAAGGCGTTCGCGCACTACCGCTGGTAACGGCCTCCGGGCCCTTGCGAACAAGGGCCTTTGGCACCATGTAGGTGCCCTTGGAGCGCGCTCCCGCGCTCCTCCCCGAAGGCCGCCGAAAGGCGGCATTCGGCCATCTGAAGATCCGCCCTCCACGGAAGGCCCAGGCATCCCGCCGGCCCTCCATCAGAAAAGAGAGACTGTCGTGGCTCGCACCACTCCCATCGAGCGTTACCGCAATTTCGGCATCATGGCGCACATCGACGCCGGCAAGACCACCACGTCCGAGCGCATCCTGTTCTACACCGGCGTCAGCCACAAGATCGGTGAAGTGCATGATGGTGCCGCGACCATGGACTGGATGGAGCAGGAGCAGGAGCGCGGCATCACCATCACGTCCGCCGCGACCACGGCGTTCTGGACGGGCATGGACAAGTCCCTGCCGCAGCACCGCTTCAACATCATCGATACCCCCGGCCACGTCGACTTCACCATCGAAGTCGAGCGTTCGCTGCGCGTGCTCGATGGCGCGGTGTTCGTGCTGTGCGCCGTCGGTGGCGTGCAGCCGCAGTCCGAGACCGTGTGGCGCCAGGCCAACAAGTACGCCGTGCCGCGCCTCGCGTTCGTCAACAAAATGGACCGTACCGGTGCCGATTTCGCCAAGGTCGTCGACCAGCTGAAGTCGCGCCTGGGCGCCTACCCGGTGCCGATGCAGGTCCCGGTCGGCGCCGAAGATGGCTTCGAGGGCGTCATCGACCTGCTGAAGATGAAGTACATCCATTGGGATGTGGCATCGCAGGGCACCAAGTTCGAGTACCGCGACATCCCCGCCGAGTTGGCTGACAAGGCGGCGGCGGATCGTGCCTTCATGGTGGAGGCTGCGGCCGAAGCCAGCGAAGCGCTGATGGACAAGTATCTCAACGAAGGCGACCTCTCCGAGGCCGAAATCATCGCCGGTCTGCGCGAGCGCACGCTGAAGGTGGAAGTGATCCCGGTCTACTGCGGCTCCGCGTTCAAGAACAAGGGCGTGCAGGCCATGCTGGACGGCGTGATCCAGCTGCTGCCGTCGCCGACGGATCGTCCGCCGGTGCAGGGCATCGACGAGAACGAGAAGGAAGACACCCGCAAGGCCGGTGACAACGAGCCGTTCTCCGCGCTCGCGTTCAAGATCATGACCGACCCGTTCGTGGGTTCGCTGACGTTCTTCCGCGTCTACTCGGGCGTGCTGAATTCCGGCGATGCGGTGTACAACCCGGTCAAGTCGAAGAAGGAGCGCGTGGGCCGCATCCTGCAGATGCACTCCAACCAGCGTGACGAAATCAAGGAAGTGCGCGCGGGCGACATCGCCGCCGCCGTGGGCCTGAAGGACGTCACCACTGGCGACACCCTGTGCTCGCTCGACCACATCATCACCCTGGAGCGCATGGTGTTCCCGGAGCCGGTCATCTCGATGGCAGTGGAGCCGAAGACCAAGTCCGACCAGGAGAAGATGGGTCTGGCCCTGGGCCGCCTGGCGCAGGAAGATCCCTCGTTCCGCGTCAAGACCGACGAGGAATCCGGCCAGACGATCATCTCCGGCATGGGCGAGCTGCACCTGGAAATCCTGGTGGACCGCATGAAGCGCGAGTTCAACGTGGAAGCCAACGTCGGCAAACCGCAGGTGGCCTACCGCGAGACCATCCGCAAGGCGGTCAAGCAGGAAGGTAAGTTCGTGCGCCAGTCGGGCGGTCGCGGCCAGTACGGCCACATCGTCATCGAGATGTCGCCGGTCGAGCGTGGTGTCGGCTTCTCGTACGAAAGCGCCATCGTCGGTGGCGTGGTGCCGAAGGAATACGTCGCTGCGGCAGGCAAGGGCATCGAGGACGCATTGAAGAGCGGTCCGCTGGCCGGCTTCCCGGTGGTCGACATCGCCATCAAGGCGGTCGACGGTTCGTTCCATGACGTCGACTCGAACGAAATGGCGTTCAAGGTCGCCGGCTCGATGGCCTTCAAGGAAGCTTTCAGCAAGGCCCAGCCGGTCCTGTTGGAGCCGATGATGAAGGTCGAGATCGTGACCCCGGAAGACTACCTGGGCGACGTGATGGGCGACGTGAGCCGTCGTCGCGGCATCCTGCAGGGTCAGGACGACAGTCCGTCCGGCAAGGTGATCGCCGCGATGGTGCCGCTGGGCGAAATGTTCGGCTACGCCACCACGCTGCGTTCGATGTCGCAGGGTCGCGCCACGTTCTCGATGGAGTTCGACCACTACGCGGAAGCGCCGGCCAACATCGCCGACGCGGTCGTCAAGAAGAACTAAAAGCCGTGATTGGTGATTCGGGATCCGTGATTCGCAAGAGCACGGATCCCGCTTCAAGCCAATCACTAATCACGAATCATGAATCACAGAGGTAAAGACAATGGCAAAGGGTAAGTTCGAACGCACCAAGCCCCACGTGAACGTGGGCACGATTGGTCACGTTGACCACGGCAAGACGACGCTGACGGCGGCGCTGACGAAGATCGGCGCGGAGCGTTTCGGTGGCGAGTTCAAGGCGTACGACGCGATCGACGCAGCGCCGGAAGAGAAGGCGCGCGGCATCACGATCTCGACCGCGCACGTGGAATACGAATCTGCCGCGCGCCACTACGCGCACGTGGATTGCCCGGGCCACGCCGACTACGTGAAGAACATGATCACCGGTGCCGCCCAGATGGACGGCGCGATCCTGGTGTGCTCGGCCGCTGACGGCCCGATGCCGCAGACCCGCGAGCACATCCTGCTCTCGCGTCAGGTCGGCGTGCCGTACATCGTCGTGTTCCTGAACAAGGCCGACATGGTGGACGACGCCGAGCTGCTGGAGCTGGTGGAGATGGAAGTCCGCGAACTGCTGAGCAAGTACGAGTTCCCGGGCGACGACACCCCGATCATCTCGGGCTCGGCCCGCTTGGCGTTGGAAGGCGACCAGAGCGAGATCGGCGTGCCGGCGATCCTGAAGCTGGTGGACGCGCTGGACACCTGGATCCCGACCCCGGAGCGTGACGTCGACAAGCCGTTCCTGATGCCGGTGGAAGACGTGTTCTCGATCTCGGGCCGCGGCACCGTGGTGACCGGCCGTATCGAGCGCGGCGTGATCAAGGTGGGCGAGGAAATCGAGATCGTCGGTATCCGTCCGACCCAGAAGACCACGGTCACGGGCGTGGAAATGTTCCGCAAGCTGCTGGACCAGGGCCAGGCGGGCGACAACGCCGGTCTGCTGCTGCGCGGCACCAAGCGTGACGACGTGGAGCGTGGCCAGGTGCTGGCCAAGCCGGGTTCGATCACCCCGCACACCGAGTTCGAAGCCGAAGTCTACGTGCTGAGCAAGGACGAAGGCGGCCGTCACACCCCGTTCTTCAAGGGTTACCGTCCGCAGTTCTACTTCCGCACGACCGACATCACGGGCGCCGTGACCCTGCCGGAAGGCGTGGAAATGGTGATGCCGGGTGACAACATCAAGATGGTGGTCACCCTGATCAACCCGGTGGCGATGGACGAAGGCCTGCGTTTCGCGATCCGCGAGGGCGGCCGTACCGTCGGCGCCGGCGTGGTGGCCAAGATCATCAAGTAAGCCCCTGCGGTCCCGGCGAGGACTCGCCGGACAGCGACAAGGGCGGACCGGAACCTCGGTCCGCCTCTTTTTTGCAGAAATTCCATGGTTTTATGCGATGGGTTGCTGCAAAACAGCAAGACCTGCGCTATGATGCGCGCCCCTTGATAGCCGCTTGGCTGGATGGGAATCGCATGATCCGCCAGCGCCCCCTGGGAGGCCGCTGGTTCTACCGCGAAAAGAGGTGCAGGAAGCGCCTCGTGTTCGCCAGACACGGAGTGTCGCGTGCCTGCCTGCAAGGCCTTCGGGTCGGGCAGGGTATCCCGGTTGTTGACGGGATATGTCACGCGCTCTATACTTTCATGTCTGGGCGGGCCGGTTTACCGGCCTGCCTAGTTTTTCAGGAAGAATCCCCAGCCGATTCCGGTGCTGCCCGTCCGTGGAGTCCTCGCGGCCGGTGGGGAACTGGAACAGCTTGGACTAACCGGGGCAAGGCATCCCAGAGGCCGCGCCCGTCGCTCTTTAACGAAGGAAATTCCGTCATGGCGGACCAAAAGATCCGAATCCGGCTCAAGGCGTACGATCATCGTCTGATCGACCGCTCGGCCAGCGAGATCGTCGAGACGGCAAAGCGGACCGGCGCGCAAGTGCGCGGCCCGATCCCGCTGCCGACCAAGATCGAGCGCTACACCATCCTGGTTTCCCCGCACGTCGACAAGGACGCGCGTGACCAGTACGAAACCCGCACGCACAAGCGCGTGCTCGACATCGTCGACCCCAACGACAAGACCGTGGACGCGCTGATGAAGCTCGAGCTGGCGGCTGGCGTCGACGTCCAGATCAAGCTGACCTGAGGCCAACGACCATGACCGCGAAGAAATATTCGTTGGGTCTCGTCGGCCGCAAGGCTGGCATGACCCGGGTGTTCACCGAGGACGGCAAGTCCATTCCGGTGACGCTGATCGAAGCAACCCCGAACCGCATCACCCAGATCAAGACCCCCGAAGTCGATGGCTACAGCGCCGTGCAGGTTGCCGTGGGCACCCGTCGTGCCTCGCTGATCACCAAGCCTGTCGCCGGTCACCTGGCCAAGGCCAAGGTCGAAGCCGGTCGTGGCCTGTGGGAGCTGCGCGTGGAAGCCGACAAGCTGGGCGACTTCAGTGTCGGCGGCGAGATCAAGGCCGACATCTTTGAAGTCGGCCAGATCGTCGACGTCCAGGGCGTCACCAAGGGCAAGGGCTTCCAGGGCACCATCAAGCGCTGGAACTTCCGCATGGGTGATGCCACCCACGGTAACTCGCTGTCGCATCGCGCGCCGGGTTCGCTGGGTCAGCGCCAGACGCCGGGCCGCGTGTTCCCGGGCAAGAAGATGTCCGGCCACATGGGTGCCGCGCAGCAGAGCACGCAGAACCTGGAAGTCGTCCGCGTGGACGCCGAGCGCGGCCTGATCGCCGTCCGCGGCGCCGTGCCGGGTGCGCCGGGTGGCGACGTGATCGTCCGTCCGGCGAGCAAGGGTTGAGGAGAACGACCATGGAACTAGCCATTACAGGTAGCGCCAACAAGCTGTCGGTCTCCGACGACGTGTTCGGCCGCGAATTCAGCGAGGATCTGGTCCACCAGGTCGTCGTTGCCTACCGCAACGCCGGTCGTGCCGGCACCAAGGCGCAGAAGACGCGCGCCGAAGTCAACGGCACCACCAAGAAGTCCAAAAAGCAGAAAGGTGGCGGTGCCCGTCACGGTGCCCTGACCGCGCCGATCTTCGTCGGCGGCGGCGTGACCTTCGCGGCCAAGCCGCGCAGCTTCGCGCAGAAGGTGAACCGCAAGATGTACCGCGCGGCCATCAGCTCGATCCTGTCCGAGCTGAACCGCCAGAACCGCCTGAAGGTCGTGGAAGCGTTCGATGTGGACGCCACCAAGACCAGCGCCCTGATCGAAAAGCTGAAGGGCCTGGACCTGGGTCAGCGCCCGCTGATCGTCACCGAGGATGCCTCCGAGCACCTGTACCTGTCGGCCCGCAACCTTCCCTACGTGGAAGTGCGTGACGTGCAGGGCCTGGACCCGGCTGCGCTGGTGGGTGCCGACTCCGTGCTGATCACGGCCGATGCCGTCAAGAAGATCGAGGAGTGGCTGGCATGATCAGCAACGAAAAGATTTTTGCCGTGCTGCGTGCTCCGCGTGTCTCCGAAAAGACCGTGCGCCTGCAGGAACTCTCCAACCAATACGTCTTCGAAGTCTCGAACGAAGCCACCAAGGCCGATGTCAAAGCCGCGGTCGAGCAGCTGTTCGACGTCAAGGTCGAGGCGGTCAACGTGGTGAACGTGAAGGGCAAGAACAAGTCCTTCCGCAACCGCGCCGGCCGTCGCGGCGACTGGCGCAAGGCGTACGTGCGTCTTGCCGATGGCCAAGCCATCGACGTGTCGGCCAAGGCCTGAGGTAGACCCACATGCCATTGATGAAATTCAAACCCACCTCTCCCGGTCGCCGTTCGGCGGTCCGCGTGGTGACGCCTGACCTGCACAAGGGTGCCCCGCATGCTGCGCTGCTGGAGAAGCAGAGCAAGACCGGCGGTCGCAACCACCATGGTCGCATCACCACCCGTCATATCGGCGGTGGCCACAAGCAGCATTACCGCCTCATCGACTTCAAGCGCGACAAGGAAGGCATCCCGGCGCGCGTGGAGCGGATCGAATACGATCCCAACCGCACCGCGCACATCGCGCTGCTGTGCTACGTCGATGGCGAGCGTCGCTACATCATCGCCCCCAAGGGCCTGAAGGCAGGTGACCAGGTCATCGCCGGCAGCGACGCGCCGATCAAGGCAGGCAACACGCTGCCGCTGCGCAACATCCCGGTCGGTACGACGATCCACGGCATCGAGCTGAAGCCGGGCAAGGGCGCGCAGATTGCCCGTGCCGCCGGCGCCGCCGTGCAGCTGGTCGCTCGCGAGCAGGGTTTCGCCACGCTGCGCCTCCGCTCCGGCGAAATGCGCAAGGTGCAGGTCGAGTGCCGCGCCACCGTCGGTGAAGTCGGCAACGACGAACACAGCCTGGAGAAGCTCGGCAAGGCCGGCGCCAAGCGCTGGCGCGGCGTCAAGCCGACCGTCCGCGGTGCGGCCATGAACCCCGTCGACCACCCGCACGGTGGTGGTGAGGCCAAGGCCGGCCAGGGCAACCCGCATCCGGTCACCCCGTGGGGTGTGCCGACCAAGGGTTACAAGACGCGCAAGAACAAGCGCACGCAGCAATTCATCGTCCGCGATCGTAGGGGCTAATCGACCATGGCACGTTCACTCAAGAAGGGCCCGTTCGTCGATCACCACCTCGTCAAGAAGGTGGAGGCCGCGGGCGGCAGCAAGAAGCCGATCAAGACCTGGTCGCGCCGTTCGATGATCCTGCCGGAAATGGTGGGCTTCACGATCGCCATCCACAACGGCAAGAACCACGTTCCGGTGCTGGTCAACGAGAACATGGTCGGCCACAAGCTCGGCGAATTTGCCGTCACCCGGACCTTCAAGGGTCACGGTGGCGACAAGAAAGCCGGCGGCAAGAAGTAAGGGAGATGACCATGGAAGCGAAAGCCATCCTGCGCACCGCGCGCATCTCCCCCCAGAAAGCCCGCCTGGTCGCTGACCAGGTGCGGGGCCTGCCGGCCGAGCGCGCCGTCAACCTGCTGAAGTTCTCGGACAAGAAGGCTGCCCACCTGATCAAGAAGGTCGTGGAGTCCGCCATCGCCAACGCCGAGAACAACCAGGGCGCCGACGTCGACGAGCTGAAGGTCAAGACCATCATGGTCGACGAAGGTCCGATGCTGAAGCGTTTCATGGCCCGTGCCAAGGGTCGTGGTACCCGCATTCTGAAGCGCACCAGCCACATCACCGTGGTCGTGGGCGAGGGTAAATAAATATGGGTCACAAAGTTCATCCGACCGGTATCCGCCTGGGCATCGCCAAGGACTGGAATTCGAAGTGGTTCGCCAACAAGCGTGACTACGCCGAATACCTGGCCGCGGACCTCAAGGTACGCGAGATGCTTCGCAAGAAGCTGGCGCAGGCAGGCATTTCCAAAATCCTGATCGAGCGCCCGGCCAAGACCGCCCGCGTGACCATCCACACTGCCCGTCCGGGCGTGGTGATCGGCAAGCGCGGTGAGGACATCGAGAAGCTGCGCAAGGAAGTGAGCGACCTGATGGGCGTCCCGGCGCACATCAATGTCACCGAGGTGCGCAAGCCCGAGCTGGACGCGCAGTTGGTGTCCGAATCGATCGCGCAGCAGCTGGAACGCCGCATCATGTTCCGCCGCGCCATGAAGCGCGCTGTCGGCAACGCGATGCGCCTGGGTGCCTTGGGCATCAAGGTCAACGTGGCCGGCCGCTTGAACGGTGCGGAAATCGCCCGTTCCGAGTGGTACCGCGAAGGCCGCGTGCCGCTGCACACGCTGCGTGCCGACATCGATTACGGTTTTGCCGAGGCGAAGACCACCTACGGCATCATCGGCATCAAGGTGTGGGTCTACAAGGGCGAAATCTTCGATTTCAGCCAGGTGGGTCAGGAGAAGCAGGACGACGCGCGCCCCGAGCGCAGCGAACGTCCGTCGCGCCCGGCCCGTGACCGCGACGCGAGGTAATCAGTCATGTTGCAACCCAAGCGAACCAAATACCGCAAGATGCACAAGGGCCGTAATGAAGGCCTGAGCTGGAACGGTAACCTCGTCAGTTTCGGCGAGTACGGCCTGAAGGCCACGGCGCACGGTCAGCTGACCGCGCGCCAGATCGAAGCAGCGCGTCGTTCCATCAGCCGTTACGTGAAGCGTGGCGGCAAGATGTGGATCCGTGTGTTCCCCGACAAGCCGATCACCAAGAAGCCCATCGAAGTCCGCATGGGCTCCGGTAAGGGCAACGTCGAATACTGGGTCGCCCAGATCCAGCCGGGCCGCATGATCTATGAAATCGAAGGCGTCAGCGAGGACATCGCGCGCGAGGCGTTCCGCCTGGCCGCCGCCAAGCTGTCCGTCACCACTACTTTCGTGACCCGGACGGTGCGCTAATGGAACTCAAGCAACTCCGCGAGAAGTCGGCTGACGAACTGAAGGCCCACCTGACCGAGCTGCGCAAGGAGCAATTTTCCCTGCGCATGCAGAAGGTCACCGGCCAGCTGCCGAAGACCCACGAAACCCGCCGTGTCCGCCGCGAGATCGCTCGCGTCAAGACGCTGCTCGGCAGCCAGAAGTAAGGAGCGCCCAAGATGAGCGATAACAAAGACAAAGCGCAACGCACCATCGAAGGCCGCGTCGTCAGCAACAAGATGGACAAGACGGTCACCATCCTGGTGGAGCGTCAGGTCAAGCACGCCCTGTACGGCAAGTACATCAAGCGTTCCACCAAGCTGCACGCGCACGACGCGGACAACAGCTGCAAGGAAGGCGACGTGGTGCGTGTGACCGAGATCGCCCCGATGTCCAAGACCAAGAACTGGCGCGTGGTGGAAATCATCACCCGCGCGGCTGAATAAGAGGAGATCTGAATCATGATCCAGATGCAGAGCTACCTTGACGCGGCCGACAATTCCGGCGCCAAGGAACTGATGTGCATCAAGGTGCTGGGCGGCTCGAAGCGCCGTTACGCCGGCATCGGTGACATCATCAAGGTGACCGTCAAGGACGCCATTCCGCGCGGCAAGGTCAAGAAGGGCGAAGTCTACGACGCCGTGGTCGTGCGTACCCGCAAGGGCGTCCGCCGCCCCGACGGTTCGCTGATCCGCTTCGACGGCAACGCCGCCGTGCTGCTCAACAACAAGCAGGAGCCGATCGGTACCCGCATCTTCGGGCCTGTGACCCGCGAGCTGCGTTCCGAGAAGTTCATGAAGATCGTTTCGCTCGCGCCTGAAGTGCTCTGAGCGGAGGACATAGAAATGGCAAACCGTATCAAGAAGGGCGACCAGGTAGTCGTCACCGCCGGCAAGGACAAGGGCAAGAAGGGCGACGTGGTGCGCGTGGATGGTGACCGTGTGGTCGTCTCCAACGTCAACGTCGTCAAGCGCCATACCAAGCCGAACCCCCAGGCCGGCGTGGCTGGTGGCGTGGTCGAGCGCGAAGCCTCGATCCACATTTCCAATGTCGCGCTGTTCAACCCGGCAACGGGCAAGGGCGAGCGTATCGGTTTCAAGGTGCTGGAGGATGGACGCAAACTGCGTGTGTTCCGCTCCAGCGGTGAGGCGCTCGACGCCTGAGGAATGTTATGACCACCCGTCTCGAAAAAATCTACAAGGAAGAAGTGGCGCCGGCTCTGATGAAGAAGTTCGGCTACACCAATCCGATGGAAGTGCCGAAGATCACCAAGATCACCATCAACATGGGTGTGGGTGAAGCGGCGACCAACAAGAAGATCCTGGAAAACGCCGTGGCCGACCTGGCCAAGATCACCGGCCAGAAGCCGATCACGACCAAGTCCCGCGTCTCGGTGGCTTCGTTCAAGATCCGCGACGGTTGGCCGATCGGCTGCAAGGTCACGCTGCGTCGCGCCAAGATGTACGAGTTCCTGGATCGCCTGATCAGCATCTCGCTGCCGCGCGTCCGCGACTTCCGTGGCGTGTCCGGCCGTTCGTTTGACGGTCGCGGCAACTACAACATGGGCGTGAAGGAACAGATCATCTTCCCGGAAATCGACTTCGACGCCGTCGACGCGATCCGCGGCATGGATATCGCCATCACGACGACCGCCAAGAACGACGCCGAAGCGAAGGCGCTGCTCGAAGCGTTCAAGTTCCCGTTCCGCAACTGATTCGCTAGGAAACCGACATCATGGCAAAGACCTCGATGGTCAACCGCGACATCAAGCGGGAAAAGCTGGCCAAGCAGTACGCCGCCAAGCGCGACGCGCTGAAGAAGATCATCTCCAGCCAGAACGCGTCGTACGAAGAGAAGGCCGACGCGGTCATCAAGCTGCAGAAGCTGCCGCGCGACTCCTCGCCGAGCCGCCAGCGCAACCGTTGCGAGCTGTCCGGTCGTTCGCGTGGCGTGTACCGCAAGTTCGGCCTCGGCCGCAACATGCTGCGCAAGGCCACCATGAACGGCGACGTGCCCGGTCTGCGCAAGGCCAGCTGGTAATCCGCCCGGGACGCTTTCTAGAAAGGGTGTCCCAGTGGCTTGAATGACGAGTCCGGCACATGCCGGACTCGTTGTTGTACAATGTTCGGCTCCCGCAGCCAGGCTGGGGGAGGGCTGGGGAACCGGCCGCCCGCCTGGGGGTTTCCAGGGACAATGCAAGATTTTCGCGAAAGCGGATATCGGTGCTACTCATAAGGCAGACTCTAATGAGCATGACTGATCCCATCGCCGACATGCTGGTGCGCATTCGCAATGCCGCCGCTGTTGGCAAGCCGACGGTGAAGATGCCGTCCTCCAAGATCAAGACCTCGATCGCCAACGTCCTCAAGGCGGAAGGCTACATCGGCGACGTCCGCGTGACGAAGACCGAGAACAACAAGGCCGAGCTCGAGATCGTCCTGAAGTACTTCGAAGGCAAGCCGGTCATCGAGAAGCTGAGCCGCGTGTCCCGTTCGGGCCTGCGCCAGTATCGTGGCAAGGCGGAACTGCCGAAGGTCCTCGGTGGCCTCGGCGTTGCCATCATCTCCACTTCCAAGGGCATCATGACCGATGCGCAGGCCCGTGCGGCCGGCGTTGGTGGTGAAGTCCTGTGCTTCGTGGCCTAAGCGAAGGAGCCCAGACATGTCCCGCGTAGCCAAGAAGCCGATCAATCTCCCCAAGGGCGTCGAACTGAATGCCCAGGGTGAAACCCTCAACGTCAAGGGCCCGAAGGGCACCCTGTCCATCGCCAAGCCGGCCGGCGTCGAACTCAACGTCGACAACGGTACGGTGAACCTGTCGCCGGTCACCCCGGCCGACGACGCCATCACCGGCACCATCCGCGCGATCCTGGCCAACATGGTCAAGGGCGTGTCGGACGGTTTCGAGCGCAAGCTCGAGCTGGTCGGCGTGGGGTACCGCGCCGCGATGCAGGGCAAGGACCTGAACCTGTCGCTGGGTTTCTCCCACCCGATCCTGTTCAAGACGCCGGAAGGCATCACCATCGCCACCCCGACCCAGACCGAAATCCTGGTGCAGGGCGCCGACAAGCAGCGCGTGGGTGAAGTCGCCGCCAAGATCCGCGGTTTCCGTCCGCCGGAGCCCTACAAGGGCAAGGGCGTGAAGTACTCCGACGAAACCATCATCCGCAAGGAAGCGAAGAAGGCCTAACCGGGCTTTCGGCTTCGAGGAACCAGATCATGAGCATCAAGAACACCGCCCGCCTGCGCCGCGCCAAGTCGACCCGCGCGCATATCCGCGAACTCGGCGTGCCGCGCCTGTCGGTGCTGCGCACCGGCCAGCACATCTACGCCCAGCTGTTCACCGCAGATGGCTCCAAGGTCATCGCATCGGCGAACACGCTGCAGTCCGATGTCAAGGATGGCCTGAAGAACGGCAAGAACAGCGATGCCGCTGCCCGCGTGGGCAAGTTCATCGCCGAGCGCGCCAAGGCCGAGGGCATCGAGAAGGTTGCATTCGATCGTTCGGGCTACCGCTACCACGGCCGCATCAAGGCCCTGGCAGATGCGGCCCGCGAAGGCGGCCTGCAGTTCTAATCTTGAAAGGCATGGGGGCAACCCCATGCCCTGACCTGTCGGCGCGGGCTGCGCCGGGCGCGGTCGCTCTTCTGCAGCGACCGTAGCGTCACCGTTCCATACCACAACCATAAGCGGCCAAGCCGTACATACCTCATCAACCAAGGAATTCAAGCAATGGCAGAAGAACGTCAACCGCGGGGTCGTGATCGCGACCGCAACCGCGAAGAGAAAGTCGACGACGGCATGATCGAGAAGCTGGTCGCGGTCAACCGCGTCAGCAAGACGGTCAAGGGCGGTCGCCAGTTCACCTTCACCGCGCTGACGGTGGTGGGCGACGGCAACGGCAAGATCGGTTTCGGTTACGGCAAGGCACGCGAAGTGCCGGTCGCCATCCAGAAGTCGATGGAATACGCCCGCAAGGGCATGCTGAACGTCGATCTGAACAACGGTACGTTGTGGCACCCGGTGAAGGCCGGCCACGGTGCGGCGCGCGTGTTCATGCAGCCGGCCTCGGAAGGTACGGGCGTGATCGCCGGCGGCGCCATGCGTGCCGTGCTCGAAGCGGTGGGCGTGAAGAACGTGCTGGCCAAGGCCGTCGGTTCACGCAACCCGATCAACCTGGTGCGCGCCACGCTGAAGGGCCTGAGCGACATGCAGTCGCCGACCCGCATCGCGGCCAAGCGCGGCAAGAAGGTGGAGGAACTCCTCAATGGCTAACGAGTCCAACAAGACCGTCAAGGTGCGCCTGGTGCGTGGCCTGCGTGGTTCCCGGGCCGTGCACCGCCTGTCGGTGAAGGCACTGGGCCTGAACAAGTTGAACGATGTGCGTGAACTGAAGGACAGCCCGCAGGTACGCGGCCTGATCAACAAGGTTCACTACCTCGTCAAGGTCGAGGAGTAATTCAGATGCGTCTCAATACATTGAAGCCCGCCGACGGCGCCCGCACCGAACGCACCCGCGTCGGCCGCGGCATCGGTTCCGGCCTGGGCAAGACGGCCGGTCGCGGCCACAAGGGCTCGTTCGCGCGCTCGGGCAAGGGCAAGATCAAGGCGAAGTTCGAAGGCGGCCAGATGCCGCTGATCAAGCGACTGCCGAAGGTCGGTTTCCGCTCCAAGCTGAAGCTGGACTGCGCCGAAGTGCTGTCGTACCAGCTGGAAAAGCTGGAAGCCGGTGAGATCGACTTCGCCGCCTTGCGCGCCGCCAAGCTGGTGCCCAGCACTGCCAAGCGCGCCAAGATCGTCAAGAAAGGCGAACTGACCAAGAAGTTCGTGCTGAAGGGCGTGGCCGCCACGGCCGGTGCCAAGGCCGCCATCGAGGCTGCCGGCGGCAGCGTGCAGGAGTAACGGACGCATGGCGCAGGGTAATGCCGCCGGTGCGCTGGCAGGCGCAGGCAAGTTCACCGAACTCCGCCAGCGCCTGCTGTTCGTGCTGGGCGCGCTGATTGTCTACCGGATCGGCTGTTTCATCCCGGTTCCGGGCGTCAATCCCGATGCCATGCTTGCGATGATGCAGGCGCAGGGAGGCGGCATCGTGGACATGTTCAACATGTTCTCGGGCGGCGCCCTGCACCGTTTCAGCATCTTCGCACTGAACGTCATGCCCTACATCTCGGCGTCGATCGTGATGCAGCTGGGCGTGCACATCTTCCCCAGCCTCAAGGCGCTGCAGAAGGAAGGCGAATCCGGTCGCCGCAAGATCACCCAGTACTCGCGCATCGGCGCGGTGCTGCTGGCGGTCGTGCAGGGCGGCAGCATTGCCACTGCGCTGCAGAATCAGGTCGCTCCGGGCGGCATGCCGGTGGTGTACGCGCCGGGCATGGGTTTCGTGCTGACCGCCGTGGTCGCGTTGACGGCAGGCACCATCTTCCTGATGTGGCTGGGCGAGCAGGTGACCGAGCGCGGCATCGGCAACGGTGTTTCGCTGATCATCTTCGCGGGCATCGTGGCAGGCCTGCCGGGTGCGGTCATCCAGACCGTGGGCGCCTTCCGCGACGGCACGCTGAGCTTCATCTCGCTGCTGGTCATTGCGGTGGTGGTGCTGGGCTTCACGTTCCTCGTGGTCTTCGTGGAACGCGGGCAGCGCAGGATCACGGTGAACTACGCGCGCCGCCAAGGTGGCCGCAACGCGTACATGAACCAGACCTCGTTCCTGCCGCTCAAGCTCAACATGGCCGGTGTGATCCCGCCGATCTTCGCGTCCAGCATCCTGGCTTTCCCGGCCACGCTGGCGATGTGGTCCGGCCAGAACAGCGGAGCCACCACGTGGCTGCAACGTATTTCCAATGCGCTCGCCCCGGGTGAACCGCTGCACATGATCGTGTTCGCGGCGATGATCATCGGGTTTGCCTTCTTCTACACGGCGCTGGTGTTCAACTCGCAGGAAACGGCCGAGAACCTGAAGAAGTCGGGTGCGCTGATTCCCGGCATCCGTCCTGGCAAGGCTACCGCCGACTACGTCGACGGCGTGCTGACCCGGCTGACGGCGATCGGTTCGCTCTACCTGGTGGCGGTCTGTCTGCTGCCGGAAGTGATGCGCACCCAGCTGGGCACCTCGTTCTACTTCGGCGGCACGTCGCTGCTGATCGTGGTGGTGGTGGTGATGGACTTCATTGCGCAGATCCAGGCGCACCTGATGTCCCACCAGTACGAGAGCCTGCTGAAGAAGGCCAATCTGAAGGGCGGTTCGCGGGGCGGTCTTGCCCCCCGTGGCTGAGGTATAATCGCGGGCTTACCGCACCAGCCCGGCCCTCATGGCCGGCTGACTTAGATGGGCGGCCCCCGCAGCGATCCGGTGCGGGGGTGCGAACCAGCCAGTCCCTGCGCCAGAGTAGCGCGGGCGGGGCGGGGCAGGGGGAAACCCCGGTCCCGCACCAGGCAGGTTCCGGCGCCGGAGCATGGGCACACTCCCCATGCCGGTTCGTGCTCGGCTCTGCCGGCACGGGCTTCCCGCAAACACCGGATCTTGTTACAATTTCCAGTTCACTCCGCCTGTCTGCGCGAATCCCGCAAGGGACGACCGTACACGGGCCAATACTCACAGTTGGAGAACCGCGTCATGGCGCGTATTGCAGGTGTCAACCTGCCTGCCCAGAAGCATGTCTGGGTCGGTTTGCAAAGCATTTTCGGCATTGGCCGTACCCGTTCCAAGAAGGTCTGCGAAGCCGCCGGCGTCGCCTCGACCACCAAGATCCGCGACCTGTCGGAGCCGGAAGTCGAGCGCCTGCGCGCCGAAGTCGGCAAGTACGTGGTCGAGGGCGACCTGCGCCGTGAAGTCGGCATCGCGATCAAGCGCCTGATGGATCTGGGTTGCTATCGCGGTCTGCGTCATCGCCGCGGCCTGCCGCTGCGTGGCCAGCGCACCCGCACCAATGCACGCACCCGCAAGGGTCCGCGCAAAGCCATCAAGAAGTAAGGGGCGACCATCATGGCCAAGCCAGCTGCTGCCAAAGTCAAGAAGAAGATCAAGCGCGTCATCACCGACGGCGTCGCCCACGTCCACGCTTCTTTCAACAACACCATCGTCACCATCACCGACCGTCAGGGCAACGCATTGTCGTGGGCCACGTCGGGCGGCGCGGGTTTCCGTGGTTCGCGCAAGTCCACTCCGTTCGCTGCCCAGGTCGCCGCCGAAAAGGCCGGCCGTGCCGCGCTGGACTACGGCGTGAAGTCGTTGGAAGTGCGCATCAAGGGTCCGGGTCCGGGCCGCGAGTCGGCCGTGCGTTCGTTGAACAACGTCGGCTACAAGATCACCAACATCATCGACGTGACGCCCATCCCGCACAACGGGTGCCGTCCGCCGAAAAAGCGTCGCGTCTAAAGGGGGCGATAAGAAATGGCTCGTTATATCGGTCCTACCTGTAAGCTCGCGCGCCGCGAAGGCGCCGACCTGTCGCTCAAGAGCCCGGCCCGTGCGCTGGACTCCAAGTGCAAGCTGGAGCAGAAGCCCGGCCAGCATGGCGCGACCGCCCGCAAGGGCAAGCTGTCCGACTACGCCACCCAGCTGCGCGAGAAGCAGAAGGTCAAGCGTATCTACGGTCTGCTGGAGCGTCAGTTCCGCAACTACTACAAGAAGGCCTCGACCAAGAAGGGCAACACCGGCGAGAACCTGCTGCAGTTGCTCGAGACCCGTCTCGACAACGTCATCTACCGCATGGGCTTCGCCGTGACCCGTCCGGCCGCTCGCCAGCTGGTCTCGCACCGTGGCGTGCTGGTCAACGGCAAGCCGGTCAACCTGCCTTCCTACCAGGTCAAGGCCGGTGACGCGATCGCGCTGTCGGAGAAGGCCCAGAAGCAGCTCCGCGTGCAGGAGTCGCTGACGGTCGCCGAGCAGCTCGACCTGAACCCCTCGTGGGTCGAAGTCGATGCGAAGAAGTTCAGCGGCGTGTTCAAGGCAGTGCCGGCGCGTTCGGACCTGCCCGCCGACATCAACGAAGCGCTGATCGTCGAGTTGTACTCGAAGTAATTCATTCACGCACCCCCGGGCGACCGGGGGACCGCAGGAGACAAAGCAACATGACGGGTATTACTCAGCAAGTGCTGCGCCCCCGCGGCCCGCAGATCGAGCGCCTGAGCGGCAATCGTGCAAAAGTGGTCATCGAACCGCTGGAGCGTGGTTACGGTCATACGCTCGGCAATGCGTTGCGCCGCGTGCTGCTGTCGTCGATTCCCGGCTTCGCGATCACCGAAGTCGAGATCGATGGCGTGCTGCACGAATACAGCACCATCGAAGGCATGCAGGAAGACGTGCTGGAAGTGCTGTTGAACCTGAAGGATGTGGCCATCCGCATCCATAGCGGCGACTCCTCCACGCTCAGCCTGGCCAAGCAGGGCCCGGGCGTGGTCACCGCCGGCGACATCAAGACCGACCACAACGTCGAGATCCTCAACCCGGAACTGGTCATCTGCAACCTGACCAAGGACACGGCGCTGAACATGCGCCTGAAGATCGAGCGCGGCTTCGGCTACCAGCCGGCCGCCGCCCGCCGTCGTCCGGATGAAGAAACCCGTGCGATTGGTCGCCTGGTGCTGGACGCCTCGTTCTCGCCGGTCCGTCGCGTCGCGTATGCGGTGGAAGCCGCACGCGTCGAGCAGCGTACCGACCTGGACAAGCTGGTCCTGGACATCGAAACCAACGGCACGATCGACGCCGAGGAAGCCGTGCGCACCGCCGCCGACATCCTCAGCGACCAGCTGTCGGTGTTCGGCGACTTCACGCACCGCGATCGCGGCGCGCCGAAGCAGGCTGCCAGCGGCGTGGATCCGGTGCTGCTGCGCCCGATCGACGACCTGGAACTGACGGTGCGTTCGGCCAACTGCCTGAAGGCAGAGAGCATCTACTACATCGGCGACCTGATCCAGAAGACGGAAGTCGAACTGCTCAAGACCCCCAACCTCGGCAAGAAGTCGCTCACCGAGATCAAGGAAGTCCTGGCGCAGCGCGGCCTGTCGTTGGGCATGAAGCTGGAGAACTGGCCGCCGGCCGGTGTCGCCCAGCACGGCATGCTCGGCTGATCGAAGCAATACGGAGCTCCCGCGTCCGCGCGGGAGTCTCCCTGAAGCAGCACCCTCGTCGACGGGCCTGAAGGCTCGCGGCACTCCGGTCAAGGATGGCCGGTCAGGACCAACCGCAGTCCACTGTTCCAGCGCCTGGATGGCGACAACGAAGTCCAACGTCCCAACATTCACCAGGAATCCAACCCATGCGCCACCAGAAAGCCGGCCGCAAGTTCAGCCGCACCAGCGCCCATCGCGAAGCGATGTTCCGCAACATGGCTGCTTCGCTCATCAAGCACGGCCTGATCCGTACCACCCTGCCGAAGGCCAAGGAACTGCGCCGCGTCGCGGAACCGCTGATCACCCTCGGCAAGATCGATGGCGTTGCCAACCGTCGTCTGGCGTTCGCCCGCCTGCGCGACAAGGAAGCCGTCGGCACCCTGTTCACCACGCTCGGCCCGCGCTACCAGTCGCGTCCGGGTGGCTACCTGCGCATCCTGAAGTGCGGTTTCCGCGCTGGCGACAACGCCCCGATGGCGTACGTCGAGCTGGTCGACCGTCCGGAAGCGGCGGCCGAGTAAGCTTCGCGTCCTGCAGGACACCAAAAACCCCGGCCAGCGCCGGGGTTTTTGTTTTTGAGGCGCCATTTCGTACCCGGCGCGGATGCGGCAGGACGTCGCAGGGTGACGTGCGGGGCGGCGGGCATGGATAATGCGGGCACGACCTCACGTCATGGGTGCCGATGAATCCTCTCCGCTGGAGTTTCCGCGCGCAGTGCTTCCTGGGTTTCGCGATCTGTGCGGGCCTGCTCGGCTATGCCCTGTACGTGCAGTTCGTCCACCAGTTGGAACCGTGTCCGTTCTGCATCTTCCAGCGACTCGCCTTTGCAGCGACCGGCGTACTGTTCCTGCTTGGCGCGCTGCATGGCCCCCGCCGCCCGACGGGACGGCGCGTCTACGGGTTCCTGGCGTTCCTCGGTGCTGCCACCGGCATCGGGATTGCGGGCAAGCACGTGTGGGTGCAGTTGTATCCGCCGTTGATGCCAAGCTGCGGTCCCGGCTGGGACTACATGATCGAGAACAACACCTGGCTGGGTGTCGTGCAGAAAGTGCTCTCCGCCAAGGGAGACTGCAGCACCATCGACTGGAGTTTCCTTGGGCTGACCATGCCGATGTGGAGCCTGGTGTGGTTCGTGCTGCTGGCCGTGTGGGCGCTATGGATCGGATTCCGCGCGCGCAGGACCTCGACCTTCCGCTGATTTGACGCGGCGCACCAATCTGGCACGATGGTGGGCCCCCAGGAGTCCGCCATGAATCCGACCGACCGCAACCTGCGCGCCGTCACCTTGCCGCCCCATTGGGCGCCGGACAGCTGGCGCGCGCGGACGGCGATGCAGATGCCGACCTACCCGGACGCCGACGCGCTGGAGTCGGCGCTCGGCGAGTTGCGCCAGTTGCCGCCATTGGTGACGTCGTGGGAGATCTTCTCGCTGAAAAAGCAGTTGGCCGAGGCGCAGGAAGGCAAGCGCTTCCTGCTGCAGGGTGGCGACTGCGCGGAGAACTTCAGCGACTGCGAATCCGGGTTGATCTCCAACCGGCTGAAGGTGCTGCTGCAGATGAGCCTGGTACTGGTGCACGGCCTGCGCCTGCCAGTCGTGCGCGTGGGCCGCTTCGCCGGCCAGTACGCCAAGCCGCGTTCGGCCGACATGGAAACGCGCGACGGCGTCAGCTTGCCGAGCTATCGTGGCGACGTGGTCAATGCACCCGACTTCACGGCCGAAGCGCGCCGCCCCGATCCGCGCCGCATGATCAAGGCGCATGCGCGCTCGGCGATGACGATGAACTTCGTGCGGGCGCTGATCGACGGCGGTTTCGCCGACCTGCACCACCCGGAGTACTGGAACCTCAACTGGGTGGGCTATTCGCCGCTGGCCAACGAATACCAGCACATGGTCACCTCGATCGGTGACGCGGTACGGTTCATGGAGACGTTGTCGGGCGCCGAGGTGCACAACCTCAACCGCATCGACTTCTACACCTCGCACGAAGCGCTGCTGCTGCCTTACGAGGAAGCGCTGACACGCGAAGTGCCCCGCCAGTGGGGCTGGTTCAACCTCAGCACCCATTATCCGTGGATCGGCATGCGGACGGCGGCGGTGGATGGCGCGCATGTGGAGTACCTGCGTGGCGTGCGCAATCCGATCGCGATCAAGGTCGGTCCGTCGGTCACGCCGGATCAGCTGCTGCGCCTCATCGACGTGTTGAATCCGGAAGACGAAGCGGGTCGCCTGACCTTCATCCATCGCATGGGCGCCGCGCAGATCGCCGAGAAGCTCCCACCCTTGCTGGACGCGGTCCGTCGCGACGGCCGTCGCGTGCTCTGGGTCTGCGATCCCATGCATGGCAATACCGAAAGCACGAGCAACGGGTTCAAGACGCGTCGCTTCGACAATGTGCGTGGCGAGGTGGAACAGTCGTTCGACCTGCATGCGGCGGCCGGCACGCGCCTGGGCGGCGTGCATCTGGAACTGACCGGCGAGGACGTCACCGAATGCACCGGGGGTGCGCGGGAGCTCACGGACGTGGATCTGGAGCGCGCCTATCGTTCCACTGTCGATCCGCGCCTGAACTACGAGCAGTCGCTGGAGATCGCGATGTGCATCGTGCGCAAGCAGAACCAGCTGGCGACGCCAACGGCGCGATAGGCCAGCCGCCGTCGTCCGCCATCACGACCAGTGGGCGTGGATGGCGGGCGCCACCTGCGGGATGTGCCAGGTCTTGCCGCGCGCGTACAGGCGTGCGAACTCCGCAGCGGGCACCGGCTTGCTGAAGTAGTTGCCCTGCAGTTCGTCGCAACCGTTGGCGGCCAGCCATGCCGCCTGTTCCGGTGTTTCCACGCCTTCGGCGATCGTGCGGCACTGCAATTGCGCGGCCAGGCTGATGATCGCGCGCGTGATGGCGGCCTGGTTGGGCTCCGCCACGTCGCGGACGAACGACTGATCGATCTTCAGCACGTTGAAGCCATAGTTGCCCAGGTAGCTCAGGCTCGAGAAGCCGGTGCCGAAATCGTCGATGGCAATCCGCACGCCCAATGCCTTCAGCGCGCGCAACGTGCGGTCGGTCCGCTGCACGTCGCGCATCAGCGTGGTTTCGGTGACCTCGAGTTCGAGGAATTCGGCAGCCAGCCCGCTGTCCTTGAGCGCCTCGGTCACGGTGTCCACGAGCTCATCGGTGTCGAAATTGGCGGCGGCGATGTTGACCGACACCCGGATGGGCGGAAGGCCGGACTGCTGCCAGATGCGGTTCTGCCGGCACGCGGCGCGGATGGCCCATTGATCGATGTCGACGATGAGGTTGGTCTCTTCGGCGATCGGCAGGAATTCGCCGGGCATCATGAGGCGCTCGCCGCGTTGCCAGCGCGCAAGGCCTTCCACGCCCACGATGCGGCCGCTGATGCGATCGATCTGTGGCTGGTAGTGCAGGGAGAGATCGCCGTTGCGCAGGCTGCGGCGCAGGCTGTTCTCCAGTTCGATGCGAGCATCCACGCTGGACGCCAGCTCGCGTGTGTAGAAGCGGGTCGCGTTGCGGCCGTTGCGCTTGGCCAGGTACATGGCGGCGTCGGCGCGCATCATCAGGGTGGCGGCGTCGTAGCCATCTTCCGGGAACAGGCTGATGCCGATGCTGAAGGCCTGGTGCAGTTCGTGCGAGGCCACGGTGTAGGGCGTGCCGCCGAGTGCGAGCAGACGGTCGGCGACCTGCAGCACATTGTCCCGGGCGGCCACGTTGGGCAGCAGCACCACGAATTCGTCACCGCCCGTGCGGTACACCGTGCCGAGGTTGCCGATGTTGCGCTGGATGCGACGGGCCACCTGCTGCAGCAGTTCATCGCCCGTGTGATGCCCCAGTGCGTCGTTGACGTGCTTGAAGAGGTCCAGGTCGAGGAACAGCACGGCAATGCCATTGCCGTGGTTGGTCGCATGCGTGATTGCCTGGTTCAGTCGTTCGTTGAGCTGCAGCCGGTTCGGCAGCCCGGTCAGCGCGTCGTGGTGCGCGAGGTAGGTCATGCGCGAACTCCACGCACGCGATTCGGTGATGTCGCGCAACACCATGACGGTGCCCACCAGCCGCTCGTCGCGGTCGCGGATGGCGGACAACGAACGTTCCACCAGCATGCGGGTGCCGTCCTGGCGCAGCACCTGCAGATCGCCCGGCTGGCCCAGCGGCTGCGCCCCTTCGTCGGGCGCATCCTGCGTTTCCACCAGCGCCAGCGGGGCGATGCGTTCCAGCGGCTGGCCGAGCGCCTGTTCCAGGCTCCACGCGCAGAGAGACTGCGCCGCGGGATTCATGTAGGTCACCTGGTTCTCGACGTCGACGGTGATGACCGCCTCGCTGATGGCGGTGAGCGTCACTTCGGCCAGTTCGTTCGCGTTGTGCAGCGCGTGCTCCAGCCGCGCCTTCTCGGTGATGTCGATTGCCATGACGAAGAAACCGCACACCTTGCCGGTCTCGTCGATGTCGGGCGTGTAGAAGCTGTGCATGCTCCGCGTGCCATCGACGGTGGCGAAACTGCTTTCGAACTCGCCATCGCGCCCAGCCAGCGCGGCATCGATCTGCGGCATCCGCCGCAGGTACGCCTCCTCACCGAAGAGGTCCCGCATGTGCACGCCGGCCTGTGGCGGTATCCGCCAGCGGACCTGTTCGGCGAACGCACGGTTGCGGAAGACCAGGCGATGCTGCGTATCGAACTGCGCGATCAGCGCCGGCAGGCGGTCGGTGACGCGCTTCAGGTGGTCGCGCGCCATCGCCAGTTCGCGATGCGCCTGGCGCTGCTCGCTGACGTCATTGCCCATCAGGTACCAGCCGGCGATCTTCGAACCGGACTCGACGTCGGGTACCAGGTACAGGTGCACCGGGCGCGGGGGTTGCCCCAGGTCGGCGTCCCACGCGATCCAACGGTCCGGCGTGCAGCTCTGCATGGCGCGCGTGAGCGATGCGAGGAACTCGGGATCGGTCGCGTGCACGTCTTCCACGTGCCGTTCGCTCCATGCTTCGTGCGTGCCTGACCAGGCGCGGCATGCGCGATTGGCGAAGCCGTAGCGGCCGTCGCCGCCAATGTAGGCGATCAGTGCGGGCAGGTGATCGGCAACGGCGTCCAGCAGTGCCCGGCTTCGACGCTCGGTGCGTGCGAGGTTGTGCAGCAGCAGGAAGAGCAGCAAGCCCAGCCCGATCCCGCACAGGGTCAGCAGCAGGATGGATGCCTGGCCGGGCAGCGCCTCGCGCAGCGGCGGCGAATGCAGGACCAGGCGCCATTCGTTGCCCAGCAGATGGAGATCGCGCTGGGCGGTGAAAGCGGGTTTCCACGCCTCTCCGTAGCGCTCCCTCAACGTACGGGTCTGGAAGATCGGTTCGTCGCCGTGGTCCAGTGCGAGGAGCTGCAGGTCGAACTCGTCTCCGTCGGTTCGACCGATGGCGTCCTCCATGACCCGTTGCCAGCCGAAGCCGGCGGTGGCGTAGCCGCGCAGCAGGTTGCGGCGCGCCTCCACACCGCCGCGAGCGGCGACAGAATCGGCATAAACCGGGGCATACAGCAGGAAGCCCGGCAGTCCGGTATTTCCCTTCGAGGCATCGCCCAGTGCAACCAGCGGGGCGGCGGCCAGTTCGCCGGTGTCGCGCGCGGCTTCGATGGCGCCCCGGCGCACGGTCTCCGCCATCACGTCCTTGCCCAGCAGGGGGCGCATGCCAGGCACATCGGGATACAGCAGGTCGATCACGACGTATTCACTGCGGTCCCCGGCGGGATGGATCGCAAACGCATCCCCGTAGCGCGTGCGCTGATCGGCGACGTAGGCCTCGCGTTCTTCCATCCGCACGCGGCGTGCGAAGCCAAGCCCATGCACGCCCGATTGCCGGGTGGGCACCTGCAGCTTCTCGACGAAGGCATAGAAGCTGTCCTGTTCGATGTCCTGCCGCCCCTCCAGCACGGCGGCCGCCGCACGCACGGTGTCTTCGTAGGCGTTCATGTGGGTGGACACGGCGGTGGCGACGGCGTCGGCCCGTGCGTCGAACCGGGCATGCGCGTGGTCGCGTGCCTGTTGCCACGCTGTCGTCCCGGACCACAACGAGAGCAGGCAGGCGATGACCAGCACGCCCCACGCCAGCGAATTCAGGTTGCGCTGCCGCCTGCGGGCCGTGGATCCCGATCCACTGAAGGCCCGCAGCTCCGATACCCGGTCCGCGCCTGACTCCACGCGTGCAATCCCCGCCTGCTGGTTGATGGCTATGACGCCACGAACCCGGAGCGCCTGCAAGCACTCTCGCGTCCGGAATGACTCACATTGGCAGCATGCGCCTCAGCGACGGGTCGTGCGGGGCGGCAGCGAAGGCCAGTATTCCGGTGGCTTGCGGGCCCGCGTGCGCTGCTCGTAGTCGTATCCCAGGGCAATCAGGCGCGCTTCGCTCCATGCGGGGCCCATGAACACGATCCCCAACGGCAAGCCATCGCTGTGGCCCATGGGAATGGAGAGGCTGGGGTAGCCCGCCACGGCGGCGGCGCCGTACCCGGCCCCCGGGAAATGATCGCCGGCCTTGTGGTCGGTCAGCCAGGCAGGCCCCGTCGTCGGTGCCACCAGCACATCCAGTTGCTGCGCCTTGAGCGCGGCGTCGATGCCTTCCGGCCCCGCCAGCCGGCGTGCGCGACTGCGGGCGGCAATGTAGGCGGCTTCACCCAGGCCGCCCTTTGCGTTGGCCCGCTCGAACAGGTCCTGGCCGAAATAGGGCATCTCGGACAACCGGTATTGCTCGTTGTAGCCGATCAGCTGGGTCAGCGTGGTCAACGGAGCATTGCGTTCGGCGAGGTAGCGCTCCGCGCCATGCTTGAACTCGTAGAGCATCAGTTCCAGTTCGTCCGCGTTCCACTGCCCGTCGGTGGGAATCTCCGCATCGACCACGATGGCACCGGCTTCGCGCATCACCTCGATGGCGCTTTCCAGGGCTGCTGCGGCGTCGGGATGGATCGCTGCCTTGCTGCGCAGCACGCCGATGCGCGCGCCCTTCAGTGCGCCGGGCGTGAGGCGTGCGCTGTAATCCAGCGTGGTGTTCCAGGCGGCCTGCATCGTGGCGGCGTCTTCCGGATCCCGGCCTGCGAGTGTGGCCAGCAGGAGGGCCGCATCCGCAACGCTGCGGGCGATCGGACCGGCGGTGTCCTGGCTGTGCGAGATCGGCAGGATGCCCTGCCGGCTGACCAGGCCGACCGTGGGTTTCAGCCCCACGACGCCATTGATCGCGGCAGGGCAGAGAATGCTGCCATCGGTTTCGGTGCCCACGCTGATCGCCGCCAGGTTGGCCGATACCGCCACGGCACTGCCGGAGCTCGAGCCGCACGGATTGCGGTCCAGCGCGTACGGGTTGCGGGTCTGGCCGCCGCGTCCGCTCCAGCCGGAGGTGGAATGCATGGATCGGAAGTTGGCCCATTCGCTCAGGTTGGCCTTGCCCAGGATGACGGCGCCTGCCTCACGCAGGCGGCGCACCAGGAACGCATCCTTCCCGGGGCGGAAATCCTTCAGCGCCAGGGAGCCGGCGGAAGTGGCCATCGGCACCGCATCGATGTTGTCCTTCAGCAGCACCGGGATACCGTGCAGGGGCCCGCGCGCCGCATTCGCGCGACGCTCCACATCGCGGAGGGCGGCTTCCTTCAACGCATCGGGGTTGAGTTCGATCACCGCGTTCAACTGCGGCCCCGCCTTGTCGATGGCGGCGATACGGTCCAGGTAGGCCTGCGTCAGGCGGCGGCTGTCCAGTTCACCGGACTGCATGCGCGCCTGCAGGTCGGCGATGTCCAGTTCGGCGTAGATGAAATCGGTGGGCGCGGTCGGTGCCGCTGCATCCGGCGGCGTCGCCGGCTGGCAGGCTGCCAGGGCGAGCATCAGGCCAAGCGGCAGCAGGGATCGACGCATGCGGACACCTTCACGGAGTTGCCGCAGGCTACGCAGGCGCTGGCCCGCGCGTCAAATCCGCTTGCGGCGCCGGATATCGCGCCACAGCACCCAGACGATCACTAGGTTGACGATCAGCAGCGCCCAGGTGTGCCAGCCGGGGTGGTGGTAGAGGGCATAGATGTCCAGCGGCAGGTAGGCCGCCGAGCCGATGCAGCCCAGCCACGAGGCCCAGGCGCGGGCGCGCCACAAGCCCCAGCCTTCCAGCAGGCGCATGCCGGCGTACACCGCGATGATCAGCACGGTGACGTGGATCGATTCGGGATTGATGCGGTCGAGCCACTGGCTCACCACGCCGGGGCCGGCGTCGGGAATGAAGCGGGTGACCACCGCCTGCACGCTCTCGCGCAGGCGGTCAGGACCCACCGCCAGCAGACCGCCGGCGAAGGCCAGGGCCAGCACGCCCTTGGCGCCCTCGAACAGGGCGATGGCGTGCAGGCCGGGGTGCGCCCTGGGATCCGGGTTGTACGCGGATGTCTCCAAGGCGCGGTGCGACGATCAGGCGGCGCGCGAGGCGCGCTTGCGGTCGCTCTCGGTCAGGAACTTCTTGCGCAGGCGGATTTCCTTCGGCGTGATTTCCACCAGCTCATCGTCATCGATGAAGTCCAGCGCCTGTTCCAGCGAGAACTTGATCGCCGGGGTCAGCTGGATGGCATCGTCCTTGCCCGAGGCGCGCATGTTGGTCAGCGGCTTGGTCTTGATCGCGTTGACGGTCAGGTCGTTGTCCTTGGAGTGGATGCCGATCAGCTGGCCTTCGTACACGTTGTCGCCCTCGGCGGCGAACAGCTTGCCGCGTTCCTGCAGCGGGCCGAGCGAGTAGGCCGGCGTGGCGCCCGGCGCATTGGCGATCATCACGCCATTGAGGCGCTTGGCGATGGCGCCCTGTTCCTTCGGACCGTAATGGTCGAACACATGGAACAGCAGGCCCGAACCCTGGGTCAGGGTCTTGAACTCGTTCTGGAAGCCGATCAGGCCACGCGCCGGGATCTGGTAGTCCAGGCGCACGCGGCCCTTGCCGTCCGGTTCCATGTTCTTCAACTGGCCCTTGCGGACGCCGAGCTTCTCCATCACGCCGCCCTGGTGGGTCTCTTCCACGTCCACGACGAGCTGCTCGATCGGCTCCATCAGCTGGCCGTCGATTTCCTTGATGATCACTTCCGGGCGCGACACGGCCAGCTCGTAGCCCTCGCGGCGCATGTTCTCGATCAGCACCGACAGGTGCAATTCGCCACGGCCGGAGACCAGGAACTTGTCCGCGTCTTCCAGCTGCTCGACCTTCAGTGCCACGTTGTGCACGGTCTCGCGCTCCAGGCGCTCCTTCAGCTGGCGGCTGGTCAGGAACTTGCCGCCCGACAGGTCCTTGTGGCCGGCGAACGGCGAGTTGTTGACCTGGAAGGTCATCGAGATGGTGGGCTCGTCGACGGTCAGTGCCGGCAGCGCTTCCGGGGTGTCCAGCGCGCAGACGGTGTCGGAGATCGTCAGGTCCTGGATGCCCGAGATGGCGACGATGTCACCGGCCTCGGCGCTGTCCTGCTCGATGCGCTCCAGGCCCAGGAAGCCGAGCACCTGCAGCACCTTGCCCTGGCGCTTCTTGCCTTCGCGGTCGATGACGGCGACGGGCATGTTCTTCTTCAACGTGCCGCGCTGGATGCGGCCGATGCCGATCACACCGACGAAGTTGTTGTAGTCCAACTGGCTGATGCGCATCTGGAAGGCGCCATCCGGGTCCACTTCCGGCTTCGGCGCGTGCTTCATGATGGCTTCGTACAGCGGCGTCATGTCGCCGCCGCGGACGGTGTCTTCCAGCCCGGCATAGCCGTTCAGCGCCGAGGCGTAGACGATCGGGAAATCCATCTGCTCGGGCGTGGCGCCGAGGCGGTCGAACAGGTCCCACACCTGCTCAACGACCCACTCGGGGCGCGAGCCGGGGCGGTCGACCTTGTTGATCACCACGATCGGCTTGAAGCCCATCGCGAAGGCCTTCTGGGTCACGAAGCGGGTCTGCGGCATCGGGCCGTCCATCGCGTCGACCAGGATCAGCACGGTGTCCACCATCGACAGCACGCGCTCGACCTCACCACCGAAGTCGGCGTGGCCCGGGGTGTCGACGATGTTGATGCGGTTGCCATTCCAGGTGATGGCGGTGTTCTTGGCCAGGATCGTGATGCCACGTTCCTTTTCCTGGTCGTTGCTGTCCATCACGCGCTCGGCCAGCACGGTGCGCTCGGAGAGGGTGCCGGACTGCTTCAGCAGCTGGTCGACGAGGGTGGTCTTGCCGTGGTCGACGTGAGCGACGATCGCGATATTGCGGAGGTTTTGGATGGACATGCCGAAGGGGCGCGAACGTGCGCGCTCAGAGTGGGGAAAGGAAGCGGCGTATTATAGCGGGCTGCGTTGCGCTAAGCACCTGATTTATCGAAAAACGCCAGAATGAACGCCGCCGCCGGGGCCTGCCCTTGAAATCCCCGCCCGGCGCCGTGATCTGGCAACAGGGCCGGACCCGCATGACGGGGGCCGGCTTCACGCCTGGCAGCCCCGACCACTATTGGCTGGGGCGGCAGGCCTGGCGCTTCCCCTCCCTGTGCCACCGCCGCCTGAGCGCGGGGTGGGCACGGAGCGAGACCGCGCCGGGACCCTGCCGTTTCCTCATTTCACCCCTGGAGAACCGTTCCATGAGTCAGCTGACCGCCACCTTCGACACCTCGCGCGGCCCGATCACGATCGAGCTGTATCCCGACAAGGCCCCGCTGACGGTGGCCAACTTCGTCAACCTGGCCAAGCGTGGCTTCTATGACGGGCTGAATTTCCACCGCGTGATCCCGGACTTCATGATCCAGGGCGGCTGCCCGGAAGGTTCCGGTCGCGGCGGCCCGGGCTACCGCTTCGAGGACGAGACCACCAACGGCGTGCGCCACGAGCGCGGCGTGCTGTCGATGGCCAATGCCGGCCCGAGCACCAACGGCAGCCAGTTCTTCATCACCCACGTGCCCACCCCGTGGCTGGACGGCAAGCACACCGTGTTCGGCAAGGTCACCGAGGGCCTGGACGTGGTCGATGCGGTGAAGCAGGGCGACCTGATCACCAAGGTCACCATCGACGGCGACGCCGATGCCGTGCTGGCCGCCAAGGCCGAGCGCGTGGCGGAGTGGAACCGCGTCCTGTCGGCGTGATGGAATGAAGGGCCGGCCCACATGGGCCGGCCCTTTCCCCGTTAGGAGCTCCAGATGAAGGATCGCCGCCGGCGCGCAACGCGCATGGTCCTGCTGCTTGCCACCGTCCTGGGGCTGGGCGCCTGCAAGAACGACGACACAATCCCGCCCACCGATCCGGCCGCAGCGACCGCCGTCGACGCATCGGCGGAGAGCTTCCAGCAGAGCCTGGAAGGCCTCTGGAGCACGGATCACAGCGAAGGCGACGATGCCGAAACCCTGTACGCCATCGCGTGGCAGCCGGACACGGGCCTGCGGATCGCACGCGACGGTGCGTGGCTGGATGGAAAGGTCGAGGATGTCGACCTGGACAACGGCACGCTGGCCCTGCACCTGACCTCCGACACCGGGCCCAGCGAGACGGTGACCCTGCGCAAGGTGGCGGATCCGGGCGGAAATGGCTTCACCCTGCGCATCACCTGGGGCGCGGGCCAGACCGATGATCTGGGCTTCGTGCGTCGGCTGACCGAACGCGATCGCAGCGAGCTCGCCGCGGCCGTGGAGGCTGCCCACGCGCCACCCGCGCCCGCCGAGTGCGATACCGACGCGTCGGCCGGCAGTGTCCGCGCTGCGCTGGTCTGCGGGCACGAGGAGTTCGGTGCCCTGGATGCCGGCATGCGCCGGCAGTTCAAGGAGTTGGCCGATCGCTACCCCGACGGCGACCGCACGGTCCAAGCCGCCACCCGGCAACTCGACGCCTGCCAGACCCCCGCCTGCCTGCGCGGCGCCTACGCGCAGTGGCAGGCCTATTTCGACGAGAACTACGACCTGGGCGACGTGGTGGACTACCAATGACGCCGGGGTGCTGACCCGGCCGACGTAGACCATGGGCTAGTCGGTCAAAGTGGGGTGGCGTGATACCATTTTGCGCCGCAAAAAGACGGCGGCGACGCTCCCTAACCGTTTCCACGCGAGGTTGTGCAATGCCCCTGCTTGCCCGGCGCATCGGTCGCGCCAAGCCAAGTGCGATCATGGCGGTGGCCGAGAAGGCCAAGAAGCTCAAGGCCGAAGGCCGCGACATCATCAGCTTCTCGATCGGCGTCCCCAATTTCCTGCCCGGCGACCATGTCTATCAGGCCGCACGCGATGCGCTGGCGAAAGACTCCGGACAGTACGGCAGCAACCGCGGCACCGATGCGCTGCTCGACGCCTTCCTGCAGCACATCGAAGCACTGGGCCTGACCGGCTACACGCGCGCCAACGTGTCCACCGGCATCGGTGCCAAGCACATCCTGTACAACCTGGCCGAGTCGCTGCTGGACGAGGGCGACACCATCGTCTATCCGTCCCCGTACTGGACCACGTATGCCGACATCGCCGACATCGTCAACGCGAAGGCGGTGCCGCTGCCGTGCCCGGCCAGCCAGGACTACAAGCTGACGCCCGCGCAGCTCGACGAAGCGCTGACGGTCCACGCGCCCAAGGTGTTCCTGTTCAACAACCCGTCCAACCCGACGGGCATGGTCTACACGCGCGAGGAAGTGGCCGCGCTGGCCGACGTGCTGGTGAAGTATCCGGACACCTGGATCGTCACCGACGACATCTACAACCGCATGCTGTTCGACGGACTGGCCTATACCAATTTCGTGCAGGCGCGGCCGGAACTGCGCGAGCGCACGGTGTTCGTGGATTCGCTGTCGAAGACGTACGGCATGCCGGGCTGGCGCGTCGGCTTCATGGCCGGCCCCGAAGCGGTCGCCAAGGCGCTGACGACCATGAACTCCAACCACATCACCAACGTGCCGGAAGTCGTCACCGCCGCGGCGATCGCCGCGCTGACCGGTCCGCAGGACGTGCCGGTCGCAAAGAACGCCGAGTTCCAGGCCAAGCGCGACCAGGTGCTGGCGGCGATGGAAGCGATCCCGGGCGTGGTCTGCCCGCGTCCGCAGGGCGCGTTCTACGTGTTCCCGGACATCAGCTGCGCGTTCGGCAAATCGCACAACGGCGTGAAGATCGAGAACGATGTCGACTTCTGCAACGCGCTGCTCGACGCCAAGGGCGTGGCCTGCGTGCCGGGCTCGGCGTTCGGCGAGCCGCGCGCGCTGCGCATCAGCTACACCTGCCCGACGCCGCAGCTGGCGCCGGGCCTGCAACGCTTCCAGGAATTCTTTGCCGAACTGAAGTAATCGTCGCGTGGGCCTTGGCCCACCCTTTCCCCACGCGGCGGGCCTGGGCCCGCCCTACGTAACCCCGAGGATCCGCATCATGAAAACCCCCGTCCGTGTTGCCGTCACCGGCGCTGCTGGCCAGATCGGCTACGCGCTGCTGTTCCGCATCGCTTCCGGCGAAATGCTGGGCAAGGACCAGCCGGTCATCCTGCAGCTGCTCGAGCTGCCGCTGGAGAAGGCCCAGGCCGCGCTGAAGGGCGTGATCATGGAGCTGGAAGACTGCGCGTTCCCGCTGCTGGCCGGCGTCGTCGGCACCGACGATCCGGAGGTCGCGTTCAAGGACGTCGACGTGGCCCTGCTGGTCGGCGCGCGTCCGCGCGGCCCGGGCATGGAGCGCAAGGACCTGCTGCTGGAGAACGCCAAGATCTTCACTGCCCAGGGCGCCGCGCTGAACAAGGTCGCCAGCCGCAACGTCAAGGTGCTGGTGGTCGGCAACCCGGCCAACACCAACGCCTACATCGCGATGAAGTCCGCGCCGGACCTGCCGTCGAAGAACTTCACCGCCATGTTGCGCCTGGATCACAACCGCGCGTTGTCGCAGCTGGCCAACAAGGCCGGCGTGGCCGTCGGCGACATCGACAAGCTGGTCGTGTGGGGCAACCACAGCCCGACCATGTACCCGGACTACCGCTTCGCGACCGTCAACGGCCAGTCGCTGAAGGACAAGATCAACGACGCCGACTGGAACGCGAACACCTTCATCCCGCAGGTCGGCAAGCGCGGCGCCGCGATCATCGAAGCGCGCGGCCTGTCGTCGGCCGCCTCGGCCGCCAACGCCGCCATCGACCACGTGCGCGACTGGGTACTGGGCAGCAACGGCAAGTGGGTGACGATGGGCATCCCGTCCGACGGCAGCTACGGCATCCCGGAAGGCGTGATGTTCGGCTTCGCCGTCACCACCGAGAACGGCAAGTACACCATGGTGAAGGACCTGCCGGTCGACGCTTTCAGCCAGGCCGCCATCGACAAGACGCTGGGCGAGCTGGAAGAAGAGCGCAGCGGCGTGGCGCACCTGCTGGGCTGACCGCAGGCCGCACGCAGTGCCGAAAACGCCGGGCCCATGCCCGGCGTTTTCTTTTGGATGCGACGGAATGTCCCATGCGACCAAGGTAGGAAGGTGGCCGCGGCAGGGCGGGTCTATGCTGGTCCCGGCTGTCGGATCTGGGAGGATCGCATGGCATACGAAGACGTCTACCGGCGCTCGATCGAGCAGCCCGAGGCCTTCTGGGGCGAGGAGGCGAAGGCCATCCATTGGCACGTGCCGCCGCAGCAGATCCTCGACTATTCCCGTCCGCCATTCCGGAGCTGGTTCGTCGGCGGGCAGACCAACCTCTGCTACAACGCGGTGGACCGGCATCTCGCCGAGCGTGGCGACCAGCTGGCGCTGGTGGCGGTGTCCACCGAAACCGATGTCACGCGTGAACTGACCTATCGCGAACTGCATCGCGAAGTGAACGCGTTCGCCGCCGTGCTGAAGAGGCTCGAAGTCGGGCGTGGCGATCGCGTGGTCATCTACATGCCCAACATGGCTGAAGCGGTCTTCGCGATGCTGGCGTGCGCACGTATCGGCGCGGTGCATTCGGTGGTGTTCGGAGGATTCGCCGCGCATAACCTGGCGCTGCGGATCGACGACGCGCGCCCCAGGCTGTTGATCGCCGCCGATGCCGGCAGCCGCGGTGGCAAGGTCATTCCGTACAAGGCGCTGGTCGATGAAGCCTGCGCGAAGGCGGCCACGCCGCCGGCCAAGGTGCTGATCGTCTCGCGCGGGCTGGATGCCGCCGAACCGAAGGTGGCGGGCCGCGACGAAGACTACGCCGTGTTGCGCGCCGAGGTCGGCGACGTCGACGTACCGGTGGAGTGGCTGGAGTCGAACGAGCCGAGCTACCTGCTGTACACCTCCGGCACGACCGGCAAGCCGAAGGGCGTGCAGCGCGATGTGGGTGGCTATGCGGTGGCGATGGCGTTGTCGATGCGTACCGTGTTCGATGTCGGGCCGGGACAGGTGATGTTCTCCACCTCCGATGTCGGCTGGGCCGTCGGCCATTCCTACAACGTGTATGGTCCCCTGATCGTAGGCGCCACCTCGGTGCTCTACGAAGGCCTGCCGATCAATCCCGACGCCGGCATCTGGTGGGCCTTGTGCGAACAGTACGGTGTACGCACGATGTTCTCATCGCCGACGGCAGTGCGCGTGCTGAAGAAGCACGACATCGACTTCATCAAGCGGCACGACCTGTCCGAGCTGAAGTACCTGTTCCTGGCGGGCGAGCCGCTGGACGAGCCGACGGCGCACTGGATCACCGATGCGATCGGCAAGCCGGTGATCGACAACTACTGGCAGACCGAAACCGGCTGGCCGGCGCTGACGTTGCTGCCCGGGCTGGACATGAGACCGGTGCGTTTCGGTTCGCCCGGGTTCCCGAACCTCGGCTACAGGATGAAGGTGATCGACGAGGCCACGGGGGAAGAAGTGGGGCCGGGCCAGAAGGGCGTGCTGGTGATGCAACCCCCGCTGCCGCCGGGGTGCATGACGACGATCTGGAACGACGACGCGCGATTCCTGTCCAGCTACTTCAGTCATTTCAAGGAACTGTTGTACAGCTCGCTGGACTGGGCGATCCGCGATGAGGACGGCTACACCTTCATCCTTGGCCGCACCGACGATGTCATCAACGTGGCTGGCCATCGGCTGGGCACGCGCGAGATCGAGGAGTCCGTCTCCGGGTTCCACGCGGTCGCGGAGGCTGCGGTGATCGGTGTCGCGGATGAACTGAAAGGGCAGGTGCCGGTGGTGTTCGCCACGCTGCGGCAGGCCACCGACGAGCCGCACGAGCGCGTGCAGGCGGCCGACGGCATGCGTCGCATGGTGGAGCAGAGCCTCGGCGCGGTCGCGCGTCCGGCGCGGGTCTACATCGTCAACGCGTTGCCGAAGACACGGTCGGGCAAGTTGTTGCGGCGCTCGCTGCAGGCGCTGGCGCAGGGCGCCGATCCCGGCGATCTTTCCACGCTGGATGACCCGAATGCGCTGGAAGAGGTGAAGCGCGCGCTGCTGCGCGGGCCCGAGGTCGGCAGCTGATGCAGGTCAGCGGGCCGGCGGCGCAGGCGTCGCCGGATCCACGCTGCCATCCAGTGTCCACACCACGTCGCGGCCCTGCGGGTCGCGACTCAGCACGAAGCGTGCGGTCGCGCCGGGCGTGAGCGGCAACGGTGACCGCGCCTCTTCGGCATCGTCGTCGTTGGCTTCGATGACCGTGCGGTCGCCGGCATGCCCCGGGATCGGCACGATGAACAGCCCGCGCGCGTCGATGCTGCGACGTGCCTTCTTCGTGCCGAGGTCGCCCACATCGGCAACGGCACCGTCGGTTTCCGTCAGGGGATTGCGGAAATTGACCAGCAGGTCGGCGCGGGCGGGTGGGCGTCCCGGTACGGATAACGTACCGCCGCGCACCAGCAGGTCCGGCCATACATCGCCATTCTCCGGCAGGTCGCGGTACAGCGCGGGCGGCACGCCGGCATGGCTGCCGCTGGCGATGCTGTCCAATGCCGCGACCAGGCCGAGGAAGTACAGCTTGCGCAGGCGCTGCTTCTGCACATCGCCTTCGATGCCGCCGGCCTCGATCAGCACGGTGCTGGTGCCCCACTGCGTGGTGAGGTCGCCGAACGCCCGTGGATCGAACGTTTCATCCCAGCGCGCGATGTGGCCGGCGAGATAGGGCTCCAGCGCGGAGCGGATGACGCCGGCCACCTCGATGGCGCGCGTACGCACATCGTTGACATCGGCTGCGTGGTTGTACGGCGGCGACAGCAGCGCGATGGCGGTGCCGCGGTCGGAATCGCCGGCACGATAGCCCACGCGCTGGTCGTGCAGGTTGAAGCCGTACATCGGCCTCACCTGGTCGTGCAGCGCCTTCAGCGCGCGCGCTTCGGGTGTTGCCAGCATCCGCGCATCACGGTTGATGTCGATGCCCTGTACGTTGCGGCGCTGGAAGCGGGCGGCACCATCGGGATTGACGATGGGAAAGACGTGCAGCGTGGTATTCGCCTGCAGCTGCTTCACCAACGGATGGTCGGGGTGTTCGCCGAGGAAGCGGAACAGGTCTGCGAGCGCCATCGACGCCGTGCTCTCGTCGCCGTGCATCTGCGACCACAGCAGTACCGTCTTCTTGCCCTGGCCCCAACGAACATGTTGCAGCGGACGGTCCTCCACGCTGCGGCCGATCCCGTCCACGCGGAAGCCGCGTCGCCGCTCCAGCAACGGTGTGGCGACCGACCACCAGTGTTCCGCAGTGAAGGTGCGGTCCTCCAGTCCGGCCACGCGCAGTTCGGCGTCGTACAGCGCATCGAGTGCGGGCAGCCATGCGGGAGGCGGCGGCACGGGTGTGGACACCGTGGCCGGCGGGGACGGGTGATCGGTGTTCCGGGCGATGGTGTTCGGCGTCATCATCGTCAGCAGCAGGCACAGGGCAAGGGCAGGGCGCATCGCGGCAACAGGAGGAAAGCAGGCCAGGGGAGGGTCCCCGTATGCGCGGGTGATGTCAAACGCAGGCGTGCATGCATGGCGGGCAGATCATGGCGACGTTGCTGGCGGTGTCACGCCTGCATAGCGTGCGCGCGGACGGATCAGGCGCCCCTGTGCCTGCTGTTCCAGTGCATGCGCCAGCCAGCCCGCCAGGCGTCCTGCGGCGAACATCACCAGGGCCGGCGTGGCTGGCAACCGGTTGAGATGGCAAAGCGCGGCGAGCATGAAATCGATGTTCGGGCGCAGGCCGCTGACGTCCTCGGTGGCGAGGATGAGGTTTTCCAGTGCGGCCATTTCACGCGTGCCGGCATGGCGCTCGCGTGCGCGCGCCAGCAGTTCGGCACCACGCGGATCGCCCTGCGGATACAGGGCATGGCCGAAGCCGGGCAGGTCGTCGCCGCGCTGCCAGCGTTCGGCGATGAATGCGCGTGCGGACATTGCCTCATGTGCATCGCTTATCAGCGCATACGCGCGAGCGGTGGCACCGCCGTGGCGCGGGCCGGACAAGGCGGCCAGCCCACTGCATACCGTCGCGTGCAGGTGCGCACCGGTGGATGCGACCACGCGTGCGGCGAACGCGGAGACATTGAGTTCGTGGTCCGCGCAGACCACCAGTGCGGCGCGCACGAGTTCGGCGAAGCCGTCATCGCCGGGATGCCAGGCCTGCGCCAGTACGCGGTGCACCGGTACGTCCGACGGCGGCTGCGCGACCAGCAGCGCGGCGTTGTGGCGCAGCAGGCCGGCGGCGATCTCGTGGCGCACGAGCGGCGCGGAACTGAAGGAATGGCGTACCTCCAGCGCGAGCAACGGGATGGCGGCCATCGCGCGCTCCAGTGGAGGCAGCAGGGTGTTGGCGGCGAGCGGCGCGACCACATCGGGCCATCGGGTCAACGAAGGGGCCGCGAAAGGATCCTCCGCGCTGCAGTCCCACAGGTGGCGGGCCACGTCTTCCAGCGTGGCGCCCTCGTGCACCATCGCGATCGCCGAGCGGCCGCGATAGTAGGGGCCATCGGGTCGGATCAGCGAGATGCGCGTCTCCAGCACCGGCAGCCCGCGGTCCAGGCTCTGGGCGGCGCCACGGGCCGCGCCACGCCCCACCTGCTTGCGCTGGGCCAGCCGTTCCACATCCTGGCGCAGGTACAGGCGGCTGCGATGGTCCTTGCCGGGGCGGGACTCCAGCAGGCCGCGGCTGACGTAGGCGTACAGCGTGGCGCGGCTGATGCCGAGCAGGCGGCAGGTATCGCGGGCGGACAGCAGATCGGTGGCGGCGGCCATGCGGAAATATTGATTCGTTCGATCAAGATTGATCAACCTGGCGGATGGTGCCAGATTTGCGGCCCGAAGAGGGGCGTACCATTCGCGCACCTCTGGCGTCCGGCGATCACGCCGGGCAGGCACGCTGATCGAGAGGAGTCCCGTCGCATGAGCCACCCGACCGCAGGCGCCAAGTTCCGCGCCGCGCTGGCCGCCGAATCGCCATTGCAGGTGATCGGTGCCATCAACGCCAACCACGCCCTGCTGGCCAAGCGCGCCGGTTACAAGGCGATCTACCTGTCCGGCGGCGGCGTCGCCGCAGGTTCGCTGGGCCTGCCCGACCTGGGCATCAACACGCTGGAAGATGTGCTGATCGACGTGCGCCGCATCACCGATGTCTGCGACCTGCCGCTGATGGTCGACATCGACACCGGCTTCGGTCCCAGCGCGTTCAACATCGAGCGCACGGTGAAGTCGCTGATCAAGGCCGGCGCGGCCGCGTGCCACATCGAAGACCAGGTCGGCGCCAAGCGCTGCGGCCATCGTCCGGGCAAGGAAATCGTGTCGGCCGGCGAGATGGTCGACCGGGTGAGGGCCGCCGCCGATGCGAAGACCGATCCGGACTTCTTCCTGATCGCGCGCACCGACGCCATCCAGGTCGAGGGCGTGGACGCCGCCATCGAGCGCGCCATCGCCTGCGTCGAAGCCGGCGCGGACGGCATCTTCGCCGAGGCCGCCTACGACCTGCCCACCTATCAGCGCTTCGTCGACGCGGTGAAGGTGCCGGTGCTGGCGAACATCACCGAGTTCGGCAAGACGCCGCTGTTCACCCGCGACGAACTTGCTTCGGTCGGCGTTGCGATCCAGCTGTATCCGCTGTCGGCGTTCCGCGCGATGAACAAGGCGGCGGAAAACGTCTACGAGGCGATCCGCCGCGACGGTCACCAGAAGAACGTGGTCGACACCATGCAGACCCGCGAGGAACTGTACGACCGCATCGGTTACCACGCCTTCGAGCAGAAGCTCGATACCCTGTTCTCCGCAAAGAAGTAGCCCCGGCCCTTCTCCCGCCGGGAGAAGGTGGCGCGAAGCGCCGGATGAGGGTGCGGCGAAATCCGGATGGCTCCGACCTCACGGACTCTGCCGAACCCTCGCCCCAACCCCTCTCCCAATGGGAGAGGGGCTCCAAATCAAGATGAGGAGTATGAAGATGTCAGAGAGCGTTCCCTTCAAGCCCAAGAAGTCCGTCGCCCTGTCCGGCACCGCTGCCGGCAACACCGCGCTGTGCACCGTCGGCCGCACCGGCAACGACCTGCACTACCGGGGTTACGACATCCTGGACCTGGCCACCACCAGCGAGTTCGAAGAGGTTGCCTACCTGCTGGTACACGGCAAGCTGCCCAATCGCGCCGAGCTGGCTGGCTACAAGGCCAAGCTGAAGTCGCTGCGCGGCATCCCGGCCGCGGTGAAGGCCGCGCTGGAAGAGCTGCCGCCGTCCGCGCACCCGATGGACGTGATGCGCACGGGCGTGTCCGTGCTGGGCTGCGTGTCGCCGGAGAAGGACGACCACAACCACCCGGGCGCGCGCGACATCGCCGACAAGCTGATGGCCTCGCTGGGCTCGATGCTGCTGTACTGGTACCACTGGAGCCACAACGGCCGCGCCATCGATGTCGAGACCGACGACGACTCCATCGGCGGGCACTTCCTGCACCTGCTGCACGGCGAGAAACCGAAGGACAGCTGGGTGCGTGCCATGCATACCTCGCTGATCCTGTACGCCGAGCATGAATTCAATGCCTCCACGTTCACCTGCCGCGTCATCGCCGGCACCGGCAGCGACATGCATTCGGCCATCGCCGGCGGCATCGGCGCGCTGCGTGGCCCGAAGCATGGCGGCGCCAACGAAGTCGCGTTCGAAGTGCAGAAGCGCTACGAGACGCCGGATGAAGCCGAAGCCGACATCAAGGCGCGCGTCGAGCGCAAGGAAGTGGTGATCGGCTTCGGTCACCCGGTCTACACCGTCGGCGACCCGCGCAACGGCGTGATCAAGCAGGTCGCGAAAGACCTGTCGGCCGAGCAGTCGAACATGAAGATGTACGACATCGCCGAGCGCCTGGAGTCGGTGATGTGGGACATCAAGAAGATGTTCCCCAACCTGGACTGGTTCAGCGCCGTCAGCTACCACATGATGGGCGTGCCGACGGCGATGTTCACGCCGCTGTTCGTCATCGCCCGCACCAGTGGCTGGAGCGCGCATGTCATCGAGCAGCGCATCGATGGCAAGATCATCCGCCCCAGCGCCAATTACACGGGGCCTGAGGATCTGGAATTCGTTCCGCTGGACCGGCGCTGATCGAAGCCGAACCCGCGTGGCACCCACTTCCGCTCTCCCGCTTGCGGGAGAGGGCAAAGGGTGAGGGCGTCTTTACACGGGCCCGGAAGACCTGGCCTTCGTGCCGATCGACCAGCGCTGAGCCGTTCCGGCGCGCAGGGCAGGGCCGTTTCGACGCAGGTCGGGCGGCCCCGTGTCGTTTGTGTGACCCGTGTGGCAGCCCGGAACAGGTCGGCCGGGTTACTACTTGCGGTCGCAAGGGGTGCGTCGCAGCGAGCGGGAGGGGCCCGCCGCACGATGCTGGGGGACGCCATGCAGACCATGTGGTGCAAGACCGACGCCGGACGCAACGAGATCCAGCAGCGCACGCGCAAGCTGCCGGCGGGGTTGCGTTCCATCCTGTTGCTGGTGGATGGCCAGCGCAACGACGAAGAGCTGCGCGCGATGATGAGCGGGCTGCATGCACCCGACGACGCGCTGCAGCAGTTGGCAGCCGACGGATTGATCGAGCGGCGCTCGGGCGCGGCATCGCTGCTTGCCGCCGTTGCCGCGCCGAAGGCCGACGACGGGGTGCAGGCGACGACGATGACATCCGCCGAGCGCTACAACCTGCTCTACGCGCGGATCACCGAAGACATCCGTTCGCACATCGGGCTGAAGGGCTACTTCCTGCAGCTGAAGGTAGAGCGCTGCGCCGACGCGGACGAACTGGCCGCACTGCTGCCCGACGTGGCCACGGCGCTGACGAAGGCACGCGACCATACCTTCGCCACGCGTTGGCTGGAGGATGTGCGCGCATCGATGGCTTGACGCGCGCGCGTCGAAGTCACGCCAGGCCTTCGGCCTTCAAAGCGGCCTGCACGCCGGCATCGGCGTCCATCCGTTGCTTGAATGCCGCGATGTTCGGCAGCCCCGAGAGGTCCACGCCGGTGCGTGCGGCCCACCGCAGCGTGATGTAGAAGTAGGGGTCGGCGAAGCTGCGGAAGCCGGCCAGCCAGTCGCGTCCTTCCAGCTGTTTCTCCGCGCTTTCGAACAATCCCCGCAGGCGCTTGCGTGCCGCGTCCTTTACTTCGTCGAATCGTGCCTCGTCGCCGATGAAACGCGCCGGCCCGAACAGCGGATGGAAGGCCGGGTGCAGATCGGAATTGACGAACGAGAGCCAGCGCGCCGCCTGCGCCCGCTGCTGCGGCGAGCCATCGCCGGCGAGGTGTGCCTGCGGATAGGTGTCGGCGATGTACCCCATGATCGCGGCGTTCTGGGTCAGCACGAAGTCGCCGTCGACGATCGCCGGTACCGCGCCGGTGGGATTGATCACCAGGTACGCGGGCTCCTTCATCTCGGCGGCCGTCATCACCTGCACCTCGAACGGCTGGCCGGTCCACTGCAGCGCGATGTGGTCGGCGGTCGAGCAGGCGCCGGGCTTGGTATAGAGCTTCATGCGGGTGTCCAGGAAAAAGAAAGGCCCGCGATTATCGCGGGCCTCGGATGCATGCAGCGTGGTGTGGGGTGCAACGGATCGTCGCGTTTGATGTGACGTATCGCGGCGGTCAGCCCTCTCCCCGTGCCCTCTCCTCGAGAGAGGGAAAGTAGGTGCCATGCGGGTTCGGCTTCGGCGAGCAGATCGACGCGTTGGGCGTTGATGCTTCGGAAGCGCCTGTTGCTAGGTGCGGGGCTTGAGCTTCTGCACGCGCAGGAACGTGTGATCACCGATGGTGGCCACGTGATACGCATTGCGCCAGCTCGGGCTCGCGATCTGGTGCGCCATGAAGTGGCTGGCGCCCGGCACGATCTCCTTGCGCTGCCCGGGCGGCAGGGCCCAGTTGCGCTCGGCGTTCAGGGCCACGCTGACCGACTTGGCCCAGGCGTCCGGGTTCTTCAGGCGGGTGTTCGGGCCCACGATGGTCGGGGCGAACTGCTTGCGGGCGGTGACCACGGAGCAGACCGAGTCACCCCACAGGCCACTGTCACGGCGTCGCAGGGCGACTTCGGCGACGGCTTGCTGCCCGCGGAGGGTCTGGTCGCGGGCTTCCAGGTACACGGTGGTGCTGAGGCAAAGCGAATCGGCGGCCGGCTGCGGCAACATCTGCGACAGCCATAGGATCCAGGCCAGTTTCATGGGAACTCCTTGCTCCGTCTTTCCCGCGCCCCTGCCTCTCCCGTTACGCAGGGAAGGACATCGATGGGACGGCGGCTAGGGCGTCATGGGGAGGCAGCCTTCACACGGGCTGCCCGGGGACCGGCAAGGCCGGACCAGAAGGGTCCGAGCGCCGGGCTCAGCCCGCTTGAACTGGGCGGCGGGCCGGAAAGTGGGCGCAAGGTAGGGGGAGGCGACCCAACTCGGCCTGAACGGGTCGGCTTGACGGACGGGGTGCCGGTCTGGCTGGAAAGTGTGAGGCGTGTCGCACCGGCGAGGCCCCGGCGGCGCGGAAATGCGCCCGGCCAGGCCTCATCACCCGCTGCCCAGCGCAGGTGGGTGCCTGCGGGATGTCGTGCCGTCGTGGGTGCTCCGCCGGCCAGCGGCCGGCGCGTTGCTAAAGGCTGGCGGCCAGCCGGCTCCCCTGGTCGATCGCGCGCTTGGCGTCCAGCTCGGCGGCCACGTCGGCACCGCCGATCAGGTGGGGCGCCCGCCCCGCAGCGATGAGGTCCGCCTGCAGTTCGCGGCGCGGCTCCTGGCCGGCGCAGACCACCACATGGTCCACCGGCAGCAGGTGCTCCGCACCGTCCACCTTGATGCGCAGTCCCGCGTCGTCCACGCCCAGGTACTCCACGCCACCGAGCATCTTCACCTGCTTGGCCTTCAGCGTGGCCCGGTGCACCCAGCCGCTGGTCTTGCCCAGGCGCGCACCGGGCTTGCCGGGGCTGCGTTGCAACAGCCAGACCTCGCGCGCGGGCGGCTCCGGGTGGGGTCGGGCCAGGCTGCCGCGGGTCTCGAAGGCGGGGTCCACACCCCATTCGGCCATCCAGCGGGCAGGATCCAGCGACGGCGAGGGGCCGTCGTGGGTCAGGTATTCGGCCACGTCGAAGCCGATGCCCCCGGCGCCGATCAGCGCCGCGCGCGCGCCCACCTCCACCCGCCCGGAGAGCACGTCCACGTAGCTGACCACCTTGGCGTGGTCGGCACCGGGAAGCGCGACCTGGCGCGGGGTGATGCCGGTGGCCAGCACCACCTCGTCGAAGCCGTGCAGGTCCGTGGCGCTGACCGGCGTGGACAGTTTCACGTCCACCCGGGTTTCTTCCAGCCGGTGGCGGAAATAGCGCAGCGTTTCGTGGAACTCTTCCTTGCCGGGAATCTTCTTGGCGTAGTTGAACTGTCCGCCGATCTGGTCCGCCGCGTCGAACAGGGTCACCCGATGGCCGCGTTCGGCCGCGACCGTGGCGCAGGCCAGGCCGGCCGGGCCGGCACCGACCACCGCGATGCTCTTCGGCGCGAAGGTCTTGGTGTAGTTGAGTTCGGTTTCAGCGCAGGCGCGCGGATTGACCAGGCAGCTGGCCATCTTGTTCTCGAAGACATGGTCCAGGCAGGCCTGGTTGCAGGCGATGCAGGTGTTGATGGCCTGCGGCGTGCCGGCGCGGGCCTTGGCTGCCCACTGCGGATCGGCGAGCAGCGGGCGTGCCAGCGACACCATGTCGGCCTTGCCGGCGGCCAGGATGCTTTCGGCGACCTCCGGCATGTTGATGCGGTTGGTGGCCACCAGTGGCACGCGCACGTGCGGCTTGAGCTTGGCGGTCACGTCCACGAAGGCCGCGCGCGGCACCGACGTGACGATGGTCGGCACGCGCGCCTCGTGCCAGCCGATGCCCGAGTTGATGATGGTGGCGCCGGCGGCTTCCACTGCCTTGGCCTGCGCGACGATCTCGTCCCACTGGTTGCCGTCGTCCACCAGGTCCAGCAGCGACAGGCGATAGATCAGGATGAAGTCAGGCCCCACCGCCTCGCGCACGCGGCGCACGATCTCCACCGCGAAGCGCATCCTCTTCTCCGGCGTGCCGCCCCAGGCGTCGTTGCGCCTGTTGGTGCGCGGCGCGGTGAATTCATTGATGAAGTACCCCTCCGAACCCATGATCTCCACGCCGTCGTAGCCGGCGTCGCGCGCCAGCTTCGCCGCATTGGCGTAGGCGGAAATCTGCCGCTCGATGCCGCGGGCCGACAACGCGCGCGGGGTGAAGGGGTTGATCGGTGCCTTCAGCTTCGACGGCGCTACCGTGAGCGGGTGGTAGCCGTAGCGGCCCGCATGCAGCAACTGCGCGCAGATCTTCGCGCCGTGCTCGTGCACCGCCGCGGTGACGAACTTGTGGGGGCGCGCCTCCCAAGGCCACGACAGTTTGCCGCCGAACGGTTTCAGCCAACCCACCAGGTTGGGCGAGAAACCACCGGTGACGATCAGACCCACGCCCCCCGCCGCGCGCTCGGCGAAGTACGCCGCCAGGCGCGGGAAGTCCTTGGCGCGGTCTTCGAGGCCCGTATGCATCGAGCCCATCAGCACCCGGTTGCGGACCGTGGTGAAACCCAGGTCCAGCGGCGTGAACAGGTGGGGGTAGGGCGAGGGGGCGTTGGCGATGGCGGTCATGCGGGCGGTGGATACGCTTGCGTATGGAAGAGGTAACGATGCCGCGACAAGACGCCCGGCGCAAGACGGCGCGGGCCAGGTCACGACCGGCATCCCTGGCGCGAAGCAGGGCACAGAGCCGGCCGGCTTGCAAGAGTTGTCCCGCCCCGCAGGCTCGGGGACCATAGGGTCCCCAGGTTCCCGGGCCCTCATGGACGCCGCAACACCGCCCCTGCACGACTACCTGCGCGCCGGCTTCGCCGCCGTGGACCTGCCGGACCTCCATCCCCTGCTCGGTGCCCGCGACCTGTTGCGGGCTTTCTCCACGCTGTTCCATGGCGGCGAGGAGAGCGTCATGGTGCGCCTGCTGGTCCTGCGCACCCTCGGCGAGCGCGGCGAGGCGCCGGACTGGTCGCCGCAGGAATTGCGCGACCAGTTCGCCTACCTGGATCCGGTCAAGTTCGACACCGTGCTCGGACGCCTGCGCGAGAACGATCTGCTGTTGTGGGACGGGGCCAGCCAGCGCTACCGCATCAGCCCGATCGGCCGCCAGGCACTGGCCTCGATCGGCCTGCTGCTGCAGTTCAACCGCGAAGGCGACGAGCTCGCCTACGTCACCGCGCAACTCGCCGCAGGCCAGGCCATGGGCCGGGTGGGCGCCGACGACCTGCAACATCTGTTGTCCCGGTTGAATGAACTGCGCGAGGACTTCGACCAGGCGGTGCTGAGCGGATCCGAACACCGCATCCAGCGCGCCGCCGACACGCTGCAGTCGGTCTGGCAGTGGGTGGAGAAGGGCACCGAACTGATCCGCGACATCGCCGCCGACGGCGAACTGGATACCGCCACCCACCGCGTCGCCCAGCAGATCGGCCGCGCGCAGAGTGCGCTGCTGCGGCAGGCGTCGGTGTTCCAGCGCGCGCTCAATCAGCTGGATCGTCATCGGGTGCATCTGGGGGCCAGCGGGCTGTCGTCGTCCGACGTCAACCGGTACCTGCGTGCGCTGGATGCCCAGGCGCTGGCGACACTGGCCGACGACGTGCTCATGCATGTGCCCCAGCCGGTGTTCGCACTGGGCCCGATCGCGCTGGACGTGGCCGAGTACGAACTGGTCGAGCGCGAACGCGCCGCGCAGGATGACGCGACGCTGCCGCCCTCGCAGGCTGCGCCGGTGGATACCCACGTGCCGGTGGCGCAGAACGAGTACGTGCACGCCGAGCAATGGTTCGACCAGTTGGCCGCCCTCGACGCCGAGGCACCGTTGTCGGACTGGGTGCCGCAGGACGGCTTCGCGCTCAGCGCGTACCGCCTGTCCCTGCTTGGCCTGATCGGCGACGCCGGCGCGGAGAACCGCCATGGCATCACCGCTTCGCTGGCGCAGCTGCCGATGCAGTGGCACGTAGGTACCGAGTTCGAACCCGTCCAGCGTGCCGGCGTGGCTTACATGAGCCGTGGCCGGCTGCTGCCGCAGACCCCCGGGGTGCCGGCACAGCCCGGGCCTCTCCGCAACAAGAAAACCCGCACCGCATGAATGACCCCATCGCTTCCCTGATCGCACGGCTGCTGGCCGAGCGCTGGCTGCCGCGCGAGGACCGCGCCGTGCGCCAGGTGCTGGTCGACGCCGAACTGCGCGACGACCTTGATCGCCGCCTCGCCGCCGCCGGCCTGCGCCTGCTTGAGCATCCCTATGCAGCGCATGTCGCCGTCGGCGTCGCGCGCGCGCAAGAGAGCGACGTCTACGGCCATGGTGACGCCTGGGCCGCCAGCAACCTCTCGCTGGGGCGAGACACGATCGCGCTGCTGGTCGTGCTGTGGGCGCTGCTGGTGCTGCCCAAGCGTCAGCGCCAGATCGCGCGGCAGGAAGGCGAGCGCCAGCATGAGCAGGAGCAGATGTTCGCCGAGCTCAAGCCGGTGCCGGTGGGTGCGGAGCTGGTTGAACCGGTCAACGAACGCACGCTGCTGGCCGACTTCGCCGACAGGCTCGGTGGCAAGGGCCGCTTGCAGATGAACCTCGGCACGCTGCACCGGCATGGCTTCATCGTGCGTCGCCGCGAGCGCATCCACGAAGGGCCGCTGCTCGACCTGGCTTTCGATTACGAGCGCATTGCCAGCCGGGTGATGGAGGGCGCGCTGGCGCAGGTGATCGAGGAGGCGCGTGCCTCGCAGGCGAATGCGCCCGAGGTGCCGCCGGACGAGAGTGTCGATGAAGTGAACGAGGAGCAGGCCGATGTTTGAGTTCCGCAGCCTGGAAGTCGTCCACTGGGACTACTGGCAGCGCTACACGCTGCCGCTGGATGCCTCCATCATCACCGTCGTCGGCCCGAACGGCTCCGGCAAGACCACGCTGCTGGACGCGCTGCGCACGCTGCTGGCGATCGACGATCGCGACATGGCGCGCGACTACAAGACCTACCTGCGCCACAACGGCAAGCCGTATGCCTGGTTGCGCGCGGTGGTGAGCAATCCGGTCGACCGGCGCGGCAAGCGCGCGTTCTTTCCGCACATGGACGAGCAGGTGACCATCGCCTGCCGCATCCGCAAGCGTGGCGGTGACTGGTCGCGCGACTACCAGATCGTCGCGGGCGACGTGCCGGTGGAGACGCTGGACCAGGGCGGCGACTGGCTGGGCGTGCGCGACTATCGCGTGCGGCTGGCGGGTGCCGGCCTGAGCCGCGCGATCTGTCGCGTGCTGACGCTGGAGCAGGGCGCGACCGACAAGCTGTGCCAGCTGTCGCCGCGCGAACTGTTGCAACTGGTGTTCGACGTGTTCGAGGACAAGGCGGTGCTGGACGACTACCAGCGTGCCCGCAACGAACAGTTCGACGTGGAGAAGGAGATCGGCCAGTTGCAGCAGGGACTGGCGGAACTGCATGTCAGGCTGGAGTCGTCGCGCGCGGACGTACGGTCGTTCGAAGACGGCCTGTCCCTGCGTTCGCAGCGCAACCGTCTGCAGACCGAGATCGCCCCCAAGGTGGAGCTGGCCGACCTGCGTGCCACCATCGAAGGCGCACGGCCACGCCTGACCGGCCTGCGCCGCGCGCTGCGCGAGCGCGAACGCGCCCACGCGAACCTGCTTGCCCAGGAGGTTGCCGCACAGCTGCAACGGGACCGTGCCGCTGCCGAGCTGACCGGGACGCGCGCGCAGCTCAGGCAGGCGGAAGCGATCTTCACCCAGGCGCGCGACCACGCGCGCGATGCCGAGTCACTGGGGCGACGCCATGACGAACTGGCGAAGCTGCAGGCCGAGCGCGGCGGTGCCGACGTGGAGGCATTGAGCCGTGAACTGGAAGATGGACGCCGTCGCCAGGCCGAACTGAAGCTCGAAGCCGAACGCGACCGCCAGCGCAATGGCGAGATCGCCGCCCAGGTCGGCGCGCTCAGTGGCGGCGGCCGGGTGGTCGAACCGTTCGAGCGCGAGTTCCGCGCGGCACTGGATCGCCAGGGCATCGCGCATCGCGTGCTCACCGAGATGGTCGATGTCGTGGATGCGGACTGGGCGGTCGCGGTGGAGGCCGTGCTGGCACCCTACCGCCACCTGGTGCTGCTGGATCACCCGAAGGACGCCCGCGAGGCCTGGCGGCTTGGTGAACAGATGCAGTATCGCCACTTCGTCGTCGCCGATCGCGCGCCGGTGGAGAAGGCGACGAAAGGCTCGTTGCTGGAGGTCGTGCGGTTCTCCGGCGACCCGCCAGCATGGCTGCCCCGGCATCTCGACCGCATCCAGCGCGTTGCCGATGTCGAGGCCGGCCATCGCCTGCCGAAGGGCCAGGACTGGATCACGGCCAAGGGCTACCTGCGCGAGCAGCGCGGCGCTCGCCATGTCGGCGGCGGCGCGCATCATTTCGGCGCCGGTGCACGGCAGGCGCAACTCGTGTCGTTGCGTGCGGAACACGCGATGCTGCTGGACCGTGCGCAGGTGCGCGAGGACGCACTGGCCACGTTGCGCAAGCAGCTCGACGCCGCGCAATCGCGCCTGCTGGGGCTGGATGCCGGGCAGGAACTGGTGACGCGTGCGGCGGAGTTCGCCGATGCCATCGAGCGCCTGCCCGCGCTCGCGGACGCAGCGGCCGTGGCAGGCGCTTCGCTTGCCGAGGCGCGTGCACGCCTGGATGCCCTGGAAACACAGGACAAGGTCGAGGGCATCGCGGCGGCAAGCCGTGCTGGCGAGATCAAGGCGCTGGCGATTGAGGTGCGTGAGCGCGTTCAGCAGATCGACCAGGAGCGCATGGCGCTGGTACAGCGGATTCTCGATTACCGTCGTCGCCGTGCGCAGATGCCGGTCGCGTGGCGTAGCGCGTCGGTGTTGCGTGCGGCGCGCGAGGAGTACGAGAGCGCCAGCTCGGTCCGTCGCGAACTGGAGCGGATCGAGGAGCGCATCGCGCGCGGGGGCTACGTGGAGGATGAAGGGTGCGTTGCGCTGCGCGACAAGTTCGCCGCCGACCATGCCGGGCTGGAAGCCGCCATCGGCAAGCGCGAGGCGCACCTGCATCGCGCACGCCGCCTGACGGAAGAGGCGCGCGGCGCTTACATCAATGTGCTGCGCGCCACGGTGCGTCGCTACAAGCGCAATCTGGCGGCGCTCGGCGAGCTGGCCGGCATCGGCGTGGATGCCGAGCTGCCCGAGCTGGTGAACGAGGACACCGCGTTGGCGCAGGCCGGCCTGACCGTGCGCTTCGACTTCGACCGCAAGGGCTGGATCGGCCTGGACGACGGCGAGGCCTCGGGCGGACAGCAGGTGATGAAGTCACTGCTGCTGCTGGTTGGTTTGCTGCGTGACGAGGAGCAACCGGGCGGCTTTGTCTTCATCGACGAACCGTTCGCGCATCTGGACGTGGCCAACATCGAGAAGGTCGGACGCTTCCTGCGCTCGACCGACGCGCAGTACATCCTGACCACTCCCATCACGCACAACGTCAACGTGTTCGAACCGTCCGACCTGGTGCTGGCCACCAGCAAGCGGCGCGCCGCCAGTACCTGGGCGGAGCCGGTCGCCGTACTGAAGCGCGACCGAGGCGGGGACGCCGTGGCGGCCTGACGCCGCCCCGCGTCGCCTACAGCGCTGGTCGCCGCATCCGCAGCAGGGCGATGCCCATTCCGACAAACAGCGCGCCGGTCGCGCGCTGCCAGTATCGGCCCCATCGGCCCGCAAGCCAGCGCCGCAGGCGGCCTGCAGCAAGTACGTAACACAGGTGCGAAGCCACCGTGCAGGCGGCGAACGTGGAGGTCAGCAGTAGCCCCTGCAGCCAGGGGGATGTCGCCTGGTGCATGAACTGCGGCAACAGCGCGGTGAAGAACAGGATGCTCTTCGGATTGGTGACCGCCACCATCAGTCCCTGCGCATACAGCTGGCATGCGTCGCGCGACACCGGGCCGGGAGCCGGCATGGTCACGAGCATGGATGGCGCGCGCCATTGGCGGACGCCCAGGTAGACCAGGTAGGCGGCGCCCGCCATCTTCAGTATCGCGAATCCCGTTGCGGAGGTGCGCAGCACGGCGCCCAGCCCAAGCAGTGCGGCCAGCGCGACCAGGAACACGCCGGTGGCATTGCCTGCCGACCCGAGCAGTGCGCGCCGCGCACCCTGCGTCGCCGTATTGGACACCGCCAGCAGCACCGCAGGGCCGGGGCTGAATGCCGTGGCCAGGCACAGCGTGCAGAACCACCACCACGCGCTCGTCGTCATCGTTGCGGTACCCGCATGGGCATCACCAGCCTGCGACCACCAGCTTGCCGATGGTCGTGCCGGACTCCAGCCGGCGGTGTGCTTCGCGCAGGCTGGCGGCATTGATCGGTGAAAGCGTCTGCGTCAGCGTGCCGCGCAGAACGCCGGCATCGACCAGGTCCGCCACGCGGTCCAGCAATGCACCCTGTTCGCCCATGTCGGCGGTGCGGAAGCGCGGGCGGGCGAACATCATTTCCCAATGGATGCCGATGCTCTTCGCCTTGTAGGGATCACCAATGCGCAGCTCGCCACGCGGTTCGACGATCAGACCGACATGGCCCAGCGGCGCCAGCAGCTCGCCGAGTTCGGTCCAGTAGCGGTCGGTGTCGGCCAGGTTCAACGCAGCGTTGAGGGTGTCCACACCCAGCGCCTTGAGTTGCGGGCCGAGCGGTTCGCGATGGTTGATCACGTGGTCGGCGCCCAGCGCCTTGCACCAGTCGATCGTGTCCTGTCGCGATGCGGTGGCGATGACGGTGAAGCCGGCGTGCTTCGCCAACTGGATCGCGATCGACCCCACGCCGCCGGCGCCGGCGATCACCAGCAACGACTTGCCCGCACCGCCGCCGTCCAGCGCGTAAGGCATGCGATCGAACAGCAGCTCCCACGCGGTGATCGTGGTCAGTGGCAGCGCGGCGGCCTGTGCGAAGTCCAGCGACGCGGGCTTGTGGCCCACGATGCGTTCGTCGACGAGCTGGAACTGCGCGTTGCTGCCGGGCCGGGTGATGTCGCCCGCGTAGTAGACGGCATCGCCGGGCTTGAATCGCGTCACTGCCTCGCCGACGACTTCAACCACCCCGGCGGCGTCGTAGCCGAGCACCTTCGGCTGTGCTTCGACCTGCGGTTTCGGCGAGCGTACCTTGGTGTCCACCGGATTCACGGAGACAGCCTCCACGCGCACCAGCAGGTCGTGGCCGGCGGGCGAGGGCGTGGGAAGTTCCACATCGGAAAGCGATTGCGGATCGTCGATGGGCAGGTAACGGGTAAGCGCGACAGCTTTCATGGGGCGGCTCCGGCATGTGGGGGAAAGGCTTGGACGGGCAACGGACTGCGTTCGGAGAAATGCCCGCGCCAGTACGGATAGTAGGGATACGGCGTCTCCACGGCGCTGGCAGCATCCAGGCGTGCGATCTGGTCGGACGACAGCTGCCAGCCGATGGCGCCCAGATTCTGTCGCAGCTGTTCCTCGGTGCGTGCGCCGATCAGCACCGTCGACACGGTGGGGCGCTGCAACAGCCAGTTGATGGCGATCTGCGGGATCGACTTGCCGGTTTCCCCGGCGACTACGTCCAGCGCATCGATGATGCGGAACAGGCGCTCCTGTTCCATCGGCGGCCCGATGTCGGCGGTGTCGTGCAACCGGCTGGTGGCAGGCAGCGGTTGCCCGCGTCGCAGCTTGCCGGTCAGCCGGCCCCAACCCAGCGGGCTCCACACCACCGCGCCCACTCCCTGGTCGATGGCCAGCGGCATCAGTTCCCATTCGTAGTCTCGGCCGACCAGCGAGTAGTAGGTCTGGTTGGCGACATAGCGCGTGTAGCCGTAGCGTTCGGCGACGCCCAGGGATTTCATCAATTGCCAGCCGGCGTAATTGGACACACCCAGGTACCGCACCTTGCCGACACGGACCAGGCCATCGAGCGTGGACAGCGTTTCCTCGACCGGCGTCAGCGCGTCGAAGGCGTGCAATTGCAGCAGGTCGAGGTAGTCGGTGCCGAGCCGCTGCAGCGACGCATCCACCGCCTTCAGCAGGCGGAAGCGCGACGCGCCGGCATCGTTGGGGCCTTCGCCCAGGCGCAGGCCGGTCTTGCTGGACAGGATGACCTGGTCACGCCGGCCTTTCAGGGCCGCGCCCAGGATCGATTCGGACGCACCGTCGGAATAGACATCGGCGGTGTCGAAGAACGTGAGGCCCGCGTCCAGGCTGATGTCGACCATGCGGCGCGCCTGCGCGGTATCGGTGTTGCCCCAGGCGCCGAACAGCGGCCCCTTGCCGCCGAACGTGCCGGCGCCGAAGCCCAGCGCCGAGACTTTCAAGCCGGAACGGCCGAGAAACCGGGTTTCCATGGAGGAGTCCTGATGAGGAAGGAGGAGCGGGTCAGGTGCCGGCGGCATCGCTGACGAGTAAGAGACGCTGGCTGCGGCGTTCCAGCCCCAGCGCCCACAGCGCAACGGCGAAGGCAGCTGCCGGCACCAGCGCGGCCACCCACGGCAGCGCCGACAGGCCCAGGCCTTGCGAGATCACCACGCCACCCAGCCACGCGCCGAGTGCATTGCCGAGGTTGAAAGCACCGATGTTGAGGCTGGATGCCAGGCTCTGTGCGCCGCTCGCTTTCTGCAGCACCCAGAGTTGCAGCGGTGACACGGTGGCGAAGGCGGCAGCGCCGAGCAGCCCGGTGAACGCGATCATTGCCCAGGGGCTGTGCAGCGCAAGCGTCATCGCGCCCATCACCAGCGCCAGCAATGCCAGCGTGCCCAGCAGGGCCGGTGCCAAGCGGCGGTCAGCGAAGCGGCCACCGAGCAGGTTGCCGACGATCATGCCAACGCCGAACACCAGCAGGATGGGCGATACCGCCGCATCAGTGAAGCCGGTCACCTGCGTCAGCAGCGGCTGGATGTACGTGTAGACGGTGAACATGCCGCCGAAGCCCAGCACCGTCATCAACAGGCCCAGCAGCACCTGCGGGCGCGCGACCACGCGCAGTTCGTCGCGGAACGGCAGCGGCATCGGCGCGCTGCGGTCGGCCGGCACCAGCGTCGCGATGATGACCGTAGCCAGCACGCCGATCGCGGTCACCGCCCAGAACGTCGCGCGCCAGCCGAACTGCAGGCCCAGCCAGGCACCCGCCGGCACGCCGAGCAGCGTGGCGACCGTGAGGCCGGTGAACATGATGGAGATGGCGGAGGCCTTGCGGTCTTCGCTGACCATGCCGGTGGCGACCACGGCGCCCACGCCGAAGAACGTGCCATGCGCCAGCGACGTGACCACGCGCGCGGCCATCAGCAGCTCATAGCTCGGTGCGAGCGCACAGGCGAGGTTGCCCAGCGTGAACACGACCATCAGCGCCACCAGCACCGCCTTGCGCGGCATCCGGCTGGTCGCGGCGGTCAGCAGGGGCGCACCGACGAACACGCCCAGCGCGTAGCCGGAGATCAGCAGGCCAGCGGCAGCGATGGATACGTGGAGGTCGGCAGCGACCTGCATCAGCAGGCCCATGATGACGAACTCGGTGGTGCCGATGCCGAAGGCACCGGCGGTGAGCGCATACAGACCCAGGGGCATCCGGGGGGCGGGGGAGGTGGCGGGAGGCATGGGGGCGTACGGGAGGAAACGGGGCGTGCAGCTTGCGGCTTCCTTTCGTTGTGAAAAACCGTGAATATGCCGAATCACTATCAACAGAATATTGATAATGGATCGAGTCGGTGACCTGGCCCTCTTCCTGCGCGTCCTCGACCTGGGCTCGATCACCGCAGCCGCGCACAGCCTGGACCTGTCCGTGGCCGTCGCCAGCCAGCGGCTGAAGCGGCTGGAGAAGGAACTGGGCGTACGCCTGCTGCACCGGACCACCCGTCGACTGCATCCAACGCCGGAGGGGGCCGCGCTGGCCGAGCAGGGCAGGGTGCTGGTGGAGGAACTGGAGACGCTGGGCACCGGCCTGCGCGAGGCTGCGCGCGAAGTCGCCGGCACATTGAGGGTGACCACGTCAGCATCGTTCGGGCGCCAGTACGTCTCGCCGCTGCTGCCCGCCTTTCTCGCGCGGCATCCGAAGCTGCGGCTGAGCATCCATCTGAGCGACAACGTGGTGGACCTGGTCAGCGAGGGCTTCGACCTGGCGATCCGCATCGGGGCGTTGGACGATTCGCGCCTGGTTGCGCGGCGCATCGCGCCCAACCGACGCGTGCTGTGCGCATCGCCCGACTACCTGCGCCGAAGAGGTCGACCGCGCGTGCCTGAAGAACTGGCCCAGCATGATTGCCTGTTGCTGTTCGGCAGCGGCGGCCGCCAGGATGTGTGGCGGTTGGGCACTCCGGCGGGCAGCGAGATCGCGGTGCGGGTGCAAGGGCGCTTCGAGAGCAACTTCGGCGAAGTGCTGCGCGACGCTTCACTGGCCGGCGAGGGCATCGTCATTCATTCGTTGTGGCACGTCGCCGACGACCTGCGTGCCGGCCGGCTGGAGGTCGTCCTGCCCGATTACGCGCTGACCACGACTGCCATCAGTGCGGTGATGCCGCAGCGCCGCCTCGTGCCGCCGCGCGTGCGGGCCTTCACGGATTTCCTGATCGAGCAGTTCGGCGACAACCCGCCCTGGGAGCGCGGACTGTAGACCGGGTCAGGCGGCGTCGAAGGCGAACGCGTCCAGGGCCAGTCCCCCCATTTCCACGTCGCGATGCAGGAGCCGCCCCTTGGCCCCCACACCACCGGCTCCCAGCGCCACGTACAGCGGAAACAGGTGCTCGGTCGTCGGATGATTGCGATGTGCCTCGGGCAATGCGGTCCAGTCGAGCGCTCCCGCGATGTTGCCGGCCAGCAGGTGCTCGCGCAGCGCATCGGTAAATGCGGCGACCCAGGCATAAGGCGTCGCGTGCGCGTGCTGCCAGTCCAGCGCACGCAGATTGTGCGAGAACCCGCCGGATCCGATCACCAGGACGCCTTCCTCGCGCAGCGGTGCCAGCGCCCTGCCCAATCGGTAATGCCAGTCCGCGCTCTGTGCCGGATTGACGGACAAGGCCACCACCGGGATGTCCGATGCCGGGTACATCCGGCGCAGCGGCACCCATACGCCGTGGTCCAGGCCGTGATGGTCGTCGACCTGCGCCTCGAAGCCCGCCTCGGCGAGGCGGCGCGCAACATCCCCGGCCAGCGCAGGTGCCCCGGCCGCCGGATACTGGATTCCGTAGAGCGCCTCGGGGAAGCCGCCGAAGTCATGGATCGTGCCCGGCCGGGGTGCCGCAGTAAGCGTGGGATGGGCGTGGACGAAGTGCGCGGATGCCACCACGATCGCGCGGGGCCGCGGCAACAGGCCCCCCAAGCGGTCGAGGAAGCGGCCGGTAGGTGAATCCTCGAGGGCCAGCATCGGCGAACCATGCGAGAGGAAGAGGCTGGGGAGGTGTACGGCGGAGGTGGGCAGGTTCATGATGCGAGCATCGGGCGCCCCGGACGACTTACCAAGAGGCATCCGTGCACCGGTGTGTTGCCCACGGGAGTATCGTCACGGGCGAGCAGCGAGCGGGCGCTCTGCGCGTCGGCCGCGTGAAGATCTGCGCCAGTTCCCTTCAGGAGTGTTAACCTTGCCCGACTTGTTATGGTACCGTTAACACAGTCTTCACGTACCCGCGCATAATCTGTTCAGCAAGGCGATGGGTCCCTGTCGTCTCGAATAACAACTAGAAACGCCGGAACCACCGCAACAGACGTATTTCGGTTTCTCTACAACTGAACTTTTACAAGGAAAGGAGCTGCAAATGAACAAGAAGATTCTCTGCGCCGCGCTGCTGGGCGGCCTGAGCCTCGCTAACCACGCGATGGCGCAGGAGTTCGACGACCGTTGGTACCTCACCGGCTCCGCCGGCTTCAACCTGCAGGACGACGATCGCCTCACCCGCAACGCCCCGTTCCTGGGCCTGGGCCTTGGCAAGTTCATCAGCCCCAACTGGTCGCTGGACGGTGAGCTGAACTACCAGAACCCGAAGTTCGAAGACAACCGTGACGCCCTGTGGAGCCAGTACGGCATCTCGCTGGACCTGCGTCGCCACTTCGTGCAGGAAGGCCGCGGCTGGAACCCGTACATCGTCGCCGGCCTGGGCCTGCAGCGTTCGGAAGAAGAGTCGCTGATCAACGCGTCGAACCAGACCCGTGACAACAACCTGGCTGCCAAGCTGGGCGTCGGCCTGCAGACCACGCTGGACAAGCGCGTCGGCGTTCGCGCCGAACTCGCCTACCGCGCCGACTTCAACGACCAGAGCGCTGCCGCTCCGCAGGAAGACTGGTTCGGCGATGTGCTGGCCTCGGTTGGCGTCGTGATCCCGCTGGGTCCGAAGGCTGAAGCCGCTGCCCCGCCGGCCCCGCCGGCTGCGCCGAGCTGCGCGGACCTGGATGACGACGGTGACGGCGTCAACAACTGCGACGACAAGTGCCCCGGTTCGCAGGCTGGCCAGACCATCGGTCCGGACGGCTGCCCGGTGCAGGTTTCGATCGACCTGAAGGGCGTGAACTTCGACTTCGACAAGTCGACCCTGCGTCCCGACGCGATCGCGATCCTCAGCGAAGCCGCCGAGATCCTGAAGCGTTACCCCGACCTGCGCGTCGAAGTGGCCGGCCACACCGACCTGTGCGGTGCCGATGCCTACAACCAGTCGCTGTCGCAGCGTCGTTCGCAGACCGTGTACGACTACTTGACCAGCAACGGCGTGGATGCTTCGCGTCTGGTGGGCCCGGTGGGTTACGGCGAGAGCCGTCCGCTGGAGCCGACCGCGCAGACGCTGCCGGGCTGCAAGAGCGAGCGTAACCGTCGTACGGAACTGAACGTCCAGAACTGATCGGACGCTCTTCCCGCAACACACGAAGCCCGGCCAAGTGCCGGGCTTCGTTTTTTCGGCAGGCGTAGGCGCGATTTGCGTGACCGCGTTTCCGTCTTGCGCAACGCAGGGCGTGGGTGACTTGCAATTCCTTGCCATGCCTGGAGGGCGTGCCTAAACTCGCCACACGAACAGGAATACTCAGGAGTCGTCACGATGCGCCGCCATGTCCTCGCCAGCCTGCTGTGCATCGCCGCGATTCCTGCCGCCCATGCCGCACCCGACTGCACGGGCAGTCTGGTGCCGCCGCCGTTGAAGGCATCGAACACCGTGATCGCGCCGGTCGCACCGGAGTTCACCGCCACGGCCACCCAACTGGGGGCACCGTCCGGTGTGCTGGCGTCGCATGCTTTCGACGAATCGCAATCGGTGGACCGCGTGCTGATGCGCCTGCGCATCGAGGGGTGCCGCAACATTGCCAAGGCGTTGCCCGCACCGGGAACGACGTCTGCTGCGGCAGCCACCGCGAGCCCGGCGGCATATCAGCCGAAGACCGCGCATGACAACTCGCCCTGGCGTTTCGACATGAGCCAGAACGGCAAGCGGATGACGGCAGACGAGTTCGATGCGTGGATGAAGTCGCGTGGCGTGCGCGTGGTCAAGGCGCCCGGTGCGCCGGCCGCTGCACCCGCGCCGGCTCCCGCCGAGCCGCCCAAGAAGAACTGATCGACGAACGGCCGGCATTCCCGGCCGTTTTTCCGCCGGACACCGCCATGCCTGAGCGTAGACCGCCTCGCGATACGCAGACGACCGCGCGCCGCAGCATGTCCGGCAGTCCCGCAGTACGACACGGATTGGCGCGCATCCTGTCCAAGCAGGGCGTCTGTTCGCGCACGGAAGCCGCGCGCTGGATCACCGACGGCAGGGTGTCCGTCGACGGGCGCATCGTTCGCGATCCGGAATTCCCGGTGGTCGCCGGCCGTGCTGTCGTGCGCGTGGATGGCCAGGCGGCTGCGGCGGCGGATCGCCACTACCTGATGCTCAACAAGCCTCGCGGACTGGTGACGACGACGCGCGACGAACGCGGGCGCGACACTGTCTACCGTTGCCTAGAAGGTGCCGGCCTGCCATGGACCGCGCCGGTGGGGCGGCTGGACAAAGCCAGCGAGGGTCTGCTGCTTTTCACCAACGATCCGGAATGGGCCGCACGCGTCACCGATCCGGCGTGCGGGCCCGACAAGACCTACCACGTGCAGGTCGATCGGGTGCCCGACGAAGCATTGCTGCGCGCGCTGCAAGCGGGGGTCCACGTCGGAGGGGAGCATCTGGCTGCCCGCCAGGCACGCCTGTTGCGTGCCGGCGAACGTAATGCCTGGGTGGAGATCGTTCTCGACGAAGGCCGCAACCGGCAGATCCGACGATTGCTTGAGGCCTTCGACATCCGCGTGTTGCGGCTGGTCCGGGTCGCCATCGGTCCGTTGCTCCTGGGCACGCTGGCGAAGGGGTCATGGCGCATGCTCGATGCAGCGGAACGCGAAGCGCTGGCGCCGGTGACCGGCTTCTGATTGCGCGACCGCGGTCAGGGTTCGCTGTCGTGTGCTTGCCTACACTCGCTCACGCCTGACCACTGGGGAATTGCCATGCTCGACCTGACGGCGCGCCTGCCTGCGCGTTTCGTTGTTCTGTTTGTCATCGGCATGGCGGCGGGCTGCGCCTCGAAGCCGCCACACGCCAATACCGCCGGCGTGAAGGAAGAAGTCGTCAGCGTGCGCCCGGGGCCGCATGGCCACCGCTTCGACATGCAGCAGAATGGCCGCAAGATGACGGCGGAAGAATTCGATGCCTGGATGAAGGCGCGCGGCATCCGCGTCGCCAAGGGCGCGCCCGCCAGGCCGAAGGCTTCCGCTGTCGCCAAGCGCGCCCGCTGATCGCGGGCGCACAGGCTTCGGCTACGCCTTCAACACGCCCAATTCGCGGCCGATGCGGATGAAGGCGTCGATTGCGCGATCCAGGTGTTCGCGTGTATGCGCTGCACTCATCTGCGTGCGGATGCGGGCCTGGCCTTTCGCGACCACCGGGAAGAAGAAACCGATCGCATAGATGCCCTCCTCCAGCAGTCGCTCGGCGAAGCGCTGTGCGAGCGGTGCGTCGTACAGCATCACCGGACTGATGGGGTGCACGCCGGGCCTGATGTCGAAGCCGGCAGCCGTCATGCGTTCGCGGAAATACGCCGTGTTCTGTTGCAGGCGTTCGCGCAGTTCGCCGGCGGAGGACAGCATGTCGAAGGCCTTGATGCCCGCGGCCACCACGTGCGGCGGCAGCGAGTTGGAGAAGAGGTAAGGCCGGGAGCGCTGGCGCAGCAGTTCGATCACTTCCCTGCGCGCGGTCGTGAATCCGCCCAGTGCGCCGCCCATCGCCTTGCCGAGCGTGCCGGTGATGATGTCGATCCTGTCCAACACGCCCTTCACTTCCGCCGAGCCGCGGCCGGTCGGGCCGAGGAAGCCGGTGGCGTGGCATTCGTCGATGTGCACCAGCGCGTTGTACTTCTTCGCCAGCGCCGTGATCTCGTCCAGCGGCGCGATGAAGCCGTCCATTGAGAACACGCCGTCGGTGGTGATCAGCTTGGTCTTGCACCCCGCGGCGTCGGCGGCCTGCAGCTGCTTTTCCAGGTCGGCCATGTCGCAGTTGGCGTAGCGGAACCGTTTGGCCTTGCACAGGCGTACGCCGTCGATGATCGATGCATGGTTCAGCGCATCGGAAATGATCGCGTCGTCCTCGCCCAGCAAGGGTTCGAACAAGCCGCCGTTGGCATCGAAGCAGGCGGCGTAGAGGATGGTGTCCTCGGTGCCGAAGAAGTCCGCGATCGTCTGCTCCAATTGCTTGTGCAGGTCCTGCGTGCCGCAGATGAAGCGCACCGACGCCATGCCGAAGCCATGCGTATCCAGCGCGTCCTTCGCTGCCTGGATAATGTCCGGGTGGTCGGCCAGCCCCAGGTAATTGTTGGCACAGAAGTTCAGCACCGTGCGCCCGTCCGCCAGCGTGATCTCGGCCGATTGCGGGCCGGTGATGATCCGCTCGGCCTTGAACAGGCCCTGGGCACGGATCTCGTCGAGGGTGGCGGCGTAGTGAGCGGTGAGCGGGCTGGACATGGGCGCGGATTGGAAGAAGAGGCCGCCATTCTAACCGCCCGTCGGCCACGCCCCGTCCGTCATGCTGTCGCGGAATAAGCGGTCGCCGTTTCGTCATTTCCCAGCCCGCATGTGCACACGCAGCATCGCGTCTCCGGCCGACGACGGCCATCGCACGGGGATATGGGGTCATGCGGATACCACCGGGACAGCGCAAGCGGAAGGGCAGCGGCGTCGCCATCGTGGGCGCGCTGGCCTGTTCGCTGGCCATTCCCGTGTCCGCACAGAGCCAGCCCACCGTGCAGGAGCTGCTGCAACGGCTTGAAGCCCTCGAACGCCGCGTCGGTGATGCACCGGCGGCCGTGGCCGCTGAAGGCGAATCCGCGCCCGCCACGTTGGGTGACCTGGACCAGCGCCTGCGCGTCCTGGAGCGCCGCCTGGAACTGCAGCAGGAAGAGACCGCCGCCAAGGCCAAGGAGGCCCCCGTCATCGCGGTGAACGACAAGGGTGCGTCGCTGAAATCGGCCAATGGCGATTACGAGGTCAAGATCCGCGGCCTGATCCAGGGCGACGGGCGCTTCTTCAGCAGCGGCGTGCCGTCGGGCACCTACGATACCTTCCTGCTGCGTACGGCACGCCCGACCATCGAAGGCACGCTGGGCAAATGGATCGGCTTCCGCTTCACGCCGGAGTTCGCCGGTGACAGCGCCAGCATCGTGGATGCCTACGCCGACCTGAAGTTCTCGCCCGCCGCGACGGTGCGTCTGGGCAAGTTCACCTCACCGGTGGGACTGGAACGCCTGCAGTCGTCGTCTGCCTTGTCCGACGTGGAACGTGCGCTGCCCAGCGAACTGGCGCCCAATCGCGACATCGGCGTGCAACTGCAGGGCGAGTTGGCCGGCAGCAAGCTGAGCTACGCGATCGGTGTGTTCAACGGCACGGTCGATGGTCGCGATGCGGCGACCACCAATCCGGACGACGAGTTCGAGGTCGCCGGCCGCCTCTTCGTCGAGCCATTCAAGGACGGCGCGGGTTTCTGGTCCGGCCTCGGCTTCGGCATCGGCGGCAGCGCCGGCGATACCGTGGGCACGGGGAACAACATCCTCCCGCGCTATCGTACGCCCGGGCAGGTGCAGTTCTTCAACTATCGCAGTGCGGTCGCCGCCGACGGCAGGCGCACGCGCTGGTCGCCACAGGGCTACTTCTATCGCAATGGGTTCGGGCTGCTGGCCGAGTACATCGCGTCGAAGCAGGAACTGGTGGTGGCGGGCAATGCCGCCGAACTGGAAAACACCGCCTGGCAGGCCACGGCCAGCTACGTGCTGACCGGCGAAGACGCCAGCTATCGCGGCGTCGTGAAGCCATCGAACCCCTTCAGTCCCGGCAAGGGTGGTTGGGGTGCGTGGGAACTGGTCGGCCGCTATGGCGAACTGGAGATCGATGAGGGTGCGTTCCCGCTGTTCGCCGATGCGTCGGTATCCGCGCGACGCGCCAAGGCATGGACGCTGGGCGTCAACTGGTACCTCACCAGCAACCTGAAGCTGGTCTTCAATTACCTGGACACGCAGTTCGAGGGCGGGGCCGCCGCAGGTGCGGACCGCGAAGACGAAAAGGCCGTGTTCTCGCGACTGCAGGTCGCCTTCTGATTTCCGGAGACATCGCATGAAGACACCATCCATCCGACGCCACGTCCACACCGCCTTGCTCGCCTTCGGCCTGACGCTGGCCGCAGCGGCCGGCGCCAAGGACATCAAGCTGCTCAACGTGTCCTACGACCCGACGCGCGAGTTCTATCGCGAGTTCAACACCGCCTTCGCCGCCGAGTGGCAGAAGACCAAGGGGCAGAAGGTCAGCATCGAGACCTCGCATGGCGGCTCGGGCAAGCAGGCGCGTTCGGTGATCGATGGCCTCGAGGCGGACGTGGTGACGCTCGCCCTGGCCTACGACGTGGATTCCATCGCGCAGCGGGCCAAGCTCTTTCCCGCCAACTGGCAATCGCGCCTCCCCGAGAACAGCGCGCCGTACACCTCGACCATCGTGTTCCTGGTGCGCAAGGGCAATCCGAAGAAGATCCGCGACTGGCACGACCTGGTGAAGCCGGGCATCTCCGTCATCACCCCGAATCCGAAGACCTCCGGTGGCGCGCGCTGGAACTATCTTGCGGCATGGGCCTACGGTCTGAAGATCTTCAAGGGTGACGAGGCGAAGACGCGCAACTTCGTGCGTGGCCTGTTCCGCAACGTGCCGGTGCTGGACACCGGCGCGCGGGGATCGACCACGACGTTCGTCCAGCGCGGCATCGGCGACGTGCTGCTGGCGTGGGAAAACGAGGCCTTCCTGTCGATCGAGGAGCTGGGCCCCGACAAGTTCGACATCGTGGTGCCGTCGCTGTCGATCCTGGCCGAGCCGCCGGTGGCGCTGGTGGATCGCAATGTCGACAAGCACGGCACGCGCGAAGCGGCACAGGCCTATCTGAAGTACCTGTACTCGCCAACGGGGCAGCGGCTCGCGGCCAAGCACTACTATCGTCCGCGTTATCCGCAGCATGCGGCGCCTGCGGACATCGCGCGCTTCCCGAAGCTGGAGCTGGTAACGATCGATGGCGTCTTCGGTTCCTGGGCGAAGGCGCAGGCCACGCATTTCGCGGACGGTGGCGTGTTCGACCAGATCCAGGCGAAGTAAGGTGGCGGCAGTGCAATCCTGGCCGGGGAAGGTGCGCGCACGGCGCGTCATTCCCGGTTTCGGCCTCAGCCTGGGCTATACGCTGGCCTGGTTGGGGCTGATCGTCCTGATTCCGCTGGTGGGTGTGTTCGCCAAGGCCAGCGGGCTGGGTCCGGCGGGCATCTGGGCGATCTGGACGGAGCCGCGCGTACTGGCGGCGTTGCGCATCAGCTTCGGCACCGCGCTCGCGGCGGCGGCGTTCAATGCGGTCATGGGCACCCTGGTGGCCTGGGTATTCGTGCGCTACCGATTTCCCGGCAAGCGCGTATTCGACGCGATGATCGACCTGCCATTCGCGCTGCCCACCGCCGTGGCCGGCATTGCGCTGACGGCGCTGTACGGCCCGACCGGCTGGATCGGCCAATGGCTGGAAGCCGCCGGCATCAAGGTCGCGTACACGCCACTCGGCATCACCGTGGCGCTGGTGTTCATCGGCCTGCCTTTCGTGGTGCGCGTGGTGCAGCCGGTGCTTGCGGAAATCGAGACGGAACTGGAAGAAGCCGCGGCCACCCTGGGTGCCAACCGCTGGCAGGCGGTGCGTCACGTGGTGCTGCCCACGCTGTGGCCGGCCGTACTGGCCGGCTTCGCGCTGGCGTTCGCACGTGGCGTGGGCGAATACGGCTCGGTGATCTTCATCGCCGGCAACCTGCCCGGGGTGTCCGAGATCGCGCCGCTGCTGATCACGATCAAGCTGGAGGAGTTCGACTACGAGGGCGCCACGGCGATCGCGGCGGCCATGCTGCTGCTGTCGTTTGCGCTGCTGCTGCTGATCAACACGCTGCAGGCGCGGCTGCAGCGCACCGGCAAGCGGGCTGGGGGCTAACATGGGCGACGCCATCTCCGCCGTCATCGCCATCCCCCCGGAGTCGTCCTTCGTGGAAGCGCCTGCACGCCCTGTCCGCCGCCATGCGGCCACCACCGAACCCCTCTGGGTGCAGGTGCTGCTGGTGCTGGGCGCGCTTGGCTTCCTGCTGTCGTTCCTGTTGCTGCCGCTGGCGCTGGTATTCGTGGAAGCGCTGCGCGGCGGTTGGGCGGCGTTCGCATCTGCGGTGACCGAGGCCGATGCGCTGGCGGCCGTGCAGTTGACGCTGCTGGTGACGGCGATCGTGGTGCCCCTCAACCTTGCCTTCGGCGTAGCTGCAGCATGGGTGGTCAGCAAGCATGAGTTCCGTGGGAAACGCTGGCTGGTCACGCTGATCGACCTGCCATTCGCGGTGTCGCCGGTGGTGGCCGGCCTGATCTACGTGCTGATCTTCGGCGCGCAGGGCTGGGCGTACTCGCTGATCGACGAAGGCTGGCGTTTCTCCCTGCCGCTGCTCGGCGACCTGCACCTGCAGTTGCCGAAGATCATCTTCGCGCTGCCGGGCATCGTGCTGGCGACGATCTTCGTGACGTTCCCGTTCATCGCGCGCGAGCTGATGCCACTGATGGAACAGCAGGGCACGGACGAGGAACTGGCGGCACTCAGCCTTGGCGCGAATGGCTGGCAGACCTTCTGGCGGGTGACGCTGCCGAACATCCGCTGGGCGCTGCTGTACGGCGTGTTGCTGTGCAGTGCGCGCGCACTGGGCGAGTTCGGCGCGGTGTCGGTCGTGTCTGGCCACATCCGCGGGCGCACCAACACGCTGCCGCTGCATGTGGAGATCCTCTACAACGAGTATGCATACAGCGCGGCATTCGCGGCGGCCTCGCTGCTGGCGCTGACCGCGCTGGTGACGCTGGCGTTGAAGACCTGGCTTGAATGGCGGCACGGCGAAGCGCTGGCTGCCAACCACCGTCACTGAGAAGACATCATGGGTATCAGGATCGAACACCTGGGCAAGCGGTTCGGCACCTTCGTCGCCCTCGACGAGGTATCACTGGACATCCGCCAGGGCGAGCTGCTGGCGCTGCTCGGGCCGTCCGGCTCCGGCAAGACCACGTTGCTGCGCATCATCGCCGGGCTGGAACACGCCGATGCAGGCAAGGTCTGGTTCGATGGCGAGGACGCTTCCCGATTGAGCGTGCAGGCGCGGCGTGCGGGCTTCGTTTTCCAGCACTACGCGCTGTTCCGCCACCTGACGGTGGAGGAGAACATCGCCTTCGGCCTGCGCGTACGACGCGGTCGCGAGCGCGTGTCCGATGCCACCATCCGGGCGCGCGTCGCGGAACTGCTTTCGCTCGTGCAACTGGAGGGATTCGGCACGCGGTATCCGGCGCAGCTGTCCGGCGGCCAGCGGCAGCGCGTGGCATTGGCGCGTGCGCTGGCGATCGAGCCGCGCGTGCTGCTGCTGGACGAGCCGTTCGGCGCACTCGACGCACAGGTCCGGCGCGACCTGCGCCGCTGGCTGCGGGAACTGCACGACCGCACCGGTCTGACCACCGTGTTCGTGACGCACGACCAGGAAGAAGCGCTCGAGCTGGCCGACCGTGTGGCCATCCTCAACCGCGGGTGCATCGAACAACTCGGCAGCCCGGCCGATACCTACGATGCGCCGGCCTCGCCCTTCGTCTACTCCTTCGTCGGTGCGGTGAACCGCCTGCCAGCTCACTGGGAAGCAGGCGCGCTGAAGGCCGCAGGGTTGCCGCTGCGGTCACGTGAGCAGGCGGGGCAGGGGCAGGCCGAGGTCTTCGTGCGCCCGGAGGATCTGCAGGTGGTGGAAGAGGGCCCCGGTTGGCCGGCGACGATCATCGTCGCGCAGCGGAACGGTCCGCGGCTGCGCCTGCGGGCGCGGCTCCAGGACGATGCCATCGAGGTCGACGTGGACTTGCCCGCCGATCACGAGAGTCCTGCAACGGCGCCCGGACAGCCGGTGCGCTTGGCACCAAAACGGTTCGGATGGTTTCCCCGAAACGGTGCGGAGGCACCAACGTGATGCGATGTAAGCTGCTGAATTAATTGAAAAAGAAACCAATTATCCGGCATGCGGACAGGCACTTGACGACGGCGATTGTTGCGGCGCACTATCGGGGCGCAGTTAAAAAACCGTGAAGCTGCGATTACCGTCTCACGACCGGCAATCCCCGCCACGCCAGCCGCCACCGTCCGCCCATCGACCAGGAGAATCCGGATGAAGCCCGTCAAGCTCTGCACCGCCCTTGCCACTGCCCTGTTGCTGGCGCTTCCGCTGTCCGCCTTCGCCCAGGATGCCGAGGAAGAAGCATCCTCTCCGTTCAGCGCGACATTCGCGGTGACCACGGACTACGTGTTCCGCGGCGTTTCCCAGACCGACAACGAGCCAGCGTTCCAGGCGGGTGCGACGTATTCCGCGCCGTTCGGCCTGTATGCCGGTGCATGGGCATCGAATGTGGATTTCGGCGAGGGTGGCCCCGACTTCGAAGTCGACTACTTCGTCGGCTGGAACAAGGACCTCAGCGACAGCTGGAACCTCGACCTGGGCGTGAACCGTTACACCTATGAAGGTGCTTCCGACGGGTACGGCGACATCGACTACAACGAGTACATCGCGAAGGTGACCTGGAGCGGCCCCGTCACCGTGGGCGGCATCCTGGCATACGCCGACGACTACAGCAACACCGGCGCGGAAGAGATCTATGCAGGCGTGTCGGCCAGCTACGACATCGGCGATTCGGGCTTCTCGCTGGGCGCCACCACGGGTTACACCTCCATCGACGCGGGCAGCGATGGTCGCGCCGATTTCTACGATGGCTCCGTCACGCTCTCCAAGGGCTTCGGTCCCGCGACCGCGACACTGGGCTACTACGATACCTTCGGTTCGGACGCGTCCGAGCTGCGTCGCGGCTCGGATATCTACAAGCCCGGCGTGGTGTTCACGATCGCCGTTGCGGTTCCCTGATAGGGCACGCAACAGAAAAAGGCGCCGCAAGGCGCCTTTTTCTTTGCGCGGAAGGGAGCGTGCGCGTCAATTCCAGCTCAACACCACCTTGCCGGCCTTGCCCTGTTCCATCAGGTCGAAGCCCTTCTGGAAATCGTCGATCGGCAGCTGGTGCGTCAGCACCTTGCCCAGCGGGAAGCCACTCAGCACCAGTTGCGTCATCTTGTACCAGGTCTCGTACATCCTGCGGCCGTAGATGCCCTGCACGGTCAAGCCCTTGAAGATGATGCGGTCCCAGTCCACACCGGCGCCCTTGGGCAGGATGCCGAGCAGCGCGATCTTGCCGCCGTGGTACATGCAGTCGAGCATGTCGTTGAAGGCGCGCGGATTGCCGCTCATCTCCAAGCCCACGTCGAAGCCTTCCATGTGCAGGTCGGCCATTACGTCCTTGAGCGACTGGTTGGCCACGTTGACCACGCGGGTCGCGCCCATGTCGGCGGCCAGCTTCAGGCGGAAGTCGTTCACGTCGGTGACCACCACGTTGCGGGCGCCGATGTGCTTGCAGATGCCGGCGGCGATGATGCCGATGGGGCCCGCGCCGGTAATCAGCACGTCTTCGCCGACCACGTCGAATTCCAGCGCGCAGTGCGCCGCGTTGCCGTAGGGGTCGAAGAATGCCGCCAGTTCCGACGGAATCTGGTCCGGGATCGGCCACAGGTTGCTGGCCGGCATCACCATGTACTCGGCGAAGGCGCCGTTGCGGTTCACGCCGATGCCCACGGTGTTCGGGCACAGGTGCTGGCGGCCGCCGCGGCAGTTGCGGCAATGGCCGCAGACGATGTGGCCCTCGGCCGACACGCGCTGCCCGACTTCGTACCCGGTGACGGCGGACCCCAGTTGCGCGATGCGGCCGACGAATTCATGGCCGATGGTCAGGCCGGGCTTGATCGTGCGCTGGCTCCACTCGTCCCACAGGTAGATGTGCAGGTCGGTGCCGCAGATGGCGGTCTTCTCCAGCTTGATCAGCACCTCGTTGGGGCCGGGCTGCGGGACGGGCAGTTCCTCCATCCAGATGCCTTTGCCGGCCTCGCGCTTCACCAGCGCCTTCATCGTCTGTGCCATCGGGCGTCGATCCAGGGGTTGAGGGCGCGGATTATACGCGCCGCCTCCGTGGCGCCCTGTTGCAGGGCGCCTTGACACGCCGGAGCGTCCGCATGCCCGTCTTCCTAGGACGAAAGTCATGGGTCGGCGGCGGTGACAGGTTCATTACAATCGGAACTTTCCTGTCCGTACCGGGGTTTCCATGCGTCCGAACCTGCTCGCCGCCGCCATTGCGGTTCCGTTGTCCCTGCTCGCCGCCCAGTTCGCCCATGCGGGCGAGGGCATGTGGGTACCCCAGCAGCTGCCCGAAATCGCCGGACCGCTGAAGAAGGCCGGCCTGGAACTGTCGCCGCAGCAGCTTTCCAACCTGACCGGCGACCCGATGGGCGCGGTGGTCGCACTGGGCGGCTGCACCGCCAGCTTCGTCTCGCCGAACGGCCTGGTGGTCACCAACCATCACTGCGCGTATGGCGCCATCCAGCTGAACTCCACGGCCGAGAACAACCTGATCAAGAACGGCTTCAACGCACCGACGGCGGGCGATGAAGTCAGCGCGGGCCCCAATGCGCGCGTGTTCGTGCTGGACGAGATCACCGATGTGACGAAGGACGCGCAGGCCGCCATCGCCTCCGCCGGCGGCGATGCGCTGGCGCGCACGAAGGCGCTGGAGGCCTTCGAGAAGAAGCGGATCGCCGACTGCGAGGCCGAGGCCGGCTTCCGCTGCCGCCTCTACAGTTTCTCCGGTGGCAACACGTATCGCCTGTTCAAGAACATGGAAATCAAGGACGTGCGCCTGGCGTACGCACCGCCGGGCAGCGTGGGCAAGTACGGTGGCGACATCGACAACTGGATGTGGCCGCGCCACACCGGCGACTTCGCCTTCTATCGCGCCTACGTGGGAAAGGACGGCAAACCGGCCGCATTCTCCAAGGGCAACGTGCCGTACCAGCCGAAGCATTGGCTGAAGTTCGCCGATCAGCCGCTGGGTGCCGGTGATTTCGTCATGGTGGCGGGCTATCCGGGTTCGACCAACCGCTATGCGCTGGCGGCCGAATTCGACAACACCGCCGCGTGGACCTATCCGACCATCGCGCGCCACTACAAGAACCAGATCGCGATGGTGCAGGACGCCGGCAAGAAGAACGCCGACATCCAGGTGAAGTACGCCAACACCATGGCGGGCTGGAACAACACCAGCAAGAACTACGACGGCCAGCTGGAAGGCTTCAAGCGCATCGACGCGGCCGGCCAGAAGCAGCGCGAAGAAGCCGCCGTCCTGGCCTGGCTGAAGGGGCAGGGCGCCAAGGGCCAGACGGCGCTGGACGCGCATGCCCAGCTGCTCGCCCTGCTGGAACAGAACAAGGCCACGCGCGAGCGCGACCTGACCCTGGCGATGTTCAACAACACCGCGATGGTGGGTTCGGCCACGCAGCTGTACCGGCTGTCGATCGAGCGCGAGAAGCCCAATGCGGAACGCGAGTCCGGTTACCAGGAACGCGACCTGCCTGCCATCGAAGGTGGCCTGAAGCAGCTTGAGCGCCGCTACGTGGCCGCGATGGATCGCCAGTTGCAGGAGTACTGGTTGAACGAGTACATCAAACTGCCCGCTGCTCAGCGCGTCGACGCCGTGGACGCATGGCTGGGCGGCAACGATGCCGCAGCGGTGAAGCGGGGATTGGATCGTCTGGCGGGCACGAAGCTCGGTAGCACGGATGAGCGCCTGAAGTGGTTCGCCGCAGACCGCAAGACATTCGAGGCCAGCAGCGATCCGGCGATCCAGTACGCGGTGGCGGTGATGCCCACGCTGCTGAAGCTGGAGCAGGAGCGCAAGACGCGCGCCGGCGAGAATCTGGCCGCGCGCCCCGTCTACCTGCAGGCGCTGGCGGACTACAAGAAGAGCCAGGGTCAGTACGTCTACCCGGATGCCAATCTGTCGCTGCGCATCACCTTCGGCAACGTGATGGGTTACGCGCCGAAGGACGGCGTGGAGTACACCCCGTTCACTACGCTGGAAGGTGTGGTGGCCAAGGAAACCGGGCAGGATCCGTTCGACTCGCCGAAGGCGTTGCTCGATGCGGTCGCGGCCAAGCGCTACGGCGGCCTGGAGGACAAGCGCATCGGCTCCGTGCCGGTGAACTACCTGTCCGACCTGGACATCACCGGCGGCAACTCCGGCTCGCCGGTGCTGGACGCACACGGCAAACTGGTCGGCCTGGCCTTCGACGGCAACTGGGAGTCGGTCAGCTCCAACTGGGTGTTCGACCCCAAGATGACCCGCATGATCGCCGTGGATGGCCGCTACCTGCGCTGGATCATGCAGGAGGCATATCCGGCGCCGCAGTTGCTGAAGGAAATGGGCGTCGGCAAGTAACACCTGCAACTTAGCGGCAGGCACGGGACGGGAGCGGGTATGATCCGCTCCCGTCTTCGTTTCCGGCTTCCGGAAGCGGGGCCGCTTCCCCCGAATGGACACACCGACGCATGCGCATCCTGCTTGCCCGTCACGGCGAAACGCCGTGGAACGCCGAAGGCCGTTACCAGGGCCAGATCGACATCCCGCTGTCGCCGGTCGGCGAAGGCCAGGCCACCGCGCTGGGCCAGCGGCTGAAGGACGTACGCATCGATCGTGCAGTCGCCTCGCCGCTGTCGCGGGCGCAGCTCACCGCGAAGCTCGCGTTGGGCGATGCACGCGCCGACCTTCTGCAGACCGATGCGGATCTGCAGGAAATCGCGCATGGCGAATGGGAAGGCCTTCTGGCCAGCGAGATCCAGGACAAGGATCCCGCCCGCCTGCTGGCGTGGCGTGAGGAGCCCGATACCGTCCTCATGCCGGGTGGCGAATCGCTGCGCCAGGTGCTGGACCGTTCCTGGCGCGGGCTCGCACGCGCCGCGGAGGGACTGGGCGATGAGGACACCCTGCTGATCGTGGCGCACGATGCGGTCAACCGCGTCCTGCTGTGCCGCATCCTGGGCCTGCCGATCGCGAAGCTTTGGACGTTCCGCCAGGCGCCGACCACGCTCAACCTGCTGGAAGGCCCCTCGGTCGATCAGCTCGAAGTCGTGCGCCTCAACGACTGCGCGCACCACACGCCATTCTTCGGCGAAGCAAAGCATCGGGCGCTCTAGAGTCCGGCGGCAGCGGCGACGTTCTGCGAGCGCACATGGGCTGGAAAGCGGTCTGGTTCGGCTCCGACGCGCCTGCGCCTGGTCAGGTCACCACGACCGTGGCGGTACTTGGCACCTGTGCGTTGGCGCTGACGGGTCTGTTCGTCGACTTCGTGCCTGCGCCCGCCTTGCACGGCCTCCATGTCGCCTTGCTGTTCCTGGTCGGTGGCGTGATCGGAACGGCGTTGTTGATCGGCCATGCCCGCCGCCATGGACGCATGGCCCTCCTGCTCGACCAGGGGTTCCTCAAGTTCCTGTTCCTTCTTTGCGGGATGCCCGTGATGCTGGGCCTCGTCGGCTGGCTGGTGCTGGCCAGGTCCTTGCCGTGGGCGTGGACGTGCGTGTTCGGGGAGGCATTCCGCGAATCCCACATCATGCAGACGCACTACACCCCGAGCCGTCGTGCATGCGACTACCGATTGCGAGGCGGCCCGATGGAGCGGGGCTTTCCGAGCTACTTGTGCATCCGTGAAGCGTTCTATCATCGCCATCCCGAGCAACAGGTGTCGGTGGTGCTGAGCGGCCGACGATCGCTGTTCGGCTCCAGCATCCGGCATATCGAATCCGGCAACTGACATGTCACGCGCGCTGCATACCCTCGACGACTGGCTCGAGTACATCGAGCAACAGCATCCCAAGTCCATCGACATGGGCCTGGACCGCGTGCGCCAAGTCGCAATGCGACTGGCGCTCGGCAAGCCGGCCACGCGTGTCATCACCGTCGGCGGCACCAATGGCAAGGGCTCCACCGTGGCCTTCATCGAGGCCATCGCGCGTGCCGCAGGCTGGAAGGTCGGGGCGTATACCTCGCCACACCTGCTGCGCTACAACGAGCGCGTGCGCATCGATGGCGTGGACGCGGATGACGCCTCACTGATCGAAGCGTTCCAAGCCGTCGAAGCGGCGCGCTTTAGCCCCTCTCCCGGCGGGAGAGGGGTTGGGGTGAGGGCAGGGAGCAGCGATGATGGTCCGGACGCCAGCGAATCTGCCGTACCCTCATCCGGCGCTGCGCGCCACCTTCTCCCGGAGGGAGAAGGAAGCACAATTCCGCTGACCTATTTCGAATTCGGCACGCTGGCCGCACTGTGGCTGTTCCAGCGCAGCGGGCTGGACCTGGCGGTACTCGAGATCGGCCTGGGTGGAAGGCTGGATGCGGTGAACATCGTCGATCCCGATGTCGCCGTCATCACCACGGTCGACATCGACCACACCGACTGGCTCGGCAACGACCGCGAGGCCATCGGCGCCGAGAAGGCCGGCATCGCGCGGGCGTGGACGCCGTTGGTGCTTGGCGAGGTGGACTCGCCGTCCAGCGTGTTGCGCCATGCCTATGCCATCGGAGCGAATGCACTCCGGCTGGGCAGTGACTTCTTCCACGAGCCCATCGACAGCCAGCGCTGGCGCTGGCGCGAAGTGGGGGCAGAACTTGAACTGCCGGTGCCGGCGCTGTCCGCGCCTTCGCAGCGCGCGAACGCCGCCACGGCGATTGCCGCATTTCGCGCGCTGCCAGGAGACGTCATTCCTGACAGCGCCTTCGCGGAAGGCGTGGCCAAGGCTGCGCTCCCGGGCCGATTGCAACAGTTGGAGCGCGATGGCGTGCACGTGGTGCTTGACGTCGGCCACAACCCACAGGCGGCGCGCGAACTGGCCGCATGGCTGCAGATCCATGCCAGTGGTGGCGTGACCCGCGTGGTATTCGCCGCGCTGGCAGACAAGGATGTGCGAAGCGTGGTCGACGCCTTCGCCGGCATGACCCTGCAATGGCACCTGGCCGGCCTGGACGTGGGGCCGCGCGCGCAGACCGCCGGGCAGCTGGCCGCGCGCCTGCAGGGCACTGATGCGGATGGCGCCGTCCTGCACGGCCATGTCGGCGACGCGCTGCAAGGCGCGCTTGCGGCATCGGCGCCCGGCGACCGCGTGCTGGTGTTCGGTTCGTTCCACACCGTGGCCGACGCATTGCACGTGCTGCATTCAGGTCGATGAGGGGGAGCGCGGTGGGACGCGCCGTATAATCGCGCCGGCACTCCTGCCTCATCTCCCGTGGACCTGGATGGATACTGCCCTGAAACAGCGCCTGATCGGCGCCGTCGTGCTGGTGGCGCTGGCCGTCATCTTCCTGCCCATGCTGGTGAAAGGCCCCGCGCCCGATAGCGGCGTGTCGGACGTGCCGCTGGATGTTCCGCCAGCCGCCGATGGCGAATACGAAACACGTGAGCTGCCCTTGGTCGCCCCGGGCAGCCCCCCCGCGAATGGTGCGGTCGGCATGCAGGGCCAGGTGGCCGCGCCCGCTGCGGAACCGCTCCCGGCGGCCGGCGTGCCGCAGTCCGCCGCCACTGCTGCCGGCAACTTCGCCGTCAGCTTCGGCGCCTATGCCACGCAGGCCGATGCCGATGCCGTGCTGGCCCGCGTGAAGCAGGCTGCGCTGCCGGGCTTTGTCGAGCCGGCGACGATCAATGGCAAGCAGGCATTCCGCGTGCGCGTCGGTCCCTATGCCGATCGCCCGCAGGCCGAATCCGCGCGTCTGGAGGCCATCAGGATCCGGGGTGATGTGAACGCCCAGGTCGTCACGCTGGACGCTGCGGCGACCACTGCGCCCACCCCGTCCGCCACGCCTGTGGCACCGACGCCTTCATCGGTGGCCGCCGCCGCTCCCACGCCGGCGATCACCGCGCAGGCGCTGCCGCCGGAACCCAAGCCCGCGGCACCGGCGCCGAAGCCGGCCACCACGCCGCCGCCCGCCGAACCCAAGCCGACCGTCGCCGCGAGCAAGCCCGCCGCGCCCGCACCCAAGCCAGCCGAAGCAGCAAAGCCTGCCGCGTCCGGCGTGGGCTTCGCCGTGCAGCTGGGGGCATTCTCCAGCGCGGCGGACGCCAACGCATTGCGTGATCGCGCCCGCGCTGCCGGTTTCAGTGCGTTCGTCGAACAGGTCCGCACCGACAAGGGCACGCTCAGTCGCGTGCGCGTGGGGCCGGTGGCAAGCCGTGCCGATGCGGACCGGCTGAAGGCGCAGGTAGCGGCGAAGGTCGGTGTCGATGGCATGGTGCGCCCGCATCCTTGACCGGCATCGGCATCGCCACTGAATCCGGGTGCGGGCAGGCGCGCGCATGAGTGCGCTCGACCTGACACTGCTGGGCATCATCACCGTCTCGGCGCTGTTCGGGCTGATGCGCGGGCTCGTCAGCGCCGCAGCATCGATGGTCGCCTGGGTGCTGGCCGGCTGGGTCGCCTTCCACTACGGCGCGCAGGTCGCCGTCTGGCTTTCCGACGATGGGCCGCCCACCGCCAGCGAATTGCTGGGGGGGTACGCGCTCAGCTTCGTCGGCGTCATGCTCGTGGTCGGCGTGACCGGCTGGATCGTGCGGCAACTCGTGAAGACCGTGGGCCTGTCGGGGCTCGATCGTGTGCTGGGGCTCGGCCTGGGCGTATTGCGTGGTGCCTTCGTGGCCTGCGTACTGCTGTTGCTGGTGGCCTTCACCGACCTGCCGCGCGAACCTGAATGGCAGCGGTCATCCATCGTGCCGCTGCTCCTGCCCGGCGCGGAATGGCTTGCGCAGTGGTTGCCGGAATGGACTGTGCAGGAACTGGACTTTGGCAATGGGCGTCCGGCGGGCGATAATGCGCGCCTGCAAAACTTGCCCCTGCCGCTGCAAGAGTCCGGCGCCCCGCCGGAGCGCGTCTCCCCGCCAGCGTCGCCCGAGTCGAAACCGGAGTAGGTCCACCATGTGCGGCATCGTCGCAATCGTCGGCAACCAGAATGTTGCCGGCCAGCTTTATGACGGGCTGACCGTCCTCCAGCACCGCGGGCAGGACGCCGCCGGCATCGCCACCGCCGACGGCACGCGACTGCGCGTGCACAAGGACAACGGGCTGGTGCGGGACGTGTTCAACGCCAAGGCGATGAGCGTGCTGGAAGGCCGCGTGGGCATCGCGCATTGCCGCTATCCGACCGCGGGCTCCGAGGGCATGGACGAGGCGCAGCCGTTCTACGTGAACTCGCCCTACGGCATCGCGCTGGCGCACAACGGCAACCTGATCAACACCGAGGCCCTGCGCCAGGACGTGTTCGCCCAGGACCGTCGCAACATCAACACCGATTCGGACAGCGAAGTGCTGCTGAACGTGTTCGCGCACGAGCTGGACCTGCAGCGCACGCTCAGTCCGGAAGCCGCCATCCGCGCGGTCGCCGGCGTCCATCGCCGCGTCAAGGGCGGATATGCGGTGGTCAGCGTGGTGCTGGGCCTGGGCCTGGTGGCGTTCCGCGACCCGCACGGCATCCGTCCGCTGGTGCTGGGCAAGCGCGAGCACAGCGAAGGCACCGAGTACATCATCGCGTCCGAATCCGCCGCGCTCGACATCCTGGGTTTCACCCGCATGCGCGACGTGCAGCCCGGCGAAGCCATCGTGATCACCGCGCGCGGCGAGCTGTTCAGCGAAATCGTCGCCGAACCGCAACACCATGCGCCGTGCATCTTCGAGTACGTGTACTTCGCGCGTCCCGATTCGATGATCGACAACGTGTCGGTGCACAAGGCGCGCATGCGCATGGGCGTGAAGCTGGGCGAGAAGATCCTGCGCCTGCGCCCGGACCACGACATCGACACGATCATCCCGATCCCGGACACCTCGCGCGACGCCGCGCTGGAGATATCCAACGTGCTGGGCGTGAAGTACCGCGAGGGGTTCATCAAGAACCGCTATGTCGGCCGCACCTTCATCATGCCGGGGCAGGGCGAGCGGGTGAAGTCCGTGCGCCGCAAGCTCAATCCGATCAACCTGGAATTCCGCAACCGCGTGGTGCTGCTGGTGGATGACTCCATCGTGCGCGGCACCACGTCCAAGCAGATCGTGCAGATGGCGCGCGATGCGGGCGCGCGCAAGGTCTACCTGGCCAGTGCCGCACCGCCGGTGCGCCATCCCAACATCTACGGCATCGACATGCCGGCTGCCGATGAGCTGGTGGCACACGACCGCAGCATCGAAGAGATCGAGACGCTGCTCGGCTGCGACTGGCTGATCTACCAGGACCTGGAAGATCTCGAGGCGGCTGTGCGCGAAGGCAATCCGCAGCTGGCCGATTTCGACTCCTCCTGCTTCGATGGCAAGTACGTCACCGGCATCGAACCGGGATATTTCGAGCGCATCGAGCAGATGCGCTCGGACGAGGCCAAGCGCAAGCGCCGCGTCGGCTGATTCCGGCGCGCACTCCATGGCCACGCTGTTCGAGGCCGCGCGTGCCTGCCTGGACGCAACGGACGTGGACGACAAGGTCGCGCTGACGCAGCGATTCGCTGACGCCTTCAAGCGCGGTGAGCTGGCCATTCCGGCGGACGCGCCGGCACCCGAACCGATCCGCATGCCGGGGCGACCGGCGAAGCCGGCCCTCGTGCATCCGCGCGAGCTGCCGCGTCGCGGGCTTGGCAGCGTGCCGGGCAGGGCGGCCTTCATCCACGCCATCGCGCATATCGAACTGAATGCCATCGACCTGGCCTGGGATGCGGTGTATCGCTTCCGTGGGATGCCGGCGGCGTTCCAGGCCGACTGGGTCAGCGTGGCCAACGATGAGTCGCGCCATTTCGTCCTGCTGCGCGACCGCCTGCGCGAACTGGGTTACGACTACGGGGATTTCGATGCGCACAACGGTCTTTGGGAGATGACCGAGAAGACCGCGCACGATGGTCTTGCGCGGATGGCGCTGGTACCGCGCGTGCTGGAGGCGCGCGGCCTGGACGTCACGCCAGGCATGATCGTCAAGCTGCGCGATCTGGGAGACGAAGCCACCGTCGGGATTCTCGACCTGATCCTGCGCGAGGAAATCGCGCATGTCGCCGCCGGTTCGCGCTGGTACCGCTGGTACTGCGAGCAGCGTGGCATCGAACCGCGCGCACGCTTCCGCGAACTGCTGAGGGAATACGCCGGCGGCTACCTGCATGGCCCGTTCAATATCGAGGCGCGGCTGTTGGCTGGGTTCGACGAAGATGAACTCGCGGCGCTGGAAGCCCCGTAGGGGGCTTGGGCGACCTGTGGACGGAATACACATGAGGGTGTGGGAGCGACACAAGTCGCGATGAGCTACCGCGGAAGCATCATCGCGACTTGTGTCGCTCCCACATCAAAGACCTACAGACGCTCCAGCGTCATTCCATGCGGTTCCACCCGCAGCACCGAGCCCTGCTCGTACCAGTCGCCCAGCACCACACGGCGGCACGCCCGCTCGCCAACAATCAGTTCGTGGATGGCAGGGCGGTGCGTGTGACCATGGATCAGAGTGTCGATGCCGAACTGGACCAGTGTCGCGTCCACGGCCGCCGGCGTCACGTCGGTCAATGCTTCGAACTGCGCCTTGTCGCTCTGCTTCATGCCGCCCTGGTGAGCGGCACTGGCGGCACGCGCCTGCGCGGCGAAGGCGAGCCTGGCCGCCAGTGGCTGCGACAGGAACTGCGCCTGCCAGGCGGGATTGCGCGTCTGCGCGCGGAACGCCTGGTAGGTCGTGTCACCCGTGCACAGCAGGTCGCCATGCATGAGGATCGCCGGCTTTCCGTACAGCATGACAACGGCCGGATCGGGCAGGATGCGCATGCCGGCGCGGCGGGCGAAGGCATTACCGAGCAGGAAATCGCGATTGCCACGGATGAAGAACACCGGCACGCCGGCATCGGCCACCTCCCGAATGCGGGTCTCGACGTAGGCTCCCGTTTCCGATGGATCGTCGTCGCCCACCCAGGCCTCGAACAGGTCGCCCAGGATGTACAGGGCGTCGGCCGCGACGGCTTCCCGCTGCATGAACGTGCCGAACAACTCGGTGACGGCAGGGCGTTCAGCGTCCAGGTGCAGGTCGGAGATGAAGAGTGTGGTCATGCGGCGATTCTAAGCCCTCCCCACCGGGCTTCCTCTATCGGCAAGGCCTTCCGGGCGCCTCACCGAGCGGGCTCACTGCGGCGCGTTCGGGCCGGCGAGCGCGGCAGAACCGTCGCGGCGCGGTAAAATCGCGGGACTCCGTACTTGAGCTCCTCCATGGCCTGCCGTACCCGCTTCGCTCCCAGTCCCACCGGCTACCTGCACATCGGCGGCGCCCGCACGGCGCTGTACTGCTGGCTGGAAGCGCGCCATCGCAACGGCGACTTCATCCTGCGCATCGAGGACACCGACCGCGAGCGCAGCACGCAGGCCGCGATCGACGCGATCCTGGACGCCATGGACTGGCTGGGCCTGGACTACGACGAAGGCCCGGTCTACCAGACCCAGCGCATCGACCGGTATCGCGAGGTCGCTGAACAACTCGTCGCGGCCGGCAAGGCCTACTACGCCTACGAGACACGCGAGGAGCTCGACGCCATGCGCGAAGCCGCGATGGCGAAGCAGGAGAAGCCGCGCTACAACGGCGCCGCGCGCGAGCAGAACCTGCCGCACCGCGACGACCCGAACCGCGTGATCCGCTTCAAGAACCCCCTCGACGGCGTGGTCGCCTTCGACGACCTGATCAAGGGCCGCATCGAAATCGCCAACAGCGAGCTGGACGACATGGTGATCTTCCGTCCGGACGGCTATCCCACCTACAACTTCGCCGTGGTGGTCGATGACTGGGACATGGGCATCACCGAGGTGATCCGCGGCGACGACCACATCAACAACACGCCCCGGCAGATCAACATCTACGAAGCACTGGGTGCGCCGGTGCCGAAGTTCGCGCACATGCCGATGATCCTGGACGAGCAGGGCGCCAAGCTGTCCAAGCGCACCGGTGCGGCCGACGTGATGCAGTACAAGGACGCCGGCTACCTGCCGCACGCGCTGATCAACTACCTGGCGCGGCTGGGCTGGTCGCACGGCGACCAGGAGCTCTTCTCGCGCCAGGAACTGATCGACCTGTTCGACGTGAAGGACGTGAATTCCAAGGCCGCGCGCCTGGACATGGCCAAGCTGGGCTGGGTGAACCAGCACTACCTGAAGACCGATGCGCCTGCGGACATCGCGCCGCACCTCGTTTACCAGTTGGAGAAGCTGGGCATCGACCTGGCCGCGGGTCCGGCGCCGGCCGACGTGGTGGTCGCGCTGCGCGATCGCGTGCAGACGTTGAAGGACATGGCCGAGAAGGCGGTGGTCTGGTACCAGCCGCTGACGGTGTACGACGATGCTGCAGTAGCCAAGCATCTGGGCGCCGCCGCGCATGCCCCGCTGGCCAAGGCCCGCGAAAGTCTGGCGGCGCTGGCGGAGTGGAGCGCGGAAAGTGTGTCCGTCGCCCTGCACGAGGCCGCAGCGGCGCTCGAAATCGGCATGGGCAAAGTGGCGCAGCCTTTGCGCGTGGCCATCACCGGGACGCAGGTCAGCCCGGACATTTCCCAGACGGTCTACCTTGCCGGTCGCGATGAAGCCTTGAAACGCATCGACGCAGCACTTATCAAGACAAGTACGGCCGCCTGATCACGGATCGCCCATGCCACACGCCTGCACCGACCCGAACCACCATGTCCATGACGCGCAGGCGTTCGTGGTCGCAGTGGAGCGCGCGTGCCAGGAGCGCGGCCTGCGGCTGACGCCGATCCGTGCGCGTGTTCTGCAGCTGATCGCCGAAGCCGGCAAGCCGGTGAAGGCCTACGAATTGCTCGAGTGGGTGCGCGCCACGAAGGGCGTGGGTGCGGACGCGCCGCCAACGGTGTATCGCGCGCTGGATTTCCTGATGGCCAATGGCTTCGTGCACAAGCTCGAATCCGTCAATGCGTTCGTCGCCTGCCATCACCCGAACAGCGCCCAGCACTCGGTGCCGTTCCTGATCTGCGACCGCTGCCACAGCGCGGTGGAACTGGAGGATCGCGACGTGGTGGCGGCGCTGGACGCGCGCGCCAAGGCACTGGGTTTCCAGCCACAGGCGCAGACGCTGGAAGTGCATGGCCTGTGCGCGCGCTGCGCTGCGGCGTAGCGGATTTGTTGTTGTAGGAGCGACGTAAGTCGCGACCGCGGATTCCGCTGGCCGGGAGCTGATCATCGCGCTAGGTCTTCCGGGCAAGAAAGAAGCTGCGCCAGCTGAAGTTTCCGGCAAGTGTTGGCGTGCGGTCGCGACTTACGTCGCTCCTGCAGTTGCTCCTGCAACGGATTTGCTCACGCCGCCGCCGGCACCGCTTTCGGTGGCGTTTCCCGGATAGGCAGGTTCGCTGCTGCCGCGATCAACGCCAACGCCATATCCGCGTACCACATCCACGTGTAGTCGCCGAAGCGCTCCAGCGCCAGCCCGCCGAGCCACGCGCCGAAGAAGCCGCCGATCTGGTGCGACAGCAAGGTCAGTCCGAACAGGGTGCCCAGGTAGCGCGGACCGAACAGCTTGCCGACCAGGCCGGCCGTGGGTGGCACCGTCGCCAGCCAGGTGAAACCGAGTGCTGCCGCGAACACGTAGAACGTCAACGGCGTCGGAGGCGCCAGCAGATACAGCGCGATCATCACCGCGCGACTGGCATACATCACCGCGAGGATCCACTTCATCCGCACGCGCTGGCCCAGTGCACCGGCCACCAGGCTGCCGGCCACGTTGAACAGGCCGATCAGCGCGATCGACACCGCCGACACGCTGGGCGACAGGCCGCACAATGCGATTTCGCCAGGCAGGTGCGTCACCAGGAAGGCGATGTGCACGCCGCACGTGAAGAAGCCCAGGTGCAGCATCCAGTAGCTGCGGTCACGCAGGGCGATGGCGATCTGCTGCTTGAGCGAGATGTCGCCGACCGCGGTGGCCGGTGCTGAGCCCGTCGAAGACGCCACCTTCCTGCGCAACGGGAAGGCCAGCGGAATCGCCAGCAGCGACGCGATGGCAAGCGTGTACATCGCGCTGGCCCAGCCGGCGACGGCGATGACGGCCTGCACCAGCGGCGCGAAGACGAACTGTCCGAGCGAACCCCCCGCGTTGATGAAGCCCGCGGCGAACGAGCGTTTCTCGGGCGCCAGTTGTTGTGCGGTGGCGCCGATCAGGATGGAGAAGCTGCCTGCGCCTGCGCCCGCCGCCGTCAACAGGCCCAGCGTGAACATCAGCCCCCAGGGCGAGGTGAGATGCGGCGTCAGGGCCAGCCCCAGCGCCAGCAGGATGCCACCGAGCACCAGCACGCCGGTGGAACCGCGTTTGTCGGCGATGGCGCCGAAGATCGGCTGCACGGCTCCCCACGTGAACTGGCCGATCGCCAGCGCGAAGCTGATTGTGGCGATACCGATGCCGGTGTCCTGGTGGATCGGTGAAACGAACAGCCCGGTGGTCTGGCGCGCGCCCATGGTGATCATCAGCGTCGCTGCGGCGGCCAGCAACAGGCCCCAGTGCATGCGCGGAGCGGGCGTCGGGGTAGCGGGGCTCATGCGGCTTCTCCCAGGCGCTGGCGCAGCAGGTCGTCGAGGTGGTCCAGGTCGCGGTGCAATCGTTTGACGCCGGCCTCGCCGAGCATCGCGTCGATGGCCGCCTGCGCATGTCGCCAGAGGGGCTTCGCGGCGGCGAGTCGGTCGCGGCCCGGCGGGGTCAGCGCGATCACGCGCTGGCGCGCGTCGTGGCCGCGGACGATTTCCACCAGGCCTGCATCCACCAGCGGCGACAGGTTGCGGGTCAGGGTGGTGCGATCCATGCCGAGTTCTCCGGCCAGGTCGCCCAGCACACGTGGCTCGCGTTCGCTGCGGCGCAGGATGGAGTACTGGTTGAGGCTCAGGCCGGCCCCGGCCAGTTCATGGTCGTACACCTGGGTGACGCGGCGGCTTGCGCGGCGCAGGCGGAAGCAGGTGCATGAGCTGGGCGATGCGGTAGCGGAGGGGGCGGGCATGCGGGATTGATCGCGATGGGGGCTGCCGGATGAATTATGTGTATATGCACATAAGTGTTGTCAAGAAGGGCGGCTGCCATCCAGGCCAGCCGCCCCGGGGAGGGCCGTCAGTCGCCGGTCAGAAGTACGCGCGGATGCCGAAGGCCACGCCGCGGCCCGGCAGCGGCGCGTAGTCGCGCAGCAACGAGGTATGCGGGCGGGCTTCTTCGTCGGTCAGGTTGCTGCCATCCAGGAACACTTCCCAGCTTGATGCCGTGTGATCCCAGCGATATGCCAAGTGCGCATCCACCAGCGTGTAGCCGTCACTCGGCTCCTCGTTCTGTGCAAGGTCGTCCTGCTTGCTGTAGCGCACCGTGCCCAGCGATGCGCGCCAGCCACCCAGCGACCAGCCCAGGTCGGCACCGACGCGCATCGGTGCGATACGCGGCAGGTAACCGCCCTGTGCGATATCCACTTCGTAACCATGCGTGTGGTCGCCATGCGGTACCTCGAAGGCCACCGTCCGCATGCCGTTGCCATCGAGCTCCGCACGCACGTAGTCGCCGTACACGCGCAGGTCCCATGCGCCGGCGGCGGTATCGGCGAGCTGGATCTTCGCTTCGGCCTCGGCGCCGGTGAAGGTGGCGTCGTCCTGTGTCCACAGGCGCACCGGATAGCCTTCTTCTTCCACGCCGGTATCGGTGAGGTAGATGAAGTCCTTGAACTTCGTCTGGTAGACCGCCAGCTTCAGGTCGACGCGATCGGTGTGCCAATGCGCGCCGATTTCCGCGCGCACGCCCTTCTCGGTATCCAGCGAAGCGTCACCGATCTCGATGGATTGCGTGGCGACGTGGGTGCCGCCGGCGAACAGTTCCTCATTCGTGGGCGCACGCTCGGAACGGTCCAGCCCGAAGCGCAGGTCGAAGCCGTCGCTCAGGCGCCAGATCGCGGCGGCAGAAAGATTGACCGCATTGAAGTCGCTTGCGGCACGGTCATCCGGCTTCAGTTCGACCTTGTCGTAGCGGCCACCAAGTTCCAGCTTCCACGGGCCGAAGTCCTTTTCCTGCACCACGAAGAACCCCAGAGTGTCGGTGACGGTCGACGGCACGAAGGCTTCATCGCCCACGGCGCTGAAATCGGTGCTGCCGAACTGCAGGCCGAAGGCGCCGCGCCAGCCATTCCATTCCTTCTGCACGGCTTCAAGGCGCGCGTCGTAGCCTTCATTGGTGAAACGGGTGCCGACTTCGCCACCTTCCAGCTCCACATGCTCGTAATCGTTCCAGGCCGCGCGCAGGTTGAGGCTCTGCAGGAAAGACACCGGGTCGTAGATGCCGGTTTTCAGGTCCAGCCGGTTCTGCACCATGTCGATCCGTACCGCGCCTTCCTCGTGCTCTTCGTGGTCGTGGTCTTCCTCGCCGTCATGGTCGTGGTCATGATCTTCTTCGCCATGCACGTGCGCGCCGGCAGGAATGCCGTAGTCGGTGCGGTAGGTGCTGGCGGCCAGGCCGAAGTAGCCACGGTCGCCGAGATAGGTCGCGCCGATGGCTCCGGCGCGCGTCTTCACCGAGCTGTTCGGCAATGTGCCGCGGGGCTGCGGTTCTTCTTCGTGTTCTTCGCCTTCCTCGTGGTCGTGCAGGATGGCCACGCCCGGGATGTCGTAGTCGTCGGTGTCGCGGACCAGGCCGTCGACATGCAGCACCCAGTTCCCGTTGACGCCGTCGAGGCGGAACATGCCGGTGCGTTCGTCGTTGACGGTGTTGCCGCGCACTTCCGCGCGTCCGCTCAGTGGCTGGTCCGGGATCGATTCAGCCAGCCGGCCATCGACCACGTTGACGGCACCACCGATGGCGCCGCTGCCGAACAGCAGGGTGGCGGGCCCCTTCAGCACTTCGATCTGGTCGGCGAGGAACGGCTCGATGCTGACCGCGTGGTCGGCGGAGACCGTGGAGGCGTCCATCGAGCCGATGCCGCCGGACAGCACCTGCACGCGCGGGCCTTCCTGGCCGCGGATGATCGGGCGACCCACGCCCGTGCCGAAATAGGTGGTCTGCACGCCCGGCAGCTTCGCCACCGTCTCGCCCAGGGTGCCGGCCTTGGCCTTGTCCAGCGCTTCTCCGTACAGGACCTCCACCGGGGTGGCGACGGATTCGGCATTGCCCTTCAACGGTGAGGCGGTCACCACTACGGCGTCCAGATCCTTGGCCTGGGGGGCTCCGGCGTCGTCCGCCAGCGCGGCGGGGGAGGCCAGCGCCAGGGCGAGGGCGGCGGCGAGCAGGTGGGGGGCGGGAGGGGCGCGACGCGGGGATGGCATGGGCGTGGATTCACTCATGGTGGGGAAGTTGAAGATGTTATAATATACCAATAGTGACAATATAACCCTCCCGGAAGTCATACTTGTCCCCATGAAGTCCTCCCTCCGCTTCTTCATCGATCGCTTCGCCGCTGCCGGATCGCTGGTGTGTGCATTGCATTGCGCGATCACCCCCCTGCTGTTGGCCGCGATTCCCTCGCTGGGCCTGTCCGTGTGGCTGGGCGACGGGTTCGAGCGTGGCTTCGTGACGTTCGTGACCGTGCTGGGCCTTTTCAGCCTGCTCTGGGGCTATCGCCGCCACCGTGCCTTCCGCGCGCTGGGCATGCTCCTGTTCGGCCTGGCGGCCCTGTGGGCGGGTGTGCTGTATGCACCCCTGCACGAAGCCGTGGTGCCGCACGCCATCGTCATGACCGTGGGCGGCACGCTGGTCGGCCTGGCCCACCTGCTGAACCTGCGCCTGAACCACTGGCACATCCACGACGCCAGCTGCGCCCACTGAGCGCCTGCCCGTGACGCCGGCAGGGGCCGGGAAGGCCCCGCTGTGGTAGGCTTTGCGGCCTCGCGCGCAGCGCCCCGATTCGGTGGTCGCACGTGCAATCGCCCCGACCCGGGCGTACTTTTCAGTGAATCAGGAGAACAAAGATGGGCAAGGGTGATCGCAAGACGGCCAAGGGCAAGCGCTATTCGTCCAGCTACGGCAATGCACGCAAGCACACGGTCGCCAAGGCGGGCGTGGCTGCCACCGCCACCGCCAAGAAGTCGGTCGTGAAGACCCCGGCGAAGAAGGCCGTGGCCAAGAAGGCCGTCGCCAAGGCGTAAGCCAACCGCGCCGGCAAGCCCGGCAGCGCGTGCGAAACCCCGGCCCATGCCGGGGTTTTCGTTTTTCTAGCCAGGGGTGACGAGGCGGCCGCCTACGTGTACGGCCGACACCAGGTCACCGCCCAGCCAGTAGGCGAGCTGCGCGGGCTGGCCGATACGCCAGCGCACGAAGTCCGCGCGTTGGCCGGCCTGCAGGCGTCCACGATCCGGCAGGCCCAATGCCCGTGCCGCATGCACGGTGGCGCCGCGCAAGGCTTCCTCGGGCGTCAGGCGGAAATGCGTGCACGCCAGCGACATCGCCAGCCGCAGGGATTGCAGCGGTGACGTGCCGGGATTGCAATCCGTCGCCACCGCCATCGGCACACCCTGTGCACGGAAGGCATCCAGTGGCGGCAATCTGGTTTCGCGCAGCACGTGGAATGCGCCCGGCAACAGCACGGCAACGCTGCCTGCCTGCTTCATGGCGGCGACACCGGCTTCCGAGGTGTACTCCACGTGGTCCGCCGACAGCCCGCCAAAGCCGGCCACCAGCGCCGCACCGCCACCATCGCTCAACTGGTCCGCGTGCAGTTTCACGGGGAGCCCCAAGGCGCGCGCGGTTTCGAACACCCGCTGCGTCTGCGCCGCGGTGAAGCCGATGCGTTCGCAGAAGGCGTCCACCGCATCCACCAGTCCTTCCGCATGCAGCAGCGGCAGCCAGTCGCACACGGCGCCGATGTAATCATCGGCACGTCCTGCGTACTCCGGCGGCAATGCATGCGCACCCAGGAACGTGGTGCGCACCGTGATGCCGAGCGCAGCGCCGATGCGCCGGGCCACGCGCAGCATCTTGCGCTCGTTTTCGAGATCGAGTCCGTAGCCGGACTTGACCTCCAGCGTGGTCACGCCGTCGTCGCGCAACGCGCGCGCACGCGGCAGCGACTGTGCGAACAGGTCGTCCTCGCTGGCGGCACGGGTGGCTCGCACCGTGGACACGATGCCGCCTCCTGCACGCGCGATGTCTTCATAGCTGGCGCCCTGCAGGCGCTGTTCGAACTCGCCTGCGCGGTTGCCGCCGAACACGACATGCGTGTGGCAATCCACGAGGCCGGGCGTCACCCAGTCGCCGCGCGCATCGATGAAGGTGTCGGCCAGCGCATCCGGTGGCGCGGGCAGGCTGTCCATTGCGCCTGCGAACACCAGCACGCCTTCGCGCCAGCCCAGCGCGCCGTTCTCCACCACGCCGTAACCAGTGTCGCCTGCCAGCGTTACCAGTCGCGCATTCACCAGCAGGCCGTCCCAACGGAGCGTCATGAGGTCAATCGCCTCCGCCGTCGCCGCCGCCGTCCGCATCGCCCTCGAAGCCATGGACGCTGCCGTTGCCACCGTCGTCCCGATCCGTCTTCGCGGCCTTCAGGAACACGAAGACCGCAAAAAGGGCCGCCGCGACGAACAGCAGGGCGATTTCAAGAGCATCCATGGGCGTGCCAGAGCAGGGAGCGACGCGGTAGCCTAACGCACCCTTGTCGCCAGCCGTGAGCATTGCCATGTCCCCGCGTGATCCCAACGAAGCGCTGGCCGTCGCCGCCGACGGCGGATGGCGCGTCCCCGGCATCGCCAACCTGCATTCGCATGCCTTCCAGCGCGCGATGGCCGGCCTGGCGGAGCGACAGACGCATCCGGAGGACAGTTTCTGGACCTGGCGCGAGATCATGTACCGCTTCGCGGCCCGCATGACGCCCGACAGCATGTACGCGGTGGCGACGCAGCTGTATGCGGAAATGCTGGAAGCCGGTTACACGCAGGTATGCGAATTCCACTACGTGCACCACCAGCCGGACGGCACGCCTTATGCCGACCCGGCCGCGATGTCGAAGGCGGTGGTGGCCGCCGCGCGCGACACCGGTATCCGCATGACGCTGTTGCCCGTGCTGTACATGGCCGGTGGTTTCGACGGACGCGAGCTTTCGCCACGGCAGCAGCGGTTCGGTCACGGCGTGGACGACTTCCTTCGCCTGTTCGACAGTTTGCGCTCCCTGCAGGATGGCGCATTGCGCGTGGGCTGCGCGTTCCACAGCCTGCGTGCGGTGCCGGAAGCGGCCATGCGGCGCGTGCTGGCGGCACTGCCCGCCGACGCGCCGGTGCACATCCACATCGCAGAACAGGTGGGTGAGGTGCAGGACTGCCTGGCGCTGCGCCAGGCGCGGCCGGTCGAATGGCTGCTGGGCGAATGCCCCGTCGATCGTCGATGGACGCTGGTGCATGCCACGCACCTCACCGAAGACGAGACGCGCGGCATCGCCGCCAGTGGCGCCACGGTGGCGATCTGTCCCACGACCGAAGCCAATCTGGGCGATGGCCTGTTCCCGTTGCGCGACTACCTGCAGGCGGGCGGGCAATGGGGCATCGGTTCGGATTCGCATGTCTCGGTGTCCCCCGTGGAGGAACTGCGGTGGTTGGAGTATGGCCAGCGCCTGGTCACGCGCCATCGCAACATCGCGGTGACGCCGGCATCCACCAGTGTCGGTGAGACGCTGTTGCGTGGCGTGCTGGCCAGCGCCGCGGATGCCACCGGTTTCGCGGGAACACACGGGGATTCCGTCCTCCTGGATGGACATGCCCCTGCACTGGCGGGTGCCACGCAGGACGATGTCATCGACCGCTGGCTGTTCGCCGGCAATCGTCCGCTGGTGGAGGAGGTCCGGGTAGCGGGGCGCCAGGTCGTCGCCGGCGGGCGGCACGTGGCAGGCGAGGCCATCGCGCGACGTTACGCCGGGACGCTTCGACAGCTGCTGCGGGATTGAGGGCGTGCGGGACGGGCTGCCACCGTCGCCGATGCCATCCGCCGGATCGGGGGTTCCGTCGCGGGTGGTGCCCGCTCCATCCGATGCCTGCACGGCGCATGGACAGGCGCGGCAGCATGGCGGCCATCCCACCCGGAGCCATGTCATGACGTTCGCGCATTCCCTCGCCCTGACGCTGGCAGTGGTCAGCGGTTCCGTCCATGCCATGAGCGACGACGCACTGGCCGATGTCGTCAGCCAGCGCCTGCAGGGCGATCGCACGGGCGCGTGCATGGCAGTGGCCGTGATCGAAGGCGGCAGCGTGGCCCGCACGTTCCAGTGCGCGGATGGACGGGACATCGCGCGCATCGGCGCCGATACCGCCTTCGAGATCGGCTCCGTCAGCAAGACCATGACAGCGGCGCTGCTGGCCGACCTGATCCTGCAGGGCAAGGGCTCGCTGGATGACCCGCTGTCCGCGTGGTTGCCGGTGGGCACCAGGCTGCCGGACTACCAGGGCAAGCCGATCCTGATCCGCCACGTGGTGACACACAGCTCGGGATTGCCCGCACTGCCGTCGCGCATGGCCGCGCCGAACGTGGACGATCCCTACGCCAGGCTGGACGAGGCCGCGTTGCTCGCCTCGCTTGGCGACGTCACCCTGGCGGCCGCGCCCGGCACGACATTCGAATACTCGAACTTCGCCTCGATGGTGCTGTCCTACGCCGTCGCCCGCCGCGCCGGCACGGACATGGAAACGCTCCTGAAGCAGCGGCTGTTCGCACCGCTCGGGATGCAGCACGCTTACATCGACCATGCACCGCCCGGCGTGCGTGCGGCGGTGGGGCATACGCCGAATGCGCGACCGGCTTCCGGCTGGCATTTCCATGCCAACCTCGCGGGCGTGGGTGGCGTGCGCGCCACGCTCGAGGACATGGTCCGCTACGTGCAGGGCCAGCTTGGTGGCGAGGCGACATCCGTCTCGCCCGCCCTGGCGCTGTCGCAGCAGAAGCTCTCCGATGCGCCACCGATGGCGATGAACTGGATGCTGATGCCGGTCGGGGAGCGCATCGTGCACGTGCACGAAGGCGGTACCGGTGGCTTCTCGTCCTTCGTGTCGTTCGACAAGGACGGGCAGCGGGGCGTGGTGATCCTGTCCGACACCACCTGGAATTCGATCGGCAGCCTGGGCTCGCTGGGCCTGCATCTGGTCGACGCCCGCTTTCCGCTCGGCTCGCCGCGCCGCGAGAGCAAGCCCGATGCCGCACTGCTCGATGCGCTTGCCGGTGAGTACCAGCTGGCGGGCGGCATGAAGATGACCGTGCGCCGGAGGGGCGACGCGCTGGAGATCCAGCCCGCCGGGCAGGGCGCCTATGCGATGGGGTACGACAGTGCGGGCGATTTCTACCCGCGCGAGTTCGATGCCGTCCTGCGGCCGCAGCGTACGTCGGAGGGACAGTCGTTCACATGGATGCAGATGGGCGCCGCTCTGCCGGCCAGGCGCATGGATGCCACCGCGTCGAAGCCTGCGTTGAAGCTCGATGCCGCCGTGCTGCGCGAATACGAAGGCGACTACCCGCTCATGCCCGCGTTCGCGCTCACCGTGAAGGCGCAGGGCGAGACGCTGACCATCCAGGGCACCGGCCAGCCGGCGCTGCCCGTGCAGGCGGTGGCGCCGGACGAGTTCGTGATGGACGCTGTCGGCGCCGAGATACGCTTTGAGCGGGATGCGGCGGGCAAGGTGGTTGCATTGACGCTGAAGCAGGCCGGCCAGCAGCTGCGCGGCGAGAGGAAGTAGCCATGGATAGCGATTACTCCCTGCGCCAGAAGCTGCCACCCGAGGTGCTGGTGGGCGGCAACGCGGTGTGGAGCCGTTATCGCCAGTACCCGGTGTTCGGCCGGCAGTGGTTGCTCGGTCGCAGTCTGCTGTTCTGCGGCGTGATCGCGGTGGTCGCCGCCTTCATAGGGGCCGGTGTCGGCGTGGCGGTGCAGGATCTCACTGTCGCGCTGAAGGTGGCGGCGACGCAGTTCGTCGCCTTCAGCCTGATGGCGACGCTGGGACCTGCACTCGCCACTGCAGTGCGCCATCGTGCCTGGCCGGTTGCATGGGAGCGCAAGGCCGTGGTGATCGCCGTCTTGGCCGGCATGGTGCTCAGCTTCTTCGTCGATCGCGTGGCGTCTTCGTACATCGACCAGTTGGTGAGGCCCGAACTGGCTGCCGCCGGACTGTCCTCGAAGCCGCCTGTGCTTTCACCCGTGATGAAGGCGATCGGCCTGGCCATCAACATCGCCGCACTGGTGGTGATCTACGGCCTGTTTGGTGGCGGGCTGGCCTTGCGCGCGTATTTCAGCGAGCACCGTCGATGGGAAGACCATCATCACCTGCGCGAACTGAGCGCACTCGAAGATCGCGTGCACGAAGCGGACCTGCGCCTGGGCGTGTTGCAGGCCCAGGTGGAGCCGCATTTCCTGTTCAATACCCTGGCCTCGGTGCGCGCACTGGTGCGACAGGATCCCGCCCAGGCGGAGGCCACGCTGGACGCGCTGGTGGCCTTCCTGCGCGCCACCATCCCCAAGCTGCGCGACGACCGCGGGCTGCATGCCACGCTGGGGCAGCAACTGGACATCGCCACCAGCTACCTCGCGCTGATGCAGGTGCGGATGGGCGGGCGACTGGCGTACACGGTGCGGGCGGACGATGCGCTTCGCGCCCTGCCATTCCCACCCTCATTGCTGATCACGCTGGTGGAGAACGCGATCAAGCACGGCATCGAGCCGCGCCCGGGCCCGGGGCGCATCGAGGTGGCGGCGGTCGTTGAAGGCGAGCAGTTGTGCGTCCGGGTCATCGACGATGGGGCCGGCCTGCAGCCTGGCCTGAGCACCGGCGTGGGATTGGCGAACGTGCGGGAGCAACTCGCCGCACGCTACGGCGCGCAGGCGGACTTCGCGCTGTCGCCACGGTCGGACGGCCGCGGTGTTTGCGCCGGGATCCGCGTGCCGCTACGGTCGCAGGCATGAGCCGCATCACCGCCATGATCGCCGAGGATGAAGCGCCGCAGCGACGCGCGCTGCAGCAGCAGTTGCACGCTGCGTGGCCGGAACTCGAAATCGTGGCGGTATGCGAGGACGGCGTGTCCGCACTGGAGGCCGTGGCGCGGCATCGTCCCCGGATCGCGTTCCTCGACATCCGCATGCCGGGCGTCAACGGACTGGACGTGGCCCGGAAGGTGGTCGAACAGGAGGGACTGGTGGTTTTCACCACCGCCTACGAGGATTACGCGATCCGCGCCTTCGAGGCGGGCGCCGCAGACTATCTGCTCAAGCCTGTGCAGGACGCGCGGCTGGCGCAGGCGGTGGAGCGCGTGAGGGAGCGGCTTGCAGACCCGCGCGCGCCTGCTCTTCGTGCGCTGATCGACGATCTCGAGGCGCGCCTGCGTCCGCAGGGCGAACGGCTCATCCGCTGGATCACCGCCAGCGTCGGCGACAGCGTGCGCATGATTGCCATCGATGAGGTGCTGTTCTTCCAGGCACAGGACAAATACGTGCGGGTGGCGACCGCCGCTGACGATGCGATCATCCGCATGCCGCTGAAGGAACTGCTGGGCGGACTTGATCACGATGTGTTCTGGCAGGTGCATCGCGGCGTGCTGGTGCGCGTTCAGGCGATCGACCGCGTGCGCAAGGACGAACTCGGCCGACACCAGCTCAGCGTGAAGGGCCGCAAGGATGTACTGCCGGTCAGCGCCGCGTTCCAGCAGCGTTTCCGCGGCATGTAGGCGACCTCAGCCGAACAGGTCGTCCGCCCTCGCCAGCGCGCCTTCCAGTTCCAGCAGGAACTGCTTGGTCGGCAGGCCGCCACCGAAGCCCGTCAGCGAACCGTCGGCACCGATCACGCGATGACAGGGCAGCACGATGGGCAACGGATTGCGTCCGTTGGCGGCGCCGACGGCGCGCATCGCGGTGGGCTTTCCGACGCGCTGCGCCAGTTGCGCGTAGCTGACCGTTTCCCCGTAGGCGATGCCGGCCAGCGCCAGCCACACGGTGCGCTGGAAGTCGGTGCCGCGCGGTGCCAGCGGCAGATCGAACGCGCGGCGCGTCGCGGCAAAATACTCATCCAGCTGGCGCGCGGCCAGATCGAGCACGGGATGCTGCCCCTCGGTCCATCCAGCACGGTTCGCGGGGTGGCGGTTGCGCGGGAATTCGATTGCATGCAGGCCGTCGTCGGTCGCGGCCAGGGTGAGCGTGCCGACAGGGCTGGCGAGGTGGCGGAAGAGGATCATGGTGAGGGCAGGATAAGGGAGCTCGTATGTAGGAGCGACGTGAGTCGCGACCGGGATCCTTCAGACGACGGAAACATTTCACTCATGCGGTCGCGACTTACGTCGCTCCTACAGGAGGGGGTGGCTTCTGCGGCGCCATGCTGGCCTTCCACACATGGATCACCGCATACGCGCGCCACGGCCGCCAGGCTTCCGCGCGTGCCGTCAGGGCTTTCGCTGTCATCCGCGTGCCATCCGTCGGCACCGCCTTCTGCAGGACCAGATCGTCGGCAGGAAACGCATCCGGATGACCGAGTGCGCGCAGCGCCATGTAGTGCGCCGTCCACGGGCCGATGCCGGGCAGGGCCACCCAGCGTGCAGTGAAATCGTCCAGCGTGCGCTCCGGGTTGAAGTCCACGCGACCTTCGATCAGTGCACGCGCAAGCCCGCGTATCGTGGCGGCGCGCGCGCGGGTCAGGCCGATCTCGGTCAGATCCACGTCGGCGATCGCGTCGGGCGTCGGAAACACCTGCGTCAGTGCCCCGAACGGTGTCGCCAGCGTGGTTCCATACCGTTGCGCCAGGCGGGCGGTCAGTGTGCGCGCGGCGGCCACGCTGACCTGCTGGCCGATGACGGCCCGCACCGCGATCTCGAAACCTTCCCAGCCGCTGGGCAACCGCAGGCCCGGTCGTTCGCGCAGCAGGGCGCGCAGGCGCGCGTCGCCCTCCAGCGCGTGCGCGATGGCTCGCGGATCCGCATCCAGATCGAACATGCGTCGCAGGCGATGCACGATCCCCAGCAGTTCGGCAGGTGCCGCACCGTGCAATTCCAGCTTCAGGGCATGCGGGTCCTTCCCATCCCATGCGCTTACCCGCAACCAGCCCGGCGCAGCCCCCGTGCCGATCACGCGTGAATACCCGTGCCCATCCACGGCTTCCACGCCGGGCAGGGCGCGTCCGCGCAGGAAATCCAGCATCGCGGCAAAGTCGTAGGGCGGCCGGTAGCCCAGGCGGAGCGTCATGACCTCGTGCGAAGGCGGCGCATCGCGCTTGCGCAAATCGCGCGGCGCCATGCGGTATTCCTCGCGGAAGGCGGTGTTGAATCGGGTCAGGCTGCCGAACCCCGCCGCCAGGGCCACCTGCGTGATCGGCAGCGCGGTATCGGTGAGCAGTTGCTTGGCGAACAGCAGGCGCCGCGTGCCGTGCACGCCCGCAGGCGTCGCACCCAGGCGTTCGGTGAACAGGCGCCGCAGCTGCCGTTCGCCCAAACCGACTTTCCCGGCCAGTGCGGACAACGGCGCGTCCACCAGCGCGCCCTGGTCGATCAGCTTCAGTGCGCGTGCCACCACCGCGTCGCCGCGCCGCCAGGTGCCGTCGCCGGGGGCGAGTTCCGGGCGGCAGCGCAGGCACGGGCGGAAACCGGCGGCCTCTGCCGCAGCGGCTTGGCGGTAGTAGACGATGTTCGCCGGCTTCGGTGCCGGGGCCGGGCACACCGGCCGGCAGTAGATGCGGGTGCTGGTGACGGCGGTGAAGAACAGGCCGTCGAAGCGCGCATCGCGGCTCAGGCGCGCCTGTTCGCAAACATGCGGGTCGGGCAGGGCAGTGGCATCGGCGGGAAGCATGCGGGAAGGCTAGCACCGGCCCCGCGCGTGGACTCCCCGTTTCCGGACATCAATGCGGCATGTCCGCCCGCGGTGCCAGCACCGGCGCGAAGGTCGCGGCCGTGCCGTCGTTGCGCGCCGGCGCGAGGCCCAGCAACGTCGCCAGCAGCGGGTACACGTCCACGTTGTCGAATGCCGGCAGCGTTGCGCCACGGCGGAAACTGGGCCCTGCCGCCACGAACACCGCGCGCATGGAGGGCAGGGTGTTGTCGTACCCATGCGAACCGCGGTTCAGCCGGTCCTTCGGCACGCGCTGCAGTTGCTCGGCTGGCAGGGCATTCCACCCTTCATCGAACTGGCAGACGATCGCGGGCACGCGCGGATGCCTGCCGTAGTGCCAGCGGACCGGCAGATCCTGCTTGCGCCAGCATTGGTAGTGGTCGTGCCGACCGAGCAGGCGGTGTCCGGCGGCGGCTTCGTGGCCTGGGCGCGGATTGAAGCCGATCACCTGTCCCGTGCTGACCGCCTCGGCCTGCTCGAAGGCGGCCATGTCTTCCAGCGCGATGTACTGGTGCGGCGCCACCGGCGCCATGCCGTGGTCGGAGACCACCACGATGTCCGTGGACGTGCGCAGTCCGCGTGCATCCAGTGCCTGCACGATGCGGCCCACGGCGGCATCCACTTCGCGGATCGCCGCCAGGGTTTCCGGCGCATCCGGGCCCTTGTCGTGGCCCACGTTGTCCACCCGCTCGAAATACAGCGCCGCCAGGTGGGGGCGCGTCGCCGCGGGCTCGGTCAGCCAGTCGGCGACCTGGTCCGCGCGCTCGAGCGAACTGATCTCCGGGGAATAGGGGACCCACCGAGTGGGACGGCGGCCATCGATGGGGGCCGCGTTGCCCGGCCACGCCCAGATCGCAGTGCGCAGGCCGGCCTTCTCGGCGGTATTCCAGATCGGTTCGCCCTGCCACCAGCGCGCATCCGCGCCCGCTGCTTTGTCGGCCACCTTGAAGCCGCCCACGGCGTCATCGCGCATGCTGTTGTGGATGATGCCGTGGCGGTCCGGCCGCAGCCCGGTGACCAGGGTGAAGTGGTTGGGAAACGTCAGCACCGGGTAGGAGGGATTCATCCATGCCGCGTGCACGCCCTCGGCCGCCAGGCGGTCCAGGTTGGGCGTGTTGCCGCGTGCCAGCGCACTGGCGGCCAGGCCGTCGATGGAAATCAGCACGACGCTGTGCCGGGTGGAGGGTGTCGGGGCGGCGGAGGGGGTGGTGGCGCAACCGGCCGTCCAGAGCAGGACGGCCAGCACCGTCACCCTGACCAATGGCAGGCGCATGCGGTACGTAGAGGAGCTGGAATCCACGACAGCTTGGCAGACTCCGGGGAAATCCGCATGACAACGCTCCTCCGACTTTCGTGCACGCTGGCGCTGGGACTGCTGGCCGGTGATGCGTTGGCCGTGCCGCCGGAAACCACGCGGCAGGCCGAATGCGCCGTCTGGCAGCGCGAACTCAGCTTCGCCCAGTCCGTCGCCGAGCACGATGCCGCCGCATTCGCCGAGCACCTGCATCCCGACGCCGCCTTCGGTGTCAGCCGCGCGCCGACACGGGGGCGCGAGGCCATCACCCTGGAATGGGCACCGCTGATAGAAGGCAAGACGCTGAAGCTGCGCTGGTACCCGGCGGTCGTGACCCTCGGCGGCGATGGCCGCACGGCCTATTCCAGCGGTCCGGCCCTGTACGAGGACCCGGCGACCGGCGAGCACAGGATCGGCCGCTTCGGCTCGGTGTGGCACCGGGGCGATGACGGCACATGGCGTGTCCTGTTCGACGATGGCGTGTCCCCGCAGAAGGCCGATGCGGCGGCCGTGCAACGCTTCCACGAAGGGCGCAAGGCGCAGTGCCCGCCTGCCTGAGTTCCGCCTAAACGGTCAGGACGTCCAGACTCACATTCACCCGTGGCGAGGCGTAACGTAGGTCCCACACGCTCGCCCGGGAGTCGATCATGAAACACCTGACCCTCTTCGCTTTCGCTGCCTGCCTGGCGGCCACCGCCGCGCACGCCGAATCGCCTGTCGCCGCAGCGCAACCCGCAGCTTCTCCGGAGACGGCTGTCGCCGAAACCCGCGCCGCGACGTCAGCCACCGATGCCGAGGCCGCCTCCGCAGCCACCGAAAAGCCGCCCGTGTCGGAAGCCAACTGCGTGCGCCAGACCGGCAGCCGCATCCGTCCGCGCGATCACAAGACGGCCTGCAACGGTCTTCCGGGCCGTGCGTACACCAAGGAAGATCTCGACCGTACCGGTCACCTCAACCTGGCTGACGCGCTGCGCTCGCTGGATTCCTCCATCCGGTAATTCCGGAAGAGCGCCCAGCCTTTCCGATCCCGGATCGTCCGGGAGGCAAGCGCTCCCATGCGCTCTCCTCGCCCAAGGGGAGAGCGCAGAGCCTCAACAGTCGTCCGAACGCCCCGAGGCATACCGCAGCCCGCGGACCAGCTGCGCGATGACGTTCGCATCCGCATACACCGCTGCATCGTGGCCCAGCCCCGTGTACCAGCTGCGCCCGCCATCGAAGGCATGGCACCACGCGATGGGATGGTCGGCGCCCATCAGGCCGCCGTCGTATCCGCGTTCGTCCACCGTGGCGATCACCTGCACGCGCCCGCGCGGATTGGCGCGGTAGTTGTAGAGCTCGTCGGTGATCGGCCAGCGATCACCCACGGGTTTCCCGCCATGCTCTGGCTGCACGTGCGTGGATTGCAGCCCCGGCGGGTGATCGTGGAAGTACGCGCCCACCAGTTGCCCGTACCAGGGCCAGTCGTACTCGGTGTCGGCCGCGGCGTGCACGCCGACGAAGCCGCCGCCGTTGCGCACGAAGCCCTCCAGTGCCGCCTGCTGTGCATCGTCCAGCACATCGCCCGTGGTGCTGGCGAACACCACCACGCGGTAACGCGCCAGATGGGCGGCCGTGAAGGCACCGCCATCTTCAGTGTGGTCGGCGACCATGCCTTCCGCCGCGGCGATCCGCTTCAACGTTGCCACCGCCACCGGAATCGATTCGTGGCGGAACTTGGCGGTCCTGGTGAACACCAGGATGCGGTCCGGTGGCGTGGCCGCCACAGGCGCCGCGCATGGCAGCCCGGCCAAGAGGAAAGCGGAGAGAAGCAGGCGCAAGGCAGTCATGGCCCGGATTCTGCCATGCATGCCATCGCGCACTGCAGCATCGCCGCGGCTCGCGCAGGGCGGCGCCTCCCGCCGATAATGGCCGCATACCTGCATCTGGAACCTGCCATGTCCGATCCCCGCCACGACCCCTCCCGCGTCATCCGCGCCCCGCGCGGCAACACGCTGACCTGCAAGTCCTGGCTCAGCGAGGCACCGTACCGGATGCTGCAGAACAACCTGGACGCGGAAGTCGCCGAAGACCCCACCTCGCTGGTGGTGTACGGCGGCATCGGCCGCGCCGCGCGCGATTGGGCCTGCTACGACGCGATCCTGAAGTCGCTGCGCGAACTGGACGACAACGAAACGCTGCTGGTGCAGTCCGGCAAGCCCGTAGGCATCTTCCCCACCCACGCCGATGCGCCGCGTGTGCTGATCGCCAATTCCAATCTGGTGCCGCACTGGGCCACGTGGGAGCACTTCAACGAACTCGATAAGAAGGGCCTGATGATGTACGGCCAGATGACGGCCGGTTCGTGGATCTACATCGGCAGCCAGGGCATCGTGCAGGGCACGTACGAGACCTTCGTGGAAATGGGGCGCCAGCATTACGGCGGCAATCTGACGGGCAAATGGATCCTCACCGCCGGCCTCGGTGGCATGGGCGGTGCGCAGCCGCTGGCTGCGGCACTGGCCGGTGCCAGTTCACTCAACATCGAATGCCGGCAGTCCAGCATCGACATGCGTCTGCGAACGCGCTACGTGGACGAACAGGCCACCGACCTCGATGACGCCCTCGCACGCATCGCGAAGTACACCGCGGCGGGCGAAGCGAAGTCCATCGCGCTGCTCGGCAACGCCGCGGACATCCTGCCGGAGCTGGTGAGGCGCGGCGTGCGTCCGGATGCCGTCACCGACCAGACCAGCGCGCACGACCCCGTGCATGGCTACCTGCCGACCGGCTGGACCGTGGAGCAGTGGCTGGCCGAACAGAAAGTCGAGCCCGAACGCGTGCGCGATGCCGCCAAGCAGTCCATGCGCGTCCACGTGGAAGCGATGCTGGCGTTCCAGCAGATGGGCGTGCCGACGTTCGACTACGGCAACAACATCCGCCAGATGGCCTTCGACCAGGGTCTGAAGAACGCGTTCGATTTTCCCGGCTTCGTCCCGGCCTACGTGCGCCCGCTGTTCTGCCGCGGCGTGGGCCCGTTCCGCTGGGTCGCGCTGAGCGGCGATCCGGAGGACATCTACAAGACGGATGCGAAGGTGAAGGAGCTGATTCCCGATGACGCGCACCTGCACCGCTGGCTGGACATGGCGCGCGAGCGCATCAGCTTCCAGGGCCTGCCGGCGCGCATCTGCTGGGTCGGCCTGGGCCTGCGCCACAAGCTGGGCCTGGCCTTCAACGAGATGGTCCGCAATGGCGAACTGAAGGCGCCGGTGGTGATCGGGCGCGATCACCTCGATTCCGGCAGCGTGGCCTCGCCCAACCGCGAGACCGAGGCAATGAAGGACGGCAGCGACGCGGTCAGCGACTGGCCGCTGCTCAACGCGATGCTCAACGTTGCAGGCGGCGCCACCTGGGTGTCGCTGCACCATGGCGGCGGTGTGGGCATGGGCTACTCGCAGCACTCCGGCGTGGTCATCGTCTGCGACGGCTCGGAGGAAGCCGACAAGCGCATCGCGCGCGTGCTATGGAACGACCCGGGCACCGGCGTGATGCGGCATGCGGATGCGGGCTACGACATCGCCGTGCAGTGCGCGAAAGAGCAGGGATTGAAGCTGCCGATGGCGTGATGGCGCGATGCCCATGTCGCCACCAGACGGCCCGCGATCGCGGGCCGTCTGGCATGTGTCTGCTTCGGCGACGGGTCTGCTTGCGACATGAGGCTGGCGGGCTGGCCGGACCCCAGGGAGAACCGTGTCAGAGTGCGGTCTGTTTCCGGTCATCAGCTTCGTCGCCCACATATCCCTGCCCAAAGGAACTCCAATGAAATACCTCGGCCTTGCCTACTACACCCCGGGGAAGTTCGCCGCGATGAGCCCAGGCGACATCGAGGAACTGGTGAGCCAGTGCCCGGCACTGGACGAGAAGATGCGCGCTACCGGCAACGTGCTGGTTTCCGCGTCACTGGGAGACAGGGACGGCTGGGCGACGCTTCGCCCGCGCGATGGCAAGACCCTCGTCAGTGACGGGCCTTACACCGAATCGAAGGAAGTGGTGGGTGGTCTTTTCATTATCGAGGCGGACAGCCGTGACGAGGCGTTGCGCATCGCGTCCATGCATCCGGCTGCCATGTTGGGCGAAGAGGGTGGATGGGCCGTCGAGCTCATCCCCATGGATTTCTTCCTGGCGCGGTGACGGCCTGGGCGCGCGTGCAGGCGTGTTCTGGCGCCCGAACTCCATCCGCTCAACCACGTTTCACGAAGAGTCGCGGTGATATCCGCTGCCAACCGGAAGCGGACAGTGGTGCATGACCGTTCTCTGGAGTCCCCAATGAGGAACGGTTCGACGCTAGACGCACGAGGCTACTCTCCCGTCCGTGACCAATATCTCAACGGGTTACGCGTTGATGGTTCAGAGTGTCCCCGGTAAGCTCGCCGCATGAATACCTCCATCGCCCCAGCTGCGGCCAGTCGTGGGCCGGCCACTCATGATGTCCGCGACCAGATCGTGGTCGCGGCGACCGAGCACTTCAGCCACTACGGATACGAGAAGACCACCGTTTCGGATCTGGCCAAGGCGATCGGCTTCTCGAAAGCCTACGTCTACAAGTTCTTCGAATCGAAGCAGGCCATTGGGGAGATGATCTGCGCCAATTGCCTGGCCAGGATCGAACAGGAGATCCTGCAAGCCATTGAGGGCGTTGACCCGCCAGCAGAGAAGCTGCGCAAGCTTTTCAGGGCTTCGGTGGAGGCGAGCCAGCGGCTGTTCTTCCAGGATCGGAAGCTTTACGAGATTGCGGAGTCCGCAGCGGCCGAGCGCTGGCAATCGGTGCTGGCATACGAAGAGCGGTTGCGTGCGCTTCTCCAGCAGATTCTCCAGCAGGGCAGGGAGTGCGGTGATTTCGAGCGGAAGACGCCTCTGGACGAGGCCACCAACGCCGTCTATCTCGTGCTGCGCCCCTATCTGAACCCGCTTCTGCTGCAGCACAGCCTGGACTACACCGAGCAAGCGCCCGCGCTGCTCTCGAGTCTTGTGCTTCGGAGTCTGTCTACCTGATAGTGACTATTGACTATTTTAGTCACTAGGCCCAGAGTGCCCGTCCAGACTGGATCGACGGGACTCCTATGCGCCACGTTGTTAAAAAAACATTAGCGATTGCTCTGGTGGGCGGTCTGGCAGGTTGTGGGGCCGAAGCCCCTGCTGATCCGAGAACAAAGGCTCCCCTGGTACGCACGGCGACGGTTGTCGGAGATCGCGCTCTTTCCCGCGCATTTACCGGGACGGTGGCAGCTCGGGTCCAAAGTGACCTTGGGTTTCGCGTTCCAGGCAAGGTGGCGCAGCGGCTGGTGAATGCAGGCCAGAAGGTCCGGCGCGGTCAGATCCTGATGCGCATCGACCCGGCCGATCTGCAGCTGTCGGCGCAGGCGCAGCAACAAGCCGTCGTGGCCGCGCAAGCACAGGCCAGGCAAGCGATCGCGGATGAGGCGAGGTATCGCGCTCTGCGGGGTACCGGTGCAATCTCCGCCTCGTCATACGACCAGAGCAAGGCCGCAGCCGACGCGGCTCGTGCCCAGCTCAGCGCGGCCAAAGCCCAGGCCCAGGTAGCCAACAACGCCACGCGCTACGCCGAGCTTCTCGCCGATGCGGACGGCGTAGTGATGGAAACGCTGGCCGAGCCCGGGCAGGTGGTGAGCGCCGGCCAGCCTGTTGTGCGCTTGGCTCGTACAGGAGAGCGCGAAGCCATCGTGCATCTGCCTGAGACGCTACGCCCGGCGCTGGGCTCGGTCGGGCAGGCGATGCTCTATGGCAGTCACCAGGCTCCAGTCCCCGCCAGGCTCCGGCAGCTCTCGGATGCAGCCGATCCCCTGACTCGGACCTACGAAGCCAGATATGTCCTGGATGGTGCGCTCGCAGAGGCACCCCTGGGTGCCACTGTCACGATCGACATCGCGGATGGCACACAATCCACGGCAGCGTTGCAGGTCCCGATCGGCGCCTTGTTCGATCCCGGGCAAGGGCCCGGCGTCTGGGCGCTGGAGGGTAAACCCGCCAAAGCCGTCTGGCGCCCCGTCCAGGTGCTGGGACTCTCGGATGACACGGCGCAGGTCAAGGGCAACCTCCGGGCAGGTCACTTGGTGGTGTCGTTGGGCACGCACCTACTCAAGGACGGCCAGATCGTTGTCCCGATGGCTGGGCCAAAGGAAGCCTTCTCCGGAGCCCGGCCATGAGCGAGGGGCGCTTCAATCTTTCGTCGCTCGCCGTGCGCGAGCGTTCGATCACCGTGTTCCTTCTGTTCCTGATCTCGGCGGCGGGCGTCCTTGCGTTCTTCCAGCTGGGTCGCGCCGAGGATCCGCCCTTTACGATCAAGCAAATGACGGTCGTAACGGCATGGCCGGGAGCGACGGCGCAGGAAATGCAGGACCTGGTCGCCGAACCACTGGAAAAGCGGCTGCAGGAGCTCAGGTGGTACGACCGCTCCGAGACCTATACGCGTCCTGGCCTGGCTTTCACGATGGTGTCCTTGCGCGACGCCACGCCGCCTTCGCAAGTACAGGATGAGTTCTATCAGGCGCGCAAGAAGCTGGGCGATGAGGCCAAGAGATTGCCCGCCGGCGTCATTGGGCCGATCCTCAACGATGAATACGCGGACGTGACATTCGCACTCTTCGCCCTCAAGGCGAAGGGTGAGCCGCAACGACTGCTGGTGCGTGATGCCGAAGCGCTGCGTCAGCAGCTGCTGCACGTGTCCGGGGTCAAGAAGGTCAACATCATTGGCGAGCAGCCCGAGCGCATCTTCGTCTCGTTCTCCCACGACCGACTGGCCACCGTGGGCGTCAGCCCGCAGGAGATCTTCACCGCACTCAACAGCCAGAACGTGCTGACCCCCGCGGGCTCCATCGAGACCCGTGGACCGCAGGTCCTCGTTCGCGTCGAGGGTGCTTTCGACAGTTTGGAGAAGATCCGCCAAACACCGATCGTGGCCCAGGGACGCACGCTGAAACTCTCGGATGTGGCCACCGTCGAGCGTGGTTACGAGGATCCGGCCACCTTCCTCGTCCGCAACAACGGCGAGCCGGCGCTCCTGCTGGGGGTCGTCATGCGCGACGACTGGAACGGCCTGGATCTGGGCGAGGCACTGGAAGCGGAGGTCGCCAAGATCAACGCGCAGCTGCCCTTGGGTATCTCGCTCACCAAGGTCACCGATCAGGCCGTGAACATCGGTTCAGCGGTCGACGAGTTCATGGTCAAGTTCTTTGTCGCGTTGCTCGTGGTGATGGTGGTCTGCTTCATCAGCATGGGTTGGCGCGTCGGCATCGTGGTTGCGGCTGCCGTTCCCCTCACCCTGGCCGCCGTGTTCGTCATCATGGCGGCCACTGGCAAGAACTTCGACCGCATTACCCTGGGCTCGCTGATCCTGGCATTGGGACTGTTGGTGGACGATGCCATCATCGCCATCGAGATGATGGTGGTGAAGATGGAGGAGGGATACAGCCGTGTCGCCGCCTCGGCGTACGCCTGGAGCCATACCGCCGCGCCCATGCTGTCGGGGACGCTGGTCACCGCCGTCGGGTTCATGCCTAACGGCTTCGCACGCTCCACGGCCGGCGAGTACACCGGCAACATGTTCTGGATCGTCGGTATCGCCTTGATCGTGTCCTGGGTGGTGGCGGTGGTATTCACGCCCTACCTGGGCGTGAAGCTGTTGCCGGACATCAGGAAGGTCGAAGGTGGGCACCAGGCCATCTACAACACCCGCAACTACAACCGCTTCCGCGCGTTGCTGGGGCGGGTGATCGCGCGCAAATGGGTGGTGGCGGGTGCAGTGGTCGGGCTGTTCGCGCTGGCTGTCGTCGGCATGGGCCTGGTCAAGAAGCAGTTCTTCCCCACCTCCGACCGACCGGAAGTGCTGGTCGAGGTGCAGATGCCCTATGGCACCTCCATCCAACAGACCAGTGCCGCGGCGGCGAAGGTCGAAGCCTGGCTTGCGAAGCAGGAGGAAGCCCGCATCGTCACGGCCTACATCGGGCAGGGCGCTCCGCGCTTCTTCCTGGCAATGGCGCCCGAACTGCCCGACCCGTCGTTCGCCAAGATCGTCGTCCTGGCCTGCGATGACAGGGAGCGGGAAGCCCTGAAGTACAGGCTGCGCGAGGCGATCGCGGACGGGCTGGCACCCGAAGCGCAGGTGCGTGTCACCCAGATCGTGTTCGGCCCTCCTTCACCGTTTCCCGTGGCATACCGCGTCATGGGGCCGGAAATCGGCAAGTTGCGCGAGATCGCTGAAGAGGTCAGCGGCGTCATGCGTGCCAGCCCGATGATGCGCACGGTCAATACGGATTGGGGCCCTCGTGTACCCACGCTGCATTTCGTGCTGGATCAGGACCGACTCAACGCTGTGGGCCTGACCTCCAACTCGGTGGCGCTGCAGTTGCAGTTCCTGCTCAGTGGCGCACCGCTTACCGAAGTGCGCGAGGACATCCGCTCGGTGCAGGTGGTCGGCCGTGCCGCAGGCGACACGCGCCTGGATCCGGAAAAGATCGCGGACTTCACGCTGGTCGGCGCCGCCGGCCAGCGCATCCCGCTTTCCCAGGTGGGCACCGTGGAAGTGCGCATGGAAGACCCGATCCTGCGGCGCCGCGACCGCACGCCCACCATCACGGTGCGTGGCGACATCGCCGAGGGGCTGCAACCCCCGGATGTGTCCACGGCGGTCCTGAAACAACTGCAACCGGTGGTCGAGCGGCTGCCGCCGGGCTACCGCCTTGAGCAGGCCGGTGCGATCGAGGAATCGGGCAAGGCGACTACGGCAATGCTGCCGCTTTTCCCGATCATGATCGCGCTCACGTTGCTCATCATCATCCTGCAGGTGCGATCCATCGCAGCGATGATCATGGTGTTTGCCACCAGTCCGCTGGGACTGATCGGCGTGGTGCCGACATTGATCGTCTTCCAGCAACCATTCGGCATCAATGCCCTCGTCGGACTGATCGCCTTGTCAGGCATCCTCATGCGCAACACGCTGATCCTGATCGGGCAGATCCATCACAACGAGCAGGAGGGTTTGAGCCCGTTTGATGCCCTTGTCGAAGCCACGGTACAGCGGGCGCGGCCGGTGATCCTGACCGCGCTGGCTGCGATCCTGGCCTTCATTCCACTAACGAGCTCGGTTTTCTGGGGAACGCTGGCTTACACCCTGATCGGCGGCACCCTGGCGGGAACCGTCCTGACGTTGGTTTTCCTGCCGGCCATGTACTCGATCTGGTTCAGGATCAAACCGTCCTCCTCCATCGACACGGACGAGCGCGCGCTCGCCGCTGCGCACTGACGCACCCCAAGCACGTCGCATCAAGACCACCAAGGAAGCAAGCATGGAAAAGAAGACCGTTCTCGTCACCGGCGTTTCGTCCGGCATCGGCCGTGCCAGTGCCAGGGCGCTGGCGGATGCGGGCTGCAAGGTGTATGGCAGCGTACGCCAACTCGAGCGCGCGGAGCCCATCAAGGGGGTAACGCTGGTACAGCTGGACGTTCGCGAGCAGGCAAGCATCGACCATGCCGTTGCCGGAATCGTTGCGGTTGAAGGGTGCATCGATGTGCTGGTGAACAATGCAGGTCAGAACCTGATCGGGTCCGTCGAAGAGACAGCGATCTCGGAAGTCGAGTCGCTGTTCGACACCAATGTGTTCGGCATGCTGAGGACGATCCGTGCCGTGCTGCCCCATATGCGTGCTCGCCGCGCCGGGCGGATCATCAACGTCAGCTCGGTATTGGGGTTCCTGCCGGCGCCCTACATGGGAGCCTACGCGGCAAGCAAGCACGCAGTGGAAGGCCTTTCCGAGAGTCTGGACCACGAACTGCGGCAGTTCGGCGTGCGGGTCACGCTGGTGCAGCCTTCCTTCACCAACACCGGCTTCCAGACGAACACGCAGTTGGTGCGTACGACGGTGTCCGACTATGACCGCGAGCGTGACCTTGCGCTTGCTGCAGTGATCCGGGCATCCAATGACGCCGCTGACGCGGCGCCGGTGGCCGACACCATCGTCGAGGCCGCACTCGGCAAGTGGAAGATGCGGCGTGCTCCCGCCGGACAAGCGTCGTTGCTGGCGAAGCTGCGCCGCTACATGCCTTCCGGTCCCGTCGACGCAAGCCTGCGCAAGACGTTCGGGCTCGCCTGAGCACAGGGGCATGAGATGAGACGCCGTGCTGCAGGAGGCGCAACCGGCCCCGTCGTCGAATCGATCCGGCGATGGGCATGAGCGCATCGTCCAGGCGCTGGGAGCGCGTGCGCGCCCACACGCGGGCCTGCTTGCTGGAGGCGGCGGCTCAGGCGTTCGAAGCGTCCGGCTATGACGACACCTGCATGCATCGGGTCGCGGAGATTGCAGGGTTCACGAAGGCGACCGTCTACGCGCACTACCGGGACAAAGCCTGCCTGTTCGCGGCCGTCATGGAACTGCACGCTTCGAACTTTCCGTTGTCCATCATTCCTTCCCAGCCACTGCCCGGGCTGAAGGATGAGTTGGCGTATGTCGCGCTCGAAATTCAGAAGCTGGCCCAGGTGAATGCTTGCCGGCGCTTCTGCGCCACGCTCCAGCGGTCCGCTGGCGGGGTGGCGTTCTATGCCGAACTCTGGAACGCGTATCTCGCACCCTACCGGGCGTACGTCTGCGCGGCCCTGGTCCGCGAAGGCGTCGAAATGGCCGCGCACCATGCCGACCTCTATCTGCAGCTCATGCTGCAGGCGAACTCGCTGCAGGTCGCGCAGCCTGTCGGGCCGAGCGCAGACGCAACGTTGACGTTGTTTCACCAGGCGTTTTCCCGGACACGCCCTGTGCGCGCGAATCCGTCTGTTGTTGGCACAGGCTCCAGCCACTGGCCAGGCAGTGCCACGGAGCAATAGCGTTACCGGCATAGCTCGGGCACATATTCGAATAGCTCCCGCATGGGATGCGTCGCTATGCTCGAAAGCCCCAGAAGACTCCGGATCCTTCGACATGCGTCGAGTACTCCTTGCGATGTTTCTCGGCATCGCGATGCCCTGCGCGGCTGCCGACCAGCCTTCACGCAGGATCGAGTTGGATATTGACAAGGCCGTCGAGCCGGTGGATCGATTCTTCGCCCTTTCGGTGGGTTCGGACTACCCGGGAACATTGATCCGCGAGGACTCACAGGCCCACCTGGCGGTGGCAGCCGACGAGCTCGGGTTCGAGTACCTGCGTTTCCACGACCTGTTCCACGACACGCTGGGTACGGTCCGTCACGTTGACGGTGCGATCGTCTATGACTGGACCAGGATCGATCAGCTGTACGACGCGCTGCTGGCCAAGGGAGTCCGCCCATTCGTGGAGCTCGGCTTCACGCCCGCTGCGCTGAAGACATCCGATCAGTCGCTCTTCTACTGGAAGGCCAACACATCGCACCCCAAGCCCGCCATGTGGCGCCATCTGATCGACGCATACCTGCGGCACGTGATCGCCAGGTATGGCGTCGATGAGGTGCGCAGCTGGTATTTCGAGGTGTGGAATGAGCCCAATCTGAAGGACTTCTGGGAGGGCGCCGACCGGGATGCATATTTCGAGCTCTACGCCAATACGGCCAGAACCCTGAAGGCGGTGGACTCCCGATTGCGTGTGGGCGGTCCATCCACGGCGGGCGCGGCTTGGATCCCGGAGTTTCTGGCATTCTGCGATGACAAAGAGGTGCCGATCGATTTCGTCACCACGCATACCTATGGCGTCGATGGCGGTTTTCTGGACGAACAGGGCGGGCAGGACACCAAACTGCTGAGTTCGCCCGATGCGATCGTTGCGGATGTGCGCAGGGCACGGAAAGAGATCGATGCGTCGGCCTTCCCGGGCCTGCCCCTCTATTTCACGGAATGGAGCAGCAGCTACAGCCCCAGGGACGTGGTGCATGACAGCTACATCAACGCCCCCTATGCGCTGACCAAGTTGAAGCAGGCGAGGGGGCTGGCCCAGGGCATGAGCTACTGGGCCTACACCGATCTTTTCGAGGAGGCGGGCCCACCCCCGGCATCCTTCCACGGGGGATTCGGTCTCATGAATCGTGAGGGGGTGCGAAAGCCCACGTGGTTCGCCTACAAGTATTTGAATCAGCTCACTGGGCGCGAGATTCCCACGAACGATGAGTTGGCATGGGCATCCGTGGATGAAAGGAAGATCGCGATACTCGCCTGGGACTGGCAACAACCCGTCCAGGACGTCAGCAACAGGCCGTTCTATACCCGCAAGCTGGTCGCCAGACCGGCGGTACCGCTCTCTATCCATCTGAAGAGCATCCAGCCGGGGAGCTACCGGTTGAAGGTGCATCGCACGGGATACCTCAAGAACGATCCTCTGTCGGCTTATATAGACATGGGCCTGCCGTCGGACGTGAGTGCAGTGCAGCTGAACGCCCTGAAGTCCGCTACTTCCGATCAAGCCGAGCAGGACACGATGTTGCGTGTAGGCAGCGACGGACTTCTCGACCTCGATCTGGCGATGCGAAGCAACGACGTAGTCCTGGTCACTTTGGAGCCCCTGGAGAGATAGGCTGCCCCTGCGTTCATGCGCTCTTCGCCCTATGTTGACGTTGGCTCAGATGACAACGTTGGCGCCCTTACGAAGGCGATCGAGGATTCGCTGCAAGGGACCATAGCTCCGTGTCAGCTCGCCGGTAGGAGCAGACATTCGGCGTGCAAGGTCTGGCCCGAGAATCGTCACTCTTCGCGATGCAGTCGGCGCCAGTTGCCCGCGACTCCTTGAGTCCGCCGCTTCTTCAACGCGCCGGCACGGCTCCCCCTGGAAGCTGGAAGGCCGGGGCGCTCGCAGTGGGAAAGCAGAACCATGTCCGTGTCCGGCCACATGGAACGTTGGATCAGCGGGTCAGGGATCCGGGAACCCGAGGGACGACGACAATCCACGATGGGCCGCGGCCTGCGCGAGCAACGTGTTGGCCTTGGCTTCGAATACCTGGATCGCGTCCGTGCCCGCCGCAAACCTTCCCGGAGGGTCATCATGACGAGCGAGTTGCACCAGCGCCTCGGCGAGTCTCGTCGGGTCTCCGCCCTGCTTGCCATTCATGCCGGTCCAGGCGGCTACCGTCTCGGCGGTGCGCGCTGCGTAGTCGTCGATGGATCCTGCGGCGTATGTGGTCGACTCCGCCGTCAGCAGCTCGGTGCGGAAGAAGCCCGGCTCGACAAGCATCGATCGGATACCGAACGGTGCCACCTCCAGCGCCAATGACTCGATCCACCCTTCAACGCCGAACTTCGCGGCGGCATACGCCGAGCAGAACAAACCACCGGCGATGCCCGCCGTCGAGGAAATCGTCAGCAGCAAGCCCGCGCGTTGCCTGCGCATCACGGGCAGCGCCGCACGGGTCACGTTCATCGGGCCGAACAGCAGGGTCTCGATCTGGCTCCGGACCTGGGCAGAACTGAGTTCCTCGAAGAAGCCCGCAAAGAAATTGCCTGCGTTATTGACCAGCACGTCAATGCGACCAAATCGCTCCACTGCACTGGCTACTGCGTCCCGTGCCTCGGCCTCGCTGGTCACGTCGAGGCGGACGCAATGCAGATCCGGGTTCGGCCCTATCGCGGCCTCGACTTTGCCAGCATCACGGCCCGTGGCGACGACGGCGTCGCCCTGCGCGAGTGCCGCCTGGGCGATCTCAAGGCCGAGGCCGCGGCCCGCCCCGGTGATGAACCAGATCCTGCTTGTCATGAGGCGCTCCAATGATTGGGTTTCGTTGTCAGATCGTGCTGACGGGCCATCCGTCGATCGCTCGCATGTGCGCCTCGCCCATCCGGAGCCCATGCACTGTCATCAAGGCGTACGCCGATTCCAGTTCGTGGAGGTCGGCCGGCGACAGGCTGACATCCAGAGCCGCCAGGTTTTCCTTCAGGTGATCCTCGCGACGAGTGCCGGGAATCGGGACGATGAACGGCTTCTGGGCCAATAGCCACGCCAAGGCAAGCGCGGCAGGTGTCGTGCCTTTGCGCGTTGCGACGCGCTGGATCAATGCGAGCACGGGAAGGTTCTTCACCCGGTTCTCCGCCGTCAGCCGCGGGAACAGCGAGCGAAGGTCCTTGTCAGGATCGAAGCGGACGTCGGCCCCCAACTTTCCGGTCAGGTACCCTTGTCCCAGCGGACTCCACGGTACGAAGCCGATGCCCAGGTCCTCGCAGGCTTTCAGGACGCCGTTGCCCTCCGGTCCGCGGAACCAGAATGCGTACTCGCTCTGCACCGCGGTAACCGGCTGCACGGCATGCGCTCGGCGGATATGGGGGGCGCTTGCCTCCGACAGGCCGAAGTGCAGCACCTTTCCCTCGGCAATCAGATCCTTCACCGCGCCCGCGACATCCTCGATCGGCACCGACGGGTCGACGCGGTGCTGGTAGTACAGGTCGATGCGATCGGTGCGAAGGCGCGCCAACGAGCCTTCGACGACCTTGCGGATATGCTCAGGACGGCTGGTAACGCCGCCTTTCTCCAGGTCGAAGCCGAATTTGGTCGCGATGACCACTTCGTCGCGGAACGGCGCGAGCGCTTCACCGACCAGGCTCTCGTTGGTGTACGGGCCGTAGACCTCGGCGGTATCGAAGAAGGTCACGCCCTGCTCGCGCGCGGCGCGAAGCGTCGCAATGCCCTGCGTGCGGTCCGCGGGCGGTCCGTAGTTGGCGCTGATGCTCATCGCGCCGGCACCCATCGCCGAGACGTGCAAGGTCCCAAGCTTCCTCGGCATCTTCCTGGAATGCGCGGCAGCGGCCTCCGATTTGGTGGCACTGGCGCTGGCGGTGTAGGCCGTTCCGAGGGACGCAACCGCCAAACCAGCGGCAGCCAGGGTGGAGTGGGCCAGGAATTCCCGGCGGTCGAGGTTGCAGGTGGGATAGCTCATGGGGGCACCTTTGCTGACGGATGCTGGACAAGGGCCGCCAGTGTCCGCCCCCGCCATCCGGAGGGATTGCCGGATCTGCCGGCGGTATTGCCTGGAATGACGAATCCCGATCAGGACGGGCATCCGGACGACGGAGGGCATGTACGCTTGGGCGGAAGCATCGAATGACGGAGATCCGCATGAGAACGCTGGAAGCAGAGACTTCTGCGTCACTGGCCGACCCGGCACGACTGGCCAGGGCCATCGAGCGGGTTGCCCGATGCGATGGCGACCACGTGACGGCTATTCCCTGTCTTTCGCTGCACCGTCGCAGCGCGCCCACCGAGCCGCTGCATTGCGTCTATGGCCTGGGCGTCGGCGTCGTTGCCCAGGGCAGCAAGCAGGTGCTGATGGGCAGCGAGGTCATCGACTACGCCCCCGGACAATCGATGCTCACCACCATCGATTCACCCGTCGTGTCGCACGTGGCGCACGCCTCCAACCGGGAGCCGTTCCTCGGTCTGTTCCTGACCCTGGATATCAGGCTCATCACGCAGTTGGCTTCCGATTTGGAGCTGCCGCCGCGCAAGCGAGAGCGCGCCTGCCGGTCCATCTCGGTCGAAACCTTGGAGGCGGCCCTGGTCGATGCGCTGGTTCGCCTCGTAGGATTGCTGCATGAGCCTGCGCTGGTGCAGGCGCTTTCGCCACTGATCCAGCAGGAGATCACCGCCCGGCTGCTGGCCGGCCCTCATGGCGGGTACCTCCAGGATCTGGTGGCGACCGGGTCGCCCAACCAGCAGATCGCCAAGGCCGTCGCGTGGTTGAAGCGCAACTTCAAGCAGCCCTTGCAGGCCGACGCGCTAGCGAGCCGGGTGCACATGAGCCCTTCGACGTTTCGCCAGCACTTCCGTGCCATCACCGGTACCAGCCCGCTGCAGTTCCAGAAACAGCTCCGGCTGCAGGAAGCGCGGCAGTTGATGCTCAACCAGAACCTCGACGCCAGCAATGCGAGTGGGCTCGTGGGCTACGAGAGCCCGTCGCAGTTCAGTCGCGAATACAGCCGTCTCTTCGGCGAACCGCCCCAGCGCGATGTCAAGCGCATGCGTTCTTCTTGATGGAGTGTCTGCGTCTGTCCGTGGATTCGGCTGATCGATGCAACATGCGGAACGCTGCGCAGGCAGCACGAGTGTTGCAGATGACGTGCAGGAAGAGGACCTGTTACACCGACAGCCAGAAGGCGGTGATGTGGGGCCGCAGGCCCGTGCTTTCGCCTGTGGAGGCGCTTGAATCGCTCCCCTGTCGTTTGAAGCGACAGGGAATTCCAGGGCCGGACTATTCGCGGGCCGCTACAGCATCTGCACCACGACCTTGCCCTTGGCGCGCCCGCTTTCTGAGTAGGCCAGGGCTTCGCTGGTGTCCTTGAACGGGAGCACCTTGTCGACGACGGGGCGGATCGCGCCAGATTCGATGAGCGCGGAGATCTCGCGCAACTGAGCCCCATCGGCGCGCATGAAGACGAACGTGTACTCGACATTCTTCTGCTTGGACTTCTTGCGAATGCCTCGGCTCAACAGGCGCATCACCTGCTTGAGCGGCCATGCCAGTCCGCGCGCAGTGGCGAACGCCGGGGAGGGCGGACCGGATATCGAGACGAGATGCCCGCCCGGCTTGAGAATCCGGAGGGATTTGTCCAGTTCATCGCTGCCGAGGCTGTTGAGCACCACGTCGTAGTCATGGAGCGCGGCGGCGAAATCCTGCTGCTTGTAGTCGATGACGACATCCGCGCCCAGGGTCTTCACCCAAGCGACGTTGGCCGTACTCGTGGTCGTGGCGACGAAGGCGCCAAGATGTTTGGCAAGCTGGATGGCGATGGTGCCAACGCCTCCAGAGCCGGCCTGGATGAAGACTTTCTGTCCTCTCTGCAGCTTCGCTGTCTCGACCAGCACCTGCCATGCCGTCAGGGCTACCAATGGCAGGGAGGCGGCCTCGACCATATCGAGATTCTGGGGTTTCAGAGCTACCGACGATGCTTTGATGGCAATGAACTCGGCGAAGGTGCCGATGCGGTCATCGTCGGGGCGTGCATAGACTTCGTCGCCCGGCCTGAACTGGTGGACACGGGCACCGACGCGCACGACCGTGCCAGCCACGTCGTTACCGAGGGCCAGGGGAAAGCGGTAGGGCAGGATCAGCTTGAACTCGCCACGTTTGATCTTGGAGTCCAGCGCGTTGACACCCGCGGCATGGACCTTGATCTGGATGTCATCGTCGCGCAGGTCCGGCTCGGGTACATCGCCGATACGGCCGGTCTCTTTTTTCCCGTAGCGATCGATCACGAAGGCTTTCATGGTTCTGCGTCTCTGAGTGGGTGGTTTGACCAGGTGGACGTGCGGTGCCGTCACCTGGCAGGGCAGACGTCAGTCGCCGGGGAACGCTAACGCCTTGGGCACGAACCCGGCGTGATACTGGAAGATGGCGCCGTGCCCGGCGTCCTCGTAGATGACAAGTTGCGAGTGGGGAATGCGGCGCGCCATGTCGAAACTGTTGGACGTGGGCACCATTCAGTTCCGGGCCGACAAGGCGCGGCCTGTCGTATTCCGGCCTCAGACAGCGACGCGGTAGCGCTCGGCGGCCTGCGCCTGGCGGATGTCGGTGAGCAAGGCCTGGCGCGTGGCGTCCAGGGTGTCCCAGCGTGTGGCCACATGCAGGGGAGGAATGGTGACGGCTTCGCGGCGATCGAATCCGACCAGCGCCGCATCGACCAGTTCGCCCACATCCATCACCTCGGGCAATGTGTTGATGTCGATACCGGCACGCTCCCAGATTTCGGTGCGGGTGGCCGCAGGGAGGACCGCTTGCACGTAAACCCCTTTGGGCGCCAGTTCCAGGCTCAGCCCCTGGGACAGGAACAGCACGAAGGCCTTGGTCGCGCCGTAGACGGACATGCCGAATTCTGGTGCCAGGCCCACGACGGAGCCGATGTTCACGATCGCACCTTCGCCGGCCTCCACCAGCCGCGGAGCGACGGCGGCGGCCAAGCGTGTCAGCGCGGTCGTGTTCAAGGTCACCAGCCGCTCGATGCTGTCGGCCGACTGGTCGATGAAACCACCGGACTGCGCGACGCCTGCGTTGTTGATGAGGATGCCGATGGCGGCATCGTCGCGCAGGCGCGCTTCGACCGCGGCCAGTTCATCGCGGCGGGTGAGGTCGGCCGGCAGCACCTCGATGGCGACGCCCGTTTCCTGGCGCAGGCGAGCGGCGAGTGTTTCCAGGCGCGCGTTGTCGCGTGCGACAAGCACGAGATCGTGGCCGCGTCGCGCGAAGCGTTCGGCATAGGTGGCGCCGATGCCGCTGGAAGCGCCGGTGATGAGGGTGGTGGGAAGCACGGTCATGATGGCTGTCTCTGGGGGTAGGGATGTGGGTCAGGGGGCAATGCGCAGGGCTAATCGGATGAGGCGGCAAAGCAGCGGCGTGCGCGGCCTCACTGCGCGTGTGCGTCGGCCAGGGTCGGGTAGTCGATGTAGCCCTGGGCGCCGCCGCCGTACAACGTGGCCGGGTTCAATGCGGCAAGGGGCGCACCGGTCATCAGACGCTCGACCAGATCGGGGTTGCTGATGAAGGCACGGCCAAACGCAAACAGGTCCGCCTTGCCCTCGCTGAGGCGGGCATTGGCCAGTGGCAGGTCGTAACCGTTGTTGGCCAGATAGGTGCGCGTGAAGCGGCGGCGCAGGCCATCGAAGTCGAACGGCGCCACCTCGCGTGGGCCACCCGTGGCGCCTTCCACCACGTGCAGATAGACGATGCCGAGTGCATCGAGTTGTTCGACGATGTAGTCGTACTGCGGCTGCGGATCGCTGCTGGAAATGGCGCCGGCCGGCGACACCGGCGAGATACGTACGCCGGTGCGGTCGGCACCGATTTGCTCGACCACCGCGGCGGTGACTTCCAGCAGCAGGCGCGCGCGATTCTCGATGGAGCCTCCGTAGGCGTCGGTGCGCTGGTTGGCGCCGTCCTTGATGAACTGTTCCAGCAGGTACCCGTTGGCACCGTGGATCTCCACGCCGTCGAAGCCGGCCGCGATCGCGTTGGCGGCGGCCTGGCGGAAGTCGTCGACGATCCCCGGCAATTCGTTGATGTCCAGCGCACGCGGCTCGGAAACATCGGCAAAGCCGTTGTTGACGAAGGTCTTGGTCTGCGCGCGGATGGCGGAAGGGGCGACAGGCGCGGCGCCGCCGAGCAGATCGACATGGGAGATGCGGCCAACGTGCCACAGCTGCGCGAAGATGCGCCCGCCTTGGGCATGCACGGCATCCGTTACCTGACGCCAGCCGTCGATCTGGTCCTGCGTGTACAGGCCGGGGGTGTCCTGGTAACCCTGGGCCTGCGCCGAGACCTGGGTGGCCTCGGTGATGATCAGTCCGGCCGAGGCGCGCTGCGCGTAGTAGGTGGCGGCAAGCGCGCCGGGCACCAGGCCGGCACCGGCGCGGTTGCGCGTCAGCGGTGCCATGACGATGCGGTTGGCGAGGGTCAGCGGGCCGAGTGGGTAGGGTTGGAACAGCGTGGTGTCGGTCATGTCGTGCCTAAGGTGTGAAGGTGGATTGGATGGCCGGGTAGAGCGCCTCTCCCGGATCCCGTCCTGGTCGAAGCGTCAATGATGATGACCGTAATCATTGATGTCAATGGTTTGATTATGAGCGTCATCTATCAGTGGTATAGTGCCGACCTTCCGCAGGCGGGACATCCAGAGACACGGGTCATGAAGGTCACCAAGCAACAAGCGCAGGCAAATCGGGCGCGCATCGTCGAAACGGCGTCCACTCTGTTCAGGGAGCGGGGTTACGACGGCGTGGGCGTCGCGGACCTGATGGCCGCCGCCGGCTTCACCCATGGCGGCTTCTACAAGCATTTCGGCTCCAAGACCGACCTGATGGCAGAAGCGGCAGCCTGCGGCCTGGCGCGCTCCGCGGACGCCGCGATGAGCGGCGATCCGGCTGACTTCATGAGCTACTACATTTCCCGGGAACACCGGGACAACCCGGGCAGTGGCTGCACGATGGCCGCGCTCTGCGCGGATGCCGCGCGCCAGCCGGAATCGGTCAAGGCGGCGTTTGCGGCAGGCATCGAGCATCAGTTGTCGGCGCCAGCGCGCCAGGAGCAGGCTCCGGGTGACAACGAGAGCGACGAGGCGCGTGCGCGCCGGATCGTCCTGATGGCCCAGGCCGTTGGAGCGGTGGTGTTGTCGAGGTCCTGTCCCGACGATTCACCGCTGGCGGACGAAATCCTGGAGGTCTGCCGGGCGCACGTCCTGGCGCGGCTGCCGACTGAACGGCCTGCCTGAGCCCCCTCCCTCGTGAAGTGCCATGAACCTCACCGAGCAGTACTGCGCTCTACGAGCGCTTGCTCGATCCGGTAGGAACCTGATGCTGCTGTGGGGCGACTGGTCGCTGCATGGCCTCCAGGCAATCCCCGGCATGCACGGGCGCTTCGACGAACGTCCGTGTCCGGCTGAAAGCGCCCGCAGCCCCACAGCGGATCGAGCCGACCCCATCCGCACCCCACGGAATGTCGCCGGCAACCTACCGCTTCCCGACGCTGACCTGCCTGCGCCTTGCACGCGACATGCAGAGACGTGCGCGCGAGTGCGGGAGCGTCGGAGGCGCAAGCCTCGAACACCCGGTCGCAGAATCTGCAGGCTCGGCCGCAGGCTTCGGATATCCGCGCGTCACCCAGTGAGCCTCGTCGGCGACGGGTCGAGGCTTGCAGCGGCACGTGTTTCTACCTTGCCTGCGAGCCGCCGAGGGGCGTCGGCGAGTCTTTGTGCCTTGCGCGCAGGTGTTTCCGGTCCAGTGGTCATGCTGCGGACCTGGCGGGCGAGTTTCCCGGGCTTGCCGAAGGGATGAAGCGGACCGCATTGCGCTGTCGCTGACGGCCATCAGGCTTCCCGAGGGCCAACGCCGCCGTCGCGATGCTGGAAGCAGTGCGAGCGTCAGGCTGCACATGGGCGTGCTGCATCGTCGCGTCGGCATCGGGTCAGGGACGCCAGGCCACCCAGTCGCCGGGGGCCACCTGTTGGACGTCCATCGATCTCTCGCGCGCCGCTTCGCGCAGTCGACCCGGCGCATCGTCCGCTTCCACGTATTCCTTCATGCCGGTGATGCCGTAGTGGATGGGCACCAGCGTGCGTGCACCCAGGATGGTGGCGGCGGCGACCGCCTGCTCGGGCGTCAGCACGCCCGGCTGGCCGCTGACGGGCTGTCGCCAGCCGAATCGCGCGCCGTTGATCGGGAGGAAGACCGCATCGAACGGCCCGAACTGGCGGCCGATGCGCCACCAGTGGCCGTGCCACAGGGTGTCGCCCCCATGGAAGATGCGGCGTCCGCCGGCAGCGACCACCCACGACACCTGGGTGTCGCCATACCCGTCCGACGCAGGTACCGGCGTGGCGGTGAAGTCACCCAGCAACTGGGGTTCCCACAGCGTGCTCGGCCTGGCGCGTGCGCCGGCCGGCATCGGCAACGGCTGTGTCCCCGCTGGATAGGCGAGCACACCGCCACGGCCGAGCGCATCCGCCACGGCGTGTGCATCGAAGTGGTCCGAATGGGTATGGGTGATCAGCACGCTGGTCTCGCCCACGCTGTCATCCACCGGCACCAGCCGGTCGCCGAGCGCGGTTCCCCAGGCGTCCGGGTTGACCAGCGGATCGATGAACAAGGTCGCTTGCGGCAACTGCAGGCGGATGCCGGCCCACGCCAGGCGCTGGACGCGGAGCATAGGCGCGGGGCCTGACGCCAGCAGGCTGCCCGACGGCAGCAGCGCAGCGGCGGATGCGCCCACGCAACCCGCCAGGAACCGCCTGCGGCCTTCCATGGGAGGACGTGCTTCCGGATCACCGTTCATGCGTGCATCTCCCGGGATGCGAGCGAGGCATCCAGCGCGAAGATCGCCTGTGACGTGATGACCTCGAGATTGTGCCCATGCCACGCGCGTTCGAACGCCGTCGGCACCACGCCCGGTGCGAGGCAATCCTCGATGCGGATCGTCGCGATCCGGTCGTCGGCTTCCACCGCCGATACCTGCGTGCGGCAGCGGACCACGGCATCCCGCAGCTGGTCGAGATAGTGCAGGGCATTGTCGAGCACCACTGCGTGGAACCTGCCGATGTGTCCACCGATCACCGTTCTGCGGCCGAACTGGCGCATCCGCCCGATGGCGGCGCGAAGCAGGGCTGGATCGGCCTTCGACAGGTAGACGATGTTGCCGACGATGTTGTCGCCCGCACAGACCAGGTCCGCCGTGGGCACGTCCACGCTCAGGTGGTCCATCGTCTTGCCCGGATTGTGGAGGAAGCGCAGCGCATGCGCGCCCCAGCGGAGGGCCATGTTGTCGAACACCATGTCCGGCTCCCGGTAGAGCGCATCCACGCGGCGGTTCTGCGACAGGTAGGCATGGCGATGGTGCCGGTGGGCCATCGTCAGCGCGTCGGGAAACAGCGACATGCCGGCGATGTGATCGCTCATGAAATGGGTGGCAGCGAGCAGGCGCACGGTCTTGCCCAACTGCCCGCACAGCACGTCGCGCAGGTGGCCTGCGTCGTGCGCACTCCCCAGCGAATCGACCAGCAGCACGTCATCGCCATCGATGAACGCGGTGGCGACGGATTGCACGTCGTCGCCGACGAACATCAGCACATCGGTATGCACTTCTTCGAACTTCACGAGGGTCGCCTTGCCGTGGGTGGCGACATGGTGGTCAACGCCCTCGGTGGCGACAAACGAGTTGTTTTGTCGTTCGCTTCAGAAAAAGTAACGCGATACGATGCCGGCCGGACCCCCTCCGCCCAGGTGCTCGTGAAGCCCCGTCATCCCGCGCCACTCAATGCGCTCCGCACGTTCGAAGCGGCGGCACGGAACCTGAGTTTCAACACGGCCGCACAGCAGTTGTTCGTCACGCCGGCGGCGGTCAGCCATCAGGTCAAGCACCTCGAGACGTATCTGGGCGTCACCCTGTTCCATCGCGGCAATCGCTCGGTGGAACTCACCGTCGAAGGCAAGGCGCTGGCGGCCGCGCTGGGCGACATCTTCGGGCAACTGGATCTGGCGCTGGACCGCGTGACATCGCACGCATCGGCGGATCTGCGCATAAGCACGCTGGAATCATTCGCCGCCAAGTGGCTGGCGCCGCGGCTGCACCGCTTCCATCACGCGTTCCCCGATATCCGCGTGCGTATCGAAACCGGCAACGAGCCGGCCGACTTCGCGCGCGGTGTCGATGTCGCCATCCGCTACGGACCCGGTGGGTATGCGGGCCTGCATGCGGAACGGCTGATGGAAGCGCCGGCATTTCCCGTCTGTGCGCCATCGTTGGCGCTGTCGCGGTTGGACGATCTGCGACAGCAGACGCTGCTGCACGACGAAAGCGCGCTGGGCCGGCCCGGCGTGCCCCAGTGGACCGACTGGCTGGAAGCCGCCGCTGTCGAGGGTGTCGATGCAGGTCGCGGCCCGGTCTTCGCCAGCATCTACCTGGCGCAGGAAGCGGCCATCGCCGGCCACGGCATCGCGCTGGGCATCGCGCCCCTGGTGAAGGAAGACGTGCTCCACGGCCGCCTGCTCCTGCCCTTCGAGCGCAGCCTGCCCAACGCATACGCCTTCTGGCTGCTGCGACGGGACGATGCGCGCCCACGCGCCGCCGTCAACGCATTCTGCGAATGGCTGCAACAGGAAGCGGGCGACGATGCCGCATTCTGGGAAGCGCGACGCACAGGTCGGTAGGGGTGTCGCGGCGACGCGGTTCGTACGCCGGTCCGAAGCAGATGCATTTCCCTGTGCCTAGACGCTTCACGGCCCGCCTGCATACCGGCTGGGCGGTTCGCCCACGTGCCGGCTGAAGGCCACGCTGAACGTGCTGGTCGAGCCGTAGCCGACGCGCTCGGCCACTTCGGTCACGCTGAGGCCGTCGCGCCTGAGCAATTCCTTCGCGACTTCCATGCGCCACGCCAGCACGTATTCCATCGGTGGCACGCCGACGGCGCGGGTGAAACGTTCGAAGAACGTCGAGCGTGAGAGCGCGGCGGCCTTCGCCAGCTCGCCCACGGTCCACCCATGCGCGATGCGCGCATGGATCTGCTTGAGCGCCATCGCCAGCCGCTCATCGCCCAGTCCGCGCAACAGGCCGGGCGGCGCGTTGCCTGCAGTGGTCGAGCGCATGGCTTCCACCAGCAGCATCTCCACCAGCCGGGACAGCATGTATGCATTGCCCGGCTGCTGCTGCGCGTACTCTTCGCCGACCATCTGCACCAGTTGCATGAGCCGCTGCGACCCCTGCACATGGACGACCGTGGGCAGCAGCGAGACCAGCAGCGCGGCGTCCCGGGTGTCGAACAGGAACGCGCCGCCCAGCGAGCGCATGTCCGGCGGTCCGTCGGGATCGCCATGACGCAGTTCTCCTTGCCCGCCCGGTACGACGTCGGGGTCGATGAAGACCGGTGGCGCCGGCACGAAGCCGGAAAGCGTGAAGGCGGGCGTGGTCGGCAACAGCACGAAGTCGCCCGCACTGATGGTGATGGGGGCGTGCCCATCCACGGCCAGCCGCGCGCTGCCTTCCAGCACGATGCAGAAGCCGGGCTGGCCGTAGTCGGCATACCGCACGGCCCAGTTGCCCTTGCCGCTGATCACGTTGGCAAAGACCGCCTGCGGATGCAGCAGCTGGACGACGTCGGAAAGTGGATCCCCCATTCCGGACTCCGGCTAAAACAAACAGGACGATGCGCTATCGATCATCCGGAAAGGCTGGCCTATCGTTCCCGCCGAGTCAACTCACCCTCGGAGAACGAAATGAAGACCATCCTGATCACCGGCTGCTCGTCCGGTTACGGCCTGGAAACCGCGCGCCACTTCCTCGCGCAGGGCTGGAGCGTCATCGCCACCCAGCGGCATCCGCGCGAAGACCTGCTCCCCGCATCACCCCATCTGCGCGTGCTCGCGCTGGATGTCACCCGGCAGGACAGCATCGCCAGCGCCGTGGAGGCCGCGGGTCCCATCGACGCGCTGGTCAACAATGCCGGCATCGGTCTGTTCGGTGCGTTCGAGGCCACGCCCATGGACACCGTGCGCGAGGTATTCGAAACCAATACGTTCGGACTGATGGCCATGTGCCAGGCCGTCATCCCGCAGTTCCGTCAGCGCAGGGCAGGTGTCATCGTGAACGTCACCTCCAGCGCGACGCTGGCGCCGTTCCCGCTGGTGGCGGCGTATACCGCCAGCAAGACCGCAGTCGAAGGTTTCACCGCATCGCTGGAGCACGAGCTCAAGGCCTTCGATGTGCGGGTCAAGCTGGTGGAACCCGGCTATGGTCCGTCGACCCGGTTCACCGCCAATGGCCAGCAGCGCATGCAGGGCCTGATCCCCGAGGCATACGAGCCCTTCGCCCACAGCGTATTTTCCGGACTGGGGAGCATCACTGCGGTGACGGCCGAGTCCGACGTCGCCGAAGGCGTGTGGCGCGCCGTGAACGACATCACCGGGCAACTGCATTTCCCGGCGGGTGCGGATGCGGTGGCACTGGCCGTGCGGTGAGGCTGGGCTGCACGCGAGGCGGACGCGCATCCAGCGCCCTGTGAGCCGACGCTAGACTGCGCCAGTGTCCAAAGGAGTGAATGCTTGCTCACGTCAGGAGCACAACGCCATCACCTTGCTGCCCGAGTCGCAGTCGTTGTGCTGCTGGCGGTGTATGGCGGCCTCAGTCTTGTGGCCTTCTTCCGACCCGATTGGCTTCCCGTCAAGACCATCTGGCACGCGGGGCTACTCGGGCCACCGGCTCTTCTGGTCTGGGGTGGGCACATGCTCGTCGCCTACAGCGCGTGCACCGTGGTCGTCGTCCTGCTGCTCGCAGGGGGCGCGGTCGTCCGCTCCGACGAACTCAGGCTCATCGCGGCCATGGCAGCGTTCGCCGTGTGGATGGGAGCGGGCTTCTTCTCTGCGTTGTTGTCCGTCTAGGGATTTCGCCATCGCAGCGCGGTGACCCGTTGGCCGGAGGCGGGCCCAGCGGTCAGAATCGGCACACGAAATCGAAACGGGACCGGAACCGATGCGTGTGGCACCCCAGTGGGACTTCATCAGGATGATCCAGCGCAGTCGATTGCCAGGATTCGCCTCCACGCGTGTGCGGGCCGCTGCCATGCTGTTGCTCGCAGTGCTGGGCACGCAGGCAGGCCTTTCCGCTGCGGCGGAAATGGATGCACCGACTGCCGCCACGGAAGGCGCCGTCGTGCAGACCGATGACGTGGCGCTGTTCTACCGCGTCTACGATGCGGCGGGCGGAAAGCCGACGGCTGCGCAACTGCAGCGCGATTACCTAGAGCAGGGTTCGGAAGGACTGCGCCTGTTCGCCCGTCTGCGCAACACCACGGGGCAACGCATCGCGGATGCCGTGGCACGCGATCCCGCGCTCTATGCCGATGCGCGCCGCTGCCTGGCCGTGCTGCCGCAGGCGCGCGCGCGGCTCGAGAAGGCCCTGCGCGACCTCGGCGGGCTGTATGGCGAGGCGCGCTTCCCGCCGGTGACCATCGCCATCGGTCGCGGCAAGCCGATCGCCATCGGCGCCCCCGATACCGGCATCCAGGTGGGCCTGGAGGCGCTGTGCGACGCGGACTGGCTCAATGCCGACCCCGAGGACAGGATCGTCTACGTGCTCGCGCACGAATACGTCCATGTGCAGCAGGTCAACGCGCACAAACTGAGCGACAAGCCCGCGCCGACGGTACTGGAAGTCTCGCTGCTCGAGGGCATCGCCGAATTCGTCGGCGAACTGGTGGCGGGCGAGATCGCCTACGGCCGCACCGCGGCGATGGCGGCGGGTCGCGAGCAGGAAATCGAGACCCGCTTCGCCGCCGACATCGACAAGACCGAGCTCAAGGACTGGGTCTACAACACCACCCCGGAGCAGCCGGGCGATCTCGGCTACTGGGTCGGTTACCGGATCGCCAAGGCCTATTACCGCAACGCGCCGGACAAGCGCCAGGCGCTGCGCGAGATCCTGGAGATGGACGACGCCCGCGCCTTTCTGGCCCGGAGCGGCTGGCATCCCGGCATGGCGCTGTAAGCGGGCAGGAGGGTTCCCGCGCGAGCGCTATGCCTTGCGTCGGCTGACCCCATGCAGCCTCACCTCCCTGGCGCCCCGGATGTGTCATGCTCCCGGCGGTCGCAACGACCATGGGAGTACACGTGATGGCCAAGGGCCTGGACAAGAAGAAAGAGCAGAAGAAAAAGCCGGCGAAGACGATGAAGGAAAAGCGCGCCGAGAAGAGCGAGAAGAAGGCCACGCGCGGTTTCGCGCCGACCTGATCGCCTGTTGTTGCTGCAAGTGAATCCCGGGCGAGCGCCGCGAACCCGGGATACGTTCCGGAAACGCGAGCCCTGCCGGCCATGTGCCATCCCTGCCTGGGTCGCGCGTGGCATGTCTAGCCAGGGTTGCGCATGACCCAGCCGCGGAACGTGAACCCGGCATAGAACAGCTCGATATCGACAAACCCCGCCTCGCCCAGCAGCGCTTCGTCCTGCCCGGGCGACAGCAGCGGCAGGCGCGCGTTGATCGCGGCGGCAGCGCTGACCATGCTCGTGGCAGGCACGCCGGATGCGACGGCAAAAGCGGCGTAACGGGAAAGCCAGCGCTCGCGTTTGTCCGTGGCGTCGTCCACGCTGTGGTGGGCGACGATGAACGGTGCGCCGGGGGCGAGCCGTCGACGCACTCCGGCCAGCGTATGCAGGCGCTGTTCCGCTGGCAGGAAGTGCAGGGTCAGCAGGCAGGTCGCGCCATCGAACGGGCCCGGCGGCGCATCGTCGATGTAGCCTTCGACCAGCGCCGCGCGCGACGCCAGCGGTCCGAGGGTGGTGGTGGCCAGCTTCAACATCTCGGCCGACGGATCGACGCCGGTGAAACGCCAGCCGGGCTGCGCGTCGGCGAACGCTTTCAGCTCCAGTCCGCCCCCGGCACCCAGCACCAGTACGTGGCCATCGTCGGGCACGCGTTCGGCAAGCAGGAGCCGCGCCATCTGTTGCATTCCCTGGAAGCCGGGCACCTGCCGGATGGGACCCTGGGCGTAGCGGGCGACGGCGTCTGGATCCGAGAACGACATGCGGTGTTCCGTTGCGGCGGGGCCTCCATGCTAGCGTGCGATCCGTTCGCGAATCGTTGCAGCGGAGCCGCCGGCTGCTCAGTGCGGTACGCGCCGCAGCTTGGACACGTCGTAGCCCAGCGCTTCGATCTGGCGGACGCGCGCCTGGTAGTCCGTCTCCGGAATCCGCGCCGTACGCGCCATCAGCCACACGTAGTCGCGCTTGCTGCGCCCCACGATCGTCTGCTGGTAGTCGGCGTCCACGTACGCGATCACGTACTCGGCCTGGATCGGCCAGACGAACTGCATGTCCCACACTGCACCGCCACCGTCGGGCTTCACGGTGCCGATGGGGTGCATCGTCTTCTCCGGTCCGTCCAGCGCGCCCTTGCGGAAGCGGAACGTGGTCTGGATGCGGCCGTCCGGCTGTTTCGCGTACGACTCCACGGCGGCATAGGCCTCGCGTTCGGGAAACGACGGGATGTGCGCGATGACGTACCAGTCGCCCATGAAGCGGTCCACGTCGACCGGTGCGGCCGTGGGGATGGACGGCTTGACGTTGCCGGAGCGGCAGGCCGCGGTGGTGGTGGCGACCATCAGCGCGAGCAGCACGAAGGGCAGGGTACGCATGTCAGTGCTCCCTGGCGGGTCGCTGGAAGCGATAGTGCGCGACCAGCCATTCCTGCCCGTCGCGATAGCCGAACAGTTCGGCGCAGGCCATCCAGAACATGCGCCAGCGCTGGTTCCATAGCGGCGCGGCATCGCCATAGGCCTGGCGCAGTACGTCCATCACCTCCGCGCGATGTGCATCGTGCCGCGCCAGCCAGTGGTTGGCGGTACGCTGGTAGTGGCTGCCGTCGAGCAGCCAGCGTTCCTGCAGATGCAGATGATCCTGGAAGAACAGCAGCAGGTCGGCCGACGGCATCATGCCGCCGGTGAAGAAGTGCCGGCCCATCCAGTTGTCCTCGCCCTGCGTCTCGAACGGATACATCAGGTGGCGGTGCACGAAGATGTGCACGAACAGCCTGCCGCCCGGCCGCAACGCGTCATGGATGCGATGCAGCAGCGCGGCATGGTTGCTGACGTGTTCGAACATCTCTACCGACACGCAGCGGTCGAAGCCCTGCGGTTCCAGATGCAGCTGGTTGACGTCGCGGGTAAGGACGCGGACGTTGCGCAACCCGCGTTCGGCGCAGCGTGCCTCGATGAACTCGCGCTGCGAATGGGAGTTGGAGACAGCGGTGATGCGCGCGTTCGGGTAACGCTCCGCCATCCACAGGGTCAGCGAACCCCAACCGCAGCCGAGTTCCAGAATGTCCTGTCCGTCGGCCAGGTCCGCGCGCTCGCCGTACAGGGCCAGCATGGCGTCTTCGGCCTGGTCCAGCGTCTCGGTGCCGGTGGCATAGAAGCAGCTGCTGTATTTCAGCCGGTGTCCAAGGCAGTGCTGGAAGAAGGCGGGTGGAAGTTCGTAGTGCTGGCGGTTCGCAGCGTCGGTATGCAGGGCGAGTGCGCCGCGCTGGAGGTCGCGCAGGCGTTGCGCCAGGCGTGCGGACTGCGCCGTCTGGCCACCTTCGCCTTCGTCGCGCAGGCGCTGCGCGCACAGGCGGCGGATGCCGGCGCGAACGAGCGCGTCGGGCAGCAGGCCGCGTTCGGCCAGGCCGAGCAGGCCGGTGGCGGGGCGGTCAACGGGAAGCTCGTCGGTCATGGTGTTCATCGCGTCGTTTCCTCGTCGCGGGGTGTCGGGAACCAGGGGAACAGCATCGGCGTGCGTCGCTGGTAGTCGCGGTAGTCCTCGCCGCGCGTGCGCAGCGCCTGCGCTTCGGTGTAGGGGATGCCGCTGATCCAGCGCAGGAACACGTACATCACCACCGGGCCCGTCCATGCCAGCCAGAACCACGGCGAACCGGCTGCCAGCGCGACGTACGCGAACCAGTGCAGCCATTCGAAGAAGTAGTTGGGGTGTCGCGAGTAATGCCACAGGCCCTCGCGGCAGGTGCGCCCGCGGTTGGCGGGATCTGCGCGGAAGCGCGCGAGCTGGCGGTCGGCGATGGCCTCGCCGGCGACGCTGCCCATCCATATGGCCACCGCCAGCACGATCCACGGCCACGCCGAGTCCACGGGGCTGCGCGCCGCGGCAGCGAACGGAAGCGCGAACAGCACCACCAGCAACGCCTGCGCCATGAAGAACAGCAGGAACTTGCCCTGGTGCCCTTGCCAGTGGTCGCGCAGATGGCGGTAGCGGCCGTCTTCCGGTTCGTGGCGCACGCGTCGCCACAGGTGCAGCGCGAGCCGCGCGCCCCACAGGCCACCGAGCACGGCCAGCGTCACGCGTGCCTGCCACGCGCCATCACCGAGGACTGCAAGCAGTACGGCGCTGCCACCCACGCATGCCGACCACACCACGTCGACGATCCCGGCGTTGTCGCGACGCCGCTGCCAGTACCAGCCGTACATCATCACGACTGCGGCCGGCAGGGCGACCAGCCCGAGTGTGGGCAGCAGATTCATGCCGCCTCCGTGGCGTGCGCCGGGCGCGCCATCAGCAGATGCGACACGCCGATGGAACGCTCCAGGAAGCCGCCTTCGCAATACGCCAGGTAGAACTCCCACAGGCGGATGAAGCGCTCGTCGAAGCCCTGCGCGCGTACATCCGCCAGGCGCGTCATGAAACGCCGCCGCCATGCGCGCAACGTGTACGCATACGACAGGCCGAAGTCCTCCTGGTGGACGACCTGCAGGTCGCTGGCGCGGGTTTTCGCGTGATACATGGCATTGAGCGAGGGGATGAAGCTGCCGGGAAAGACGAAGCGCTTGATGTAGTCCACCGAGTCGCGCGCCTGCAGGTAGCGGTGGTCCTCGATGGTGATGGCCTGCAGCAAGGCCTGCCCGCCCGGGCGCAGCAGGCTGCCCAGCTTGCCGAAGAAGGTGCCGAGGTACTGCGCGCCGATCGCTTCGATCATCTCGATCGACACCAGCTTGTCGTAAGCGCCCTGCAGGTCGCGGTAGTCCTGCAGCAACAGCGTCACCCGGTCCTGCAGGCCGGCGTCGACCACGCGTTGGCTGGCCAGTGCATGCTGTTCGCGCGAGATCGTGGTGGTGGTCACGTGCGCGCCGTAGTGGCGCGCCGCATGCAGCGCGAAGCCGCCCCAGCCGGTGCCGATCTCGACCACGCGATCCCCCGGCGCGAGCGCCAGCTTGCGGCACACCGCATCGAGCTTGCGGCAGGAGGCTGTCTCCAGGTCGTCGTCCGGGGAGGCGAACATCGCCGAGGAGTACATCAGGTCCGACGACAGGAACAGGGCGAAGAAATCGTTGCCGAGGTCGTAGTGCGCGGCGATGTTGCGGCGGCTGCCCTCGCGCGTGTTGCGGCGGAGTGCGTGCCAGCGGCGCAGCGCCCAGCCACCGATGCGGGCCATGCCGCCCTCCATGCCATCGAGCAGTGTGCGGTTGCGCACCAGCAGCCGGACCAGCCCGACCAGGTCGTCGCAGCGCCAGTGACCGGCGATGTAGGCCTCGCCGGCGCCCACGCTGCCCTGCGCGGCGAGCGCGCGATAGAACGCGGGATCGTCGATCCACAGGTGCACGGTCGACAACCTTCCCTCGCTGGCGTGGCCGAAGCGGTGTTCGCCCAGCGCGTCGCGGACCACCAGCACGCCATGGTCCAGCGCGTCCAGGCGGGCGAGCAGCTGCGAGCGCAGCAGGCGATCGAGCGCGCCGTAGGAGGGAACAGCGGAAACGTCGGCGATCTCGTTCATGGGGTCTCGCGTGCGAGTGAAGGATGGTCGTGCACCGGCGTGCGCTTCAGCCACAGGCGCAGTGCCTGCCAGTGGATGCCGGCCACGACCTGCGTGGTCATCAGCGGGTAGCGCCACAGCACGCGAGCGAGCGAGGCGCCATCCAAGGGTCGGCGCAGCAGGGTCAGGGTGGCGTCAAAGGCGCGCCGTCCTTCGCGGTCGACCTGCATGTGGACGCGCAGGGCGTCTTCGGGCGGCGTGAAGCGCCAGCGGTAGGTGCAGTCCATCGGCAGGAACGGCGACACGTGGAAGGCCTTGTCGAAGCCCCATTCCCAGCCGTCGCCGTACGGCACGCCGTCGTGTATGGGCAATACGTAGCTGTGCCGTTCGTGCCAGGGCGTGTTGGTGATTTCGGCCAGCACGGCGTCCAGCGTGGTGCCGTCCGGCTGGAAGCAGTAGTAGAAGCTGACCGGATTGAAGACGTAGCCGGCGTAGCGCAGGTGCGTCAGCAGACGAACCGGGCCTTGCGGGCGATGGCCGAGCGCGCGTTCGACGCGGTCGCGCACGGCCTCGACCAGCGGCCGGTCGTGCGGCGCCAGGTAGTCGCACCGGCGGAACTCCGCGAGGTTGCGGCGATCCGCCGACCACAGCCAGCGGCGGTCGAACACGGTATCGACTTCGTCCAGGTCCAGGTAGAGCTGCGCCATGCGATAGCGGAAGGCGTGCGCGCGCGGCGAGTGCCGGCGATGCCGCACCCAGCCCTCGTATACGGCGCTTGCCAGCGGAGCGGTCACGCGTTCACCGCTTCGGCGTCGCGCCGGACAACCGTTCCGGCGGTCAGCGCCTCGATGGCATCCACCACGTCGCGCGCGCTGCGGATGCCGTCCTCGTGGAAGCCCCAGCCCCAGTAGGCGCCGGCGAACCACGTGCGGCGGCGGCCCTGGATCTCGGTCTTGCGTTGCTGCGCCGCGACCATGCCGTGGTCGTAGACCGGATGGCGGTAGTGCATGCGCTTGAGGATGCGCGCGGGATCGATCGCCTCGCTGCGGTTGAGGGTGACCACGAAGGGATCCGGCGACGCGACGCCCTGCAGCAGGTTCATGCAGTAGCTCACCGTGCACGGCGCCGAAGGGTCGCGTGGCACATGCGCATTCCATGCCGCCCAGGCTTTGCGTTCGCGCGGCAGCACGCTGGCGTCGGTGTGCAGCACGGTGTCGTTGGACTGGTAGCGGATGGCGCCGAGGATCGCGTGCTCGCTGGCATCCGCGTCGTGGAGCAGCGCAAGTGCCTGGTCGCTGTGGCAGGCCAGGACGACATGGTCGAAGCGCTCGCGGCCGTGGCGGGTGTCGAGCTCCACGCCTTCGTCGTCGCGGCGGATCGCCCGCACGGGCGTGGACCGTCTCTCCTGAACGCGCCAGCGACGACGCAATGCCTGTACATAGGTGCTTGAACCGCCCGTCACCACGCGCCAGGGCGATCGCGCTCCCAGCGTCAGCATGTGGTGGTTGGCCATGAACTGCACCAGGTACCGTGCCGGGAACGCCAGGATGCCCTGCGGCGGCGACGACCACAGGGCCGATGCCATCGGCACCAGGTGTTCATCGCGGAAGGCATCGCCGTAGCCGCCGGCCTGCAGGTAGTCGCCGAGCGTGGGGCCCGGCTGTCCTCCGGCCAGCAATGCGGGCGCCTCGCGGTAGAAACGCGCCAGGTCGCGGAGCATGCCCCAGAAGCGCGGCGACAGCAGGTTGCGGCGCTGGCAGAACAGCGTGTCGAACGCGGTCGCGTTGTATTCCACACCACTGCGCGCGCTGTGCACGGAAAAACTCATCGTGGTCGGTTGCGAGGCCACGCCAAGCTGGTCGAAAAGACCGCACAGCAGGGGATAATGGTCGGGGTTGAAGACGATGAAGCCGCTGTCGATGGCGTAGCGCCGTCCCGCCTGTTCGACATCGTGCGTGTGCGTGTGGCCCCCCAGGTAGTCGTTGGCTTCGAACAGGACCACGTCGTGCCGGCGCGACAGCCACCATGCCGAGGCCAGTCCGGCGATGCCGGAACCCACGATCGCGATGCGCATGCTCAGTGCCTCGCCTTCGCCAGCACCCAGGCGGGCACCGGCTTGAGTTCCCGCACCAGGCCGAGCATGGCGAGCAGCCGCAGTCCGTACCAGGTCAGGTCGATTTCCCACCAGCGGAAGCCCTGGCGCGCGGTGCCGGGAAAGAAGTGGTGGTTGTTGTGCCAGCCCTCGCCGAACGTCAGCAGCGCGAGCCAGACGTTGTTGCGGCTGTCGTCGTGCGTGTCGAAACGGCGGCGGCCGAAGCGGTGCGCCAGCGAATTGATGGTGACCGTGGCATGGAACAGCACCACGGTGGACACGAAGAAGCCCCACACGAGCAGCTGCGGGCCGTTCGTGCCCCACTGCGGCACCACGTACTCCAGCAGTTCCCCGGCCGCATACAGGCTGGCGGCCAGCAGTACCGGCACGACGGTGTCGTAGCGATCCAGCCAGCGCAACTCCGGATAGCGTGCAAGGTCGGGGATGCGCGCCCAGTCCGTGCGGAAGCCGCCGCGGGTCAGGAACCAGCCCGCGTGGCTCCACCAGAAGCCGTGCACCGCGGGCGAATGCGGGTCCGCGGGGGTGTCGGCATGGCGATGGTGGTTGCGGTGGTGCGCGGCCCACCACAACGGCCCGCGCTGCACGCTGGCGGCACCGATCAGCGCGAACACGAACTGCAGCACGCGCGAAGTGCGGAACGTGCGGTGCGAGAAGTAGCGATGGTAGAAGGCGGTGATCGCGAACATGCGCACGGCGTAGAGCGCCACTGCCGCGATCACCGCGACAGGCGATACACCGACCCACAGCACGGCCACGCACGCGAGGTGCATGCCGATGAAGGGGGCGGCACGCAGCCAGTCGATCTCCCGGGCGCGGCCTGCGTCTTCGTCATCCACCCTCTGCGTGTCGAACCAGCGACGTACAGCCGCCAGACCGCGTGCCGCCAGCGTGGAGGGGGATGAAACGCTGGCCGGCATCGCTCTGTCTCCGCTGCATTCATGGCACATACGTGTGCAGACGATGATTGGATGCACGCGGCACGACACTCAGGGCGTGCACCGCTGCACGAGCGGCGTGGCGAGTGCGCGCTGCAGGGCACCGGCATCGGCGGGCTTGGCGGGTTCGGGAAACACGATGCGGACGTCCTGGTGCCGCCCGGCGCCGTCGCGGATGGTGGCGATGCCGGCGAACTCCAGCAGACGCCGGTCCGCGTCCGCGTAGGTCAGTTCCATCGAAGGCGCGACGAAGCCATACCAGCGGTCCAGTCGCATCGTCATGCGCTGCGCGGGAATGCCTTGCCATCGCACGGAGGGCCCGGGCTGCAGGCGTACCGGCACGAAGGACATCCGGCTGGGCAGCAGGAAGGGTTGGGTCACGTCGTCACCGGCGTGGAGGGTCGCCCAGTGCAGGCGCACGCTGGCATCGAAGCCCGCATCGATCACGCCATCGGCGGGTACGGCCAGCGCACGTTCCTTCAGAGGAGCGCGCGCACCCGACCGGACGTAGACCACGCGCCCCTGCGGCCCGCTGCGCACGCCTTCGCGATAGCCATCGCGGGCATCCTGGAAATCGAAGTCCGGTGCCTGGGCCATGGCGCGTTCGACCACGGTCTTGCGCGCGAACGCACGGCCATCGGGACACCGATACAGCACCAGCCGGCGCGCCGTTCCCTCCTGCCGGTAACGCCAGTGCGATTCGCGGTAGAGCAGCGTTTCGCCCTTGCGGGGATGGGCCCGGGCTTCCTGCTGATGGATATCGGTGTCCGCACAGGCGGGATCGGCCACACAGGCGCCGATGGCGCCCATCGACAACGCGAGCAGGTGGCTGCGTACGGACATGCGTCGGGATTCCCGGGGGTGGACCGGTTCGTCCTACGCTGTGCGGGGCAGGGTGGATGCACCCGGGCACTGGATGACGCCGCATCCAAACGGCGGTCCCGCCCGTACATACGCCCATCACGACCAGCAACGGGGCCTGGCATACCATGCCGTCCGACTTCACAAGGATTACGCCGCCCCGCGGGGCGGCACGGCCGGTGTCCACGCCCACGCCCTCCACCCGGGATACGCATGACTGGACCCGCGAGATGATCGCGGTCGCGCGCTTGCGCGATCGGGGCAGCTTCATGCGGATCTACGATCACTTCATGCCACGCCTGTGCCTGTACCTGCGCGGGCTGGGCAGTCCCGAGGCGGTGGCGGAAGAGCTCTCGCAGGAGGCGCTGCTGCGTCTGTGGCAGCGGGCGGCCATGTACGATCCGCAACAGGGCGCGGTGTCCACCTGGCTGTTCCGGATCGGCCGCAACCTGCACATCGACCGCGTGCGACGCGAACCCGGCTGGGTGCAGGTGCTGGAGGATGCGTGCCAGTGCACGGACGAGGAGTTGGCCCGGCCCTTCACGTCGGCGGAGGACTACGCCGAGCACGTCCACCTGCAACGCCGCATCGAGGAACTGCCGGCGGTGCAGGCGAGGTTGATGCGGATGTCGTATTTCGAAGCCAAGAGCCACCAGGAAATCGCCGACGAGCTGGACATGCCGCTGGGCACGGTGAAGTCGCACCTGCGACGCGCGTTCCTGCGCCTGCAGGGCCAAGTACGAGGTCAGTCGTGAATCCGCACCATCATCTCGATCCCTCCACCCTGCTCAGCTACGCGGCGGGGGCGCTGACCGTCGAGATGGCGATCGTCGCCGCCACGCATCTGGAAACCTGTGCGCATTGCCGCGCGCGCGTGGAGGAGGCCGAGTGCATCGGCGGGCAGCTGATCGAACACCAGCAGCCCGGGCCGGGCGCCCCGGACGAAGGACACCGGGCCGTCCTGCGCGAGGCGATGCTGCGTCGCCTCGATGACGAGCCTGTCGCGGTGGCGCCGCCGCCGCGCGCCGCGCCGTACGAGGCGGACGATCGCCTGCCGGCACCGCTGCATCCCTATTTCGGCACGTCCTACCGTGCCTTGAAGTGGCGCTGGATGGCGCCCGGCGTGCATTGCATCCGGGCGGCGGGTACGCCGACAGGCACGCTGCTGATGCTGAAGATCGGCCCCGGCCGCAGCATGCCCGTGCACAGCCATGGCGGCACGGAACTCACCCAGATCCTGCGCGGCGCCTACCACGATGCGCTGGGCCACTTCGCCCCCGGTGACGTGGCCGACCTGGACAGCGATGTCGAGCACCAGCCGGTGACCGTGCCCGGCGTCGCCTGCATCTGCGTTTCCGCGCTGGATGCGCCGCTGCGCTTCCCGGGCTGGCTGGCGCAACGCCTGCAGCCGCTGTTCAAGCTCTGATCGAGGCCCTCTGGCCTGCCCGGCACCTTGCGCGCCGGGTATGCGCGTGCCCGCCACAAGCGCGGCACATCCTGCAGGCATGCGTTCCGGGCCCAAGTGCTCGCGGGCCGGTATTGCGTGCATGTTGCACGGTAACCGGTACACCTCAGTCTTGCAAAATAAGAACCATTCGCATTTAATGTCCGCATCGCGCGATGTCGCGGGCGGGGATGTCGTTGCCCGTCACGGCCGCGCCGCTTCCTTTCCCCTCCCCGATACCCCCATGCCCTCCACGTCCCCCATCCTGCTGTCTTCCCGTGCCCGCCGTTCCCTTGCCACCCCCTCCATGGCGGCGCGACTGCGTACCGCCATCTGCATCGCGCTGGCCTGTACGGCGGGCACGGCGATCGCCGCGCCGCAGGACGCGGTGCCTGCTGTCCAGGCGGCCGCAGATGCCTCCGCGACAGCGACCGACCTCGATGCGGTGATGGTCGTCGGTCAGCGCGCCAGCCGCGTCAGCAACGGCGCCACCAACCTCGATCTGGCGATCAAAGAGACGCCGCAGTCGATCAGCGTGGTGAGCAGCGAGCAGATGGCGCAGTTCGGCACCGACAGCCTCAACGAAGCGTTGCGCATGGCGACCGGCATCCAGGTGGAGGAGTGGGAAACGAACCGTACCAACTTCACCGCGCGCGGCTTCGACATCGCCAACACCCAGATCGATGGTGTCGGTCTGCCCAACAGCTGGGGCATCGTCACTGGCGCGCAGGACACCTTCGGCTACGAGAAGCTGGAGGTCATCCGTGGCGCCAACGGCCTGCTGACCGGCGTGGGCAATGCCGCCGGCACGATCAACTACGTGCGCAAGCGCCCCACCAACGAGCCGCAGGGTAGTGTCGGCACCAGCTATGGCTCCTGGGGCACGACGCGGGCGGAGGTCGATTACTCCACGCCGTTCACCGAGAACGGCACCTGGGCCGGACGGGTGGTGGCCGCGCACGAAGAAGGCGATTCCTGGCTGCGCGGCAAGGACGACACGCGCGACTTCCTCTATGGCGTAGTGGACGGCCAGATCGGCGAGAACGGCACGTTGACGCTGGGGTATTCCTGGCAGGAAGGAAAGACCAACGGCAACATGTGGGGCGCGCTCGGCTTCATGTACAGCGACGGCACGCAGGCCGAATGGGATCGCGGAGCCTCGACCACCCAGGACTGGACGTACTGGGACACGACCACCAAGACCGGTTTCATCGAGTACACCCACCAGCTGGGCGCAGACTGGCAGCTGAAGCTGTCCTACAACCATCGCGATATCCGCAACGACGACAAGCTGTTCTACGCCACTGATTTCGCGGCCACTGGCCTGGAGCCGGGCACCAATCTGGGGCTGTATGGTTATCCGTGGGGCGGAGCCGACAAATTCACTGCCGACCTGGGCTCGGCGACGCTCAATGGTCACTTCCCCATGTTCGGCCGCGATCAGGAAGTCATGCTTGGCGTGAGCTGGTCCAAGAGCGAAAGCGTCAGCAGCCAGTACGCGGGCGCCATGTGCGGCACCGAGCTTTGCGGTTACATCGAGATGCCCGGCTTTCCGTGGGCGGGTGACGTGATCCCCGAGCCGGTGTGGGGCGATTTGTCGGTCTACAGCACGCTGGATGAGCGGCTCAAGCGCGCCTACGGCGCGACCCGACTGTCGCTGACGGACAGGCTTAAGGCCGTGGTCGGATTCAACTATGCCGAGTACCACCGCGAAGGCGTCAACTACGGCGTGGTATTCGATCAGACCGAGAGCGAGACCAGTCCTTACGCGGGTCTGACCTTCGACTTCACTCCCAACGTATTGGGCTACGTCAGCTACTCGGACATCTACCAGCCGCAGAGCCAGTCGGACGCTGACGGGCGTTACCTGGATCCGACCAAGGGGTCGAACTACGAATTGGGTGTGAAAGCCGATTGGTTGGACAAGCGCCTGCTGACCACGCTGGCCATGTTCCGGGCCGAGCAGGATGGCCTGGCAACCGGTGCCGGTTACAACGACCTTGGCCAGTTCTACTACGAAGGCGTGGACGTCGAGTCCAAGGGCGTCGAATTCGAAGCCACCGGCAAGCTGAGCGACAACGTCGACATGGTGTTCGGCTATACCGCGCTGAAGCTGACCGGGCAGGACGGAGACGATACCTATCGCTGGGTGCCGCGCCGGACGGCCAACCTGTTGCTGAGCGCGCGCTTGCCGACCTACACGGCACTGTCCTTCGGCATTGGCGGGCGCTGGCAGAGCAGCATTTCGAACGTGGAATCCAGCGGCTTCACCGTTCGCCAGGACAGCTATGCGGTGCTCAATGCGTTCGCCGCGTGGGACTTCCTGCCCAACGCCACGCTGCGGCTCAACGTCAACAACCTCGGCGACGAGAAGTACATCAACACGTTGCGTTACAGCGGCTACTACGGCGCGCCGCGCAACTACACGCTCAGCCTGAACTGGCGGTTCTGAACCGCCGCTTCCCCGCACCGAGACACGAGCCATCGCCATGTCCCGCACCATCGCCGCTTCCTCCCACGCGCCGCGCCTGCACCTGGCGGCGCGCATCACCGCCGCCGTGTTCGGCGGCTATGCCTTCGCCTGGGGCATCGTCGCCACCGGCGCGAGCCTGATGTTCGCCGCCGGCATGGATTTCCACGACGCCGAGTTCCTCGCCAGCCTGCTGGGCGTGCTGGCGTTCCTGGTGGCGTTCCTCTGGGCGTTCGCGACGCGCCGGGTGTGGGTGGTGTGGTCGGTACTGGCCGGCGGCGGTGCATTGCTGGCGGGCACGGGTTCGTTCGTGCAATCGCTGCTGGTCTGAGGAGGCCGACATGTTCCCGAGCTTCCGTCAGGCCATGGCATGGCTGCACACCTGGTTCGGCCTAGTGCTGGGTTTCGTGCTGATGGCCGCGTTCTTCTTCGGCGCGCTGTCGGTGTTCGACCGCGAGATCGATCGCTGGGCGATTCCGTCCACGCGTTTCGAGCCGCAACCGATGCCTTCGTACGAAAAGGTGCTGCGTCCGGCCTTCGAGCGCATGCAACCGCTGCCGGCGGCCGTGGACGCGATGCGTTCCCGTGTCAACGGCGAGATGCCGGCCCGCTTCGATACCGTGGTCAGCTGGAGCGCCTACACCACCCACCGCGACCCGGTGCTGCAGGTGTTCGCGGGGTACGAAGTGCCGAATGCGAAGGATCCGGAGGAAACCCTCTGGGCCGACGGTACACTCGATCCGCGCGACGGCACGCCCTTGCCCAACGACAGGCTCAAGGTCGGCAGCGGCTTCTTCTATCCCATGCATTACGGTCTGACCCTGGACTGGAAGAACCTGGGCATCTGGATCGTCGGCTTCTCCGCGCTGGTGATGCTGGCCGCGCTGGTCAGCGGCGTGGTGATGCACCGCAAGATCTTCCGCGAGTTCTTCACCTTCCGTCCCGACAAGGCGCGCCTGCGCAGCGTGCTGGACCTGCACAACCTGACCGGCGTCGTCGCACTGCCGTTCCATTTCTTCTTCGCGTTCACCGGCCTGCTGATCTTCGCCGCCACGTACTACTTCCCCCTCGGCCACACGCAGCTGCACGGACTGCATGACCTGCACGCGGAAGTGGAAGCGCGCGAGACCGGCCTGCCGCATGAGCGCGCGGGCGTGCCTGCGGGCCTGGCCAATGTCGACGCGATGGTGGCCGATGCGCAACGCCGCTGGGAGGCGAAGGACAAGGCGGGTGATGTCGGCTTCCTGGTGCTGCAGCACGTGGGCGATGCCAATGGCTACGTCAGCGTCTACCGCGCGGGTACCGACCGCATCGCGCTGGTGGGCGATGGTATCCACTACAAGGCATCGACGGGCGAACTGATCCGCGAGGATCCTGCCGCCACCCCGGTGGGTCGCGTCAGCGAATTCCTCACCGGCCTGCACCTGCAGCACTTCCGCCACTGGTTGCTGCGCTGGTTCTACGTGCTGGGCGGGCTGGCGGGTGCGGTGTGCATCGCGACCGGGTTCGTGTTCTTCGTCGAGAAGCGCAAGCGCCAGCATGCCCAGCGAGGCAGCCAGGGCGCGAGGGTGGTCGATGCCCTGGCCGTCACCACGGTGACGGGCATGGTGTTGGCCGCACTCGGGATACTGGTCGCCAACCGTCTGCTGCCCGAGGAGCTGCCGGCACGCGGTGACTGGGAGCGCTACGCTTTCTGGGGAACCTGGGTGCTGGCGTTGCTGCATGCCGGCTGGCGCAGCGCACCGGTCGCGCGTGGGCTGGCCAATCCCGCATGGCGCGAGCAATCCGGGGCGATAGCGGTGCTGGCAGTGGCCGCCGTCGTGCTGAACTGGGTGACGACCGGTGACCACCTGCTCGCCACGTTGCGCGCGGGCTATTGGCCTGTCGCGGGCGTTGACCTGTCATTGCTGGTGACCGCCGTGGTGGCGTGCATCACGACGCGCATCCTCAAGCGGCGTGCCGTTGCCGCCGGGATACGCGTGACCGGTGTGGAGGCGTCGCATGCCTGACTCCATGGCGGGATGCCTTTTGCTGGCGGCGTTGCTCTCCAGCCTCGCCGGCATGGGCTGGCTGGCCCTGTCGATGCAGCCCCACGCGCAGCAGGTATGGGTGCGCGGATGTTCCCGTCATACGCCGGGCTTGTTGCGCCTGCTGGGTGTCGCCGGCCTGGTCGTCGCGCTGGCCCTGTGTCTGGTGGTCGACCACGCTTCCATGGCGGTGCTGGTGTGGGTGATGAGCCTCGCGGCGGGCGCGCTCACCACCGCGTTCGTGCTCACCTGGCGTGCGCACTGGTTGCGCGTCCTCGCGCCGTGGGTGCGCGCTGTCCATTAGTGTCGCGGGACACCGCACAGTCATTCTGCCGACGGATTGCATCCATCCCATCCCGTGGTGACGAAACGCGGCAGTGCCTGCAGTCGTTGCGCGCAGGACGAACAGGTGATGCGTCACCCGTTCACGCGCGTGCAGGGTGGGTGAAGAAAACCACATTGAAACCTCGCCGCATCAAGAAGTGAATCCAACCCGCGCGTATACGCGTAAGGGAGGCGTCGTGTGCATCACGCCACGGCATCCCACCCTTCGTCCTGGATACCGTCATGAACACAAGGTTGGCTGGCTTGGTGTTGCTCGCTGTTTCCACTCCCGCGTTCGCGTCCGGCCCCGAGCAGGGCAGGTTCTCGATGTCGTTGTTTGGTGGTGCGGATACGCCCGTCAGTGGCGATGTGCATGATGGCGCGGTGGCGCCGGTGCCCGACCTCGGGCCGCTCAATCCGGATCTGGCCGGCATCGGTGCGGAGTTGCGCATCCAGCCGCGCACGCATGAAGATATCTACGACCAGGCGATGACGTACGGTCTCGAATTCTCGTACGGACTGAGTGATCGGGCGGAGATCTTCGGCCAGTTGCGGCGCACCGAGACCGATCCGGGCACCGTGCGCGTGGGCGGAGCCTTCGTGCCGGCGCTCAATACCGAACTGCCGGTCTACGGGACCTTCAGCGACTACAAGGCGCTGACGGTCGAAGCCGGATACCGGTACTACTTCATGCAACCGGGCTACACGCGCCCGTTCATCGCCGGCCGCCTGGGCGCCACGCAGACCGACGACATCCGCGCCACGTTCGACATCCCTGATGCGGCCATTACCATCGAGAACGCGCCCTTCACCGAAAAGAAGTGGGCGGCCAGCGCCGGCGTGGATATCGGCGTGCTGATTCCAGTCAACGAGACCTTCAGCATCACCGCGCAGGCGGGCGTGCGCTACATCGCCGACATGGAAGGCGATGACAGCGCCATCGGCGGCCTGGGCCTGGGTTCGATCAACGATACCGGCAAGCGGGTATCGGTGCCGCTCTCCATCGCCGCACGCTTCGACTTCTGACGGGCGTTCCGAGGTTTCCGGTCTCCCGGTGGGGCCGGAAACCGGAACCGTCGCTGCGCATGTGCCCGCGCTCGGATGCCCGTCATGTCCAAGGCCATCGCCCTCATTCAGGGCGGGCAGCGCATGGCGCTGTCCGCAGGGTGGGGGCGGGGCCGCGATTGCGTGCGCCGATGGCCCGCATCGTCTCATCGCATGAGCGTGCGCCGGATACCATGACGCCATGCAACTGAAGGACAAGCTCGCGATCCTGGCCGACGCGGCGAAGTACGACGCGTCGTGTGCCTCCAGCGGTGCAGGCAAGCGTCACTCGCTGGGCAACGGTGGCATCGGCAGCACCGAGGGCATGGGGATCTGCCATTCGTACACGCCGGACGGGCGCTGCGTGTCGTTGCTGAAGATCCTGCTGACCAACTTCTGCATCTACGACTGCGCCTATTGCGTCAACCGCGTCTCCAGCAACGTGCCACGTGCGCGCTTCGCCACGGCCGAGGTGGTGCGGTTGACACTGGAGTTCTACAAGCGCAACTACATCGAAGGCCTGTTCCTCTCCAGCGGCATCATCCGCAACGGCGACTACACCATGGAGCAACTGGTGGAAGTGGCGCGCAGCCTGCGCGAAGACCATCGCTTCGCCGGTTACATCCACCTGAAGACCATCCCGGAAGCGTCTCCGGAACTGCTTGCCGCCGCCGGCCGCTACGCGGACCGGCTCAGCATCAACGTGGAGCTGCCGACGGAAGAGAGCTTGAAGCAGTTGGCGCCGCAGAAGCAGGCGCAGGGCATCCGCGATGCGATGGGCGAACTGCACACGCGCATCCTGGCTGCCAGGCCGACGAAGCAGGAAGCGCAACCCAGGCGCAGGCGTCCGCCGAAGTTCGCGCCCGCCGGGCAGAGTACCCAGATGATCGTGGGCGCCGACGCTGCGGATGACCGCGCGATCCTGGTCGCCAGCGATGCCCTGTACAACCGGTTCCGCATGCGTCGCGTGTATTACTCCGCTTTCAGTCCCATTCCCGATGCCTCCGTGCAGCTGCCGCTGCGCGCGCCGCCACTGCTCCGCGAGCACCGCCTGTACCAGGCGGACTGGCTGTTGCGGTTCTACGGTTTCGACGTGCAGGAGATCGTCGGCGACACCGGCGCGCAGGGCGGCATGCTGGACCTGGATGTCGACCCCAAGCTGGCGTGGGCATTGCGGCATCCGGACCGGTTCCCTGTCGACCTCAACGCCGCACCGCGCGAGATGCTGCTGCGCGTGCCCGGCCTGGGTGCACGAAACGTGCAGCGCATCGTCGATTCGCGCCGGCAGGGCCGGCTGCGCGTCGCGGACCTGGCACGGTTACGCGCGCCGTTGCAGAAGGTGCTGCCCTTCGTGGTGCTGCTGGACCACCACCCGCGCCAGCGCCTGGACGATCCGGCGCGCCTGCGACGCGAACTGGCGCCCGCACCGCGCCAGGCCGATCTTTTCGGCTGAGTCGCGGGAATGTTCCGTGCCACGGTGACGCCTGCGTGGGATCTGGACGCCTGGCGCGTGCAGGCACGGCATGCGTGGGAGGCGGCCCTGCCGCCGGACGCAGTGGACTGGCAGGCCGATGCGCAGGGCGAACTGCTGGGGGGTGCAGCCGTGATGGACCAGCCGGTGCAGCGGACGGGATTGTCGGTACCGGCGGACTTCATGGCGTTCGCCGCCGCGGTGCTGTGCCACCGCGATGCCGGCCGGCATGCGCTGCTGTACCGCCTGCTGTGGCGCATCGGCAATGGCGAGCGCGCGTTGCTCGACCGTGCCACCGATGCCGACGTGCACCGCGCGACCCGCTGGGCGCAGGCGGTACGGCGCGACACGCACAAGATGAAGGCGTTCGTGCGCTTCCGCCAGGTCGACGACGAGGACAACCACTATCTCGCCTGGTTCGAGCCGGACCATTTCATCGTCGATCGCGTCGCACCGTTCTTCATGCGCCGCTTCGCCGGCATGCGCTGGGCCATCCTCACGCCGTATCGCAGCGTGCAATGGGATGGCGCGCAGCTGTGGGCGGGCGAGGGCGCGCAACGATCCGATGCGCCGGCAGACGATGCGGAGGATGCGCTGTGGCGCACTTACTACGCCAACATCTTCAATCCCGCACGCCTCAACACGCGGATGATGCGGCAGGAAATGCCGCAGAAATACTGGAAACACCTGCCAGAGACCCACCTGCTGCCGGATCTCGTCCGCGAGGCTGGCCGGCGTGTGCGCGAGATGGACGAACGCGAGGCACAGGCACCGCGCCGCCGCATTCCCTGCCGGGCGACGCCGTCCGAATGAAGGCGCGCACCGCTGGCACGCGGCCGCACCTGGCGCGGCACGCCACCGGTGCCCCGTGCGGGGCACCGGTCCGCGCGGTCAGAACTTCCAGCCCACGCGTGCGTAGTAGAAACCGCCGTTGAAGCCGTAGGGCGAGTGCACGGGATAGGCCGCGCCCGCCGCGGACGCACCCCACGGGTTGTCGTCCGGGGTTTCGTCGAACAGGTTCTGCGCACCGACGTTGACGTACAGGCCGGAGGGGAACGTCCAGCCCACTTCGGCATCCACGATCACCTTGCTGTCCTCGTAGATAGGCAGGCCGCCGTCGTCGATGCTGATGGCGCCGCTGTCCAGGTGATCCTCGTACCAGGAGCCGTAGTAGCCCAGGCGCAGGTTCGCGTGGAAGACCTCGCGCTTGTGGTTGATGCTGAAATAGCCCTTGGTCTTCGGCAGCGATTCCTCGATCTTGTAGACGCGGGCTTCGTTGATGAAGTTGGGGTCGTAGCGGTCCACCTCGGTCTTGTTCCAGTTGGCGGCGAGCGAATAGGTGGTCGTGCCGCCGAAGTGGTCCGTTTCCACGCTGGTGACCAGGTCCACGCCGGTGGTGGTGGTGTCGAACGCGTTGCCGAAGTAGGTCACCGAACTCAGCGATGCCGCTTCCGGATTGCCGGAGGCCACCAGCGCATCGCGTTCCTCGGGCGTCAGCGCGAAGCTGGTGCTCAGGGCGATGCGGTCTTCCACCTCGATGCGGTAGCCGTCCAGGGTGACCAGCCAGTCGCCACTGCTCCACACCATGCCCAGCGAGAGGTTCTTGGACTCTTCCGGCGTCAGCGCCCGGGCACCCTTCAGGATGGCGATGGGATTGGTCGGTGGCAGCGTGGCGATGTCTTCCAGCACGCTGCCGTTGAACGCGGTACTGATCTGGCTGATGTTGGCCTGGCCCGGGGTGGGCGCACGGAAGCCGGTGTTGTACGCGCCGCGCAGGGCGAAGGTGTCGGACACGTCGAAGCGCGCGGTCAGCTTGCCGTTGGTGGTGCTGCCGAAGTCGTCGAAATCCTCGTGGCGCACGGCGGCGGCCAGCAGCAACTGTTCGGTGAACTGCGCCTCCAGGTCCAGGTAGACCGCCCAGTTGCGCCGATCCCATTCGCCTGCGGTGCGCGGGCTGAAGCCGTTGAAGCCGTTCGAGCCCAGTGCGAAACCCTGTTCGGTCAACGGGCCGATACCGGTGGAGGCATCGTCACCGGCCTTCACCTCGAAACTCTCCTCGCGCCATTCCGCACCTGCGGACAGGCGCAGGGCTTCGGCGGTGAACGAGGTCTCGATGTCGCGGCCGACGTCGAAGTTCACGCCCTTCTCGGTCTGGGTATTGCCGCCGGGACTGAAGCGCAGGCCCGCGGGCTGCGCTGCGCCGAGCGACGCGTTGACCGTGTTGTAGATGACGAAGTCGATATCGTTGCGGCCGTAGGTCGCACTGACATCCCAGTGCCATGCGCTGCCCCAGGTGCCCTTGACGCCGCCGACCACGGACATGTCTTCCAGGCTGCCGCCGAAGCGCGGCGTGAAGCCCCCGGGCAACGTGGACAGGAAGGTGAAGCAGTTGGCCGGCAATGCGGCCACTGCGGTGCTGACCGTGCTGTACGGGATGAGGTTGCCGTTCGCGTCGCGCAGGGCGATGGTCGGACAGCCGCCAGCACCGGTGGTGTCGCCGATCAGCAGGGTCTCGCCCCCGTCGTTGGAGTACACGCCGGAGCGCGCGGTGGGGTCACGGAAGTAGAAGCCGCCATCGACCTCGCGCTGCGCGTAATTCCCGAACAGGTAAACATCGACGCTGTCGCCGGTGATGCCGAGGTTGGCGACGAACTTGAGGTCGTCGTCCACCTTCGGCGAGCCCCAGATCTGTGCCGGCACCGGCACGCCGGGATAGCCGGCCGCGATCGCCGCTGCGGCGTCGTTGCGCTGCACGCTGCGCGAGGTGTCATCGGCCTGGCGCCATTCGGCGGTCAGCGTGGCGTAGCCGCGCTCGGTCAGAGGCAGGCCGATCTGCGCGGAGTACTGGGTGGTGAAGCCATCGCCTTCGTAGTATTGGCCGGCGAAGGCTTCGAAAGCCCCGCCTTCGCTGATCTTCTTCAACCCGAAGTTCACGACGCCCGCGATGGCGTCCGAGCCGTATTGCGCGGCCGCGCCGTCGCGCAGCACTTCCACCTGCTCCAGCGCCAGCGACGGAAACACCGAGAGGTCGGGGCCTTGCGAGCCATCGGACAAGCCATGGCCCAGGAAGGTGATCACGGCGGAGCGATGGAAGCGCTTGCCGTTGACCAGCACCAGCGTGTTGTCCGGCGGCAGGCCACGCAGGTTGGCGGGACGGATCAGGCTGGCGGCGTCATCGATCGGGATGGTGCTGACATTGAATGAAGGCACCAGCACGCGCAGCTGGTCGAGCGCATCGGTGGCGCCCTGGTTGCGGAACTCCTCGGCACTGATGATGTCGATCGGAACGGCGGAGGAGGAGACGGTGCGCGGCTGGCCGCGACTGCCCAGCACCGAGACGGTGTCGAGCGTGGTGGCCTCCTCTGCCGGCGGCGTCGCCGCCGGTGCGGGTGAAGGTTCCGTCGTCTGCGCGACGGCGGTGCTGCTGCCGACCAGGGTGGCGGCGGCGAGGGCCCATTTCACTGCGGATGCCAATGGCGTGCTCGAAACACGTACGTGCGGCTTCTCTCTGTTGCCCATGCGGTGCGCCCCTTGAATGTGCTGTGTGGTGTCGAAGTTGTTCTTGCGCGAGTGCCGTCAGCGGCCACGCGGATACCGCCCGCACTCCGGGTAGTGGGCGTTACACATTGCTGTCATCGCCGTGCTACCGCCTGCACCTTAGGCGGCAGCAAACAGCTCGAAACGAGGCATGGATCACACGATGGCGCGGTGCACAACGAAAGTAATCATCGTTCCGTTTTTTGCACTCTTCGCACGCTTTTCACGCAGTCCCATGCACGCGAACGGTGCGCGTTGCGCCAGTGTTGTGCAGCGACGCCGCGCGCATGCGTATACGTGCGCGTGGAAAACGTCGAAGTCCGCCAGGGACGCGAGATGCACCGCATGCGTGCACTCGCGATCAAGCCTTCGCACCATGCGGGTTCGCCCGGGTCTGCATGGACATCATCGAGTGGGGGCCGTCGACTTCAGGCCGCAGGAATCGCGACGCGTGCCAGCGCGGATCGACGGCGTCGCATGTTGAGCGGGGCTCAAGGCTGGCTTGCGGAATGTTCGCTTCGCCCAGCGCAGCGTGCCGCGTAGCGTCGCGCCAGCCCTGCGATGAGGAACCGACATGTTGCGTGCCACGGGTCTGTTGCTGCTTTCCGGTCTCGCCATCAGCGGCATGGCGGGCGAACCCGGGAATCTCCCCATCCCTGTCCCGCAGCGATGGACGCCGCCTGCGCTGAGCAGTGACCAGTATGAATCGTCGCCCGTATTCTCCCCGGATGGTCGCGAGGTGTTCTTCTTCCGCGCACCGCCGTCGTTCGACCGTTATCGCCTGCTGTCTTCGCGGTGCGAAGGCGGGCGATGGCGTGCGCCACGCGAGCCGACCTTCGCCGGCGCAGCCGACGCGCTGGAAACCGATCCCGCCTACAGCCACGATGGCACCTGGCTGTATTACGCCAGTGACCGCGCGAACAAGGACGATCTGGACATCTGGCGCGTGCCGCGCCACGCCGACGGCCGCTTCGGTGAACCCGAGCGGCTGCCAGCGCCGGTGAATTCGCCGCAGACCGAACTGCTGCCACGGCCACTGCCGGATGGCCGCCTGCTGTTCGGATCGCACCGGCCGGGAGGCATCGGCGGACGTGATCTTTACATCGCCACGCTGCGTGCCGACGGTCGCTGGGATGTCGCACCGCTGCCGGCGCCGGTCAACACCGCGGCCGATGAATACGAGGCCGATCTCGCGCGCGATGGCCGGGTACTGGTGGTGGTCGCCAACCGCGGCACCCGCTCGCACCTGTATGTCTACGATCACGACGGCGACGCGTGGCGCGAACGCGGCCGCGTTCCGGCGCGCGATGATGTCTTCCAGGTGGGGCCGCTGCTGTCGCCGGATGGAAGGCGGCTGCTGTTCGCCCAGGCCGATGGCGACGCATCGGGCGAGTTCTTCCTGGTCGATCTCGCGCCGGGGGCCGACTTGGCATGGCCCCCGGCGTGCGGTGATGCGCGCGCAAGTCAGCCGCGCAATTCGACCACCGGCGAGAATCCGCCATAGACCATGCGCTGGCCGTCGAACGGCATCGGCGGATTGTCCGGATTGGACGGGTCCATGCGCGGGTCTTCCATCATCTTCTGCATGCCGGCATCGCGCGTGGCCTTGTCCGGCCACTCCACCCACGAGAACGCCACGGTTTCGTCGTCCTTCGCCTGCACTGCACGGAAGAAATCGGTCTGCGTGCCGCGTGGCACGTCGTCGCCCCAGCCTTCGATGATCCGGGTGGCGCCGAAGCCCATGAAGATGCTGTCGAAGGTGTTGGCGTAGTCGGTGAAGGCGGCCTTCTTCGCCGTGGGTGCCGCAAGGATGAATCCGTCGACATAGGACGAAGGTGCATCCGGGCTGCCCAGTTCCAGTGCCGGGGTGAAGCCGCCATAGATCAGTCGCTTGCCGTCGAACGGCATCGGATTGTTCTCCGGCGACATGCGCGGGTCTTCCATCATCTTCTTCATGCCGGCGTCGCGGGTGGGCTTGTCGGGCCACTCGATCCATGAAAACACCACGCTTTCGTCTTCCTTCGCCTGCACGGCCTTGCGGAAGTCGGTGACGGTGCCGTCGGGCACGTCGTCGCCCCAGCACTCGATGACACGGGTGGCGCCCTGTTCGATGAACACGGGGTCACCATGGTTGGCATGGTCGATGAACTTCTGTTTGTTGGCGGTCGGCACGGCGGCCACGAAACCATCGATGTAAGGCATGGGAAACCTCCGGGAATGCGACGCCGGAATGGCGCCTTCATGGATGCGACGAGTGGGGTGGGCGGAATTCGACAGACGGCTGGCCGGTACCGGCCGGGCGGGGCGTTCAACCTGCCACGATCCGGACAAAGGTGGTGTGATGGTTTCTGCAACGGGCGCGGTGCCGCGCCGGGCTGGCCCATGGGGCATCGGCAGCGCGGCGTGGATCCTGGCGCTGGCGGCACTGGTGCTGGCGGGATTCTGGAAGACGTACTTCAGCCGGTTGAGCCTGGCCGATCTGGTCACGCACCTGCATGCCGGCCTCATGCTGGCATGGATGGCGATGCTGCTGGTACAGCCCTGGCTGGTGCGGACGCGGCGCATGTCGCTCCACCGGCAGGTGGGGCAGTTCTCGTACGGCGTGATGCCGGGTGTGCTGGTGACGGCGCTGTGGCTGTCGCAGCTGCGCATGGCCGCGGCACCGCCGGAGATGTTCGGCCTGCAGGCGATGTTGCTGTACCTGGGCACGGCGGCGTCGGTGATGCTGGCGTTGTTCTGGGGCCTGGCCATCCGCCATCGTCGCGATTCCGCGCTGCACGCGCGCTACATGGTGGCCACGGCGCTGGTGATGATCGATCCGGCGATGGCGCGCCTGGTGCTGGCGCTGTTGCCCGAAGGCGTGCGCATCAATCCGTCGTGGGTCGGCTATGCGCTGACCTTCGCCGTGCTGGGGCTGCTCATGTGGTGCGAACGTGGCGCCCCGCGTGGCCGCGGCGTGTTCCGTTTCGTCACGCTGGTGTTCGTGGTCAACTTCGTGCTGATGCACGTGGTGCCGGGCACGCAGCCGTGGCAGGCGTTCGCGCGCTGGTGGGGCGGGCTGGCCGGCTGACGCGCGTGCTCAGCGCTGCAGGCAATGCCGGTAGCGCTCGTCCACACGCGTGGCGAACCACGCGGTGGTGAGGTCGCGGGTGATCTTGGGGCTTTCCAGCTTGATGCCGGGGATCATCGCGCGCGGCAGCGGCTTGCCGGCGCGGGCCTCGGCCAGGGCATACACGCGCGCGTACAGATCGGTATCGCCGAAGTCGAGCCGGTTGCCGCGCTGGAGTGCGGCGCGGATCGCACGATCGTCCATCCGCAGCGCGTCGGCCAACCTGCGGACCGCGCGTTCGGTCTGGCCCGGCGTGTCCAGCGGTGCGCCGGGATTCAGCAGGTCGCCGTCCAGGGCGAGCGGCACCCCGGCCGCGATGCCGACGGCGTTCTGGAATGCCGCATTCCGGCTGGCGTACCAGCCGGCGTTGTAGTCGGCGAAGCGATGCACCTTGCGCGTGTACGGCGTCTGGTATCCCAGCAGGTGGGCGATGCCGAAATACAGGCCGCCGCGACGGGTGAATACTTCGTCGCGGATGCTGCCCTCGACGGGATACGGATAGTCCGATGCGTTCGATTCTGCGAACGGAATGCCCACCTGCATCGGCCCGCCGGTCTGCACCGGGTTGTAGTCGGAGAACAGCCGTCTGCCCAGCGGCACGCTGCCGATCAAGTCCTGGTAGATGTCGCTGAGGTCGCGCTCCGTGCGTACCGCGCGCAGCCGCTCGGCGTAGCTGCGCCCGTCGGGTGAACGCAACGCGAGCGCGGCATCCACCATGAACCCCGGTACGTGCAGGGCCGACGCGCGACGGTCGATCTCGCCGCGTGCGATCTTCGGCAGGTTGGCGACCGCCGGATTGGCGACATAGCCGGATTCCTGTTCGGTCACCGCCAGCACCGCGCAGATGTTCTCGCTGTTGGGCTCGATGCGCTGGGCCGCGAACGCGGTCTCGATGTCGGCGGCCCAGCGTTCGCGGTCGGCGACCTTGGCCGGCATGCGCCGCACGATTTCGCTGCGCGTGTCGGCCGGCGGGCGTATAGGGGTGGGGGGTGCGGTGGCGCAGGCCGCCACAAGGAGCGCAGACGCAATCGGGAGCACGCGCAGCAGGAAGCGGAGGGCAGGGGTCGTCATGCGCGCAGCATACGTAGCGCGGCGGTGGGATGCACCATGGTTCGCCGCGTCATGACCTTGCGTGTCCGGCATGGATAATCACGGTTCCGCACCTCGTGCCCGCCGATGACCGACACACTCGACAATCCATTCTGGGCCGCGCTGGATTCGATCCACCGCGACATCGCCTTGCGTGCGGGCGAGGTAGCCCGGTATCCCGCCGACCACGCGCCGTTCCTCGGGGTCGCGTCCCCTGCGGTCCGCGTGGGCGATGCCTTCGAACGCCTGGTCGCGCCGGGCGAATCGGTCTATCTGCTCGGCGTCGCGCCCACGATGCCGGCGGGCTGGGCGCTGCAGGCGTTCCGGCCGCTGGCCCAGATGGTCTGCGATGCGCCGCTGGCGTCTGTGGACGGGCCGGAGATCATGCCGTTGGGCGAAGCCCAGCGGGCCGACGTGCTGGCGTTGACGGCCCTGGTGTATCCGCACTACTTCAGGCCGTGCACGATGGACATGGGACGTTACTTCGGCATCTACGAACATGGCCGGCTGGCCGCGATGATCGGGGAACGTCTGGGCAGCGACGCCACCCGCGAGATGAGCGCGATCTGCACGCACCCGGATTTCAATGGCCGTGGCTACGCGCGTCGCCTGACCGTATGGCTGACCAACGACACGCTCGCGCGTGGTGTGCAGCCGTTCCTGCATGTCAGCCATGAAAATCCGCGGGCCAAGCAGTTGTACGAGCAGCTTGGCTATCGCGTGCGACGCGACATCGGCTTCTGGTCGTTGCGGCGCGCGTGAGGAGGGATGCGCAGCGGGCGCTAGGGTGCGCCCGCCTGCTGCAGCATGCGGCGCATGCCGCCGAAGCGCCGGCGGTACTGCGCGGGCGACAGGCCGACCTTGCGCCGGAACAGGCGGCTGAAGTAGGCCGCGTCCTCGTAGCCCACGGCCTGCGCAATGGCTTCGACGGCGTCGTCACCGGTTTCCAGCTGCTGCTTGGCTTCTTCCAGCCGCAGCGTGTGCACATATTCGAGCGGTGACAGGCCCGTCGCCTGCTGGAACCGGCGCGCGAACGTGCGCTCGGCCAGGCCGCTGGCCTGCAACATGCCCGCGACGGGCGCCGACGTGTCGTAGTGCTGCGCGATCCACACCTGCGACCGGGTGACCGCGGTGTCCGAATTGGTGCGCGTACGCGCCAGGTTGGCGAAGGGCTGCTGGCCGGTCTGGTGCCAGTCGATCAGGAACACGCGCGCCGTCTGCATGGCGCATTCGATGCCGGCCACGCGTGCGATCAGGTACAGCGACAGGTCCTGCCAGCTGGAACCCCCGCCCCCCATCACCAGGCGCTGGTCCGGGCCGGCGGTGACGACCACGCGTTGCGGATGGACCTTCACGCGGGGGTGCCGCTCGGCCATCGCGTCGCAGTACGCCCAATGCGTGGTCGCATCGCTGCCGTCGAGCAGGCCGGTTTCCGCCAGCAGCATCGCGCCGGTGCAGGCGGCGGCGATCACGCTGCCGCGGGCATGGCAGTCCCGCAGCCAGTGAGCTTCCTCTTCGTAGCCGTGCAGGGCGATGTCGCCCGGATAGATGGCCAGGTCGGGGATGCAGATGAAATCCGGGGCGGGCAGGTCGCGCATCGCGACTTCCGGGGTCACCACGATGCCGTTGATGACCGGCATGGGCGTGGTGTCGCGGGCCACCACGATGGGACGGAACACCGAAGCACCCGGTGGCTCCCCGATCATCGCCGGCCAGTCGCGACCAGCGGAATTGAACAGGTCGTACATGCCGTACAGCACCGACGCGGCGGCACCGTGGGTGGCGAGCAGGGCGATGGTGGGGGGATCGCGGCGCGGCATGACGGAAATGTCAGGTTGGCGGCGGAAATGGCTGCGGTGCCAGGGCGTGGCGGCCCGTATCGTGCCGCCTCCCCGTAGTAGAACAGAGCTGCTGCCGTCATGCCATCGCCCCTCGAACTCCTGCTTCACCCCCTGTCGTTCGCCTTCTTCGGCATGTATGCCGTGCTGATGCTGTGGGAGGCGATCGCCCCCGCGCGCGTACTCCCCCGCGTCGCGCGCTGGCGCACGCGGGGCCTGCTGGCGGCGGTGTTCTACTTCCTGCTGTCGTCCTATCTGCCGATGCTGTGGACGCAGTACCTGCTGCCCCTGCAGCTGGTCGACCTGAGCCATCTCGCGTGGCCGGTCGGTGGACTGGTCGGCCTGCTGGTGTACCAGGCGCTCGCGTACGCGTGGCACCGTGCATTGCATGCCAACGACGTGCTGTGGCGCTTCGGCCACCAGCTGCATCACAGTGCGGAGCGGCTGGATACGTTCAGCACGTTCTGGTTCAGTCCGCTCGATACGCTGGGCTGGACCGCTGTCGGCAGTCTCGCGCTGACGCTGGTCGTCGGGCTGAGTCCGGAGGCGACCACGTTTGCACTGCTGGCAGCCACACTGCTGGCGATGCTGACCCATGCCAACGTACGCACGCCGCGCTGGCTGGGCTGGTTCGTCGAGCGCCCCGAGATGCACTCCTGGCATCACGCGCGCGGCCTGCACCGGCAGAACTATTCCGAATTGCCGGTGTTCGATCTGCTGTTCGGCACCTTCCACAATCCCCGCGGCTTCGCCCCGCAGACGGGTTTCCACGAAGGCGGTTCCGCGCGGGTCATCGAGATGATGATGGGGCGCGACGTGGCACGCGATCCAGTTTCGTGAAGCGCCCTTGACGCGCCTGCGGGCGCCGACGGGTATGGTCGGGCACTCCCTTCGACGGAGTGCCTCGCATGATCGAGATCCTGAGCAGCCCACCGCACGTGGCTGCCTACCGCTTCAGCGACCAATTGACCGGCGAGGACTATGACGCCTGCATCGCCGATATCGAAATGCGCCTGGCGCAGTTTCCGCGCATCGCCGTACTCGGCGACATCAGCGACCTGCACGGACTGTCGGTGGACGTGATCGGCAAGGATCTGCGCTACGCGTTGGCGAAGCGCGGGGAGTACGCGCGCTTCGCGCGGGCGGCGGTAGTGACGGACAAGCGGTGGCTGGTGGCGGTGACCGGCGTGGTCGATCACCTGATGCCGCAGACCGAGATGCGGACGTTCGCGCCGGAGGAGCGGATGATTGCACTGGCCTGGGCGGCGGAACTGGACCCTTCGCTGGTCTGATGAACCGGGTTACGGGAACAGCGCGCCACCGATCAGCGCCAAGGTCATCCCCAGGCCCATGAAGGCCAGGCGATGCATCAGCGGGAAGGTGGCAGGGGTGGCCGAACGGTGCATGGTGCTATCCAAACTCAACGGGCGCGAACGCGCCGTGAAACCCCTGTGCCTCATCCAACGCCACTACCGGTGGCCACCGGCCAGCGGGCTTCACGCAGGCAGCGCGCATCCCTCCGGACCGCAGCTTTCACCCGCCACCGTCCGGGACTGCTCTCCACCGGCACGTGGGCCCGCCTGTGCCTCATGCACCAGCGCCGCGATCTGCGCCCCCAGCACCAGGTCGCTGACCTGGCCGAAGTGCTGGTGGCGGATGCGTCCTTGCGCATCGATGAGGGTGAGCGTGGGCGTGCCGCGCATCGCGTAGGCCTGCATCGTCTGGGGGATCGGTCCGTGCGTGCCGGGGCGGTCCACGCCGACCGGGAAACCGATGCGGTATTCGCGCAGGAAGGCCTGCAGCGACACCGGCGTCATCGCGTCATGGTGTTCGAACACGGTGTGCAGTCCGATCACGGCGACCTGGTCGTCTGGGAACGTGGCATGCACGCGCGCGGCCTGGGGCAGGCCGTGCGACACGCAGCCGGGGCAGAGCATCTGGAAGGCTTCCAGCACGACGACCTTGCCGCGCAGGGATTCCAGGGTGATGGCGTCGGATGTGTTGAACCAGCGGTCCACCTGCCAGGGTGGCGCCGGTCGGGTTTGCGTTGTCATGGGGGTGATCTCGTGATGCGCGGCGGCGAACGGTCCGGGAAGCGGACCGTCACCGCGTGGCGCGTACAGCGGTTTACTGGTTGGGTTTGCCGGGCAGGCTCAGGTTGCCCGAAGCGACCTTGAACACGTCCACCACGCACAGCAGCGGCGCATGCACGCTGGCATTGACGCGCAGGCCGGCGGTGACGCCGTCGAAGCTGCCCGCGGTGACCACGCCGATGTCGTCGAACGGCACCTTCACTTCCACCGTCTCGGCATTGAGCGTGGGGCTCCAGCCCGGGCTGTCGAGCAGGATCGGGAAACCCGGCCACGTCTTCGGCAGGCGTGGCTTGCTGCCTTCGGGAATGTCGACCACCGCGAGCGCGCCAGGGCCGCAGGCCTCGTTCGGTTTCAGCACGACCCAGTGGCTGTGCCAGAGGTTGCCGTCGTTGTCGAGCTTGCCGTCGCCGTTCTCGTCGTACAGCGGCGTGTCGTCGAAATCCGGATGCGCGGTGACCGCCATCGCCAGGATGCCGGCGCCTTTCTCGAAGCCGACTTCGTACGGATCGATCGTGGTCGGCCACACGTAGGAGAACACATCGCTGCCGGCCAGCTTGCCGGTGGCGGCGGGCGTGCTCTTGCCGGCCTTGCCGGACACGGCCATGTGGAAGGTGGCGATGTTCTTCTCGGTGGTGATCCTGGTGTGCACGATGTCGAAATCGGCGACCACCGCCTTGTCGGCGGCGGGCTTGATGCCGCCGGTGTGCGACGTGCCGTCATGGGCCTGCAGACCGCCGACGACCAGCGCGAGCGCGGTGGCCAGTGCGAAGCGTGTGGCGGATGTTTTTTTGCGGGATGTGTTCTGGCGCATAATCGAATTCCTCTTGCTTGCTCTTGCAGGGTGGGTGGGAGGTACCGGGCGGCGTCCGATTGCAGTCGGGCGCCGCCCATCTTGTTTCCGCCTACGGCGGAGTCGGTTGGCGGAAGCGGGCCACGCTTCCAAGCCGTTGTGCGTCATCGGCGGGCTGCTGTTCGGCGCAGTCCACGCGCAGTTCGGCATCGCCGAACGGTGTACCGAGGAAGGCGCAGACATGCGGTGCCCCGGGTTCGCCCGAGGCGAAGGGGCGGAAGAACTCGCAGCCCAGGCAGGTCCGCAGGCCGGTGGCCAACCCCTGTTCCTGCGCCTCGTTCACCAGCAACTGGGTAACGCGCAGCAGGGCGCCGAGGTCGGTTTCGCCCAGAGATTCGACCAACGAGCCCATGCCCTGGTCCGGGCGCTGCAACTGCGTGGCCATGCGCGAGCCGGAGGAGGTCAGCCTTACGCGCGCCGCGCGCGCATCGTCGGGGTCTGGCGTGCGACGGATCCACTGTTTGCCTTCCAGCGCCTTCAGCGAGTCGCTGAGGCTGGCCGGCGACACGCCCAGGCGCTCTGCGATCTGGCGGGCACGCAGGCCGTCCTGCACGCCCTGCAGCATGCGCAGCACTGCCGCCTGCGTCGGCGGCAGCGAAGGCGTGCCATCCTGGCGCCACGATTGCGCGCGCACCAAGTGGGCGAGCTGCTCCAGGCCCCGGGTGGCCTGCCTGCGCTGGAAGGGGGTATCGATCATGGCCAATAAGTTAGGAGTCCTAACTATATAAGTCAACGACCGTTCGTCGGCTTGGCGAGACAGGCCCATCGCGTCACCAGCGCATCATCGGCAAGGGATCCAGCGGGTGCCGGCGCAACCGCTGCAGGGTGAGCATCGCCAGGCGCCGGTGGAAGCCCGCATTCGGGAAGGCGGCGATCACCTCGCGCACGGCATCGCGAGGAAGCCCGAAGCGGCGCGCGCCCCGGCTGACATCGATCCAGTCCGCACGTCGGAACACCTCCACGCTGGCCCGCGTGCCGGGTGGCAGCTCGCGGATCCGGTGGTGGGCATCGATCATCGCATCGACCTCGTCGCACCAGTCCGCGTGGCCGGTGGCATGCAGATGCGCGCGCGCCAGCTGGCGCGACGGTGGCAGGTAGTCGAACGTGCCGGCCGTCCAGATTCCAAGGTCGTGGAAGGCGACCGCGATGCTCAGCTTCTCGAGCGCGAGGGCATCGCCGGGTGCCAGCAGCCAGTAGAAGTTCGCCACCCGGTACGCGTGGTGGCGATAGGCGATGGCGTCGCCGCCCAGCGACGCCGCGTGCGCGGCGAGCAGGGCGTCCAGCGCCGGCAGCGCGATCAGCATGGCCGCCGCGCGTCCGCTGGCTCAGGTCGCAGGCTGTGCCAGGGTCGTGCGTCCGCGGCGCAGTGCGCGCACCTGCAGCACCATGCCGACGAGGAACACCAGGAAGGTGCCGCCCACCAGCTTCTGCAGCAGCGGGTCCTGTGGCCCGGAGACCAGCGGCGCGCCGATCGGCACGCGCGTGAGCGTTTCGGTGAAGCCGGGGATGAAGTGGAAGTACACCGTCAGGGTGAATCCCAGCGATGCGGCGACGTGCCGCCACGAGCCGGATACGGCGTTGCGCCCCAGCAGCACCGCAAACGCAAGCACGATCAATGTCAGCACGGTCAGTCCGTGCGCCTCGCTCAGCTTGCCGGTCCGCATCAGGAAGAAGCTGGTGATGCAGGTGGCGACGGTGAACCACGTGTACGTCTTGCCGAGCGGCGTCGCATAGCGGATGTCGTGATAGCGCAGCAGCGCGTACAGGCCGCCGAACAGCGAGACCAGGCTGATGGCGGTGTGGAACCAGCCGAAGGGCGTGATGTTGAGCATGGGGTGTTCCTCAGTGGGCAGGCGGTGGCGGATCGGGAAGATCGAACTGCACGAGGTTCCAGCGGGTGACGTCCTCCTCCCACTCATCCCCACGCGCGGCGGTGAGGGGCAGGGCCAGGTTGGCGACGATCATGCGGCGACCCTGCACGGCGGTCGCTGCGGGGAACAACAGGCCGCGCGGTGTGCCGTCGCCATCCACGCCCAGGAAGTCGCCGGCACGATGGCGCACGCGCCCCTGTTCGTCCAGTGCCACGATCGTGTCGATCTGGTTGGCGGCGACCCACAGCAATCCCCGGTGGAAGAGCAGGCCATCGGCGCCGTAAGTGCCGTCGGTCAGCACGTCGATCGCACCGTCCGGCATGCGCTTGCGCAGCACGCGCCCGTCGCCGGCGTTGTTGATGTAGAGCATCGATTCGTCGGCATTGAAGGCCAGTCCGTTCGCGCCGAACGGCAGTGCGCCCGTGGTCGCGAGCAATGGATCGCGCGCGAACACGTCGATGGTGCAGGGCCGGCATGTGGTCGCCTTCGCGATGCGGTAGATCGCACCCTGGAAGGAGTCGGAGACATACAGCGTGCCGGCGCGGTCGAACACCAGTCCGTTGATCGCCGGGAAACCCTGCGATCCATACGTGATCGTGTCCTGGCTGCCATCCGGATTGTCGACACGGCGTGCAGGCGGGGCTGTCGGCGACAGGGCCGTGAACGTTGCGACATCCTCCACCGTGCTGTCTGCATCGAACCGGGCCGGCAGCCGCTGGAGTTTCGATGCCCCGAAGTTGAGTACGTAGACGTGGCCGTCGCGATACGCCACGCCGGTAAGTGGGGTAGCCCCGAAGCGGCGTTGCGCCAGCAGGCGGCCGTCGGCGCCGAAACGCAGCACCTGGTTGTCGCGGTCGGTCTCGGGTGAACGGGCGTCGAAGGTGCCGACGTAGACCTCGCCGCTCGCAGGATCGACGTCCAGACTCTCCGGGTGCCGCGCATCGGGCGGCAACGTGGCGAACGCGGTCACCGGCAGGCGACCCACGTCCGCCGCATGGGAAGGCCCCGCTGCCGGGAGCATGGCAAGGCCGAAGGCGAGCAGGAGGCGACCGGGCATGCGCGGCTCCACGGACGGGTCAGTCCACACGTTGGCATGCGCTTCCGGCGGGCGCTTGTACCGGCGTGCGGGCAGGGCCTGGAATGCAGAACGCCGGCGGGTGCCGGCGTTCCAGGTAGGACATGAAGCGACTTCAGCGGTTGTCGATGCTCCAGCTGCCGGCGCCGCGGGCCGCAAGCGTGATGAAACCACCCGCGATGGCGACGTTCTTCAGGAACATGATCTGCTGGATCTGGTCGCCCAGGTTGCTGTGGAACAGCACAGCGCTGGCGATGGAGAACACCGCAAGAATGCTGGCGACGATGCGGGTCTTGTAGCCGGCGATGATGGCCAGGCCGCCGAGCACTTCCAGCGCGATGACCAGCGGCAGCAGGGCGCCGGGGACGCCGACGGACTCCATGTAGCCGGCGGTACCGGCGTAGGCGGCCAGCTTGCCGAGGCCGGAGATGACGAACAGCGAGGCGAGCAGGCTGCGGCCGACAAGGTCGGCGGCGCCACGCAGGGCGGGAAGGCGGGTGGTGGTCGGGGTGGCGGTAACGGTGGACATGGTGGACTCCAGGAATGGGGTGGTGGGTGCAGCGGGTACGGAGCGCAGGTTAGGCCGTCGCCATGCATCCCGGAAGCCTATATATTTCGATGAAATCCATCGTTCGGAGCGATAGATGCTCGATGCCGTCACCCTGGACCAGCTGCGCACCTTCATTGCCGCCGCCGAGCAGGGCAGCTTCTCCGCCGCAGGACGCAAGCTGCGGCGTGCGCAGTCGGTGGTCAGCCAGACGCTGGCGAACCTGGAGCTGCAACTGGGCGTCACGTTGTTCGACCGCCGTGCCCGCTACCCGCAACTCACCGACGCCGGCCGTGCGCTGCTGGTGGAAGCGCGCGCGGTGGCCGGGCACATGGACACCTTCAAGGCGCGTGCCCGCAGCATGGCCGAGGGACTGGAGCCGGAACTGTCGGTCGCGGTGGACGTCATGTTCCCGATGGACGCACTGACGCGCGCCGCCGCGCACAGCGGCATCGCGTTTCCGCACACGCCGTTGCGGCTCTACGTGGAAGTGCTGGGCGGCGTGATCCAGCCGGTGCTGGACGGCACTTGCCGCATCGGCGTGGTGGGCTCGTTGCCGGAACTGCCGGACGTGCTGGCAGTGGAGCCGCTGGTGTCGGTGCCCTTCGTCACCGTGGTCGCGCCCGCGCATGCAATGGCCGGCATCCGCGGCACTGTTCCGACGAAGACATTGGCGCAGCATGTGCAACTGGTGCTCACCGATCGCACACCGCTGACGGCAGGTCGCGATTTCGCGGTGCAGTCGCCGCTGACGTGGCGGCTTGCAGACCTTGGCGCCAAGCATGCCTTCCTGCGCGCCGGGCTGGGCTGGGGTCACATGCCGATGCACATCGTCGAAGAGGACCTCGCGGCGGGCCGCCTGAAACGCCTGCGCATCGCAGACGCGGATCCACGCTACGCGCAGATGCCGATGCGCGCGGTGTGGCGCAAGGACACGCCACCGGGCCCGGCGGGACGCGCGTTCATGGCGCAATTGCGCGAGGGCCAGGTCGGCGCTCCAGTCGTGTGAAACCGCTTCGACATCGCTGACGATACGTGGAGCGTGTCAACGCGGATGCGGGCCGCGCGTTGGAAGGAGTATCGCCCCACGGAACTCCGCGATGATCCGCCGCGAAACCATCAGCGCCGCCAACCGCTTCGGCCTGGGCGCGCGACCCGGCACGCTGGCGCAGGTCGACGACCCGCGAGGCTGGCTGCATGCCCAGCTCGAGGCGCCAGCCGTCGCGCCGCGCGCCGCATTGCCTACCAGCGTGGACTACCTTCGGCAGGAATACGACTACCTGCGTGCGCGGCGCGCGGCTCGCAATGGCGACCGCGATGCGGCAATGGGGTTCCGCGAACGTTTCGCCCGATCGCAGCTGGACGAACTCGGCTGGCGCTACCGGCAGGCGGTCGCCACCGGACAGGACTTCGTCGAACGGCTGGTACGGTTCTGGTCGAACCACTTCGCCGTCTCCGCGGACAAGCGAACGGCGGCCCTGTATGCCGCGCCCATGGAGCGCGAAGCGATCCGCCCGCACGTGACCGGTACCTTCGCCGACCTGCTTGTCGCGGTGGAACAACACCCCGCGATGCTGCGTTACCTGGACAACGTGCGGTCGATGGGCGAACAGTCGCGCCTGGCGCAGCGCGCGCGTCGCCGCCGGGAAGACGGAGACGACGATGCGCCGCGCACAGGCCTCAACGAGAACCTCGCGCGCGAGATCCTGGAACTGCATACGCTGGGCGTCGATGGCGGTTACGCCCAGGAGGACGTGCGCGAACTCGCGCGCGCGATCACCGGCTGGAGCGTGCCGTTGCCGCGCGACGCCGGGGCGGGTGCCGCGACGGCGTTCCGGTTCCGCGCCAACGCGCACGAAGCGGGCACGCGCGACGTGCTCGGGCGTCGCTACGCGGCGGAAGGCGAAGCCCAGGGCCGCGCCATCCTGCGCGACCTGGCGGTGCACCCCGCCACGGCGCGCCACGTCTGCGGCAAGCTTGCGCGGCATTTCGTCAGCGACGCACCGCCACGTGCGCTGGTGGATCGCATGGCCGGGGCGTGGGAGCGCAGCGGCGGTGCATTACGCGCCGTGTACGCGGCGATGATCGACAGCCCCGACGCCTGGGCGCCCGACGCACGCAAGCTGAAGACACCGGACGAGTTCGTCGTGTCGGCACTGCGCAGCACCGGCACGTTGCCGGGCGAGCAGCCGCGCGCGCTGGTCGGATTGCTGGGAAGGTTGGGGCAACCGCCGTTCACGCCGCGCTCACCCGCCGGCTTCGCCGACGATGCGGCGGAATGGAGTGGCGCCGATGCGGTATGGAAGCGCATCCAGGCCGCGCAGACGCTGGCCGAAACCGCGACGGGCACCGGCCCGGATCCGTTGCGCGTCGCCGGAGACGTCTTCGGTCCGCAGCTGGGTGCGGATACCGCTTTGGCGTTGCGCCGCGCCGAATCGCCGCGCGAAGGGCTGGCGTTGCTGTTCGCCAGTCCCGCCTTCCAGTGGAGGAGCTGACAGTGAAACTGACCCGACGCCATTTCCTCGCGGCCGGCGGTGCTGCGACCACGCTCAGCCTATGGCCGCGGCTGGCAGGCGCGGCCGATGCGCAGGACACGCGGTTGCTGGTCGTCCTGCTGCGGGGCGGGCTGGATGGCTTGCACGCGGTGATCCCCGTCGGCGACCCGCTGCTGGCGCGCATGCGCGGGGCGCTGATGGTGAAGGATGCGCGCCGGCTCGATGGCGATTTCGCGCTGCATCCGGCGCTGGCCTTCAGTCATGAACTCCACGCCCGTCGCGAATGGTTGCCGGTGCTCGCCGTGGCACCGCCGTATCGGCTGCGCTCGCACTTCGAGGCACAGGACAATCTGGAGAGCGGCACCGCCGTGGGCGGTGGAGCCTCGAACGGCTGGCTCAACCGCTGCGTCGCCGCGTTGCCGTCATCGCGTGCACTTGCGGTCGGCACGGTAATGCCGCTGATCCTGCGCGGGCCGGCCGACGCGACGACGTGGTCGCCGCCATTGCCGGAAGACGTCAATCCGATCCTGCTGCAGCGCCTGCAACCGCTCTACGCCGCCGATGCGCAGCTCGCGCAGCCGTTCGAACAGGCGGTCGCGGCGCAGGCCATGCAGGCTGGCGGCAACGTGGCGCGCCTGCCGCAGGCGATGGCGGCGGCGGCGCGCTTCATGGCCGCGCCCGATGGCCCGCGCATCGGCTTTGTCGAAAACACCGGTTGGGACACCCATGCGCAGCAGGGGCCGGTGCTGGCGCGCAAGCTGGCCGAACTGGACCAGGGCCTGCGCCAGTTCCATGACGGCATCGGCGCGCTCTGGGCGCGCACGGTGGTGATGGTGGTGACCGAGTTCGGGCGCACGGCCGCCGTCAACGGCACCGGCGGCACCGATCACGGCACCGGCACGCTGGCGATGCTGGCCGGCGGGACGGTGGCGGGAGGGCGCATCGCAGGCGACTGGCCAGGCCTGGCGCCGGCACAGCTCAACGAGGGCCGCGACCTGCGTGCGACGACCGACCTGCGCAGCTTGTTCAAAGGCGTGATCGGTGACCACCTGGGCATCGCGACATCGGCACTGGAGGCCCGCGTCTTCCCGGACAGCCACGCTGCGACGGCGATGAGGGGCCTGCTGCGCGGATAAGGCGAAACGCGCCCGGCTATGTCTGTGCCTGGCGCAGCTCGCCGCGCGCCAATGCGGTGGCCTCTTCGACTTCCATCGGCCGGCCGAAGAAATACCCCTGCATCTCGTCGCAACGCATCTGCTGCAGGGCGTGCATCTGTTCGGCGGTCTCGACGCCTTCGGCGATGGTGCGCAGGCCCATCTCGTGGGCGAGCACGAGAATGGTGCGCGCGATGGCGCGGTCGGTGCTTTCCGCGGCGATGCCGTCAACGAAACTGCGGTCGATCTTGATGATGTCCAGCGGCAGGCGCTGCAGGTACGACATGCTGGAATAGCCGGTGCCGAAGTCATCCAGCGCGAGCTGCACGCCGAGCGCATGCAGGGACTGCAGCATCTGCTGCGCCGCGCCCATGTCTTCCACCAGCACGCTCTCGGTGAGTTCGAGCGTCAGTGCGTTGGCGGGCAGTGCGTGGCGCTGCAGGCAGTCGGCGATCCACGGCGCCAGCGTGGGCTGGCCCAGCTGGCTGGGCGACAGGTTCACCGCCATGCCCAGCGTGCGCAGGCCCATCGCACGCCAGCGCGACAGCTGCTGGCAGGCCTGTTCGAGCACGAAATGGCCGATGTCTTCCATCAACCCCGCGCTTTCCGCCAGCGGGATGAACACCGATGGCGGCACCTCGCCCCAAGCGGGATGCCGCCAGCGTGCGAGCGCCTCGAATCCGGTCAGCTGCAGCGTGTCGCCTGCCACCACGGGCTGGTACGCCAGTCGCAACTGGCCGCGGGCGACGGCTTCGCGCAGGGCGGTCACGCGGCTCAGGCGGTCGTTGGCTTCCTGCTGCGTGCTGGCGGAAGGCAGTCGCACCTGGTTGCGGCCTGCGCGCTTGGCGAGGTGCCGGGCATCGTCGGCGCTGCGCAGGAGGGTCTGCAGGTCAATGCCGTGTTCGGGCGAATGGGCCAGGCCGATGCTGGCCGTGACGGTGAAGGAGGGATGCGTGGAATACAGCGCGATCGGCTGCCCCACGGCGCGGCGGATGTCTTCGGCGATGCGGGTGAGCTGGTCGATGTCGATGTCGGCGAAATGCGCGAGGAAGCCCTCGCCGCCGTAGCGGTACACGAAACCCTGTTCGCCGCATGCCGCGGAAATGCGCTGGCCCATGCGGCGCAGCACTTCATCGCCGCCGTCGTGGCCGAACGAATCGTTGACCATACCGAAGCCGTCCAGGTCCATGATCGCCAGGCCGTGGCCCGACATGGAGGGCGTTGCGATCCTCTCGGTGATGAGGTTGGCCTGGGCCGAGAAACGCGGCAGGCCGGTGGCGCTGTCCATCGCGGCGGCATCATTCAGCCGCCGCTGCGCATCCAGGCGGCGTTCGGTCTCCAGCAGCAGCGAACGCGCAGTCTCCGCCGCTTCCGACGAGCGCCGCCGCGAGAGTTCGAGCAGGAACAGCACGAACGCGATCAGCAGTCCGCTGCTCAGGCCGCCCACCACCAGGGCGCGCGGCAGCACGAACGAGCTGAGTGCTGGCGGGGACCACATTTCCAGTTGCACGTCATGGCCCGGCAGCGCGACCGTCTGCACCGACAGGGGCGATCCCACGGGCTGGCCTTGTTCCACCGTGGCCATGCCCTCGGCCGTGGCGCGGACGGGGCGGTCCGACAGCACCGCCTTGCTCAGTGTCGTGACGAAGTCATCCAGCGCGACGAAGGCCTGCGTGCGCCGCCCCGCGACATCGACGGTCAGCCACCAGCCGCCGGGGACCGATTGCAGGTGGCCTTCTTCCGCCACCGGCCCGGCGGGCGAGGGCGCCGCGGGGGCATCGAAGCCAGGCCGCACCCACCGCAGTTCGCTGCCGTCGTCGCCCACGCTGCGTACGACACGGAATGCGCCGTAGACGCGCACCATGTCCTCGACATGCTGGTCGAAGAGGACTTCGGCGGCGTCCGGCCGGGCCGCGGCCAGCGCGGCGGACAACTGGCGCAATGCACCGCGCCGCAGTTCCATGCCGCGCAGGAAGGTGGGCGTGGCGCTGGCGGTCTGGATTTCCATCACGCGGCGCGCCATCGCATCGCGATCGGCTGTCGCGGCGACCCAGTACATGCCGCCCAGGAGCAGCGCCGCCGCCATCGGCATGACGCCGAGCAGGCGATGGCGCAGCGAGTTTTCGCCCGCCACCGCCAGTGCCAGGCCCACCGCCACCAGTTGCGCCGATGCGGTCAGCGATACCTGGTAGATCGACAGGCCTTCACGGTGATAAGGCAACTGGATCAGCAGGCCCAGCGCCGCCATGCCGGCGACCGAGGCCATCGCGATGCCGAGACCGCGGGTGATGCCCCAGCGCAGGCTTTCCCAGCGCTCCAGTGCCTGCGGCAGCACGGCGACCGCCAGCCATGCGGTGAGCACGCCGTAGTCGGTATAGCCTCCGATCAGTGGTGTGGTGAGGCGAGGCAGCCAGCCGAGCCGATGCAGGAGGGCATTCGCCGGGGTGACGATGCCCCCGAGCGTCTGCAGCAGCGTGAGCAGCAACGGCACGGTGACCACGGCCAGCAGGATCCACGCAGGCCGTTCCTGTTCGCGCTGGCGCAGCAGCAGGGCCAGCGCCACGAGCGCCACGCAGAGCGTGGAGATGGGCCGCATGGGCGGATAGGCCACGCCCATCTTCCCGACCAGGCTGCCGGGGACGTGCCAGCCGATCAGGGCGAGCGCCGCGAACGCCAGCACGAAGGCGGCCAGTTCGGTACTTGCGTCGAGCGTGCGGCCCGAGCGCAGCGATGGCGTATAGACCAGCAGGAACATCGCCAGCGCCGACAGCGCGACCGACCAGCCGATCTCGGCCACGCCGCCGGGCTGCAGCGCGCCCAGCACCGGCTGCACGGCGAGCAGCAGCAGCGCCGCGGCGAATACGCGCATGACGAACTCGGGCCAGAAGCCACGCCACAACCGCGTCCATACGATGATCGCGGTCGCGGCCAGGACCAGGCAGGTGCCGAGCGCATGGAAATGCCACAGGTGCAGCAGGAACAGCACCGCCAGCAGCCCGGCGACGGCGAGGCGCACCGGGCGCTGCTCGCTGCGCCAGGTAGCGATGGCCACCATCACGCCGATCACCGGCACGCTGTCGTCGACGAAGTGCACGCCGCCGATGTTCACCAGGGTGAAGGTGGCGGCCAACAGCCACGCGAACGCCGCCGCGAAGCGTTGCGCCCAGTGCACGGGCCGCCAAAGGTCCTGGTGTATCGCCAATGCTGTCCCCTGGGGGCCGACACCCCGTCGCACTGTGATACCCAAATCGCCGCCTACCCGCAAGCACGGAGGGTGCAATGGGTGATCCGGCCCGGCAGATCGGCTGCCGGTGCGCGGCCCGCGCTGTGCGGACCGCGCAGGCCTTGCCCGGGCCGTCAGGCCTTGGCGAACGCCAGCATGTCGGCGTTGAGCTTGTCCTTGTGCGTATCGGTGATGCCGTGCGGGGCGCCGGCGTAGACGATCAACTGGCTGCCCTTCACCAGCTTGGCCGACGCGCGCGCGGCGGCATCGATCGGGACGATCTGGTCATCGTCGCCATGGATGATCACGGTCGGCACGTCGAACTTCTTCAGGTCCTCGGTGAAATCGGTTTCCGAGAACGCCTTGATGCTGTCGTACGTGTTCTTGTGCCCGCCCATCATGCCCTGCAGCCACCATGCGTCGATGACGCCCTGCGATGGCTTCGCGCCGGGGCGGTTGTAACCGAAGAACGGGCCCGAGGGGATGTCCTTGAACAGCTGCGAACGGTTGGCCAGCAGGCCGGCGCGGATGCCGTCGAACACGTCGATGGGCAGGCCGCCGGGATTGGCCTCGGTCTTCACCATCAGCGGCGGCACAGCGGATACCAGGCCGGCCTTCTTCACCCGCTTGGTGCCGTGGCGGCCGATGTAGCGCGCCACTTCGCCGCCGCCGGTGGAGAAGCCGAACATCGTGATGTCCTTCAGGTCCAGATGTTCGATCAGCTGCGCCAGGTCGTCGGCGTAGTGGTCCATGTCGTTGCCGTCCCAGGGCTGGCTCGAACGTCCGTGGCCGCGCCGGTCGTGTGCGATCACGCGGAAGCCGTTGGCGGCCAGGTGGTAGGCCTGGGATTCCCAGCTGTCCGCGTTGAGTGGCCATCCGTGGCTGAGGGTCACCACAGGTCCGTCCTTAGGACCCCAGTCCTTGAAGTAGATCTGCACGTCGTCTTTGGTGGTGAACAGGCCCATGGTGGTTCTCTCGATGGCGGGGGGAGGGGAAGGCAGCGCGGATGTCGCGGAAGTAGCCGCCGGCGGGCGGCTGCACGCCGCCAGGGGCAGCAGCGCGGCGGCGGTGACGGCGGCGCCCGCCAGCATCACGTGCCGGCGTTGCAGGTCTATGTCATGCGGGGAGGGTGGCAGGGCCATGCTTCCGGTCCGGTGAAGGCGACCCGGGGTCGCGGTGCGGTGGGGCCTCCACCTTCCCATCGGGGGCGGCGAGCCGATTGCACCCGCGTGCGCAGATGGCACCGCCGTGTCGCAGCAGCGTGCTCGCCGTCAGCCTGCGAAGGTTTCGCCGATCCGTCCGGCACCATCGCGCTACAACAAGCGCCTGGACCAGCGCCGCGTGCAAGCCGTGAACTACGGCGAAGACTGCAGCCGCCAGGTGCGCGCGGGCGTGCGCGGGGCTGCGCTAGAGTGGGCGGACCTTGCACGAGGCCGTCCACCATGCCGATTGAACTGAAGATGCTCGCCTGGTCCATCGCACTGGGACTGGCGCATGTGCTGCTGGGGGCCGCGCTGACCACCCGGCAACGTGGATTGAAGTGGAATGTCGGTGCGCGCGATGCCGTGCTGCCGCCGCTGGAGGGCGTCGCCGCACGGATGGATCGTGCATTGCGCAACTTCCTGGAGACCTTCCCGTTCTTTGCTGCCGCCACGCTGGCGGTGGTGGCGCTCGATCGTGGCGACGCCGGCACCGCGCTTGGCGCGCAGTGCTATTTCTGGGCGCGTCTTGCTTACGTGCCGCTGTACGCGGCGGGCGTGCCGTACCTCCGTACCATCGTCTGGACCGTCTCGCTGTGGGGCCTGCTGCAGGTACTCTGGGCGTTGCTGTGACCTCGCCACGGACGGTGGGTTCATCGCACGGTGGGCCCGCGCCGCGGGTTTGACACTAGACTAGGCCGACCCTCACCCATGCCCGTGCCTTCGTGCGCAGGCGTCGCGCCCTGATCGACCGGATGTTGTCCCGCACCCTGCACCTTCCCCTGTCCCTGCTGCTCGCCGCCAGCCTCGTGCTGGCCGGCTGTGGTGCGCGCGAGGCGGACGGCGATGCGCCCGATGCGATGGCCCAGGCGCCGGCCACCGACGCCGCACCGCCAGCGGAAACAACCTCGCAGCAGGCTGAACGTGGCGACGGTGCGGTGTCCACCGGACCGATGTCGCCTGCGCGTGGCGCGCCTGCCGAGAGTGGCTCCCGCGAGGGCCTGCCTACCGATTGGCCGCTGGCGAAAGTCGAGTCGGGCAAGGCCTGGGTCAGTTGCCGCGCCGACTACAACACCGAGCAGGGCGATGGCGAGCCGCTGGAATCGCTGGCGTTCTTCAGCGTGGTCGATGCGCTGTCGGCATGCCAGAAGGGCGGCGTGCTGCGCCTGCGTTACCAGGGCAAGATCGCGGCGGACTTCACCGATCTGGTCTCGCGGGTGGCCGACATCGCCGAGCGCATGGCCATCCACAAGCGCATCCTCGATCTGGACTCGGCCGGCGGGCAGGTGGAGGACGCGATCAAGGCGGGCGATGCGATCGGCGGCGGCGGCTGGACGATCTGGGTGCGCGAAGGCTCGGTCTGCCACAGTGCCTGCGTGTTCGTGCTCGGTGCCGGCGACAACCGGATGATCTCCGGCAAGGTCGGCGTGCACCGGATCATCCGCATGAGTTCCACCGCGACCACGCGCAGCGAACTGAACGAGGAACTGCGCGGCGTCTACGACCGGGTGAAGGACTATCTGTCGCGCAACGGCGTGGCGGTCGCCGTCGCCGACCTGATGATGACGGTGCCCAACCGCAGGTTGCGCCTGCTCAGCAAGGACGAGCTCCAGGAATACGGCCTGGATGGCACCAATGCCGCCCAGGACGACCTCGACCGCCTGCAGCTGATGCGCCGCTGCGGCGAGGATTTCGTGTTGCGCCGCGACGCCTTCCTGCGCAGCTTCGACAGCGAGTGCAAAGCGGCGGGGAAGGACCTGGACCAGATGCAGGCGTGCGGTCTTACCCTGCGCGAGCGTTTCGAGTTTCCCGATGCGAAATGCCCGGCCGACAGTCCGTTGTCGGAGTTCGACCGCATGGCTGACGCGGAAGAAGCGCTGGAACCCGGCGACGTATCGGGCACCGCGCCCTGACCCGCTCGCGTTGAGGCTCAGCCGGGACCGGCGACCACGCGGATCTCCGCATCGCCGACGCGGACGACCTGGCCGGCGCGGATCTTGGCGGTCTTGCGCGATTCCACCACGCCATCCACGGCGACCTCGCCCGCCGCCACGATGGCCTTGCCCTGGCCGCCGCTGTCGGCAATGCCGACCAGCTTGAGCAGTTGGTTGAGTTCCACGTGGTCGCGGTCAAGTTCGAAATCGATACGTTGCATGCGCGCAGTGTAAGCCACGCGGGTGACGGCTCAGTCCTGCTCGAAGCGCGCGATCTCGTCGAACTGGGCGCGTGCGCGGCGCAGGCTGGCGCCACTGATGCTGTCTTCCATCGCCTTCGCCAGGCGCGGCCGCGCCGGGTTGCGCGACCAGCGATGGAACCAGGCCGTGGCCAGCAATCCCGCCGCGCCGACCAGCAGGCCGATCCACACCATGCCGGGTGCGCGGGCGTACAGGTCGGTACCCCCGAGTCCGGCCAGCACCATCAGCACCGGCACCCACAGGAACCACCACGGCAAGCCCGCCAGCATCCCGTTGACGATGTAGGTGCGCCGCAGCGTGGCCAGCCGCTTCTGGATGTCGACGATGGGCTGGGCGTAATCGATCTGCCCGATGCGGTGCAGCGTCTGGCCGGCCATCGCGATGGTCGCGATGCCATAGAGCTGCACGACGATGCCGGCCACGACGGTCGTCCATGGCAGGCCGTCGCCGGATTGCCCGCCTCGGATCCACAACAGCGCCGCCAGCAGGATGAAGGGGATGCCGAACAGCGTCTGCGCCACCTGGCCCCAGAACAGCGGGCGCAGGCTCGACAGCGCCTTCTGCTTGCGTTGCTCCAGCAGCACGTGGGCCTGCAGGGCATCGTGCCGTTCCAGGCGGCGCGACAGCGTCTGCCATGCCAGTTTCAGTTCATCGGTTTCCATGGCGATAGTTCCGTAAGAAGAAGTCATCGGGTCAGAGTTCCTGGCGCAGCCGCTGTTTCAGCCGGCTGATCTTGGTGGCGACATTGGTTTCGCTCAGGCCCAGCACGTCGGCCATCTCGCGGTAGCTGTGCTCTTCCAGGTAGAGCAGCAACAGGGCGCGGTCGAGCGGCGGCTGTGCCTGGATGAAGCGGTACAGCAGGTCGACCTGCTGGCGCCCTTCGTGGTCATGTGCATGCGGGTCGGCGAGGTCGTGATGGTCTTCGGTCCACGCCTCGGACGACGGTCCGCGCGTACGGCTCCGGACGTGCGAGATCGCCACGTTCAGCGCGATGCGATACATCCAGGTGGCGAACGGGCGCGCGTGGTCGTAGTCGGGCCAGGCCTTCCAGAGCTGCGTGGCGATGTCCTGCATCAGGTCGTCGCGGTCGTCGCGGTGCCAGGCGTAGGTGCCGGCGACCTTGGCGATGATGCCGCGGTGGGCCTGCAGCAGCGCCGGGAAGCCCTCGCGGGCGTCCATGGGGCTGTGGGCATTCATGGCGGTGGTCGAATCCATTCCGGCATCGGCTCGATTGTGCGGTGTGCAGGGTGATTCGCCGACGGGCCCGGAAAATCACGCGGCCGCATCGCCGGCGCCGGGTCAGCGGGTGCTGCAGCGCGACAGGAGCCCCCCGAAAGCGCACAATACGCGGCTCGGCGTGCGGCTCCGCGACGCCCCGGAGTATCCGCATGTCCCAAGAATCCCCTTCGCCCGCCCCCCTCCTTTTCGCCGATCTCGGCCTGCCGGCACCGGTCATGGCCGCCGTCACCGAGGTGGGGTACGAAACCCCGTCCCCGATCCAGGCGGCCACCATCCCCGCCATGCTGGCCGGGCGTGACGTGCTGGGCACGGCGCAGACGGGTACCGGCAAGACCGCGGCGTTCGCGCTGCCGGTGCTGGCCAACATCAACCTGAATGCCGGGAGCCCGCAGGCGCTGGTGCTGGCGCCCACGCGCGAGCTGGCCATCCAGGTGGCCGAAGCCTTCCAGAAGTACGCCGGCAAGATTCCCGGCTTCCACGTGCTGCCGATCTACGGCGGCCAGAGCTACTACCCGCAGCTGCAGGCGCTGAAGCGCGGCGTGCACGTCGTGGTCGGTACGCCCGGCCGGGTGATCGATCACCTCGAGCGCGGCTCGCTGGACCTGTCCGGGCTGACCACGCTGGTGCTGGACGAAGCCGATGAAATGCTGCGCATGGGTTTCATCGACGATGTCGAGACGGTGCTGAAGAAGACCCCGGAAACACGCCAGGTGGCGCTGTTCTCCGCGACCATGCCGCCGGCGATCCGGCGCATCGCCCAGACCTACCTGAAGGATCCGGTCGAGGTGAACATCGCCTCCAAGACCACCACCTCGGCCAACATCCGCCAGCGCTACTGGTGGGTCAGCGGCATGCACAAGCTGGATGCGCTGACCCGGATCCTGGAAGTGGAGCCGTTCGACGGGATGATCGTGTTCGCCCGCACCAAGGCGGCCACCGAAGAGCTGGCCGACAAGCTGCAGGCGCGCGGCCTGGCCGCCGCCGCGATCAACGGCGACATGCAGCAGGCGGCGCGCGAGAAGACCATCCAGCAGCTCAAGGACGGCAAGCTGGACATCCTCGTCGCCACCGACGTGGCCGCGCGCGGCCTGGACGTGGAACGCATCAGCCACGTGCTGAACTACGACATCCCGTACGACACCGAAAGCTACGTGCATCGCATCGGCCGCACCGGCCGCGCCGGTCGCACCGGCGATGCGATCCTGTTCGTCACCCCGCGCGAGAAGGGCATGCTGCGCTCGATCGAGCGCGCCACCCGCCAGCCGATCGAAGAGATGCAGCTGCCCAGCGTGGAAGCGGTGAACGACCGCCGCGTGGAGAGGTTCCTGGCCCGCATCACCGACATGCTGGCATCCGGCAAGGCCGGCGAATTCCGCGCGCTGATCGAGCGCTACGAACGCGAACAGAACGTGCCCGCGGTCGACATCGCCGCCGCGCTGGCGCAACTGGTGCAGGGCGACACGCCGCTGCTGCTGTCGCAGGAGCGCACCCCGCGCGAACAGCGCCCGGTGCGCAGCGAGACCTATGGCAACGCGCCGCGCCGCGAGCGCGACGAGCGTCCGCGCCGCCACGAGGACGGTCCGGGCGAGCGCCCGGCGCGCAGCTTCGACAAGCCCGAGCGCTCGCGCATCGAGCGTCCCGACACCGACCGTCCGCGCGCCGACAAGCCGCGTGGTGCGCCGGAAGTGGGCATGGAGACCTACCGCATCGAGGTGGGCCACGCCCACGGCGTGAAGCCGGCGAACATCGTCGGCGCGATCGCCAACGAGGCCGGGCTGGAGAGCCGCTACATCGGCCGCATCGACATCCAGCACGACCACACCACGCTGGACCTGCCCGAAGGCATGCCGCGCGAGCTGCTGATGCACCTCAAGAAGGTCTGGGTGTCCGGCCAGCAACTGCGCATCCACAAGCAGGGCGAGGATGCCGGCAGCGCGCCGCCACGCCGCTTCGCGGGCGCAGGCGCAGGCAAGGGCAAGCCACGCGGCGACAAGCCGTTCGGCGCAGGCAAGCCGGCCGGCAAGCCGCACCGCAAGGGGCCGCCGCGCGAGTGACGGCTCTGCCGGTGCCCCCGGCACTGCGAGTGGCACGGAAGTTGCATTCTGGAGACGCAAGCCAGCGCACCGGTCATCGGGAGGGCGGCGACATACCGGAGTGTCTGTGAGGGGGAACGGGGATCAACGTGGCGGAATCGCGGGGTGGCTGATGCTGCTCTTCGCGCTGTCGTGCCCGGTCCAGGCCGCTCCGGAAGCCGGCAGGGACTACCTGGTCACCGGTGCGCCGACCTCCGAACAGGCACCGCAGCGGCACTGCACGGCCGCGATGCTGGCCGGGCTGACCGAGCGGGTCGAGGTCCCCGCACCGCCGGGAGGGTGGTCCGGTGCCCCGCAGGCGGTCAACGTGTTCAACATCTTCGCGGGCGAGGTGCGGGTGCACCATGGCGACCGCGAGGTCTGCGGGCGCATGCACGACGCCCGCACGCGCGATTCGCGGTTTCGTGCCGGCGTGGGCATGGTGGTGGTGCCCCCGGCGGGCAACCGGGAACCCATCGAGGTGGCCTGGGCCACGCCATTGAAGCCCGGATGGATTCCCACCGTCCGCATCGGTGCGCCCAGCCCGGTCCAGCAGTTCGACACCGCGCGCCTGCTGGTGCGGACGGCGTGCGTGGCCATCGCCATCGCGCTGGCCTTCATGGCACTGATGGGATTCCTGAGCACGCGTGATCGGGTCTTCCTGGGTTACACCCTGCTGTGCGCGCTCAGCGTGCTGGGACAGGCGGTGCTCAGTGGTCTGAGCGGCTACCCGGAACCCTGGCTGCCCATCGGCGACGGCGAATCCCGGTGGCTGGTCGCGTTCTCCTGCCTGGGCTTGCCGACGCTGTTGTACGTGATGTGGCTGCTGGTCGGCGGCGCGCGCGCCTGGCCCGGCACGCGACGCTGGCTGCCCTGGCTCGTCGCGGGCATCGGCGCCACCAGCGTGGCCGTGGCCTGGTTGCCGCAGGAAGGCCTGTCGCGGCTGGCGACCGGCGTGGACATGGGGTTTTCCGCAGGCTGCGGTGTCATCCTGGCCCTGGGCCTGTGTTTCCTGCGCCGCCAGCGCGCCGATGCCATGGCGGCAATCGCCGCCGTGATGCCGTTCCTGGCGATGGCCGCGATGGACCTGGTCGACAGCCGCCTGTTGATCGAATACCGCGTGGAAGCCATCCAGCTGTCGATCACCTGGTTCCTGACCGTCAGCGCGTACGTGCTGAACCTGCGCCTGGGCCAGTTGCGCCGCCAGCGCGACGAGATGCGCGCCCTGGCCGACACCGACGAACTCACCGGCCTGCCGAACCGCCGTGCCGGCCTGAAGCGGCTGGAGCAGCACATGCGCGATGCCCGCGCGGGTGAGGAATCGCTGGCCGTGGGCTTCCTCGACATCGACCTGTTCAAGCGCATCAACGACGTGCACGGGCACGCGGTCGGCGACCGCGTGCTGGTGGCGGTGGCGGGCACCCTGACCTCGGTGGTGCGCGACCCTGCGGACGTGATCCGGATGGGCGGCGAGGAGTTCCTGGTGCTGTTGCCCGGCATAGGCGGTGCCACCGCGCGGGCGCGCCTGGAAGCGATGCGTACGCAGGTGCGCGCGACCGGCGCCGGGCTGGGCATCGAGGGCCTGCTCGTCACCGCCAGCATCGGCCTGGCGACACTGGAGCCGGAGGACCTCGACGCGGCATCGCTGCTGCGTCGCGCCGACGAGGCGATGTACCGGGCCAAGCGGGCCGGGCGCGACCAGGTAGTCGACGCGGGGGGCGCCCCGGATGACAGCAACTGACGCGGGACGACCATTTGTCGGCGGTCCGTGTCGAATGATGACCATGGCCTCAAGCGCACCGGGGCCGGGCCGATGAACGACGATGGAGGCCTGCGCGAATGCCTTCCATCGCGTGGACCAACAGGAGTGACATGTGGACAACAGGGAAGCACCCCTAGCGGGCGGAATGGCCGGCGGTGACCGCGACCGGGGGCTGCAGCGCCTTCCGGCCCGGGTCGCGGTGCTCATCGTCCTGTCCGCGCTGGGCGCACTGCTGATCGCCGCCGTGCTTGAAACGCAGGCGGGCGCGACCGCCTACATCATCGGCGAGAGCCACTGGTCCAAAGCGCAGCAGCGTGCCGTGCACAGCCTGTACCGCTACGCGCGCCATGCGCAGCCCGCCGACCTGGCCGATGCGCGCGCCGCCCTGCGCGTGCCGCTGGGGGACCGCGCGGGCCGACTGGCGCTGGAGCGCACGCCGGTCGACGTGGCCGCCGCCCGTGCGGGGTTCCTGCAGGGCGAGAACGCGCCGGAGGACATCGAGCGCCTGGTCTGGATGTACCGCATGCTGGGCAAGGCCCCGTACTTCCGCGAATCGGTGCGCCTGTGGCGCGAGGCGGAAGTCGAGATCCAGCAGCTGGTAGCGCTGGCCGACGAACTCGAGTCGCGTCCGCCAGGCGCCACGCGCGACGATGCCAGCGTCCGCGCCTACCAGCACAGGTTGATGGAAATCGACGCGCGGGTGCGCCCGAAGGAACTCGCGTTCTCGCGCTCGCTGGCGGAGGGTGCGCATTTCATGCGGCGCGTCCTGCTGGGGCTCAGCGCGGTGGCGTTCCTCGTGCTCTGCGCGTACGCGCTGCACGTCATGCGCAGCACGCTGCGCCGCGTGCGCGAGACCGAAAGCGAATTCCGCATGGCGTTCCACCAGTCCGCGGTGGGCATGCTCAAGCTGGATCGCGATGGACGTTTCACCCAGGCGAACGAGGCGCTGGCGCAGATCCTGGGGATGCCGCTGCATGACATCCGCTCGCTGCACCTGTCCGACGTCCTGCATGCCGACGATCTGCAATGCGATGCCCACGGCGCCATCGACTGGACCCGCATGCTCGAGCCGGGCGAGCGCCGGCTCGTGCGTCGCGACGGCGACGTGCGCTGGGTGCGCTGGACGGCGTCGGTGGTCGCGGCGCGCGCGCGCTGCGCGGAGCGGGTGTTCGTGCTGGTGGAAGACGTGTCCGAAGCACATGAACTCGCCTGCGAGATCGCGCACCAGGCCAGCCACGACGACCTCACCGGCCTGATCAACCGGCGCGAGATCGCCCGCCGGCTGGGCAGCGCGCTCGGGCAGGCACATGGATGCGATGGGCGGCACACGCTCTGCTACATCGACCTGGACCAGTTCAAGCTGGTCAACGACACCTGCGGGCATGAAGCGGGCGATCGCTTCCTGTGCCATTTCGCCACCCGGGTGGCGGCGCAGCTGCGTCGTGAAGACTGGCTGGGGCGCCTGGGCGGCGATGAGTTCGCGGTGCTGCTGCACGACACCACGCTGGAGGAAGCGGAAGCGGCGATGGCGCGCATCCATGCGTCGCTGGGCGAGTCCTCGTTCCAGTGGAACGGCCGTACGTTCGGCCTGAACTGCAGCATCGGCGTGGCCGAGATCAATGACACGGCAGTGGACGTGGACTGGCTGCTGCGCGCAGCCGATGCCGCGTGCTATGTCGCCAAGGAAGAAGGGCGCAACCGCATCCGCTGCTATCGCGATTCCGATCCCAGCCTCTCGCGTCGCCGCCACGAACTGGAATGGGTGGCGCACACGCAACTGGCGATCGCGGAAGACCGCCTGTTGCTGTATGCGCAGCAGATCGTCGCGCTGGATGGCAGCCAGCGCCTGCAGTACGAAGTGCTGGTACGCCTGCGCGACCGCGAGGGCCGGCTGCATGCGCCGGGGGTTTTCCTGCCGGCGATGGAGCGCTACGGGCAGGGCATGGCGGTCGACGCCTTCGTCGTCGATGCGGTGTGCCGCCACTTCGCCCTGCATCCTGCGCACCTGGCCCGCGTGGATCTGTGCCACGTGAACATGTCCGCGCAGTCCATCGCCGACCCCGCTTTCCTGGAGCACGTGAACCTGCTGCTGGACCAGCACCCGGACGTGGCCACGCGGCTGTGCTTCGAGATCACCGAAACGGCGGTGATCGCCAACCTGGACGATGCCTGCCGCTTCATCGATGCGATGCGGGCGCGCGGGTGCCGGATCGCGCTGGACGATTTCGGCAGCGGCCTGTCGTCGTTCGCCTATCTCAAGCGGTTGCCGGTGGACATCCTCAAGATCGACGGCGCCTTCATCCGCGACCTGGCGCGGGGCGAGGTCGACCTGGCGCTGGTGCGTTCGATGAGCCAGATGGGGCAGGCGCTGGGCAAGGTCACCATCGCCGAGTGGGTCGAAAGCGATGCGGTGATGGCGCAACTGCGCGAGGTGGGCATCGGGCACGTGCAGGGCTACGCCGTCCACGTGCCCTGTCCGCTGGACGAACTGATGGCGGCATGGGAGTCCGTTCCGGCCGCCGCCTACGCGGAACCTGCCTGAAGCGGGCGACGGCGGGCGCCCGATCCCGGATAATGGCGGCATGACCGTCCGCCTCAACAAGCACATCGCCGACACCGGCTTCTGTTCCCGCCGCGAGGCCGACCGCCTGATCGCGGAACGTCGCGTCACCGTCAATGGCATGGCCGCCGGCATGGGCGCCGTGGTGGGCGAGGGCGACGAGGTGCGGGTCGATGGGCAGCCGCTGAAGGCGCGTGCGGTGAAGGCAGGCAAGCGCAAGCACGTATACATCGTGCTGAACAAGCCGGTCGGCATTACCTGCACCACGGAGTCGTCGGTGAAGGACAACATCGTCGACTTCATCGGCCACGAGCAGCGCATCTTCCCGGTCGGGCGGTTGGACAAGGATTCCGAGGGCCTGATCCTGCTGACCAGCAACGGCGACATCGTCAACCAGATCCTGCGCGCGGAGAACCGCCACGAGAAGGAGTACCTGGTGGCGGTCAACAAGCCGGTAACGGACGAGTTCCTGCGCGGCATGGCGCGCGGCGTGCGCGTGCACGGGCAGATGACGCTGCCGTGCCGCACCAGCCGGATCGCCAGGTTCGGTTTCCGCATCACCCTGACCCAGGGATTGAACCGCCAGATCCGCCTGATGGCCGCAGCCTTCGACTACCGCGTCACCCAGTTGCGCCGGGTGCGGATCGACAACGTGAAGCTGGGTGACCTGAAGCTGGGCCGCTGGCGCAACCTCACCGATCAGGAACTGCGTGGCCTGCTGCCGCAGCAGGAAACCTGGTGACGCATAGCGTGATCGTCGTCGCGCGGCGGCGACTTACGGTGCGCACGAACACCGGCATACTGCTCCGGTCTCCACATCCCCTGCCGGCATGAGCCGACCCCTCAAGCCCGACAACGAAGAAGAACGCCTGGCTGCCCTGCGCAGCTTCGACATTCTCGATAGCGATCCCGAACGCGCCTTCGACGACCTGGTCCGGATCGCCGCCGCGATCTGCGATGTGCCGATGGCCGCCGTCACGCTGATCGATCGCAACCGGCAGTGGTTCAAGGCCCAGGTCGGCATGGACAACCCGGACCCTTCGCTGGAAACGTCCTTCTGTGCGCACACCATCCTCAGTCCGGGCGCCATGACGGTGGTGCCGGATGCGACGCGTGATGCGCGCTTCGCCGACAATCCGCTGGTCACCGCCGGGAACGGCATCCGGTTCTATGCGGGCGCACCGCTGGTGACGTCGGATGGCTTCGCCCTGGGCGCGCTGTGCCTGGTGGACGCGCAGCCGCGGCAGCTGGAGCCGTTCCAGCTCACCGCACTGGATGCGCTCTCGCGGCAGGTCTCCCAACTGCTGGAGTTGCGCCGCGTAAGCCGGCAACTGAGCCATCAATTGCGCGAGCGCGGCTGGTACGAACAGCAGATGCAGCTCTACCAGGACCAGCTGGAGCAGCAGAACGCCGATCTCTCCGAGCAGACCCGCACCGACGTGCTGACGGGGCTGCCCAACCGGCGGGCATTCGCGGCTGCGCTGGAGGCTGCGATGCGCAAGGCCGAGGAGTCCGGCGAGCCGCTGGCGGTGGCGGTGCTCGACGTGGACCACTTCAAGACGATCAACGACCTGCATGGCCACGATGAAGGCGACCGCGTGCTGGTGGCGCTGGCGGACATGCTGAAATCCCAGTCGGCCGGACGTGGACTGGCCGCCCGCTACGGTGGCGAGGAATTCGTCATCCTGATGCCCGGCGTGAAGTGCGACGAGGCACGGCTGCAGTGCGAGTACATGCGGCAGAGCGTGGGCCTGCTGCCCATCGGCCTGCCGGTATCGGTCAGCATCGGTCTGGCGGACCGTCAGGGCGGGGACACCGCGGAGACCATGTTCCGTCGCGCCGACCAGGCCCTGTACGAAGCCAAGCGCAGCGGGCGCGACCGGGTGGTGGTGGCGACCTGAGTTGATCGGGATCAATGCGCGCCGCGACGGACTGACGCATGCTGTACCCATCGGCGGCGCAGCGGGCGCCCGCCCCATGCGGAGAACGACGATGAAGATCCTGTTGGCCGTGGATGGAAGCGAGATCGGACTGGCGGCTGTCCGCCACCTCGTGGAACTGAGCAAGTCGTTGGCCGAGCTGCCCACCGTGACCCTGCTGTATGTCGATCCGCCGCTGCTGCGCTCGGTCGCGCTCGAACTCGGCAGCGATGGCGTGGAGCGTTACCACGCAGAGAACGGCGCCTATGCGCTGAAGAAGGCGCGCACCGCGCTCAAGCGCGCGCAGTTGCCCTTCGTGGAGAAGATCGTGGTGGGCGAGCCGGCCGAGAGCATCGTCAAGCAGGCCAAGTCCGGCAAGGCGGATCTGATCGTGATGGGTACCCACGGGCGCGGCGCGTTGAAGCAGCTGCTGGTCGGTTCGGTGGCGCTGAAGGTCATCGCCACCAGTCCGGTGCCGGTGGTGGTCGCGCGCTGACCGCGCTCAATCGACGATGTTCTTGGCCTCGGAGGTGCCCAGCACTTCCGGGTGCTCGATGCGCCTGGGGCGTTGCGTCAGCGGATGCAGGAACACCGCCGCCAGGATGATGCCGACGCCCAGGTAGAACAGCGGTGTCAGCTCGCGCTGCTCGCCCAGCAGCACGATCGCCAGCATGATGGCGTAGACCGGTTCCAGGTTGGTCACCAGCTGCACGCCGTACGCACTGAGGTGCTTCAGCGCGACCAGCGACAGCGCGAACGGCAGCAGCGTGCAGGCCAGCGACAGCACCAGCAGCAACACGCCGTCCTTCAGCCCGGGCAGCACGAACAGTTCGCCGGCGAACGCGGGGAACAGGACCGGCATCAGGGGTGCCAGCAATGTCAGCAGGATGGTGCCGGCGCCAAGTTCCAGTCCGGTGATCGTCAGCGGCTCGCCATGGTCGATCAGGCGCTTGTTGAGCGGCCCGAACACCGCCACCAGCAACGCGGATATCGCGCCGACCAGCACGCCCAGCCGCATGCCGTCGGGGATCCCGCCGACCACCAGCGCCACGCCCGGCAACACCGCGATGCCGAACAGCAGCTCGCGCCAGGAAAACGGCCGGCGTGTCAGCCACGGCTCGATCACCGAGGTGAAGGCCGGCGCCAGTGCGATGCAGGTCACCGCCACGGACGCATTCGACAACTTGATCGCGCCGTAGAACGTCAGCCAGTGCAGTGCCACGATCACGCCGATGCCGCAATACGCGAGGGCCAGCTTCAACGGCATCGCGCGCAGGCCACGCCATACGCGTGGCAGCAAGGCGAGGGCGATTACCACGATCAACATGCGCCACCACACCAGCGGCAGCGCGGACAGGCTGATCAGCTTGCCCAGGATGGGCGTGAAGCCCCACAGCAGCACGCACAGGTGGATCTGCAGCTGGGCCCTGGCGGTCGGTGTCATCGGCATGCGTGCATTGTCGCCGAAGCGCCGCGCGGCTGGCGATGAGACCACTCCCGACCGGGCGCTCGCCGTGGCAAGCTGGCGGGACCGCGGATCGAGGATGACCGATGTCGCCCACATGCCTTCCCGTCGTGCCCCGCACGTTCGCAGCGCTTGTGGGGCTGCTTGCCCTGGCGGCGCTGGTGCTGCAGTACGTCCTGATCCTGCAGCTGACCCGCGACAATGTCGGCGTGGTCCTGGGCACGGTGCGCTTCGTCACCTACTTCACCATCCTCAGCAATATCGCGGTGGCGCTGGTCGCCTTCGCCGCGGCGACGGGGCGGTCGGGCTTCTTCGGGCAGGCCCGCGTGCGCGGCGCGGTCGCGTTGTACATCGGCGTCACCGGCAGCATCTACTTCTTCATCCTGCGCCACCTGTGGCAGCCGCAAGGTGCGCAGTGGTGGGCCGACACCGGCCTGCACTACGCGGTGCCGCTGGCGTACTGGGCGTGGTGGCTGACGTGTGTGCCGCATGGGGCGCTGCGCTGGCGCGACGTGGCGGGATGGCTGCTGTTCCCGCTGGGTTACGTCGGCTGGGTGTTCCTGCGTGGCGCGTGGGTGGGCGAGTATCCGTACCCCTTCATCGACGTGGGCCAGCTTGGCTGGGCGCGCGTGGGCGTCAACGCGCTGGGCGTCATGGGGGTGTTCGTGGTGCTGGGGCTGGTCGTCGTGGGCCTGGACCGGCTGCTCGGCCGGCGTAGAAGTCCCCTGTAGGAGCGACGTGAGTCGCGACCGTGCATCAAGCTCGCCAGGGCACTTGGCAATCCGACGGACTATGGGCGATGCAGCTGTGCATGACCGGTAGGCGTCCGGTCGCGACTCACGTCGCTCCTGCAGGGGGCGACAGCGCTGGACGCGTCTCGCGCGGCGTGCGATGTTCGCGCGCCACGACCGTACCGACATTCAGGGATTCCGCATGACCGTCGCTGACGCATCGCGTCCGATCCACCGTCCCTTCGACCGGCGCGATGCGAAGACGCTCGGCCTGTCGGCGCTGGGCGGTGCGCTGGAGTTCTACGACTTCGTCGTGTTCGTGTTCTTCGCCAAGGTGCTGGGTGCGTTGTTCTTCCCGCCCGGTACCGCGCCGTGGCTGGCACAGCTGCAGGTGTACGGCATCTTCGCGGCGGGCTACGTGGCGCGACCGCTCGGCGGCGTGGTGATGGCGCACTTCGGCGACCGCCTGGGCCGCAAGCGCATGTTCACGCTCAGCGTTTTCATGATGTCGGTGCCCACCCTGTTGATCGGCCTGCTGCCGACGCACGCGCAGGTCGGCGCGCTGGCGCCGCTGTTGCTGCTGGCGATGCGCGTCGTGCAGGGGATCGCGGTGGGCGGTGAAGTGCCGGGGGCCTGGGTGTTCGTGGCCGAGCACGTGCCGCGCGGTCGCGTCGGCATCGCCTGCGCCACGCTGACGGCGGGCCTGACCGCCGGCATCCTGATCGGCTCGTTGCTGGCGGCCTGGATCAACGCGCATTACAGCGCGGCCCAGGTGCAGGAGGGCATCTGGCGCGTGCCGTTCCTGCTGGGCGGCGCGTTCGGCTTCATCGCGGTGTGGCTGCGGCGCTGGCTGGAGGAGACGCCGGTGTTCGTCGAGATGCGCGAGCGCCGGCAGCTGGCGCGACGGCTGCCGGTGAAGCAGGTGCTGGCCGCACACCGGCCCGCGGTGATCCTGTCGATGCTGGCCTCGTGGCAGTTGACCGCCGCCATCGTGGTGATCGTGCTGCTGACGCCAACGCTGGTGCAGACCAGCTTCGGCATTGCGCCTGCCGTGGCATTCCAGGGCAACAGCCTGGCGACGCTGGCGCTGGTATTCGGTTGCCTGGTCGCGGGCTGGGCGGTGGACCGCATCGGCGCGGGGCGCGCGCTGCTGTTCGGGTCCTTGGGGCTGGGCGCGGCTGCGTACGCGTTGTACGGCGCCCTGATGGCGGGCCGCCAGGCGCAGTTCGTGGCCTGGTACACGCTGGCCGGTTTCTGCTGCGGGGTGGTGGGCGTGACGCCGACGCTGATGGTGGCGGCGTTCCCGCCCGAGGTGCGCTTCTCCGGCCTGTCCTTCTCGTACAACGTGGCGTACGCGGTGTTTGGCGGACTGACGCCGCCGCTGATCGCATGGTTGTCCGTCGCCTGGGGACCGTTGGCGCCGGCGCACTACGTGTCGTTCACCTGTCTGGTCGGTGTCGGCGTCGCCGCATGGGTCATCGTGAAGCGTCCGCTGCGCTACTGACGGCGCTATCCCGCCAGCTTGCGGATCAGTTCCATCGCCGCGGCCGGATTGCGTTCCTTCGCGCTGCTGATGAAATACACGAACACATCGCGCCGCGGCAGCGCGGCCGCGGGTTCGCCGACGTGCGGCAGCTCGGCGATGTCTTCGCCGCGCGACCAGGCGCGTGCGCGTTCGGCCCACTGCGCCAGTTCCTTCGGCGGATACCCGGTCTCGATCGGCTGCGAGCGCATCAGGCGTGCATAGACGAAGTCCGCCGTGAGGTCGGCGAAAGAGGGATAGTCGGTGGAATCGGTGAAGACCGTGGCGACCTGGTGGCGACGCGCCAGGTCGATGAAGTCCCCATCCACCGCGCCGGGATCGCGGACTTCCAGCGCATGCCGTAGCGGGCGTCCATCGATCTCGCGAGGCAGCAGCGTCAGGAAGGCGTCGAGTTCGTCCGCGTCCACGCGCCGACCCGCTTCGAACTGCCAGACCAGTGGGCCGAGTTTGGCGCCGAGTTCGGCGATACCGGCGACGAAATCCTCCACCTGCACCCGCGTGGAAGCCAGCGAGCGCGATTGCATGATGCGCTTGGGCGCCTTCGCCGAGAACATGAAGCCATCCGGCGTCTGGTCGCGCCAACTGGCGTAGGTCGCGGGCTTCTGCGCGCTGTAGTAGGTGCCGTTGATCTCGATGGCGGTGAGCTGGCGGCTGGCGTATTCCAGCTCACGCCGTTGCACCAGGCCATCGGGATAGAAATTCTTGCGCCAGGGCACGAAGGTCCAGCCGCCGATGCCGACACGGATACCGTCGGTCGAAACCGGGGGTGCAGAAGCGAAGAGATCGTCCATGCGCGCAGGATAGCGCGGCCTTCGTCGCCGCCGCGTTACCATCGAGCCACCCCACGCCGGAGAATCCGCATGTCCTGGACCACGCCCGACCTGTGCGACCAGTACCCCGATGTGCAGGTCGCCGAGCCGGTGTTCCGCAGCTATGGTGGACGCGTCGCCTTCGCCGGGCCGGCGGTGACGGTGAAGTGCTTCGAAGACAACTCGCGCGTGCGCGAACTGGCCGCCACACCGGGCGAGGGCCGGGTCATCGTGGTCGATGGCGGCGGTTCGCTGCGTCGCGCGTTGCTGGGCGACCAGATCGCGGCGAACGCGGTGAAGCATGGGTGGTCCGGCTTCCTGATCTTCGGCTGCGTGCGCGATGTCGATGCGCTCGCGGCCCTGCCGCTCGGTGTGCAGGCGCTGGCGTCGCACCCGATGAAGACCGAGAAACGCGGACTGGGCGACGTGGACATGCCCGTGGCGTTCGCCGGTCTGTCGATCGCGCCGGGCGACTGGATCTACGCCGATGCCAACGGCGTGATCGTGGCGACGACGGCATTGCAGGCCGAATGAAGAAGGGCGGGCCTTGCGGCCCGCCCTTCGCGGTGTCGCCTCTGGCGCGCGTCGATTACTTGATCGGCTCGTCCAGCATCAGCTGGCGGACGAAGCGCACCGGCGGCGCGCCGTACGACAGCACCTGGTCGTGGTAGGCCTTCAGATTGAACTGCGCGCCCTGCTTGGCCTCGGCGGCCTTGCGCATGTCGAAGTGCTCCTGCACACCGACGAAGTAGGTGGGCAGCTGCGCCGAAGTCAGCTGCGCGCGCGTCCACTTGCCTGATGCTTCGCGCTCCTGCTGGAAGGTCTGGCGCACCATCAGGTCCATCGCCTGTTCGCGCGTCCAGCCGTCCACCTGCACGCCCTGGTCCAGGATCGCGTTGGCGATCGTGCGCAGGTAGAACTTCATCTGCACCAGGCGGAACAGCGGATCGTTGTCGAGGTAGCCGGCGTCGGCCATCATCTTCTCGGTGTACACCGCCCAGCCTTCGGCGAACATGCCCGAGCGCAACACGGCGCGCAGCGTGGACGGGAACTTGGCCGAGTGCCAGCCTTCCAGGTAGTGGCCCGGCGTGCCCTCGTGGATGCTCAGCAGGTGGATCATCCGGCTGTTGTATTCGCGCAGGAACGAATCGACCTGTTCCTGGCTCCAATCCTCCGGGATCGGCGAGACGGCGTAGAAGGTCTTCAGGTGCTTGTCGAGCGGGCCCGGCGAATCGCAGTAGGCCACCGCCACGCCGCGCTGGAATTCCGGCATCTCGATGATTTCGACCGGCGCATCGGGCAGCGTGACCAGGTCGTGCTTGCGCACGAACTCGGTGGCCTGCGCCAGCGCGGCTTCCGCATCCGGCACCACCTTGTCGCGCGCCGGGCGTTCGGCGTAGGCCAGCTCGAGTGCGGCCTCGATCGCCTTCTGCTGCTCGTCGGCGCTGGGCGTCTCGGGCAGGGCCGGTGCACCGGGCTTGTCCTTCAGCACGGTACGGGCGATGCCGTACATCTCCTCGCGCACGCGCTTGAGCTCGCCTTCGGCGCGCTGCTTGATGTCGGCGCGCGACAGCGAGGATAGCAGCGCGAACTGGAGTTTCTGGTCGTACAGCGCCTGGCCGATGCGGAAGTCGCCCTTCGCGTTCGGCACCAGCGTCTTGTCCAGCCAGGCCTGGTGTTCGGCCACGGCGGTCTTCAGGCCGTCGACGGCGGCCTGCGCCTGCGCACGGTCGGCCTCGGGCAGGTCCTTGAGGTTCGGCGTGATGAAGGTGTCGACGATGCTCAGGATGCCGGCGTTCTGCTTGGCGACGGTTTCGGCATGCACCTTGGGCACGCGCGCCGGGTCGAGGTTCTCGCGCGCCTGCGCCAGCAGCGCCGGGATCTTCTGCATGCGCGCAGTGGCGGACTTCAGGCGCTCGGGCAGCGGCGCGAACTCGCGCGCCATCAGGCCGTAGATCGCGCCGCCGGCCACGTTGTTGTAGACCTGCGGATCCCAGGCCCAGCTCTGCAGCGTCTCGGCAGTCCAGATGTCGTACTGCAACTGGTTGCGCAGGATGGCGGCATCCACCTGGTTTTCGCGCGACAGCGTGGCGACGTCGAGCGCATCGAGTTCGCCGAGGATCTTCTTGCTGAAGTCCAGGTTCTTCTGGCGACCGGTCGCGCTGAGATCATCCAGTTCGCCGTCGTACCTGTGCTCGCCGATCTGGGTGGCGCTGACGGGCGACAATTGCAGCCAGCCATCGAGCGCGCGCTTGGACAGATCGGCGAAGGCGGCATCGGCCTTGGCGGTGTCAGCGGTCGCGGCTGCGGTGTCGGCACCCGGGCCGGCGGTGGGGGCTTCGCTCTTCTGGCAGGCGGCCAGCGAGGCCAGGAGGGCGGCGGCGAGCAGGGTCTTGCGCATGGGAGTCCTGTTGCAATGCAGCGTGGTCGAGGCGTACAGGATAGGCCGAAGGTCACCCCCATGCCCATGCCATTCGATATACGCTGATCCGCCGGACGAAGGAAAACCACACCATGAAACACGAAGGAAGCTGCCATTGCGGCCGTATCGCATTCGAGGTCGAGGGCGACATCACCGACGTCGTCGACTGCAATTGCTCGCTGTGCCGTCGGCGGGGTGGCCTGCTGTGGTTCGCGCCACGCGAAGCCCTGGTGCTGAAGACGCCGGAAGCCGACATGTCCACCTACACATTCAACAAGCACCACATCCAGCATCGCTTCTGCGCGACCTGCGGCATCGCACCGTTCGGCGAGGCCGCGCATCCGGCGACCGGTGCGCAGATGGCGGCCATCAACGTGCGCTGCCTGCCCGGCGTGGACCTTTCCGCATTGAAGGTCACTGCCTTCGATGGTGCCGGCGCCTGATCGCGACGGGGACGGAGTAGTTCGCCTGCGCTGTCCCGTACGTTGTCGCTGGCAGCCAGCAGGGTCCGCAAGGTAGGCGGCGGAACAAGTGTCGGGGAGATGACGATGCGTGCATGGGCATGGCTGGCGTGGGTGGGGATGCTGCTGTCGTATTCGGCGCAGGCGACCTGTCCGCCCGAAGGCACGGATCCGGGTTCGCTGCGGTTGCTGCGGGAACAGAAATTCGCCGTACCCGGCGAGGTGCGCGCTGCCTTGGTGGCGGGACTGCCGGCTTGCCTGGCCGACCCCGACCCCGCAGTGCGCGATGGTGTGGCATACGAAGGTCTCAGCACCTGGCTGCGCGCGGGACAACTGGACGTGCAGCAACGGCGCGCATTGCGCGACCGCCTGTACGCGATGCTGGGCGAGGATGCCGCCGCAGGGTTCGGCCCGCCTTTCGCGGCGCTGGTGTTGTCGGAGGTCGCGCGCACCGACCGGGTGACGCCATGGATGTCTGCAGACGAGCGCGCCGACATGGTCGCGCGCGCCGCCGCCTACCTGGCGTCGGTGCGCGACTATCGCGGGTTCGACGCTGTCGAGGGCTGGCGGCACGGCGTGGCGCATGGTGCGGACTGGCTGCTGCAACTGGTGCTCAACGAACAGGTGGACCGCGGGCAGGTGGATACGCTGCTGCAGGCGGTCGCGGAACAGGCCGTGCCGGAGAGCGCGCACGCCTATGTCTTCGGCGAGCCGGGGCGACTGGCGCGGCCGGTGCTGTACGCCGCCAGGCGTGGCCTGCTGGACGAGGCGGCGTGGACGCGCTGGTTCGGCGCGTTGCCGCCAAGGCTGGGCATCCCGGAACAGGCGTACGCCGACAGCGTATGGCTTGCGCGCCGGCACGATCTGATGGCGTTCCTGATGAGTGTCCACCTGGAAGCCGACCAGTCCGGTGACCCCAACATCCGCGCGCTGAAACCGGCCGTGGTGCAGGCACTGAAGGCCGTGCCCTGACCGGTCGCGCGCAGGTCAGCCGCCGCGACGTCCCAGGAAGTCATCCGGCATCGGTGGCAGGGGCGTGCGTTCGTCGCGTGCTTCCTCTTTCAGCCAGTCGATGAAGGCCTGTGCGGCGGCGCTTGGCGGTTTGTGCGCGGGGTGGACTGCGTAGTACGCGAAGCGCGCCTTCAGGGCCGGACCGGGCAGGCGCACCAGTTCGTAGCGTTGCAGATACGGTTGCGCAACGTGGCGGCGCGCCAGGGCGGCACCCACGCCGTACACCGCGGCGCGCATCGCGTCGGTGCTGTCGTTGAAGCTGTGCATGGTGGGCAGCCGCAGGCCGCGCACGCCCGCGGCACGGAACCAGTCGCGCCAGCCCTGCAAGGCGAGGTCGGTGACCAGCGGCAGCTGTGCGATCTGGCGCGGCTCCAGCACGGCGTCGATGCCCGGCAGGGCCGGGGACGCGACCGGGAACAGTTCGTCGTCCATCAGGTGGTGCGCGGTCAGGCCCGCCCAGTGCCCGGGCCCATGACGGATGCCCAGTTCCGGACCCTCGTCATCGAACCGCGTCAACGCGATACCCGTATCGACATGCAGTCGGATATGCGGATGGCGCGTGCAGAACCGGGGCAGTCGTGGCAGCAACCAGCAGTAGGCCAGCGAGTGCAGCGTGGTGAGGCGCAGCGTGGTGGTCTTGCCGGCCAGTTGCAGATGCGACGCCACCGCATCGATATCGCCCAGCGCCGCGTTGGCCGCATCCGCCAGCTGCCGGCCTTCGGCGGTGAGCTTCACGCCACGGGCATGGCGCTGGAACAGCACCACGCCCAGCAGCGCCTCCAGCTTGCGCACGTGGTGGCTGACAGCGCTGGCGGTGAGGTGCAGCTCGTCGGCCGCATGGGCGAAGTTCTGGTGGCGTGCCGCAGCGGCGAAGACGCCGAGGGCGGGGAGCAGGGCGGGGCGCAGGCTCATGGCAGTTCCAGGCACAAACCAAATTTGTGGCTTGGCCGTATCGTACGCGCTTGTGGAGGCCGTACGTTGGGTCAGAATGGCGGCAGGCACGAATGAGGGTGTGGCGATGACACAGGGAAACGCAGCCGTGGGAACGCTCCCCGAGGTGGCGGGACGTGACTGGCGCACGCCGCTGGAACTGCTGGCCCTGGGCGCGATCTGGGGCAGCTCGTTCCTGTTCATGCGGATCGCGGCCAACCCGTTCGGGCCGTTCGCGCTGGTGGAGGTGCGGCTGGCGCTGGGTGCGCTGGTACTGCTGCCGTTCCTGTGGCGCGAGCGTGCACATTTCAGCGCTGGCATGTGGCCGAAGCTGGCCCTGATCGGCGCGATCAATTCGGCGATCCCCTTCCTGCTGTTCGCGTGGGCCGCGCAACGTTCGCCGGCCGCGATCGGTGCGATCTGCAATGCCATGACCGTGTTGTTCGCGGCATTGGTGGGGTTCCTGTTCTTCGGGCAGAAGATCGGGTTGCGGCGGTCGCTTGCGCTGCTGGTAGGGTTCGTCGGCGTGGTCGTGCTGGCCACCAGCAAGGCGGGCGGGCTGAGCGTGGGCGGTGCCGTCGTCGCGGGTTCCACCGCGGCGTTGCTCTACGGCGTGGGGGTCAACCTGGTGCGCAGGCACCTGGCGGGGATTCCTCCCGCCGCTGCGGCAGCGGCCACACTGGGGTGTGCAGCCCTGCTCGTGCTTCCGTTCGCGGCCACGCACTGGCCCACGGCGTCGATCGGCATCGGTGCGTGGAGTGCCGCGATCGCCATCGGCGTGGTCTGCACGGGGTACGCGTTCCTGCTGTACTACCGCCTGATCCACCGCATCGGACCCGCGCGCGCCTCGACGGTGACCTACCTGGTCCCGCTGTTCGGCGCCGCCTTCGCATGGCTGTTCCTGCGTGAGCCGGTCACGCCCGCCATGCTGGCGGCGGGCGCGCTGATCCTGGGCAGTGTTGCGGTGAGCCAGCGCGCGGCGTGATCGCGGTCGTAGTGGCAGGTGCGGGAGCGGCGTCAGTCGCGATGACGTATCGGCAAGTCCTGAGCTGCGGAATGGCTCGCGGGGCTGACCTCATGCAATCGCGACTGACGTTCGCTCCCACAACATGCCCGGCGCGTCAGCGCTTCGCTTCGCGTACGGGCAGCGGCACGTTGCACAGGTCGATGTGGCCTGCGGGTTGCACGTACCAGCCATCGCGGCGATTGCGGCGCGCTTCGGTGGCGGCGGCGAAGGTTTTCGAGTCGGTGCGCAGCACCTGCAGCGGCATGCGTTCGCTTTCCGGCATTTCACTGGCCAGGCGGATGGCGGTGATCTGCGTGCGTTCCTCCGCCTTCTCGTAGAAGCCCATCGGCTCCGGCCCGCGCGGAATCGCACTGAGCAGTTCCATGCCCTTCACCACACGGCCCACCAGGGTGATGTTGCGGTCGAGTTGGCGCGGCGATTGGCCGGTGACGACATAGAGTTCGCTGCCATTGCTGCTGTCGGGCGGACCGCCGCGACCTGCGCCGAGCGCGCCGTAACAGTGCGCCAGCCAGGCATCGCCCGTCTTCGGATCGCGCGCGGCGGGAAACCCGTCCACGAAGCCCACTTCTGGCGCCCAGCCATCCACGTCCGGCAGCCGAGCGAAGGCCAGGCCGGTTGCCGTGCGCGCGAACTCGGCCGGCAGTTTTGTCTTCGCGGTGCCCAGCGACTTCGCTTTTGCGGCGTCCTCCGCGTCCGCATCGCCGAACTGGACCACGAAGTTGTCGTGCGAGCGGTAGATGCCCAGGCCGTTCCAGAAGCCCTCGCGCGCCAGTGTGCGGATGTTGGCAACGTGTTCCGGTGCGAATGCCGGCGCCAGTTCGATCACCACCCGGCCCGCAGGCAGGTCCATGTACAACGTGTTTGCGGGCTCCAGTGTGCGCCAGTCCGCGTCAGGCGATGCATCGAGGATCTCCTTCGCACTGGGATGCTTCGGTGGTTCCTCGGCATGCGCGGCGGGAAGGGCGAACAGGCAGGCGAGCAGCAGTGGCGTCAGGCGCATGGCGGGTCCGGGACGGGAGATGCCTCGATTGTAGGGAGGCCGGCGGTCCCAGTGACTACTGGCACATCCGCTATATCAAACTTCGCAATAGCATCGTCTCCAACCTAGCGGGAGTGCCGCGGAGGGGGAGCCATGAGTGAGCCCGATATCCAACTGAAGAAGTTCCAGAAAGAACTGAGTGCGGGCACCGTGTCGCTGGCGTTGCTGGCGGTCCTGGCCCGGGCGGGTGAGCCGCTGTACGGGTACCTGATCGCCAAGCAGCTCGAACGCGTCGGCGACGGCGTGCTCAGCGGCAAGCAAAGCGCGCTTTACCCGGTGCTGCGCAACCTGGAGGGCGGCGGACTGCTGGACAGCTTCGTCGAACCCTCCGTTGCCGGCCCACCACGGCGCTACTACCGCATTACCGAGGCAGGGCGGCTGACCCTGCAGTCCTGGATCGCCGCCTGGCGTGCCACCCGCGATTCCGTCGATTCCGTGCTAGAGGGGATTCCTGCATGAACACCACCGCCACCCCGGGCAGCCGCCTGCCCACCACCATCCCCGAGTACCTGGATCAGTTGCGTGCGGCGCTGGCCGGCGCCGACAAGGCCATGGTCCAGGACGCCGTGTACGACGCGGAGGAATACCTGCGTTCGGAACTGGCGGAAAACCCCGGAAAGTCCGAAGCCGAGGTGATCGCCTCCGTCGCCGGCAGTTACGGCGCACCAGCGGAAGTTGCGGACATCTATCGCGAGACCGAAGTCACCGTGACGCGCGCGCTTCGGCCTCCCTTGCCGCCGAAGCGCAAGTCGGTGCTGGGACAGTTTTTCGGGGTCGCCGCCGATCCGCGCACCTACGGCGCTTTGTTCTACATGCTGCTGTCGCTGGCTACCGGCACGTTCTACTTCACCTGGGTGGTGACCGGCGCCAGCCTGTCGATCGGCCTGCTGATCCTGATCATCGGCATTCCGTTGCTGCTGCTGTTCCTGATGTCGGTGCGCCTGCTGTCGCTGGTCGAAGGTCGGGTGGTGGAAGTGTTGCTGGGCGAACGCATGCCGCGCCGCCCGCTGTACACGCAGCGCGACAAGCCGTGGATGACGCGCTTGAAGGAACTGTTCACCGATGGCCGCACCTGGACGGCGATGCTGTACCTGCTGCTGATGCACCCGCTGGGCATCCTGTATTTCTCGGTCGCCATCACCTTGCTGGCCTTGTCGCTGGGATTGATCGCAGCGCCTGTGGCGTACTTCCTGCCGTTCGACTATGTGCTGAACTTCGGCGGCTGGAGCCTGGTCAACGAAGCGCCCTGGCTGCTGCCGTTGGCATCGGTGGCCGGCATCCTGCTGCTGTTCGCCACGCTGCACCTGGCGCGCCTGACCGGCCTTTTCCACGGCTGGCTGGCCAAGCACCTGCTGGTGCGTACGCCGGTGGTGTGAGGTCATGATGCGGGAGCGACCTCGGTCGCGAACAAAAAAAGGCCGCCCGAAAGGGCGGCCTTTTTCTTGCGCCGGCATGCAGTTGGCGATCACATGGAGGCTTCGTGACTGACGTCGCTCCCACAGTAAGCGATGCGTCAGCCGGCGTACTTGGCGATGAAGTCGCGCACCTGCGGGTAGACCTTCTCGCGCCAGCGACGTCCGCTGAAGATGCCGTAATGGCCGGCACCTTCGACCGTCAGGTGCTTGTGGTGCGCCTTCGCGATACCGGTGCACAGGTCATGCGCGGCGGCGGTCTGGCCCTGGCCGGAGATATCGTCGAGTTCGCCCTCGATGCTCATCAGCGCGGTCTTCCTGATGGCGGCCGGCTTCACCAGTTCGCCATTGACCGTCCATTCGCCGCGCGGCAGCAGGAATTCCTGGAACACGGTACGGATGGTGTCCAGGTAGTACTCGGCCGGCATGTCGAGCACCGCGTTGTATTCGTCATAGAACTTGCGATGCGATTCGGCATCCTGCAGGTCGCCCTTGACCAGGTCCGCATAGAAATCCCAGTGCGACATGAAATGGCGGCTGGGGTTCATCGCAAGGAACCCGGCATGCTGCAGGAAGCCGGGATACACGCGACGGCCTTCGCCGGGGTAGGGCACCGGCACGGCGTGGATGACATTGTTCTCGAACCACGACAGCGGGTTGCGCGTGGCCAGGCTGTTGACTTCGGTAGGGCTGCGGCGCGCGTCGATCGGGCCGCCCATCATCACCAGTGAACGCGGCGTGGCTTCGCCGCGCGCTGCCATCAGCGACACCGCCGCGAGTACCGGCACGGTGGGCTGGCAGACGCTGATGACGTGGAGTTTCTCGGCGCCGATATGGCGGATGAACTCCTCCACGTAGGCGACGTAGTCGTCGAGGCTGAAGGGGCCTTCCGACGCGGGCACCATGCGCGCGTCCACCCAGTCGGTCACATAGACCTTGTGGTTGCGCAGCAGGGTGTGCACGGTATCGCGCAACAGCGTGGCGTGGTGGCCCGACAGCGGCGCCACCACCAGCACCACCGGGTCGTCCTTCAGCAGGGCGATGGTGTCGGCGTCGTCGGTGTAGCGTTTGAAGCGGAGCAGGCGGCAGAACGGCTTCTTCACCGCCTCCAGTTCCACCACGGGCACCGTGCGGCCGTGCGCCTCGACTTCGCGGATGTCCCACGCCGGCTTTTCGTAATCCTTGCCGATGCGGTGGACGAGTTCATTGCCGGCCGCGATGCGCTCGGCCCCCGGTACGTTCGAGAGCCAACTGGTCGGCGTGGAGAACATCCGTGCGTTGGCTTCGGCCATGTAGGCCAGCGGCGCCATCCATGCGCGTCCGAGTTCGTGCAGTTGGTACAAGGTCATGGCTGTCCGGAATCCCGCTTTTGGTGCACGGTGCTGCGCCGCAGCATACCGCAAAGCCGGTACCGCCGCGCATGCCTGTTCAGGTTATCGGCCGGAAATCCGCAGCCTCCAGCACCGCGACATCGCCCGCCAGGCCCGGGCCCAGCCAGCAGTGGTTGCCGATCGACTGGAAGTTCAGTCCATTGAACGCTTCCCGGTACCACGCTGCCCTGCGTGGCTGGAATCCCTCGTGGTCGCCTTCGAATTCATCCTCTTTCGCGAAGGTTTCAAGGAAGGCGACACCGCCGCACAGTTCCGCCAGCCCCGGCAGTCCGCGCTTCAGTTCGCGGGTCGGCACGTAATGCAGCACATCCGAGCACACCAGCAGGTCGACCGACTCGCAGGGGCGCAGGTACTGGAAGTCCTCGAAACGCGCGTAATGCAGGTTGCGGGTGCGCCCGAAGCGCCGGATCGCATACTCACTGCTGTCGAAACCGAGGTACTGCAACTTCGGCCGCAGCTTTAGCAACGGCGCGCGCCACGCGCCTTCGCCGCACCCGATGTCGAGCACCGTGCGGATCGGCCGTTCCAGGTGGTACTCGGCTACCGCCACTGCCATCGCCACCTTGCGCGCCAGCCGCGGCGCGCCGCCGATGTCGCCGTCGCGATACCAGCGCTGGAAGTAGTCGGCGTCGTAGTGCTTGGTCATTGGTATGTTCGGGAAGAGGGAAGCAAGCGTGTTGCTCGTTATGCCAGCGCTAGCTGGGATCCATTGCGCCGTTGCTCTCCTTGATCTGCAGAGCAACGGGAAAATCAAATTGGATTCCAGCTTACGCTGGAACGACGGGTCCGTGGCATTCCATCGCGTTGGACAGTCGTTGCGACAGTAGCGGAGAATCCCGCATCACCCTTTCGAGCGGCGGAGCGGCCAGCGTGGACAAAGCCAGCCTTTACCTGTGGGTCAAGACCTTCCATCTCGTCTTCGTCATCGCCTGGATGGCAACGGTGTTCTACCTGCCGCGCATCCTGGTCAACCTGGCCGAGACCACGGGGCAGGCCGACGTGCAGGCGCGCCTGCAGCTGATGGGACGCCGCCTCTACGGCTTCGGCCACAGCATGTTCGGCATCGCGGTGATCCTGGGCGGCGTGCTGTGGTTCCATTTCGGCATCAGCGGCGGCTGGCTGCACGCCAAGCTCACGCTGGTGGCGCTGATGCTGGTGCACTTCATCGTCACCGGCCGCTGGCTGAAGGGCGTGGCGAAGGGCAAGACGCTGCCGTCGCCGACGGCCTTGCGCTGGTTCAACGAGCTGCCCTTGTTCGGCTTGATCGCGGTGGTGTGGCTGGTGCTGGCGAAGCCGTTCTGAGGGCTGCCGCGTTCTCGCGACCCAGTAATCGTATCGGTACCGTGCGAATGCGGCATCCGTAAACCGTCGCCTTGCGTCCCGATCAACGCGATCGAGCGCCCTGGCGCGCAGCGTGTGGAGCCCTAGCTTCGCAATGCAGCACGACCTCCAGCCGGGCATGCTCGGTCATGCGCCGGAACGCGGCCAACAGGCGTCGCTCGTACTCGTCATGGATCATCTCGCCCTCGACGGTAGGGGTGTCGTCATTGCCGCCATGATCGAGAGGGCCGCGGCCGGTGGCCAGCCATTCGAAGCTGACGTTGGTCAGCTGGGCGATGTGGACCAGCCGCGCGGAAGCAGGTAGAACGCCGTCCGCGCCTTCCCAGTTGGCCACCGCGCTGCGAGTGACCCCAAGGTTCAAGGCCAGGGCCTCCTGGGACAGCCTGGCGCGCTGGCGCGCTATCCGGATGCGCATGGACAGCTTCATGTGCCGTGTTGCTCGTTCCGCTGTGGGGTCTCCACGCTAGCCCGCCCGATTCCGGGACGCAATTAACATTTTTGCGTCAGCGATACTGACGTCAACTTGTACAGCCTGGCTGACGTGCATGTGCAAGCGATTGATGCGAAAGGGTCGACTAAATGTGACTGTCAGCAGGACTGACGCGCGGCGCTGAAGCGCGTGTTGCTCGCGGCGGCGCGGCTGCTAGAGGATGACGACGAAGGCTGGCGCAAGGGTATCCCCCACGCGCTCTGGCTCCAGAGGGGGTCGACGCCTTTCGTACTCAAGGACGCAAGACCGCAATGACGCAACCGCTGTTCCGCCCTGAAGTCCTGGAAGCCAAGCGCGGCAGCTGGTTGGGTGGCATCTCGCTGGCGCAGCCGGTCAATTTGTGGGTGCTGACGCTCGCGGCGGTCGCCGCAGCCACGGTCATCGTCCTGTTCGTCACGCTGGGCACCTATACGCGTCGCTCCACCGTGACCGGTCAACTGGTGCCCTCGCAGGGACTCGCCACCGTGCTGGCCCCGGCCACCGGCGTGGTGGCCAGGCTGAATGCGGTGGAGGGCGACCGTGTTGGGATGGGCACAGCGCTGGCGGTGGTCACCGTTCCTCGCGCGACATTGGCATCAGGCGACACGCAGGTCGCACTGGAACAGCAGTTCGGCCAGCGGCAAGCGAGCCTCGTGTCTGCGCAGCAGGCGCAGCAGCGGCAGCTGCAGGCACAAGCGCAAGGTGCACGCGAGCAACTGGCAGTCGCGCAACTTGAACTGGTACAGATCGAATCGGAAGTGGCGACCCGCCAGGACCAGATTCGTATCGCCAACGAAACACTCGAACGCCTGCGCAGGCTGGAGGGTGGACAGTATGTCAGCGTGCTGCAGATCAAGCAGCAGGAAGCCGCGGTGCTGGAATACACGGGGCAGATGCAGGCCCTGCAGCGTCAGGCCATCGGCACGCGCCGTCTGATCGCGCAATTTCACCAGGCGGAGCGCGAACTGCCCGCGCAGGGTCAGGCAAGCAAAGCAGGCCTCCAGCGTGAAATGGCGCAGCTGGAACAGGAGCGCGTGCAGACGCAGGCCAGCGGTGCGCTGGTGGTCAAGGCGCCGGTCGAGGGCATGGTGGCGACACAGGTGGTCAAACCGGGGCAAGCGGTGCAGGCCAGTCAGCCGTTAATGACGTTATTGCCGGACGATGGGCGCCTCGAAGCCGAGTTGTTGGTGCCTAGCCGCGCGATCGGCTTCATCGAGCCCGGCGATCGTGTGCTGCTGCGCTATCAGGCGTTTCCATATCAGAAGTTCGGTCATCAAGAAGGTCATGTTGCGGCGATCAGTCGCAGTGCGTTGAACCCCGGTGAGCTGGGTGCGTTGATCGGAAATGGGCAGCAGGGCGAACCGTTCTATCGGGTGACGGTCTCGCTGGCGCGACAGGCGATCACGGCCTATGGCAAGCCGGAAGCGTTGAAGCCAGGGATGTTGGTGGACGCGGATGTGCTGGGTGAGCGGAGGAGGCTGGCCGAATGGGCGTTTGAGCCTTTGTACTCGCTCAGGGGAAAAATTAGTGATCGTTGATCCTCACTCCGCAGAACGTGCGTGTCGAAGCGAGATTTATAGAATTGCCGAGTGTGCCTCGGCCCCAGAGGCAGGGAATGCCTTAATACAAATGGAGAAAATCAAATGCGCGAGCTGAACCCAGCTGAGATCTGTGATGTCGATGGCGGCCTGAGGTCCGTTTTCTGGAGCGCCGTCGCGGAGGCTGTTATCAGTGGTGTCAAGGGTGCCTATAACTACGTTACTGATGACGGAGAGGGCGGAGGGGAAGCATTCCAGAATGGTGAGCCTACTGTCGTAGCAAACGTGTATGGTGCATAGAGTTTCAGTCTGAGTGGTGGCAGGCGGCGTTCTGCGTCGCCTGCTTTTCATGTAATGCCAAGTGGAAGCTGAGAATATGTTGTTGAGGGTTGATATGGCTTACTACAGTAGACTGTTTTCGACATTCAAATGGGTGCCTATTGCAGCTTTCATTTCATTCTCTTCAAGCCTATTGGCGGCTATTGCGATAAGGTCGGCAGCTGGCGACGTCTCTGCTTACGCGCGAGAAGCTCCCGTTGGCGTGATTGATTTCATTGGGATATTGGTAATTGCGCCGATTATTGAAACATTGATGCTGTCGTTATTGGCGATGTCTTTATCAAAAGTCTTGCGAAGTAAGGTTTATGCTTGCGTTCTGAGTGCATTCTTGATCGCTATTTTTCACGGAATATTTTCATGGATTCAGTCTTTGCTTGTTTTCTTGCCATTTGTCGTTTTTAGCACCCCGTTTTGGGGAGGTAATTTTTTCAGTCGAAAGCCTGTTATTCTGTCTGCATCAATACATATTTTTTATAACTTACTTGTATGTTGCGTTGCATTATCAGGTTTTATATGATTCAGGGTAGAAATAACGGTCGGATTCCTGCTCGTAGTTTGTGGATTATTATTTCTAGTACATTTTATCTTTAGATATTATTAAAAGTCCGTATTTAATTGGTTTGACATCATCAAAGGCTTTGACTTGAGCTTTTTTGGTTCATATTTGTATATAGCTGGCCGAAAGTAAGGTTGCTGTGTGAAGGTTGTTATTCAGTCAGAAGCCGCTGAGTGCGGTCTTGCTTCTTTGGCTATTGTGGCTAGCTACCATCGCCTGCGCTTTGGCTTGGCCGAGCTGCGTCATCGTTTTCCACTTTCCCTTAAAGGCGCCAAGCTCAATCATCTGATCCACATCGCCCAGGAGATTGGCTTCTCCACGCGTCCGCTGCGGTTGGAGATAGAAGACGTAGGTAGACTCGCGCTGCCCTGCATCTTGCATTGGGACTTCAACCACTTTGTCGTGCTGGTGAAGGTTGGTTCGTCCAAGGTCACGATTCTGGACCCGGCTATTGGTGAACGGAAGCTCTCGCTCAAGGAGTTGTCTGACCATTTCACGGGTGTGGCGCTGGAATTGACGCCAGCGGCCGAGTTCAAGCCGCAGAAGGCGGCGCCCGCCGTGACGGCCAGGCAGCTTACGGGTCCGGTACGCGGCCTGTGGCGCGCCCTGGCGCAGATACTGCTGCTGTCCGTGGCGCTGCAGGTGTTCGTGGTGCTGGCGCCGTTCTACATGCAGTGGGTGGTGGACCAGGTGCTGGTCTCTGCCGACCGCGACCTGCTGACGATACTTGGGCTAGGTTTCGGCTTGGCGCTGGTGCTGCAGATTGGCATCGGCTTGCTGCGTGGCTGGTCGGTGGTTTACCTGTCGTCGCGATTGGGGCTGCAATGGATGGGTAACGTGTTCGCCCATCTGCTCAGACTCCCACTGGATTACTTCGAGAAGCGGCACCTCGGCGACATCACCTCGCGCATGTCGTCGGTGCAGGCCATCCAGCGCACGCTGACCACCAGCTTTGTTGAGGCCGTCATCGATGGCCTGATGGCGGTGGTCACGCTCGGTCTGATGCTGTTCTACAGCTGGAAGCTGGCCTTGGTGACATTGCTGGCCGTCATCCTGTATCTGGGCATCCGTGCCATCGCGTATCGTCCCGTCCGGGATCGCACCGAGCAGCAACTGGTCGCCGGCGCAAAGCAGCAGACCCACCTGCTGGAATCGTTGCGCGGCATGCAGAGCCTGAAGGTAGCGGGCGAGGAGTCGCAGCGCCGCAGTACCTACGACAACCTGATGCACGACACCGTCAACCAGGAAGTCAGGCTGGCGTGGATGGGGTTGGGCTTCAACAGTGCCAGCCAACTGGTGTTCGGCATCGAGCGCATCGCAGTGATCTGGATCGGTGCCACGCTCGCGCTGCAGAACGTGTTCTCGGTCGGCATGCTGATCGCCTATCTGGCTTACAAGGACCAGTTCGCCGGACGCATGGCAGCCCTGATCGACAAGTGGATCGAGTTCCGCATGCTGCGTCTGCATGGCGAACGCTTGGCCGACATCGTGCTGACGCCGCCGGAGGAGCAGGCCACCCAGCCTGAGGTGTTGCCCCTGACCAGTACCCGGATCGAGGTAGAGAACCTCTCGTTCCGCTACGGCGACGGTGAGCCCTGGGTGCTGAAGGACTGCAGCTTCACGGTCGAGACGGGCGAGTCGGTGGCGATCGTCGGCGCCTCCGGTTGCGGCAAGACCACGCTGGTCAAGGTGCTGCTGGGCCTGTTACCACCCACGGAGGGCATCGTCCGGGTGGGCGGGCACGATCTGCACAAGATCGGTCCACGCAATGTACGCGCCATCGTGGGCGCCGTCATGCAGGACGACCAACTGTTTGCCGGCAGCGTGGCCGACAACATCAGCTTCTTCGATCCGGAGGTGGACCAGGTCCGCATCGAGCATGCGGCGAGACTGGCGGCGGTCCATGACGAGATCGCGGCCATGCCGATGGGCTACCACAGCCTGATCGGCGACATGGGCAGTTCGTTGTCGGGTGGGCAGAAGCAGCGCGTGATCCTGGCCCGGGCGCTGTACCGCAATCCCAAGCTCCTGTTCCTCGACGAGGCCACCAGCCATCTCGACGTGGTGAAGGAGCGGTTGGTCAACGACGCGGTCAAGGCCCTGAGCCTGACCAAGGTGATCGTCGCCCACCGTCCCGAGACCATCGCCAGTGCCGACCGCGTGCTGATGATGGAGCAGGGTCGCATCGTGCAGGAGATCAGGCCTCAGCGGCCAGCGCCGGACACCGTAGCCGTACCTGCTTGAACTGCGGCGGCGCCTCGGGGCAATCGCTTTTTGGGCAGTGGAAGCACATCGTGTCCCGGATGCCTCCACGCAGACCGGTCTAGGATCTACTTCTTCTCGAAATCCACCGGCTTCGGCAGTTCCACCGGCACGCCATTCGCATCACACGTACCCGCCGCGCACAGGCGCGCGCGCAGCTTGGGGGCGGCCTGCACGATGACGTGGTAGATCGCGTTCTGTTCCAGCGTGCCGCGGAAGGCGTCGCTGCCGGGACCGATGGCCCAGATGCCGACGTCTTCGCCGCCGTGTGATTCCGACTTCAGCGGCACCAGGGCTTCCTGCAGGTAGTCGGGATGCTCGGTATCGACATGACTCAGGTCCGGCCGGCCTTCGGACGGCTCGACGCTGCTGGGAGAATGCAGGAAATGCTTCGGCCCTGCCGGCTGGCGGTTGCTGGCGCCGGTGTAACCGGGACCATTGGCGTACGTCAGCGTGGTGAACGTCATGCCGGTCTGGTCGCGCGCGAGGTCGCCGGGCGTGTCGTCTTCGCCGCCCTGGCCGCGCACCTTGCCCAGGATCGGATTGCCGCGCACGGGATAGCCGACGAAGTTGAGCGTGTGCGAATGATCGGCGGTGACCACGATCAGCGTGTCGTCGCGTGAAGTGGCCTCTGTCGCGGCGCGCACGGCATCCGACATCGCGACGGTTTCATCGAGCGCGCGATACGCATTGCCGTAGTGGTTGGCGTGGTCGATGCGCGCGCCTTCCACCAGCAGCACGAAGCCTTCCGGATTGCGCGAGAGCGTGCGGATCGCGGCGCGGGTCAGGTCGGCGAGCGAGGGTTCGCCCTGGTCGTCCTTGCGACGGTCGTGCTCGAACTGCATGTGGTCGTACTCGAACAGGCCCAGCAACTGCGGTGCATTCGCAGCGGCTTCCAGCTGCCGCGTGTTCCATGCATAGGCACCCTGCGGATGCGCCTGTTGCCACTCGGCGACCAGGTTGCGGCCGTCGAGGCGCTGGCCGACCTTGTCGTCTTCTTCCGGATCGCGCACGTCCACGGGCAGGAACTCGCCGCGCCCGCCACCCAGTACCACCGACGGGCCATGTCCGAAGCGTGCGGCGGCCAGCAATTGCTGTGCAATGTCCTTGCAGCCGGCGTCGGCTGCTTCCGCTGGCAGGTCGCTGTCGTTTTCCCAGTCGCGATGCGAGACATGCGCGTAGGTCGCGGCGGGGGTCGCATGCGTCACGCGGGCGGTGGTGACGACACCCGTCGCCAGTCCCGCGCTGTCCGCCAGCGTCAGCCAGCTGAGCAGGTCCTTGCTGCCGTCGGGCGTGCATTCGCCCTTGCGTCCGGCCGACACGCCGATGGCGCCCATGTGCGACTTCACGCCCGTGGCTACCGCCGTCATCGTGCCCGCGGAGTCGGGGGTCTGCGAGTCGGTGTTGTAGGTCTTGCTGAAAGCGGTGTGCGGGAAGCGCTCCCAGCTCAGCAGGTTCTCCTCGCCCGGCATGCCCTTGCGCTGACCCTCGAAGATGCGCGCGGCGGCGACCGTGGTCAGGCTCATGCCGTCGCCGAGGAAGACGATCACGTTCTTCGCACGTCCCTGCATAGCGCCATTGGCTGCGGCCCTGGCGGCACCGCTGCGGTACCACCATTGCGGTGTCTCGCCCTGCGGGTGCGCGACGGGCGGGACGTCGACGGCGAGCGGGGAAGGAGTGGCGGGCGAGGTGCTGGCGCAGCCGGCGAGGACGGTGAGCCACGCCAAGCCAGCGAACGGCGATACGAGGGAACGCAGGAACATGAGGAGCCGTGTGGAGGACAGTCGGCCCATTATGACGGTCGCGCAGTGTCCTGTTCATGACACCCGGCATTCCGTCGGCATGGTCGCCCCGCGCGGAGCCATGGGCTAAGGTGTCGCGTCCGTTTTTGTGAGTCGCGGTGGATGAGTCTGGTCTCGGCCTGGTTGAGGATTCCGTTCTGGCAGCGCGTCGTCGCCGGCTTCGTGCTGGGCGCGCTGGCGGGATGGTGGCTGGGATCGGCGGCCGGGGTCTGGCTCAAACCCCTCGGCGACCTGTACGTCACGCTCATCAAGATGATCGCGGTGCCGCTGGTGTTCTTCGCGGTCATCAACGCCGTCTCCAGCCTGCACGGGCAGAAGTCGGTCGCTGCGCTGGGCGGACGCACGTTCCTGTGGTTCGCGATCACGGCGGCGATGGCCGTCTGCGTGGGCCTGGCGGTGGGCTGGGTAGTGCAGCCCGGCAAGGGCCTGACCGGTTTGATGATGGCGCCGGACTACCAGGTACGCGAAGTGCCGACGCCGGTGCAGGTGCTGCTGGACATAGTGCCGTCCAATCCTTTCAAGGCGCTCACCGAGGGCAAGATCCTGCAGGTGATCTTCTTCGCCGGCCTGCTGGGCTTCGCCCTGGTCAAGCTGGGTGAACGCAGTGCGGGCCTGCGCAAGCTGGCCGGCGAGGCCAGCGACACCATGGTGCAGGTCACGCGCTTCGTGCTGGAGATGACGCCGCTGGGCACGTTCGGCTTGATCGGCGCGCTGGTGGGCACATACGGTTTCGAGAAACTGTTGCCACTGGGCAGCTACATCGGCGCGCTGTACCTGGCATGCGCGCTGCACATCGTCGTCGTTTACGGCAGCCTGCTGCTGGCGCACGGATTGAACCCGTGGAAGTTCTTCCGCGGCGCCGCGCCGGGCATGCAGGTGGCGTTCGTCAGTTCGTCCAGCTTCGCTTCGATGCCGGTCGCGTTGCGCAGCGTCACCCACAATCTGGGCGTGGACAAGGACTATGCCGCGTTCGCGGTGCCGCTGGGCGCCAGCATCAAGATGGATGGCTGCGGCGCGATCTATCCGGCGTTGACTTCGATTTTCGTGGCCCAGTACTTCGGCCTGGACCTGTCGGTGAACCAGTACTTCGTCATCCTGCTGGCGTCGGTGCTGGGCAGCTTCGGCACGGCCGGCGTACCCGGCACGGCGACCGTGATGGTCACGCTGGTGCTGAGCGCGGCCAACCTGCCGCTGGAGGGCATCGGCTTGCTGGTGGCGATCGACCGCATCCTGGACATGATGCGCACGATGACGAACGTGACCGGCCAGATGCTGGTGCCGGTGCTGGTGGCGAAGGAAACCGGTCTGCTGGATCGCGAAATCTACGAAAGCGCGTCGAGCAATGTCGGCCTCGGGGATGATGCCGCCTCGACGCCATGAATGCCGATGCGATCCAACTAGTGGATTCCTTCCCCGATGTAGCCACCTATCGTCGGCTCCGGGTCGAAGCAGGACTGTCGCCCAAGACGCAGGAAGCCGCCGAGCGCGGCCTTGCCAACACGCTGTACGGCGTCAGCCTGGTGAAGGCGGGTGACGTGATCGGCATGGGGCGCGTCATTGGCGACAACGGCACGGTGTTTGCCGTCGTGGACATCGCCGTGCGGCCCGATCATCAGGGCCAGGGGCAGGGCAAGCGCATCATGGCCGCCCTGGATGCGTGGCTGCGCGCGAATGCGCCCGCTTCCGCCTACGTCATGCTGATCGCCGACGGTGACGCCAGACACCTCTACAGCCGGTTCGGGTTCGCCGAAACGGCGCCCGCCTCGGTCAGCATGGCCTATGTGGCCGATGGCCGCCGGGGAGCCTAGGCGGTTGCGGCCTTGTCCCGCGATACCCACCACGCGAACACGCCCGCCGTGACGAACATCAGCAGGCTGTAGACCGCCGCCGGCACCGAGATGGTCGCGTTCTGCAGCACGTTGAGTGCGATGAAGATCGCCAGCGTGCCGTTGTGGATGCCGATCTCCATGGCGATGGCGATGGCCTGCTTCTTCGGCAGGCGCAACGCCAGCGGCGCCGCATAGCCGGCGCCCATGCTGATCAGGTTGAACAGCAGGCAGGCCAGCCCGACGATGGCGAAGTAGGTGGTCAGCGTCTTCCACTCCTGTGCCACCGCTGCGACCACGAGCAAGGCCAGCACCAGCACCGACAGCAGGCGGATGGGCTTCTCGCTGCGCGCCGCGAACCCTGCGGCCTTGGCGCGGATGAGCATGCCGAGGGCAACCGGCAGCAGGATGATGGCGGCGACTTCGACGACTTTCTTCGTCGGTGGCGGCACGTACTGGCCTGCACCGAGGAAGTACTCCAGGGAAAGGTTGAGGATCACCGGCAGCGTCAGCAGGCAGAGCAGGCTGTTGATCGCGGTCAGGGTGATGTTCAGCGCGACATCGCCGCGCGCGAGGTGGCTGTAGATGTTGGCGGTGGCGCCACCGGGCGAGGCGGCCAGCAGCATCAGGCCCACCGCGAGTTCCGCAGGCAGACCGAAGCCCAGGGCCAGGCCGAACGCGACCCAGGGCAGTACCAGCGTCTGCAGGGCGAGACCGATCAGCACGGCGCGCGGATAGCGCGCCACGCGACGGAAATCCTCAAGCGTCAGTCCCAGCCCGAGGCCCAGCATGATGATGCCCAGGGCCAACGGCAGCAGCAGATTGGTCAGCAGTGATGCCTGCATCGCGTACGACTCCCCTTCGGCGCGAAGAAACGGGATGCGCGGTAATGGCGCAATCGTCGGAGGATGGAGGCAAGCCGGCGAGCGATGCAAGCTGCGGCGCACAGAAGATGGAAAAGAAGAAGGCCGCGCGGGGCGGCCTTCTTCATCGTTGCTCTGGCATCCGTACGGTTACATCGCGACGCGACGCGCACTCAGGTAGCGGTTGGCCCAGTAGCCCGTGAGCAGGCTGTCCACGCGCACATCTTTGCCACGACTGGGCGAATGCAGGAAGCGGCCTTCGCCCACGTAGATGCCTACATGATTCACCCGGCCCTTCAATCCGAAGAACACCAGGTCGCCCTGGCGCAGCTCCTCGCGCGCGCCGACCATTTCCGCGTCGGCCTTGGCGGCCATGTCGCGGGACACGCGCGGCAGCTCGATGCCCAGTGCCGTGCGGAACACATAACCGACCAGGCCGCTGCAATCGAAGCCACTGTCGGGCGACGTGCCGCCCCAGCGGTAGGGCGTGCCCATCAACGCGAGGGCGCGCTGGAGGACCACTTGTACCTTGCCCCCCTGCTGTTCCTGCGCCACGACGCCTTCCTTGCTCAGGTCGTACGCGGCCAGCAACTTGCTGATGTCGCCGGCCACCATGGCCGAGCGGTCGACCAGCGGCAGCGTATCGCTGGCAGCCAGACGCGGGAGCAGGGCGGAGAGGGTGGCGGTGGCGGCCTCTGCGGCCTTTTCCTTGACGCTGGTGGTGACGGATTTGGCGGCCGGGGCCACCACCACATCACTGGACGCCGGCGTTGACGCGGCGTCGACGGTGGCCGGGGCAGTCTGGGCCTGCACCACGGCGGCCATGGCGCACAGGCCAAGGCCCACAAGAAGTCGGGAAACCCTCCGCGGCAGGCGGTGGGTGGCGGCAGGCTGGCCTGTTGGCAGGTCGTCGTCGGTCGTCACGCGCGGGATGGGTTTAACAAGTCAGAGGCGATAATGCCGGCTGATCGGAGCGATTTGGTTCAGAAATCGTTATTTATTTGTTAAGTGTGAACGTTCCGCGTCACAGACTTGACCGATTCCTAACGAAGGACCCGTTTTGCGCCGCTGTAATGGTCTCGCCAGTAGGGGCCGTCCAGATGATCGAGCCGGACCGTACCGCCCGTACTCGGGGCATGCACGAACCGGCCTTCACCGACGTAGATCCCCACATGGGTCACGTTGCCGCGACTGCCGAAGAACACCAGGTCTGCGGGCGCCAGGCGGCGTGGTTCGATCCTGGGTCCCTGCACCTGAGCCAGTTCCCGCGACGTGCGCGGCAGACGCACATCCAGCATGTCCCGATAGACGTAGGTCACCAGGCCGCTGCAGTCGAAGCCGGATTCCGGCGTGTTGCCGCCGTACCGGTACGGCGTGCCGACCAGGCCGATGGCGCGCATCAGGACCGAAGTGGCGGCGGCGGGATCGTCGGCCTGCACCACCGGCCAATCGCGTTGCGCGTGGGGCGGTGGCGATTTGCGGACCTGGGGCTTGGAGCCGCCACAGCCGGCCAAGGCGATCAGACCGGCGCAGAGCAGGAGGACGGCCCAGCGCCGAAGTGGCGCGGGCAGGGTCAAGCCGGGATAATGTCGGGCCTTCATCGCGGCGCATCTTCGCCGCATTCCCTTGCGGTCCACAAGCCGCGCCCGTCCTGCCCGCCGGCAGGCCCCGTCCAGAGTCCCGCATGAAAATCGCAAAAGACAGCGTCGTCCGTTTCCATTACACCGTGTCCGAAGCCGGCCAGGAGCCGATCGAAAGCTCGAAGGACCGCGAGCCGCTGGCGATCCTGATCGGCCACGGCAACATCATCCCGGGCCTGGAGACCGCGATGCAGGACCGCGAAGCCGGCGAGAGCTTCGGGGTGGACGTGGCCGCGGCCGACGCCTACGGCGAGCGCCGTGACGGTCTGAGCCAGCGCGTGCCCAAGAAGCACTTCGGCAACCAGCGCCTGGTGCCGGGCCAGCAGGTCGTGCTGCAGACCAACTTCGGCCCGCGCGCCGTGACCATCCAGAAGGTCGGCATGAGCGTGGTGGACGTGGACCTCAATCATCCGATGGCAGGCAAGGACCTGCACTTCGACGTGGAGATCGTGGAAGTGCGCGAGGCCAGCGCCGAGGAACTCGAGCACGGCCATGTGCACGGCGACGGCGGTCATCACCACTGATCCACGGCATGCCTGCTTCCAGAACGGCCCGCGAAAGCGGGCCGTTTCTTTTGGCTGCGCGGGATCCCGGGCCGCGCATGGTCTAATCGGAGCGAAGACATCAGGGGATGGGAATGGCGGCGACGATCACCGATAACCTGGCGCCCATCGCGGTGGCCGAACGCATCGAAGCGATGGACGTGCTGCGCGGCTTCGCGCTGCTGGGCATCCTGCTGATGAACATGGAGGGCTTCGTGGGGCCGGTGATGGCGTCGGGCACCGGCCTGGACCCGACGCTTGCGGGGATCGACCGCATCGTCGACCTGCTGGTGTATGTGCTGGTGCAGGGCAAGTTCTACACGCTGTTCTCGCTGTTGTTCGGCATGGGCTTCGCGATCATGTCGCAGCGCGCCGAGCTGGCGGGCCGGCCGTTCGCCGGCGTGTACTGGCGACGGGGCCTGGTGCTGCTGGCCTTCGGCGTGATCCATGCCCTTTTCATCTGGGCCGGCGACATCCTGATGATGTACGCGCTGTGTTCCTTCCTGCTGCTTGCGTTCCGGCCAATGCCATACCGCTGGTATGTCGGCCTCGGCCTGGTCGCATATGCCATGCCGATCGGCTTCATGTTCCTGATGGGAGGCATGGGGTCGCTGTTGGACGGCACAGAGGGCTGGGACAAGGCGATGACCGAGATCGGCACGCAGATGCGGGCGCTGATCGACAGCGAGCGCATCGCGTACGGCAGTGGCAGCTATGCCGATGCCACCTGGCAACGCCTGAAGAGCACGGGCATGGCGCTCAGCAACATCACCATGTTCGGCTTCATCGCGTTCGGCCTGTTTTTGCTGGGCGCCTGGTTCGTGCGCAGTGGCGCCATCGCACGGCCCGGAGAATTTCCGCGCATGTACGCGACCCTGCGCTGGGTGGCATGGCCGCTGGGGTTGCTGTCCATGCTGGGTTCGGTGGCGCTGGAACCGACGATGGATTTCGCCACGTTCAACCTGCGGGTGTCCACGGCGTTCACGCTGCAGATGCTGGCGAACCTGCTGATGTGCCTGGGCTATGTGGCCTGGGTGATGCGTGCGCTGGCCTCGGTGCCATGGCAACGGCCGTTCGCCTGGCTGGCGCCGGCGGGGCGCATGGCGCTGACCAATTATCTGATGCAGTCGCTGGTGTGCACCTGGATCTTCTACGGCTATGGCCTGGGTCATTTCGAGCAGTTGCCGCGTGCATGGCAACCGGTGTTCGCGGTGGTGCTGTTCGGCCTGCAGGTGGCGTTGAGCCGGCTCTGGCTGTCGCGGTTCCGGTTCGGTCCCGTCGAATGGCTGTGGCGTTCGCTGACGTACGCGGAGCTGCAACCTTTGCGGCTGCGCGCAGGGTGATAGCGACTAGACTGACAGGGTGGATATTCCCCGCGACGACGTCCTGATCATCGGTGGCGGTGCCATTGGCCTGGCGACCGCGCTGGCACTGCTCGAAGCAGGCCGGGGCGTGCGCGTGCTGGACGTCGCCCGCGTCGGCGGCGGCGCCTCGCATGGCAACTGCGGCACCATCACGCCCAGTCACGCGCCACCCCTGGCCGCGCCGGGCGTGGTGGCACAGGCATTGCGGTGGATGTTCACGCCGGATGCGCCGCTCTACCTCAAGCCCCGCGTCGATCCCGCGCTGTGGCACTGGCTGCTGCGCTTCGCCGCCCGTTGCAACCTGCGCGACTGGCGTCGCAGCACGCAGGCGCGTGCCGCATTGCTCAATGACGCGCGGGCCCGGCTGACGGACTGGGTAAGCCGCTATCGACTGGAGTGTGAGTTCGAGGAGGAAGGACTCGACTACGTGTTTCGCGATCCACGCAGATTCCAACGGTACGTGGATGAATGCGCGGCACTGGCGGAGTTCGGCATTGCCACGCAGGTGTTCGGCGGCAAGGATTACGAGCGCGAGGAGCCCGCCATGCTGCCTGGTGTCGCGGGCGCCATCCGGTTTCCCGGCGATGCGCGGCTGCGTCCGGACCGTTATGTGGCGGAACTCGCGCGCGCGGTGCGCGAGCGCGGGGGTGTCATCGAAGAACACTGTCGCGTGGAAAGGCTGGAAACGACTTCCACCGGCGTGCGGCTGGCAACGACGCAGGGCGCGCGCGCGGGACATGATGCCGTCATCGCACTGGGTGCCTGGACGCCTGCGTTCGCGCGCACGCTGGGATTGAAGGCGCCCATCCAGCCAGGCAAGGGTTATTCGATCACCTACGCGCGGCCTCTGCGCGTGCCGCGTCACCCGATGGTGCTGAAGGATCGCTCGGTCTGCGTGACGGTGTGGGAAAGCGGCTTCCGGTTGGGCAGCACGATGGAATTCTCGGGCCTCGACGACACCCTCAACGAGACGCGGCTGGCTGCTCTCGAACGCGGCGCGCGCGAGTTCCTGCGTGAGCCCTTCGGTGCCGAAGTGCTCGAGCGCTGGTACGGGTGGCGCCCGATGACGTGGGATGATCTTCCGTTGCTGGGGCGCGCGCCCGGCCATCGTCACGTGTGGATGGCGGCGGGCCACGGCATGCTCGGCATCAGCATGAGCACGGCGACCGGCCAGCTGATGGCCGACCTGATGACGGGTCGCACCCCGGCTCTCGATCCCTTGCCCTACCGACCGGAGCGATTTGCATGAAGCCGCAGGAATTCGACCTGATCGTGTTGGGGGGCGGCTCGGGCGGCCTGGCCGGCGCGTTCCGGGCGGCGTCGCATGGTGCGAAGGTGGCGTTGCTGGAACCCAGGGAACTGGGGGGCACCTGCGTCAACGTGGGCTGCGTACCCAAGAAGGCGATGTGGCTGGCGGCCGAACTGTCGCAGAAGATCGCCTTGGCATCATCGCTGGGCTTCGATGTCTCGCCGCCCACGCTGGACTGGAAGGAGTTCATCGTCCATCGCCAGCGCTACATCGCCGGCATCCATGCCAGCTATCGCAAGCGGCTGGATGAAAGTGGCGTGGTGCTGATGCCTTGCCATGGCCGTTTCAGCGACGCGCACACCGTGGTCAACGCAGACGGCGTGGCGCTGCAAGGCAGGCAGGTGCTAATCGCGACAGGGGGCCGGCCATCACGACCGGAGATTCCTGGCGCTGGGCTCGGCATGGTCTCGGATGATTTCTTCAACCTGTGCGCGGCGCCTCCCCGCGTGGCGATCGTGGGCGGTGGTTACGTGGCGGTCGAACTGGCCGGCGTGTTGCAGGCGCTGGGCAGCCAGGTGGAACTTTTCGTGCGCGGCCAACGGTTGTTGGACGGCTTCGACGAGCAGATCACCGCGGAGCTGGCGGATGACATGCGCCAGCACGGGGTGCGCCTGCATTTCGGACATGCCGTGGCAGCGCTGGAGGAGGCGTCCGGGGGCGGAGTGACGGTATTGGCGGTGGACGGGACGCGCAGCGAGCGCTTCGACGCGCTGATTTTCGCGACGGGGCGAACACCCAACACTTCCGGCATGGGCCTGGAGAAGGCGGGCGTGGCGATCGATGCACGCGGATTCGTCCAGGTGGACGCGTACCAGAACACCTCGGTCGCCGGGATCTGCGCCGTGGGCGACGTGACGGGACAGGCGGCACTGACGCCCGTGGCCATCGCGGCGGCACGTCGCCTGATGGATCGCGTGTTCGGTGGGCAGGCCGATGCGAAGCTCGACTACCGCAACATCGCCACGGTGGTGTTCTCCCATCCGCCGGTTGGAAAAGTGGGCCTGACCGAAGCCGAGGCGCGAGCCTGCTTCGGCGATCAGGTGAGCGTATATGCGACGCGCTTCAGGCCGATGCTGCATGCACTGGCCGATTCGCCGCAGCGCAGCCTGTTCAAGCTGGTCTGCACGGGCGACGACCGGCGCGTGGTCGGCCTGCATCTGCTGGGCGAGGGGGCAGACGAAATGCTGCAGGGGTTCGCGGTGGCGTTGAAGAAGGGCATCACCCTGGCCGACCTGCACGACACGATGGCCATCCATCCCACCAGCGCCGAGGAAGTGGTGCTCCTGCGCTGACGCCTGCCCCGGTGGGGGCGGCGATACAATGGCGGCATGGATACCTACACCCTGCATCGCGGCACGGCGCCGCTGCTCATCAGCCTGCCGCACCACGGCACCGCGCTGCCGGACGAACTCGCTGCGCGCCTGACGACCGAGGCACGCCGCGTGCCGGATACCGACTGGCATGTCGCCGAGCTGTATGCCTTCGCGCGCGGACTCGGCGCATCGATCATCGTGCCTGCGTACTCGCGCTATGTGGTCGACCTCAACCGGCCCGAGGATGATGTCTCGCTCTATCCGGGCCAGAACACCACCGGCCTATGCCCCGTCGTGCGTTTCAGCGGCGAGTCCGTCTACCTGCCGGGACAGGAGCCGACGCCGGAGGAGATCGCGGCACGCGTGGACACCTACTGGCGCCCCTATCATCGAGCCCTGCAGGCCGAGATCGCGCGCCTCCACGAAGCGCACGGGCGCGTCGTGTTGTGGGAAGGCCACTCCATCCGCAGCGAGGTGCCGTTCCTGTTCGAGGGTCGCCTGCCGGATTTCAATCTCGGTACCGCCGGTGGAGCGAGCTGTTCGCCGGGCCTGCAGCACGCGCTGGAAGGCGTGCTTGCGTCGCAGGTGGATTTCAGCTTCGTCGTGAATGGTCGATTCCGCGGCGGCTACATCACCCGCCATTACGCCGATGTCGCCCGGGACATCCAGGCGGTGCAGCTCGAACTGGCGCAGCTGAACTACATGGACGAAGACAGCTTCGCCTACCTGCCCGAGCGCGCCGCGCGCACGCAAGTGCTGATCCGTCGCCTGCTGGAATGCACGCTGGCGTGAAGCGGTCGCGATGACACGGCCGCAAGCGGAAGACGAACTGGCGCAGCCACTCGACGTGGCACCGGCCGAGGCAGTGGAAGCGCCGCAGGCGCGACCGGGCCTGCACGTGGTCAGCCGCTCCGGCCTGCTGCTCGCCGCAATGGGTGCCATCGCCTTTTCCGGCAAGGCGATCATCGTCAAGCTGGGCTATCGCTACGGTGCCGACGCGGTGACCTTGCTGGCGCTGCGCATGCTGGTCGCGTTCCCGTTCTTCCTGCTGATGGGGTTGTGGGCCGCGCGGCGCAGCGCGGCGCTGTCGAAGGGCGACCTGGGCAGAATCCTGCTGCTGGGTTTCCTCGGCTACTACCTGGCCAGTTTCCTCGATTTCGCGGGCCTGGCCTACATCACCGCCACGCTGGAGCGGTTGATCCTGTACCTCACGCCGACGTTGGTGGCGCTGATCGGCTGGTTGGCGTTCCGCAAGCGCATCTCGCGCAGGCAGGCGTGGGCGCTGGGGGTCAGCTATGCCGGCGTGGCCCTGGCATTTGGCCATGACCTGCAGGCAGGCGGTTCCAACATCGCGCTCGGCAGCGTGCTGGTGTTCGGCAGTGCGCTGGCCTACGCGCTCTACCTCGTTGGCAGCGGTGAGGTGGTGGCGCGCGTCGGTGCGGTACGCCTGACGGCGTACGCCAGCAGTGTGGCCAGCGTGCTTTGCCTGCTCCAGTTCCTGCTGCTCCGGCCGCTTGGTGCGCTGGTGTTGCCGTGGGAGGTGTACGCGCTTTCGTTGGTCAATGGCACGCTATGTACAGTGTTGCCGGTGCTGGCGGTCATGATGGCGGTGGCCCGGATCGGCTCTGCCCTCGCGGCGCAGGTCGGGATGATCGGGCCGGTGTCGACCATCGTGCTCAGCCTGTTGTTGCTGGGCGAGCCGATGGGTCCGTGGCAGATCGCGGGCACGGTGTTGGTGATGGCGGGTGTTTTCGTGGTGTCGCAGCAGAAGGCCATCGTGCGCTGAGCGCACACACCGGTTACGCGGCGGCGCTTGCGCGCGCGAGCCACTGCACCACATGGGTGAGAGCCTCGGCATGCGTGTCGCCGGCCAGGCGGCGTTCGCGGTGCAACTGCAGTTGGCGATGGGCACTGGTGCCTTCGTCGAGGATGCGCCAGAAGCGATCGATCTGCGGCCTGCATGCCAGGGCGTCGATGTCGCCAGCCAAGGCATCGAGCGTGTTGTCCAGCATCTCGCGCACCGATACCAGGCGCAGGCTGCCGAGGTCGATCAGCCCGGCATCGAAGCCATAACGCTGTGCACGCCACAGGTTCTCCGCGACCACGGCCTGGTCGCCGGCCCCCAGTTCCGCATGCAGGACCGGCCTGCGCTCCAGATGCCGTACCAGGCAGCGGAACAACTGCGCGATCGCCAATGCGTCACGCGGATCGGTACACGCGTCGGTGACACGCAGTTCCAGTGTCGGAAAGGCGAGCGAGGGCCGCAGTGCCCACCACAGGAAGCTCGCATCCGGAATGGCGCGGCCGTCGACCATGCGCTGCACGTAGCGGTCGTATTCCGCCTGGTCGCGGAACAGCGGCGGCAGCCCGGTCCGCGGAATCTCCTGGTAGGCGGTCTGCCGGTATCCCATCAGTCCGGTGGCATGCCCCATCCAGAACGGTGACGATGTGCTGAAGGCCAGCAGCAGCGGCAGGAAAGGTTGCATGCGTGCCATCAGCGCGACGCGCGAGGACGGATCGGCTGGTTGCACGTGCACATGCAGTCCGCACAGCAGGTTGCGGTGACCGAGCATCTGCAGCTCATCCATCACCTGGTCGTAGTGCGGCTTGTCGGTGCTGAGCTGCCCGCGCCATTGCGCCGAAGGATGCGTGCCGGCCGCCAGGATCCCCAGCCCATGCTTGCGCGCAACGCCACTCACGCTGCGACGCAATGCCAGCAGATCGGATTCCGCGTCAGAGGGGTCGTCGTGTACCCGGGTCTGCACTTCGACCTGGGTCTGCAGCATCTCGCTGCCGAAACGGTCCCCCAGCGCGTCGCGGCATTCCTCGAAGAAGCGGCGTGGCATGTGCCGCAGGCGCCGGCCGTTGCTGCGCACGAGGAAGTACTCTTCCTCGAGTCCGAAGGTGTAAGGGTGGGCTTCGTGCGGTGGTGTCTGCGCCATGTCCGCGTTATCTCACCGGGAGGGTGAACGGCATGTTGAACCGCACCCGCCATGGCGCCGCTATCGCGGGTGAAGAGGCCGCAGGTGCAGCCCCGGACAATCGATCGCCGCCGGGACTCAGACTTCGAGGGAAGCCAGGTCGCCCTTCGCTTCCAGCCACGTCTTGCGGTCGCCCGCCCGCTTCTTGGCCAGCAGCATGTCCATCAGGCCGTGCGTCTGCAGGCTGTCGTCCACGGTCAGCTGCACCAGCCGCCGCGTATCGGGGTGGATGGTGGATTCGCGCAACTGGGCGGGATTCATTTCGCCGAGGCCCTTGAAGCGGGTCGTGTTGACCTGGCCGCGGATCTTCTCGCGCTCGATCTTCTCCAGCAGCAGGCGTTTCTCTTCCTCGTCCAGCGCATAGAACACCTGCTTGCCCACATCCACGCGGAACAGCGGCGGCATGGCGACGAACACGTGGCCCGCCTGCACCAGCGCCGGGAAATGGCGCAGGAACAGGGCGGCCAGGAGCGTGGCGATGTGGAGGCCGTCGGAGTCGGCGTCGGCCAGGATCACGACCTTGCCGTAGCGCAGGCCACTGATGTCGTCCTTGCCGGGATCGCAGCCGATCGCGATGGCCAGGTTGTGCACCTCGTCGGACGCGAGCACCGAGGTGCTGGCGACTTCCCACGTGTTCAGGATCTTGCCGCGCAGCGGCAGGATGGCCTGGAAATCCTTGTCGCGCGCCTGCTTGGCGCTGCCGCCTGCGGAGTCGCCTTCCACCAGGAACAGCTCCGTGCGCGACAGGTCCTGGCTGATGCAGTCGGCCAGCTTGCCGGGCAGGGCGGGGCCCTGGGTGACCTTCTTGCGGATGACCTGCTTCTCGGTCTTCAGGCGCGCACTGGCGCGCTCGATGGCGATCTGCGCGATCTTCTCGCCCAGCTCGACGTGCTGGTTCAGCCACAGGCTGAAGGCATCGTGGGCGGCGCCTTCGATGAAGCCGGCGGCCTGGCGCGACGACAGGCGTTCCTTGGTCTGGCCACTGAACTGCGGATCGGTCATCTTCAGCGACAGCACGAAGGCCACGCGGTCCCACACATCTTCCGGCGCCAGTTTCACGCCGCGCGGCAGCAGGTTGCGGAAATCGCAGAACTCGCGCAACGCATCGGTCAGGCCGCTGCGCAGGCCGTTCACATGCGTGCCGTGCTGCGCAGTGGGGATCAGGTTGACGTAGCTTTCCTGCACCAGTTCACCTTCCGGCACCCAGGCCACGGCCCAGTCGACGACCTCGCTGTCCTTCTTCAACTGGCCGACGAAGATGTCCGGCGGCAGCAGTTCGCGGCCCGCCATTTCGCCCCGCAGGTAATCGCGCAGGCCGTCTTCGTAATGCCAGCTGTCGCGCTCACCGCTCGCTTCGTCGAACAGGGTGACATTCAGGCCGGGGCAGAGCACCGCCTTGGCGCGCAGCAGGTGCTTGAGCGCGCGCACGTTGAATTTGGGCGTGTCGAAATACTTGGGATCGGCCCAGAAGCGCACGCGGGTGCCGGTGTTCTTCTTGCCCACGCTGCCGACGACTTCCAGCGGCGAGGCGCGGTCGCCGTTGCGGAAGGTGATGCGGTGCTCGCTGCCGTCGCGCTTGATGTGCACTTCCACCAGGGTGGACAGCGCGTTGACCACGCTGACACCCACGCCATGCAGGCCGCCGGAGAAGGTGTAGTTCTTGTTGCTGAACTTGCCGCCCGCATGCAGCCGGGTGAGGATCAGTTCCACGCCCGGGATCTTCTCTTCGGGATGGATGTCCACCGGCATGCCGCGACCGTCGTCGCTGACTTCGCAACTGCCATCCTTGAACAGCGTGACTTCGATGCTGCCGGCGTGTCCGGCCAGCGCCTCGTCCACTGCGTTGTCGATGACTTCCTGCGCCAGATGGTTCGGGCGCGAAGTGTCCGTGTACATGCCCGGGCGGCGCTTGACGGGGTCAAGGCCGGAGAGGACTTCGATGTCGGCGGCGTTGTAGCGACTGCTCATGGGGTTTTCAGGTTCTCGGTGCGGCGGCGCGGCGCCATGGACGCCGCAGGATGACGTGATGGTGGGGACAGTCGACCCGAAGGTCGTCGCAGGCCACGCGACGCGCCCTGTTCCCGTCCGGAATCCCGGACCGGGCGGCAGTGTGCGGCCAGTGCGGCTTTTTTGCCATGTTCAGTCCAGGGCCGGGCAGGGCGCAGTACGCTTGCGGCGTGGACATGGAAGCCCTTGCGGGCGCCATCCGGTGCCCCCAGATTCCCGCCATCCCACGAGGAGCATTCCCATGAAGTCGCGCAACCTGTTGCTGCTCTCCGCCGCCGTCGCCGGCGCGCTGTTCGCGGTCCATGCGTTCGCCCAGTCCAAGGCGGGCGCCGATGCCGACAAGCCGAAGCAGGACCAGTCCCAGACCAGTGATCCGTCCGACCCCGACGCCAAGGCGCGCCGCCGTGCCGCCAACGAGGCCGCTGCCAAGCGCAAGGCCGCCGAGGGCCAGCAGAAGAAGGCGGGCGAGGAAGAGGAAGAGCGCAAGCCCTGACCTTCCGCAGATCCGCCGAAACCCTTGCGTCGCAAGGGTTTCGTGGCTCATCACTGATGGCAGACGCCCCGCTCCGGCGGGGCGTCGCGCTTCCGGGCGACACGTGTTGCCTGTAGACTATGGCTTTCCGGAGCCCCGCCCATGACTCCCCTGATTTTCGTTACCGGCGGCGTTGTGTCCTCGCTAGGCAAGGGCATCGCCGCCGCTTCGCTTGCGTCCATTCTCGAAGCACGTGGCCTGAAGGTCACGATGATGAAGCTGGACCCCTACATCAACGTCGACCCGGGCACCATGAGCCCGTTCCAGCACGGCGAGGTGTACGTCACCGATGACGGCGCCGAGACCGATCTGGATCTCGGCCATTACGAGCGCTTCGTGCGCACGCGCCTGAGCCGCAAGAATTCCGTCACCACCGGCCGGATCTACGAGAACGTGATCCGCAAGGAGCGTCGCGGCGACTACCTGGGCGCCACCGTCCAGGTGATTCCGCACATCACCGACGAGATCCGCCGCTGCATCGACGAGGCCACCGAAGGCTTCGACGTGGCGCTGGTGGAAATCGGCGGCACGGTCGGCGACATCGAATCGCTTCCTTTCCTGGAGGCCATCCGTCAGATCCGTACCGAGCGTGGTCCCGAGAAGGCCCTCTTCATGCACCTGACGCTGGTGCCGTACGTGGCGGCCGCGGGCGAGCTGAAGACCAAGCCCACACAGCATTCGGTGAAGGAACTGCGGTCGATCGGCATCCAGCCCGACGTGTTGTTGTGCCGGTCGGAGCAGCCGATCCCGGACTCCGAGCGCCGCAAGATCTCGCTGTTCACCAACGTGCCCGAGCGTGCCGTCATCAGCGTGCCGGACGTGGACGTGCTGTACCGCATTCCGATGGGGTTGCACGGGCAGGGTCTGGACGAGATCGTCCTGCGCCAGTTCCGCATCGACAACGCGAAGGCGGCGGACCTGTCCGAGTGGGAAGCGGCGGTCGATGCCACGCTCAATCCGCTGGACGAAGTGACCATCGCCGTGGTCGGCAAGTACGTCGACCACCAGGATGCGTACAAATCGGTCGGCGAGGCGCTCAAGCACGGTGGCTTGCGCCAGCGTACCCGCGTCAATCTCAAGTGGATCGAAGCCCAGGAACTGGAAGGCACCGACATGGCCCTGCTGCAGGGCGTGGACGGCATCCTGGTGCCGGGCGGTTTCGGCGACCGGGGTTTCGAAGGCAAGGTGTTGACCTCGCGCTTCGCGCGCGAGCAGAAGCTCCCGTACTTCGGTATCTGCTATGGCATGCAGGCGGCGGTCGTGGATTACGCACGCCATGTGGCCGGCCTGACGGACGCCAACAGCACAGAGAACGACAAGCAGTCGCCGCACCCCGTGATCGGTCTGATCACCGAATGGCGCACCGCGACGGGTGACGTGGAGAAGCGCGACGAGCGCTCCGACCTGGGCGGCACCATGCGCCTGGGCCTGCAGGAGCAGCGCCTGAAGCCCGGCACGCTGGCGCGCGAGCTCTACGGCAAGGACGTGGTGGCCGAGCGCCATCGCCACCGTTACGAATTCAACAACCGCTACCGCACGCAACTGGAAGACGCCGGTCTGGTCATCGCCGCCAAGTCGATGGACGACCTGCTGGTGGAGATGGTGGAACTGCCGCGCAGCGTGCACCCGTGGTTCCTGGCCTGCCAGGCGCACCCGGAGTTCCTGTCCACGCCGCGCGATGGCCATCCGCTGTTCGTCGGTTTCATCCGCGCCGCGCGCGAGAAGAAGGCCGGCGGCAAGCTGTTGAAGGAAGCGCGGGCTTGAAGGCTTGTTCCTTCTCCCTCCGGGAGAAGGTGCCCCGAAGGGGCGGATGAGGGTACGGCGAAGTCCGGGATGTTCCAGCCTTGCTGATTCCGCCGTACCCTCACCCCAACCCCTCTCCCGGGGGGAGAGGGGCTCTGACCAAAGGTGAATGCATGAAACTCTGTGGTTTTGACGTCGGCCTGGATCAGCCCCTTTTCCTGATCGCCGGTCCGTGCGTGATCGAGTCGATGCAGTTGCAGATCGACGTGGCCGGCCGCCTGAAGGAAATCACCGGCAAGCTGGGGATGAACTTCATCTTCAAGTCCAGCTTCGACAAGGCCAACCGCACCTCCGGCACCAGCTTCCGTGGTCCCGGCATGGAGGAAGGCCTGAAGGTGCTCGACGCCGTGAAGAAGCAGGTCGGCGTGCCGGTGCTCACGGATGTGCACGAATACACGCCGATGGATGAAGTCGCGGCCGTCGTCGACGTGTTGCAGACGCCCGCTTTTCTGGTCCGCCAGACCGACTTCATCCGGAAGGTCTGCGCCGCCGGCAAGCCGGTCAACATCAAGAAGGGCCAGTTCCTGTCGCCGTGGGACATGAAGCCGGTCGTCGACAAGGCCAAGTCCACGGGCAACCAGGACATCATGGTCTGCGAGCGCGGAGCGTCCTTCGGCTACAACAACCTGGTCAGCGACATGCGCTCGCTGAGCGTGATGCGCGATACCGGATGCCCGGTGGTGTTCGACGCGACCCATTCGGTGCAGTTGCCGGGCGGGCAGGGCACCAGCTCCGGCGGCCAGCGCGAATTCGTGCCGGTGCTGGCGCGCGCGGCCGTCGCCGTCGGCGTGGCCGGCCTGTTCGCCGAGACCCACCCGGATCCGGCCAAGGCCCTGTCCGATGGCCCGAACGCGTGGCCGCTGGACAAGATGGAAGCGCTGCTGGAAACCCTGCTGGCGCTGGACGGCATCACCAAGAAGAACGGTTTCCTCGAATCCACTCTCTGAGCTGAGCACACGACACGATGACCCAGATCGCCAAGATCCACGCCCGCGAAATCCTCGATTCCCGCGGCAATCCCACCCTCGAAGCCGAGGTCACGCTGGACGACGGTTCCTTCGGTCGCGCGATGGTGCCGTCCGGCGCCTCGACCGGCACCAAGGAAGCGGTCGAACTGCGTGATGGCGACAAGACGCGTTACCTGGGCAAGGGCGTCCGCAAGGCGGTGGAAAACGTCAACGGCCCCATCGCCAACGCGCTGCATGGGTTCGACGCCACCGACCAGGAAGGCCTGGACCGCCGCCTGATCGATCTGGACGGCACCGAGAACAAGGGTCGCCTGGGCGCGAATGCGCTGCTGGGTGTGTCGCTGGCCAACGCGCATGCGGTGGCGGCGTCGAAGAAGATCCCGCTGTGGCAGCACCTCGCCAACGGCAACGACGTCACCCTGCCGGTGCCGATGATGAACATCATCAACGGCGGTGCGCACGCGGACAACAACGTGGACTTCCAGGAGTTCATGGTGCTGCCGGTCGGTTTCGATTCGTTCGCCGAATCGCTGCGTGCCGGCACCGAGATCTTCCACTCGCTGAAGTCGGTGCTGAAGGGCCACGGCCTGAGCACGGCGGTTGGCGACGAAGGCGGCTTCGCCCCGGACTTCCGCAGCAACGTCGAGGCGCTGGACACCATCCTCGAAGCCATCGGCAAGGCCGGCTACACGGCCGGCGAAGATGTGCTGCTGGGCCTGGACGTGGCCTCCAGCGAGTTCTTCGACAACGGCAAGTACCACCTGGTGGGCGAGAACAAGCGCCTGACCAGCGAGCAGTTCGTCGACTTCCTCGCGGACTGGGCCGCGCAGTACCCCATCATCACCATCGAGGATGGCCTGGCCGAGGACGACTGGGCGGGCTGGAAGCTGCTGACCGACCGGATCGGCAAGAAGGTGCAGCTGGTCGGCGACGACCTGTTCGTCACCAACCCGAAGATCTTCAAGGAAGGCATCGAGTCCGGCACCGCCAACGCCATCCTGATCAAGGTCAACCAGATCGGCACGCTCAGCGAAACGCTGGAAGCCATCGCGATGGCGCACCACGCCAACTACGCGTCGGTCGTCTCGCACCGCTCCGGCGAAACCGAGGACACCACCATCGCCGACATCGCGGTGGCCACCACGGCCACGCAGATCAAGACCGGTTCGCTGTGCCGCAGCGACCGCGTGGCCAAGTACAACCAGCTGCTGCGCATCGAAGAAGCGCTGGGCGGCAAGGCGCGCTATGCCGGTCGAAACGCCTTCGTGTCGCTGAAGAAGTAATCCATGCGCAAGGCGCCCTGGTTGCTGCTGGTGCTCGTACTGCTGCTGGGATGGCTGCAGTACAAGTTCTGGTTCGGCGTGGGCAGTTCCGGCCAGGTCGTCGCGCTGGAGCAGCAGGTCGAGGCGCAGAAGCGCGAAAATGCCGGCCTTCAGGAGCGCAACGACGCCCTCGCCGCCGAAGTCGAGGACCTCAAGTCCGGCGAATCGGCGGTGGAGGAGCGCGCGCGCAGCGAGCTGGGCATGATCAAGCCGGGCGAGAAGTTCTACCGCGTGGTCGAACCGGCGGCGCCGACACCGGTCGCGACCAGTGACGAGGCGGGAAGCGACGGTGATGTCGCGGAGCCCGTTCCCTGATGGCCCGCATCTGGGCCGTCGTGCCTGCCGCCGGACGCGGTACGCGCTTCGGCGGCGAGCTTCCCAAGCAGTATCTCGTTGTCGATGGCGCGCCCCTGATTGCGCATACGCTGGCGGCCCTGTTCGCGCATGACGCGGTGGAGGGTGCGGTGGTGCCGGTCTCCGAGAACGACCCGGACTGGCCGCGCTGGACCGAGTTCGCGGGCAAACCGGTGCGCGCCTGTATCGGGGGTGCGAGCCGTGCGGCGTCCGTGCTGGCCGGCCTGCAGTCGCTGCCGGGCGATGTGCGCGCGGATGACTTCGTGCTGGTACACGACGCCGCGCGTCCGAACCTGTCGCTCGCAGACCTGTCGCAGCTGCTGGAACGCGGCCGCAACGATCCGGTCGGCGCCATCCTCGCCGCCCCCGTGCGCGACACGTTGAAGCGTGCGGGCGACGATGGCGGCATCGATGCCACCGAGCCGCGGGAGCGGCTGTGGCGTGCCTTCACCCCGCAGTTGTTCCGCCGTCTGCAGCTGACCCGTGCTTTGGAGGCCGCCACGGCCGACGGTGTGGAAGTCACCGACGAAGCGATGGCGATGGAGCGCCTGGGCCTGCGGCCGTTGCTGGTGGAAGGCTCCGAAAGCAATTTCAAGATCACCACGCCGGCGGACCTGGCGCGGTTCGCCTACGAACTGGCACAACGCGATCGCTGACGCCGAACCGGGAACGACATGTCCGACTCATTGAACATCCGCATCGGGCAGGGCTTCGATGTGCACGCCTTCGGCGATGGCGACCATGTCATGCTCGGAGGCGTGCGCGTGCCCCATGAACGCGGCGTGCTCGCGCACAGCGATGGTGACGTGGTGCTGCATGCGCTGTGCGACGCCATGCTGGGCGCGCTGGCGCTGGGTGATATCGGCCTGCACTTCCCGCCGTCGGATGACCGCTGGAAAGGGGCGGACAGCCGTGCATTCGTGCGCCATTGCAACGCCCTCATCGGCGGGCGGGGCTGGCGCGTCGGCAACGCCGACGTCACCGTGATCTGCGAGCGGCCGAAGGTCGGCCCGCATGCCGGTGCGATGCGGGCATGCGTGGCGGAAGACCTGGGCGTCGATATCGATGCCGTCAGCATCAAGGCCACCACCACCGAGACGCTGGGGTTCACCGGCCGCGGCGAGGGCATCGCGGCGCAGGCGGTCGTGCTGCTGGTGAAGGCGTGAGCGAAGAGCTGCCCCGTGCGTTCGGCGCATCCGTGCTGTCCGCGACCATGCGCAACGCGCCGGAAGACTTCTTCGTGGAGGAATTGCCCGGCTTCGCGCCTTCCGGCGAGGGTGAGCACCTGCTGCTGACCGTCGAGAAGCGCGGCATGAACACCCAGTTCGCGGCCAAGCGCATCGCCGCATGGGCGGGCATCGGGGAGATGGGCGTGGGGTATGCGGGCCTGAAGGACCGGCACGCGGTCACGCGACAGCGTTTCAGCGTCCATCTGCCGCGCAAGACGGCGCCCGATCTGGCGGCTCTTGCCTCCGACGACCTGGCGGTGATCGAGTCGACCTGGCATTCGCGCAAGCTCCCGCGCGGAGCCTTGGCGGGCAATCGCTTCGAACTGGTGCTGCGCGATGTCGTTGGCGATGCCGGGGCCATCGAGGCGCGATTGCGCGACATCGCCCTGCATGGCCTCCCGAACTGGTTCGGCGAACAGCGATTCGGTCGCGACGGCGGCAATGTCGCGGCGGCATTGGCGATGTTCGCGGGTCGGCGGGTGCGTCGCGAACAACGCTCGATACTGCTGTCGGCGGCGCGTTCCGCCTTGTTCAACCGGGTGCTGGCGGCCCGGATCGCCGATGGCAGCTGGAATCGGGGGCTGGAGGGCGAAGTCTGGACGCTTGCGGGCAGCCGCAGCGTGTTCGGGCCGGAACCCTGGAGCGATGCGCTGGCACAGCGGCTGGCCGGTTTCGACATCCATCCCTCCGGTCCGTTGTGGGGCCAGGGAGAGCCGCGCGTGGAGGCTGCGGCACGCCTTTGCGAGGAGCGCGCGCTGCAGGGGGATGATGCGGCCGCGATGCGGGCCGGGCTGGAGCGCGAAGGGCTGAAGCAGGAGCGGCGTGCGTTGCGATTGCGGCCCGACGGCCTGGCCTGGCAATGGCTGTCGACCGATGTGCTGCGGTTGGCATTCGCCTTGCCGCCGGGGAGTTACGCGACGGCGGTGCTCCACGAACTGGGTTCGACGCGGGATGCGTCGCAGCCGCAAGACCGTCCGTCGGAACGCGACTGAAGACACTGGAAGCGCCGTCCAGCAGGCGTATAAGCGGAAACAGGCGTCGCCAGCGACGTGCCGGCTGCAGACCGCTGGAGGGCGCCCCACAGGTTCTTTCCACACGCCGGAGGGTCGCCATGAACACCATGCTTCGCCTTGCAGTTGTGTTGTCCGTCTGCGCCTTGCTGGCCGCATGCGCCAGTACGCGTGGAACCGCCAGTTCGCCGCCGCCCGCCCAGCGTCAATTGACCGCCGAGCAGCAGTACATCGCCTATGTCGAGCGGATCGCCAAGCGTCGTGGCATCCACCTGACGTGGGTGAATCCCCCGCGGATCGAGGACAGCACTGCCAACAAGCAGTGAGTCTGGCCCCAGAGTGGTCGACGCCCATGCCTGTCGGAACGGCGGCAGGGGCGTCCTGATCAGCTGCGGCTTCGTGCCAGCAATACCAGGACCGCGCCCGTGCCGCCCTGCGCGGGCGGTGCCGAATGGAACGCCAGCACGTCCGCGCGCTGGCGCAATACCCGGTCCACGAGATTCTTCAATACAGGTGCATCGCCTTCGGAGCGCTGGCCCTTGCCATGGATCACGCGCACGCAGCCATGGTCATGCGCATGCGCTTCCGCGAAGAACCGGCGTAGCAGGCCCTCCGCCTGCAGCGCGGTGGCGCCATGCAGGTCCAGTTCGTCCTGTACCGAGAACTGCCCACGCTTGAGGCGCTGGAAGGCGCGCGGTGAGAGCGCCTCGCGGCGGTAGCTCAATACATCACCGGCGGCGCGTACATCTAGGGATTCCATGCCACGCTGGAACTCGCCAAGCGCTTCGTGCTCGTCGCGATCGGCCATGCGCGCCGAAGGCTTCGGCGGCGCCTTGCGTGGCGGTGGCGGCGCTTCCTGCAACCGTCGCACCTCGCCGATCGCATCGCGGAACAGCGCGGCGTCATCGTCGTCGGGAGGCGTGGGGCGGGACATGTCGCCAGCGTAGCGGCATCGGCACGTGACGCAAGCGCGGGAAGCTGCGGCGTGGTTCCGGTATCATGGGGCCGTCCCCGAGGAAACCCATGCGCGTACTGGTCAGCAACGACGACGGCGTTGACGCCCCCGGCATCCGAATCCTGGCAGAAGGCCTGCGCAGTGCGGGCCACGAAGTGTACGTGGTCGCCCCCGACCGCGACCGCTCGGGCGCCAGCAATTCGCTGACGCTGGACCTGCCGATCCGGCTCAAGCGCATTGATCACTACACCTGCAGCGTGGCGGGCACGCCGACGGACTGCGTGCACCTGGCGTTGACCGGGATGCTGGAGTTCGAGCCCGACATCGTGGTGTCGGGCATCAACAACACGGCCAACCTGGGCGACGACGTCATCTACTCCGGCACGGTGTCGGCGGCGATGGAAGGCCGCTTCCTCGGCTTGCCGGCGGTGGCGATGTCGCTGGTCACCCGGAACCACGATGCGAAGCACTACGAAACCGCCGCGCGCGCTGCGGTGGAGATCGTGGCCCGGCTGAAGTCCGATCCGTTGCCGGCTGACACCATCCTCAACGTCAACGTCCCCGACCTCGCCTGGTCCGACCTGCGGGGCTTCGAGGTCACCCGCCTCGGCAACCGCCACCGCTCCGAGCCCTGCGTGCCGCAGCCTGACCCGCGCGGCCATACCGTGTACTGGATCGGTCCCGCGGGGCGCGAGCAGGACGCAGGCCCCGGCACCGATTTCCATGCCGTGCGTACCGGCCATATTTCCATCACACCGATCCACGTCGATCTGACGCGCTATCAGGCGCTGGAGAAGGTCGCCGGCTGGGTGGGCGGATTGACTGCCGCACTCGAGGACGCCCCATGACGCCGCGGCTGCGTCTGCAGCCCGAGGCCGTCGGCATGGGCATGACGTCCCAGCGCGTGCGCGATCGCCTGGTGGACCGCCTGCGCGAGTCCGGCATCACCGACGAGCGCGTGCTCAATGTCATCCGCACGCTGCCGCGTCACCTGTTCGTCGATGAGGCGTTGGCAACGCGCGCCTACGAGGACACGGCGCTGCCGATCGGCCACAGCCAGACCATTTCCCAGCCCTGGGTGGTGGCGAGGATGACCGAAGTGCTGCTGGAGACCTCGCCGAAGAAGGTGTTGGAGATCGGCACGGGTTCGGGTTACCAGGCTGCAGTGCTCGCCATGCTCGGGCTCGAAGTGCATACCGTCGAGCGCATCGGCGACCTGCTGCGGCAAGCCCGCAAGCGCCTGCGCCAGCTGGGCATGAACGTGCGCAGCAAGCACGACGATGGCCGCATCGGCTGGGCCGAGCACGGTCCGTACGATGCGATCATCGTGACCGCCGCCGCTCCCGCGCTGGTGCCCGTGCTGGTGGAACAACTCGCCGTGGGCGGGCAACTTGTCGCGCCGGTCGGCGGCAGTGGTTCGCAATCCCTGGTGCGCCTGCTGAAGCGCCCGGATGGCAGCGTGGAAGAAACCACGCTGGCCCCCGTGGTCTTCGTGCCGCTGCTGTCGGGAACCCTGGATTGAGCGGCGTGACGGATCCGCAACACGACGCAGATGCGCTCGATCAGGCGGCTTCGCTGGGCGAGCAACTGGCGGACATCATCGAGCGCCTTCCGCCGGACACCTTGAGCCTGGGCGAACTGCTGGATGTCTTCAGCGACGAAGGGCTGCTGTTGCTGACCATCCTGCTGACGCTTGTGTTCCTGATCCCGGTGTCGATCCCGGGCGTCAGCACCGTGTTCGGCGCGGCCATCCTGCTGGTCGGGGTAAGCCGGTTGATCAACCGCCCGCTGTGGCTGCCGGCACGCGTGAAGGACAAGGCATTGCCGGCCGATCGCCTGCGACCGGGCCTGATCGGCGGACTCGTATGGGTCCGCAGGATGGAGAAGATCAGCCGGCCGCGCCGCCTGCGCTTTTTCGTCGACGGTGCGGGGCAGGGGACGCTCAACAATCTTGCTTTCATCCTGGCCGCACTGCTGTTGATGGCACCGTTCGGATTCGTGCCATTCAGCAATACCCTGCCAGCCTTGGCGCTGTTGTTGTACGCCATCGGTTTCATCCAGCGCGACGGGGGTGCGATCCTGCTGGGCCATCTGGCCAACATCGGCACGATCATCTACTTCAGCGTACTGATCGGTGGCGGCGGCGTCGCGGTGCGCGAACTGTTCCAGCGATTGACCGGCTGAGGCCGCCAAGCCACGCCTTGAGGAAACGACTCCACGCATGACCACGACGCTCTGCTCCCGCAATCGAATGACGCGCGCCCTCATGATCGGCTTTGCCGTGGCGATGCTGGGCGCCTGCTCGACCACGGTGGTGCGCGAGCCGTCCTCGTCATCGACCCGCAAACCTTCGCAGGCCAAGCCGGGTGCGACGGTGCGCGTGCAGCGCGGCGATACCCTGTTCGGCATCGCATTCCGCAATGGGGTCGATGTCAACGACCTCGCGCGCTGGAACGGCATCGCGCCGCCCTACACGATCTACCCCGGTCAATCGCTGAAGCTGTATCCGGGCAGCGCCGGCAGCCGGCCCACCGCGACGACCACGCCCCCCAAGCCCGTCACCGGCGCGACCACGCGCCCGACACCGCCCGCACCGGTCACGCGTCCTGTCGCGACGCCAGCGCCGGCGAACGCCGGATTCTCGTGGCGCTGGCCGGCGGAAGGCCATCTGATCGGACGTTTCGTCGCAGGAGATGCCACCAAGCAGGGCATCGACATCGCAGGCAGCAGCGGCCAGGCGGTGCGCGCGGCGGCGGACGGCGTGGTGGTGTACTCCGGCGCCGGCCTGGTGGGTTATGGCGAACTGATCATCATCAAACACAGCGAAGCCTGGCTGTCCGCATACGGCCACAACCGCAAGCGGCTGGTGAATGAAGGCCAGAACATCAAGGCCGGCCAGCAGATCGCGGAAATGGGCAGCAGCGGCGCATCGCGCGAGATGCTCCACTTCGAGATCCGCCACAACGGCAAACCGGTCGATCCGCTGCAGTATCTCCCCGCGCGTTGAGTATCGTGCCGATGACCGTGTCGATATGGCGGAAGCGGGCCCTGATGACGTTGGGGCTGATGGCGGTGGTGGCTCTGGTCGCCTGCCAGCGGCCACGCAGCGCACCGGCGGCGTCGACCGTCGACGTGGTCACCCTCAACCTGTGGCACGACAAGCAGGACTGGCCCCATCGCCAGGACATGATCGTCGCCGGGTTGAAAGCGCTGTCGCCGGACGTGATCGTGTTGCAGGAAGTGCTGCAGGATGCCGCGCTGCCCAACCAGGCGCAGGTGCTGGCCTCACGCCTCGGCTACCGGTGCCGGTTCTTCTCGGCCGATGCACCGGAACAGCCACGGCGCTATGGCAACGCCATCCTGGTCAAGGGCGCGATCGAACAGTCGCGTGAAGTGAAGCTCGCGCCACTCGACGATTACCGGAATGCGGGCTGGGTGCGGACGACGGTGCACGGGATGCCGTTGAACGTCTACGTGACCCATCTGCATTACAAGCCGGGGGGCGGGGCGATACGTGCCGAACAGATCGCGGGCGTGCTCGCGCTGATCGACGAGACGGCCGGTGACGCACCCTCGATCATCGGCGGCGACTTCAACACGCGTTCGGACACGCCGGAACTGGCGCCGCTGCGCACGCGCTTCCTCGAGGCCTACTCCGAGGCGCACGCGGGCGTGGACACCAACACGCCGGTGCACACCACGCTCAACACGCACCTGGGTCATCCGCAGATCCGCATCGATCATGTCTTCGCCCAGCGCGAGGCGTTCCGCGTCGTCGACGCGGACATCATCCTTGACCAGTCCGACGCGCAGGGCGCCTGGCCGTCCGACCACTACGGTGTCCGGGTGCGGTTGGCCCGCGCGGCCGACTGACCCGTCGCGCCGGTGGCGCACAGCGAGGTTCCGCGCTGGTGGTCGTTGCCCCAGGTACGGTGCCCGGACGTATCGATGTGGATCCTGGTCGGCGTGTAGAAGCCCAGTCCCATCGCCAGTGACGGACCCCGCGTGCGCCAGAACTCGCACAGGGCGCTTGCTTGGCTGCCGTCGGCGAGGTCGAAGTCCAGTGCAGTGTTGAGGAGGTGGCGGCTGCGCGTGCTCCCTCCCGAACAGCGGTTCAGCGCGGCGGAACGGTAACCGGAGCGCACGTTGCTGCCTTCGACGATACCCAAGGCCTGCAATTGCGCGACCACGCGCAGGGTCGGCACGATGGCGGCGGCGCGGTCGGAAGGGGGCAACAGGAACTCCGGCGCCTGGCAGGTCCGCCAGCGGCGGCTGGAGCGCAGCAGCGCATGCATCGGCACCACACCACCGACACCGGCGTCGGTCAGCATGCGTTCGTAAGCGGTCAGGCTCTGTGCGCCGGCGCCCTGCCGCCAATCGTCGTAGCGCTGCGCGGCATCCGGTGGGGCCCGGTTGCATGCGGTGGCGAACAGGATGGCGGGCAGCAGGAGCAGGTGCCGCATCGCCATGACGCGGTCAGCGTGGCGCCAGCAGGAACCCGGCCACGACCTTGCGAGATTCACTGGCCAGCACGTTGAACGTGCGGGCGGCAGCGGCGTTCGTCATGACCTCAAGGCCGACGCCCAGGCTCAGGCACGCGGCCATGACCGCTGCAGGCGGGAACACCTGGCGCTCGCCGGTGCCCAGCAGGACCACTTCCGGCTTCAGCGCCAGCAGCGGCGCCAGATCGTCCGGTGCAAGCGAAGCGCTGTCGCGTACCGGCCAGTCTTCGACGAGTTGCTGCGGCGAGAGGATGAAGCTGGCCGACAGCGTCCGGTCGTTCACCCGGGCGGACTGGCCGTCGGCGGACCGCAGGGTGAAGGCGTAGTCGGGCAGTTCGTGGTTCAGTTGCATGGCGGGCGACCTGCGCGCCGGGATCAGCCGCGCGGCAGCACGATGTGCCGGCGTTCCTTGCTGGGCCGATACAGCACGGCCGTGTGGCCGATGCGCTGCACCAGGGCGGCGTCGGCCTTGTCGGCCAGGTCGTCGATCATCGCGTCGCGGGCGTCGCGGTCCTCGCCGGCGACCTTCACCTTGACCAGTTCGTGCTGCTCAAGCACGGCATCCAGCTCGGCGATGAAGGCCGGCGTGACACCCTTGTTGCCGATCTGCAGCAGCGCCTTCAGGTCGTGGGCCTGGCCGCGCAGGAAACGGGTCTGGGCAGCGGTCAGGGCGACAGGCATGCGGCACGGTACGGGTTCAAAAGGGTGATCAGGGTATCATGGCCACCCCCACGAACGGCTCCGGCGGCTCCCGTCGCAGCGTGCCCGGAGACCTCGCCGACATGGCCACCCGCAGCAAGAGCAGCCAGCGCTGGCTGAAGGAACACTTCTCCGATCCCTACGTGAAGAAGGCCCAGGCCGAGGGCCTCAGGTCGCGGGCTGCCTACAAGCTGGAAGAACTGCTGGAGCGCGACCGCCTGCTCAAGCCGGGCATGGTCGTCGTCGACCTGGGCGCCGCGCCGGGCGGCTGGTCGCAGTTCGTCCGCCAGGCATTGGGCGACAGTGGCCGCGTGGTGGCGATGGACATCCTCGACATGCCGCCGCTGGCCGGGGTGGAGTTCCTTCATGGGGATTTCAGGGAAGACAGCGTCCTATCCCAGTTGGAAGCCATGCTGGACGGCGCTCCCGTGGACCTTGTGCTGTCGGATATGGCCCCCAATAAGAGTGGTGTGGATGCGGTCGACCAGCCGCGGATGATGCATCTGGCGGAGTTGGCCATGGAGTTCGCCGACAGCCACCTGAAGCCGGGCGGGGCGTTCCTGATCAAGCTGTTCCAGGGCACCGGTTCCGACGACTACATCCGCGAGCTTCGCCGCCGCTATGACAAGGTGGCGATCCGCAAACCGGACGCGTCCCGCAAGCGCTCCCCCGAGGTGTATGCCCTGGGACAGGGCAAGCGGATCCAGATCAAGTAAGGTGACGTAAAGTGCGTATTACGAAAGAGGAACGCCGGAGCCGATGAGGATGAACGACCTGACCAAGAATCTTCTGCTGTGGGTAGTCGTCGCCGTCGTGCTGATGGTCGTCTTCCAGAGCTTCTCGCCCAAGGGCGGGGCCACGACCACCAGTGGCGCGATCACGTATTCCGAGTTCCTGCAGGAAGTCGAAGCGGGCCGCGTCGCGTCGGTGCAGTTCACCAACGAGAGCAATCTGTCGACCAACGCGATCACCTTCAAGCGCAAGGACGGCCAGACGGGCACGGTCTACGGTCCGCAGGATCCCAGCCTCGTCAACGAACTGATCAGCAAGAACGTCACCTTTGACCGTGAGCAGCCCGACAGCGGCATCTCGCTGGTCGCGATCCTGCTGAACTTCCTGCCCGTGCTGCTGATCATCGGCTTCTGGATCTTCATCATGCGCCAGATGCAGGGCGGTGGCGGCGGTGCCAAGGGCGCGATGTCCTTCGGCAAGTCGCGCGCCAAGCTGCAGGGCGAGGACCAGGTGAAGGTGACCTTCGCGGACGTCGCCGGTTGCGACGAGGCGAAGGAGGAGGTCGGCGAACTGGTCGAGTTCCTGCGCGATCCGGGCAAGTTCCAGAAGCTGGGCGGCAAGATCCCGCGCGGCGTGCTGATGGTCGGCCAGCCCGGCACCGGAAAGACGCTGCTGGCCAAGGCCATCGCCGGCGAAGCCAAGGTGCCGTTCTTCAGCATTTCCGGTTCGGACTTCGTCGAGATGTTCGTCGGCGTCGGCGCCAGCCGCGTGCGCGACATGTTCGAGCAGGCCAAGAAGCACGCGCCGTGCATCATCTTCATCGATGAAATCGACGCCGTCGGCCGCCACCGCGGTGCCGGCCTCGGCGGCGGCCATGACGAGCGCGAGCAGACCTTGAACCAGCTGCTGGTCGAGATGGACGGCTTCGAGGGGGGCGAAGGCGTCATCGTCATCGCCGCCACCAACCGTCCCGACGTGCTGGACCCGGCGCTGCTGCGTCCGGGCCGCTTCGATCGCCAGGTCGTGGTCGGGTTGCCTGACGTGAAGGGCCGCGAACAGATCCTGCGCGTGCACATGCGCAAGCTGCCGCTGGCGGACGATGTCGAGCCGATGGTCATCGCGCGCGGCACGCCGGGCTTCAGCGGTGCCGACCTGGCCAACCTCGCCAACGAGGCCGCCCTGTTCGCCGCGCGCGAGAACGCGAAGGAAGTCCGCATGGACCACTTCGACCGCGCGCGCGACAAGATCCTGATGGGCGCCGAACGCCGTTCGATGGCGATGAGCGAGGACGAGAAGACGCTCACCGCCTACCACGAGGCCGGCCATGCCATCGTCGGTCGTCTGGTGCCGGAACACGATCCGGTCTACAAGGTCACCATCATCCCGCGCGGCCGCGCGCTGGGCGTGACCATGTACCTGCCGGAAGGCGACAAGTATTCGCTCAACCGCGTGGCCATCGAGTCGCAACTGTGTTCGCTGTATGGCGGCCGCGTCGCCGAGGAGTTGATCTTCGGTGCCGACAAGGTCACCACGGGCGCGTCCAACGACATCGAACGCGCCACCAAGATGGCGCGCAACATGGTCACCAAGTGGGGCCTGAGCGACGAGATGGGGCCGATCGCCTATGGCGAGGAAGAGGATGAAGTCTTCCTCGGCCGCTCGGTCACCCAGCACAAGAACGTCTCCAACGAGACCGCGCGCCGGATCGACGAAGTCGTCCGCGCCATCCTGGATCGCGCCTATGCGCGCACCAAGACGATCCTGACGGAGAACATGGACAAGTTGCACACCATGTCGCAGCTGCTGCTGGAGTACGAAACGATCGACGTGCCGCAGATCGACGCCATCATGGAAGGGCGCGAGCCGCCGCCGCCGATGGGCTGGAACAAGACCGGCAAGGACGACGACAAGCCCGAGTCGCGTCCGCTGCCGCCGATCGGGGGTCCGGCCGCGCAGACCTGAGGCGCGTTGATCCACCCGTCGCGTGACGCGAAGGCCTGGCCATGCCAGGCCTTCGTCGTTCCGGTCTGGCGGAAGCGACGCGAGGCGCGATGCTTCCTCGTGCCGCGTCCGTCACGGTGGGCGGCGACTGGCGTCGCTCCCACAACGGAGTGCGCTCTACAATGCGTGCAGCACATCGGGAGAAGCGCATGTTCGACACCGTCCCCCAGCTCGACTGCGCCGGCCGCATCCTCCGGCTCGACCGCCCGCAGGTGATGGGCATCGTCAACGTCACCCCGGATTCGTTTTCCGATGGCGGCGCGCATGACACGACGGAAGCGGCTGTCGCGCACGCGTTGAAACTGGTGGAAGAGGGCGCGGACCTGCTGGACATCGGGGGCGAATCCACGCGCCCGGGCGCGGACGAGGTGGCGCTGGAGGAGGAACTGCGCCGCGTGATACCGGTGATCGCACGGCTTGCCGCGCAGGTCGCGGTGCCGATCAGCGTCGACACCTCCAAACCGGACGTGATGCGCGCCGCCGTGCAGGCCGGTGCGGGCATGATCAACGACGTCTACGGCCTGCGCCGCGACGGTGCGCTCGACACCGCCGCGACGCTCGGCGTACCGGTGGTCCTGATGCACATGCAGGGCGAGCCGCGTTCGATGCAGGCCGCAGCGCAATACGACGACGTCATCGGCGAGGTACACCGGTTCCTCGCCGAGCGCATCTTCGCGGCCGAAATGGCCGGCATCGCCAAGAAGCACATCATCATCGATCCCGGCTTCGGTTTCGGCAAGGACACCCCGCACAACCTGCAGTTGCTGGCGCAGCTGGACCGCTTCGTCGAGCTCGGCGTGCCGGTGCTGGCGGGCCTGTCGCGGAAGCGCAGCATCGGGCAGCTCACCGGCCGTGATGCGCCGGCTGATCGCGTGGCCGGATCGGTGGCCGCGCACCTGATCGCCGTGCAGCGCGGCGCGGCCATCGTGCGCGTGCACGACGTGGCCGCCACGGTGGATGCGTTGAAGATATGGAATGCCGTCGCCGCCATCCCGGCGCCCCGCAAGCCGACCGCCGCGCCGACGATCCGCTGGCCCGACGACGAGTAGAGGGCCGGCCCAGCCGCCACGCCGGGCTGCGTGGCGGACGGATGCGACAATACCCGCATGCCGCTCGATGCCCGTCCCCTCGCCATCGCCATCATGGGCCCGACCGCGTCGGGCAAGACCGCGTTCGCGCTGGAAGTGGCGCAACGTTTCGGTGGCGAGATCGTCAGCGTGGATTCGGCGCTGGTCTACCGGGGCCTCGACATCGGTGCGGCCAAACCCACGGTGGAAGAGCGGGCGCGCGTGCCGCATCACCTGCTGGACGTGCGCGACCCGTGGCAGGCGTATTCGGCGGCCGAGTTCGCGCAGGAGGCACGCGTCGGGCTGGACGGCATCGCGTCGCGCGGGCGATTGCCGATCCTCGCCGGCGGCACCGGCCTCTATTTCCAGGCCCTGCTCGAAGGGCTGGCCGCCATGCCGGCGGCGGATGCCGCATTGCGCGCCGAGATCACCGCGGAAGCGCAGGCGCAGGGTTGGCCGGCCCTGCATGCGGCGCTGGCCCGGGTCGATCCCGCCGCCGCCGCGCGCATCCATGCCACCGATCCGCAGCGCATCCAGCGTGCGCTGGAGGTGTACCGCCTCACCGGCAAGCCCATCAGCCAATGGCAGCGCGAAGCACGCGGCATGCGCCTGCCGTTCCGCGTGCTGAAGCTGGTACTCGCACCGGCCGATCGCACCGTGCTGCATGAGCGCATCGCGCGCCGCTTCGACCTGATGCTCGAACAAGGCTTTCTCGACGAAGTCCACCGCCTGCGCGCACTGCCCGGCATGCAGGCCGTCGCCGTCCCCCTCGACCTGCCGGCAGTGCGCGCCGTGGGCTATCGCCAGGCGTGGGAGTATCTCGACGGCCAGGGCGATGCGGCGGCGTTCCGTGAGCGCGCCATCGCCGCCACCCGCCAGCTCGCCAAGCGCCAGCTGACCTGGTTGCGCGGAGAACGGGACGCGCGCTGGTTCGATCCGGCCATCGATCGCGCCCGCCTGGACGATGCACTGGCCCTGTTCCTGCCGTGATCGTGGGCCGTTTGGGTCACATTGTCCGGAATTGGGACCCGTTGCCTGACTTGGCAACGCCCCGCCGGGCCGATGTTGTGTAACATCGGGGCTCCGGGACGACAGGGGAGCTGTTCGTCGGCCCGGCACGGCACCACATACCTAACTATAAGAACGCAAGGCGGGAGTACGTCATGTCCAAGGGGCAATCCCTGCAGGATCCTTTCCTGAATGCACTGCGGCGCGAGCGCGTCCCGGTGTCGGTCTACCTGGTCAACGGCATCAAGCTGCAGGGCACCATCGAATCCTTCGACCAGTTCGTGGTCCTGCTGCGCAACACGGTCAGCCAGATGGTCTACAAGCACGCCATTTCCACCGTGGTGCCGGCGCGCAACGTGCGCGTGGGACCGGGCGGGGGCTACGTGCAGCAGGGTGACGAAGACGCCGAAGGCGGCGACGACGAAACCGCGTGATAATGCGTGCCTCCAGTGAAGAGGCACGACCCCATTGTTTGAAAGATCCCGCAAGGGCGAGCATGCGCTGCTGATCCAGCCGCATGCCGGCGGCCGTCCCGACGACGGCCTCACCGAGGAATTCAGCGACCTGGCCCGCTCGGCCGGCGCCACCATCGCCGCGCTGCTCACCGCGCGCATCGACCGCCCCAATCCCTCCACGCTGATCGGCAGCGGCAAGCTGGAAGAAGTGAAGGCCGCCGCCGATGCCACCGGCGCCGATCTCATCCTGGTCAACTTCCCGCTGTCTCCGGGCCAGGAACGCAACCTCGAAAAATTCCTCGAGCGACGCGTGCTGGACCGCACCGGGCTGATCCTGGACATCTTCGCGCAGCGCGCGCGCAGCCATGAAGGCAAGCTGCAGGTCGAACTGGCACAGCTGCGCCACATGGCCACGCGCCTGGTGCGTGGCTGGACCCACCTCGAGCGCCAGCGCGGCGGTTCCATCGGCCTGCGTGGCCCCGGCGAAACCCAGCTGGAAACCGACCGCCGCCTGCTGCAGAAGCGGGTCGAGCAGTTGCAGAAGCGGCTGGAGAAAGTCGAGGTGCAGCGCACCCAGATGCGCCGCGCCCGCGTGCGCAGCGAACTGCCGCGCGTGGCGCTGGTGGGCTACACCAACGCCGGCAAGTCCACCCTGTTCAACATGCTGACCGGCGCGGAGGCCTACGCGGCCGACCAGCTGTTCGCCACGCTGGACCCCACCGTGCGCCGCATCGACCTGCCCGGAGGTGCGGTGGTGCTGGCCGATACCGTGGGTTTCGTGCGCGACCTGCCGCATGAACTGGTCGCCGCCTTCCGCTCCACCCTGAGCGAGGCGCGCGAAGCCGACCTGCTGCTGCACGTCATCGACGCCGCCGATCCGCACCGCGAAGAGCGCATCGCGCAGGTCGACGAGGTGCTGCAGGAAATCGGCGCCGGCGACCTGCCGCAGATGCTGGTGTTCAACAAGATCGACCGCATCGAAGGCGCCGAACCGCGCCACGACCAGCCAGACCCCGGCGTGGACGAAGGCGACGCCCCCAGTGCCGGCATGGGCCGCGAGCGGGTATGGCTGTCGGCGCGCGATGGCGCGGGCATCGATCTGCTGCGCGGCGCGCTGGCGCAGCGGCTGGGCTTCCAGCGCGTGCGTGGTGAACTGCACCTGCCGGCGAACTCGGCGCGCCTGCGCTCGCGCCTGCACGCACTCGGCGCGGTGCTCGCGGAGGACTTCGAGGAGAACGGCTGGCGCGTCACCCTCGACCTGGCCCTGGCCGACGCGCAGCGCCTGGCCTCGCAGGCCGGCGGGCATCCGCTGGAGGCGCTGCTGCCGAAGATGGAGCGGGAGGAGTGGCAGTAGGGATTGCCTGCTTTCTGTAGGAGCGACGTCAGTCGCGACCGCACGGCCGGATCGGCAGGATCATTCGTCATGGCCGGGACGTGTCCCGGTCGCGACTCACGTCGCTCCTACAAAGGCCCGAATCCGGGGCGCGCATGACCTCCCGGCCTTGCCTCCGGGCCCGGTCGCCCCTATCTAGTAGAATCGAAACCTGCGCCGGCCCCGGCCGCGCGAATCTTTCAATACGGAGTGGGCATGGCCTGGAACACCCCTGGCAGTGGCGGCGGCGGATCTGGCAACAACGGCAACCGGAACAACAGCTGGAAGCCGCGCAACCGGCAGGGCGGCGGCATCGGCGACGTGGTCGAACGCCTGCGCGGCCTGTTCGGCGGCGCTGGCGGCGGCAATCCGCTGCGCTGGGTGCTGCTGGGCGTGGGCATCCTGGTGCTGTTCTCCAGCTTCCAGCTGATCGGCGAGCAGGACCGTGGCGTGGTACTGCGCTTCGGCCAGTACAACCGCACCATGCAGCCCGGCCCGAACTTCAAGTTCCCCTGGCCCATCGAAAGCGTCACCAAGGTCAACGCCACCGGCGTGCGCACCTTCAGCAACAGCCTGCCGGTGCTGACCCGCGACGAGAACATCATCACCGTGTCGTTCAACGTGCAGTACCGCGTGGGCGATCCCAAGCTGTTCCTGTTCGGCACCACCGACGCCACCCGCGTGCTGGAGCAGACCGCGCAGAGCGCCGTACGTGAAGTGATCGGCCGTTCCGATCTGGACGCGGCGCTCAACAATCGCGGCCCCTTGTCCGCCACCGCCGGCACGGCGCTTCAGGCCTCGCTGGAGGCCTACCGCACTGGCCTGGTCGTCACCGAACTGAGCCTGCAGGACGCCCGCCCGCCGGAAGCCGTCAAGCCGGCGTTCGACGAGGTCAACAGCGCACAGCAGGAAAACGAGCGCGTGGTCAGCCAGGCGCGTGCCTATGCGGCCAAGATCGTCCCCGAGGCGCGCGGCGATTCGCAGCAGATCCGTACCCAGGCCGAAGGCTACAAGACCGCCGCCATCGCCCGCGCCACCGGTGACGCGACCCGCTTCAGCCTGTTGCTGGACGAGTACCGCAACGCGCCAGAGGTCACCCGCAAGCGGCTGTGGCTGGATACCGTGCAGCAGGTGCTCGCCGACAACCGCAAGGTGATCGGCGGCGACAGCCGCCAGCTGATCTACGTGCCCATGGGCAATGCCGCCGGCTCGTCCGCCGGCCAGCTGCCCACGGGCGTGATTCCCACCGAAATGATGCCGCCCGTGGAAAGCACCCCGTCCAGTTCCCGCAATGCGGTGCGCTCACCGCGCCCGGCCGGCCGTGAGGAGGCGCAGCCATGAAGACTTCATTGATCGTCGGCATCGCCGTGGCCGTACTGCTGGGCCTGATGGGCTCGGTCTACGTGGTGCGCGAAGGGCAGGTGGGCCTGGTGCTCAACCTGGGTCGCGTGGTGCGCAGCGAGATCGGCCCCGGCCTGCACTTCAAGCTGCCGCTGGTGGAAACCGCGCGCGTGTTCGATCGCCGCTTCACCGCCAACGAGTTCCCGCCGGAACGCTCGCTGACCTCCGAGCGCAAGGACGTCAGCGTCGACTTCATCGCCATCGGCTTCATCGTCAACGCGGCCGATTTCTACCGTGCCACCGGCGGCCAGGCCGACCTGGCCACCGAGCGCCTGGCGCCCATCATCAAGGAATCGCTGCGCAACGAGATCAACTCGCGCACGCTCACCCAGCTGGTGTCGGGCAACCGCAACGAGCTGATCGAGAAGCAGCTGCCGGCGATCAATGCCGGTGCCAAGAACCTGGGCATGCAGGTGGTGGACATCCGCTTCAAGCAGATCGATCTGCCGACCGACAGCGAAGTCATCGACCAGGTCTACAACCGCATGCGCGCCGAACGCTCCCAGGTGGCCAGCGCCCTGCGCGCGCAGGGCGCCGAGCAGGCGCGGATCGTGCGGGCGCAGGCCGACCGCGACGTGGCGGTGTTGCTGGCCGAAGCCGAGCGCGATGCGCAGAAGCTGCGCGGTGAAGGCGATGCCGAAGCGGCCCGCCTCTACGGCGTGGCCGCCAACCGCGACCCGGCGTTCTACGCCTTCCAGCGCAGCCTGGAGGCCTACCGGGCCTCGTTCAAGGACGGGCAGGGCGTGATCGTGCTGGACAAGGACGACCCCTTCCTCCAGTACATGCGCAGCGATCGCTGAGCCTCCTTCACCGGCCGCCCCAGGGCGGCCGGTGCCGTTTCAGCCCTGTTCTCCATCGCCCCGCCGTCACGGCGGCGCCGGGACTTCCCCCATGTCCGAACTCTGGTCCGCTCTGTGCCTGGTCGCCATCCTCGAAGGCCTGGTGCTGTTCGCCATTCCCGCGGGATGGAAGCGCGCCGTGGTGCAACTGCTGCAGATGTCCGACGGCCAGGTGCGCGCGGTCGGCGGCTTCATCCTGATCTTCGGGCTGACGTTCTTGTGGGTGTTGAAGCGCTGAGGAGTCGCTTGCGACGCGGCATTCGCGTCAGCGGATCGGAAAGCGCCCCTCATCCGCCTTCGGCACCTTCTCCCCGCTTCGCAGGGAGAAGGGGGCAATCATCGCTTCGCTCTTTCCTTCTGCTGGTTTTGCAATGGAACGGGCCGTCACGGTTTAGCTCTTTCCTTCTCCCCGCTTCGCAGGGAGAAGGGAGCAATCACGGCTTCGCTCCTTCCTTCTACTGGTTTCGCAGTGGAAGGGAGCCGTTACGGCATCGCTCTTTCCTTCTCCCCGCCTGCGGGGAGAAGGTGCCGAAGGCGGATGAGGGGCGAGCGCGGTGGCGATTGTGGCCAGTACCGCTTCCGTGTCGCGCAATACGTCATCGTTCCAGAACCTCAGCACCCGGAACCCCTGCGTTTCCAGGAAGCTCGTGCGCGCGTCGTCGTGACGCTGTTGGGTCAAATGCTGGCTGCCATCCAGCTCCACGATGAGGCGCCCCTCCACGCAGGCGAAGTCCGCAAAGTAGGGACCTATCCGATGCTGCCGGCGGAACTTCCACCCCGACAGGCGCCGGTCACGCAGGGGTTGCCACAGCACGCGTTCCGCCTCGGTCTGGTCGCGTCGTAGCTGACGCTGGCGCGCGTGGTCTGTTTTCCTTCGCATGATGTTGCCTCCTGTGGGAGGCAGCATCGGTCCACGGCGGGCCTTGACGATATCCGGAAGTGCCGCGTCGGCGGATCGGAAAGCGCCCCTCATCCGGCCTTCGGCCACCTTCTCCCCGCAGGCGGGGAGAAGGAAACGCCAAGCGCCCGCTCCTCCCCTTCTCCCTGCGAAGCGGGGAGAAGGTGGCCGAAGGCCGGATGAGGGGCCGCTCTTGGCGCGATTCCTGAACCCGCAGCACGGCCCCCCGGCAGGGTAGCCCCCGTCCCCCTAAACCCGGATAATGCACAAAAGCCGGACGGGCTCCCTGCGTGGGAAGACCGCCGGCTTTTTCCGTGTCTGGGCCCGGCGTGGCGGGCGGCTCCCCGATGGAGCCTGCCGGCAGCAACGGCGCCTTGGACCAGCACGACCCTTCCGGTGGCCCCGATGGCCGCCAACAATCGAGGAGTTACCCGTCATGGGTCAGTCAGTCGTCGTTCTCGGCGCCCAGTGGGGCGATGAAGGCAAGGGCAAGATCGTCGATCTGCTCACCGAGGAAATCGGAGCCGTCGTCCGTTTCCAGGGCGGCCACAATGCCGGCCACACGCTGGTCATCGGGGGCAAGAAGACCGTCCTGCACCTGATTCCCTCCGGCATCCTGCGCCCCGACGCGCTGTGCCTGATCGGCAACGGCGTGGTGCTGTCGCCGGCCGCGCTGATCAAGGAAATCGACGAACTGGAGTCGGCCGGCGTGGAAGTGCGTTCGCGCCTGAAGATCTCCCCGGCCACGCCGCTGATCATGCCGTACCACATCGCCCTCGATCAGGCGCGCGAGAAGGCAGCCGGCGGCAAGGCCATCGGCACCACCGGCCGCGGCATCGGTCCGGCGTACGAAGACAAGGTGGCGCGTCGCGGCATCCGCGTGGCCGACCTGCATTACCCCAAGCAGCTGGAAGAACTGCTGCGCACCGCGCTGGACTACCACAACTTCGTGCTGACCAAGTACCTGGGCGTGGACGCGGTCGACTTCCAGAAGACCTACGACGAAGCGCTCGCCTTCGGCGAATACGTGCAGCCGATGAAGTCCGACGTGGCCGGCATCCTGCACGACCTGCGCAAGCAGGGTAAGCGCGTGCTGTTCGAAGGCGCGCAGGGCGCGCTGCTCGACATCGACCACGGCACCTATCCCTACGTCACCAGTTCCAACACCACCGTCGGCGGCGCGTTCGCGGGCACCGGCGTGGGTGCGGACGCGATCGACTATGTGCTGGGCATCTGCAAGGCCTACGCCACGCGCGTGGGCGGCGGTCCGTTCCCGACCGAGCTGGACGACGAAGTGGGGCAGGGCATCCGCGACCGTGGCCAGGAATACGGCGCCTCCACCGGCCGTCCGCGCCGCTGCGGCTGGATGGACATCGTCGCGCTGAAGCGCGCCGTGGCCATCAATGGCATCTCCGGCCTGTGCATCACCAAGCTGGACGTGCTGGACGGCATGAAGACGCTGAAGATCTGCATCGCGTACGAATACCGCGGCAAGCGTACCGAGTACGCGCCGCTGGATGCGGGCGGTTGGGAAGAGTGCACGCCGGTGTACCTGGAATTCCCGGGCTGGGACGAGAACACCCATGGCGTCACCGAGTGGGACAAGCTGCCGCCGGCCGCGCGTGCCTACCTGCGCGCACTGGAAGAACTGTCCGGCTGCCCGCTCGCCATCGTCAGCACCGGCCCCGACCGCGACCACACCATGGTGCTGCAGGACCCGTTCGCCTGAGGGATTCTCCCCGCAAGGCGGGGGCACGCTTTTCCTTCTCCCCGCGAGGCGGGAGCCTGCCTTTCCTTCTCCCCGCAAGCGGGGCGCATGCTTCTCCTTCTCTCCGCAAGCGGGGCGCATGCTTCTCCTTCTCCCCGCAAGCGGGGAGAAGGTGCCGAAGGCGGATGAGGGGCAAGCGCGATCCATCACCTCACCAGGAAAGCCCCGCCCACGCGGGGCTTTTTTCTTGCGCGCCCCGCATTCCGGCACACGGCTTGCATCGCGGTCATCACCCTAAATAGCGGCCGCCCGTGGCCGTTAGTAGCAACAGATGTCACCCGCAATTGTTGGAGCCCCCACCCCCATGCATCGCACTGCTGCCCACGCCTCCGTCATCAATGGCCCCTGGCAGGCCTCCGCCCCCAAGGCGGCGGCCCCGCGCGCGCCCGAGCGCCGCAAATCCACCGCGGCGCAGGATGCCGCCGACCTGCGCGCCGGCCTCACGCCCGCGCAGTTGATGACGCTGGAAGCGCTGGAAATCTTCCAGTGGCGCCTGGCCTTCGTGCGCCGCCCGCTGTTCTGCGCGCCCATCCCGGTATTGTTCGATCGTGACGCAACGCGTCACGTGGTGATCGAAGAAGACGGCACCCTCAACGAAACCCCCACGCTCGTCCTGCGCGCCTGACGGCTGCATATCCTTCTCCCCGCGGGCGGGGTGAAGACGATCTGCTTGCGCGGCATGCCGCGCGATCGTCGGAACGCCGGGCGTGCTTCGCCCGGCCGGGGTGGGTGCCCGAAGGGCGGATGAGGGGCAAGCGAGACTTTCCCGCGCCAGCCAACCCCCTTCCCTGAACGCTCTCTCCGCGACACAACGCGGTCCTCACGTTCCCTTGAGCCCGGCCGATAGAAGGTAAAGCGGCCGCCACAGCGGCATGCGCATTCCCGTTCCACGCCATCAGGAGCCCCCCACCGGATGACGGATCCCCATCGCCCCCGCGACACCCCCGACCCGGACACCCCGGGCACGTCTCCCCGCACGCCGGAGCGCCGCAAGGGCGCGCCGAAGATGGACGACGCCACGCTGCTGGCCGGCCTCACCCCGCAGCAGCAGGCCACCATCCACACGATGGAAACCTTCCACTGGCGCCTGAAGTTCATCCGCCGCCCCCTCTTCAAGATCCCCATCCCCATACTGTTCAACCGCGAGGGTGATCGCTACGTGGTGGTCAACGAGGATGGGACGATTGATGAGCAGCCGGCGTTGAAGTTGAGGGATTGAGGCAATCCCGAACCATTCGCGCGCAAGACCCGCTTTTCCTTCTCCCCGTGAAACGGGGAGAAGGTGCCGAAGGCGGATGAGGGGCGCTCTTGCTTCAGCCCATCCTTGATCTTCCCGAGCTCAAGCGAGCCCCCAAGCGCTTTTTCCCGCCACATCACGCCCGGGGTGAGGCCGCAGTCGTAGCATCCCCGTCTCTCTTCTCACAAGAACCCCCATCGTTGACCCTTTTTCGGTCTTTCTTCTCTCACTAACGGTCAACGTTCCGTCTTTTTTGGTGTTTCTTCTCACACAAAGATCCAACGTTGGATCTTTTCCGGTCTCTCTTCTCTCACTAAGGTCCAACGTTCCCCCTTTTCCGGTGTTTCTTCTCACACAAACATCCAGCGTTCCCTCTTTTTCGTCCAACGCTGGATCTTTTTCGGTATCGCGCCACGCTTTTTCGCCAAATCGTCCTGCGGAGTGTGAGAACTACTCCATTAGCGCTGCCGCGCATCGCAACGCGGGTGCGCAGCGGTAGGCTGCCTGTGCCGGCCGGACCCGGCCGGTACAACCCGAAAGGACGCAAGCACATGACGCAGAACCGCATCAGCATGACGTTCGAGGCCGAGCGCCTGGAACGTATCGACAGCGCGTTGACCGCCCTCGAAACCGACCTCGACCTCCTGATCGCCCTCACCGTCGAAGAGCGCTCCGACCTGGTGAAGATGGGCAACAAATCGCGCGCCTTCTGCACCAGCGCCCTGGCCGTCGCCGAACAACATGCCGGCCTGATGCCGCGTGACTTCAACTACGACGCCTTTCGCCAAGACCATGCCGCCCTCGAAGCGCTGCGCCCGCGCGCGGCGCGGCTCGCCCATCTCATGCAACGCGTATCCGACACCGAACTCGCCCTCGGCAGCGACCTGATGGCTGCCTCGCTGGAGGTCTACGGCGTCATCAAGGTGGCCGGCAAGGACAAGGGCGTGGACGAAGCCCGCCGCGAACTCTCGCAGCGCTTCGTCCGCAGGAACCGCACCGCCTCGCCCGACGAACCCGTCGGCTCGAGCGGCAGCAACGGCTGACACACAGCCCGCCCGGAAAACAGAAGGCCCCGCACCGCGGGGCCTTTTCATGTGCGGTCGAGCAAGCGCACATCCACGTGATAAAACCCCGTCACCGCACTCACGCCAGGAGCCTGCATGCCCGTCTACATGATCCTCAGCTGGGTCTTCATCGTGGCCGGACTGGTTGTACAGCATCGTCGCGCTGGTGTTGCAGTGGCGCGCATGGCGCCGCTTCCGCCACGTCAGCTTCGGACTGCTGACCATCTCCACCGCGACCGCCCTCATCAACCAGGGGCTGATGGCCATCCCCTACGTACGCACCCTCGACGCAACCGCATTGGCCTCGCTGATGGCACTGGCCGCCATCCCGTTCGCCCACGCCCTGGTGCTGGGCGTGTGGGGAACGTGGTCGTTGTTCCGTGCTTATGGGCGTGTGGTGGAGGAGAACGCACGATTGCGTGAGGCGTTGGGGCAGGAGGGTGAGGGAGGAGGGGGGATGAGCTGATGCCTTGCCTGTCCTCCCACGTCGCACGCCGCCATTAGACACACCGCTGTCGTACCGGTCGCGAGGTGGTGGCTGGCCACCTCGGCGGAACAGCGAAGCCACGGCGCCCAGCGCCAGCGTGACCGTGGCGTCGCCGGTGTCATCGAACGGGGCGGCGAATCGCAGTACCAGAGGGGGCGCGTTACCCACAGCGCGGCGCTGCTCCTGGTCAGTTGAGCCGCATGCGGGCCCGGGAACATCGGTTACCCCGCGGATCGGATCGCCGGACCGCCGTCAGTGGAGACACCGCAGACGCAACGCGACGCTCAACGACGCAGCCATGACGTCCGCGTGAGCAAGAACCATGCTGCGCCGCTGAAGATGCCCAGTGCACCCAATAGCATCAACCATACGATCACCCTGCGCGCATGCCACGCACGGCTGGCATCGCTGCTCCCGCGCACGGTGGCGCCAGCCCTCGAATGTGGGATGGGTCCTTCGGTGATAACGGGTCGCGAAGAACTGCCTTCGCCCGGGTTCGCCTGACCCTGCGTGATCGCGCCGTGGATGGCGAGCGACCCCCAACCGGGAACCAGCGGTTGCGAGCCGTTCTGGCGAATCATGCAGTTGCGTCCTTCCAGGACGATCAACCCATAGTTGCGATCAGCCATCGCAACGTCGCGGCATCCATCGCCATTGAGGTCGCCCACCACCAGCGCAGGCATCTGCGGGTGGGAAGATTGCTCGACTTCGTACTTGATCTCGACATCCAGCCCGCCCATCGGCTTCTGCTGCATGTAGCCAATGGAACTCCACCCGCCGTGGATGACCAGCAGATCATCGCGTCCGTCATTGTTCATATCGGCGCTGATCAGTTCGTTTGGCACATCGAAGGCAGGCCAGGCGCCGATCTCGACGAAGTTGCCGTCCTGCTCCTGCCTGAAGTGCGCATACCTTGCGGACGGCGTGTTGGCCGTGTACGACACGATCGCATCCTTCCGGCCATCGCCATCAAAGTCGCCGAACGCATAGCCCGGGCCCCAAGAGAGGGATTCGGCGGGATGCCAGCGCCGCACCGCCCCGAAGCCGGATGCACCCTGGTGCAGTGTCACTTCAAAGCCGCCGCGGTAATAACCGGCGATGATGTCGGTCCAGGAGCTGGTGAGGTCGAGCAACCCGTCGTTGTTGATATCGGCGGCACGCAGCGCGCCCCAGCTCGCACCCGCAGGGCGCACGCGGAAGTCCTGTCGTGGGAAGGCGCCGCTGCCGTTGCCGTAGTAGACCAGCAGGCCGACCTGGTCGGTGTGACTGGTGCCGCCCTCGCTCCTGCCGCCGCTGAGTGTCACGACATCGAGGCGGCCATCCCGATCCACATCGAGCACCGTGAGGCCGTGGGCCGCCTGTGCGCCCGGCGTTTGGGAGGCGTAGCCGAGGCCGGACCCCAGGCCCGAGGGTGAGCCCAGGAACACCGTGATGCCGGTGAGCGTGCCGACCACCACGTCCTCGAATCCATCACCATTGAAGTCGCCCGTGTCCAGTCCGCTGCCCGTGCGTCCACCAATTGCGTCGCCCGGAAAGGGATAACCCAGCGGTGCCGCCAGCGTGCCATCCGGCTTCTGCACGAACAGCCACACGTGGAAGTCCTTGGCCGGCTCCGCGTACGGCCCCGACCAGCTCGAGGTCGTCAGCAGAGCGTCCTGCCGACCATCGCCGGTGATGTCGCCGATCGCCACGTGCCTGACGTAACTGCCGATGCCGTAGATCTTCTGCGGCGCGAATGCGTCCAGGCCGAGCGGTGTGCGGGCCGTCGGTATCGGCGTGACCTTGCGGATGCGTCCATTTCTGGTGTCGGCGATGTACAGGTGGTCCTGTTCATCGATGGCGAGCGCTTCCGGTTCGTGCAGCAGCGCGTCGAGCGCGGGACCGCCGTCGCCCTGGAAACCGAAAGGCGCGCCTATCACTATCCCGCCTGAGTCGTTCAGTCTGACCACCGCATCGTCGATGATGCCGTCGGGGTTGATGGTGCGCACCAGGTTGTTTCGCAGTGCGACATAGGCATTGCCGCGAGCATCCACGGCAATGCCCGTGGGTGAGTGGATGCGGGAGTTCCGCGCCACCGGGTCGACCCGGAAGGGGCCATTGCCGGCGATCGTCGAGATAGTCCCGTCGAGCGCGATGCGTCGGATCCTGTCGTTGTTGTCGACGATGTAAAGCCGGCCGCTGCGATCGAAGGCCAGCGCCTCCGGGTTGCCGAGGCGGGCCGCGATGGCGGGTCCGCCATCACCCGTCGAACCGTACTCGCCGATGCCCGCCACCAGTTGAAGGCTGCCCGACGGGTTCACTTTCCAGATCCGCAACTGGTCAATCACATGGACCTGCCCGGATGGACTTACCGCCAGGCGCGTGGGGAACGACAGGCCTGCGGAGGCGAGGGTGCTGATGACGCCGTTGGGTGCCACTTTGCGGATCCGACCGTTCCCGCCGTCGGCGATGTAAAGGTTGCCCGCTGCATCGACCGCGATGCCACGCACATCGATGGCGGCCGAGGTCGCTGGCTTTCCATCGCCGTCGTACATCTGCTGACCGTTACCGGCCACCGTGGTGATGATGCCGTTTGTGCCGATCCTGCGCACCGTGAACCCATAGCGTTCGGCGACGAAGACATTGCCGGAACGGTCCACCGCAACGGCGACGGGCTCTTGCAGCCGGGCCTGCGTCGCCAGTCCACCGTCACCGTTGCCCGATATCGGGTTGCCGCCGCCGGCGATGGTGGTGATGGTGGGTTCGGCGTGCGCGGAGCTCCACAACAGGCATGCCAGGCAGGTGAGCCAACCCCGCAGTAGCGCGACGCGCGCCGTTGAGGTTCCGTGAGTCTGTCCCATGAGCTGACGCCTCCTTGCCGACAAGGTGATGCTGCATGTGTGCCGGCGCTGCGCCAGCCATGGGCCCCGTCGAAGGCGGCGCCATTCCCTGGGCTCATCATGCCTCACATTGGGACGCGACGCGACGCGGGGGCGTCCCCCGTATGCGCTGGACAGGGCGCTGCACCAAGCCCCCACCATACGGATGCAGAGTGTGTCCGACGCACTCCGTACAGGCAGATCGGGCCTGCGGTGTGAGTGGTACTGGACGTAAATACGCTTACGTGCATTCACGGCTTCCCAAGGTGCATTGCCGGGTAGTAGTTTTTCCGGCATGGGGTGTCCCACCGGGGTGGTGGACGCAAGGACTCTGGCCTGCAAGGGGCTGGAATGGAGCGGAGTAGATGGAAGCTGGTCGTATGCGTTGGGCTGGGGAAGAGCAGGGATTCGTTTCAAATCCTTTCCGATGTTCTGCGGCTATACGAAACTTCGTATTGTCTAGCGCTGCGCTCGTTGGCTTGTCGGCATCGCTGGCACCTTCAGTGATGGCACAAGTTGACGATACCCTCATCCCTAGGCTGCCCAACGGAGCGGGTACGACCAATCTTTCGACAGTGCAGGTCCATGGTTTCCGACCTAACCCGCAAACTGTCTACAGGTCGGGAATAGAGTCCCTTGGCACCGCCGGCGGCATCGTCAATGGCAGCGAGTTCAGCGGGAACATGGGGCAGATGGAGAATGGGTCCGACAATGACTCGAGCGCCCCACCGGACTGCAAAGAGGAGCAGCCCAAAGCGGGTAATCCCGTGGTCATGTCCTCCGGCAACAAGATCGAGCATGAGGTCGATTTTGCGGGATCCGGACTCAGGCTTGAACGCACCTGGAACCAGCACTGGGATGGAATCGGCCTCTTCGGCTATCACTGGCAGACCAACTTCGACTACAAGCTCAGCTTTGGCAGCAGCTACGGTCTGAGTCACTGCTATCCCGTCCCAAGCAGTGCGGAGTGCCAGGTGGGCCACACCTACTCGACGATCTGGGCGCATCGACCAGATGGGCGGAAGATTCGTTACATCAAGGCAGCTGACGGCATCTATTACGAAGAAAAGGCGAGTCCGGTTTCCAGGATCGTACGGCAGGCCAATGGGACCTGGATGCTGTATGGGGAAACAGGAACTCTAGAGCGCTACAGAGTGGGTGGGCTTCCGTTGGAGGTCAAGGATGAACAAGGAATAGGGTGGACGTTTACGTATGGAGGGATGCAGGGAACGCAGCTCCAGCGCGTTACCCATACCTCCACGCGATTCATACAGTTCCTGTGGACGGGCGATGAGCTCAGGCAGATCAATGATCCGGCGGGCAACGCGTATCGATACACCTACAGCCATCAGAAGGTCTACGATGGCTTGCATCTTCTGGCCACGGTGACGCTGCCGGGCACCCCTTCGACAGTCATTACCTATCATTACGAGAAGCCTGAATTCTTCGCGCTCACAGGCAAGTCGTACAACGACGTTCGCTACTCCACCTTCGCGTATGACGCGGAACGCCGTGCCACTCTCAGTGAGCATGCAGGTGGCGTTGATCGCCACACCTTTGCGTATACAAGTGGATTCCAGAACGGCAAGCAGACGATGTCGGTCTTGCATACGAACCCGCTCGGCAAGCAATCGACGCAGGCGTTCTTCGACCGGAAGCTGACGACGGTCATGGGCCACGTTTCGAACAACTGTCCATCGAGCGCCAGAAGCATCACCTACGATGCCAATGGCTACAAGGACAAGGTCTACGATAACGAGGGTGGTGTAACCGACTACGATTACAATGCCAAAGGTCAGTTACTCAAGAAAATCGTCGCCGCCGGGACCCCTGAGGCCCGGGCAACCAGCTACGTATGGGATCCTGCTGAGAACCGGCTCTTGAGGGAGACGGTGCATAACCAGGCCGGTACGCAAGAGTTGTACCAGATCACTTATGGCTACAACGCGCGCAAGCGACTGGAAACGACGACGGTCAGGAACCTGTCCAGCGCCGTGCCGGCCAGCCTGAATCAAACCAGGATCACCTACTACACTTATACCGAGCATGCCAGTGGCATGGTTGCCACCATGACCGTTGACGGGCCGCTGTATGGAAATGCCGATGCTGTTACCTATAGCTACAGCACGAAAGGTGATCTCGTCGGCGTGGGGTCGGCGCTCGGCAATGTGGTGTATGACAACTACAACGAACTCGGTCAGCCCGGGCGGATCACCGGCATCAATGGCGATGTTACCGAGTATGTCTATGATGCGCGGGGAAGGATCACGGCTCAGAAGCGCATCGTAGGCGGTGCTATCCACACGACGACGTACGCCTATGACGGGATGGGGCGTCTCGTCCTTGTGACGACGCCTGATGCACATGCACGTCACATGCGATATGACACGGCCGGGCGCTTGCTGTCGACGCATGAGGCAACACCAGGCGGCGCCTACCAACAGATGCGGTATATCTACAACAACGCGTCGCTGCCAACGCTTGTTGAAGCCGAGCGTCTGACGAACGCACCTGTCGATCCTGTTGCAGGCGTCCAGTACATCGGACAGACGATCTCTCCCCTTTATGTAGGTCAGTCCTATACCATCAATATCCAGTTGAAGAACACCGGCACGACTGCATGGTCGACGGCTGATGGTTATAAACTCGTTTCCACAAGCCAGAATTTCAGCAGTGCCTTCGGCATCAGCGTGGTTGGTGTGCCCGGTACCGTACTCCCGGGGCAGACCGCAACCTTCAGCATCCAAGGCACAGCGCCCGGATATGGCACTTATACGTCTCAGTGGCAGATGACCCATGCCGGGGTCGCCTTCGGTCCCATGACGCCAAGCACGACACTTGACGTCGTCTACGCCTCCAATCCGCCAACAGATCCTTGTCCTCCAGCGGTTCCGGATTGCATACCGCAGTTTGGTCCACTTGCGCGGAAAAGCGGGATGGCGGGCGTTACCCTTTCTTCTGCGCAGGCACTCCAGGCACTGCCTCCCGGCGTTTCGTACCGTGCGTACACCGATTACGACGAGCTTGGCCGTGTCATTGCTCGCCGAGGCAATAACGGGCAGCGCCAGGATTATGGGTACGACAGGGATGATCGCCTGCTTCTCAGTATCGACTCGCTAGGACGCGAGACACGCATGGAGTACGACAAGCTCGGTCGCCTGACCAAGCAGATTGATGCCGCCGGAGGCGTATCGGAGTTCAAGTACGACCTGGGCGATCGGCTCGTATGGGTCAAGGACCCCAAGGGAAACATTACGACGTATCTGTATGATGGATTCGGTCAATTGTGGTCGCTGACCAGTCCGGATACCGGCACGACGACCTATCAGTACAACGCTTTCGGCCAGATGACGCACCAAGTGCGAAATGATGGCAGTACCCTTACTTACAACTACGATACGTTGGGTCGACTCACCTGGTATGGAACCCCGACAGAGGGAAGGGGGTTCGGGTACGACTGGTGTAGCAACGGGAAAGGTCGACTGTGCAATGCCGACCATAGCGGCGGGACACGGCACTATGGCTACAGCGAAGACGGCAAGATCACCGTAACGCGCGATTGGACGCCGACAAGCGATGAGTGGACGCATTACACGTATGATGCGGTTGGCCGGCTGGCGGGCATGACCTACCCGAGCGGGGTTTCGGTGGGGTACGGATACAGTCAAGGCAGGCTGACCGTCATGCAGGCCGTCATCAATGGCGTGACCCATAACATTGCGACAGGAATGCAGTATCAGCCTTCCGGTCCCATCGGCCAGTTTACGTACGGCAACGGCGTCATCAAGGAAAGAAGCTACGACCTTGATGGCAGAATGACCATCACACATGACCATGGGTGGGTGGGTCATACGCAGACTTACAACGTCAACGACGAGATCACTTCGATCCAGAACTGGTCAAGGCCGGAGTACAACGAAGCCTTTGCTTACGATGCACTGTCTCGGCTGACGGGCGTTACCGCGCCTGCTGGAAATCAGAGCTTTTCCTATGACGCCAACGGCAATCGCTCGTTCCACAGCTGGTGGGTGCCGGGGCTAAGTGCGACCGCGAATACGACCTATCAGGTTGATGCGTCCAGCAATCGACTGGCAAGCGAGGACATTGTCTACGCGTATGACGGTAGAGGTAACCGATCCAGTCAGTCGTGGGGAGGTTCAACGACCACTTACGGTTACGACGGTTTCAATCGGCTGATTACTGCGTCACGCAGTGCTGCTGTCGGCTACTTCAGTGGAGGAAATCGGGCGTACCAGAGTTATGCCGCAGGTACCACGACATATCAGTTCAATGCGCTGGACCAGCGCATCGGCAAAAGTGGGCCGTCGGGGAGCAGTCGATTCGTGTATGCAGCTCAGAATACGCTGCTGACCGAGTATACGGATGGCGTATGGAGCAGCTACCTGTGGCTGGGCAATGAACCCATCGCCATGGTGCGCAACAACCAGTTGTTCTTTCTCCACAACGATCACTTGGGGCGCCCAGAGGTCGTGACCGATAGCAGTAACACCATGCGTTGGGCGGCGGCCAACTACGCGTTTGATCGAGCAGTGGTGTTCAATAACCTGGGTGCCCTGAATCTCGGATTTCCAGGGCAGTACTTCGATGCGGAAACGGGGTTTTGGTACAACGGGTTCCGTGATTACGATAGCCGGGTGGGTAGATATCTGCAGTCGGATCCGATTGGCTTGGCTGGCGGAATTAATACCTACACGTACGTGCGAGGGAATCCGCTTGGATACATCGACCCCTTGGGTTTGATAGATCTGAAGATTCCGGGAGTCTCGGTCACCATTCATGGCAATCCTGGACCTGAAGCGACGACTTATCGGGCCGAGCATGATCCTCCTCATGTTCATCTAGGAGGTAATGATGGTCCTAGGGTAGACACCGAGAAGTTCGAGCCTCTAAGCGCTAAGGATGCTAGAGATATGACTAGAGAGCAGAAAAAAATGTGCCAGTCCTTAACGAGCGCGCAGAAAGATCTAATTCGAACCAGGCAGCGTTTGGTTTTTAAGCATGGAAAGTTCTTGGTGAGGGCGATGTCGGCTCCATTGGTCGGCGCCGACTCGATTACCAATGCGTGTCGCTCGGATCCAATAGCATGTTTGGAGATACTAGAGGATATTAATCCCTAAGCATTTGGATGAATCCGATGGACAAGAATGAGTATTTCAAGGTGATGCAGTTTCCTGCACAGTGGCTTCACTACGGCCTGATGCCAGACCATCTATTGGCCAAGCTAGTTGAGCTATATGAGCCGGGAAACGAGAGGGCTTCCGAGCATGATAGAAATGGGGTTTTTCATTGGTGGCTAAAGCAGGATCCAAGTAAAGATGTGCTTGTGAAGTTGGCTGCACTGTCTTTCCTGGATCCTGATCAGATCATGGCGGCTGATGTTAGGTCTCACATTCTTAAGAGTAAGAATGTCGATGAAGAGGTGAGGGCTTTGCTGACATGAGTTGTTTTCATTCTGCAGTCCACTAGTCTGTTCAGGCGCTGGGTCCACGATCTATGATGCAGGAAGCTGACATGCGCGATTACAAGAGATGCCCCGAAGTCATTGGCTTCGAGCACTACTCTTAGAGGATGGATTCGATGTTCGGATTCTTTCCGTTAGTTGACTGCGTGGCGGGTCGCGAAGGGACAGCCGGCTCCTGATTATTGACTAGGAATGCAAACACGGTGTCATAAGTTGAGAGTGAGCTTGCGAACCCCCACATGCCGGAACGACGGAGGTCGTGAGGGCATGTGATTTCCAGTGACCACCGCAGGTCCCCCCGGCTTCCCAACGGCTTACCACCCGATCCCAACACCCCCGCATTGACCCACCCCCACCCCAACCCCTAAAATTCGCGGCTCCGCCGGAATAGCTCAGTTGGTAGAGCGGCGCATTCGTAATGCGTAGGTCGTAGGTTCGATTCCTATTTCCGGCACCAGTCGTGACAAAGCCCCGCTTCGGCGGGGTTTTGTTTTTCCGGGTCTCGCCCCCGGAGACGGCGGCCCGATACAGTAGCCGTTCGCCTTCACGACAGGTTTCCCGTGGCCAAGACCTCCGCCAAGTCCCGTACCGCCTACGTCTGCACCGAATGCGGCGCCGACCACAGCAAATGGCAGGGCCAGTGCGCCGACTGCGGGGCGTGGAATTCCCTCAGCGAGATCGTGCTGGAAAGCGCCGCCAGCGCGCCCGCCGCCGCCCGTCGCTCCGGCTGGGCCGGCAAGGCCGAGGCGCCGAAGGTCACCGCGCTGAAGGACGTGCGCCACAGCGAAGAAGCGCGCGTGACCACCGGCATCGGCGAGTTCGACCGCGTGCTGGGCGGCGGCCTGGTGGAGGGTGCGGTGGTGCTGGTGGGCGGCGACCCGGGCATCGGCAAGTCCACGCTGCTGCTGCAGGCCGTGGCGAAGATGTCGGCCAGCCTGCCGGCGCTGTATGTCACCGGCGAGGAGTCGCTGGCCCAGGTCGCCGGCCGCGCCGTGCGCCTGGACCTGCCGCTGGACAACCTGCAGGCCCTGGCCGAAACCGGCATCGAGAACATCCTGCAGCACGCCTCGGTGGCACGGCCGAAGCTGATCGTGGCCGATTCCGTGCAGACCCTGTGGACCGAATCCCTGACCGCCGCCCCCGGCTCGGTCAGCCAGGTGCGCGAGAGTGCGGCACGGCTGGTGCGCTACGCCAAGGAGACCGGCACCGCCGTGTTCCTGGTCGGCCACGTGACCAAGGAAGGCGGCATTGCCGGCCCGCGCGTGCTGGAGCACATGGTGGACGCCGTGCTGTATTTCGAAGGTGAGAGCGGCAGCCGGTTCCGCGTGCTGCGTGCCTTCAAGAACCGCTTCGGCGCGGTCAACGAACTGGGCGTGTTCGCCATGGGCGAGAAGGGCCTGAAGGAAGTGCCCAACCCGTCGGCGATCTTCCTGTCCGGCGGCAGCACCCAGCAACCCGGCAGCTGCGTGCTGGTTACCCGCGAAGGCACGCGCCCGCTGATGGTGGAAGTGCAGGCGCTGGTCGACAGCTCGCCACTGTCCAACCCGCGCCGTGTGGCCGTGGGCCTGGAACAGAACCGCCTGGCCATGCTGCTGGCCGTGCTGCACCGGCACGGCGGCGTGGTGGTGGGCGACCAGGACGTGTTCGTGAATGTCGTCGGCGGCATCCGCGTGCAGGAAACCGCCGCCGACCTGCCCGTGCTGCTGGCGGTGCTGTCATCCCTGCGCGACCGCCCCCTGGCGGAGAAGACCGTGGCCTTCGGCGAAGTGGGCCTGTCCGGCGAGATCCGCCCTGTGCCCAACGGCGAGGAGCGCCTGCGCGAAGCGGCCACGCACGGCTTCAAGCGCGCCATCGTGCCCAAAGGCAACGCACCGAAATCGGGCGCGTTCAAGGGACTGGAGGTGGTGGCGGTGGAGCGGCTGTCGCAGGCGCTGGAAGCGGCGGCGGAGTAGGGCGGGGCGCGGATCCCTTGTAGGAGCGACGTAAGTCGCGACCGCACGGCTGACGCGCGCGCCAACCCTCCAAGGTGTGTCGATCTCGCGGTCGCGACTTACGTCGCTCCTACAAGAAGCAGGTCGCGACGAGCATCAGAGCCGCATTCCCAGCCAGATCATCGCTTCCGTCGAGACGCGCACGATCGGGGTCAGGATCGGCGGCCAGAAAGCGCCGGAGTGCATCGCGTCACGGCCGTGATCGTGATGCTCCTGTTCTTCCACGACGATGCGAGACACCGCATCGAAGGCATCCGCGTCGGTGGACGCGAGCTGCTGCCGTTGCGCCATCAGGTGCCGCAGCACCACGCTTTCGACGGCATACGTGGTGGCCGCGATGGCGGATGGTCCCAGCAGGCCGGTCACCAATCCCAACGTCCAGCCGCCGACACCGCACAGCGCATAGCTGCGGCAGCGACGGACACCGCGTGCCTGGAGGCGATCGTGAAACAGGGTGCGATGACCGAGTTCGTGATCGAGGAAATGCCGGAGCAGTGGCACCAGCTGCGGCGCGGTCCACTGCGACACCAGGATCTGTGCACGATAGATGTTGACCGCGCCGTTTTCGCCCGCGTGATCGACCTTCAGGATCCGGTCGCCCAGCGGCGTACTCAAGCCCGCCTCAGCACCATCTCGTACACGAACTTGCTGCCGAAGAACGCCAGCAGCAACAGCGCCATGGCCGTCAGCGTCCAGTGCACGGCCTTCGCACCGCGCCAGCCGTAGCGCCAGCGTCCGACCAGCAGGGCGCCGAAGGTCAGCCACGACAGCACACTCAGCACGGTCTTGTGGGTGAGCTTCTGGACCAGGAAGTTCTCGACGAAGAGCACGCCGGTCAGCAGCGTGGCGGTCAGCAGGATGAAGCCGACCGTGATCGTGCGGAACAGCAGGTCTTCCAGTTCGGTCAGCGGCGGAAGGGCACGCAGCCAGAGGTAGAACTCGCGCCGGCGCAGGGCGCGTTCCTGCGCCCACAGCATCAGCGCCAGCAAGGCGGCGATGGCCAGCGCCGCGTAGGCGAGCAGCGCGAGCCAGGCGTGCAGTTGTAGGCGCCAGTCCAGTCCACTGGAGGCCCGGTGCCCGTACAGGTGGTAGACCACCAGCAGCAACGCGGCCAGTGGGAACGCCACCACGCCGAGGGCGGCCATGCGGCCCTGGATGGCGACCAGCAGGGTCATCACCGCCATGCCCAGCGACACCAGGGACAGGGCCGCGAAGAAGTGCATGTCCGGGCCGCCCGGCGTCCGCCAGGCCACCAGCAGGTGATAGGCGCCGTGCAGCAGCACGCCGCCGACCGCGGGCCACAGCCACAGGCGCATGCCCTCGCCCGGATCGCGGCCGACGGAGCGGACCAGCAGGCCGGTGGCGAACAGGTAAAGCGCGACGGCAATGAGAATGACTGTCATCGGAGCAGTGTCGCACAGCGGGCCGGCAGGAAGGCAGGGGGCGGGCGCGGCGCGACCGCATATAATTCCGGTCCGATTTTCCCCGGTCCCTTCCCCCATGTTCGAATCCCTGACCCAGCGCCTCTCCGGCACCATCGAACGCCTCCGTGGCCGCGGCCGCCTGAGCGAGGAGAACATCCGCGAGGCTACCCGCGAAGTCCGCATCGCCCTGCTGGAAGCCGACGTGGCGCTGCCGGTGGTGCAGGCGCTGATCGAGCGGATCAAGGTGCGCGCCGTCGGCCAGGAAGTGCTGAAGTCGCTGACCCCGGGCCAGGCGCTGATCAAGGTCGTGCGCGATGAGCTGACCGCGGTGATGGGCTCGCAGGCCAGCGACCTGAACCTCAACGTGCCCGCGCCCGCCGTCATCCTGATGGCCGGCCTGCAGGGTGCCGGCAAGACCACGACCGTCGGCAAGCTGGCCAAGCACCTGCGCGAGAAGCGCAAGAAGAAGGTGATGGTGGTCAGCGCGGACGTCTACCGTCCGGCCGCGATCGAGCAGCTGAAGACGCTCGCCCAGCAGGTCGACGTGCTGTTCTTCCCGTCCGATGCCGGCCAGAAGCCGGAAGCCATCGTCCGCGCCGCCATCGACGATGCGAAGAAGTCCTTCGTCGACGTGCTGATCGTCGATACCGCCGGCCGCCTGGCGATCGACGAGGCCATGATGGCCGAGATCAAGGGCCTGCACGCGGCGGTGAAGCCGGTGGAGACGCTGTTCGTCGTCGACGCGATGACCGGCCAGGACGCCGCCAACACCGCCAAGGCCTTCAGCGAAGCGCTGCCGCTGACCGGCGTGGTGCTCACCAAAACCGATGGTGATGCGCGCGGTGGCGCGGCGCTGTCGGTGCGCTACATCACCGGCAAGCCGATCAAGTTCATCGGCGTGGGCGAGAAGCCCGACGGGCTGGACGTGTTCCACCCCGAGCGCGTGGCCAACCGCATCCTCGACATGGGCGACGTGCTGTCGCTGGTGGAGCAGGTCGAGCAGAACGTCGACCGCGAGAAGGCCGAGAAGCTGGCGGCCAAGGTCATCAAGGGCAAGAAGTTCGACCTCAACGACATGCGCGACCAGTTGGAGCAGATGCAGAACATGGGCGGCATCAGCGGCCTGATGGACAAGCTGCCGGGCATGGGCCAGATCCCCGAGCACGTGAAGCAGCAGGTGCAGCAGGGCAAGGAAGTGCCGCGCATGATCGCCATCATCAACTCGATGACGAAGAAGGAGCGCCGCAACCCCGCGCTGCTGAACGGTTCGCGCCGTTCCCGCATCGCCAAGGGCGCCGGCCTGACCCCGGCGGACGTCAACAAGCTGATGAAGCAGTACCAGCAGATGGAAAAGATGATGGGCAAGCTGGCCGGCGGCGGCATGAAGGGCCTGATGCGCAACATGAAGGGCATGATGGGCGCGCGCGGCGGCATGCCGTTCCGTTGAGGCTTTCTGCCTGTTGTGGGAGCGACGTCAGTCGCGACCGCGAGAACGAAGCACCATGCGCTCTGTTGGCATGCGGTCGCGACTGACGTCGCTCCTACAAGGGAATCAGAAGGCGCCCGCATGATCTCGGCGTTCCTCAACGGCAAACCCGCCACCGCCGACGACCTGCGCGCATTGGCATTGGCCAACTATGGCCACTTCACCTCGATGCAAGTGCGCGATGGCGCGGTGCAGGGACGTGCGCTGCATGTGCGGCGACTGGAAGAGGCCACGCTCGCGCTGTTCGGCAGCGGGCTGGACGGCGACAATGCATTGAAGCAGGCCGCGCAGGTGATGGAGCAGGCTGGCCTGCGCGATGCGTCGGTGCGCATCACCGTGTTTTCCACGCGGTTCGACTACCGCGATCCTGCGCGAATCGTCACCCCCGACGTACTGGTGTCGCTGGCGCCGCCGTCATCGCCGGACAAGCCCGCGCTGCGGGTGAAGTCCTATCCGTTCGTACGGCCCTTGCCGCAGTACAAGCACGTGGGCACCTTCCCGCTGTTCCACTACCGCCGCCAGGCGGTGGCGGACGGATACGACGACGCACTGTTCGTCGATCCGGCCGGGCAGGTGGTCGAGGGGTCGATCTGGAACCTGGGCCTGTGGGAGGGAGAAACGGTGACCTGGCCCGAGGGGCCGGCATTGCGCGGCACGGCCGAGCGGTTGCTGCGACAGGCGCTGGAAGAGGTGGGCGTCCCGCAGCGGTGCGGGCCTATCCCGCTGGCCGAGCTGGGCCGGTACCGGGCGGGATTCGCCTGCAATGCCAGTGGCCTGCAGCCGGTGGTGGCCGTCGATGGCGTCGCATGGGGCCTTGATACCGCCCTCATGGGGGTATTGAAGAGGGCGCTGGATGCCGTGCCCTGGGAGCCGCTGGCCTGACCGTCCGGGCGACCTGTCCGGGGGTGGGTTTTCCTGACCGATTCAATGGCTTAGAATAGCCGGCTTACCTCGCCATTCTGGCGACTGGGCAACACTGGAAAACACCATGGTCAAGATCCGTCTCACCCGCGGCGGCGCGAAGAAGCGCCCCTTCTACCACATCATCGTCACCGACTCGCGCAGCGCGCGTGACGGCCGCAACATCGAGCGCGTGGGTTACTACAACCCGGTCGCCGCCGGCAACGAAAAGCGCGTCGAACTCGACGTGGCCCGTGTCGACCATTGGGTCGGCAACGGTGCGCAGCTGACCGAGAAGGTCCGCAACCTGTACAAGGAAATCAAGACCGCTCCGGCGGCCTGATGGTCTTGGCCGCGCAGACCGCGCGGCCTTCCGTACGCATGAACACCGAGCGCCCACCGACTCCGCAGAAGATGATTCTGCTGGGAAGGCTTCTGGGCGCTTTTGGTGTGCGTGGCCAGATCAAGATCGAATCCTGGACCGAGCCGCGCGAGGCCATCTTCCGCTACCAGCCGTGGACGCTGCGCGACGCCAGCGGCGCCGAACGCGAATTCATGGGGGCCCGTGGCAAGGCATCGGGCAAGCACCTGGTGGCCACGCTGCCGGGCGTGGAAGACCGTGGTGAGGTGGAGGCCATGCGCGGACTGGAGATCTTCGTCCCGCGGTCGTCTTTGCCGCCGCCGAGTGCCGGCGAGTTCTACTGGGTTGATCTGGAAGGCCTGCGCGTGGTCAACGTGGACGGCACCGATTTCGGCACCGTCTCGCACCTGTTCTCGACCGGTGCCAACGACGTACTGGTCGCGCGGGGCGACCGCGAGCGCCTGATTCCGTTCGTCGATCCCGATTACGTCCGCTCGGTGGATTTCGAGGCGGGCGTGGTCACCGTGGACTGGGATCCCGAGTTCTAGCCGCCTCGCGGGCGACCGCCGTGGCGGTTACCCTGCGTCCCCACCCAAGTTGCAGCCGATCGCCATGCGTATCGACGTCATGACCCTGTTCCCCGAGTTCATCGCCCAGGCCGCCGCCGTGGGCGTGGTCGGACGCGCGCAGGAACGCGGGCTGCTGTCGCTGCATGGCTGGAACCCGCGCGACTACGCCAGCGGCGGCTATCGACGCGTGGATGATCGTCCCTTCGGTGGCGGTCCCGGGATGGTGATGATGATCGAGCCGCTGCAGGCCTGCCTGGAGGCGGTCCGTGCCGCGGATGCCGCACCGGCGCCACTGATCTACCTGAGCCCCCAGGGTGCGCCGCTGACCCAGAAGAAGGCGCGCGAACTGGCCGCGCTGCCGCGCATGATCCTGCTGTGCGGCCGCTACGAGGGCGTGGACGAGCGTTTCCTCGATGCCGAGGTGGACGAGGAGCTGTCCATCGGCGACTACGTGCTGTCCGGGGGAGAACTGGCGGCCGCCGTGGTCATCGACGCGGTCGGCCGTCTGCAGGACGGTGCCCTGAACGATGCGGATTCGGCCATCCAGGACAGTTTCGAAGGCGATGGCCTGCTCGATTGCCCCCATTTCACCCACCCGTCCAGCCACCCGTTGGGTGACGTCCCGGCGGTCCTGCGATCCGGCGACCATGCCGCCATCGCCCGCTGGCGTCGCCAGCAGGCGCTGGGGCGCACCTGGTTGCGCCGGCCCGACCTGCTGGACGAGGCGGGCCTGACCAAGGCCGACAAGGCCCTGCTGGCGGCCTTCCGGGCAGGTCAGGCCGGCGGGGACGGGGCAGGGTAGCCAGTCCGGCCGGGAATCCGGTAGAATGCGCGACCCTTGGGCGGTTCACGCCCCCGGATCCCATAACAATATCGTGCGGCGCAATTCGGCGACTGCATCAGTTTTCGTTGTCGCAAGACACAATCACGCATACAAGCATTGGTGCCAACATGAGCAAGCTCCTCCAGGAATTCGAAGCCTCCCAGATCACGCGCGAGCTGCCCGCGTTCGGCCCCGGTGACACCGTGGTCGTCAACGTGAAAGTGAAGGAAGGCAACCGTGAGCGCGTGCAGGCGTACGAAGGCGTTGTCATCGCCAAGAAGAACGCCGGCCTGAACTCCGCGTTCACCGTCCGCAAGATCTCGCACGGCTACGGCGTCGAGCGCGTGTTCCAGACCCACAGCGCCACCATCGACTCGGTCGAAGTGAAGCGCCGCGGCAAGGTCCGCGCCGGCAAGCTGTACTACCTGCGCGAACTGGAAGGCAAGGCCGCCCGCATCAAGGAAGATCTGGCTGCCAACGCCGCCGCCAAGGTCGCCCGCCAGGCCGCCGCTGCGGCGGCTTCCGCCGCCGAGTAACGGCTGGCTGGATAGCGCTGCAGGAACGGCCACCTCCGGGTGGCCGTTCGCGTTTCCGGCGGGTGGATTCCGCGGCGGAATCCCGGCGCCGCGGCATGACGCTCATGCACCTGTTGTTCCTCGATCACGATGACTGAACTCCCCACTGCAACCGTGCGCCTGGATCTCTGGCTCTGGGCAGCACGCTTCTTCAGGACCCGAAGCCTGGCCAAGCAGGCGGTCGAGACCGGCAAGGTCGACGCGGCCGGGCAGCGCGCGAAGTCGTCGCGTGCGGTGCGCGTGGGCGATGTGCTGGCGATCACGCGAGGTGAGGAGGTCTTCGAGATCGAGGTGCTTGCGCTGAGTGACCGTCGCGGTTCGGCCGCATTGGCGCAGGCGCTGTATTCCGAATCGGCAGCCTCAAGGCAGCGGCGTGAGGCCGCACTCGCGGCGCGCCGTGCGGAGCGTGCCGGTTACCAGGCGCCGCAGTCGCGACCGGACAAGCGCGCGCGTCGCCTGATCCGTGCGTTGGGCGACATCGATGCGCTGTAGCCGTACCCGCGCCTGAAACGGAAGAAGGGCGCCGATGGCGCCCTTCCTGGTTGCAACTGTGCGCTACGTGGAAGCGGATCAGCGTCCGCCGCCGAACATGCCGCTGCCGATCTTGAGGATATCGCCCAGGCCGAGTTGGCCATCGCCGTCCTGGTCCAGCACGGCGCCAAGCAATCCGCCGCCCAGACCGCCCTGTTGCTGCACCTGGCGCTGTTCCTGTCCCAGCACTTCAGCCAGTCCCAGCGGGTTGTTCTGCGCGCTGCCCTGGCTCATGCGCTGGGCGAGGAAGGCGAGCACGATGGGGGCGAGGATCTTCAACAACTGGCCTGCACGTTCGCCACCCAGCCCGGTCGCCTGGCCCAGGCCCAGTTCTGCACGGTTCTGCTGGCCGCCGAAGACATGCCCGAGGATGCCCGCACCGTTGGCCTGCGGCGAAGAAGCGCCACCCAGCACCGCGCCCAGCACGCTGCCGATGTCCAGCCCGCCGTGGTTGCGTTGCAGGGCACCGAAGAGTGCCTCCGCACCCTGCGGCTGTGCCGCGTTGCGACCCAATGCGCCCAACAGCAACGGGAGTGCGGCGCCGATGGCGCTGGATGCCTGCATCTGGCCGATACCCAGTTGCTGCGACACCTGCTGCAGCGGCGCGCCCTGCAATTGGGCGAAGAGGTCTTCTGCGAGGGATGCGTTGCTCATGGTGCGGTCGTCCTCCTGGACGCGGTGGGAAGCGGCGCATCATGCTAGCGCCAATCTGACCCGTCGCCGACTCACACTAGCGGTCGGCCGACCGACGGAAACAGCAACGCCGCATGCCTTTCGGGGCATGCGGCGTTGACAGAGCGACGCAAACGCTGATCGGGTCGATCGCCTTACTTGAGGTCGAAGCGGTCCAGTTCCATCACCCGGGTCCAGGCGGCGACGAAGTCCTTTGCCAGTTTTTCCTTGCCGTCGGCGCTGGCGTAAACCTCTGCGAGCGCGCGCAGGACGGAGTTCGAGCCGAACACCAGGTCCACGCGCGTACCGGTCCATTTCGCGGCCCCGGTCTTGCGATCGCGGCCTTCATAGCGGTTCGCGCCGGTCGCTTTCCATTCCGTGCCCATGTCGAGCAGGTTGACGAAGAAGTCATTGCTCAGCACGCCCGGCCTGTCGGTGAACACGCCCTCGCTGCCACCGTCGGCATTCGCACCCAGCACGCGCAGGCCGCCGACCAGGGCCGTCATCTCCGGCGCCGTCAGCGTCAGCAGCTGGGCGCGATCCACCAGCAGGTGTTCGGCCGGCACCACCGAGCGTCCCTTGAGATAGTTGCGGAAGCCATCGGCGAAGGGTTCGAGCACGGCGAACGATTCGACGTCCGTCTGGTCCTGGCGCGCATCGGTGCGGCCGGGCTGGAACGGCACGCTGACATCGATGCCGCCGGCCTTCGCCGCCTGCTCCACGCCAACGCCGCCGGCGAGCACGATCAGGTCGGCCAGCGAGACCTTCTTGCCGCCGGCAGCGTCGAGGTTGAACTCCATCTGGATGCGCTCCAGGGTCTTCAGCACTTTCGCCAGCTGCCCGGGCTGGTTGACGGCCCAGTCCTTCTGCGGGGCGAGGCGGATGCGCGCGCCATTGGCGCCACCGCGCTTGTCACCGCCACGGAAGGTCGAGGCCGACGCCCACGCGGTCGAGACCAGTTCGGGTACCGACAGCCCCGATGCTGCGATCTTCGTCTTCAATGCGTCGATGTCGGCCGCATCCACGGTGGCGTAGTCCGCCTTGGGAAGCGGGTCCTGCCATACCAGTTCTTCCTTCGGTACTTCCGGGCCGAGGTAGCGCACGCGCGGCCCCATGTCGCGATGGGTCAACTTGAACCATGCGCGCGCGAAGGCATCGGCGAAGGACTGCGGGTTCTCCAGGAAGCGCCTGGAGATGGGCCCGTAGATCGGATCGAAGCGCAGCGACAGGTCGGTGGTCAGCATCTTCACGCGCTGCTTCTTCGATGCGTCGTGTGCGTGCGGCACATCCTCGGGCGCGTCCTTGGCAACCCACTGGTGCGCGCCGGCCGGTGACTTCTCCAGTTCCCATTCGAAGCCGAACAGGTTCTCGAAGAACTTGTTGCTCCACAGCGTCGGCGTCTGCGTCCAGGTCACTTCGATGCCTGACGTGATCGTGTCGCGGCCCTTGCCGCTGCCGAACTTGTTGTGCCACCCGAAGCCCTGCTGCTCGAGATCGCCCGCTTCCGGCTCGGCGCCCACGTTGTCGGCCGGGCCGGCGCCGTGGGTCTTGCCGAAGGTGTGGCCACCCGCGATCAGGGCGACGGTTTCCTCATCGTCCATCGCCATGCGGCCGAAGGTGTCGCGGATGTCCTTGGCGGCCAGCAGCGGATCGGGATTGCCATCGGGACCTTCCGGGTTGACGTAGATCAGGCCCATCTGGACGGCGGCCAGGGGGTTCTCCAGCCGGCGCGAGTGCACGTCGCCGTCGGCATCGTCGTCGGAGACCAGCACGCCTTCATCGGCCGGCTTCTCGACGCCTTCGGAACCATGCGCATAGCGCACGTCACCGCCGAGCCAGGTGGTTTCGCGGCCCCAGTACACGTCCTGGTCGGGTTCCCAGGTGTCTTCGCGGCCACCACCGAAACCGAAGGTGCGGAAGCCCATCGTTTCCAGCGCCACGTTGCCGGCCAGGATCATCAGGTCGGCCCAGGAGATGCTTTGCCCGTACTTCTGCTTGACCGGCCACAGCAGGCGGCGCGCCTTGTCCAGGCTGACGTTGTCCGGCCAGCTGTTGAGGGGTGCGAAACGCTGCTGCCCGCGACCGCCACCACCACGCCCATCGCCGATGCGGTAGGTGCCTGCACTGTGCCAGGCCATGCGGATGAACAGACCGCCGTAGTGGCCGAAGTCGGCCGGCCACCAGTCCTGCGAATCGGTCATCAGGTCGCGCAGGTCCTTCTTCAGTGCGTGGTAGTCGAGCTTGTTGAAGGCCTCGGCATAGTCGAAACCGCCGTCGAGCGGATTCGAACGGGAGGAATGCTGGTTGAGCAGGTCCACGCGCAGCTGGTTGGGCCACCAGTCGCGGTTGCCGGTGCCGCCGCCAGCGGTCTGGTGAAACGGGCACTTCGATTCGGTGGTCATGCGTGTGCTTCCTTTTGCCGTCGGGTGTGGGTGGGAAGGAGTCGGATCAAGCGGGCGACTGCGGTCGCCATGCCTGCGGCGCGCGAGCGGCGCGGGGCGGCCGCGTGTGCTGGAGGGTGGGGAGCGAAACGGGCCAGCGGTTCTTCGAGACGGTGGGCGCGTGCGGGGCGTACCGGATGGCGGGCATGCACATGGCTGACGTCCTGCGGGCGTTGGCGGATGGCGACCAGACTAGGCAATGCGAACGATCAATGAAAATCGTTTGTGACGAAGAGTTCGATAGCGCGATTCAATGGTGCATTGCGCAATCGACGATCCCCGGGTGGCGCATACGACGATACGCCGCGCACGTTACGCGGATGTTGTACGAGCGTGCGCGTCCCACTGTACTGCTGCCTGCCGGCATGCACCGGATCAGCCAATGGCGTTCGCGGGGTTCTCGCGAAACGGTCAGAGCAGGGCTTTCAGCCGGTACATGGCTTCGAGTGCCTGCTTGGGCGTCAGTTCGTCGGGATCGATCGCGGCAAGCGCTTCCTGCGCGGCCGAAGGCCGGGCAGCAAACAAGGCGAACTGCTGCGGTGCATCGAGTGCCTGGGGAGCCATGTCCGAGGCGTGCGTCTCGCGGCCGCGCTGCTCCAGTTCGGCCAGGCGGCGACGGGCCTGCTGCAGCGTGGTCCTCGGCAGACCGGCGAGGGCGGCCACCTGCAGGCCGAAGCTGCGGTCCGCGGCGCCTTCCTTCACCGCGTGCATGAAGACCAGCGTATCGCCATGTTCGACGGCATCGAGATGCACGTTGGCGATGCCGCTGCCTGTTTCGTTGGCCAGCGCGGTGAGCTCGAAATAGTGGGTGGCGAACAATGTGTGGCAGCGGTTGGTCGCGGCGAGATGGCGTGCGACGGCGTCGGCCAGTGCCAGGCCATCGTAGGTCGACGTGCCGCGGCCGATTTCGTCCATCAGCACCAGCGATTGCGCGGTGGCGTGGTGCAGGATGTAGCTGGTCTCCGCCATCTCCACCATGAAGGTGGACTGCCCGCGTGCGAGATCGTCGCCCGCACCGATGCGGGTCAGGATGCGGTCGACCGGGCCGATGACGGCGCGCGAGGCAGGCACGAAGCTGCCGATGTGGGCGAGCAGCACGATCAGCGCGTTCTGCCGCATGTAGGTGCTCTTGCCGCCCATGTTAGGGCCGGTGATGACCAGCATGCGCCGGTCTTCGTGCAGGTGCAGGTCGTTGGGCTCGAAGGGTTCCTTGCGCACGGCTTCCACCACGGGGTGGCGGCCGCGCTCGATCCGCAGGCCCGGCACATCGTTGAGTTCCGGCTGGGTCCAGTCCAGCGCCTGCGCCCGCTCGGCGAAGGCGGCGAGCACATCCAGTTCGCTGAGCGCGGCGGCACAGCGCTTCAGCGGTTCGAGTCGCTCGTTGAGCGTGTCCAGCAGCGCGTCGTACAGCAGCTTCTCGCGCGACAGCGAGCGCTCGCGCGCCGACAGCACCTTGTCCTCGAACTGCTTGAGCTCCTCGGTGATGTAGCGCTCGGCGCCGGTCAGCGTCTGCCGTCGGGTGTAGTGCACCGGTGCTTTGTCGGCCTGGCCCTTGCTGATCTCGATGTAGTAGCCGTGCACGCGGTTGTAGCCCACCTTCAGCGTGGGAATGCCGCTGCTCTCACGCTCCCGGGTCTCCAGGTCGATCAGGAACTGGTCCGCGTGGGTGCTGAGTTGGCGCAATTCGTCCAGTTCGGCATCGTAGCCATCGGCCAGCACGCCGCCATCGCTGAGTTTCAGCGGCGGTTGCGGCGCGATGGCAGCCAGGAGCAGCGATGCGGTATCGGCATGCTCACCGAGCGCCATGGCCAACGCCTGCAGGCGCGGCGCGTCCAGTGGCAGCAGGTGCGAACGCACGTCCGGCAACAGGGCAAGGCCGTCGCGCAGCGTGGACAGGTCGCGCGGCCGCGCGGAGCGCAACGCCACGCGGGTGAGGATGCGTTCCACATCGCCCAGCGCACGGAAGCCCGTCCGCAGTTCGCGGTCGGTGCCGTGTTCGATCAGCGTGGCCACGGCCTGGTGGCGTTCGCCCAGCACACGCTGGTCGCGCAGCGGCCGGTGCAGCCAGCGACGCAGCAAGCGCCCCCCCATCGGGGTGATGGTGGAATCGAGCACGCCGAGCAGCGTGTGCCGCGTGTCGCCGTCGACGCGCGTATCGAGTTCCAGGTGGCGGCGCGTGGCCGCGTTCATGGCGATGGCATCGCCGGCCGATTCCACCGCGATCGCGGTCAGGTGGGGCAGGCGCTGCTTCTGGGTTTCTTCCACGTACCCGAGCAGGGCGCCCGCAGCGCCCGTGGCGAGCGGTTTGTCGTCGATGCCGAAGCCGCTGAGATCGTGCAGGCCGAAGAAGTTCAGCAGCTGCCGCCGGCCGCTGTCGGGATCGAACAGCCAGGGCGCGCGCCGGCGGACGCCCGTGCGCTGCTGCAGGAATGCCGGCCAGCCTTCTTCGTCGGGAACCAGCAGTTCGGCCGGCTCCAGGCGGGAGAGTTCGGCCTCCAGGGCGTCGTCGCTGTCCACTTCGTTGACCATGAAGCGACCACCGGCCAGGTCTGCCCATGCAAGGCCATAGCCCGAGCGGCCGCGCGCGACGGTCATGAGCAGCGTATCGCGACGCTCGTTGAGCAGCGCTTCGTCGGTCACGGTGCCTGGGGTGACCACCCGCACCACTTTCCGTTCGACCAGCCCCTTCGCCAGCGCCGGATCGCCGATCTGCTCGCAGATCGCCACCGATTCGCCCAGCGCCACCAGCCGGGCCAGGTAGCCCTCGCAGGCATGGACCGGTACGCCCGCCATCGGGATGGGCGCACCACCCGAGCTCCCGCGCTGGGTCAGCGTGATGTCGAGCAGCCGGGCCGCCTTGCGGGCATCGTCGTAGAACAGCTCGTAGAAGTCGCCCATCCGGAACAACAGCAGGAGGTCCGGGTACTCCGCCTTGGCGGCGAAGAACTGCTTCATCAGGGGCGTGTGTTCCGACTTGTCTTTGCTCACGAGGCCTGTGGGGAAGGGAAGTGCGAAAGGGTGCTGATTGTAGCGGCTGGGCGTGCGTGGCCGCGGAGTGGAACTGGGGGCTGGCACAGCGAGCAGCACCCGACGTAATCGAAGTTCCGCACGATCGTTCGGAAAATCAGTGACTTATCCATGCCAAAGTGATGGCCTGCGTATCGACGCAGTGCAGAATGCCGTGCTGTGAAGTGGGTGTTAATTTCGCGTTGACGCAAGGGGAGTTGCGTTCGCCACAGCGGCATCACTGCACGCTACATCCGGAAACACACAAGCACCCGTCGCCAGCACATGACCCTTGGAGGGGAGAACATGGTCACCGCATCGCCCAGGCACAAAGCGCTTTCACTTGCCGTCTTCGCCGCGCTCTGCGCCAGCTCGCATGCGTATGCGCAGCAGGCCGCACCCGCGGCAGAAGAAGAACCCACCACCCTGGCGACCATGACGGTCACCGCGCAGAAGCGCGAGGAGGCCATGCAGGACGTGCCGATCGCGGTGACGGCGGTGTCCGAACAGCTTCTGCAGGATACCGGCGTGCGCGACATCAAGGACCTGCAGGTCCTCGTGCCCGGCCTGACTGTCACCAGCACCCAGAGTGAAGCCATCACCACCGCCCGTATCCGCGGCGTCGGTACGGTGGGCGACAACGTCGGCCTGGAATCATCGGTCGGCGTGGTGATCGATGGCGTGTACCGTCCGCGCAACAGCGTCGGCTTCGGTGATCTGGGGCAACTTGAACGCATCGAGGTGTTGAAGGGGCCGCAGGGCACGGTGTTCGGCAAGAACACCTCGGCCGGCGTCATCAATGTGGTGACCCGTCGCCCGAGCTACACGCAGAGTGCGGAAGGCGAGGTCACGGTCGGCAACTACGGCGCGATCGGCGTGTCCGCCAGCTACAACGACGCGCTGGGCGAAGCGGGTGCATTCAACATCTATGCGGCCAAGCGCAAGCGCGACGGCTGGATGGATGTCCGCACGGGCAACGGCCCGCGCCAGGAAACCGACGACAACGACCAGAATTTCCACACAGTGCGTGGCAAGCTGTTGCTGGAGCCCTCGGAGAACCTGGAAATCCTGGTATCCGGTGACTTCACCAGTCGTGAGGAAAACTGCTGCGCGGCGGTGCAGACCACCGTGGGTGCCACGGCCGCGATCCTCAACGCCCTGGTCGGGGGCAAGGCGGTTGCCGCGCCGGGCGACGATCCGTTCGACCGCGTGGCCTACAGCAACCGTCCGACCACGCAGGACATCAAGGAAAACGGCGTGGCGGTCGAGGTGAACTGGGATTCGTCCTGGTTCGGTGGCGCCACGCTGACATCGATCACCGCACAGCGCGAGTGGGAGGCGATCAACGGCCTGGACTACGATTTCAGCACGGCAGACATCCTGTACCGCGTGGCAGACGAGGACGAGTCCTTCACCGGCTTCAAGACCTTCAGCCAGGAGTTCCGCCTGACGGGCGGCAACGACCACATCGACTGGATGGTCGGTGCGTTCTACACCGACGAGGACCTGGACCGTACCGAGACCTATCGCATCGGCTCGCACTACGAGCCCTATCTGTCGGTTGCGCTGCTGTCGATCATCAATCCGGCCCTGGGCCAGTCGCCGACCGCGCCGCTGTTCCTGTCGCAGGCGACGGGCCGCCCGTTCGGCACCGTGTTCGCCGGCCTGGGGGCGCTGGATACCTACGAGCAGAGCGCCAAGAGCACGGCGCTGTTCACCAACAACACCTGGCACGCCACGGATGCGCTCGACCTTACCCTGGGCCTGCGCTACACCCGCGAGAAGAAGACGCTGGTGTCGAACTACAGCAACCCCAACGGCGGTGCGGGCTGCGGCGCGATGCTGGCCAACCAGGCCGGCGTCGTGGGTGCGCTGATGGCGCGCGGCCTGTCCCAGGCGCAGGCGGTGGCTGCGGCGCCGACGGTGGTCGGCTACGGCTGCCTGCCGTGGGCCAACCCCCTGCACAACGCGCCCACGCGCGACACGGTGCAGGAGCGTGAAGAGAAGGAATGGTCCGGCACGCTGAAGGCGGCATACCGCTGGAACGAGCACGTCATGACCTACGGTTCGTTCGCGCGCGGCTACAAGGGCGGCGGCTTCAACCTCGATCGCGTGCAGTCGTCCAACGGCCTGTCCAGTGGCGGCACGGGTATCCTGCCGGTGCTCGACACCTCGTTCGCAGGCGAGTTCGTGGACAGCTACGAGCTGGGCGCCAAGACCACGTGGCTGGATGGCAACCTGTTGTTGAACGCCACCCTGTTCCACCAGAAGTACGAGGACTTCCAGCTCAACAGCTTCCTCGGCACCAGCTTCGTGGTGCGCTCGATCCCGGAAGTCACTTCGCAGGGCCTGGATGCCGAGCTGATGTGGCAACCGCGCTCGATCCGCGGCCTCATGCTGCAGGGCGGCCTGATGTACGCCGACACGCAGTACGGCGACAGCATCCCGGGCGGGGATTTCGTGGCGCCCACGGGTGCGCTGTACAAGCTGCCCGGCGCGCAGATGAGCTTCGCGCCGAAGTGGTCCGGTTCGGCGTCGCTGACCTACGAATGGGACGTCGGCAGCCTGATGGCGCGCTTCAACATCGGGGCCAAGTACGTGTCCAAGTACAACACCGGTTCCGATCTGGATCCGGAGAAGATGCAGGATGCCTACGCCGTGGCCAACGCACGGTTCGGCATCGGCGCGCAGGACCAGCGCTGGATGCTGGAGTTCTGGGGCACCAACATCACCGACGAGGACTACGTGCAGGTCGGCTTCGATGGGCCGCTGCAGAATGTTTCGCCGGCGCCGAACAACCCGTTCAACACCTTCAATGCGTTCCTCGGCGCACCCCGCATGTATGGCGTGACCCTGCGCGTGCGTTACTGATCCCCTTCGCAGAACATCGCGAACGGCCCGCCTCCCAGGCGGGCCGTTTTCTTTTGGGGCGGCATGGCGGGGCGACATCGCCGGACAAATCGGCTACAACACGCACGCCCCCCAGCCGGAACCGATGATGTCCGTCCCCACCGATGAAGAACTGCGCGTCCTGGCCCACCGTCTGGGCGAACGCCTCAGGCAGGGCCGCGATCATCTGGTCACGGCGGAAAGCTGCACGGGGGGCTGGATCGCCAAGTGCGTCACCGATATCGCCGGCTCATCGGACTGGTTCGATTGCGGCTTGGCGGCGTACAGCTACGAAGCCAAGCAGGCCCTGCTGGGCGTGCGGCCGCAGACGCTGGAGACGCATGGCGCGGTCAGCCGCGAGACGGTGATCGAAATGGTGTCCGGCGCACTGGTGAGTTCGGGTGCCAGCGTCGCGGTCGCCGTGACCGGCATTGCCGGCCCGGGCGGCGGTAGCGCGGACAAGCCGGTGGGTACGGTCTGGATCGGCTGGAAGCGGCGGGGCGGCTATGCGCGCGCCGAGGTTTTCCAGTTTTCGGGTGATCGCGATGCCGTGCGCCGGCAGACGGTAGCGACCGCGCTCGACGGGTTGGAAAAGCTGTGATCGCGGTTATCCGCCGCGGAGGAATGCGGTGATGTGGGAAACGCTGGGGACGGTGCGCGATCTGGGCCGATTGCAGGAAATCGCGTCGGTACTGATCCGCTGGGGCTTCGGCGATGTCGTCAAGCGCATCGGCATGGCTGGCGTGCTGGAGAAGGCGGGGCGCCTGCTGCACTGGCAGGCGGTCGAGGAAGGGCGCCTGCGCATGGACGTGCCTGCGCGGCTGCGCTGCACGTTGCAGGACCTGGGCCCCACGTTCGTGAAGCTGGGCCAGGTGATAGCCACCCGGGTAGACCTGCTGTCGCCCACGTGGATCGACGAACTCTGCCAGCTGCAGAATGCCGTGCCTGCGTTGCGATGGGAGGACGTGCTGCCGCAACTGCGCGAAGACCTGGGGGCGGATCCCGAAGCGGTCTTCGACCGGATCGAGCAGGAGCCCCTGGCTGCCGCCTCACTGGCCCAGGCACACCGCGCCTGGCTGGCCGACGGCAGCGCGGTGGTGCTGAAAATACGCCGCCCCGGCATCCGCGACACGGTGGAAGCCGATCTCCGGCTGCTGAAGCACCTGGCCGTCATCGTCGAGAAGAATCTTCCCGAACTGCGCCGCTACCATCCCCAGCGCATCGTGCAGCAGTTCAGCGCCTCGCTGCGCCGCGAGCTGGATTTCGCTGCGGAATGCCGCAATGCCGAGCGCATTGCGCAAAATTTCGCCGGCCGCGAGGACATCGTGATCCCGCGCGTTTACTGGGAGTGGACCTGCGAGCGGCTCAACGTGCAGACCTGCCTGGACGGCATTCCCGGGCGCGACCTCGCCGCCGTGGATGCGGCGGGGCTGGACCGCAGGCAGCTCGCGCGCACCGGGGCGGGGATCGTGCTCAAGATGGTGCTGGAGGACGGTTTCTTCCACGCTGATCCGCACCCCGGCAACATCTTCTACATGCCGGACGGCGCCATCGGCGTGATCGATTTCGGCATGGTCGGGCGGGTCACCGAGCAGCGCCGCTTCCAGATCGTGCGCCTGCTGCATGGCCTGGTCGCACACGACCCGGAAGCCGTGGCGGAAGTCCTGTCCGACTGGACCGAGGAAAACAACGACGTCGACGAACTGCGCTTGCAGGAGTCCGCCGGTGCCTTCGTCGACCAGTATCGCGGCGTGCCACTGAAGGACCTGCGCATGGGTGCCATGCTCGGCGACGTCACCGCGATGCTGCGCGAGCACGGCCTCAGCCTGCCTGCGGACCTGGCGTTGATGATCAAGGCGTTCCTGACCCTGGAAGGCATGGGGCGCCAGCTCGACCCGGATTTCGACATGGCCAGCGAAGCGCGCCCCTACCTGGAGCGCGCCATGCTGGAGCGTTATGCGCCCGATGTCCTGGTAAGGCGCGGACGACGGACCTTGTCCGGGCTGGTGGATCTGTTGCGCGACATGCCGCGCGACGTGCATCGACTGCTGCAGTCGGCCCGGCGCGGCAAGCTGCAGATGCATATCGAGGTCGATACGCTCAAGGTGTTCGGCGAGCAGGTGGACCGGGCTGCCAACCGCCTGACGATGGGCATCATCACGGCCGCCCTGATCATCGGCTCGTCGATCGTGATGAACAGCGTGGGCGGAGGTGTTTCCAACCGGTGGCTGATGGCGCTCGGCGTGCTGGGTTTCCTCGGCGCCGCGCTGTGCGGGGTGTGGATCCTGTTCTCGATCCTGCGCAGCGGGAGGCGCTAGCGCTCCCCGGGTTGCCAATCGGCGAAGTTAGTAGTATTACTACTAACCATGGATCTGACCGATACCCAGCACGCCATCCTCGCCCTGATTGCCGAACGGCTGGAAGCCGAGGGCATGCCGCCGTCGCAGGCGGAAATCGCCAAGGCCTTCGGCTTCAAAGGCGTGCGTGCCGCCCAGTACCACCTGGAGGCGCTGGAACAGGCGGGGGCCATCGAACGGGTCCCCGGCCGCGCGCGCGGCATCCGCCTGCTCAAGGCACCGTTACCCCCCCAGTCGGACCTTGCATTTCCCGCCGCCAACGAAGACGGCCTGCGTGTCCCGGTCCTGGGGCAGGTAGCGGCGGGTTCGCCGATCGGCGCGGACGCAGGGCACCACGATTACGTGCTGCTGGATCGCGCCTTCTTCGCACCCGCGCCGGACTACCTGCTGAAGGTCAAGGGTGATTCGATGCGCGACGAGGGCATCTTCGATGGTGATCTGATCGGGGTGCACCGCACGCGCGACGCCCGTTCCGGCCAGATCGTAGTGGCGCGGATCGACGACGCCATCACCGTCAAGCTCTTGAAGATCGGCAAGGACCGCATCCGTCTGCTGCCACGCAATCCCGACTACGCCCCCATCGAGGTGCTGCCCGACCAGGACTTCGCCATCGAAGGCCTGTACTGCGGGCTGGTGAGGCCGAACCGGTGACGCATGGCGCTAGATCGGTCGGGATGCCTTCCTGCATCGAAGCACGGTGTTTCCCGACCTCCCACTGCGGCGAGCGCCGATCCCCGCAGCCCCCGCGAGCAACTAATTTCTCCCATGCCCGTTCCGTCGCAGCCTGTGCGATGGCCGCTCCCCACACTGATCGCACCTGACCACCTTGACTAGGACCACGACAATGGATGAGAACAAGAAGCGCGCCCTTTCCGCCGCACTGACCCAGATCGAGCGCCAGTTCGGCAAGGGCTCGGTGATGCGCATGGGTGACCGGGTCATCGAGCCCGTGGAAATCATCCCCACCGGCTCGCTGATGCTGGACATCGCCCTGGGCATCGGCGGACTGCCGCGTGGTCGCGTGGTGGAGATCTACGGTCCGGAATCCTCGGGCAAGACCACGCTGACCCTGCAGGCCATCGCCCAGTGCCAGAAGCAGGGCGGCACGGCCGCATTCATCGACGCCGAGCATGCGCTGGACCCGATCTACGCCGCCAAACTGGGCGTGAACGTGGATGACCTGCTGCTGTCGCAGCCGGATACCGGCGAACAGGCGCTGGAAATCGCCGACATGCTGGTGCGCTCCGGATCCATCGACATCGTGGTCATCGACTCCGTGGCGGCGCTGACCCCGAAGGCTGAAATCGAGGGCGAGATGGGCGACCAGTTGCCCGGCCTGCAGGCGCGCCTGATGAGCCAGGCCCTGCGCAAGCTCACCGGCAACATCAAGCGCTCCAACACCACCGTCATCTTCATCAACCAGTTGCGTATGAAGATCGGCGTGATGATGCCCGGCCAGAGCCCGGAGACCACCACCGGCGGCAATGCACTGAAGTTCTACGCCTCGGTCCGCCTGGACATCCGCCGCATCGGTGCCATCAAGAAGGGCGACGAGATCATCGGCAACCAGACCAAGATCAAGGTGGTCAAGAACAAGCTGGCGCCGCCGTTCAAGCAGGTCGTCACCGAGATCCTCTACGGCGAAGGCATCAGTCGTGAAGGCGAACTGATCGACATGGGCGTGGAAGCCAAGCTGGTGGAGAAGGCGGGCGCCTGGTACAGCTACGGCAGCGAGCGCATCGGCCAAGGCAAGGACAATTCCCGTACCTTCCTGCGCGAGAACCCCGCCATCGCCGCCAAGCTCGAAGCCGAACTGCGTGAGAAGTTCCAGCCCGCTGAAGCGCAGCGCGAAGAAAGTGCGGACAACGACGGCGAATAAGCATCGCGGCAGGTGAGATGGGCGCGTGTCATGGTCGATGAAGCAGGAGATGCACCGGGGGCGGGACGCCGCCGTCGCAAGCCGGTCGAGCAGACACCCCTGCAGCGCGCGCTCGGACTCCTGACCCGTCGGGAGCATTCCCGGCGGGAGTTGTCCCGAAAATTGACGTCCCGTGGAGTGGAAGCGGCCGATGTGCGATCGGCCGTGGACCGGTTGGCAGGTGAGGGCTGGCAGAGCGACACGCGCTTTGCGGAGGCCCTTGTCCGCAGCCGGGCCTCGGGTGGTTATGGTCCGCTACGGATCAGGGCTGAGCTGTCCACGCATGGGCTGGACCGTGAGGCAGTGGCGGCGGCCATGGCCACCTTCGATGGCGACTGGACCGAAGCGGCGTGCGACCTCGTCCGCCGTCGTTTCGGTCCAGCCCGCCAGATCGACCAGGCTCAACGGCGCAAGATCGCGGATTTCCTGACCCGACGCGGCTTCGATGGTGCCGCCATCCGTGCCGCAAGTCGGCTGGAGGCGGAGGACTGGGACGGAGCGGCCTGATAATCTAGGGCATTGGGTTGCTTCCACCCTGCCGCACCCGCATGTAGCGGAGAGCGCGGCGCGGTGATGCGCCTTCCAGCCAATGCCTGCCAGATGACCACTCCCAATACCTTCAGCACCCGCCAGATCCGCCAGGACTTCCTCGATTTCTTTGCCGGGAAGGGCCATACCATCGTGCCGTCTGCCTCACTCGTGCCCGGCAACGACCCCACGCTGCTGTTCACCAATTCCGGCATGGTGCAGTTCAAGGACGTCTTCCTGGGTGCCGAGAAGCGGAGTTACGTACGCGCCGCCGACGTGCAGCGCTGCCTTCGCGCAGGCGGCAAGCACAACGATCTGGACTCAGTCGGCTATACGGCCCGCCATCACACCTTCTTCGAGATGCTGGGCAACTGGTCGTTTGGCGACTACTTCAAGAAGGAAGCCATCGGCTGGGCGTGGGAATTGCTGACCGAGGTCTGGAAGCTGCCCAAGGACCGCCTGCTGGTCACGGTGTATCACACCGATGACGAAGCCTACGACCTGTGGCATGACATGATCGGCCTGCCCGCTGAACGCATCGTGCGCATCGGCGACAACAAGGGCGCCCCTTACGCATCGGACAATTTCTGGCAGATGGCCGATACCGGCCCCTGCGGTCCCTGCACTGAAATCTTCTACGACCATGGCGACCACATCGCGGGTGGTCCTCCGGGCTCGCCGGATGAAGATGGTGATCGCTATATCGAGATCTGGAACAACGTCTTCATGCAGTTCGACCGGCAACCCGACGGCACGCTGATACCGCTGCCGGCCCCCTGTGTCGATACCGGCATGGGACTGGAGCGCCTGGCAGCCGTGCTTCAGCATGTCCACACGAATTATGAGATCGATCTGTTCCAGGGCCTGATCCGCAAGGCGTCCGAGCTGACCGGCACGGCCGACCTCGAGAACAAGTCGTTGCGCGTGATCGCGGACCATATCCGCGCCTGCAGCTTCCTCATCGTCGATGGCGTCCTGCCTTCCAATGAAGGGCGCGGTTACGTGCTGCGCCGGATCATCCGCCGCGCGCTGCGCCATGGTTGGATGCTGGGCGTGCGGCAGCCGTTCTTCCACAGGATGGTCGGCACACTGTCGGACCTGATGGGTGATGCCTATCCCGAACTGCCCGCCGCTCGCGAGCTCGTCGAGCGCGCACTCAAGGCCGAGGAGGAGCGCTTCGCCGAGACCCTGGATTCGGGCATGCGCATCTTTGACGATGTGGCTTCTCGCGTCACCGATGGCGTGATCCCGGGCGTCGATGCGTTCCGGCTCTATGACACCTATGGCTTCCCCGTCGACCTGACCGCGGATATCGCGCGCGAGCGTGGGTTGACTGTGGATATGGCGGGTTTCGATGCCGCGATGGAGCAGCAGCGCGAAACCGCGCGTGCCGCCGGCAAGTTCACCTCGACGACCGGCCTGCCTGCCGACCTGGTGGCGCAGCTTTCGCCTACTGGATTCCTGGGTTACGACCAGCTTGATGCCGGCGGCCTGGAGATTGTCGCGCTGCTCAAGGATGGGCGCCCGGTGCAGGCGGTGCAGGCGGGTGACGAGGCCGTTGTCATCCTGGACCGTACCCCCTTCTACGCGGAATCCGGTGGCCAGGTTGGCGACACCGGCGTGCTGGCCGAGCAGGGTGTCGAGTTCGATGTCGCGGACACGCTCAAGTTCGCTGGCCAGTTCCACGGCCACGCAGGTCGCGTCGCGAAGGGTTCGTTGAAGGTGGGTGACCACGTCGTGGCGTCGGTGGATGCGGCGCGTCGCGCCAGCACCATCCTCAATCACTCCGCCACGCACCTGTTGCATGCGGCGCTGCGCGAAGTGCTGGGCACCCATGTGCAGCAGAAGGGGTCGCTGGTCGCGCCGGATCGCCTGCGCTTCGACTTTTCCCACTTCCAGCCGATGACGCCCGCGGAGCTGGCCGAGATCGAGCGCCGCGTCAATGCGCAGATCCGTGCCAACAACGAGGCCGAAGTGCATCACATGGGCATGCAGGAGGCGCTGGATTTCGGTGCCATGGCCCTGTTTGGCGAAAAATATGGCGAGAACGTACGTGTGCTGAAGATGGGCGGCTATTCCACGGAGCTGTGTGGCGGCACCCACGTCGGACGCACGGGGGACATCGGCCTGTTCAAGCTGGTCGGTGAAAGTGGCGTATCCGCAGGGGTGCGACGCATCGAGGCGGTGACAGGGCAGGGTGCCCTGGACTACGTGGCGGACGAGGAGCGCCGGCTGTCCGAAGCTGCAGGCCTTCTGGGCGGGAACGCCAGTGAAGTGGTCGAGAAGATCCGGGCTCTTGCCGACAGGCAGAAGAAGCTCGAGCGCGAACTGGAGTCCCTGAAGGCAAAGGCGGCCTCCAGCGCCACGTCCGACCTGGCAGGGGGGGCGGTCGATATCGCGGGCGTCCGCGTACTCGCGTCACGGCTGGAAGGCTTCGACGCCAAGGCGCTTCGCGATGCCGTGGACCGCCTGAAACAGCAGCTGGGTGACGCCGTGATCGTCCTCGCCGGCACTGCGGACGGCAAGGCCGCACTGGTGGCGGGCGTGAACGGTGCCGCAACCGGCCGGGTCAAGGCGGGGGAACTACTGTCACATATCGCCGGTCAGATCGGGGGCAAGGGCGGTGGTCGCCCGGACCTCGCCCAGGGTGGTGGTGAGGACGGGCCCGCCCTTGCTGCGGCCCTCGAGGGCGTCCCGGCATGGGTCCAGCAACGCCTCGCCTGACCTGTCATGGGGTCATTCAGCGCTTGCGGCCGTGTGCCTCCGGCCGCTACCATGCTTTAGGTTCATGAATGTACCAGGAAGCTGTCGGCCGGTTTTCACAAGGCTGGCGCGCCCCCGGCACTATCCTTTGCCGGATTACGGAGAAGAAACATGTTGATCTTGACCCGCCGTGTCGGCGAAACCCTGATGATCGGCGATTCGGTCACGGTGACCGTGCTTGGCGTGAAAGGCAACCAGGTGCGTATCGGTATCACCGCGCCCAAGGATGTGGCCGTGCATCGCGAAGAAATCTACCAGCGCATCCAGCGCGGCGAAGAGATCGCTTCGCCTGCAGGGTCTGAAAACGTCACTTCGGAGTGAATTTGTTTGCCGCCTGCGCGGTGAGCCGCTATCCTAGGCGGCCGCTGCAGCATGGCTGCAACGTGCGACAAAAACCGGAGTGATGCCCGAGTGGCCGAAGGGGCTCCCCTGCTAAGGGAGTATAGGGTCAAAAGCCTTATCGAGGGTTCGAATCCCTCTCACTCCGCCAGTTGATGAAAGAAGCCCCGCAATGCGGGGCTTCTTTTTGTCCGCATGAGCTGGAACGACGCTCCTCTTCTCGCGGACGAAAAAAAACAGGCTGACCTAAGTCAGCCTGTTTCGAAAATGGCGCGCCCGGAGAGATTCGAACTCCCGACCGCCTGGTTCGTAGCCAGGTACTCTATCCAGCTGAGCTACGGGCGCGTTTCGTTAGAAGCGGAATTCTGCACGAACGAATTTCACCCGTCAATAACCTGATGGAAAGATTCCTTGGGCACGACGCCTGCGACCGCCTTCGGCGGTCCTTCGCGTACTTGAAGGCAGATCCGATCACCGAAATGGGGCGCGCGTCTCATCCGCAGCGCTTAATGAAGGTCCGGATTAGCAGGCTGTTCACGCCCGCGTCGGGACAATGATCGGGCAGGGGAAACAACAGAACGCGAGCAATCGCGGGAGTCCATTTGATGCATTTCTCAAAACCCTTGCTTGGGCTGGGGCTGCTGGCGGCTGTCCCCTTGAGCGCGGCTGCCGCGACTTACAACGTCGGCCCGGGGCGCACCTATACGCAGCTCACGACCCTCTTCAGCAGCGTCAATCTGGCGCCTGGCGACATCGTCGAAGTAGACGGCAATGCGACCTACGCCGGCAATATCGTGGTGGGTAGCGATGACAGCGGTACGGAAGCCAGCCCGGTGACGATCAGGTGGCGCCGTGTCGCCGGGGCAACCCGGCCGGTGCTTTCGGGGGGCACCCATACCATCAAGTTCGAGCAGTCGAACCACGTCGTGCTGGAAGGCTTCGAGGTGACCGGCGGAACGAGCTCCTGCATTTTCAGCGAAGCCCACAACGCCACGGTACGCGATGCCTACGTGCATGACTGTCCCTCGCACGGCATCCTGGGCGCCGACCAGAACTCCGGTTCGTTCACGCTCGAATACAGCGAGATCGCCCGCTCGGGTCAGGGTGACCGCCGGCACGCGATCTACATGCAGTCCGACGAAGTGGCCTATCCGGACACCGTCTTCAGGATGCGCTACAACTACGTGCACAGCGCCACGGGTGGCGTGCTGGTGCGCGTGCGCCACCAGCGTGCCGAAATCCACTACAACTGGATCGAGGGGTCGGACCTGCACGAAGTCGAGCTGATCGGGCCCGACTGCGAGACGCAGAAGTCCGGCTGGACGGCGGATCTCCGGCGCGAAGACGCCGAGCTCGTCGGCAACGTCATCATCCATCGTTCGACGAGTCGTTCGGGCAATGCGCTGCGCATTGGCGGCGATCTCAACGGACGCAACCAGGGGCGCACGCGCCTGGTGAACAACACCATCCTGATGGACCGCTCCGGCACGGCGAACGCCGTGCTGGTCCAGTTGGGACAGGGCTCGCTGGAGATGCACAACAATGTGATCTACCAGCCGGCAGCGGGCAGTGCGCCCAGCATCGTCCGCGAGAATCCAGCCAGCAATGTCGACACGCCGTACTGTGGTCCGCAGAGCAGGGAGCCCTGGTCGGATGGCCGCAAGGTCGCCGGCTCCAACAACTGGGTGCAGACGGCGGCGGCGATGGTGCCGACGGAATGGACGGGCACGCTGCGCGGCAACGACCCGATGTTCGTCGATCTGGCGCAGCGCAACCTTCGTCCGCGCGCGGGCAGTCCCCTGTTGAACGCGGGCAACAATACGCCCGTGACGCCAACCGCTTTCCCGTTCCCGTCGCCGCAGCTGCTGCCGGCCTTCGATCCGCCGTTGCGGACCAAACTCGCGATGGGCGATGCGCACGCCCGTCTTCTGCTGGAGAACCGCATCGACGTGGGGGCGTTCGAACAGTTCGACATCGACCAGGTCTCCGACCCGATCCGGGTGAATGGGTCGCAACCGTTGATCCCCTCACGCGCGTCCGGAGCGGCGGCACAGCCGGTGACCGCGTCCCAACCGGCCATTGCCACCCCTGCGCCGGCCACGCTGCCGGCGGTCCGCGAGCGGCCGCGCTGGCGGCAGGCGCCCGCTGCGCGTTACCGAAGGGGCGTTGTCCGCCGCTGACGCGCGGCCGTTTTCCTCTGTTGCGACCAGAGGCCGCCCTTCGGGGCGGCCTTTTTTCGTTCCCGTGTCCGGCACTGGCGGAAAGTCACGTTCGAGGAGGTGTGTCGGAAGTAAGAAGACGTACCGGCGCCAGAGCGATGGTTTTCCCGGGAAGGGATGGCCGCGTGGCGACGGAATGAAACGTATCGCGGTACGGGCCGAGGGTGCTGGCCGGTACGGCAGCAGGGGGCGTCGATGAAGGCAGCGCACAAGAGCCGCAAGGACCGGGTGATCCGGTTCCTGTGGTTGGGGGAGGTGGTCGTACTGTTCGCAGCCGTGATGGCGGCGGCGTGGATCCGCTTCCACACGGATCCGGAATACCAGGTGATGTTCCTGGAACAGACGCCGTGGCGCGCGGCACTGGTGGCCTTGGCCATCACCGGCTCCATGACCGCCTTCGGCCTTTACCAGACCCACGTCCGGCACTCCCGCATGGACTTCGTCCTGCGCCTGGCGCTCTCGTTCGCGTTTGGCGGCATCGCGCTCGTCGTCCTGTATTACCTGGTGCCTCCTGCGTATCTCGGTCGCGGCGTGCTGGCCATCACGCTGGGCATCGGAGTGGTTGGCATCGTGCTGGTCCGCATCGGGTGGGTGCGGGTGTTCCATTCGGACGTCCTGAAGCAGCGCGTCCTGATTCTCGGTGCAGGCCGTAATGCGGACCTGATCAATTCCTGCATGCGGCGCCGCTCGGACCGTCGCACGTTCTCTGTCGTGGGATTCGTGCCGGTGCCGGGCCAGCCCGTGCTGGTGCGCGAGGACATGCTGGTCCACATGGGGGATGAAGGACTGCATGCCCTGACCGAACGCCTGCTGATCGACGAGTTGGTCATCGCGCCCGATGAGCGTCGCGGCGGGCTACCCATGGAGCAGATGCTCCAATGCGTACAACAGGGGATATCCGTGGTCGACCTGTCCAGCTTCTTCGAACGCGAAGCGGGCATGGTGCAGCTCAACGCGGTGGACCCGTCCTGGCTGGTGTTCTCGGGGGGCTTCGATTACTCCACGCCACGTCGCCTCAGCAAGCGCTTCTTCGACCTGCTGGCGGCGGGCGCGCTGTTGCTGGTGAGCTGGCCGCTGATGGTCCTGGTGGGCCTTGCTGTCTGGCTCGAATCGGGCGGACCCGTCTTCTACAGCCAGACACGCGTGGGCGAGCGTGGGCGGCATTTCACGCTGACCAAGTTCCGCAGCATGCGGGTGGATGCCGAGAAGGGCGGTGTCGCAATCTGGGCCAGCAAGGATGACGACCGCAGCACGCGGGTGGGACGCTTCATCCGCAAGACGCGCCTGGACGAGCTGCCGCAGCTCATCGCGGTGCTGCGCGGCGACATGAGCTTCGTGGGGCCGCGGCCGGAGCGCCCGCATTTTGTCGACATGCTCAACGATGAAGTGCGTTATTACGGCGTGCGGCACAGCGTCAAGCCCGGTCTGACCGGGTGGGCGCAGCTGCGCTACCCCTACGGTGCATCGGTGCGCGATGCGGAAGAGAAACTCAAGTTCGATCTGTTCTACGTCAAGAACCATGGTCTGGTGTTCGACGTGATGATCCTGCTGCAGACCGTAGAGGTCGTGCTGTTCGGCCGCGGCGCGCGCTGAGCGGCCGCGCATGCGGAAGGGAAATTCAGCCGGCGGGGAGCAGTCCGCGCAGGAAGCGTTTCAGGCCGAATGGCAACAGGGCCAGGATCTCGCGACGCTGTCCCCTGTCCCGCGAGAGCCGCCAGGCGCGGCTGGCCAGTCTGCCGCCCGCAACCCAGCGGCGGCGTATCAGCATGCCGCGCGCATTGCGCAGGTAGGTGCCGGCAAGCGCGGCGTCCAGTTCGCCGTCGTCAAGCGTGCCGCGGGCACCGGCGACAGCGGCTTCGACCACGCGGACATAGTCGTCGTACGTGCTGCTCGCCGCCGACAGGCCATCATGGCCCCGCATCGCGCGCACCAGTGCCAGTTCGACGACACCGATCGGCCAATGACGTGCGACCCTCAGGTGGAATTCGAGATCCTCGGCAGTGCGCAATGCCTCATCGAACCCGCCCAGCTGGTCCACCACCTGCCGGCGGAGCATGACCGATGCGGGAATCAATGCGGGATTGTGCAGCAGCCATCTCAACGCCCAGCCATCCTCGCGGATCACCTCGCGGCGGTGGAAGACGTCGATGTGCCGGTAGTCGCCATCGATGCGCTCGACGTCGCAGACGACCATGCCGAAGTCCGGCCTGGATTCGAGGAAGGCCACCTGCAGCGCGGTCTTTTCCGGCAACCACTCGTCGTCGCTGTCGAGCAAGGCGAGATAGCGTCCACGGGCGAGGCGGAGGCCATGGTTGCGTGCGGCCGATACGCCTGCGTTGGATTGCCACACGTGCTTCACGCGTTCGCCGTAGCGCGCCTGCAGTATGTCGGCCGTGCCATCGGTGGAGCCGTCGTCCACCACGATGATCTCGTCGACGCGGTGGGTCTGCGCCAGCACGGAATCGATGGCGCGCGGCAACAGGTCCCGACGGTTGTACGTCGGTATAATCACTGAAACTTCGATGTCGGGCGCCATGCTGAAGGACGTCTCCAAGAAGCTGTTGTACACGATCGGGTTGCTCGGCCTCTATCACCGGCTGCGCAACGCCGACAGCCTGACGGTGGTGATGTTCCATCGTACCTTGAGTCCGGACGATCCGCGCTGGGCGACCTGCGATCCCGACTACACGCTGGCCACGCGCTGGCTTGAACAGTCGCTGGCGTTCTTCCGTCGCCACTACAGCGTGGTATCGCTGGAGCAGGTGCTGGCGTCGCGCAGGACAGGCGCGCCCCTGCCGCCAAGATCCCTGTTGATCACTTTCGACGACGGCTGGGCCGACAATGCCCACTACGCGCTTCCCGCGTTGAAGCGGGCGGGCTTGCCGGCGCTGCTGTTCGTGGTGGCGGATGCGGTGGGAACCCGGCAGCCTTTCTTCCAGGAACGCCTCATCGGCGCCTGGCGACGCGGAGCGCTGGGTGTGCACGAACTGGCAGCTGCGTTGCCGGCTGGCGAGGCGCCAGGGGCCCAGGTCGATGAGACCATCGGCGCCCTGCGCGAGGTGATCGCGCGCCTCGAGGCATTGGAGGCGGATGTCCGCGCGCGCGTACTGGAGCCTTTCATGGCGCGGCTCGATGACGGGCACCGCCACATGGTCACTGCCGAGGAACTGCATCAGCTTGAAGCCGGGGGCGTTGCCCTGGGCCTGCATGGCAAGACCCATACACCGATGAGGCTTGCGGCTGATCTGGATGCGGAACTTGCCGGCGCACGCGCAGCGCTCGCCCAGCATCTGGGGCAGACGCATGCCAGTGCGGAGTCGATGTCGTTTCCCCATGGATCGTTCGATGCCGCCATCGCGCAGCGGGCGCGGGAAGCCGGTTACGAATTGCTGTTCACCAGCGTGCCGGTACTGAATCCCACGACGCCGGGCGTCGGCTGGCTGCTGGGCCGGACCGGCTTCGAAACCGACGCGGTGGTCGATGGCAAGGGACGGTTCCGCGAAGACTGGCTGGCCCTGTACCTGTTCCGCCGACAGGCGCGCCGCCTGGCCTGACGCTGTCAGGCACGGGTGCCGCCGCGCGCGTTATTCGTCTTCGTCTGCCGAGGTCAGGAACAGCGACGCGGCGGCTGCCGGTTCGCCTGACGAGCTCCAGCGCGTGAACACCGGCCTGCGTCCGCGCTCGACGAAATGCAGCGCCTGCCATCCCGCGCGTTGCGCGTCCGAGGCGCACATCTCCACCGAGACAGCCGCGCAGCCCAGCGTACGCGCGGCACGAAGCAGCTCGCCCACGTGCATGGCCGCCATGCCGTTGGTGCCGTCGAGGGACCAGAAGTCGCGCACATGCAGCGTGCCCTCGATGCGCTGCACGGCGAACCAGGCCTGCAGGGCACGGTCGCGTGCACGCTTCACCAGCAGATAGCGGGTGGTCGCCAGCGGAGATTCGTCGAAGCGCCAGCGCAGATGGCCGACATCGCGTACCGCCATGACATCGTCGCCCTTGTGGGAGTCCGCCCACACGGCATCGATGCGGGCGTCGGCCTGGTCCGTCCATGCCGAGCGCAACGCCGGGCCGCGCAGGCGCGACCATGCATCGCGAAGCGCGACCACCCTGTCGGCGGCCCAGCCTGCGGGCGACGCGAGCCAGCCTGGCAGGCGGCTGCGAAGATAGTGGGCGTGGCGCAGCACGCGTGCGTAGCGCACCAGATGCGCGGACTGGGCATACCCGATCCGCTTGAACACCGGGGCGGCCTTGGGATTCGGGAAGCCGTAGAGAACATCGAGCGCTTCACCCGCAGCCGCGATCAATCCCTGCTGCAGCATCAGTGCGGGCCCCAGTGAACGATGCTGGGGCAGCACGGCGAGGTCCACGAGCACGCCCCCGCGCAGTTCCCGCCCCTGCCACACGAGGCGGCGCCTGCCTGCGGATGCCGTGCCCACGTGCGTCTGCGTCGGGACATCAAGCAGCAACTGCAACAGTGGCTCGCCATGCGGGCAGCGCAGGTAGAACCACTCGTACTTTGCGGTCATCCGGGCGTCCTGGCCCAGATTGCCACGCCACAACGACAGCACCGTCTCCCGGTCGCGCGCCGGATGGCCGGCTCCCACGAGGTACTGCGGCGGGGTGGGCATGGCGTTCATCGCTCAGTCCAGTTCGGGAACGTCGCCGGCCAACACCGGCGCCATGTGCAGATACTTCGTGGTGCGGCGCTTGTTGCGGACGTCGTCGTAGACGGCCTGCGCGTGCGCCGGCGTGATGCCCAGGGCGATGGCGAGCTCGCTGGCGGGGCGGCCATGGTTGAGCGCCCAGATGGCGAGATCCATCTGCTGGTAGGGCAGGGCGAAGTAGAACTCGTCCTGGCCCTGGCTCAGGCTGTAGGTGTCGGTGGTCGGGATCGCGGCGCAGACGCGCTCCGGCAGGCCGAGGTGGCGTGCCATGCCGTAGACCTGCGACTTGTACAGGTGCGCGATCGGCTTGACGTCGGCCGAGCCGTCGCCGTTCTTGACGAAGAAGCCCTGGTCGTACTCCACCCGGTTCGGCGTGCCGACGACGCCGTAGTTCAAGCGGTCGGCGTGGAAGTACTCCAACGTCTTGCGGATGCGCTGCTTGAAGTTGGTCGCGGCGACGATCGTCAGGTAGTCGGCCAGCGCGAGATCGCGCTCGTGCATGGCGCCATCCGGCGACTGCGCGATCAGGCGGAATCGGTTGATGCGGCCTTCGGTGCCGCCGTCGATGACGATCTTGAACTTCCAGCCCTCGCCGTATTCGGGCAGGGTGTTGCGCACGGCTTCGTCGCGGGCGCGGTAGCAGCCGATGGCCGCGAGGGCGGGAGCGATGTCCACCGTCTCGGTCCGCACGCCGAGGTGTTCGGCGAGGATGCGCGCGCGCGCGGCGCTGTCGTCGGAGGAATCCTGTTCGGGCAGGATCAGCGTGAACACGCGGTCGGGCCCCAACGCGCGCACCGCGAGCGCGGCGCTGACCGAGCTGTCGATGCCGCCGGAGATCGCGACCACAAGGCCGCGCCGGTGCAGTTGGCGCGCGGTGATCTCGCGCAGGCGCGCCGCGATACGGTCGGCTTCGCTCTGGTAGTCGATGTCGAGGACATGGTGATCGAGCTGGCTCATGGTGTCGTGGTCTGCTCCGTCAGTTGGACGCGTCTTACCTTGCCGGATGCAGTCCGCGGCAGGGCTTCGACGAAGGTGATGTGTCGGGGAATCTTGTAGGCCGGCAGGCGTGCACGGCAGTGTGCCTTGATGCGGTCTTCCGCACGGGGGATGCATTCGTCCGCCACCACGAAGGCCTTGATGACCTGGCCCAGCGTGTCGTCGTCGATACCGACCACCGCCACTTCGCGGATGCCGGCAAGTTCTGCGATGACTTCTTCCACGTCGTTGGGGTGCACGCGGTGGGCACCGGTCTTGATCATGTCGCTGCGTCGGCCCTGCAGGAACAGATAGCCGTCGGCGTCGACATGGCCGAGATCACCGGTATGCAGCCAGCCATCGCGCAGGACTGCCCCGGTGCCGGCGGGATGGTTCCAGTAGCCCTGCATGATGCCGGGCCCACGCACGCAGACTTCGCCTGCTTCGCCCGTCGAGGCGGGGCTGCCGTCCTCGCGCAGGATGCGCCACTGTGTATCCTGCACCGGGATGCCGACCGAGCCGCGCTTGTCGTCAAGCCGTTCCGGCGGGAGCCAGCTGATCCGCGATGTGGCTTCGGTCTGGCCGTACATCAGGAACAGGCGCGCATCCGGAAGCACGGCGCGGACACGGTCGGCCACGGCGGGCGCCATCGCACCTCCCGCCTGCGTCAGGTAACGCAGCGAAGACAGGTCGTGGCTGCGGCGCTCCAGCATGTCCATCAGCAACACGTAGGTGGACGGAACGCCGGAGAAGCCGGTCGCGCGGTGGCGCTGCAGCGCGTCGAGCACCTGGATCGGGAAGACCATGCCCGGGCCAAGCACGATGCACGCACCGCTGGCCAGGTGGGTATGCAGCACCGATGCGCCGTAGGCGTAGTAGAACGGCAGCACGCTGACGATCACGTCGTCGCGCGTCAGCTCCAGATAAGCGACGACGGCATCGGTGTTGGCGGCGAGATTGCCATGGCTCAGCATCACGCCCTTGGGCTCACCTGTCGTGCCCGAGGTGTAGAGCAGTTGTGCCAGCGTGTCGTCGGCATCGTCCTGCGGCCAGTCGTCGTCGCCCTCGGCACGTGGCAGGTCGTCGTCCGGGGACAGCGCGATCGCGCGTGGCGTGGGAGCGGTGTCGTCCCATTGCGCCAGCGTCTGCTCCATGTCGCGATGGCCACTCTCATGCACCACGAAGCGCGCGCCGCAGTGGCGCAGCCAGGGCATGAAGTCGCGCGAGCGTGCCTGCGCATTCAGGGGCGCGGCGACGCCGCCGGCCAGCCAGATGCCATACAGCGCAACGGCGGCTTCGATCCTGTTCGGAAGCACCAGCGCCACGCGTTCGCCGGCCTGCAGGCCGGCCTCACGCAGGTGGTGCGCGAAGCCGGACGCTTGCGACCAGAAGCTGCCGTAGTCGATCGTGCGCTCGCCCTCCACCATCGCGATGCGTTGCGGCGTGGTACGTGCGATCCGCGCGAGTCGGGTGGCGAGGCGCTCCATGGCGACGGCGTACGCGACGGGTCAGCCGGCCAGCTTGCGCGAGACGAACGCGTCGACGGTCTGGATGGAATCGAAGTTGGCGGGAGTCATCTCCTCCGCCGCGATCTGCAGCTTGAACGCGTCCTCCAGGAAGAACACCAGCTCGTGGATCCCTGTCGAGTCGATGATGCCGCCCTGGATCAGCGAATCCTGATCGCCCACGGCGGAAGGGTCATCCGAGAAGAGAAAGTTCTGCAGGATGAAGGTTTTGATCTGCTGCTTCTGCGGCATGGTTTCCCCAACGCTTCTTGTTCCGTTGCTGCTCACATGAACGGCGGTTCCGCGTATCACCGGCCATCCGGATCAGGTGCTGGCCGCCGATCCGCCGGTGCTACCATCGCCGCCCAGTATCCGCGCCGACAGGAGTCCACGATGCGTTTCTCCCTGTGTCTGCTGGTCCTGGCGCTGGCGGCGTGCCGCCAGGCCGATCCCGTCGCCGCGCCCGCGGCGCCTCCCCGCTCGGTGCAGGATCCGGCGCCAACGGCCTACGCGTCGGAGAGGCAGGATTTCGTGGTGTCGGAACAGGTCGTCGGCCTCGACCATCCGTGGTCGCTCGCCTTCCTGCCCGGCGGCGGCATGCTGGTCACCGAACGGGCGGGGCGACTGCGCAGGATCGCCGCCGACGGCAGCGTGTCGGCACCCCTCACCGGGTTGCCCGAGATCTTCGTCGACGGACAGGCCGGCCTGCTGGACGTCGCACTGTCACCCGGTTACCCGCAGGACGGATGGGTCTACCTGGCCTTCGCCGAGCCCAATTTCCGCGGCAACAAGGCAGGGACTGCAGTCGTGCGCGGCAAGCTGCAGGGTGATGCGCTGGTCGAGTCGACCGTCGTGTACCGGCAGGAGCCCAAGCTCTCGCACGGCACCCATGTCGGCGCACGGCTGGTGTTCGACGACCAGGGCAATCTGTTCGTCACCCAGGGCGACAATCGCGTCGGTGCGGCCACGGCGCAGGAGCTGGACAAGCTCTCGGGCAAGATCGCGCGCATCCATCCCGATGGCACGGTGCCGGCTGACAATCCCTTCGTGTCGCGCGCAGGTGCCCGTGGCGAGATCTGGTCGTACGGGCATCGCAACGTGCAGGGTGCAGCCCTGCATCCCGTGACGCGCCAGTTGTGGGCCACCGAACATGGGCCCATGGGCGGCGATGAACTCAATCTGCCCAAAGCCGGCCTCAACTACGGCTGGCCCGTGATCACCCACGGGATCGACTACAGCGGCCGGCCCGTACCGGGTTCGCAGGGCAAGGCGGCGCCCGGCATGGAGCAGCCCCATCACGTCTGGGCGAAGTCCCCCGGTCTCAGCGGCATGGCGTTCTACACCGGCGACGCGTTGCCGGGTTGGAACGGCAACCTGTTCCTGGGCGCGCTGGCGGACAAGGCGCTGATCCGCCTGGAACTGGACGGCGACCGCGTGGTGCACGAAGAACGCCTGCTGACCGAACGCAACCAGCGGATCCGCGATGTGCGGCAGGGGCCGGATGGCGCGCTGTACGTGCTGGTGGATGCGCCGGCACCCGACGGCAAGCTGCTGCGTATCGCCCCTGCGCCCGCAACACCCGCACCGGCACAGGCTGCGTCGCAGTAGCGCGCGAGGGTCAGCCGGCCGCGCTCGCAGCCGGCTTGCGCGCGATGAAATCCACGCTGGTGATGCACAGCTGCTCGGCCGGGACGTGGGCGAACTGCGGGTGCACGGGCGTGCCGGCGAGCTGGCGCATGCGTTCGGGCCGCGTCGTGGACGTGTCCAGGTCGATGTCGAATCCATGCCGGCGCGCGCCTTCCACGAACCAGTGCGCGCGCAGGCGGTTCTGATAGAGAAACGCGTTGTTCCAGCGCTGCCACTGGTTGTCGGAATATTTCAGGTAGTGCAGCTGGTGGATGCTGCGGTCCACGTACGCGTAATGGTCGCCGCAATTGACCGAATGGAACATCAGGCCGCGCGGCGACAGGATGCGCATGGATTCGGCATACATCGCATCGATCACATCCGGCGGCACGTGTTCGAGCACGCTGTTGGAGAACACCACATCGACATCGCCGTCCGGAAGTGCGGTGCGGGTGGCATCCGCCGGCGAGCGGTAATGGATCACGCCGCCACTGGCGGCGTCGAGGTCGGCACCCGCGCGTAGGCGGTCGAGCAGCTGCAGATGGCGCTGTTCGACGTCGGCGAGCGGAACTCCGGCGGCGGTGGCGATGCGGTCGAGGAAACGGCCGAGCACGTCCGCACAGCGCAACGTCAGGTCCATGCGCAGGTGCGGGTTGAGATCGTACGTGGTCACGCGTGCGGCACCTGCCAGATAGCAGGCGAACGGGAACGTCGGGTACCACCCGGTACCGATCTCGAAGCAGCGGACGCCGGGCAGCACCACGCCGGCGCCGCGCAGGTGGCCGATCATGATTTCCCAGTCGTCCACCTTGGTCGCGAGTTCACCGTCGAAATCGCGCAGGCCGCCGAAGCGGCGCTGCAGGTGGAAGTGCAGCCCGTGCCCACCGGGCAGCGCGCCGAGAATTTTCTGGATGGTGCCCTTGACCCGCCAATCCATGCCTTGATCCCCTCGATATGTCCGAGTGTGCGTCCTACGCGACCGCGCCGGAAGGTTGTGCCGCCGGGAGGGGCGACAAGCGCGCCTCGACGGTCTGGCGGTGCACCAGCATCGTGGAAAGGATGCCCACGAATGCCTGGTTGTCGGCAAAGCCCGTCGCCCGTCCAAGCCGGCACTTCTCCACCAGCCGCGATACCGGCGCGGGGTCGAAATAGCCGGCATCGCGGATCGCATCGGGCGACAGCAGGTCGGCGACGTAGTCCAGCGGCTTGCCGTCGAAGAAGAAGCTCTGGCTGTCCGGTGCGCGGTACGGCTGCTTGGTCCGCTGCACGATATCCGGCGGCAGCAGTTCCGCCAGGGCACGCCGCAACAGGTACTTTTCCGTCATGCCGCGGATCTTGAAGCTGGGCGGCAGGCGGTTGGCGAACTCGATGACGCGATGGTCGAGGTACGGGAAACGGCCCTCGATCGAGTTCGCCATCGCCACCCGGTCGCCCTGCGAGGACAGCAGGTAGCCGGCCAGCAGCGACTTGGCTTCCACGTACTGGTCGCGCGCGAGATCGCTCCATCGCGCGATGTCCGGCGGCAGCGTGTGCTCGTACGCCTCCAGCGGGTCCCAGTGCGCGGCCGTGGTCCGCAGGTCCGGCGACAGGAAGGCGAAGGCGCGCTGCGAGGTGGTCCAGCGCGGCACGTGCGCGAAGATCGGCCGGTGGAGGTGCTCCATGCCCTGGCCGAAGAACGATTGCGCGAACGCGGGACTGCTCACCGGCGAGTTCTGCAGGTAGCCGTACAGCTTCTCCAGCAGGCGCGGTCGCAGGCGCGAGCCGGGCTGGCGCGCCCAGAAGCGTCGCACCTTGGCTTCCTTGAACAGGTCGTAGCCGCCGAACACTTCGTCGGCGCCTTCGCCGGTCAGCACGACCTTGTAGCCGTGCTGGCGCACACTGCCGGCCAGCAGCATCAGCGGGACGGGCCCGGTGCGCAGCACGGGTGTTTCCGTGTGGCGGATCAGGCGCGGAAACGCATTGCCGATGTCGCGGCGCGTGCACATCAGCGTGGTGTGGTCGGTGCCCAGGTGCCGCACCATCGCCTGCTGGTGCGCGCTTTCGTCGAACTCGCCATCCTCGAACGCCACCGAGAACGTGCGTACCGGCGTGTCGGTGAAGCCGCGGATCAGGGCGACGATGCCGGAGGAGTCGAGGCCGCCGCTGAGGTAGGCGCCCACCGGAACGTCGGCACGCAGCTGCAGGCGCACCGCATCGACCAGCAGTTCGCGCAGCTCCGCCGTGGCCTGTTCCAGCGTGAGCGGGTACCGTGAAGGCGATGTCGCGTCCGCGTCGGGGAACGTCCAGTCCCAATAGCGGCGCAGGTGCTGGCGCCCGTCGCGCTCCACCGTCAGCACATGCCCCGGTGGCAGGCTCTGCACGCCCTGGTAGAGCGTCTCCGGATCCACCGGGGCCCAGTAGGTCAGCGTCTGCAGCAACGCCTGCGGCTCGAGGTGCGCGCACTCCGGCAGTACCGCCAGCAGCGATTTCACTTCGGAGGCGAACCACAGGCGACCGCGCTGGCGGGTGTAGTACAGCGGACGGATGCCGGCCCGGTCGCGCGCCAGCACCAGGCGCTGGCGTTCGCTGTCCCACAGGGCGATGGCGAACTGGCCGTTGAGGTGATGGACGAAGTCCTCGCCGTAGCGGTCGTACAGGTGCACGATCACCTCGGTGTCGGACTGCGTGTAGAACACGTGGCCCTTGTCCTCCAGCATCCTGCGCAGTTCGACGAAGTTGAATATCTCCCCGTTGAACACCGTCCACACGGTGCGGCGCGGATTGTGGATGGGCTGGTCGCCGGTGGACAGGTCGATGATCGACAGGCGCGCGTGTGCCAGTCCGATACTCGGCTCGGCGTGGAAACCGAAGCCGTCCGGGCCGCGGTGCGCCAGAGGCTGGATCATCCGCTCCAGCCAGGGCCGCGCCTCCGTCGAGACGACGCTGGGACCCATGAAACCCGCGATTCCGCACATGTGCTGCTTCCCCTGTCCGTGTTCTTGTCAGGCCCGGCCGGTGGCGTAGTACGCCCGGCCGGCATGCGTTTCGGCGAGCGCTTCCCCGCAGGCATCCAGGGTTTCCCGGGCGACCTGCTCCCAATCCCGGGAGAAGCGCCGCGCGAGTGCGGCTTCGTCCCAGTTCCGTTCCAGTGCCTGCACCAGTGCGGCCGCCAGCGCGTCCGCATCGCGCGCCGGGACCAGCACGCCGTTGGCCGCATCCACGACTTCCGGGATGCCGCCGACAGGGGTCGCCACCACGGGCCTGCCGCACGCCAGCGCTTCGACCAGCACGTTCGGATGACCTTCCGAATAGCTGGGCAGCGTGATGGCATCGGCGGCGACCATCCAGCGCGCCACTTCGGCGGGGGCCTGTGCACCGGCGAGTTGCAGCGGCAACGAGGGATCGGCGGCGAGCGCCGCGTCCAGCTCGCCCCGCAGGGGTCCTTCACCCACCAGTACCACGCGGGCGCGTGGCCGCTGCGCCACCAGGCGGCGCGACGCCTGCAGCAGTTCGCGCAGGCCCTTCTCGGCGACGAGACGTCCCACGTAAAGCACCACCTCGGCATCCTCCGCCACGCCGAGCGCGCCCCGCGCGGCGCTGCGGTCGCCGGGATGGAACAGACTGGCATCGCAGCCATTCGGAATCGCGCGGACACGATGCGGCTCGGCGCCGTAGCCCTCGACTGCGACGCGCCCCAGGTCTTCGCTGACCACCAGCAGCCGGCGCGCCGCGCGGACCACGGGTCGGGTCAGGCGGCGGCTGATGGCATCCCGCACGCGCAGGTCGGAGCCGCGTGCACCTGCGATGAAGGGGACGCCGGCCGCGCGTGCAGCCCGCATCGCGCCGTAGCCGTCCGGATACAGCCAGTAGGCCAGCACCACGTCAGGTGCGAAGGCGCGCAGCGGCGCGGCGAGCGCCCGTGCACACAGATGGCCATTGAAAGGGCGGCTGATCGCCGGCAACGCGGGATAGCGCACATGGTCCACGTCGCAGCCGGGCGCGACCTGCGCATCTTCCACGGGGCGATACAGGTAGCTGCGCGGCTGTGCCCAGCGGGGATACGAAGCGACCGGGCTGATCACCTTCACCTCGGCGAGCCGCGACAGTTCGCGCGCGGTCTGGTAGACGGGGCGGCCGCGGTTGGGTTCGCCGGCGATCGGGAACTGGGAGGTGACGATCAGGATACGCATGCAGGAGCCGTGGAGGAGAGGCGGCCATGCTGTCCGCAGCACGGTGTGGTTGGCGTTATCAGAACCGAGTCATGCCGATGCAGGGGAACAGGGTGGGTCACGAAACGTCTACGCCCTCGCGGATGGTGGAACTGGACGCCCTGCGCGGTATCGCCGCTGTCGCCGTGCTGGGTTACCACTTCACAACGCGTTATCAGGAGCAGATAGGCCATGCCGGCGGCATGGCGCTGGACCTGCGGGTGGGCAAGTACGGCGTCTACCTGTTCTTCCTGATCAGCGGCTTTGTGATCTTCATGACGCTGGAGCGCACGCGCAACGCCATGGATTTCGTGGTGTCGCGCTTCTCCCGGCTCTTTCCGGGCTATTGGGCGGCCGTCCTGCTCACCGCCGCCGTGGTGTATGCCGCCGGGCTGTCGATGCAGCAGCTTCCGCTGGGGGCGCTGCTGCTCAATTTCACGATGGTGCAGGAGATCCTCGGTGCCGAGCATCTGGACGGGTCCTACTGGACCCTGCAGATCGAACTGTTCTTCTACGTGCAGATGCTGTTCTGGTTCGTGGTCGGCCAGCTCGGGCGCATCCACTGGATCATCGGCGGATGGCTGCTGTTGGCGACGGTCGAGGGCCTGTGCGAGAAGCATCACTGGCACTTCTCGTACTGGGTGCGGGAACTGCTGGTCCTGCGCTTCATTCCGTTCTTCGCGCTGGGCATTCTCTTCTATCGCATGCATCGCTATCCCGGCGAGTGGCGGCTCAACTTCGTGATGGTGCTGTTGGCGCTGCTGGCCATCGCGATCGGCGAGCGGCCGGTGTTCCTGCCGGTGGCGCTGGCCTGCTGCGCGATCTTCGCGCTGTTCCTCCGGGGCGGGCTGGGATTCCTCGACACGCGCCTGTTCGTGTTCCTGGGCGGCATCTCGTATGCGCTGTATCTGGTGCACCAGGCCATCGGTTTCGTGGTGATCCATCAGCTGGAGCAGCGTGGCGTGCCGGCGTTGCTGGCGTGCGCGGTGGCCGCTGCGCTGTCGCTGGCCCTGGCGGTGGGCCTGAACCGTGGCGTCGAACGGCCGATGATGGCGTGGATGCGCGAAGGCTGGCGGCGGCGCGGGATGCGCCTGGAGACGACGTGAGCGATCATCCGGTCACCGGATACTTGCACCGGCACGGGACGCTTGCTTGAACGATCACCGAAAGATCTTTTCCGGCGCCGCACTCGGCATCATCGGCGGCCTGTCGGGGCGCGCCGTGGGCCTGGTAGGAACGCTGCTGATCGCACGCCACCTGACGCCCGACATCGTGGCCGAAGTGACCGTGGCCACGGTCATCGCGCTGACCGGCAACTGGATCGCCGCGTGGGGGTGCGGCCAGTATGTCGTGGTCCGTGGGGGCGAGGGCAGGGAGGCCATCTTCGCCGCGAGCATGGTGTACCTGCTTGCAGGCATCGCGATGATCGCAGTGCTCTGGTGGGCCACGCCGACGCTCGCGCTTTGGCTGCAGGCCCCGCGGGTGGCCGACTACCTGCCTGGCGCCCTGCTGGGCATCGGTATCCGCCGCCTCGGCGCGATGCCGGACAAGCTGCTCGCACGCGAGCTGCGCTTCGGGCGGATCGCGCTGGGCACCGCGCTCGGCGACGTGGCCTATGCGGTGGTGGCCGTCTCGCTGGTCAGCACGACCACGCTGGGCGGGCAGGCGATGATCATCGCCTTCATCGTCCAGTCCTGCGTCATTGCCGGCGCGACGATCACGGCCACGCGCCTGCGCGACTGGCTGCTGCCGGTGAAGGTATCCGCCGCGCGGCTGCGCGACATTCTCCGCTTCGGCGCACCGATCACGGGCGAGATCGTCCTCAGCGAGGGTGCGCGCTACTGGGACAAGCCCTTGATGTTCCGGCTCGTGGGCGCGCATGACGCAGGCAGCTATGGCATGGCGTTCAATCTTGCGCAGTTGCCTGCGGTCTATGTGGGGGGGCATATCGGCACGGTGATGGTGCCGGCCGTGACGCGCGCGCCGCCACAGGAGCGGCCCGCACTGATGGTGCGCGCGCTGACGTTCGCGGCATTGCTCCTGTTCCCGATGTCGGCGGGCCTGGCGATATGCGCGCCCACCCTGGTCGCCGCGCTGCTGCCCCCGGCCTGGTCGCAGGTCGCGCCGCTGCTGGGCGTGCTCGCCCTCGCGTCGCTGCCCGGGACGGGCAGCTTCATCCTGTCCGCGTTCCTCGCGGCACATGCGCGCAATCATTGGCTGATGTGGATCGAGGTGGCGACCATGGCGACCCTGGTGTCGTCGTTGTGGCTGCTGTCGAAGGGCGGTGTGCTGATGGCGTCGGGTGCCATCGGCGTGGCTGCGCTCGTGCAGTGGCTGCTCACCGTGAGGGCATGCCGCGCCGACGGCCTGCGCCTGCAGGGGCTGGCGGCGCCCTGGCTGCGCATCGCGCTGGCGTGCGTGGTGATGGGAGCGGCCGTGCTGGCCTGGCGGTGGGCCACGCAGGCGCACCTGGCCATCGGCTGGCGGCTGGCGGGCGAAGTGCTGGTGGGCATGGTTGTGTATGGTGGTGCGATGTGGGGCGTCGGGCGCGACCTGGTCGGGGACGCGCTGGCGGGACTGGGGATGTCGCGTCGGCGACACCTCGAAGATCGGGTGCGAGAAGGGGAAAGCACACCATGATTCATTTCGATGCCATCGCCTTGCTGCGACGGCCGGCGGCGAAGCAGTGCACGATGGCGCTGTCGGAGGAGCAGCGCTTCGTCGAACTGCGGGAAGCGGACATGGACCGCCTGGTGGCGGCGTACCGCGCGAACGGCATGTCGGGGAAACCGGAACGCATCCTGCGGCGCTATCGCCACGGCATGCGCTGCTTCGGCATCCTCGAGGGCGAGGAACTGGTGGCATGGTTCTGGGCGCTGCATGGCGTGCCGCGCTACATGGACGAACTGGCGTGGCAACTGCCGCTGACGCCCTCCCAGGTATGGCTGCGCGATGCGTTCGTGGTACCCAGGCGGCGCGGGCGGCGCCTGCTGGTGGCGATGATGGGGCAGGGGATGAGCGTCGAATCCACGCCGATGGAGTATTTCTCCGACGTGAGCGTGTCCAACCGGCCGTCGTTGCGGGCCCACGACGCGATGGGTTTCAGTCGCTATGCGACGGTACGCAGCCTGCGGATTGGCGACGCATGGTTCTGGCGCAGCCTGCCACCGGAGGAATTTCCGGCGCCGACAATGATCAGGCCTGCGCAGCGCCGCCTGCGCTTGACGGCCGAAGAAATCGCCTGGCACCGCGAACAGATCGCGTGATGCCGGGCGGCGTCAGTTGTCGTGTCCCCGCCTGTACGCGAGCGGGCGCAACGGGCGCGCCGCCGCGATCAATCCACGCGGCAGCCCGCCTGCGTGCAGGATGCCGGAGGCCATGGGTTGGCGGTCGGGCAGCAACTCGCCCATGTAGGAATCTTCGTGGGCCTGGCTGTCGAACAGGGCCAGCTCGGGCCATCGCCCGTCCAGGGCCTGCAGCAGGTGCCATTCGTTGAGTTTGCCGGGGCTGGCGTTGGCGAAGTCCGCATCCCAGCCCGTCTTGAATCCGCTCAATCCATTGCCGCACAGCAGGTTGCTGCTGGACGCCACCACGCGGTCGCCGCACAGCGTTTCCACGAACACCATGTGGCCGCGATCCGCCAGGCGCGCGCTGGCTTCCAGGAAGAACGTGCGCTCCGCGCCGGATGCGAGCATCGAGCTGCCCTGTGCGCCCTTCCAGCCCGCATCCTCCAGGGTCAGGTGGCGGCTGGCTGCATGGGAGTCGGCCTCACGCCCTTCGAGGATGCGCAGGCTGACATCGCCGCGTTCCTGCAGTCGACGCGACCGTCGACGCAGGTCCTTCGCCACGTTCGGCCGGACCCGCGCGGCGGCCGGCACATCCCCCGCAATGCGGCGCAGTACCGGTCTGCGCGAGAAACCGGTCTGGCTCCAGCGCAGTCCGGTTCCCTCGCGCAACGCCGCCCACAGTTCGCCGTCGGCGGCGACGTTGTGCCACACGACCGCGCGTTCGCGCCAACTGCCCCGGTGCATCAGGCGGGCGAAAGCCCCGGCGATGGCGCCGGCCTCGCCCGGCAGGTGCAGGATGCCGGACTGGAACGCATGCAGATGCCGATACGCGCGCCAGTGCGGCATCGGCACGAACAGATTGGCGGCGCGTCGCTGCAGGCAGGTCAACGCCAGCAGATCGCTTCCGCGCTCGATGGTCAGCACCACCGGAGGCGCATCCGGCGTCAGCCAGCGTGCGGCCGCTTGCACGAAACCGGGCAGCAGGAAGGGCACGGAGGCCGCAGTGGCACGCGCCAATCCGTCCCAGGCTTCGAAGTCGGCCGCGGTGAGTTCGTCGAGTGTCCGCAGCCGCGTGCGCAACATGCTCACGGCAGGACCTCCTGGCCATGCCGGCGGCGGTACAGGTCGACGATGCGTGCACGCCAACCCACCCGGTCCACCGACAGCCATGCCATGCGGCCTTCGGCCATGGCCAGTGAGCGCTTGTACTCGGCGTTGCCGGCCATCAGTTCGTAGCGGTCGAAGCCATGGCCGGCGAACTCGTTGATGGCCGTGCTGAGCAGCAGCAGTCCCGGGCTTCCCGTGCCGCCGATCTGCCGGTAGTTGATGCCGGCCTGGTAGAAATACGCGATGCCGCGCCAGACCAGGTGGTACAGGTAGCCCACGATGGTGCCGCCCGCCTCAAGGCGCATGAGATGGACGCCGGTCTCCTGCGTGGAGGCCGCGATCAGGGCGTGGTGGAACGCGATGATGCGTGGATCGGCGAACGCGCCCTGTTCGCCGGAATCCTCGTCCCAGTGCGCCTGATGCAGGCGGACCAGTTCGTCGAAGAATTCCAGCCGGTCGGCGAGCGTCACCGCCGTGCAGCAGGCCAGTGGGCCGAACTGGTCGATCAGCTTGCGTGCCGTGCGGCGCAGGTTGGCGCGCGTGCGGCTGCCCGGCACGGTGGTGACGTAATCCTGGTGGCCCAGACGCAGGCCGGCCAGATCGACATAGGGTGTCGCGCTGCTGGTCCTCTGCAGGCGAAGGCGCGGTGATCGCAATCGCTCCAGCGGGAGTGCGTCCATGTCGATGCCCGGCAGGTAGAGGGTCAGCCAGTGGCGCTCACGGCGTTCGAAGTGATCGACGCAGGCGACCAGCACATCGTCTTCGTGTCCCGCGAGCGACAGCACGCCATTGAACTCGACGGTGATGCTGTCCGCCACGCGATCACCGACCTGGTGCAGGCGCACATGCTTGAGCCCCAATGCGAACCAGCGCCGCTGTTCCACCACGATACCCAGGCCGACCACACGGCCCTCGACATGCACGGACAGCAGGCGCGCGCGCCGCAGCGGGCACAGGGTACGAAGCCAGGTGCCGATCCACATCCAGCTCTGGAAGAAGCTGCCACGCGATTGCTGCTCGAGGGCCCGCCATTGCGTTTCCAGCAGGTCCAGCGGGGGCAGCGGCTCCACCCGCACGTCATACCGGGCAGACGGCGTCACGCTGTCACCCGAACGTCGCATCCAGTCCCCTCTCCACGCCCACCCGCGGGGTCCAGCCCAGGCCGGTGCGTGCGGCCGTGGTGTCGAAGTTCGCCAACGGCCGCAGCGAGCGCACGCGATAGCGTGTCAGCGGCACGTCGCGGCGCAGGATCCTGCCCAGTTGCTCCACGCCGAAGCCCAGGGTCATGAACATCCAGCGCGGAACCCGCACGACCTTCACTTCGTCGCCGAACTTCCGCGTGCAGCGGGCCAGGTAGTCGGCCTGGGTGATGTGCGAGGTGTCCACCACGTTGAACAGCGGGTGCGCCGGTGCCGGTGCGTCGGCCGCGCACAGCAGTGCGTCCACCACGTCGTCCACGTACACCAGCGGTAGTGCCTGCGCACCGTCGCCGACGGCGACCCAGCGCCCGGCCAGGGCGATGACGCCGTTCGGGGTGACCTTCTCGGCGCCGGGCCCGAATATCTGGCCAGGACGCACGACGATGGCGGGCAATCCCCGCTGCGCCACCGCATCCAGCACCATGCGTTCGGCCGACAGCTTGGTCTGGGTGTAGGCACCGCGCCAGTCGGGATGTGGCTCCAGCGGCGACGATTCGGTCATCACCGCGTTCACGTCGCGCCCGGCGTGGTCGAACACGCTCATCGAGCTGACGTACACCAGCCGCTTCACCGAAGCGTCGACGCAGGCATCGACGATGTTGCGCGTGCCCCAGACGGTGCCGGCCTCGAAGTCGCGCGGTCCACCGCGCATCGCGGCGCCCACGTGGTAGACCAGCGGCACGCCGTCGACGGCATGGCGCACGATGCGCGGGTCGCCCAGGTCGCCGATGACGGTCTGGATATCCTTGTCCTGCGCAAAAGCCGCCACGGGACGACGCACCAGCACGCGCACCGTCCTGCCCTGTTCGCGCAGGCGTGCCACGACGCGCTTGCCGAGGAAGCCGGCGGCGCCGGTGACCAGCACGTCCGCCGGCGGAAGCGCGGCGTAGCGCGATTCCAGCAGCGCGATGCGCTCAGCATCGGGGTCTGCGCAGACCGGTTCCAGCAGCTGCGCGATACGCAACGCGTCCTCGCCAGTGAAGGGAGGAGATGCATTGTCGCGCGCGGCGCGTGCGAACTCCGCCGCGCCCCGCCGGATGCCGGGTGACGGCTTGAGCATGCCGGTGGCGAACCGCACCACGTTCCACGGCACGCGGAATACGTCCTTGCATGCACTGGCGAAGGCGTTGACCACGATGCCGATGAACTTCGGCCCGGGCAGCACCCGATGGATGCGGCATGTCTGCAGGAAGCGGTCCACCTCGATCGTGCCGCGCGTGCCGCGCACGAACACGCGGTTCTCCATCGGCCGGGCGTTCCACGACAGCAGCAGGCGGCCCACGCCATCGCGCGCCACCGCGTGCGCCTGCCATTCGTCGAAGTGCAGGTTGGGGTCGGTGCCGCGGGCCTGGCAATCCACCCGCAGTTCGCGCACCGGTCCGAGGAAGGCTTCCAGGGTATACAGGCCATGCACGCCCAGGTCGCGGAACGGATACGAGCCCTGGGTGACCGAGCCCGGCAGCGGGCCACCGGCATACGGCGGATATTCCGAGTTGCGCACGATCTCCACCGACACCACGTCGCCGATGCGTCCGTCGCGCACGGCCTGCATGGCCTGCATGAGCACGGGATCGAAGAGGTCGGAGTGGTTCACGCCGAGCTGCAGCTTGCGCGCGCGCGCGGCGGCGATCATCGCCTCGCAATCGTCGACGGTATCGGCCATGGGTTTTTCCACCAGCACATGGCAGCCCATGTCCATCGCCCGCAGGGCGATGGCGGCATGGAAGGCAGGCGGCGTCAGCACATAGACCGCCTGGGGACGCTGGTCCGCCAATTCGTCCAGATGGGCCGCGACGCGCGGCACCTTGAAGCGGTCGGCCAGCGCCTGCGCCGCGGTGAGGTTCGGGTCGCAGATGCCGACGACGTCGACGAAATCCAGCTCGGCCAGGGCGGCGAGGTGATGGGTGGCGACATAGCCCGCGCCGACGATGGCAACGCGCAGGCGGGTGGAAGCGGGAACGGTCATGGGGCAGGGGTCATCATGGAGGTATGTGGTCGGTGATCGAGCGCGTGGGTCACGGTGGCCAGCACGTCCTCGACCCGGCGGTCCCAGGTCTGCGCCGCCACGGCGGCGACGCGTTCGTCGGCGGCCTCGCGGCTGTCGTCGCGCAGTGCCTGCTCGAGGGCGGCGAGGAAGCCGCCCCGGTCTTCCGCAATGCGGACCCACTGCGCGAACTTCGCGATCTCGGGGTTGTACGTGCTCACCACGGGCTTGCCGGTGGCCAGGTACTCGCGCAGCTTGAGCGGGTTGGCGTTGGCGACCTGGCGGTTCATCCGGTACGGGATGATGGCGGCGTCGAACGCCTTCGCCCATTGCGGAAGCGTGGGGTAGGGTTGGGGGCCGGCCAGCCGCACATTGGGCAGTGCCCGCAGCGAAGACACATCGACCGCCGGATGGCCGACCAGCAGGAAGCTCCATTGCGGGCGCTGTTGCGCCAGCCATGCGATCAGCTCGATGTCGATCCATTCGTGGATCGAGCCGATGTAGCCGACCACGGGCCCCTTCAGGTCGCGTGCGCCTTCCGCCACGGGCGTGTCGGGCATGCGCGCGGTGAGGAACAGGTCGAGGTCCACGCCGTGCGGGGCGTACGTGGCCGTGGGATTGAGCGCCTGTTTGAGGGGCAGCAACGACGGTGGCGCGACGAACAGCTGGTCGGCCTCGCGGCTGAGCGCCTCGTCGCGGCGACCGATCAGGTCGGCATCCACGCCGGGATGCGCTGCATAGTCGTCGATGCAGTAGTACACGCAGAAGTCCTCGCCCAGGCGGTGCGCGAGGAAGCCCGGGTGGGGGACGACGAACCACGACAGGTAACGGGTGATGCCGACCATGCGCAGCGCGCGTCGCACGGCCCAGCGGCTGAAGAGCCGGTTGAAGACCTCCACGCCGGGAATGCGCCGGAACGGCAGCTGCGGCACGGTGCAATGCCAGAAGCCCTCGCGGATCGGTACCGGCGGCCGCAGCGCGGCGGCCAGCTTGCGCCATGCGCGCTTGAGGTCGCGCCCGGAGGTGTTGGGCGCCCGCATGCCCGGGGAGTCCACGTAGAGCACGGGCATGCGGTTCGCCAGGCGCGTGGCGACGTGATGGCTGCTGGTGCGGTTCTCCGCGTTCCAGTCGTTGCCGAAATAGACCACGCCGCGCCCCTGCAGCGCGGTGGACGGATCACTCATCACGCCACCAGCCGATGAGCCAGGCGGTGCCGCCATGGTGGATCCAGGTCTTCTGCAGGCCGGGAATGGCCTCGACGTGCGGCCCCACGCGACCGCATGCCGGCGCGAAGAACGTCACCAGGCCGCAGCGGCCGAGATGGCGCATGCGGGCGATCGTGGCCGCAGGATCGCTCAGGTAATAGAGCACCTCGCAGGCGGTGACGAGGTCGAAACGGTGGCGTTCGTCGCCCCACGGTTGCTGGAACAGGTCGGCGGCGGCGAAGTGCGCCTGCGGCAGGCGAAGGCGCGCGCGTTCCACCGCGGCAGCACTGACATCCAGGCCGTACTGTTCGTCGCTGAGGCGGGCCAGATGCTGGGTCTGGTGTCCTTCGCCGCATCCGATCTCGAGTACCGAACCCACGCGGCCGAACGCCTGCTCGATGACGCGGTTGGTGGCTTCGAAGCGCGTGCGCTCCATGGCCGAGTCCATGTTCCATGGATCCTCGACGCGATAGGCCAGATCCAGGCGCGCATGGTTGTCGTTGCCGCCCACGCCGCGCAGCGCGTACTTCATCCACAGGCGACGCTGGGCCTTCTTCAGCAATCGGGCGGTATCACTCCACATTCGCGTGTCCTCTTTCCTTGTCCGCTCAGCCGCACGCGGCCGGGCCGCGTGGGCCCTCGGTTGCCTGGTGCGCGGAGTCACGTCCTGCGGGCAGCGGACGCGAAGGTGCGCTGTACCAGCCGGTGATCCTGTCGCATTCGATGTCGACCCACGAAGGACCGTAATGCCAGCGCGCAGCATGCTCGGTTGTCGGCTCGCCCAGGATCCTGCGCGCCTGCCCGGTGTCCATGCCCAGTTCGAGCTGCCGCGCGGCGCGTGGCTGCCATGCCGCGGCGGAGGCATCGCCGGGGCCGGCGGGATCGAGGGTGGGGACGGCGGTGCGGTTGGCGCCCAGCCAGTACAGCAGCGCGGCGACCAGGGCGCCGATCAGCAGGTAGCGGCGTGAACGGGGCGGCGCGGGTGTTTCGTCGTACGCGGGCATGTCGTGGGCGACGGGTTCGGCCTGGGCCGGGGCGTGCATGCTGCGCCGGGGTGCGGAGGCGCCCGGCAGCCGTCCATGCACGCGGTGGAAGTCGAGGGTCGCTTCGTACAGGCGATTCAGGCGCTGCAGTCGCGGCAGGTCCGAGGCATCGCCCTGCATGTCCGGGTGCAGGGCCGCCACGCGCCGGCGATAGGCCTGCTTGAAGGCGGCCATGCCGCATTCCGCGTCCAGCCCCAGCTCTTCGTACATGCTGACGAAGTCGGTATCGTCCGACATTGGTGACGCGCCCCTGTATCGCCGTCGGCGCCTTCTTGGCGCGTGATGTCTGCTTTCCCAGCTATACGCGTTCCGGGGCGCGATCCGGCCAGTCCAGGGGCTGGCCGCGCGCGCCGGCTTTCTACGTATTCACCAGCACAGGCAAGGTTGCCGAACTGCGGATGATGATGACCAGGGGATCATCGATGAGCGTCGCGGCGCGCGTGGGGCGCCGGCAGCTGTTGGCACGCTGGTGCCATCGGCTGGGCGCGCTGCCATTGCTGAAGCGCGTGAGGCCGGGGGCGCACGGGGAAGTGCGCGTGCTGGCGTACCACCGCGTGCTGGAGTCGTCCGACCCGAAGGGTTTCAGTTTCGATCCGGAGTTGATCAGCGCGTCCGCGGACGTCTTCCGCCAGCAGATGCAGCACCTGAAGGCGAACTTCGTGCCGATGCGCTTCGACGAGGTGCTGGACCATCTCGATCGCCGCAGGCCATTGCCCGCAGGAGCCACGCTGGTCACCTTCGACGACGGCTACGACGATAACTACCGCATCGCGTTCCCGATCCTGCGCGATCTGGGCATGTCGGCGATGTTCTTCGTGTCCACGGGCCATATCGATTCCGGGCGGCCGTACGCGTACGACTGGCTGGTGCACATGCTGTGCTCGGTGCCCGACGGCGCGCGCCTGCAGGTGCCCGAACTGGGTATCGACTGGGGGTTGGAGGCCACACTGACGGAGCGCCGGCGCCAGGCTTCCGACCTGCTGTACCGGGTGAAGCTGCTGGATGACGACGAGCAGGCGGCACTGGTCGCCCGGCTGGAAACCACCTGGGGCATCCCGCGCACCGTGGGTCACCCGGATTGCCGGCCCATGACCTGGGACCAGCTGCGCGAGATGCAGCGTGGCGGCATGGAGATCGGGTCGCACGGCGTGGACCACCGCATGCTGGCGAAGCTGCCGCTGGAGCGCATGGTGGGCGAGGTACGCGAATCCAAGCTCGCGCTGGAGCGCGAACTGGGCGTGCCCGCGCGGGTCATCTCGTATCCCGTGGGTGGGCCCGATGCGTTCAACCACGACACGGTCGAGGCGGTTCGCGCAGCGGGCTTCGGGCTGGCATGCAGCTACGTGGCCGGCGTTGGCCGGCTGGGGCCGGCCACGCAGTTCTCGCTGCCCCGCCTGCCGGTGGAGCGGCACATGGACATGCCGTGGTTCCAGGCGATGATGGCGCTGCCGGAGCTGTTCACCTACGCCTCGCGGCTGCGCACGGGCTGAGGCAGGGAGCGACAGGGGACCATGTTCTTTTTCTTGTTGGTGTACCTGATCCTGGTGCTGATCAGGCCACAGGACTACCCGGCGGTGGCCGAATCGCCCGGCCCGCCCCTGCAGTCCATCGCGCTGGTGCTGGCGGCGGGCCTGTGGGTGTTCTCGCAGCGCAAGTCGTTCAACCAGCCGCAGTACCTGCTGATCCCGATCTTCCTCTTCATCGCCATGGTGTCCAAGGTGGTGAACGGCTGGGCAGGCGGTGCGCTGTTCGTGTTCTTCGTGTTCGCCCCCGTGCTGCTGGCCTACGTGCTGCTCGCCAATGCCGTGGATACGCGCAAGCGCATGCAGGTGGCGATGGGGGTATTCATCGTGTGTGCGTCGGTGCTGGCGGTGCACGGCATCGACCAGGCCAGCACGGGCATCGGCTGGACCGGCGTCGAGCTCTCGCAGGGCACGCGCATCCAGTACGTGGGCATCTTCAACGACCCCAACGACCTGGGCATGCTGTTCGTGATGTGCCTGCCGATGGCCTTTTATCTGAGCGCGCAGGGTGGCTGGCTGGGGCTGAAGCGGCTGTTCTGGTGGACTGCCATCGTGTTGCTGGTCTGGGGCTGCTACCTGACCAATTCGCGCGGCACGCTGCTGGCACTGGTGGCGATGCTGGGCGTGTACGTCTGGCGCACGCGCGGCCTGTTCCTGGCGGGCCTGATGGGCGCCGGCGCACTGGGGGGGCTGATGATGCTGCCCTCGCGCATGCAGGAAATGGATGTGTCCGAAGCCTCCGCGATGGGACGCGTCGAATCCTGGTACGAGGGCATCCAGATGTTCATCGGGAGCCCTGTGTTCGGCATCGGTGCCGGCGGCTACTCGGACCTGCATGAACTGACGGCGCACAACTCCTTCGTCCTGGTGCTCGCGGAAACGGGCATCGTGGGCTTCACCGTCTGGCTGGCGATCGTGGGCTACTGCTTCCGCATGATGCTGGCCATCGTGAACCGCGGCGACGACATCATCGACGACGTGCCGCTCGAGGTGCCCGACGATATCGCGCTGAAGGAATGGAGGACCGACAAGGCCTTGAGCCTGAGCCTGCTGTTGTCGCTGACCGGCTTCTTCACGGCGGCGTTCTTCCTCAGCCGCAGCTACGTGATCATCCTGTACCTGCTGGTCGCGCTGGTCGTCGGCCACTACACGCGCATGCGGTCCACGTACCCCAGCCTGCCGCAGTTCTCGCTCGACAGGGACATCATCCGCTGGCCCCTTATTGCCGTAATCGGCGTTATCGGGCTGTATCTGACCGTGAAGGTCCTGTTGGCCCTGGCATGAACTCCCGCTCGCGCACGCTCAGCAACACCCTGTTCTCCTCGGTGGGCATGTACACCGAGTACGTGCTGGGCATGCTGACGTCGATCATCATCGCCAGGCACCTGGGACCGGAGGGTTTCGGCACCTACAGCCTGGTGATCTGGCTGGTGGCGATGGGCGTGGCGACCACCAACTCGGGCACGGCCAGTGCGGCGATCAAGTTCATCGCCGAACTGCGCGGATCCGGGCACCTCGAACAGATCCCCTACGTGCTCACCTACCTGCGGCGCGCGCAGCGGGTGTTCATGCTGTTCGTGCTGCTGGCGGGCGCCGCGTTGTTCATCTTCGCCGGCGACCATGTCGCGCCCGGCATGAACCACACGCTGCTGCTGGGGTTCCTGATCCTCGGCGTGGTGCTGCGCTCGTCGTACATGTTCAACATCGGGGTGGCGAAGGGCTTCGAGAACTTCCGCGCCACCGCGATCGTGGCGCTGGTGTCCACCCCCATCAACCTGCTGCTCGTCATCGCGGCGTGGCAGCTGGACGCACCGGTGGAATGGCTGCTGGCGGTGTTCTCGCTGTCGGGCATCGTCTTCTACGTGGTGTCGCTGCGGCAGATCCGTCCGCTGCTTCCGCCACGCCAGCCCGGCGTGGTGCTGCCGCCGACACTGCGTGCGCGCATCGGCCACCACATGCGCTGGACGGCGTTGACCGTGTCGGTCAGCTTCCTGGTGGCCAGCGAGGTGGAGGTGATGTTCCTCAACCTGTACGCGGACAGTCACGATGCCGGCCAGTTCAAGGTGGCCTACCAGCTGGCGGTCGGCGCGGCGGCGCTGGTGCCGGGGGTGTTCGGTGCGCTGCTGCTGCCGATGATGGCGAGCGCACTCAGCCAGGGCAGGGAAGTCGCGGCGCGGCGCTTCGCCGGCACCACGCACTACCTGTCGCTGCTGGCGACGCCGCTGATGGCGTTCGGCCTGGTGTTCGGCGACGACGTGATCCACCTGTTGTACGGGCCCGAATACTGGGCGGCGGGTCCGCTGTTCTCCGCCTGCCTGTTCGCCACGTGCCTGACCACGATGGCGCAGGGGGCCTCCAGCATGCTGGTCAGCGCGGACCGGCAGCGCAGCATCCTGGTGCTGGCGGTGACCAGCGGCGTGCTGAAGCTGACGCTGTCCGCCGTGCTGATCGCGCACTTCGCCCTGGTGGGCGCGGTGATCGGTTACCTCACCGTGGCCCTGGTGAACGCCACGTTGTACATCTCGCTTGCGATCCGGGTCAGCCACGCACGGCTGGCCTGGGGCGCGCTGGGGCGCGTGCTGCTGGCGGGCGCGCTGGCGGCGGCGCTGGCGTGGCCGTTGCGGGGGCATCTGGTGCCCTGGGCGGCGGTCCTGCTGGGGGGCGTGCTGCTGGTGCTGTCGTATGCGCTGTTCACGCTCCTGCTGCGCTGCTGGAGCCGCGACGACATCGAGCACCTGCAACTGCTGCACCGCCGCTTCGCCGCGGGTCGTCCGCGCATGGGCGCGCGCCTGCTGGCATGGGCCCACGAACGTGCGGGGGAAGGCGCCTCATGACGGGTCTCTACGAACCCCTGTTCCGCCATGTGCTTTTCCCCGCGTACGAATCCGGCTTGCGCGGGCGCAAGACGCTGTCGTACCTGCGCGAGTACGAGCGTCAGCAATGGCTGGCGCCGGAGCAGATCGATGCGCTCCAGTGGCAGAAGCTGCAACACCTGCTGCGCCATTGCTGGGAGCACGTGCCCTACTACCGGGAAACCTGGGCCGGGCTTGGCATTGCCGCGCCGGAGGACATCCGCGATCCCGCGCACTACGCCCGGCTACCCGTGCTGGACAAGCCCACGATCCGCGCCAATTTCGAGCGCTTGATCGCCGGCCCGCAGCGGGCCGGCCTGCTCTACAAGACCACCGGCGGCTCGACCGGCGAACCCCTGAAGTTCGGCTACACGCGCGATAGTTATGAGCGCCGCGTCGCGATCATGTGGCGTGGCTACGGATGGGCCGGTGCACGGCTGGGGCAGCGTACCCTCTACCTGTGGGGCACGCCGCTCGGCGCGCAGAAGCGCAAGGACCTGCTGTACCACGGCGCCTTCAATCGCCGCATGCTCAATGCCTTCGAGATGGACCGCACGCGCATGGCGGAGTACGCCGATGCGATCGACCGTTTCCAACCCGAAACCATCGTGTCCTACGTCGCACCCATCGTGGAGATGGCGGACTGGCTGATCGCCACCGGTCGCCGGGTGCATGCGCCGCTGCGCATCCTGGGTGCCGCCGAGGCGCTGCATGACGCGCAGCGCACGCGCATCGAACAGGCCTTCGGCGCGCCGGCCTACAACACCTACGGCTGCCGCGAGTTCATGCTGATCGCCGCCGAATGCGAGCACCGCGATGGTCTGCACGTCAACGCGGACCATCTCAAGGTGGAACTCGGCCATGGCGAAAGTGCCGGCGGGGAAGGGCCGCGCGAACTCGTGATCACCGACCTGCACAACCTGGGCATGCCGCTGCTCCGCTACGTCAATGGCGACCTTGCCACGCCCGGCCATGGCCGCTGCACTTGCGGACGCGGACTGCCGCGGCTGGCGCGCGTGGATGGACGCAAGCTGGATGCGTTGCGCACCCGTGATGGCCGGTTCGTGCCGGGCGAGTACGTGGTGTATGCCTTCCTGGGCGCGACCGGCATCCGGCGCTACCAGGTGGTGCAGAAGCAACTGGATGCATTCGAGATCCTGATCGTGCCGGACGCAGGCTTCGATGCCGGCATCATCGAGCATGTGCGGAGCGAACTGGTCAAGGTCGTGGGCGACAGTGTCGCCCTGAACTTCCGCCTCACGGACGAGATCCCGCTGACGCCCAGCGGCAAACAGCGGGTCACCGTGTCGGAACTTGGAGGGTAGGAAGAGCGTGGAGATCGTGCATTTCGTCGAGAACCTTGACCGGGGCGGGCTGGAACGCACCGTGGTGGACCTGATCGCGAGCCAGCGCGAGGCGGGTCACCAGTGCCGGGTCATCTGCCTGTTCAAGCTGGGCCTGCTGGCCAGGGAACTGCTGGCCAGCGGTGTCCGGGTAGACGCCTGCGGCAAGCAGCCTGGCCTGGACCTGCGCGCGCTGCGTCGCGCACGCGCGTTGCTGCGGCAGTCGCCCAACGCCGTCATCCACACGCACAACGCCATGGCGCACTACTACGCGGTGATGGCGTCGCTGGGCTTGCCCGTGAAGTGCCGCATCAACACCCGCCACGGCATGGGCGGTCGCTCGCGCAGCGGTCGCCAGGAATGGCTGTACCGGCAGAGCATGCGCTTCACCGACTACGCCGTCGCGGTATGCGAAGCCGCACGCGAGCGCTTCGCCGAAGAAGGCGTGCATCCGCGGCATGGCCTGCTGGCGGTGCCGAACGGCATCCGGCTGGAGCGCTTCCGTTCCGCTGGCCCGGATGCACGCCAGACGCTTGCCACCGAACTTGGCTGGCCTGCGGGCAGCCGGATCATCGGAACCGTGGGGCGCCTGCAGCCGGTGAAGGACCACGCGTTGTTGCTGCGCGCCTTCGCCAAGGTGCGCATGCAGGTGCCGGAAGCCGTGCTCGCCATCGTCGGCGACGGTCCGTTGCGCGAGGCGCTGGAGGCGCAGGCCACGCAGGCCGGACTGGCGGATGCGGTCAGGTTCCTCGGTGACCGCCATGATGTGCCGCGCCTGCTCATGGGCATGGAAGTGTTCGCGCTGTCGTCGTCCAGCGAAGGCTATTCGATCGCGCTGCTGGAGGCGTGCGCGGCCGGACTTCCGATCGTGGCCACGGATGTGGGTGGCAACCGCGAGATCGTCCGCGAGGGTGTGAACGGCCGGCTGGTGCCGTCGGGCGATGCGGCCGCGCTCGCCACGGCGTTGATCGCGCTGCTGCGCGGCGGCGACCGTGCCGCGACGATGGGCCGGGCAGGGCAGGCGTGGGCGCAGGCGGAAGCCTCGTTCCGCACCATGGCCGAGCGTTACCATGGCCTCTACGAGGATGATGGCCAGGACATGTCATCCGGTGCGATGGCCGTGCAGGGACGCATCTCATGAAACTTTGCGCTTCCCGGTAATCCGATCGCCATGAATCCACGTCCACGACGCCTGAAACTGCTGCGCTTCCTGCCGAACGGCTGGCTGTCGACCGCCGGCCCGAGCGGGGAGCGGCGCGCGCTGTACCTGACGTTCGACGATGGCCCGCATCCTGCCCATACGCCGCCGTTGCTGGACTTGCTGGCGGAGCATGATGCCAAGGCCAGCTTCTTCCTGGTGGGGCGCGAGGTGGAACGGCACGACGCACTCGCGCGCCGCATCGCTTCGGAAGGGCACACGCTGGGCAACCATTCGTACTCGCATCCGGTCTTCGAATCGCTGACGCTGGGGCAGCAGATGGAAGAGATCGATCGCACCGAGAAACTCCTGCAGGGCATCGATGGCCGCGCACGCCACGCATTCCGTCCACCCCGCGGCGTGTTGAGCGTGCCGATGCTGGCGCGGCTGGTGGGGCGCCGGCACCGCATCGACTACTGGTCGTATGACAGCCTGGACTACAGCCGGCGTCCCGTGCCGGAGTTGCTGGAGACGATCGGGCGCCATCCGCCGCGCGGTGGCGACATCATCCTGATGCACGACGACAGCGACCATTCGCTCGAACTGCTGCGTCGCCTGATCCCGGCATGGAAAGCCCAGGGATTCGATCTGCGCGCCCTGCCGCACGTGCATTGACCTTGCCGCACCCCGGCATGGGGTGGCCGGTGCATCCGCGTTGTCGCGTTTTCTGGAGTGACGATGGCGCGACCACGCGCCGGCAACGACAGGGGGATGCTTGGACGGTGTGATGTGGCTGGCGGGGCTGGCCGTCGTGATCCTGGCGACCGTGCTGGCGGTCTGGAAGTTGCTGCGTTCGCGCAACATGGAACTCTGGATCGGCAACTACCTGCGGCGCCCGCGCATGCGCGCCGTGGAGGGGCCCGTGCACGTGATGTTCTGCTTCGTCGACCACTTCGAGCCCATGTGGCATGGCGCGGATGAAGCGACGCAGCGCGAGCGCGTGGACCGCTGGTGCCGTGACTACCGCACGCTGGCCGGACGCCACCGGGACGCGGATGGCCGGCCGCCCCAGCACAGCTTCTTCTATCCCGAAGAGGAGTACGTGCCGGAGTATCTCGACAAGCTCTCCGCGCTGTGCACCGACGGCTATGGCGAGATCGAAGTGCACCTGCACCACGACAACGATACCGAGGCCAACTTCAAGGAAGGCATGTCGCGTTTCTGCCGCGTGCTGCACGAACGCCATGGCGCGCTGCCGCGTGATCCGGCCACGGGCGAACTCCGTTTCGGCTTCATCCACGGCAACTGGTGCCTGGACAATTCGCGGCCCGATGGCCGCTGGTGCGGCCTGGACAACGAGCTGATCCTGCTGCGCGAGCTGGGATGCTACGCGGACTTCACGCTGCCTTCCGCACCCAGCGACACCCAGACCAGCACCATCAACAGCATCTACTACGCCACCGACGATCCGCACGCGCCGAAGTCGCACGACCAGGGCGTGCCGGTCCGCGTCGGCGGACAGGCGAGTGGCGACCTGATGCTCATCCAGGGGCCGCTTGGCCTGAACTGGAAGGATCGACGCATGGGCATCATCCCGCGCATCGAGAATGCCGATGTGCGCAGGGGCCAGCCGCCGACGCCGCAACGGGTCGATGCCTGGGTGCGCGCCGGCGTGCATGTGCAGGGCAGGCCCGACTGGCTGTTCGTGAAGATCCATACCCACGGCACGCAGGAAGGCGATATCGATACGCTGCTCGGTCCGCCGGTCGATGCGATGCACGACTATCTCGAATCCGCCTACAATGATGGCAAGCAGTACGTGCTGCATTACGTCACCGCGCGCGAGGCCTACAACATCGTCAAGGCCGCAGAGGCGGGCATGCAGGGCAATCCCGGTGCCTACCGCGACTATGCGTTGCCGGCCCCGCGCGCATCCTGGGCCGGCGGCAAGATGGCGCAGGCGGCCGCGTGACGGACGCTACGCCAGCCGCCCCGCTGGATGCGCCGATGGTCAGCGTGGTGATGCCCGTGTACAACGCGCAGGCCACGATGCGCCGGTCCATCGATTCGGTCCTGCAGCAAAGCCACCCGAACCTGGAACTGATCCTGGTCAACGACGGCTCGCGCGACGGTTCGCCGGCCATCATGGACGAGTACGCAGCGCGCGATCCGCGCGTGGTGGCGATCCACCAGGCCAACGGGGGCGTCGCGGCTGCACGTAACCGGGGGTTGCAGGCCGCGCGCGGAAGCCACGTTGCGTTCCTGGACAGCGACGACTGGTGGACGCACGACAAGCTCGCCCTGCAACTCGAACACATGCGGCGGACCGGCGCGCGCGTGTGCTACACCGCCTATCAGCGCGTGGGCGAGGATGGCAGGCCATTGGCGACCGTGCTGCCCCCGGCGCGCGTGGACTATGCCGGCATGCTCTACAGCAACCGCATCGGCAACCTGACCGGCATCTACGAGCGATCGCTGGGCGAGGTGGCGTTCCAGAAGATGGGGCATGAAGACTACGTGTTCTGGCTGGATCGGGTGCGACGTGCCGGCCATGCCGAACGCGTGCCGGATGAGCGGCCGCTGGCGTACTACCTCGTCCGCGAAGGTTCGGTGTCGTCGAACAAGTTGCGTGCCGCCGGCTGGCAGTGGCGGATCTACCGCGACATCGAGAGCCTGCCCTGGCCGCGGTCGGCGTGGTGCATGCTGCACTACATCGCGCATGCGCTGCTCAAGCGACGTCCCGTCTCAAGGCTGGCGTGACCATGGCATCGTCTTCCCCCGTGACGGTGCCGGACTACGCGGTGGTGATTCCGGCGTACCAGGCCGCTGCCACCCTGGCGCGCGCACTGGACAGTGTCGTGACGCAGACCTTGCCGCCGCGCCAGATCGTGGTGGTGGACGATGGCTCCCCCGATGGCGACGAGATGGCGCGCATCGTGGCGGGTTATGGCGGCGTCGTCGAACTGCTGCGGCAGCCCAACGGCGGACCCGCCAGTGCGCGCAATGCGGGCGTGCGCGCGACATCGGCGGCATGGGTGGCATTCCTGGATGCGGACGACACCTGGTTGCCGCACAAGATGCAGGCACAGATGCCCTTGGCGGTGGATCCGCGTGCCGGTCTTCTGCATGGCAGTGCGCGCGAGGACCGCCTGGCGCTGCCGGCGGAGATGGATTTCGACCTGCTGTGGCGGTGCAACCGCATATGCACCTCGATGAGCGTGGTGCGCCGCGAAGTCTTCGATACCCTGGGCGGCTTCTTCGAAGCGCGCGAGCTCATCGGTGCCGAGGACTACAGCCTGTGGTTGCGCATCGCGCACGCAGGCTGGCGGGTGCGAGCCTGCTCTGGCCTGGTGGGCCGTTACACGCCTGTGGAAGGCAGCCTGACCAGTCGTATCGAACGCTGCGCCGCTGCGGAGATCCACAACGCGCAGACGCTGGGCGAACAGTTGTCGCTGCCTGCCGCGATGGTGGCGTGGAAGGTGCGGGTGATCCGTACGGAGTTCGCCCGCCACCTGATCCATGCGCGCCGGTTGCAGCCGGCACGCCACCTGCTGTTGCCGGCGCTGGTCGCACGGCCCACGCTGGAACGCATCAGCCTGATGTCGATCAGCTGCATGCCCATCCCCGTGCTGGACATGCGCCGCCGCCTGCGCGCGCGCGGGCGGCGGCCTTACCCTTGCCCGTGACGGGGCAGGTCAGATTTCGCTCAGTTCGACGACATAGCCGGTGGTGCCGCCCTGCACGTCGATGCGGAAGCGCGCGCCATCCTCGACGTACTTGCCCGAGCTGAAGTTGCTGTTGATCGTCGCGTTGGCCGGCTCCAGCACGCGTACGCGCAGGCGGCCCGCCGTGGCTTCGCGGCTGTTCACCAGTGTCGGCGCCACCGGCACGTTCACCTGGAACGTCGCGGTGGTGCCGCTGGTGATGCTGAAGCTGTCGCGGACGGTCAGGCGGCGGTTGGCGAAGGTGAAGTTGCGCTGCCAATTGGTGACCGCGTCGCTGTTGCAGAACGCCGGGGTCAGGTTGGCATCGGCGGTGAAGGAGCCGCCGCTGCCGGGATTGACCGTGAGCGTCGAGGCCCGCGTGGTGGATTCGCACTGGCGTGCCACCGTGCCATTGCGCACGAAGCGCACCAGGTTGTGCACATCGGTGCCCTGGTTGATGCCGCTGTGGCTCCAGATGTTGGCGGTGACCGCCAGCCAGTCGCCGGAGAACAGCGTGAACGAACCCTGGTCCTGGTGGGCGTGGCTCTCGTTGTAGGGTCCGGCCACGATCGCCAGCCACATCGCATCACGCGTCCATCCGGTACGCGCGAACAGGTGTCCGGTACCGCGGGCGTGGTAGACCAGCTCCGACGGTACGGCGGCCGTGGTGCCGGCAGGCAGCAGGTCGTAGCGATAGTTGAAGCCGGAGCCCATGCGCGCGATCGAGATGTTGTTGAGCCACCAGGTCGCCTGGTTCTGCACGACCGGATTGGTCGCCACCGAACGGGCCTCCAGCATCAGGCGGCGGTGGTAGTCGTAGATGTCGGGAACCGAACTGCGTGCCTGGTCGCCGATCGGCGCGAAGCGGTCCAGCGTGGGCACCGTGGCATGCACCCAATACGGGATGCTGTCGGACGCATGGCTGTTGGCGTTGGCCAGGTCGGTGCCGGTGGCATCGCGCCAGATGCGGTACAGCGAGAACAGCCGCATGTGCGAGGTGCCGTAGCCGGTGCCTTCGCTGCTGCCGCCGCCGGGCAGCCGGGCGAAGTAGGTCTGCAGCGCAGGCAGCTTGTTGTCGCGGAGGAAGTTGAACCAGGTGCTGTTGCCGCTGGCCAGCGCCCAGTACATCGTCGCTTCGACGAAGCTGTAGTAGTAGTTGTTGCCGGGATTGCTCACCGACCAGCCGGACCACGGATGGCTGCGACCGCCCCATTGGGCGTTGTTGTAGTTCCAGATGTTCCACACCGCCTGTTCCGCGTATGCGGACCAGCGGGTGCGCTGGCTGGCGGTGATGCTGCCGCCGCAGGCGGTCATGGTGGCTGCGACATCGGCGATCATCGGGCCTACCTCGAGATAGGAATCTCCCGCCACGGCAGGACGGCCGCCACCGGCGATCGCGGATTCCGCCGCGCTGACCTGCGCCTCGACCATGCTGACAGCCAGCGTGCAGTACTTGGCCTCGGGCGAAAGCTGGTACATCAGCGCGGCCTCGGCGGCACTGAAGCCGTAGCCGCGATTGCCGGCGACGGCCGCATCCACCCAGCCCTTGAAGCGGGTGTAGGCCGCAGAGGCCTTGTCGACCGCCGGCACCGGCATGGGCAGGTTCACCAGCCGTGGCCGGGAGGAATTCGAACTGATCCGCCCGCCGCTGCTCAGGACCGGGGTTGAATCCACGGTGGGGGCAACCGGCGTGAGAACGACGGGATTGGCCGTGCTGGTGCCGGGGGTGCCGACGGCAGCGCGTTCGCGTGCGCGGCGGGCGAGCCGGGTATTGGCTGAAGCGCGCGTCCAGAAGCGCAGGACGTGGTCGCGGGTATCCTGGCGCAACTCGGCGAAGTCATCTTCGGCCTGGATCCAGGCGTGGGATGCGAAGGCCTGGGCACGAAGCCCGAACAGGCCGCCGGCGGCGCTGGCAGCGGTCAGGGCGGTAAGCGATGCGGCGCCCAGGAACAGGGCGATGGGCAACCGGCGGGTGCGGCGGGGGGAAGCGGGCGTGCGCGACAAAGGGGTTCTCCTGGCAAGAAAACCGCGCACGAACGAATTGGAAGACGACAGCCCTCGAGGCTGGTGACTACCCGCTGCAGCGCCCCCTCGCTACATGCGATCCGCGCAACGGCGGGCGGATCATAACGTGGGGCTTCCGTCAAAACGGACGGGCTGGGTCACAGAAACGCAGGTTGGTTCAGCCGGCGGCAGGGGAGGTCACGGGCCCGTGAGGACGGCTTTGCGACGCGCCGCACTGTTTGCGGTGCTTGCGTCGCCCGCTACGACCCGGGTCATTTCTCGCTGAGTTCCACCTTGTAGCCGGTCTGTCCGCCCGAGACATCCACCCGCCAGCCGCGCCTGAACTCCTGCGCGTCATCGTCGCTCCAGGTGTGGACACGCAGCGTCGCATTCGCGGGCTCCAGCACGCGGATGCGCAGCCGCCCGGCGATGGCTTCGTTCCCCTGGACGGTGGGGCGCTCCGGGACATTGACCTGGAAGATCGCACGGGTCCCCGTGCCCAGCCGGAAATCGTCCTGCACCAGCAGCTTGCGGCCACCGAACTCGATGCGCCGCTGCCAGGACTCCAGGGCCGGATTGTCGCGATACACCGGGGTCAGGTCGGCCGTCGCGGTGATGCCGCCATCGGGTCGCGGCGTCACGGTCACACGGGAGCGCGAGCGCGGTGTTTCGCACTGGTGTACCACGGTGTCGCCGCGCGGCGCCGCGCATTGCTGCGCGTCCGGATTGGCGCGTTCGAAGCGCACCACGTTGTGCACGGGCGAGCCCTGCTGGATGCCGCTGTGGCTCCAGATGTTCTCGGTCACCGCCAGCCAGTCGCGTGCGAACAGGGTGAATCCGCCTTGTTCCTGGTGCGCGTGACTCTCGTTGTAGGGGCCGGCGACGAACGACATCCACATCGCGTCCTTGCCCCAGTCGCTGCGCGCGAACAGGTGGCCGGCACCTTCGGCGTGGTAGACCAGGGCCGGGGGCGGATCGCCGCCATCGCTGGCCGGCAACAGGTCATAGCGACTGTTGAAGCCCTGGCTCATGCGCGGCACCGAGATGCTGCGCAGCCACCACGACGACATCGCGCGCGCATCGGCATCCGTCGTCAGCTGGCGCGCTTCCAGCACCAGGCGGCGGTGATAGTCGAACAGTTCGGGTATCGAACTGCGTGCCTGGTCGCCGATCGGCGCGAAGCGATCCAGCGTGGGCACCGTGGCATGTATCCAGTACGGAATGCTGTCGCGCGCATGCGTGCTGGCCGCAGCCAGGTCCTCGCCCGTGCTGTCCTTCCACAGGCGGTAAAGGCCGAACAGGCGCATCTGCGCAGCGCCATAGCCGGTGCCTTCGCGGCTGCCGCCGCCCGGCAGTTCGGCGTAGTACGCCTTCAGCGGCGGCAGGCGGCGTGTCTTCAGCTCGTCCATCCAGGTCTTGCTGCCGCTGACCAGCGCCCAGTACATGGTCGCTTCGATGAAGCTGTAGTAGTAGTTGTTGCCGGGATTGTCGATGGACCAGCCGGTCCATGCGTGGCTGCGTCCGCCCCACTGCGCCCGGCCCGGGTTCCAGACGTTCCACACCGCCTGCTCGGCAAGGGCGGACCAGCGCTGCCGTTGCGCGGCATCGATCATGCTGGTGCAGGCGTGCAGCGTCATGGCCAGGTCCGCGATGCGGGGACCGACCTCCAGGTACGAATCGCCGGCGATCGCGGGGCGCGAACCGGCCGCAATCGCCGCCTCGGCTTCAGCGACTTCCTTTTCCACCATGCGGACAGCGAGCTTGCAGTACTTCTCGCCACCGCTGAGCAGGAACATCAGGGCGGCGTCGCTGGCGCTGAACGCATAGCCCGGGCTGCCCAACACGGCGGTGTCCACCCAGTTGCGGAAGCGGCCGTACTCCGGCGACCTGCGATCGACGAACGTCAGGTCGATCTTCAACTGGTCGGTCCCTGCCGTTGCCGGCGGGGAGGCAGGCGCGGCCGTCGCCTGCGGCGCATCGGCGGAGGCCTGCGTCGCGCGGGGCTCCTGCGCCGCGGTCGCCTCCGGTGCATCGGCTGCACCGCAATGGCCGATGGCGGCTGCCAGCAGCGCCAGCGTCAGCAACACCGCACTGGGAATGCCATGCGTCTTCAATCTGGAGGGCGTGGCGCGCATGCCGGACACCTCAACGGTTGGAGTAGGCGATGCTCAGGTAGATCAGGTTCTGCGCGACGCTCTGGCCAACGTCGGTGCTGTCGCGCTTGTAGCGCTCGGCGTGCAGGCGCGCCGACCAGCGGGGCGCCCATTGGTATTCCAGGCTCGCGCCCACGCGTGAGGTCTCGTCCTCGCGGTTGAGCTGCGTGTAATCCAGCCGCTCCCAGGTGGCGTAGCTTCCCAGCGTCAGCGAACGACGGATCAGCCACTGCAGGTCGAAGCGCGCGCCGCGCGTCTTCTGGTCGAACGTGTCCGAATCCACGTAGTCGCGCTTCTGTGCGTACGGGGTGACGGAAAACGTCAACCGCGTGCCCGTGTACCGGTAGCCGAGGTCGATGCTGCGGACCTCGTACGGTGAGGCATTCACCACCGCGTCGCCGGTCAGGACGTTCTCCGGCACCGTGGCCTCGGACTGGATGCCGGTCAGTGCATCTGTCGCGGTGTCCGAGAACTGGCTGGACACGGCCGCGATCAGCTGGCTGTGCGGAGACAGGTTCCACTTGGCATCCGCGCGCAGCAGCGGCTCGGAGCGCGACTCGCCCTGCCGGTAGTCGATGCGCGAATAGCCCAGGTCCGCGCCGAGCTCGAAGTTGGCCAGCGTGCGGACATAGCGTCCGTAGATGTCGTAGCGGTTGTAGTCGCGGGCCACGATGTCGTCGTCGAAGTCCACGCGCTGCGCCTGCAGGTTCAACGACACGCGGTTGGTGGGCGAGAGTTCCTTGATCGTGCGGACCGCGGCGGCGAGGCGCTGCGAATTGAACTCGTCGGTCACTTCGGCATCACTGTGCACGTAGCGCAGCTCGGCCTGCCCATGCAGCGAAGACGTCCAGTTGAACAGCACCGTCGGGCCGGCGGAGAACACGTTCACCTGCTGGCGGTTGCCCGGGCCATCGGGTACCAGCGAGTCCACCGGCTGCACCGTCAGGTTGTCCTCGACCACGAAGAACAGGCGCTGCGGAATGGCCACCCAGTTCATGCGGCCGGAGAGCGTGCCATCGACGGTGTCGGCGAAGACGTCGTCCTCGTAGTCGCGGTACTCGGCGCGCCCGTCCAGGCTCAGCTGCAGCGCCGAGATGTTCTCGGTGATGCTGAAGCCGACGCCGGCGCGCAGGTAGCGCTGTTCGATGGGGTCGGCCGGCACCATCGTCACGTTGCTGTTGTGCTCCATGCCGAGGTCCACGGTGTAATCGACCCGCGCGGCGAATGCGTGGCCGGAGAACGTGGCCAGCACGGAGGCCGCGATGGCGGAAACGCGAAGGCGGGTGACGCGCATGCCGATGCTCCTTGGCTGCTTCACGGGATTTCGTTGAACACCACGCCGGCCACCTTGTCGGCCGGGAAACTGCCGATGGCTTTCTCCAGCTTCTCCGGCGTGACCTTGCCGTAGCCCGCGACCAGGACCACCAGGTCGGCGAGCTCGGAGAGGATGCGCGCATCGGGCGAACCGAGTACCGACGGACTGTCGAGGACGAGGTAGCGGTCGGGGTAGCGGCTGCGCAGCGAATCCATCATCGCGCGCATGCGGAACGAACTGAACGCTTCGCCGGTCATCTCGCGCTGGCGGCCGCTCGGAATCAGGCGCAGGCGCGGCACGCCGGTGCGGTAGAGGATGCGGGCGAGATCGGTGTCGCTGTCATCCAGATAATCCATCAGGCCGCCGTGCCCGGCATCCACGCGCAGCGCGGTGTGCTGGGTCGGGTGCAGCGCGTCGCAGTCCACCAGCAGCGCGCTCTTGGTGTCGTCGAACGCGAACGCTGTGGCCAGGTTGCGGGCAACGAAGCTGCCGCCGCAGCCGTGGCTCACCGGCGCCACCAAGGTGACGAAGTTGCGCTCGCCGCCCAGCGCGAGCAGCCGCGTACGCAGCTCGCGGAACGCATCGGCCTGTTCGCGCACGGAATCGTTGCGATGGATGACGCGACGTTCTTCCAGTTCGCGTGGCGTCAATGCCGTGGGCTCGTCCATCAGGGCCAGCGAGCGGGAGGTATCGGCGCGGTAGGGCACGCCGTGCAGTCGGTCGTTGTCCGGGGTCACTGGCTTTTCCATTGTGGCGTGTTGGGTCATGGCGGAGGCCTCAGGCGGCAAGCTGCTTGAGGCCGAACACGAGCCCATACGCGAGCACGACGACCAGGAGGATGCCGACGCTCATCGCGTTGCGGGTCAACTCCTGGCGACGGTCACGCGGCGAGTGGTAGGTCGGCACCACGGTGAGCAGCGGCCGGTCGGTGAGACGCTGCACCTGGTGCGCCGAGCGGATGCGCGGATCGAAGCGTGCGCGCAGGAACAGCAGGCCGAGGGGAATGCCCACCGCCATCAGCAGCCCGCCGATGGCGAAGTGCATGAAGCGCAGGCCCGTCGGGCGCAACGGCATCGTCGCGGGATCCTGTACGCGCAGGGTCAGGCCGCGTTCTTCGCGGTCCAGCTGCATGGAGACGCGGGCGTTCTCGCGCCGGCGCAGCAGATCCTGGTAGATGTCGCGGTTGACCTCGTAGTCGCGCGTGAGTTCGGCCAGCGCGCTTTCGGAATCGGCGATGCGCCGGCTGCGGTTGAGTTCGTCGTTGAGCATCGACTCCGCGATCGACATGCGCGATGCGGTCGCCGCCACTTCACGACGGGTCTGCGCCTGTTGGCTGCGCAGCTCCTGGTACAGCGGGTTCATCTGGGCTTCGTCGAACGGACTCCCGCCCTGCGGCGCGGAGGCGCGACGGTTCTGCTCATTGACCATCGACTGTTGCAGGTCGGCCATCTGGTGGCGCACCCGCACGACGTCCGGGTGCTGCTCGGTGTAGTTCAGCAGCAGGCGGTCCAGTTGACCTTGCAGTTCCAGCAATTGCCCGCGGTACAGGCTTTCGCGCGTCTGCACGGCGGTGACCGCCGATTCGCCGGAGAGCTGCGAGGCGATCGCGCCTTCGCGCGAGCGCTGTTCGAGCAGTGCCATGCGGGTCTGTTCGACCGTGGTGCGCAGCGAGCTGATGCGCGTGTTGGCATCGGTCGCACTGCCGGGCTGGGCGTCGGTGTTGGCCGAGCGGTATGCACGCAGGCGCTCTTCGGCCTCAAGCAGCTTGGCGTGGTAGTCCTGCACCTGCTTGTTGATGAACTCGTAGGCCTCGCGGCTTTCGCGCTCCTTCGCCGCCAGGCTCTCCTTGATGAACATGTCGCTCAGGCGCTCCGTCACCTCGTAGGTGCGCTTGGCATCGCTGTCGCGGTAGGTGATCTGGATCAGGTTGGGGCGCGGGCTGGTGATCGCGATGCGGCCCTTGATCTGCTCCATCAGGCGGTCCTGCTGGACGGCGTTGGGCACGTTTTCCAGCCAGCCGCCGGTTTTCAGCGCATCCTGCAGGACCCGCTGGCTGTAGATCACCTGCCGGGCCATGCCGGCACGGTCCACGACGCCGGTCGCCACCGCGCGGCCTTCCAGCAGCGGCTGGATGATGTCGCTTTCCTGCGCCAGGATCGTCGTCGAGGCGGTGTAGTTCTTCGGCAGCACCAGCAATCCGACCACCAGCGTCAGCAGGGCGACGCCGGCGAAGATGCCGACCAGCGCCACGCGGTGGCGACGTGCTTCGCGCAGCAGGATCGGGGCCAGTTCGTTGGGCGACAGCGCGCCCGCAGGCGCGGCCGGCGCAGCGTATCCGCGCCGCGCGGGAAGATTGCTCTGGCTCATCAGAACGTGCGCTCGGGAACGGTGATGACGTCGCCGGGCGACACCGTGTAGTTGGTGCTCAGGTCGCCGCGGTTGAGGATGCGGTCAAGCCGGACCGCATAGGTCTGGGTCTGCTCGGCGCCCTTGCGGTGCAGGTCGGACCTGTCGGCGGCCGCGAACTCAGTGATGCCACCGGCGGCGAGCACGGCATCCAGCACCGTCATGCCGGGGCGGTAGGGCAGCGACACGGGCTGGCGGACGGCACCGGTGACGCGCACCCGGGACAGATACTCGTGGCTGCGCAGGTCGGTCAGGATCACGGCCACCTGCGGATCGCGCACGTAGGTCGCCAGGCGTTCCTGGATGTCTTTCGCGACGTCCCCCGGGGTGCGGCCGCCGGCCGGCACGTCGCCCACCAACGGCACCGAAATCATGCCGTCGGGACGCACCGGCACGGTGATGCCGAGTTCCGGGTTGCGCCACACGGAGACCTGCACGATGTCGTCCACGCCGATGTGGTACGCATCGGTACCCAGCGTGCTTGTCGCAGGCGGTGGCGTCTCGCTGCCGGAGGATGTGGCGCACGACGCCAGCAGCACGGAAAGGAGGGTGGCGGCAAGGCCGGCAAAGAGGCGTTTCATCGGAGGATCCCCTGGAGTTGCTGATGCCGGTAACAACGGCGGCGACAGGGGAATCCGGCCACTGCGGAGCGCCTTGCCGGCGCTCCTGATCGGGCTTACTCGGCGTAGAACGTCCGGTACCATTCCACGAACCGGCGCACGCCGGTCTCGATGGGCGTCGTCGGCGAATAGCCGGTATCGCGGCGCAGGGCTTCCACGTCGGCTTCGGTGTCGGGCACGTCGCCGGGTTGCATCGGCAGCAGTCGCTTCTCCGCCTTGCGGCCCAGGCAGTCCTCCAGCACCTCGATGTAGCGTAGCAACTGCACGGGCTGGTGGTTGCCGATGTTGTAGACGCGGTACGGGGCGCTGGACGATCCCGGGTTCGGCAGCAGCGGGTCGTACGCCGGATCCGGGCCGGGCACGGTGTCCAGCGTACGGATCACGCCTTCCACGATGTCGTCGACGAAGGTGAAGTCGCGGCTGTGGTGGCCGTGGTTGAACACATCGATGGGCTTGCCCTCGAGGATGTTCTTCGTGAACAGGAACAGCGCCATGTCCGGCCGGCCCCACGGGCCGTACACGGTGAAGAAGCGCAGTCCGGTGGTGGGCATGCCGAACAGGTGGCTGTAGGTGTGCGCCATCAGTTCGTTGGCCTTCTTGGTGGCCGCGTACAGGCTGACCGGATGGTCGACGCTGTCCTCCACCGCGAACGGCAGTTTCCGGTTCGCGCCATAGACCGAACTGGACGATGCGTAGACGAGATGCTCGATGCCGCGGTGCCGGCAGGCTTCCAGGATGTTGGTGAAGCCGACGATGTTGCTGTCGATGTAGGCGTGCGGGTTCTCGAGCGAGTAGCGCACGCCGGCCTGGGCGGCCAGGTTGACCACGCGCTGCGGCTTGAACGCATCGAAAGCCGCTTCCAGTGCCGTGCGGTCTTCCAGCGAGCCGCGCACGAAATGGAAGCCCGCCTTCGGCAGGAGCCGGGCCAGGCGGGCCTCCTTCAATGTGGGGTCGTAGTAGGCATTGAGGTTGTCATACCCCAGCACCTCGTCGCCGCGATCGAGCAGGCGATGGCTGAGGTGGGAGCCGATGAAGCCGGCAGCGCCGGTGACCAGTACGCGCATCAACAGGATCTCGTGGAATCGGGTCGCTTACAGGCAGTCGTCGACGGCGTGGCGGGGCAGGGCCCGCTTCACGTCGAAGAGCACGGCGCCGGGCTTGCCGAGTGCGCGGACACCTTCGGCGCCCCGTTCGGTGAACTCCCGGTGCGCGACCGCCAGGATGATGGCATCGTACTGGCCGGCCTGTGGCTCCGCCACCAGTTCCAGGCCGTATTCGTGCCGCGCTTCGTCCGCATTGACCCAGGGATCGTGCACGTCGACGTGGGTGTTGTAGCTGCGCAGTTCGGACACGATGTCCACCACCCGCGTATTGCGCACGTCGGGGCAGTTTTCCTTGAAGGCCAGGCCCAGCACCAGCACCCTGGCGCCGGCCGTGGGCAGGTTGCGCTTGGCCATCAGCTTGGCCACGCGGCGGGCGACATGGCTGCCCATGCCGTCGTTGATGCGTCGTCCGGCCAGGATCACGTCCGGGTGGTAACCGATCTGTTGCGCCTTGTGGGTCAGGTAGTACGGATCCACGCCGATGCAGTGGCCGCCGACCAGGCCGGGGCGGAATGGCAGGAAGTTCCACTTGGTGCCGGCGGCTTCCAGCACTTCGTGGGTGTCGATGCCCAGGCGGTGGAAGATCAGGGCCAGTTCGTTGATCAGCGCGATGTTGACGTCGCGCTGGGTGTTCTCGATGACCTTGGCGGCTTCCGCCACGCGGATGCTGCTGGCTTTGTGGGTGCCGGCCGTGATGATGCTGCCGTACAGCGCGTCCACGAAGTCGGCCACCTCGGGGCTGGAACCGGAGGTGACCTTCATGATCGTCTCCAGCCGGTGCTGCTTGTCGCCGGGATTGATGCGCTCGGGGCTGTAGCCGGCGTAGAAATCCCGGTTGAAGACAAGCCCGGATTCGCGCTCGATGATCGGCACGCAGACTTCCTCGGTCGCACCGGGATAGACGGTGGATTCGTAGATGGCGACCGCGCCCTTGCCGATGGCGCGGCCGACGGCGCGGCTGGCGGATTCCAGCGGATGCAGGTCGGGGCGCTTGTAGTCGTCGATCGGCGTGGGGACGGTGACGATGAATACGTTGCAGCCCGCCAGCGCGGCCGGATCGTCGCTGAAGTCGAGCTGCGGCGTGTCGCGCAGTTCCTCGGCGGTCACTTCCAGCGTGTGGTCATGATGCCCGCGCAGTTCGGCCACGCGCTTGCCGTTGATGTCGAACCCGAGGGTGGGAAACCTGCGGCCGAAGGCGACGGCCAGCGGAAGGCCGACATACCCCAGTCCAATCACGGCGATCCTGGCCTGGTCCAGGGTAGGCAGTGGTGCGTTCATCGATGTGGAGATCCCCTGTGTGTCGCGTCTGTCGAGAAGTCTATACGGTGGCGCGGTGGGCGCGTTCGCCCGGTTCCCGGCCTGGTGTCGAGTCGATCAACGTCCAAAGCACGCCCGGGAGGACACGCGCCAGGATTGGCCTGAATGTGCCGCTGCCTGCGTAACAAGGGGCAATCGTCCATCGGGAAGATGGCGCGACCTGCGACCGGGGGAGTCGAGATGCGGATCCTGTTGTGCGGCGGCGCCGGCTACATCGGCGCGCACACCTACGTGGTGCTGGTGGAACGCGGCCACGATGTGGTGGTGGCCGACAATTTCAGCAACAGCTCGCCGGGCGTGCTGACCCGGCTGCAGCAGATCACCGGCCACCCGGTGCCTTTCCAGCCGCTGGACCTGCGCGAACGCGAGGCCGTCTCGCGGTTCTTCGAACGCCAGCCGTTCGATGCGGTCGTGCATTTCGCTGCGCTGAAATCGGTGGGCGAATCCTGCGAGCGTCCGCTGGACTATTTCCACAACAACATCGGTGGCACGCTCAACCTGTTGCACGGCATGCAGGCGGCCGGCGTCCGGCGGCTGGTATTCAGTTCCTCCGCCACGGTCTACGGAGACCCCGCCAGCGTACCCGTGCGCGAAGATGCGAGCCTCCAGGTCACCAATCCCTATGGCCGCACCAAGCTGGTGATGGAAGAGCTCATCGGCGACCTGTGCCGCAGCGATGCGGGATTCCATGCCGCGAACCTGCGCTACTTCAACCCGGTGGGCGCGCATGCATCGGGGCTCATCGGCGAAGATCCCACCGGCATTCCCAACAACCTGATGCCGTACATCTGCCAGGTGGCGGTGGGGCGCCGCGACCGGCTGAGCGTGTTCGGCGGTGACTGGCCAACCCTGGACGGCACCGGCGTGCGCGACTACATCCACGTGATGGACCTGGCGCGCGCGCATGCCGATGCGCTGGATTTCCTTGCCCGCGAGCAACGCAACCTGACCGTCAACCTGGGCACGGGCCAGGGGGTCAGCGTGCTGCAGCTGGTGAAGGCATTCGCGGAGGCGGCCGCGCGGGACATTCCCTACGAAGTGGTCGCGCGGCGCCCCGGCGACGTGGCGGAGGTGTACGCGGATCCCTCGTTGGCCCGGCAGGCGCTCGGCTGGCAGGCCGAGCTGGGGGTGGAAGCGATGTGCCGCGATGCGTGGCGCTGGCAATCCCGGAATCCCCAGGGCTACCCGGCGGCGTGATCGATGCGCCGAACGTGACCCGGTTGGCATAAGCGGGGGCGCGGCGTCGTGTCGCGGGCTGGTACCGCCCGCGTGATTGGCCGAGAATCCGCTCAATTCCCACCGCCTGGATCCGCTTGTCCTCCGACGCTGCACGCGACATGGCGGAACAGAACCGCTCACGCTATGGCTTGCGCATGTACCGCATGCGCGCGCTGGGGCTGGGGCTGGGCGCGATATGCGTGGCGGCCGTGCTTTACGAACATTCGGCGTCGCCCGCCCTGTGGGCGCTGCTGGTCGCCAATGGCTTCCTGTGGCCGCACCTGGCCTACCTGCGGGTGAAACTGAGCCGCGATGAACCCATTCAGGCCGAATTCCAGAACCTGACCTTCGATGCGGCGATGGGCGGCTTCTGGATCGCCGCCATGCACTTCGATGCGCTGCCCAGCGTGCTGCTGGCGGTGATGCTGACGATGGACAAGGTGATCATCGGCGGTGGACGCTTCGGCATCCGCACGCTGGGCACGATGATGCTGACCTGCCTGGCGGCCAGCGCAGCGTGGGGTTTCGCCTTCGATCCCTACACCAGCTACCCCGTGGTCCTGGCCTGCCTGCCGTTCCTGGCCATCTATCCGATGGCGATCGGCGTTGCCACCCATTCGCTGTCGCGCAAGGCGCGGCAACAGAAGGACCTGCTGGAGAAGATGGCGCGCTTCGATGCCGCCACCGGGCTGATGAACCGGCAGCAATGGCTGCATGCCGCCACCACCGAGCTCAAGCGCTTCCAGCGCTCGGGCCGGACGGCGGTGCTGGTGCTGATCGACATCGACCGCTTCAAGGACATCAACGACGGCTACGGCCACACGGTCGGGGATGAAGTGGTGGAAGAGTTCGCGCGATTGTTGAAGGCCTGTCTGCGCGATGTGGACACGGGTGGCCGGTATGGCGGCGACGAGTTCGGCGTCGTCATGCCCGATACGCGCTGGGAAGAAGCGATCGTGGCGGCGGAGCGGCTGCGGCGGCAGGTGGCCGCCTGTGCCTTTTCCGCACGCGGCCTGCGCTGCACCGTCAGCATCGGCCTGTCCGAAGCGCATCCCGGCATCGCATCGGTATCGGACTGGATCAACAGCGCGGACAGTGCGCTCTACCGTGCCAAGGCGCAGGGACGCGACAGCATCGTCGTGGGCTGCTGATCCGCGATCAGGACAGCAGGGCGTCGATCACGGCGGCGGGTTGTTTCATCCAGGCGAAGTGATCCGCATGCGTGCCCAGCGCCGCGTGGTGCAGCGTGGTGACGCGGGTCGGGCTTCCGGGCATCTTGGCCGCCAGCGCGCGCAGCGAGCTTTCCGGCGCCAGCCAGTCGTCGTCGAAGAGCACGCCATGGAGTGGTGCCTGGACCCGGCGCATGCCGGCTTCCAGATCCGCCGGCAAGCCGGCGGCGCGATAGCGGCCGCTCAGGCCCACGCGTGCCCAGTCGCGGATCAGGCTGCGTGCTTCGTCGCCGCCAAATCCCAGGCGACGACCGGGCAGCGCACCGCATGCGCGTGCCAGCCAGGGCGCGAACTGGTAGAAGAACGGCAGTGCGTAGCCGCGAGGCGCGGGGAACGCACGCCAGTAAGGCGTGCCGCTGCCGACCAGCCACAGCCCTGCGAATGCGTCGGGATGCTGGCCCAGATGGCAGGCCGCGAGTTGCCCACCCAGGCTGTGCCCGCCGATCACATGCGGCATATCGGGTGCCTGCCGGCGAAGTTCCGCATGACTCGTCGGCAGGTCCATGCCCAGCAGCTCTCGGTAGCCCCAGTCGTGGCGACGGTCCGCGCGCAGCGAGCTGCTGCCGTTGCCGCGCCATTCGTGCACGAACACTGCCATGCCGCGTGCGGCCAGGCCCTCCGCGAACGGCATGTAATGCCGCGCCGCCACGCCGAGGGCGGGGACCCACAGCACGGCGGAGTTCGCCTGTGCGGGGATGCGCGCCATCAACGTGTACGCATGGCCGTCGGGCGTGGTCAGCGGGATGTCCTGCGCTGAAATCGTGGGCATGTGGATGTCGTCCATCAGACGGGCGCGGCGCCGAAATGGTCCAGCACGAGGATGTCGCTGCGTCCCGGGCGGTAGCCGCCCCGAAGCCCGGCGTGCACGTAGTCGGATGCGGCGAGGCAGGCCTCCTTCATCGCCATGCCCTGCGCCCGGCGGGCCGCGATGGCGGACGCCAGCGTGCAGCCGGTGCCATGGGCTTCAAGTGCGAGGCGCGGATGTGCCGTTTCCGCCACGCCTTCCGCATCCGCATACAGGTCGACGACGTCCCCGTCGCCGGGCAGATGGCCGCCCTTGAGGAACACGGCATGCGCGCCCAGCGCCAGCAGGTCCCGCGCCGCGTCGCGCATTGCCTGCACATCGGGGATCGTGCGCCCCAGCAACAGTTCGGCTTCGGGCAGATTGGGTGTCAGCACGTCGGCCAGCGGCAGCAACTGGCGGCGCATCGCGTCCAGCGCGCTGTTCTCCAGCAACCTCGCGCCACTGGTGGCGACCATCACCGGGTCGACGACAACCGTGCCGGGGCGGTGCCGGACGAGTGCTTCGACCACGGTGCCGATCACCTCGGCGGTGGCCAGCATCCCCAGCTTGACCGCGCGGATATCGAAGTCCTCGAAGCACGCATCCAGCTGCGCGCGCAGGAATTCCATCGGCGGCACGTTCACTGCGGTCACGCCCCGGGTGTGCTGCGCGGTCAGCGCCGCGATTGCGGAGAGGCCGTGCACGCGGTGCGCCGCGAAGGTCTTGAGGTCGGCCTGGATGCCGGCGCCGCCACCGGAATCGGAACCGGCGATGGTCAGGGCGGAGACAGTGGAAGGTGAGCGCATGCGGTCATTATGCCGTCAGCCTCGCGCCGGATGGCCCCGTTGGCGCGCATCCTGCGTCTAGGGGGTATCGCAAGGCGTGCCGGGAACGGCGACAGGGGATGGCGTGGGAAAACGGCTTTCAGGGCTCGATGGCGTGCGCGCGATCGCCGTGCTCATGGTTCTGCTGGGACACGCCGCCGGCCTTCCCCAGTTCCCGGTGGTGATCAGGAACCTGCTCGTGCTCGACATCGCACGCTTCGGCGTGGCGATCTTCTTCGTGCTCTCCGGCTTCCTGATCACCACGCTGCTGATCGACGAGCGCAGCCGGCGGGGGCGTGTTTCGTTGCGCGACTTCTACCTGCGCAGGACGATCCGGATCTTCCCCGCGGCCTATCTGTACATTGCGTGCGCGGTCGTGGTGGCGTCCATCGGCTGGGCGACGCTGAAGCCCGGGGACGTGCTGCATGCGTTGACCTATACGATGGATTACCACCACGACCGTGGATGGGCGCTGGGGCACCTGTGGTCGCTGGCGGTGGAGGAGCAGTTCTACCTGCTCTGGCCCTTGCTGTTCCTGTGGTCGGGCAAGCGCGCCGCCGTCGTGGTGGGGGTCATCATCGCGCTGGCACCGCTGGTGCGTGTGGTCGCGTGGATGGGGTGGCCGCAGGCGCGCATCGGGATCGACGAAGAGTTCCAGTACGTGGCGGATTCACTGGCCACGGGTTGCCTGACAGCGCTGCTGGTGCACCGGTTCGGCAAGGAGCGGTTGGCGGGCGCGATTCCGGCGGCAGCCTATCCGCTCGCGGCGCTGGTTGCCGTGGTGGCGGCGTCGTTCTCCGAGTGGCCGTCGTTCTACCTGCCGGTGGGTGCGACGCTGGTCAACATCGCCATCGCGGTCTGCCTGCTCGGTGTCGTGTTCCGGGTCAATGCCGGAATCGACCGCGTGCTGAACAGCCAGGTGGCCGTGTTCATAGGTACGATCAGCTACTCGCTCTATCTGTGGCAACAGATCTTCCTGGGCAGGAATGTCCCGCTCGCCCGCGAGATGCTGCCGTTGGCGATCGTCCTGCCTTTCCTGGCGGCCTGCGCCAGCTATTTCGCGGTGGAGAAGCCGCTGATCCGGCTACGCGAGCGATTCAGGCACTGAGACCCGGGAAAGGACGGATCAATCCGGTGGTCCGCGTTCGACGCCGTGATCCACCGGCTCCGTGCCCGTATCGACGAAACGTCGATGCAGATATACGACGTGCGCGATACCCGTGAGCCCGGTGAGCATCGCGGGCACCAGCAGCGCGTCGTAGGCCAGGCGCAGGTACAGCCACGCGCCAAGCACGCCTCCGGCGAGGAAACCGCTGATGATCAGGCCGCTGAGGGTCAGCCGGCGCACCGGCAGCGGCATGCCGCGCAGCAGGTGACCCAGTCCGATGCCGAGATCGGTGAACATGCCGCTGAGGTGCGTGGTGCGGACGGCGGCACCGCTGTAGGTGGTGACCATCGCGTTCTGCAGTCCGCACGCCATGGCGGCGAGCAGGGCGCCCCAGATCTGTTCCTGCTTGAACAGCGGAATCGCGGCGAGCAGCACGACCGCTTCCAGGGCCAGTACCACGCCGTAGCGACGCCCCAGTTTCAGCGTCTGGTCCTGGATGATCAGGCCGCTCAGCATCGCGCCTGCGCAGAACGCGATCAGCACGCCCCACAGGTGGATCACGGAACGGAGGTCGCCATGCGCGATCGCCGCGCCCAGCAGGCTGGTGGTGCCGGTCAGGTGGCTCACGGCTTGGTGTTCGAAGCCGAGGTAGCCGATGACATTGACCATCCCCGCCACGCACGCCAGCAGGACGGCGCCGATCCAGACCCAGCGGGGAAGGTGCAGACCCATGACCGGGTTACCCCGCCACGCGCGTGGCGCGGCGGCCGCGTCCCGGCCACAGACCCGTCAGCGCCCAACCGGCGAACGCAGGCAGCAGTTCCAGCAGCCAGGGCTGCCAAGCGGGAGGACCGAGGCCACCCGGTCGAACGACAAGCAGAACGGCGAGCGCAGCCAACTGGACCAGGCTCCAGGCGATCAATACATGCAGGAGGCGTCGATACCTGACGCCTGCGGCAAACCACCCGTAGCCTGCCGAGGCGACGAGAACGAAGATCGTGCTCTGGACGATGTAAGAGATGTCCGCCACGTCCTGCCACCGGCCGTCTGCGAAGCGTAGTGCAAGCATCGACAGGGAGAATGCGGAAACGGCGGCCGACACTGCGATCGCCAGGAAAATCGCTGCGCTGGCAAGCACGATGCGCCGCCATTGCATGCCGTGCGGTGCCGTAGCCTCCGCGTCCGGCCGGACGGGATCCGAGGCGTAGTGTGTCGGGGCGTAGGGATCGTGCATGGCGGGTTCGCGTGTGGCCGCTGCGCTGACCAGTGAGCGCAGCGGCCGTACGCCGTTACAGCACTTCCGACGCGTAATCCGCCAGACGCGACCGCTCGCCACGCCGCAGCGTGATGTGCGCGCTGTGCGCCCAGTTCTTGAAGCGGTCCACCGCGTAGGTCAGGCCGGATGTCGTCTCGGTAAGGTACGGCGTGTCGATCTGCTCCACGTTGCCGAGGCACACGATCTTGGTGCCCGGGCCGGCGCGGGTGATCAGCGTCTTCATCTGCTTGGGCGTGAGGTTCTGCGCCTCATCGAGGATCAGGTAGCGCGACAGGAACGTGCGCCCGCGCATGAAGTTCATCGAGCGGATCTTGATGCGCGAGGCGAGCAGGTCGTTGGTCGCCGCACGCCCCCACGCACCGCCTTCCTGGTTGTGCGTCAGTACTTCCAGGTTGTCGGTCAGCGCGCCCATCCACGGGGTCATCTTTTCTTCTTCCGTGCCGGGGAGGAAGCCGATGTCCTCGCCCACGCTGACCGTGGCGCGGGTCATGATGATCTCGCGGTAGCGCTGCTGGTCCATCGTCTGCGCCAGGCCGGCCGCCAGTGCCAGCAGCGTCTTGCCGGTGCCGGCGGTGCCGAGCAGGGTGACGAAGTCGACTTCCGGATCCATCAGCGCGTTGAGGGCGAAGTTCTGCTCGCGGTTGCGCGCATTGATGCCCCATACCGCGTGCTGGCTGTGGCGGAAGTCGTCGACGATCTGCAGCGTCGCTTTGTCGCCTTCCACCCGGCTGACGCGGAACTCCGATTCGTCATCACCGGGCAGGTAGAGGTACTGGTTCGGGTACCAGCCTGCGCCCTCGGTCATGGTGACTTCGTAATACGTGCGTCCCTTGTCGGTCCAGGAGCGCAGGTCCTTGCCGTGGCGCTGCCAGAAGTCCTCCGGCAGCGGATCCGCGCCGGTGTACAGCAGGCTGAAATCGTCCAGCGCGCGGTCGTTCTCGTAGTCTTCCGACACGATGCCCGCGATCGCCGCCTTGATGCGCAGGTTGATGTCCTTGGAGACGAACACCACCGGGATCTCCGGCTCGCTCTCCTTCAGCGCGAGGATGGCGCCGAGGATGGCGTTGTCGGGGATGACCGCGCCGAAGCTCTTGCCGGCGTCGAAATGGCTGGTCTGGAAGCGGAGCAGGCCCGCGCTCTGCGAGCCTCGCAGTTGCAGGCTGTTCGGCTGGATCAGCGGAATGCCGGCGGCCACGTTGTCCAGGCCGGAGGTCTCGACCAGTTCATTGAGGAAGCGGCTGACCTGCCGCGCATTGCGGCTCGCTTCCGACGTGCCCTTCTTGCCGTTGTCCAGTTCCTCGATCACCTGCATCGGCAGGTAGACGTCGTGTTCCTCGAACTTGAACAGCGCGGTGGGGTCGTGCATCAGCACGTTGGTGTCCAACACATAGATACGCTTGCTACGGGTCATTCGGGCAACCTCATCGAGGAAGATGTGTGAACACGGGCGACTTTTCCGCGGACAGCAGCGAACCACCATGACCCGCCGCGGCGCGGGATGGTGGATGGGGTGGAGGGGAATTCGGTCACTGGGCCTGGTGGGCCTTCAGGGCGTCCAGCACGGCGTCGGCATGGCCGGGAACCTTCACGCCGCGCCATTCCTGTGCAATGCGGCCGTCGGGCGAGATCAGGAACGTGCTGCGCACCACGCCCAGCACCTTGCGGCCGTACATGTTCTTTTCGTGGATCACGTCGAAGGCCCTGCACAGGGCTTCGTCGGCATCGCTCACCAGCGGGAACTTGAACCCTTGCTTTGCGCAGAAGTTGTCGTGCGACTTCACCGAGTCGCGCGAGACGCCCAGCACGGTGGCATCCAGTTTCCGGAACTCCGGCAGCAGCGCATTGAAGTCCAGGCCCTCGGTGGTGCACCCGGGCGTGCTGTCCTTCGGGTAGAAGTACAGCACCAGCCAGTGGCCGGCATGGTCGGCGAGGGTGGTGGTCTCGCCGCCGGACAAGGCCAGCGGCAGTTTCAGTGTCGATTTGGGCAGGGCGTTCGCGCTTTTCGCCGTCATCGTCAGAACTTCATCGGATCCATGATCGCGTCCAGGTTCAGATGGTCGCAGAATTCAAGGAAGTCGTCGCGCAGCGCGGCGATGTGCATGTTGGCCGGCACGCCGATGGTCACCTGCGCCGAGAACATCTCCGCACCGGTCTGCATGGCGCGGTAGCGCGTGCTCTGCAGGTTTTCGATGGTGATGCCCTGGCGGTCGAAGAAGTCGGCCAGCTGGAACAGGATGCCCGGTTTGTCCGCGGCCACCACTTCCACGATGTAGGGCAGCAGGTTGGACTGCACCACCTTGGGACCGGTGCGGTAGAACACCAGCTTCAGGCCCTCGTCGCGCTCGAGCCGCGTGAGCATGGTTTCCAGCTTCGCCACCGCGTCCCACGAACCCGTCGCCAGCGCCGTGACGGAGACGTCGCGCCCCACCGTGGACAGCCGGGCATCCACCAGATTGCAGCCGCTGTCGGCGATGCGGCGCGTCACCGACAGAAGCGGCGACTCCGGATGCGTCGTATAGGCGGTGATCAGGAGGTGGTTTTCGGTCGGCGAAGGCCGGGGCGTGGAATCGGTCAAGAGAGCTTCCGGCGTTGCGGTCAGGCTGAATGGCGGCCGGGCAGCGTCCCGGCGACGCAGGCAGCATACTTGCCCGCCCTTTGAGCCCGCAAGTAACATGCGGCCGACATTGCAGGCGAACCGGCCAACTGCGCTTATGGGCGCCTCCGGACGCCGGACACCCCACCGAGAGCCATCCCTTGCATCTTTCCGGCAGCATCACCGCACTGGCCACGCCGTTCCTGGCGTCGGGCGAACTCGACCTGGAAGCCTGGCGTTCGCTGCTCAAACAGCAACTGGACGGAGGCACGCAGGGCGTGGTGGTGGCGGGATCGACCGGTGAAGCGGCTGCGCTCTCCGACGACGAATACGACACACTGCTGCGCATCGCGGTGGAGGACGTGCGCGGGCGCATTCCCCTGCTGGCCGGCACCGGCCAGATGAATACCGCCAAGACCATTGCCGCCACGCGACGCGCAGCAGCAGCGGGTGCGCAGCTCGCGCTGGTCGTCACGCCGCCCTACGTGCGCCCGACGCAGGCCGGGCTGGTGGCGCATTACCGGGCGGTGGCCGACCAGGGCGGATTGCCCGTGGTGCTCTACAACGTGCCCGGCCGCACCGGATGCGATCTGTTGCCGGAAACGGTGGCCGAGCTCGTCGATCATCCGAACATCGTGGGCATCAAGGAAGCGCGCGCCGAACCCGAACGCATGGCGGCCCTGCTGGCGCTGCGGAAGGAAGGCTTCGCGGTCCTGAGCGGCGACGACCCGACGGCCTCCCGCGCCATGCTGGCCGGTGCCGATGGCCTCATCTCGGTGGGCTCGAATGCCCTGCCGCGCACCTTCCGCCGCCTGTGCGACCTCGCCCGTTCGGGCGAGGTGGCCGCAGTCGCCGGACTGGATGCCCAATTGCAGGAGATCTATGCCTTCCTCGGCGTGGAATCCAACCCCATCCCGGTGAAGGCGCTGCTGCAGCGCGCAGGCTTCGGCGATGGCCTGCGCCTGCCGCTGCTTTCGCTGTCCTCCATCCATACCGATACTGCCGATCGTCTCGCCGCCATGGCGCAGGCGCTGGAAGCACAATCCAACCGCGACATCCTCGCGGCCTGAACCCAGGAGATCCTCATGCGTCTTTCGTCTTCCCTCGTGCGTCCGCTTGCCCTGGTGCTGCTGGTCGTTTCCGTCGCCGGCTGCTCCTGGTTCAAGAAGGGCGCGAAGGGCGACTACGCGCTGGCGCCTGAAACGCGTCCGCTGGAAGTGCCGCCGGACCTCAACCTGCCCAACACCAGTGGCGCCATGCAGATACCTGCCGCCAGCCAGGCCACGGCGGCCGCAGCACCCGCAGCCGCGGGTGGTTTCACCGTCGCCGGTACCCGTGACGAAGCGTTCACCCGCGTGGGCGAAGCGCTCGCCGGCGTGGAGGGCGTCACCATCGCCAGCCGGGCCCAGCTGCTGGGCACCTACGACGTCAGCTACGAGGGAGCCAGCTTCCTCGTCCGTGTGTCGGGCGTCGAAGCCGGCGCCTACGTGACGGCAGTCGATCCGCGCGGCCTGCCAGCCACGTCGCCGGCCGCAACCAAGCTGCTGGCGGCGCTGAAGGCCAAGCTGGGCGGGTGATCAATCCGCTGCGGCGGGGTGAAGGATGTGCTGCCGTCGTCCCGTTTACGCACGCTGGGATCCATCTTGATCCTGCGTGTGCACTCCGACTGCCACGACAAAGGCAACATGGATCCCGGCGTTCGCCAGGATGACGAAAAGGCGCCTCACGGCGCCTTTTCCATGTGCTTGCGGCGGGCCCGCCAACTTGCCGATGACAGTCGAGCTGCTCGCCGCGCTGGAGGTCAAGCTGGCCGATGGGCAGCCCGCTGCGGCGGAGATAGTGGTGTTTGCCGTCGTCCCAGCGCACGCTGGGACCCATCTTGATCCTGCGAGTGCACTCCGACTGCCACGGCAAAGGCGACATGGATTCCGGCGTTCGCCGGGATGACGAAAAAAGGCGCCTCGCGGCGCCTTTTTTTATGTGCATGGTGCGGCAGTGCGCGCCCGTCAACGCTCCAGCAGCGGCAGCTTGTCCGGCTTGCCTTCCCATTCCTTCGCGTCCGGCAGCGGATCCTTGCGCGTGGTGATCACCGGCCATGCCCGGGAGAGTTCGGCGTTGAGCGCGACGTAGCCTTCCTGGCCAGCCGGCACGTCGTCTTCCGGGTAGATGGCATTGATCGGGCACTCGGGTTCGCACAGCGTGCAGTCGATGCATTCGTCCGGGTCGATCACCAGGAAGTTGGGGCCTTCATGGAAGCAGTCCACAGGGCAGACTTCCACGCAGTCGGTGTACTTGCACTTGATGCAGTTTTCGGTGACGACGAAGGGCATGAGGTTGGATGTGCAGCGAAGGAAACCATGCAAGTTTAAATCACCGCGTCATCCAGGATGGAAATGTTTCTCGGCAGCCCCCGTGCGCTTGCGCGCGGATCGGGGCGTGGCACGCATGGAATGTCCGCGTGCGCGACGGCCAGGGCTGCGGCGCTTCCTGTCTGATCGTTCCAGCAGGCTTGGCGCTACGCAGGTTGCCTGGCCTATATTTCCATTAATGGAACGACCTATTGGTTTTTGTTGGCTTTATCCCATTCGTGTCGAGGATCATGCTGCACGCCTCACCACACACCGGAGTACCGCCATGATCACCTTGCGCCCCGCCACCGCTCGCGGCCACGCCAACCACGGCTGGCTGGACTCGTGGCACAGCTTCTCCTTCGCGAGCTATTTCGACGACAAGCACGTCCACTGGGGTCCGCTGCGCGTGATCAACGAGGATCGCGTGGCCGCCGGCCGCGGCTTCGGCGAACACGGCCACCGCGACATGGAAATCATCAGCTACGTGCTGGAAGGTGCGCTGGGCCACAAAGACTCGATGGGTACCAGCTCCAGCATCGTGCCGGGCGACGTGCAGCGCATGAGCGCCGGCACCGGCGTGCAGCATTCGGAGTTCAACTACAGCGAAACCGGTACCACGCATTTCCTGCAGATCTGGATCATCCCCGACAAGCAGGGCGTGGCGCCCTCGTACGAAGAGAAGCGCTTCGCCGCCGAAGAGAAGCAGGGCCGCCTGCGGCTGGTGGTCAGCCCGGACGGCGCCGATGGTTCGATCTCCATCCATCAGGATGCGCGCCTGTACGCCGGGCTGTTCGACGGGGATGAAGCGGCGGAACTGCGCCTGGCCGAAGGTCGCCTGGGTTACGTGCACGTGGCGCGCGGCGAAGTGACCGTCAATGGCCGTACCCTGTCGGCGGGCGATGCGTTGCTTTACGAAGGCGAGCCGCTGGTCAGCGTGGGCCAGGGCATCGGGGCGGAAGTGCTGGTATTCGACCTGCCGCCGTTGAAGTAGGCAGGCGGCGCTGCGGCGCTTGCATCGACAGAAAGGGTGCGCGGATGCGCACCCTTTTCCGTTCTCGGGACGCGGTGGATCAGGTGAGCATGCGCTCGGCGACCAGGAAGCCTGCCGTCATGGCGACTACCAGCAGCGCGCCCTGCAGCCGGGGCGGCGCGGGCAGCGGCACGTCCAGCAGGCGGCAGCCCATGCCGATGGCCAGCGCGAGCACCAGGCCGAGCACCGTCAGCATCATGGGCGTCCTCCCTGTCTTGTTTCGCCGGTCGGTCCGCCGCAGTGGGCGACGTGGCGTGCTTCGCGGCGCGCCATGAAACGGTCGGCGACGACATACCCCAGCGTCATCGCCACCACCAGCAGCGCGCCCACCAGCACCGGCGGCGCCGGCACCGGGATGCCCATCCAGCGACAGCCGAAACCTATCGCGAAGCCCAGCAGCACGCCGGCGAGGAATTTCAGGTTCATGCCATGCCTCCGGGCGCCTGCGATGGCACCGGCACGGGACTGCCCGGCGCACCGCCGATGAAATGCCGCACGACGGGTGCGTGCATCGGGTCCTGCAGCAGGGCCTTGATCGCGTCCTGCAGCGCGCGCTCGTCTTCGGTGACGCGTTCGTGCTGACGCAGGTGCTCGTGCCAGGAACAGTCGACGAAGTATTCCAGGTAGGTGCCGGGCTGCGTGCTGTCTTCGGCCACGCCCCATTGCACGGCGCCGTTGCGACGGCGCGCATGCCCCAAGGGCTGCATGCGGGCCAGGAATTCCTCGCGCCGTGCGATATCCACCCGGTACTCGACCGTCACCAGCACCGGTCCGCGGTCACCACCGACATCACCCGCGACCACCGGTTGCGGCCAGTGGCCGGACGGGGTGACGTTGACCCGCGCGGCCTCGCCCAGCTTGAACCGCCAGCTGGCCAGTGCAGCGATCACCGTGCCGATCGCCGCCACGATCAGCGCCATCGGCGTTCCGTAGGCCTGCGCGACCGCGCCCCAGCCCAGGCTGCCGACCGCCATGCCTGCGGAAAACACCACGATGTACAGCGAGAGCGCACGTGCCCGTACCCACGCCGGCACCGAAGTCTGCGCGGCGATCTGCAGCGATGACAGCACCGTGATCCACGCGAAGCCATTGAGCAGCGAAACCACATACAGCGCGGGGATGTTGCGCAGCAGGGCGAGCGCCACCATGCAGCCTGCGTAGACGCCGGTGGCGGCCAGCACCATCGCGTCGGGATCGAACCGCGTGCGCAGGGCCGGCAGCAGCATGGCGCCGGCGATCGCGCCGATGCCGATGCAGCCCAGCAGCAGGCCATAGGTGCCCGCACTGGCACCCAGCTCCTGCTTCACCACGATGGGCAGCAGCGCGGTCAACGCACTGGCGAAGACGAAGAAGCAGGCGGCCTTCACCAGTACCGACTGCAGTACCGAGGCCTGCCCGGCATAACGCAGCCCGGCGCGCAGCGCCGCGCCGAAGGTTTCCGGTGGCAAAGCGGAGGATGCCGGCGAGCGCCGCCAGCGCCACAGCACGACCACCACGCAGAGGAAGCTCAACGCGTTCACCGCGAACGCCCACGCGATGCCGGCCTGCGCCACGATCAGGCCGCCGAGCGCAGGTCCGATGGAGCGCGCGATGTTCATGCTCAGCGAGCCCAGCGCCACCGCCGGCCCCAGCATCGGCCGCGGAACCAGCTCGGGTGTGGTCGCCTGCTGCGCGGGCATCGCCATCGCCGCGCCGATGCCCAGCGCGAACGTCAGCGCCACCAGCGTCCACGGCCGCAGCATGTCCAGGTGCGCCAGCACCGCCAGCGTGCTGGCGACCAGCAGCATCCACAGCTGCGCGATGATCAGGTAGCGCCGCCGGTCGACGATGTCGGCCAGCGTGCCGGCCACGATGGCCAGCAGCACGACGGGCAGGGTGGTGGCGGATTGCACCGCGGCCACCATCAGCGGCGAACCGGTGGTTTCCGCCATGACCCAGGCGGCGGCGACATCATGGATCCACGTGCCGATGTTGCCGACCAGGATGGCCAGCCACAACGCGCGGAATGTCGGTTGCTGAAGCGGTGACCAGGGTCCGACGGGTGCGGGCGTCGCCATCGGTCAGAACGCGAAGCAGGAGCAGCCCATCGCGCCCCAGAAATTCCGCAGGTCATGCGCGGGCGTGGCGTGGTGCGCGGCATGGCCGTGCTCATGCACCTGGCAGTGCTTGCCCTGTGCATGCGATATCGCTGCGGTCGCCTGCGCCAGGGTGCCGCCCTGGTAGCCGCCGAAACGGTTGACCGGCGACCAGTCCGGCATCGGGGGTGGCAAGATAGGTGCGAGCGGGGAGTACGGTCCGTCGCCGTGCACGATGCGGCCGCCCACTACCGTCAACACACTAGTGATGTCGGGGATGTCGGCCTCGGGCACGCTGAAAAAATCCGCAGACAACAGCGACACGTCGGCGAACTGGCCCGGCGCCAGTCGTCCCTTGTGGTCCTGTTCGCTGGAGAACCACGCACTGCCCCGGGTCCACAGCGCCAGCGCTTCCTCGCGTTCCAGCCGGTTGTCGTCGCCGTACATGCGCAGTCCGCCGAGCGTGCGCCCGCTGACCAGCCAGTACAGCGCCACCCACGGGTTGTAGCTGGCGACGCGGGTGGCGTCGGTGCCGGCGCCGACCGGCACGCCCGCCTGCAGCATGCGGCGCACCGGCGGCGTGTGCTTCAGCGCGTCGCTGCCGTAGCGCTCGGCGAAGAACTCGCCCTGGAACGCCATGCGGTGCTGGATGGCGATGCCGCCGCCCAGGGCGCGCACGCGGTCGATGTTGCGCGGCGAAATGGTCTCGGCGTGGTCGATGATCCAGTGCAGGCCATCGAACGGCACTTCACGGTTCACGCGTTCGTAGACGTCGAGTACGCGGGTGATGCTTTCGTCATAGGTGGCATGGATGCGGAAAGGCCAGCGCTTTTCCGCAAGCAGGCGCACCACGTCATCTAGCTCGCCTTCCATGCCGACCGGCAGTTCGGGGCGCGGTTCGCGGAAATCCTCGAAGTCCGCCGCCGAGAACACCAGCATCTCGCCCGCGCCGTTGTGGCGCAGCATGTCATCGCCCTGGCGCGGCGAGAGCATGCCCGACCAGCGTTGGAAGTCGGCCAGTTCCTGCCCCTTCTTCTGGGTGAACAGGTTGTAGGCGATGCGTACGGTCAGTTCGTCATCCGCGTGCAGCTTCTGGATGATCTCGTAGTCTTCCGGGTAGTTCTGGAAGCCGCCACCCGCATCGATCACCGACGTGATGCCCAGCCGGTTCAACTCGCGCATGAAGTGGCGCGTGGAGTTCAGCTGGTACTCGGCCGGCAGCTTCGGCCCCATGGCCAGCGTCGCGTACAAGATCAACGCGTTCGGCTTGGCCAGCAGCAACCCGGTGGGATTGCCAGCCTTGTCGCGCTGGATCTGGCCTCCGGGCGGATCAGGGGTGTCCTTCGTGTAGCCCACCGCACGCAGCGCGGCGCGGTTGAGCAGGGCGCGGTCGTACAGGTGCAGCAGGAAGACCGGCGTGTCCGGCGCCAGCGCGTTGATCTCCTCCAGCGTGGGCAGGCGCTTTTCGGCGAACTGGTGCGCGCTGAAACCGCCCACCACCCGCACCCATTGCGGCGCCGGCGTGCGATCCACCTGGGTCTTCAGCATCGCCATGGCATCGGCCAGCGAACGCACGCCGTCCCAGCGCAGTTCCAGCGTGTAGTTCAACCCGCCGCGGATCAGGTGCGTGTGGCTGTCGTTGAGGCCGGGGATCAGCCGGCGTCCGCCGGCATCGATGATGCGCGTGGTGTCGCGGGCGTGCGCCATCACGTGGGCCTCGTCGCCCACCGCGAGTATGCGTCCGTCGGCGAAGGCGATCGCGCTGGCGGAAGGCTGTGCCGCATCCAGCGTGGTGATGCGGGCGTTGCGCAGGATCAGGTCGGCCACGGGAAGTTCTCCGGATCGGGCATCACGGGGCAGTGCAGCCAGCGCGGCAACCGCCGCCGCAGTCTTCAGCAGGTGGCGGCGCGTATCGTCAACGGCCATGCGCGAACCCCGATCGTGCGGTGCGCAGGGCATCGAAAGACAATGCGCCTGGGCCGGTCAATGCCACCGCGAGGTTCACCAGCAGCCACAGCAGCGGGTACTCGATGCCGCCGTGCATCCAGAACCAGCCGTGCGACAGGTTCAGCGCCACCGTGACGCCGAGGAACGCCGCCGAGCCGAAGGCCGCGATGCGTGTGAACGCACCCGCGAGCACCATCAGTCCGAGCAGGGTCTGCAGTGCGGCAAGCAGCAAAGGCAATGGCGCGGCGGAAGGCAGGCCGAAGTGCTGGAGTTCGGCTGCGAACCCGGCGATCCCCGGCCCGCCGAACCAGCCCAGCAACTTGCCCAGTCCATGCGGCAGGAGGAAACCGCCGGCGGCCAGGCGCAGCACCAGCAGACCGGCCGGGACAGTCTCATGGCCTGCGCGTTGCGCGACGTTGGCGGTCATCGCGGCGTCCCGTCAGTGGCCGCCTTCGGACGCCCCGAACATGCTCTTGGCGTACTGGATGCCGAGGCCATAGCCGCCGCCATGCAGCTTGGCGATGCCGGTGGTCAGGTCGTAGGTCGCGCTGCGTGCCCAATCGCGCTGCAGTTCCAGCAGGTACTGCACGCTGGTCAGCGGGCGGACGCCGGCCTGGACCATGCGCTGCATGGCGCGCTCGTGCGCCTCGGCGGTGACATCACCGCAGGCATCGGCGATCACGTAGACCTCGAAGCCCTGGTCAAGCGCGGACAGCGCCGGCCCGACGATGCACACGCTGGTCCACAGGCCGCCGAGCACGATGCGTCCCTTGCCGGAGGCATTCACCGCCGCGATGACCGCTGTATCTTCCCAACAGTTCATGGTGGTGCGGTCGAGCACGTTCGCATTCGGGAAGGCCTCGGGGATTTCCGGGAACAGCGGACCGGAGAACGACTTCTCGGCCACGGTGGTCAGCAGCGTCGACACGCCGAAGCCGGCCGCGCCCTTGGCGACCAGCGCAACGTTGTTGCGCAGCATCGCCACGTCGATGGAGTGGGTGGCGAACGCCATCTGCGACTGGTGGTCGATCAGGATCAGCGTGTGGTCGTGAGGCGTGAGCAGGGTCTTGCCGGCGGCGGGGGTGGCGGTGGGCATGGCGGGCTCCGGGCATGGGGTAGGAATCGCACCACTGTGGCGCGCGCACGCGCACGCTGGCTTGCATCGGCGTGCGCGCTGCCCGCGAACCTCATCCGTGCAGCTTGATCGCGGTCTCGGCGACGCGCTGGCCCTGGTAGCGCGCGGCGTCCAGCTCGTTCTGCGTGGGTTGGCGCGAACCGTCGCCGCCCGCGATGGTGGTGGTGCCGTAGGGCGAGCCGCCGGTGACTTCATCCAGTTTCATCTGGCCGGCAAAGCCGTAGTCCAGCCCCACGATCACCATGCCGAAATGCAGCAGGTTGGTGATGATGGAGAAGAGCGTGGTTTCCTGCCCGCCGTGCTGGGTGGCGGTGGAGGTGAACGCGGCACCGACCTTGCCGTGCAGCGCCCCCCTGGCCCACAGGCCGCCGGCCTGGTCCAGGAAGTTCGCCATCTGCGAGGACATGCGGCCGAAGCGCGTGCCGGTGCCGACGATGATCGCGTCGTAGTCGGCGAGTTCCGCGATCGTCGCCACCGGGGCGGGCTGGTCGAGCTTGTAGTGGGACGTTCGCGCGACCTCCTCGGGCACCAGTTCCGGCACGCGTTTGATGTCCGCGCTGGCGCCGCCCGCGCGCACGCCTTCGGCCACGGCATGGGCCATGGTTTCGATATGCCCGTAGGCGGAGTAGTAGAGGATCAGGACCTTGGCCATCGTGCGGCTCCCGTGGAGGACGGAGGAATGCGGCGATCGCGCCGCGATGCCGGGCAGGGTTACCCGTGCCGGGTTATCGGCGCGTGCAGGTGGCGGAACTCGCGCGGCGAGTAGCCCGTCATCCGACGGAAGGTACGGGTGAAGTGGCTCTGGTCGAAGAAGCCCAGCGAGGCGGCCGTGGCGGAGATCTTCTGCGGCCCGCGCGCCAGTTGCGCCTTGGCCAGGGCGATGCGCTTGGCCAGCACGTATTCCATCGGGCTCTGGCCGGTACTGACGCGGAACAGTCGGGCGAAGTGGAAGCGACTGACGCAGGCCGCAGCCGCGATGTCGGTCAACGTCAGGCTGTCGCCGATATGGCGTTCGATGTGGTCAAGCGCACGTGCGAGTGCGCGCGCGCCAAGGCCTCTCGGGGCCGGCACATTGTCCGCGTACATCCCGGTTGATGTGGAATGCGCAAGCGTCGACTCGAGAGGGAACAGGGACGGGGAACCATCCACGGCAGTGTCCTCGGGTGTTGGCGGTGGGGGGCGCCTGCGGACAGGGGTATGGCGCAGGGCTTGTACGTCATGGTCCTCACGCGGCACATGGCGCATAAGCCCCGATCGGGCGACGGGTGGATCCCCCGATTGGGGGGCGGGTTGCCTGTCCGGAGGCTGCGCCCGTATCGTGCAAGGATCGCTGCGCCGCCGATTGCGTGGCGCCCATCCAGGCCGAAGTCCGAATGCCCATCCGTATCCTCACCGTCGACGATCACCCCTTGCTGCGTGAAGGCATCGCGGCGGTGATCGAGGGGCAATCCGACATGCAACTGGTGGGGGAGGCCGCCAATGGGCGCGAGGCCCTGCAGGTTTTCCGCGACTGCCGCCCGGACGTGACGTTGATGGACCTGCAGATGCCGGAAATGGATGGCGTGGAAGCCATCGGTGCGATCCATCGCGAATTCCCGGAGGCGCGGGTCGTGGTGTTGACCACGTACCAGGGCGATGCGCAGGCGTTGCGCGCGTTCAAGGCGGGTGCGTCGGGATACCTGCTCAAGAGCATGCTGCGCCGCGAACTGGTGGACACGATCCGCAACGTGCATGCAGGTCGCCGGTGCATCCCGCCCGAGATCGCGTCCGGCATCGCCGAACATGCGTCGGATGACGCGTTGACCCTGCGCGAGATCGAAGTGCTCCGGCAGGTGGCGGACGGCAACGGCAACAAGCGCATCGCCCACCACCTCGGCATCGCGGAGGAAACGGTGAAGGCGCACATGAAGAACATCCTCGCCAAGCTGGATGCCAACGACCGCACGCATGCGGTCACCATCGCGGTCCGCCGCGGGATCTTCCATCTCTGAAGGATTTAAGGAGTTCTTAAAGAGCGTACGGGAGCATGGGTGGGCCGGATGTCCGGTCCCCCACCTGCGAGGTCTCCATGAGTGCGTTGCGCGCCTGTACGCCATTGTTGTTGCTGTTGCCGCTCTCCGCTGCCGCACAGGTCGTCGAACGCACCGACAAACAGGCGCATGACCAGCTGTCGTCGCGCTGGAGCGCCGGCCTGGCGGTCGTCCACCGCGACAGCGAGTACGCCGGCGAGGGCACCCGGACGCGCCTGCTGCCCAATGTCGCCTATGACGGTGACCGCTTCTACCTGCGTGGTGCGGCGTTCGGCTACCGGGCCTATCAGGACGATCGCTTCGAATTCCGTGCCTTCGTCGCCGGACGCCTGGACGGCATCGATGCCGATGACTTCGGCAGGGCCGAACTGGCGCGGCGCGGCGTGGACCGCGATCTGCTGGAAGATCGCGACGACAGCGTCGATGTCGGTGTGGGCGCGAGCTGGAAGGGCGCCGCCGGCAAGCTTGATCTGGATGCACGTGTCGATGTCACCGGCACCAGCGACGGCTACTCCATCGCGCTGGACTACAGCTATCCGGTGACGCTGGGGCGCACGACCCTGGTCCCTTCCATCGGCGCGATGCGCCTGTCGGCGGACATGGCCGACTACTACTACGGCACGCTGGATGAGGAGGTCGCACGCGGCGTGGTCGCCTACCGTCCGGGTGCCGCGACAGTGCCCCGCGCCAGCCTCACCCTGATCCATCCCTTCGCCAAGCGCTGGGCGTTGCTGGGCAACCTGGAGTACCGCGCGTTGCCCGATGCCCTGCAGGACAGTCCGCTGGTCGAGGCGGACAAGGACCGCAGCGCTTCCCTCTTCATCGGCGTGTCGCGCGGGTTCTGAAACGCAGTTGTCCTTTCCCCCACCGGAGCGACCCCATGTTCTCCAGATCCCCCCATGCCGGCGTGGAACCTGTGCCGGGTCCGATGCCCGCAGCGTACCTGCCGTCGCCGGATGAACTGGCGGGCGCACACGTGCCCGTCGATCACGACGTCCTGATACGACGCGTGTCGCGCACCCAGGCTGCCGCGCTGATGCAACTGTGCGACCGCCAGACGGCCGAACTGTCGCGTGTGCCTGGCAGGCGCGTCGGCGGCGTGCTCGAACTGATGGAGGCGTTGTTCGAGCCGCCTCTGCGCGCATGGGCCTGGATGGCGGAGCGGGGCGGCGAACCCATCGGCCATGCATTCGCCACGGTGGGCTTCTCGATGATCGAGCGCGCGTATTACTTCAACCTGGAATCGCTGTTCGTTCCGGCGAGCGAGCGCCCATCGGGAGTCGCCGTCGCGTTGCTCGCCGAGGCCCGTCGCATGGCCGAAACGCTCGGCTGCGTGGACCTGCGCTGGCAGGTGCCGCTGGCGCAGGGCAGCGGGGAAATCGCGCTGCCCGGCCACGCCGGTGCCGCGACGATGATCCAGTACGTGTTCCCCACCTTGCAGGACCAGCAGCATGACTGATGTGCCGAGAAGCCATCCACTCCGCCCGGAGCCCCGAAAAGGGCGCAGGCACTTGCGGCGCCTGGTCGCGGCCGCCTGCGTTTCCGCCACCGCCTTCGGGTATGCCGGCCTGTCGGGCTGCAGCACGGTGGCGTATCCGCAATCGCCCCAGTTCGGCGAGGATGGATTCCAGAACGTACGCAAGCCGCGCCCGTTGGGTTGGCGCCAGACCGGCAAGCTCTGGTGGGATTTCCTCATCGGCGGCAAGCCGGCGGGCACGGTGCCTGCCGGCACGATCCCCGTGCAGGCACTGACGGCGGCGCAGTTGGACCACGCTGCGGACGGCACGCTGTACCGGTTGGGGCATTCCACGGTGCTGATGAAGCTGGACGGACGGTTCTGGTTGACCGATCCGGTGTTTTCCGAACGTGCGTCACCGGTCCAGTGGGCGGGACCGAAGCGTTTCCACGCGCCGCCGCTGACCATCGAGCAACTGCCGCACCTTTCCGCCGTGGTGCTGTCGCACGACCACTACGATCATCTCGATCGCGACGCGGTGCGTGCGCTGGCGGCCAAGACGGATGTGTTCCTGACCCCGCTGGGCGTGGGTGACCGCCTGGTGCGCTGGGGCGTGCCGCGCGAGAAGGTCCGGCAACTGGACTGGTGGGGCGACGTCGCGCTGCAGGGCGTGCGCTTCACCGCGACGCCGTCGCAGCACTTTTCCGGCCGCACGCCTTTCGACCGCAATGCCACGCTGTGGGCGTCATGGGTGATCGAATCGGACGACCTGCGGATCTTCTTCAGTGGCGACACGGGCTACTTCGACGGCTTCCGCTCGATTGGCGAGCGCATGGGGCCTTTCGACATCACGCTGCTGGAGTGTGGTGCCTATGATCGCCGTTGGCAGGACGTCCACATGCTGCCCGAGCAGACCCTGCAGGCGCATCTTGACCTCCGCGGCAAGTGGTTGCTGCCGATCCACAACAGCACCTTCGACCTGGCCTTCCATGGCTGGAGCGAACCGATGGAAACGCTGTACACGCTGTCGCGGCAGGCAGGCGTGGACATCACCACCCCCGTGATCGGCCAGCCGCTGGTGGTCAGGCAACCGGAAGGCACGCATCCGTGGTGGCGCAGCGAGTGAGGTATGCCGCGCGGCTCAGGCGTCCTGGGCCGCGCTGAAGCCGACCCTGCAACCGAAGCCGCGGCCGGCGATGCCGTCACTCACCGTGATCATCGCCTCGTGTGCACGCGCGATGCGCTGGACCAGCGAAAGGCCGATGCCGCTGCCGCGCTCGCCATTGCCATGGCTGCCACGGAAGAAGCGTTCGAAGATGCGCTCGCGCTCCTCGGCGGGAACGCCGGGACCGTTGTCGCGGACCGCCAGCCAGGCGCTCGCGCCATCGGGGTCCATGCCGCAGGCGATCTCGATGCGGGCGCCTTCTCCGCTGTAGCGCACGGCGTTGTCCAGCAGGTTGCGGGCGAGGATGCCGATATCGTCCAGGTCGCCCAGGACGCTGGCCGGCTCGGCGTGGATCGCAAGGGTCTGCTGGCGTCGCGATACCATCGATTCGAACTCGCGCGCCACCATCGTCACCACGTCGGGCAGCGCGACGACGGGGCGGTCTTCGCGCAGGGGCGACGCATCCACGCGAGCGGAGTCGAGCAACTGCTGTGCGAGCCGCGAGGTGCGCTGGATGCCCTGCGCCAACTGCTCCAGTGCCGCATGTGCGTCGGCCTGGGTGCCGGCGCGCAGCGCCACCTGGGTCTGCGTGAGCAGCGCGGCGAGGGGGGTGCGCAGTTCGTGCGCTGCGTCTGCAAGGAACTGCCTTTCGCCGCGCATGGCGTGCGACAGGCGTTCGAGCAGAAGGTTGAACGAATCCACCAGCGGCCGGATCTCCCGCGGCATACCGGTGGACGGCAGCGGTGCGAGATCGTGTGCCTCGCGCTGCGCCATGTCCCGGCGCAGGCGGTTCATCGGCCTCAGGCTCCAGTGGATGGCAAGGCCGACCGTCATGGCCAGCACCAGCAGGATGCCGATCCCGCTCCACAGGCTGATCTTCACCCAGTAGGCCAGTTCCGCACGCATGGCGGATTGCGCCATGCCGGCCTGCACCTGGATGCGGCCGCTGGCATCGGTGATGGCATAGACGCGCCACGGTTCGCCGCCCACCTGGCTGACCACGAATCCCGGTTCGAAATCGGCGCGCAGCGGCTCGGTCGGTGCGCCGGCCGAAAGCACCACAGGATGGCGCCGGCCGAGGATCCACACCTGGTAGCGCAGGGTTTCGAACTTCCTGTAGGTGGAGCGGGCGCGCGTGGGCAACTTGAGGCGCGGCCCTTCACTCAGTGCGTCGAGGTTGGCCGGCATCGACAGCAGGATCTGCTCGGCTACCTCCTGCAGGAACTGGTCTTCGTGTCCTTGCTGCTGCCGCGTCATCTGGAGGTGCTGTCCGCCCAGCCAGCACGCCCACCCCAATGCCAGGGGCGTCATCACGGCCAGCAACAGTTTGGCTTTCAGTGAATGGTGGCTCATTCGCTCTCTCCCAGCCGGTAGCCGAAGCCATGCACGGTGGCGATGACGCCGTCGCCGAGCTTCTTGCGCAACTGGTGGATGTACACCGCGATGGTGTTGCTCTCGATCGCCCCGTCGCCGCCATAGACCAGCGACTCCAGTGTTTCGCGCGCGATCACGCGGCCGGGCCGTTCCATCAACGCCAGCAGGGTGCGGTACTCGTGCACACCGAGCTTGATCGGGCGGCCCTGCTGACGGACCGAACGATCCGCCGGGTCCAGCACGATGTCGCCGTGGCGCAGCACGGGTGCGACGCGCCCCTGGGTCCGCCGCACCACGGCACGCAGGCGCGCACCGAGTTCGCCGGTTTCGAAGGGCTTGACGATGTAGTCGTCGGCACCGGCATCCAGGCCGCGGACGCGGTCGCTCAGCTGGTCGCGGGCCGTGATGATCAGGACCGGTGTGGTGTCGTAGCGCTGGCGCAGCGCAGCCAGCACGTCCAGACCGGACCCGCGAGGCAGGCCCAGGTCGAGCAGGACCGCCGTGTAACCATGGTCCACCAGGGCGAGGCGCGCCGTGGACGCATCCTCGGCACGATCGATGGACCAGCCATCCTGTGCCAGTGCGGCGGCCAGTGCGTCGCCGAGCATGCGATCGTCTTCAACCAGGAGCAGGCGCGACACGGGCGACCCTTGGGGATGGCGGGGGCCCCATGCTAGGTGGAAGCGATTAAACAGTCTTTAATGGGGCGATGGCATGGGCAGCGGAAACACAAAACCCCGCCGGAGCGGGGTCTTGAGTCGATTCACCGGCCATGGTTCTCAACCCGTGGCCCTGTGCCGGATGGCGCTCCCTAGGGGACTCGAACCCCTGTTTTAGCCTTGAGAGGGCCACGTCCTAACCTCTAGACGAAGGGAGCGTTTTTGGTGAAACCGGCTCAGCGGATTAGTATAGGCGGCGACCCGGCCCAGGGCAATCATCCTGGCAGCCGTGCGACCCACCTGCATGGAACCGCCGCTATTACGCCGCTCACTGCTCTGCGAACCATTCCCCGCGACCAGCACACCATCTCGCGCAAGGACATCAGCCCGAATGCGCTGCGCGTGCTCTACCGCTTGCGGGATGCCGGCTTCCAGGCCTACCTGGTCGGTGGCGCGGTGCGTGACCTGCTCGTGGGCGGCCACCCCAAGGATTTCGACGTGGCCACCGATGCCACGCCGGAGCAGGTCCGCCAGCAGTTCCGCAATTGCCGCCTGATCGGGCGCCGCTTCCGCCTGGCGCACGTGGTGTTCGGTCGCGAGATCATCGAAGTCGCCACCTTCCGCGCCAACGTCGATGACGGCAGTGGCGACCGCGAGATGGACAACGGCCGCCTCGTCCGCGACAACGTGTACGGCACCGTGGAAGACGATGCGGTGCGCCGCGACTTCACCGCAAATGCGTTGTACTACGCCATCGACGACTTCTCCGTGCGCGACTACGTGGGCGGCTTCGAGGACGTGATGGCGCGGCGCCTGAAACTGATCGGCGAGCCGGAACTCCGCTACCAGGAAGACCCGGTCCGCATGCTGCGCGCGGTCAGGCTGGCGGCGAAGCTCGATTTCGAGATCGAAGCGGCGACCGCCGAACCGATCGGCCGGCTGGCGCCGCTGCTTTCGGAAGCCGCGCCCGCCCGCCTGTTCGAGGAAATCCTGAAGCTCTTCCTGTCCGGCCATGCGGTCGCCAGTTTCGAAGGGCTTGAGCACTTCGGTTTGCTGAAGGTGCTCTTCCCCGAGACCGCGGCAGCGCTGGCATCCAACCGCAGCGGTGCGCTTCGCCGGATGGTGATGGCAGGGCTGGCGGGAACCGACCAGCGCGTCGCCAACGACGAGCCCGTGTCGCCTGCCTTCCTCTTCGCATTGCTGCTCTGGCCGGCGTACTGCCGCGCCCTGATGGGGTTGCAGGCCCAGGGCGTGCATGCCGAAGAAGCCCAGCGACGCGCCGCCGACCGCGTCACCCTGCACCAGTTGAACACCGTGGCGCTGCCGCGCCGCTTCTCGTTGCCCATGCAGGAAATCTGGTTGTTGCAGACCCGCTTCGGCAACCGCCAGCGCAAGCGCGTCACGCGGCTGCTGTCGCATCCGCGTTTCCGTGCGGCGTTCGACTTCCTTGCGTTGAGGCTCGCGGCATCGCCCGAACACGCCGAGGACGTCGCGTTCTGGCGTGATGCACAGACGCAATCCGGCGAAGAACTCGCGGCTGCGCTCGGCGTCGCAGTGCCGGGCGATTCCTTCGGTGAAGAAGGTGCGCCGGCGTCCAAGCGTCGTCGCCGTCGCCGTTCCCGCAGCACGGCTTCGTCGCCCGAATGAAGACAATGGTCCAGGCCTGCATCGGCCTGGGAGCCAATCTCGGCGATGCCGCAGGCACGTTGCGACAGGCCGTGATCGCGCTCGGGCAACGCGAAGACGTGACGGTGCGCCGGATGTCGCGCTGTTACCGCACGCCGGCGTGGGGCAGGGAAGACCAGCCTGACTTCGTGAATGCGGTGGCGTTGCTGGAGACCCGCCTGCCGCCGCGCGCGCTGCTCGATCTGCTGCTGGCGGTGGAAGCGGACTTTGGCCGTCATCGGATCGATGGCGAACACTGGGGTCCGCGCACGCTGGACCTGGATCTGCTGCTCTACGGTGATGCAGTGATCGACGAACCCGGCCTGCGCGTGCCGCACCCGCACCTGCACGAGCGTGCGTTCGCGCTGGTTCCGTTGCTGGAGATCATGCCGGACGCCCGTATCCCCGGTTACGGCGACGCGCGGGACGCTGTGTCCGTGCTGGAAATGTCCAACATCCATCCCTTATGAGTGGATAATGCGGGGCTATGAGCACGCACGCAGACAGCAAGCCCTGGACCGTTCCCGCCCTCGCCGACGCCAAGCGCGAGGGCCGCAAGCTGGTGATGCTGACGGCCTACGACAACAGTTTCGCCCGGGTCATGGATGCCAATGGCGTCGACCTGGTGCTGATCGGTGATTCGCTGGGCATGGTGGTGCAGGGTCATGACTCCACGCTGCCGGTGACGGTGGACGACATCGCCTACCACACCCGCGTGGTGGCGCGTGGGTTGACCCGCGCGCTACTGGTGTCGGACCTGCCGTTCCAGTCCGATGCCACGCCCGAGCGCGCGCTCGACGCCGCGACCGCATTGCTGCAGGCGGGTGCCGAGATGGTCAAGCTGGAAGGCGCGGGGCACAAGCTCGACGTCATCCGTTTCCTGGTCGAGCGCGACATTCCGGTCTGCGCGCACCTGGGCCTGACGCCGCAGTCGGTGTTGAAGTTCGGTGGTTATCGCGTACAGGGTCGCGGTGAAGCGGCGGCTGCGCAGTTGCGCGACGATGCGCGCGCCGTGGCGGAGGCAGGGGCGCAGATGCTGGTGCTTGAATGCGTGCCGTCGTCGCTGGCGGCCGCGATCACGGCCGACATCGCCATTCCCACCATCGGCATCGGCGCCGGCCCCGGCTGCGACGGGCAGGTGCTGGTGCTGCACGATTTCCTCGGCCTGGACACGGGCCATCGGCGTCCGAAGTTCGTCAAGGATTTCCTTGCCGACGGCGGTTCGGTCGCGGGCGCGGTGCGCGCCTATGCCGACGCGGTGCGCAGCGGGGCGTTCCCCGACGACGCCCATTCCTACTGACCGCGCTGCGCGCAACGACACGCCACAGGGGCCACGATGATCGAGACCATTACCCAGCTTGACGCATTGCGTGCACGCGTCAGGGAATGGAAGCAGCAGGGCCTGCGTGTCGGTTTCGTGCCCACCATGGGCAACCTGCATGCGGGCCATTACTCGCTGGTGATGCTGGCGCGGCAGTACGCCGACCGCGTGGTGTCCAGTGTGTTCGTCAATCCGACCCAGTTCGGACCCAACGAGGACTTCACCCGGTACCCGCGCACGCCCGAGGCGGACATGAGCGGGCTCGAAGGCGCCGGCTGCGATGTCCTGTGGCTGCCGACGGTCGAGTCGATGTACCCGTTCGGAGTCGAACTGGCGGCCAAGGTGCACGTGCCCGGCGTCAGCAGCGTGCTGGAAGGCGCGCACCGGCCCGGTCACTTCGATGGGGTATGTACGGTGGTCAGTCGCCTGTTCAACCAGGTGCTGCCCGACGTCGCCGCCTTCGGCAAGAAGGATTACCAGCAACTGGCGGTGATCCGGCAGATGGTCACCGACCTCGCATTCCCCGTGCAGGTCCTGGCGGGCAGCATCGTGCGCGAGGCGGATGGCCTCGCGATGAGTTCGCGCAACCAGTACCTGTCCGCGGACGAGCGGCCGCGTGCCGCGGAAATCCGCAGGACCCTGATCGCGATGCGTGAAGGCCTGCTGGCCGGGCAATCACGTGCGCAGGTGGAGTCCGACGCCGCGCGGCACCTTGCCGGCGTGGGCTACGCGGTCGACTACACCGTGGTCCGCCGTCACGACCTGAGCGAGCCGCAGGATGGCGAACAGGGCGCGAAGGTCGCGCTGATCGCCGCCAAGCTGGGGCGTACCCGCTTGATCGACAATCTGGAATTCTGACGGCGCAGGCAGTCCGGCGCCGTACGCGGTGTTGCACGGGCATGCACGCCATGGCGTGCACGAGCGGCTAAACTTCGCGTTCCCGTCCCCCTTGCCGCCGACATGCACCTCAGCCTGCTCAAGACCAAGATCCACCGCGCCACCGTCACCCATTCCGAGCTGAACTACGAAGGCTCCATCGCCATCGATGGTCTGCTGCTGGACGCGACCGGCATCCGGGAATTCGAACAGGTGCATATCTGGGACGTGACCAATGGCGCCCGCTTCTCGACGTATGCGATCCGTGCCGACGAGGGCAGCGGCATCATCTCGCTCAACGGCGGCGCCGCGCGCCACGTGCAAGTGGGCGACCTGGTGATCATCGCCGCGTTCGCCTCGATGAGCGAAGAGGAAGCCGACCGGTTCCAGCCCACGCTCGTCTATGTGGACGGCCAGAACCGCATCACCCACACCAACCGCAGCATCCCCAAGCAGGCTGCCTGACATGACCACCGGTTTCGATGCGCTGCAGTCCCACGCCACGCGCCTGCGTGGGGGCCCACTGAGTGAGTTGCTGGCGCGCGAGCCCGATCGCGTTGCACAGCACGCCGTGCGCAATGGGCCGCTGTACTTCAACTTCGCGCGCCAGTCCTATGATGCGCCGGCATGGCAGGCGCTGCTCGAGCAGGCGCGTGCCGCCGACCTGGCCGGTGCGTTCCGGCGCCTGTTCGACGGTGAGAAGGTCAATGTCACCGAAGGCCGCGCGGCACTGCATACCGCCTTGCGCGGACAGCACACCGATGCCGTCGTCGCACGCGAGGCGCATGCGTCGGCAGTGGATGTCCGGCAGCGCATGGCGGCGCTGATGTCGCAGCTGGAAGGCAGCGACGTGACCGACATCGTCAGTGTCGGCATTGGCGGTTCCGACCTGGGGCCACGCCTGGTGGCAGATGCCCTGCGTGATCCATTGCCGGGTCGTTTCCGCGTGCACTTCCTGTCCAATGTGGATGGCGCGGCCGCGCAGCGTACGCTGGCGCCGCTGGATCCGGCACGCACCGCGGCGGTGCTGATCTCCAAGACGTTCGGCACGCAGGAAACGCTGCTCAACGGCACCATCCTGCGCGACTGGCTGGGCGGCAGCGAACGGCTCTATGCCGTCAGCGCGAATCCCGAGCGTGCGGCGGCGGCATTCGACATCGCGGCCGAACGCGTGTTGCCGATGTGGGACTGGGTCGGCGGGCGTTATTCGCTGTGGTCGGCGGTCGGTCTGCCGATCGCGCTGGCGATCGGTTTCGACCGTTTCGAACAACTGCTCGAGGGCGCGTCGGCGTTCGATGCACACGTCATCGGCACCCCACTGGCCGGCAACATCGCGGTGCGCCATGCGTTGACGGCCGTGTGGAACAGGAACGTCCTCGGCCATGCGGCGCAGGGCGTGATGACCTACGACCAGCGCCTGGCGCTGCTGCCGGCCTATCTGCAGCAGCTGGTGATGGAAAGCCTGGGCAAGTCGGTCAAGCTGGATGGCAGCCCGGTGGGCGTCGATACGGTGCCCGTGTGGTGGGGGGGCGCGGGCACGGACGTGCAGCACAGCTTCTTCCAGGCCTTGCACCAGGGCACGGGCATCGTGCCGCTGGATTTCGTCGGCACGGTCAACAGCGACGCGCCCTACGCGGAGAACCACCGCGCGTTGCTGTCCAACCTGCTGGCGCAGAGCGAGGCGCTCGCCAATGGCCAGCACAGCGACGATCCGCACCGCAGCTATGCTGGCGGCCGTCCGAGTACGCTGATCCTGCTGGATGCGCTGACACCCCAGTCGCTGGGCGCATTGATCGCCATGTACGAACACAGCGTGTACGCGCAGTCGGTGTTGTGGGGCATCAATGCCTTCGATCAGTTCGGCGTGGAACTCGGCAAGCAGCTGGCCAACGGATTGCTGCCGGCGCTCAAGGGCGAAACCGAGGTGAAGGATCCGGTGACCCGGGCGCTGCTGGCCGAGATCGCCGCGCGCGGCTGAAGGCGCTGCGCATCGACGCATCCATTCTGTAGGAGCGACGTGAGTCGCGACCGCACGAATGAAGCGCCATCGACGATGGATCACACGGATCGCAGAGGATGCGGCCCCGCACGAACGACCTTCCGTGTCCGTTCGCATGATGCATGCCCCGCGTCCGCTTCACTCGTGCGGTCGCGACTCGTGTTGCTCCTGCGCGGCGTGGTGCCTGTGCAGGGCCCATGCCACGTGTTCGCGCACGAGCGGGGACGGGTCCTCGCGTCGGCTTTCCAGCGCGGCGAGTACGTCGGGCGTCGCCGGCGCATTGCCCAGTGCCACTGCGATGTTGCGCAGCCAGCGCTCATGCCCGCTGCGACGGATCGCCGAGCCTTCGGTGCGGCGCAGGAATTCATCGCCATCCCACGCGAAGAGCTGGGGCAGCGTGGCCACGTCCAGATCGTTGCGTGCGCGGAAATCCGGTTCGTCGGTGCGCTTGGCGAACTTGTTCCACGGACACACCAGCTGGCAGTCGTCGCAGCCGAAGATGCGGTTGCCGATGGCAGGCCGAAGCTCTTCCGGAATCGCGCCGTCATGCTCGATGGTGAGGTAGGAAATGCAGCGGCGCGCATCGAGCCGGTACGGCGCGGTGATCGCCTGTGTCGGGCACACGTCGATGCAGCGCGTGCAGGTGCCACAGTGCGCGGACGCGGGCGCATCGACCGGCAACGGCAGGTCGACATAGATCTCGCCGAGGAAGAACCACGAGCCGCCGTCCTTGTCGATCAGGCAGGTGTGCTTGCCGATCCAGCCCAGACCCGCATTGCGCGCCAATGCGCGCTCCAGCACCGGCGCCGAATCCACGAACACCCGATGGCCGAACGCGCCGACTTCCTGCTGCAGGCGTTCGGCCAGCTTCTGCAGGCGGTTGCGCATCAGCTTGTGGTAATCACGGCCCAGCGCATAACGCGCGACATAGGCGCGCGTGCCGTCCTGCAACGTGTCCCAGGCGTCGTCGCTGTCGTTCCGGCCATAGTCGAGTCCCACGGAGATGACGCGCAACGTCCCGGGAATCAGTTCCTGTGGCCGTGCGCGCTTGTCGCCGTGGTGTGCCATCCACGCCATCGATCCATACAGGCCCTGCGCCAGCCAGTCGCGCAGGTGTTGTTCGTCGTCGCCGAGTTCGATGCCGGCGATGCCGCAGCGCTGGAAGCCGAACTCGCGCGCGAGTGAGCGCACACGGAGCGCCAGCGCATGCGGGTCGGGTGAGGGCGTCGTCGGGCCGGGATGGAACATGCGGGAATTATAGGTGGCTGGACCGCATTCACTTCCCCGCAACCCCGGCCAGTCCTAGAATCCGGCCATGTCCGGCACCTTGCCCCTTCATTCCACGCTTGCCGCGCGGGCATTGGACGAGCGCGCCACGCATGCGCTGGGGGACGATCCCTACGTGCTGATGCAGCGTGCCGGGCAGGCGGCCTGGCAGCACCTGTTGCTGCACTGGCCGGAGGCCCAGCGCATCGTCGTGGTATGCGGTCCGGGCAGCAACGGCGGCGATGGCTACGTGCTTGCACGGCACGCACATCGCGCGGGCCGGCGCGTCGAAGTGGTGCACCTTCCCGCGCACGTGCCGGGCAATGCCGTCGCCCAGCGTGCCTGCACCGACTACGTGGCGGCCGGCGGGCACGTAACGCTGTTCGATGGCGCGTTGCCGAAGGGCGACATCGTGATCGATGCGCTGTTCGGCATCGGACTTTCGCGCGCACCGGATGCGGACGTCCAGGCCGTGATCGATGCGGTCAACACGCAGGTGGCGCCGGTGTTCGCACTGGACGTTCCCAGCGGCGTGGACGCCGATCGGGGCAGCGTGCCCGGTACTGCGGTGGTGGCCACGCGCACCCTGCAGTTCATCGTGCGGCACGCGGGGCTGCATACAGGGGATGCGCTGGAATACACCGGCGTACTCGCGCTGGACGACCTCGGCCTGCCTGCCGACACGCATGACGGCGTGCAGGCGCAGGCGTCGCTGTTGCAGCAGGATGCGCTGGCACGCTGGTTGCTGCCGCGCCGCCGCAACACGCACAAGGGAGAGTCCGGCCACGTACTGTGTATCGGCGGCGATGAAGGCAGTGGCGGTGCGATCGCCTTGTGCACGGAGGCCGCGCTGCGTACGGGTGCCGGCCTGGTGAGCGTGGCGACGCGCGCGGGACATGTCGCGGCATTGCTGTCGCGCAGGCCGGAAGCGATGGTGCGGGCGGTGGAGTCGACGAGCGACCTGGTGCCGATGCTGGCGCGCTCGCACGTCGTCGCCATCGGGCCGGGACTCGGGCTGCACGACTGGGGGCGAGCCCTGTTCCAGCATGCCGTGCGCAGTGCGAAACCCCTGGTGCTCGATGCGGACGCACTCAATCTGCTGGCCGACACGCCGCAATCACTGGAAGACGCGATCCTGACACCACACCCTGGCGAAGCCGCGAGATTGCTCGGTTGCACGACGGCGGACGTGCAGCGGGATCGATTCGGCGCTGCGGCAGCCATCGCGCGGCGTCATGCATCCGTCGTGGTGTTGAAGGGCGCAGGCACCATCGTGGCCGCGCCCGACCAGGTGCCGCGGGTGATCGATGCAGGCAATCCCGGCATGGCGGTGGGCGGGATGGGCGATGTGCTCACGGGCGTCATCGCGGCATTGCGTGCGCAGGGCCTGTCCGCGTTCGATGCGGCGAGTGCCGGTGCGTTGCTGCATGCGCTGGCGGGTGATGCAGCGGCGTGGGATGGCGAACGCGGCCTGCTGCCCGGGGATCTGTTTCCCCACATACGCCGATTGGCCAATCCTTGACGCGCGCACACGCGTCACCCGACACCGGCCAGCACTTAGAATCGCCGCATGCACATCCTTCTCGCCGACAGCGACGCCACCGAAGCGTTGGGCCACGCGCTTGCCCGCACCCGTCCGCAACCCGCCGTAGTGCACCTGCAGGGTGACCTGGGCGCGGGCAAATCGACTCTGGCACGCGCCCTGCTGCGTGCGCTTGGTGTGACCGGCGCGATACGCAGCCCGACCTACACACTCGTAGAGCGTTACCCTTTGGAAAGTGGCGAAGCCTGGCATCTGGATCTCTACCGGATCGGCGATGCCGGTGAACTCGAATTTCTGGGCCTGGATGAAGGGGCTGCTGTGCTCTGGCTGGTGGAATGGCCCGAGCGTGGCATTGCGGCGCTGCCGCAGGCAGACCTGAAGGTGCAGCTGGACGTGGAGGGAGAGGGGCGCTCGGCGCGCCTTGTCGCGTCGTCCGAGGCAGGGCAGCAGTGGCTGTTCCGGCTGGCCGAAGCAACGCAGTTGCATGCGCCATCTCTCCAGACTGGTTAGGAACATCCGGCAGGTCACGGATTATTAAAGGAAAACGCCTTGCATTCGTGACTCGATGGTGCTTGAATCCGCGGCATGATCCCGGGGATGCCCACCACGACCGCCGCCGCGTTGCGCCTTGCCCTCGCGGGCCTGCTGGCGTTGGCGCCTTGCGGGCTGCGTGCGGGTGAAGTCACCGCCGTCAGCCTGAGCCAGGGCAGCACCGGCACACGGGCGGAGATCCAGCTTGCAGGCGCCGGGCAGTACAAGACCCTGACCCTTAAAGCACCGGACCGGCTGGTCGTCGACCTGCCGGCCTCGAAAGCGAAGGCAGGCCTGCGTCTGCCCGTGCCTGCGGGCATCGTGCGGGCAGTCCGCACCGGCCAGCCCGATCCCACCACCCTGCGCATCGTGTTCGACCTGGCATCGCCGGTTGCCGCGCTGAAGCCCCGCATGGAACAGGCCGGTGGGAACTCGCGCCTGGTGATCGAATGGCCCGGCGATGGCGTGCCCGCATCCACGGCCCTGGCGCCGACGGCCCCGCCCACGCAGGCAACGACGGTGCCGACCACGGCCGCGTCGACGGCCGCATCGACTGCCTCGCCGCAGGCCGATGCCGCCCGCGCCACCGCGCTGCTGACCGCGCAGGTGGTGCAGGCGGGAAGTGCGCCCTCCGCACCCGTGCCGGCATCATCGGTACCCACGACGGTCGGGAGTGCCGCCCCGACGCCCTCGCCGCAGGCCATCCTCAATGGCCAGCCGATCCCGAACACCGCGCCGGCATCCACGGTGGGCGGCGAGCGTCCTGCCTATACCATCGCCACCGGTCAGCCGGCCCCTGTACCTGGCTCGGCCGTCACGCCGGCGACCGCACCCGCGCCGGAGGCTCCGAAGCCTTCCAGCAGCCTCGTTGCCGGTACGCGGCCGCTCGTCGTGGCCATCGATCCCGGTCACGGCGGCCAGGATCCGGGCGCGATCGGCCCCAGTGGCCGCTACGAGAAGCATGCAGTGCTCGCCATTTCCAAGGAACTGGCCCGGCAGATCAATGCCACGCCGGGCATGAGGGCCTACCTGGTCCGCGATACCGACGTCTACGTGGAACGCCCGCAACGTGCCCGCAAGGCGCGTGGCGCGAAGGCCGACATGTTCGTATCGATCCATGCGGATGCTGCGGAGAACCGCAGTGCGTGGGGTTCGTCGGTATACGTCCTGTCCCTGCGCGGCGCATCGTCGCAGCACGCGCGTTGGCTGGCCGACAAGGAAAACGCCTCCGACCTGGTCGGCGGTGTGCGCCTGACCAAGGACACGCTGTCGAACGTGTTGCTGGATCTCGCCCAGAGCGGCCACATGAAAGCGTCGCAGGACGCGGCAGGGCACGTGCTGACCTCGCTGAAGGGATTGGGCAAGACCCACAAGCCGCAGATCGAGTTCGCCAACTTCGAAGTCCTGCGCAACTCCGACATGCCGGCGATGCTGGTCGAGACAGGTTTCATCTCCAATCCGGACGAGGAGAAGCGCCTGTTCGACCCGGCCCACCAGCGCAAGGTGGCAAGCGCCGTGCTGGAGGGCATCCAGTCCTACTTCACCCGCCAGCCGCCGCCGGGCACGTTGTTTGCCGCGCGCGCGCAGGCGGAAGCCGAGGCGCGTACCGTCGCCGCCGGTGGTGCTGCCGGCGCGCCCTGATCCCGCACGCGCTCGGCTATCATCACGTCTGAATTCCCCGGGACGGCGCGCCAGCGCCGCCAGCACGTGCCGATCCGCCAGCTCCCCGATACCCTCATCAACCAGATCGCCGCCGGCGAAGTCGTCGAACGCCCCGCGTCCGTGGTCAAGGAACTCGTGGAGAACGCGCTCGATGCCGGCGCTCGCCGCGTCGACATCGATCTGGAAGAGGGCGGCGTCCGCCTGATCCGCATCCGCGACGACGGCGGCGGCATCGCGCCGGACGAACTGCCGTTGGCGGTGTCGCGCCATGCCACCAGCAAGATCGCTTCGCTCGACGACCTGGAGGCGGTGGCCACGCTCGGCTTCCGTGGCGAGGCCCTGCCGTCGATCGCCTCGGTCAGCCGCTTTGCGCTGACGTCGCGCCGTGCGCAGGACGAGCATGGCGCGTCGCTGCAGGTGGAAGGCGGCAAGGTCGGTGAAGTGGCGCCCAAGCCGCACGCGGTCGGTACCACGGTGGAAGTGCGCGAACTGTTCTACAACGTGCCGGCGCGGCGCAAGTTCCTGCGTGCCGAACGCACGGAGATGGGCCACATCGAAGAGTGGTTGCGGTCATTGGCGCTGGCGCGCCCCGACATCGAACTGCGGGTGTCGCACAACGGGCGTCCGTCGCGGCGCTACAAGGCCGATGAACTGGAATCGCTTGCGCGACTGGGCGAGACGCTGGGCGAGGAGTTCGCACGCAGCGCGCTGCGCGTGGACCATGCCGCCGCCGGCCTGCGCCTGCATGGCTGGATCGCGCAGCCCGGTTACTCACGGGCCAGCGCCGACCAGCAGTACGTTTACGTCAACGGACGTTCCGTGCGCGACCGCAACATCGCGCATGCGGTGAAGATGGCCTATCAGGATGTGCTGTTCCATGGCCGCCAGCCTGCGTACGTGCTGTTCCTGGAGCTCGATCCCACGCGTGTGGATGTGAACGTCCACCCGGCCAAGCACGAAGTCCGCTTCCGCGACACGCGATTGATCCACGACTTCGTCTACCGCACGCTGCATGAAGCCCTGGCGGAGACGCGGGCGGGCATGGTGCCGCAGGGCAGCGCTGCGCCGCCGTTTGCGCCGCAATCCGCCACGTCCGTGCCTTCTGCATGGATGCCCACGCAGCAGTCTCCGCTGGGACTCAACGTGGCCGAAGCGCCGGCGGCATACGCAGCGCTCTATGCGTCCGCGCCCGCGACGTCCCCGGACTCGCAGGCGATGTATTCCCCGTCATCCATGCCGGTGATGCCGGCGAACGACGCGGAAGGCATTCCTCCGCTGGGCTTTGCCATCGCGCAGCTGCATGGCATCTATATCCTGGCGGAGAACGCCGACGGGCTGATCGTGGTGGACATGCACGCTGCCCACGAACGCATCGGCTACGAAAAACTGAAGGGCGCGCACGACAGCATCGGCCTGCGGACCCAGCCGCTGCTCGTGCCGCTGGTGCTGGCGGTGGCCGAGCGTGAGGCGGACGTGGCCGAGCGCGAGGCCTCCACGCTCGCTGCGCTGGGGTTCGATGTCACCCGCAGCGGTCCGCAGTCGCTGAGCGTGCGCAGCATCCCGGCCCTGCTGTCCAATGCCGAGCCGGAGGCATTGCTGCGCGACGTGCTGGCGGACCTGCGCGAGCATGGCGAAAGCCGGCGCGTCGCCGCCGCGCGCGACGAACTGCTGGCGACGATGGCCTGCCACGGCGCCGTACGCGCCAACCGGCGCCTCACGCTGCCTGAAATGAATGCACTGCTGCGCGAGATGGAAATCACCGAGCGCTCCGGGCAATGCAACCATGGCCGTCCGACCTGGACGCGCTTTTTGTTGAGCGAGATCGACCGCTGGTTCCTGCGAGGACGCTGAAATGGGGAAGAACACGGGATGGCTGGGGATGGCCATGCTGCTGGGTCTGCTGGCTGCGTGTGGGGGTGATGGCGGGAAGGGCGCGACGACCGGCAAGGTCGTGGATGCCGGCTTCCTGGCTGACAACACCGCCTGGCGCGAGCAGCGGAAGAATGAGCTCGTGGCACCGGACGGCTGGACCAGCCTCGTCGGCCTGCACTGGATCGAACTGAAATCGCACTTCCTCGGCAGCGGGCCGGCCAGTGGCATCAAGCTCGCCGTGGGCCCGGCCAAGATGGGCATGTTGACCCAGCAGGAAGGCCGCATCTTCTTCACGCCCGAGCGCGGTGTCGACCTGACGTTCGACGGCGAACCGCTGAAGGGGCGCGTGGAATTGCACAGTGATCGCGATCCTTCGCCAAGCACCGTCGGATTCGATGAAGGCAAGGGCACGCTGTCGGTCATCGAACGCGGAGGACGGCACGCCTTGCGCGTGAAGCATGCCGATGCCGAATCGCGTACGCAATTCGTGGGACTGGACTACTGGCCCATCCAGGAAGCCTGGCGCGTGGAGGGGCGCTACATCGCGCACCCGCCGGGCAAGACGTTGACCATCGTGGACGTGATCGGCGTGACCAACGAGTCACCGAATCCCGGCGCAGTCGAATTCGAACGCGACGGCAAGACGTTCCGGCTCGAAGCGCTGGGTCCGCCGCAGGGGCCGTTGTTCTTCGTGCTGGCCGACCGCACCAGTGGGCACGGCAGCTATCCTGCAGGCCGTTTCCTCGACGCGGACGGACCCAGCAACGGCAAGGTGATGCTGGACTTCAATCGCGCCTACAACCCGCCGTGCGCGTTCACGCCGTACGCCACCTGTCCGCTGCCACCGGCGGAGAACCGGCTCGACCTGCTGGTCGACGCGGGTGAAAAGGCATATGCAAAGCCCATCAAAGTGCTCTGAAAGGAAGGATCCGATGCTGTTGCGCCGTTCGCTGAAAACCCTCGTGCTGGGCGGGCTGCTGGGCAGCGCGTCCGTGCTGGCGGCAGACGCCCCCAAGGCGACGGGAGCGCCCGTACCGCTGCTGTGGAAGGTGTCCGACAAGGACAACGCGGTCTACCTGCTCGGCTCGTTCCACCTGCTGCGGACCAGCGACTATCCGCTCTCCGCCGACGTCGACGCTGCATTCGCCGATGCCGAGCGACTGTTGTTCGAACTGTCGCCCGAGGAAATGCAATCCCCGGCGCTGCCGCAGCTGATGATGCAGGCGGCCATGCGCACCGATGGCAAGACGCTCCAGCAGGACCTGGACGCGGCGACATGGACCCGGCTTGACGCGTGGGCCGGCAAGAACGGTGTGCCGCTGGCTACCTTCAACGGTTTCGAGCCCTGGTTCGTCGGCCTCACCATCAGCATCGTCGAGATGACCAAGCAGGGACTGGATCCGAAGCTGGGCCTGGACAACCACTTCATGGACAAGGCCAAGGTCGCCGGCAAGCCGACCGGCGGGCTGGAACGTGCGCAGGAACAGATCGGCGTGCTGGACGGCATGGACGCCAGCGAGCAGCGCCAGTTCGTCACCGAAGCGCTGGAACAGGCCGACAAAGGGTCGGCGGAAACCGAGCGACTGCACCAGGCCTGGCGTCGCGGCGATGCCGAAGGCCTGTGGGACGGCATGGCAGCCGACATGAAGCGCCAATACCCGCGCCTGTACCAGCGCATCAACCTGGACCGCAACGACGCGTGGGTGCCGAAGATCCGGCAGATCCTCACCCAGCCCGGCGACGACGATGCGCTGGTCGTCGTCGGCGCCTTGCATCTGCTGGGCAAGGATGGCGTGGTGGAGAAATTGAAGGCGCAGGGGTATGCGGTCGAGCGCGTGTGCTCGGCATGCGCGAACGGCGGTCGTTGACCCGCCTGGAACTCAGGGCGCCTGGACCGGCTCCATCACGATGCAGTCGACCGGGCACGCAGGCACGCAGAGTTCGCAGCCCGTGCACAGCGGATCGATCACCACGTGCATGTGCTTGGTACCGCCGATGATGGCGTCCACGGGGCAGGCCTGGATGCACTTCGTGCAGCCGATGCAGTCGGCTTCGACCACCACCGCGACGATGGCCGGCTTGTGGGTGCCGCGCGTGCGATCGTAGGGTAGCGGCGGCACTTCCAGCACCCTGGCGAGGGCTCGCGCGCCCTCATCGCCGCCGGGCGGGCAATGGTCCACGCGGGCGTCGCCACGTGCCATCGCCTGGGCGTATGGCAGGCATCCGTCATAGCCGCACTGGCCGCATTGGGTCTGCGGCAGCAGGCGGTCCAGCCGTTCGACCAGATCGGCGTTCATCGCCGTGGCGCGGCCTCGCGAATCAGCGCACCGGCATGCCGGGCAGGGCGCCGGCATCCGCATCCAGCAGCGCCAGCGCGCCACCGTCGAAACCGGCCGACAGGATCATGCCCTCGCTGACACCGAAGCGCATCTTGCGCGGGGCGAGATTGGCGATGAACACCACGTTGCGACCCACCAGCTTCTCCGGCTCGCCGTAGCTGGTGCGGATGCCGGAAAAAATCTGCCTCTGGCCCAGGTCGCCCGCGTCCAGCAGGAAGCGCAGCAGCTTGTCGGAACCGTCGACGAAACCGCATTCCAGCACCTTGCCGATCCGCAGGTCGAGCCGGGCGAAGTCATCGATGCCGATGACGCTCGCGGCCCCCTGGGTTTCCGCCGTCGCCACGGGTTGCGTTTTCGTCTTCTTCTCCGTTACGGCAGGTGCGGGTGCGGCGAGGGTGTCCTTGGAGGCGTCGGTCATGGCGTCGATCAGTTTCGGGTCGATACGGGTGAACAGCGGCGAGTAGGGCTGGATGGTGTGGCCGAGCAGCGGCGCGGTCACGTCGCCCCAGACCACCACCGGTGCGCTGAGGAAGGCTTCGGCCTCCGCCGCCGTGCGCGGCAGCACGGGCTTCAGCGCGGCGGCCAGGATGCGGAACAGGTTCAGGCCCTGCGTGCAGACGGCCTGCAATCCGGCGTCGGCGCCGGCCTGCTTGGCGATCACCCAGGGCTTCTCGTCGTCGACGTACTTGTTGGCCTCGTCCGCCAGCGCCATGGTCAGACGCAGTGCGATGGCGGGCTCATTGCGTTCATAAGCCTCGGTGATGGGGCCGAGTGCGTTGACGAAGCGCTGGTACATCGCCGGTTCCGGCAATACGTCCGCCAGCTTCCCGCCAAAGCGCTTGTCGATGAAGCCGGCGCAGCGACTGGCCAGGTTGACGAACTTGCCCACTAGGTCCGCGTTCACGCGTGCGATGAAGTCGCCCAGGTTCAGATCAAGGTCATCCACGCCGCCCGCGGACTTGGCCGCGTAGTAGTAGCGCAGCGCCTCCGGCTCCAGGCCGACGTCCAGGTAGGTACGCGCCATGATGAAGGTGCCGCGCGACTTGGACATCTTCGCGCCATCCACGGTCAGGTAGCCATTGACGTGCAGGCGCGTGGGCGCGCGCAGGCCGACACCCTGCAGCACAGCAGGCCAGAACAGGCCGTGGAAGTTGACGATGTCCTTGCCGATGAAATGGTGCAGTTCGGTGTCGGTGCCGGCCTTCAGGTACGGGTCGAAGTCCATGCCCAGGCGCGCGCACAGCGTGCGGAAGCTGCTCAGATAGCCGATCGGCGCATCCAGCCACACGTAGAAATACTTGCCGGGCGCACCGGGGATCTCGAAGCCGAAGTAGGGCGCGTCGCGCGAGATGTCCCAGGCGCGCAGGCCACCCTCCGCATCGAGCCATTCGCGCAGCTTCGCCTTGACGCCAGGCAGTGCAACGTCACCGGCCAGCCATTCGCGCAGGAACGCCTCGAAGCGGCCGACCTCGAAGAAGTAATGTTCGGAATCGCGGATCTCGGGGGTGGCGCCCGACAGCACGGATTTCGGTTCCTTCAACTCCGTCGGTGCGTAGGTGGCCCCGCACACTTCGCAGTTGTCGCCATACTGGTCGCCCGAACCGCAGTTGGGGCAGATGCCCTTGATGTAGCGGTCCGGGAGGAACATGCCCTTGGCCGGGTCGTAGAACTGCGCGACGCTGCGGCGTGCGATGTGGCCACCGGCCTCCAGGCGCCCGTAGAACGCCTCGGTGAGCTCGCGGTTGGCGACCGAATTGGTGGAGTCGTAGTGGTCGAACGCCACGCCGAAGGCGGCGAAGTCGCGTTCGTGCCCGGCCTGGATGCCGGCGATGAAGACTTCGGGCGTGACGCCCGCCTTCTCGGCGGCCAGCATGATGGGCGTGCCATGGGTGTCATCGGCACAGACGAAGAAGACCGTGTCGCCGCGCATGCGCCGTGCCCGCACCCAGATGTCGCCCTGGATGTAGCCCACCAGGTGACCGAGGTGCAGCGGTCCGTTGGCGTACGGCAGGGCGTTGGTGACGAGGGCGGTGCGGCTCATGGGGTGCTTCGCGACGGGGGGCCGCGATTATCGCATGGACCGGTGCGCGCCCTTCCTGCGCCCGGAACGCGACGGGCCCGGCATGACCGGGCCCGCAGCACTGCTGGAACAGCGGTTACTGGCGGATCCAGGTCTGCGACTTGCAGATGAAGGCGATGCAGCCGGAGACCTCCAGCTTCTTGCCGCCCTCGATCAGTTCCATCTTCGACTTGTACACCTTGCCTTCGTCGGGCTTCAGGATCGTGCCGCCGCTCCATTCGTTGGCACCGTCGGCCTTCATGCCACGGATGATCTCCATGCCGGTGATGGGCTTGTTCTTGCGGTCGTCCTTGCACTTGTCGCAGACCGGATTCGGCTTGCTCGGATTGAGCAGCTCGATGATCCGGCCGCTCAGCGTACCGTTGGCGGCACGGGTGATTTCCACGATGGACTTGGGCTTGCCGGTATCGCTGTCGATGGTCTTCCAGCGCCCGGTCGCGTCGGCAGCGGCGGCCGACAGCGACAGGCCAAGCAACGGAACGGCCAGGCAGGCGGCCAACAGGGTCTTGCGCATGTTCCCCTCCCAGGGATGTCGGTCAGACCCGCCGACGAGGATCGGCGGGGTGGCCTCTTTATACCGCATCCGGTGGGGTATGGAAGACGGGTCGTGCTCGACTTGTTGCCGGAGGTTCCGCAAAAAAAAGCAGAGGCGGCTTTCGCCGCCCCTGCCTGTCACACCGCGATGCGCGGATCGGCCGTCAGAACTTGTAGTTCACACGGGCGAACAGCGAAACGCCGAGGTAGTCGTACTGGGTGGCACTCACCGGTACGTTGCCGTAGCGGTTGTAGCCAGCGGCGGCCGAGATGGTGTCCGGTTCCTTGTTGAACAGGTTGCGGATACCCATCAGGAACGACCACTTCGGCTGTTCATACTGCACCGATACCGTGTGGTAGGTGCGGCTGTCGGCCTTGGTGTCGACAACGGCGTTGGGGTGGCCGAAGTAGGTGTAGCTGCCGGTGGAGGTGAGTGGCGTCAGACGACGGGTGCTGTCGACAAAGTCGATACCCCAGTTGTAGGTCCAGTCTCCGCGTTCCAGCGAGGCGACGAAGTTGCCCACCGTCTTCGGACGACCGATGCCGCCGACGTAGTCGGTGATGTTCGTGCCGCCCGCCAGGGGGCTGTCGAACAGCTGCTCCACGTCTTCCTTCATGTAGGTGACCTGGGATTCCAGCGTCAGCTTGCCGAAGGAGAAGTCGTCCTCGTAGCGCACGAGCAGATCGTAGCCGCGGATCTTCTGCTTGTTGATGTTGATGTAACGCGCGAACACCTCGTCGATCGCGTAGGGCTCCACGGCCGCGTTCCCCGGGTTGCGGGTGAACATGGTGCAGAACTCGTTCGGATAGACATCCGCGCCGTAGCAGCTGCCAACGATGGATTGTGCCGTCAGGGTGCCGACTTGGTCCAGTACTTCGATCTCGAAGTAGTCCAGTGCCACGCTGATGGGCGCGAACTCCGGCGTCCAGATCAGGCCGCCCGTGAAGGCATTGGAGTGTTCCGGCGTGAGCTCGCCGGCACCGCCGCCCTCATACACGGTTGCCGAGCTGGGAGAGCCGTTGTAGTCGTCCGGAATACCGGCCGCATCGCAGTTTGCACGCAGGCGGGGGTTCGAGCTCTCGCCCCACTGGATGCAGGGATCGATGCCGGTCTGGTCCAGGAAGCCCGACTGGTCGCCCAGGTACAGTTCGTACAGGGACGGCGCACGGTAGGACGTACCCTTGGTGGCGCGCAGGCGCAGCGACGGCACGATCTGCCAGCCGAGACCGATCTTCCAGACGCTGTCGCTGTCGCCGACGGAGTCGTAATCGAACCAGCGGGTCGAGGCGTTGAACGTCAGCGACTCGACGCCGGGCAGGCCCTTCAGCAGCGGCACTTCGACTTCGGCGAAGACTTCCTTGACCGAGTCGTCGCCCTTGGTCTGCTGGGCGGACGAAGCGCCCCACAGCAGGCCGTTGGCCGAGTAGTAGCCAGGCTGATCGTCGATGCTGAACTCGCGATACTCCGCACCAACGGCCGTAGCCACGGCACCGGCCGGCAGGTCGAACAGCTCACCGGTCAGCACGCCGGTGAAGACGGTCTGGTCGTACACGGTCTTGCCGGTGTCCATCACGCCGATCAGGCCGACCAGTTCGTCCATGCGGGCGCCGCTGAGGAAGCCCGGGTCGAAGTAGTTGATCGTCGGGGCGTCTTCACCGTAGTTCCAGTCGCCTGTCTTGGAAGCGTCGATCGACAGGTCGCTGTACGTGCCGCTGGAGCGCGAGTACGAGGCATTCACGTCCCACGACCAGGTGTCGGCGAACAGGCCATTGAAGTTGGTGTTGACGTAGTAATAGTCAACCTTCTGGTTGCTGTCTGAGCGGAACGGCATGACCGGCTGCGAGACGCCGGAGGGCGTCGAGGTGTTAACGAAGTCGGGGTCGTTCTGGTAGATGTAGCCCGAGCCGCCGACGATCACCGGGAAGAACTGGCGGAAGCCCTGGTACTTGCTCTCGCGACGGTTCACCAGCAGTTCGGTCTTCCAGTTGACCTCGCCCAGCGAGAAATCGGCCGATAGGTATCCGCTGAAGCGCTCCAGGTCCTGGATGACGTACTGCTCGCCCCAGAACGGGAAGTTGAGCACGTCGGTGTAGCTGGCCTGCGGCGAGTTCGCGTAGGTGGTGCTGACGCGCGGACGATAGCCCGGGATGTTGCCGATGGTCGTGCCATCCCACGAGGGCACGTAGCGTCGGCCGGTCAGGATGTCGTTAACTGTATTGGCGTACAGGTTGCCGCTGGTGCAGCCGCCGAGCGGGGTGCCGGCCAGGATCGAGCGGTCTTCACGGTCGATGCGGTTGCCGTCCTGGTCCCACACCAGGTCTTCGGAGCACTTCAGGAAGTCGCGGTCGCCCACTTTGAGGGGGGACTGTTTGTAGTACTCGCCCGCCAGCGTGATGCTGCCGTTGTCGAAGTTCCAGCCGGTGGCGCCGGAGAAGTTGACGACTTCGCCGCCACCATAGAAGGGCGCGCGGAAACTCACCGAGATTTCCGGAGAGGTGATGTTCTTGCGAGTGATCACGTTCGCCACGCCGGCGACGGCGTCCGAACCGTAGATCGAGGAGGAGCCGTCTTTCAGCAGTTCGATGCGCTGGACGATCGAGGACGGCAGCACGTTCAGGTCGAACGCGCCGACTTGGCCGCGGGTACCGGCGGGACCGGGGCGGTGGCCATTCAGCAACACCAGGCTGCGATTGGGGCCGAGGCCACGCAGCGAGAGCGTCTGCGCACCCACGCCGCCTTCGGTGACGAACGCGCCAAACTGGTGGCTGATCTGGGTGGCGCCAGCGGCAATGCTGGACTTCTGCAGGAACTCGGAGGTTTCCACCTGGCCGAGCGCGACGTTGGTGTCGGCGGTGATGACTTGCACGGGCGACACGGAATCGTATTCGACGCGCTTGATCAGCGAGCCCGTAACCGTGATTTTGTCGAGTTCGACGGCTTCCTTCTTCTTCGCCGGTTCACTCTCCGTTGTCTCGGCCTGTGCCAGTGCATTGCCGCCGTACAGGCAGCCCAGCACTGCGACGAATAGAGGTAGCTTCTTGAAGGCAATGCCTTTCTTTGCTTGCTGCATGAGTTGAATCCCCTAAGAGTCCCGCTAGATGAATGCCCCCCGCGCGCGTTACGTAGGGGTTAAGCGAGTATATGCAGCGTTCATCCTCCTTAGCAACTGAATGTTAGAAACGTGTGACACGTCGTCAGTTCGTGGCGGCCCGGGTGTGATATGAAGGCGGCCGAGGGACCTGAACAGGGGCCGCAGGCATCCAGGCACGGCTATCAGCCGGGTCACGATCAAAAAAAAACCCCGCCGACGGCGGGGTTTTTGACGGTGGTCGGGCTCAGAGGCCGCCAGGGCCGCAATCCTTGGTGAGGAAATCCTCCATCAGGCCCAGCGCCTGCTGCTGGTGTCGGTAGTACCAGGGCATGCTGTGGGGCATATCGGCGATCAGCTCGAACTTGGCAGGCACCTTGCCCTTGACCGCATCGTAGAAGCCGCGGGCATGGAAGGAGGGGGTGCGCACGTCGCGGTCGCCGACGTACAGCAAGACGGGTATGTTGGCCTTGTCCGTGTTCAGCATCGGATCCATGCCCTTGACCGTCCGGCCCTGCAGGATGCGCTGCAAGCGGTTTTCGCTCCACGACCAGCCCAGCTTGGTGAGATCGGTCACGGGCGCGCCGGAGATTGCGCATTGGTAGGGACTGTTCGGGCGCACGACCGCTGCGGCCGCTGCAAACCCGCCGTAGGAATAGCCGAAGATGGCCAGACGCTTGGGGTCAGCGATGCCCTGCTTGACCAGCCAGGCGGCACCATCGTCCTTGTCGTCCTGCATCTTCTGGCCCCATTCGGCGTCACCGGCCAGCCAGAGCTTGCGGCCCAGGCCGCTTGAGCCGCGGTACTGCGGGCGCAGCACGGCGTAGCCGCGGGAGGTAAGGAACGGCACCCAGCCGGAGGCGTCCCAGCCGCCGTAGTCGCGCGCCCAGGGGCCGCCGTGCGGGTGGATGATGGTGGGCAGGGGGCCATCGCTTTCCTTCCAGCCGACGGGCAGATCCAGCAGCGCTGGAATGTTCAGACCATCGCGTGCCGGGTAGGTGACCCAGCGCTGCTCACCGATCTGCTTGGGGTTGATCCACGGACGCTCGTCGCCCAGGTCCACGACGTTCTTGCGGTCGGTCAGCAGGTGGTAGCTCGCTGCACGCTGTGCGCTTTCCGTCGTGAACAGCACCCGGGACAGGTCGTTGTTGTAGCCCGTGATGGCGACGGTCTGGCCCGGATAGGCCTTCTTTAGGCCGGCATGGATGCCGCCGAGATCGGGGTCGACGTACGTCGCCTCCGGCTCCGGGCCATCCACGACGAAACCGAGCACACGGTTGAAGTTGCTGGGTTGCGAGCCGAGGATCAGCCGGCTGATCGAGAACTGGGGGTGCGCCAGCAGGGGTTCGCTGTCGAACTTGCGTGAGGCTGGGTCGTACATCCATGCCTGCACTTGGTCGGAGAACAGGTCGGTGAGGACGTAGAACTTGCCCGTTTGCTCATCAATGCCGACGATGTCGACGGCATGGCGTTCGCTGAGTTTGGTGGTGAGCGGTGCGTGGACTTCGAACTCGCCGGCCTTGTTGCGGATCAGCACGCGCTGCTCGTACTCGCCAGGCGAGATGGGTTCCAGCTGCGTGCGCGTCAGCAGTTCGCCATTACGGGGATTGAAGAGGCCAGGGCTGGTGCGGCTGTTGGAGCGGAACAAAAGCGTGGTATCGCCTGTGCGCAGGTTGTAGAGATAGTAAGCCCCGCTGAGGGATAGCCCGCTCATCTGCGAGATGATGACGTTGTCGGGATCCAGTGGCAGCGTATGCACGAGATTGGCGGTGCCCGCGATCTCGAGGCAGCGTTCCAGCTCCTCGCTCACGCCCAGGCGGCGGGTCTTGTCGGCAAAAGCCTCTTCGAATTTCTGCTGCTTCACGTCGGTCAGGTAGGGCTTTACGACGAATGTCTTGGTCGCCCCGACGTTGCCGCCCTCGCCGCAGCCGCCCAGTTGTCCGGTCCACTCCTGCCGGCCCAGCACGAGGACACGATTGGCTTTCATGGCGTTGGCGGCAATGAACTTCATGCGGTCGCCCGAGGGCGTGATGACGGAGCCGGCCTTCAGATCGTCCAAGTTCCAGGTCGCCAGTCCGGTCTCCTGGTTCTTTGAGTCAGGCATGGAGACGATGGCGACGAGGTTCTTCCCGTCGGTACTCATCGAGACTGACTGGATGTTCGGCAGGCGCGCGAACGAGTCGATCGGGATCGCATCGCGTGCGGTGGCGGTCCCGGTCAGCAGCATCAGCGACGCAGCGATTGAACGTATTTTCCAATTTCTCATGGTTGGCTCGTACCCCTGTTTCGTGCTCTTAGTGAAGGCGCCAAGCGCGCATCGCAGCGTATTGCGGCCCCCCGATGCTGAACGCATTGTTCATCCTTTGGTGTGCCAGCCAGAGTAGTGCAGCTAGGTCGAGCTGGAAAGCCCCCCTGCAGGCGAGTATGAGAAGATGCCGCGTCGCCGCATAAGGTCCGACGGATGTGACAGTGCCGCGGGCCGCGGCGATTGCTCACCTACTGGAAAAACGTCGATGTCTGTCCGAGCCCACGCCGTCCAAGCCAACCTCTCCCCCCACCCCCGCGTCCGCAACGTCATCGCAGTCGGCTCCGGCAAGGGTGGGGTGGGGAAATCCACCACGGCGGTGAACCTGGCCCTGGCGCTGGCTGCCGACGGGGCGCGGGTCGGTGTGCTGGATGCCGACGTCTACGGACCCAGCGTGCCGGCCATGCTGGGCCTGTCGGGGCGGCCGGACAGCCCGGACAACAAATCGATCGAGCCGATGCGGGCGTTCGGGGTGGAGGCCATGTCCATCGGGCTGCTGGTGGATCAGGACACCCCCATGATCTGGCGCGGACCGATGGCTACGTCGGCGCTGATGCAGTTGTTCAACGACACTCTCTGGGGCGATCTGGACTATCTGCTGATCGACCTGCCGCCGGGTACCGGCGACATCCAGCTGACGCTGGCGCAGAAGATCCCGGTCGCGGGGGCCGTCATCGTGACCACGCCCCAGGACATCGCGACGCTGGACGCCAAGAAGGCGCTGAAGATGTTCGAGAAGGTCGAAGTGCCGGTGCTGGGTATCGTCGAGAACATGGCCGTCCACACCTGTTCGAACTGTGGCCACGTGGAGCACCTGTTCGGCCAGGGCGGCGGCGAGCGGATGGCGGCGCAGTACGGCGTGCCGCTGCTGGGGTCCTTGCCGCTGGACATCGCCATCCGCGAGCAAGGGGATGCCGGGCGGCCTGTCGTCGTGGCCGCACCGGATTCGCCTGCGGCACAGGCTTACCGGCAGACCGCGCGGGTCATGGCGGCGACGCTCGCGCTCAGGCCGCGGGCGTCCGTGCCCATCACTTCGTCGCTGGTCTAGGGCCAGCCGAAGACGGCGGGCCGGGGCCCGCCCTACAATTCCCCGTCCGTCGCGCGCCGCCCGCGCGACCTTTGCCCCTCAGACCAGGATTTGCATGAGCATCAAGAGCGACCGTTGGATCCGCCGCATGGCCGAACAGCAAGGCATGATCGAACCGTTCGAGCCGGGGCAGGTGAAGCAAGTCAACGGCGAACGGATCGTCAGCTACGGCACCTCCAGCTACGGCTATGACGTGCGCTGCTCGCGCGAATTCAAGGTGTTCACCAACATCAATTCCACCATCGTCGACCCCAAGCACTTCGACCCGAAGAGCTTCGTGGACATCGAAGCCGACGAGTGCATCATCCCGCCGAACAGCTTCGCGCTGGCACGCACGGTGGAGTTCTTTCGCATCCCTCGCGACACACTGGTGGTCTGCCTGGGCAAGAGCACCTACGCGCGCTGCGGCATCATCGTCAACGTCACCCCGCTGGAGCCGGAGTGGGAAGGCCACGTGACGCTGGAGTTCAGCAACACGACGCCGCTGCCGGCACGCATCTACGCCAATGAAGGCGTGGCGCAGATGCTGTTCTTCCAGTCCGACGCCGACGATGTCTGCGAGACCAGCTACAAGGACCGTGGCGGCAAGTACCAGGGCCAGACCGGCGTGACGCTGCCGCGCACCTGAGCGTCTCTCGATCACGTTGAAAGGAAGCAGCATGCAGACACCGCCGCAGATGCCGCAAGATCCCTACCACGCTCCCGACGCCGATGTTGCCGGTCCGCACGGCGCGGGGGCACCGGATTCCGATTTGCGCTGGCTACGGTTGGCCGCCGTGCTGATCGATGGCTGCATCGGGCTCGTGGCGATCGTGCCGCTGATGTTTGTCGGAGGCTACTGGCAGGCGGCATTCGAAGCGGGACGGTCCGGTGGTCTCGGGCTGATGCCGCTTGGTACGACGCTGCTATGGGCCGTGATTGGCTTTGTCGTGTTCGTGCTCATCCAGGGTTACCCCTTGCACGCGACGGGCCAGACCTGGGGCAAGAAGCTGCTGTCCGTCAGGATCGTCGATCTGCAGGGCAACAAGCCTTCGTTGGTGGACCTGTTGGTGAAGCGCTACCTGCCGACGCAAGCCATCGCCAATATCCCGTGCCTGGGAATGCTGTACGTGCTGGTCGATTCGCTGATGATCTTCCGCCAGGACCAGCGCTGTCTGCACGACCTGATCGCGGGCACGCGCGTCATCCGCGCCAACTGATAGAACGTCGTCGCGTCAGTGCTCCGCGCCGGCCGCAAGGCGGGCATCCATGCGTGTATTCAGCGCCACCTTCACGGCAAGACGGAGCGCTTCGGTCACCGTCTCCACCGCCACACTGGGTGTGCCGGGATGCATGGATGCCTGGGCAGGCGAGTAGGGGATGTGGATGAAGCCCGCGCGGACGATGCGTTGGCGCCGCAGCGCATGCATTAGTCCGTAGAACACGTGGTTGCAGACGTAGGTGCCGGCGGTCTGCGAAACCTCCGCTGGAAATCCCGCTGCGTTCAGCGCGTGGCGCATGGCTTTGACCGGTAGCGTCGAAAAGTAGGCGGCCGGACCCTCCGCGACCACCGGCACATCGACCGGTTGCTGGCCCGTATTGTCGGGAATGCGTGCATCGTCGATGTTGATCGCGACGCGCTCGAGCGAGAGCTGCGCGCGACCGCCGGCCTGGCCGACGCAGATCACCAGCGCAGGGCGCATGTCCCTGAGCGCGGCGCGCAGCGCTTTCAGCGACGCGCCGAACGCGACCGGCAACTCGCGCGCCACCACACGATGCCCGGCGATGCGCGTGCCGTGCAGCGCGGACACCGCCTGCCAGCTGGGATTGACCTGTTCACCACCGAACGGCTGGAAGCCGGTCAGCAGCACAGTGCGCGTCATCATCATCGGATATCCCGGCGGCGGAGGATCAGCGGAAACACAGCCATGCCATCAACAGCACGTTGGTGCCCATCAGCCACAGTCCGGTGGCGGCCTGCGCGCGGATCACGCCGTACTGGTCGTCCAGCCCCAGCAGCACCGCCGGCACGATGTTGAAGTTGGCGGCCATCGGCGTCAGCAGCGTGCCGCAATAGCCCGTCAGCATGCCGATCGCCCCCAGGATGGCCGGGTCGGCACCATGCCGTTGCACCAGCAGCGGCAGGCCGATGCCGGCCATCATCACCGGGAACGCGGCAAACGCATTGCCCATGATCACGGTGAACACCACCATGCCCAGCGCGAAGGCCAGCAGGCAGGCCATGCGGCTGTCGGCGGGAATCACCATCGAGACCAGCGATGCCACCGCTTCGCCCACGCCACTGGCCGCGAATACGCCGCCCAGGGTCGCCAGTACGAGCGGCAGCAGCGCCGCCCAGCCCAACGTGTCCAGCAGCCGCCGGCCTTCGTCTGCGGCCTGCAACGCACGCTGGCGCGTCACCACCACCGCCGCGAGCGCGGAGACCGTGCAGGCCAATGCCAGCCCGGTCAGCGTGAGGCCGGTGGAAGCGAACAGCGGTGTTCCGCCAAGCGATACGTGCGGCCCGGCCACCACCACCAGGATGGTCAGCGCGGGTATCAGCAGCGCGGGCAGGAACAGGCGGTGTCCCAGCCGCAGCGCGGAGGCGAGGCGCTCGGCTTCGGGTGCTTCATCCTGCGGTTCCCGGCGCATGCGCGTGGCCAGCAGCGCGAGCGCGATGACCGCGGCACCGGCCAGCTGCGCGGGCAGCGGGTCGCCGGCCTTGCTTGCGCGCAGTACGTGTCCGCCACCCGCGAACAGCAGCGCGATCAGGCCCCAGAACGCGGCGTGCGCATACCGGTGCTGGCGGAGGTTCCGCCACCCTGCGTAGGCCAGGAAGGCCGCCAGCAGCAGGTAGAACTGGTCAATCGACAGCATCGCTGCGCTCCTTCGGCACGGCGTGGCGATCCAGCCGGCGCTGGAACAGCACGATGCGCACCGCGTGGATGACGAATGCGGCAATCGCCGTCGGCAGCGCCCACAGCGCGATCTGCAGCGGCTCCAGCACGATGCCGTGCTGGGCATAGAAGCCCTGGATCAGCAGCACCGCGCCGAACGCCAGGAAGACGTCCTCACCAAAGAATCGGCCGATGTTGTCGGTGGCGGCGGCCATCGCATGCACGCGTTGCGCTTCCTCGCGCTGCAGGGGCGCGCGGGTCTTTTCCGCGGCCGATTCGGCCATGGGGGCCAGCAGCGGGCGCACGGTCTGCGCATGGCCGGCGATGTCGATCAGCCCGACCATGCTGAGTCCCTGGCGCACCAGCAGGTAGCCCGCCAGCAGCCGCGACAGTGTCAGCCCGCGCAGCCCCGCGATCCAGCGCAGCGCGTGCTCGCGCAGACCGGCGCGTTCCAGCAGTCCGATGGTGGGCAGGGTCAGCGCGAACATCAGCAGCGCGCGATTGGAGACGAAACTTTCTCCCAGCAAGGCCAGCAGTTCGGGGATCGACTTGCCGGCGGCCACGCCGCTGACCAGCCCCGCGCCGACCACCACGATCACCGGGTTGAAGCGCAGCACGAAGCCCACGACCACCACCGCGATGCCCAGCAATGGCCAGTAGCTCATGCGCGACGCTCCATGGCGCGGACCGTGAAACCGGCGGCCTCGATGGCTTCGCGCAGCGCACGCGCGAAAGTCGCGGCGTCGGCGCGGTCGCCATGCAGGCAGATGCTGTCGGCGCGCAAGGGCAGGGCAGGGCCAGTGCGCGTGACCACTTCACCATCCCGCAGCATCCGCGTGACCTGCGCCACCGATGCTTCGACGGAAGGCAGGCATGCATCGGCATGGGTGCGCGGCGTCAGGCTGGCATCGGATTCGTAGCGGCGCTCGGCGAAGGCTTCATGCGCAACCTTCAGGCCCAGTCGTTCACCGGCGGCAGTGAGCGCGCTGCCGGAAAGTCCGTACAGCACCAGGCCGGGATCGTGGTCGTACACGGCCTGCGCGATGGCGTCGGCGAGCGCTTCATCCTGCGCTGCCTGGTTGTACAGCGCGCCATGCGGCTTGACGTGGTGCAGGCGCCCACCGGCGGCACGCACGAAGCCATCCAGCGCCGCCACCTGGTACAGGGTGAGCGCGTATGCGGTGGCAGGCTCGATCGCATGCGGGATGCGGCCGAAGTTGGCGCGGTCCGCATGCGACGGGTGCGCGCCGATCGCCACGCCGTTGGCCAGGCACAGCGCCACGGTCTTCTGCATGGTGAGCGGCGACCCGGCATGGAAGCCGCAGGCGATGCTGGCCGAACTGATGAAGGGCAGGAGCGCGGCATCATCCCCGCAGTCCTCGCCCAGGTCGCAGTTGAAATCGATGTCGCGCGTTGCGTGCATGCGTTGAGCGTACCCCAGGCTTACAGGCGTTGTGCGATGGCCAGCCGCAATCGCGCCAGCCGGTGCTGGTACCCGAGCGCGAGTGCGCGGGCTTGCCGCAGGTCGATAGGTTCGAAGTGGACGGATTCGCCGGGGCGCAGCTGTGCCGCCCGGCCCAGGTCGCAGGCAACCACATGGCCCAGGCGCGGGTAACCGCCCACCGTCTGTGCATCGGCGAGCAGCAGGATCGGCTGCCCGTCGGGAGGAAGTTGCAGTGTGCCGACCGCCACCGGCTCGGAGATGCCGCTGCCGTCCTGGGCTTCAAGCGGTGTCCCGTCCAGTCGAAGACCCTGCCGGTTGCTGTTCGGATGGACGCGCCAGCGCTGCGTGCCGAGCGCCGACGCTGCTGCGTGATGCAACGGGACATAGCGCAGCACGTGCCGATCCACGGTCCACGGATCGTCGGGATCTATCCACCAGGCAGGAAACCGCGGCTGCGGAGCGGCAGCATGTGCGCTGCCGGCAGGCAACAGGTCGCCAGCACGCAAAGCACGCCCTTCATGACCGCCGAAGCCGCCGCGCAGGTCGGTGCTGCGGCTGCCCAGCGTCGGTGCGACATCCATGCCGCCGGTCATCGCCAGCCAGGTGCGTGCGCCGTCGCGTACCGCGCCCAGTTTCAACTCTCCGGCCGGCACATGGATCGGTCGACCCATCGGCAAAGGCAGGTCATTCCACGAGGCCTGCACGTGTGCGCCCACCAGTGCGATGAGGGAGGGGCGGGGCAGGTGAAGGCGTGGCCCCTGCAGTACGATCTCCAGCCCCGCGCAGGATTCCGCATTGCCGACCAGCCGGTTGGCCAGTGCGAGCGCAGACGGATCCAGTGCGCCGGCGCGCGCAACGCCCAGGTGACGCCAGCCGGTGCGGCCCTGGTCCTGCACGGTGGTCTGCACACCCGGTGACAGCACTTCCCAGCGGCTCATGCGGCACCCGCCAGCGCGGCGAAGGCTTGCGCATCGATCGGCACGAAGCGGACCTCATCACCCGGCAGCAGCAACGAGGGCGCATCGCGCAGCGCATCGAACAGCACCAGTGGCGTGCGTCCGAGCAGGCGCCAGCCACCGGGGCTCGCATGCGGATAGATGCCGGTCTGCGCGCCGCCCACGGCCACGGAACCGGCGGGTACGCGTGCGCGCGGCGTCGCCATTCGCGGCAGCGCGAGCGCGGGATCCAGGCCCAGCAGGTAGGGGAATCCCGGCGCGAAGCCGATCATTGCGACGCGATAGAGCGGTGCGCTGTGGCGCGCGATCAGCTCGGCTTCCGCCAGCCCGAGTTCACGTGCGGCCGCTGCGAGGTCCTCGCCGAAACCGGCGCCGTAGCACACCGGAATTTCGTGCAGCGTAGGCGTCGCATTCTCGAGGGGCGACGGCGGATCCGACCACCCGGCCACGGCCTGCGCGATCACCTCACGGGGATCCTCGCCCGGCATGTACGCGCTGTCGAAAAACACGCCGAGGCTGGCGTAGGCCGGCACCAGGTCGCGCAGCCATGCGGGTGCCAGGCGGCGCAGATGAAGGGCCAGCGCATGCACGCGCTGGTTGGTGGCGCCGTCGATGCCATCGCCGAAGCGCACCAGCAGCGCATCGTCACCCAGCAGTTCGATCAGGGGGGCGCTCATCGCAGCCGCTGCTGCCAGCGGGCAACCTCGTCAGCCAATGCCCCGGGGGCGTGCCGGACCGCCGCGCCGCTGCCCCACACCGGCCCCGGCCATGCCGCATCGCCCTCATGCCGTCCGACCAGGTGGACGTGCAGTTGCCGCACGATGTTGCCGAGTGCACCAATGTTGAGCTTCTGCACGCCATCCTGAGCACGGATCAGGTGGCCCGCCTGATTGATCTCGGCCAGCAGCAGGCGTTGCTGGCCGCCGTCCAGTTCCAGCCATTCGGTGACGTCTGCGACGCGCGGCACCAGCACCAGCCAGGGGAAACGCATGTCGTCCATCAGCCGGACTTGCGACAGCGGGCCGTCGGCGATGAAAACACTGTCGGCGGCCAATCGCGGGTCGAGGACGAAGTCGCTCATGAAAGGTGGGTCCTGAAGAAATCGAGCGTGCGCTGGCGCGCCCTCTGGGCACTGGCGGGATCATAGTCGGCGCGCAGGTCGCAGTTGAACCCGTGTCCGGCGGGGTAGGTATGCACGGCCATCTGCGGAAGGGCGTCGCGATGCGCCTGCACCATGTCCGGTGGGATGGAGGCATCCTGTTCGCCGAAATGGAACATCACCGCTGCGCGGGGCGTCTCACCCAGGAACGGCAGGTTGCGCGCGCCGTAATAGCTGACAGACGGCAGGCCCAGCCGCAGCGCGGCGAGCAGCGCGACCGTACCGCCCCAGCAATAGCCCACGCTGCCGATCCTGCCCTGGCCCGCCAGCGCATCGGCCGCGGCGCGGGTGATGTCGGATGCGCGCTCCAGGCCCAATGCACCGATCAGGACCTTGCCGCGCGCGATGCCGTCGGCATCGTAGTCCAGTTCCACGCCGTGCTCGACCGGGTCGAAGTAGGCAGGTGCCAGCGCGACATAGCTGTCGCGCGCAAATCCTTCGGCCACGGTGCGGATATGCGGATTGACGCCGAAGATCTCCTGCACCACGACCAGCGCGCCGCGCGGTGTTCCCTGAGGATCGGCCCGCCAGGCATGGATGCGGCCATGCGGGGAATCGAAATGGGTCCAGTAGCCCATGCATGCGGTCCGGTCGTGGGGAACGGGACAGTGTAGGGCGCGCGCGGCGGGGCTGTGTGCCGGGGCTGGCTGAACGCTCCAGCCCTGGCCGCCGGTGGCCGGAGGCTATAATCCGCGCCCCGTACATGCCGCCGCCGTACTCCCCATGTCCCTGCAGAACCCCAAGGTGGGCTTCGTCAGCCTCGGCTGCCCGAAGGCCCTGGTCGACTCCGAACGCATCCTTACCCAGCTCCGTGTGGAGGGATACGACATCGTGCCGACCTATGACGCAGCCGACGTGGTGGTGGTGAACACCTGCGGCTTCATCGACTCCGCCGTAGCCGAATCGCTCGACGCCATCGGCGAGGCGATGAACCAGAACGGCAAGGTCATCGTCACCGGTTGCCTGGGCAAGCGCCCGGAGCAGATCCGCGAGCAGTACCCCGATGTGCTGGCGATCAGCGGCCCGCAGGACTACCAGAGCGTCATGGAAGCACTGCATGCGGCGCTGCCGCCGAAGCACGATCCGTTCGTCGACCTGGTGCCGGACTACGGCATCAAGCTGACGCCGCGGCACTACGCCTACCTGAAGATCTCCGAAGGCTGCAACCACCGCTGCAGTTTCTGCATCATTCCGTCGATGCGCGGCGACCTGGTGTCGCGTCCCGTCGACGATGTGCTGCGCGAAGCCGAGCGCCTGGTGCGAGGCGGGGTGAAGGAACTGCTGGTGGTGTCGCAGGACACCTCCGCGTACGGCGTCGACGTGAAGTACGCCGAGCGCGAGTGGCGCGGCAAGGCGTACCAGACGCGCATGAAGGCACTGTGCGAAGGACTGGGCGAACTCGATGCCTGGGTACGCCTGCACTACGTCTATCCCTATCCGCACGTGGACGACGTTGTCCCGCTGATGGCCGAAGGCAAGGTGCTGCCGTACCTGGACATCCCGTTCCAGCATGCCAGCCCGCGCATCCTCAAGCTGATGAAGCGCCCCGGCGCCGTCGACAAGACGCTGGAGCGGGTGAAGCGCTGGCGTTCCATCTGCCCCGACATCACCCTGCGCTCGACGTTCATCGTTGGCTTCCCGGGGGAAACGGACCAGGAATTCGAGGAACTGCTGCAGTTCCTCGACGAAGCGCAATTGGATCGCGTCGGCGCATTCGCCTATTCACCGGTCGAAGGCGCCGCCGCGAACCTGCTGCCGGATCCGGTGCCGGAAGAAGTCAAGCAGGAGCGCCTGGCGCGTTTCATGGAGAAGCAGGCGGAGATCTCCGCCGCCCGTCTCGAGGCCAAGATCGGCACCGTGCAGCAGTGCCTGGTCGACCTGATCGAAGACGACATCGCCGTGGCGCGCTCGAAGGCCGATGCGCCGGAGATCGACGGCCTGGTGCACATCCAGAATGGCGGCGAGCTGGGTTTGCGCGTCGGCCAGTTCGTCGACGTCGAGATCACCGAGAGCGACGAACACGACCTGATCGGTGATGCCATCGCCGGAACGGCGGGCACGCCGCTCGATCTCAAGGTGCTGTGACCGCGCCAGCGACAGGAGCACACGCGGGCAATGGCCGGCGTCGTTTTGTCGCGCCCTTGCGTGAGCAGGTGGATGCCGCGTGTTTCCGGCATCCCTTGTTCGGCGGATATGGCGAGCACCTGGACCTGATGACGGCCACACGATGGCCGGATACCGAAGCCCTCAATGCGCGGATGCCGCCGTCGGGGCATCGCTTCGTGATGCAGGACGCGACCCTGCTCGCCGACGGGCTGCACTACGAAGCACGCATCGCACAAGGGCGCATCGCAACGCGCGCAGAGAACTGGCACGACCTGTTCAATGCCATGGTCTGGATGCGCCACCGAGCCCTCAAGCACGCCCTCAACCAGCAGCAGTGCCGACATATCGCACGAATGGGGACACGTGAGCGCAGTCCTGCCCAGCAGGCGCTGACCCAGTTCGATGAAGCCGGTGTCATCGTGCAGGTGCGTGACCCGGTGCTGCTGGATCTGTGGGACCGACACGACTGGGCGGCGCTGTTCCATGCGGATGCCGGGCGCTGGCGCAGCGGCGACATCGTGGTGGCTGCCGTGGTGGGGCATGCGCTGATGGAGCAGATGCTGGTGCCGGGGCGCCTGCTGGTCGGCAAGTGCCTGGTGGTGCTGGGCGATCCGGTCGACGGTGTCGCGCGCGTGGCCGATGCGATTTCAGCCGGTGCGATCCTCGTCACTCCGGCGGACCTGCGGCCCCTGCCGTTGGCCGGCATCCCGGGATGGCACTCGGACCAGAGTGAAACGTTCTATGCGCAGGGCGACTACTTCCGGCCGTTGCGGAATGGTCGCGTCTACCCGCGACCGCTGTGAAGATCAGCCCGGGTAGCTGACATCCACCAGCACGAAGTAGGTGATGCCGCCGGGTAGCTCCACGGCGAACTCGTCATCGACACGCTTCTTCAGCAGTGCGCGTGCCAGTGGCGAGTCGATGCTGATCCAGCCGAGGGTTGCGTCGGTCTCGTCGGGTCCGACGATGCGGTAGCGCGAGACTTCGCCGCTGGCGAGGTTCTCCAGCTCGATGGTGGCGCCGAAAAACACGGCTTCCGGGTCGCTGGGTGCGGTGTCGACCACGCGCAGCGCTTCCAGCCGCTTGCTCAGATAGCGCACGCGACGGTCGATCTCGCCGAGCTGCTTCTTCCGGTACGTGTACTCCGCATTCTCCGAGCGGTCCCCCTCGGCGGCGGCGGCGGCGAGCGCCTTAACCACTTCAGGGCGCCTGACGCGCCATAGATCGTCCAGCTCTGCCTTCAGGCGGTCGTGGCCCTCACGGGTGATCAGGGCGGTGCTTTTCTCGCCCGGCGGGCGCCAGCGCGACACGTCAGCGATCCCCGGCGGTGTCCGCGCGCCGCAGCGTGCGCCCGCGCGGATCGTCGACCGGTTCGATGCAGCTGCCTGCGGTCAGCGCCAGCAGGTCGTCGTCATGGATCGCGAATTCCTGCGCCGGCTGATCACCGTCCGGCGTGAGCTGCACGCAGGTGCCGTTCCAGGTCACCGACCAGCGGCCGGCGTGTGTCGGCGCAGCCTGCAGGTCGTCCTGGCAATGCGCCTGCAGGGTGTAGCGTCCGTCGGCGCGCAGGTCCAGCAGCACGTTCTGCATCACGCAACCGGTGGACGGCAGGCTGCCGAAGAACGGACCGGCGAAGGTCGCCGGTGTCGGGTTGGCGGCCGAAGCCGCCAGCGACAGGGCGATGCCCGGCATGACGAAAAACCACTTCATGCGCATGCGATCAGCGTCGCCCGCCGAAGATGCTGCCCAGGATGCCGCGCACGATCTGGTTGCCCAGCTTGGTGCCGATGGTGCGGGTGGTCTGTTTGGCCATCGTCTCGATCATGCCCTGGCGGCGCTTGGTGCCGAACACCGCATCCTTTACTGTCTGGCCGAAGCCGCCGGCATCCGGGTCGTCCTTCTCGGTCTTCGCGGCGGGCGCATTCGCGGTTTCCATCGCCGATTCCGCACGCTTGGCCAGCATCTCGGCAGCGGATTCGCGATCGATGGCGGTGTCGTACTTGCCGCCCACCGGACTGCCGTTGCGCACCTGCTGCCGCTCGCTCTCGTTGATCGCCCCCATGCGGCAGCGGGGTGGCGACACCATCGTCTGCTGCACCGGTGCCGGAATCCCCTTGTCCTGCAGCGTGGACACCAGCGCTTCGCCGGTGCCCAGCTTGGAGATGGCCTGGGCCACGTCCAGCTTCGGGTTCGGCACGAATGTTTCCGCCGCCGTCTTGACCGCCTTCTGGTCGCGCGGGGTGAAGGCACGCAATGCATGCTGCACGCGGTTGCCCAGCTGGCCCAGGATGTTGTCCGGCACGTCGTCGGGGAACTGCGAGCAGAAGTACACGCCCACGCCCTTCGAGCGGATCAGGCGCACGACCTGCTCGATGCGCTGCTGCAGGGCAGCGGGTGCATCGTCGAACAGCAGGTGCGCTTCGTCGAAGACGAATACCAGCTTGGGCTTGTCCAGGTCGCCGACTTCCGGCAGCGTCTCGAACAGCTCCGACAGCAGCCACAGCAGGAAGCTGGAATACAGGCGCGGCTTCAGGATCAGCTGGTCCGCGGCCAGGATGCCGATCACGCCGCGGCCGTCGGTGTTCGTTCGCATCAGGTCGGCCAGTTCCAGCGCCGGCTCGCCGAAGAACATCTCGCCGCCTTCCTGTTCCAGCCGAAGCAGGGCGCGCTGGATGGCACCCACCGACTGTGTGCTGACCAGGCCGTAACTGGTGGAGATGTCCTTGCGCTCGGCGGCAACCAGGCCCAGCAGTGCACGCAGGTCTTCCAGGTCGAGCAGCAACAGGCCGCGGTCGTCGGCCAGTTTGAACACGATGTCCAGCACGCCGCTCTGGGTATCGTTCAGTTCCAGGATGCGCGAGAGCAGCGTGGGACCCATCTCGCTGACCGTGGTGCGGACAGGGTGGCCCAGCTTGCCGTACAGATCCCAGAAAATGACCGGGTTAGCGCCGGGGGTGTAGTCGGCGATGCCGATGTCCGTCGCGCGCTGCATGACACGCTCGCTGCCGTCGCCGGCAGCGGCCAGGCCGGCCACATCGCCCTTCACGTCGGCCATGAACACGGGTACACCCATGCGCGAGAAGCCCTCGGCCAGCGTCATCAGCGTGACCGTCTTGCCCGTGCCCGTCGCGCCGGCCACCAGACCGTGCCGGTTGCCGAACTTCGGTTGCAGCGTGACCGGAATGTCGTCCGTGACGCCCTTGCCCAGCAGGATGGGATCCATGTTCAACCTCGCGTGATGATGCCCGGATTCTAGCGGCTGGATGCTGCATCGGGGGAAACGTTCCATGACGTACGACCTTGCCCGGGGTGCACGGCGGGGGCTACCCTCCCGACTCACACTCTGGATGCTCACCTGATGTCGTTTGCGGTTCCTTCCTGTCTGCGCTATTGGCCCGTTGCGGCCGCCCTTTCCCTGCTGCTGGTCTCGCCTGTTTCACTGGCCCAACGGGTGTCCGCGCGTGACCGCGCTGCCGCCGACGCGCTTGAACAACGCATGGCGGCCGCGGAAAAACGTTACCGCGATGGCCTGGTGCTGGTGGCCAACAGCGATCCGCGTGGCGCCAGCGAGAGTGACGCGGCGCTGGAGGACATGGAGGATGTGCTGGATGCCTGCATCAAGCAGCGCGGCTGCCAGGTGCCCACCTTGCTGGCAACGTACAAGCGCCTGCTCAAGGGCAATGCCGATGCGCAGGGTGAAGATGATGCAAGCGAGGGCGAAGCGATCGATGCGCTGGACGACGGCACCGACCACGCCATTCCGGCGGGCACGCCGGTGCCGGAGACGGCCCGCACCACGGCGTTGCTCAACGACCAGCGGCACGCGTTCGATCGCATGGTGGAGTACAACCCGGCGGTCCAGGCCGGCATCCGCCGCTGGCTGACCGACATGCGCCCGGCGTTGATCGACAGCTACGAGAATTACCAGAACATGCGTTCGGACCTGTATCCCGCGTGGGAGCGCAGTGGCCTGCCGGAAGCCTTGCTGTTCGGCATCATGGCCAAGGAGTCGAACGGCCGCGTGCATTCGACTTCGCGCGCGGGCGCGGCGGGCCCGATGCAGTTCATGTTCCACACCGGTGCTCGCTTCGGACTCGGCCGCGATGCGAGCGGCTTCGATACGCGCTACGACCCGTATGCGTCCGGCCAGGCCAGTGCGGAATACATGAACGAGCGCATGCGCGGCCTCAACAACAACATCGAACTGGCGCTCGCGGCCTACAACGGCGGTGAAGGCCGGGCGGCCCGCGTCTATCGCGAGAACAGCGGCCTGGGTTTCTGGGACGACGTGGTCTACAGCCAGTTCCCCGGCGAGACGCGCGACTACGTGCCGATGGTGATCGCGGCGGCGTGGCTGTTCCTGCACCCGCGCCAGTACGGCCTCGAGTTCCCGAAGGTCAACGCGCAGCCGGCACCGCTCAAGCTGGCGCGCGACGCATCCATCTACGAACTGACCATCTGCCTGGGCAACGGCGGCACGCGCGAGGGTTACATGCGCACGCTACGCAACCTCAATCCGCGCTACCAGCCGGAAAGCTGGATCCCGGCCGGCACCACGTTGAAGGCCAATACGCGCATCGTCGGCCTCTACAACCGTCATTGCGTCAGCGGCCCGCGCGCCGAACTGGCTCGCACGCTGGTCAATGCGGATCCCGCCGCCGCGATCCGGCGCACGCGGCTGACAGGCAGCGTTGCGGTGGGCGACGTGACGCCGGTGGCGGGCGTACCGACCACGGTCGCCACCGGTGAACCCAAGCCGGCGGAACCCAAGAAAGAGCAGGCGCGCGAGTACCGCGTCGCCAAGGGCGATACGCTGGGCCGGATCTCTCAGCGCTTCCAGTGCGATCTCAAGAAACTGGCGCGCGCCAACAACCTGAAAGCACCGTCGTATGCGGTGCGGCCGGGGCAGGAATTGACGCTGGAGAGTTGCAGGAAGTAATCCCGGGTTCCGATGACCATGGCAGCAAGCGATACCCATTCGGGTGTCGGCGAAGCATCGCGTCGTGTATCTCGCGGATTGTCTGTTCCCGTGCATGCGTCTTTCGTGTCACTGCTCCTTCCCAGGGCGTAAACGCCTGTACGTAAATGGATGAACCGATCGCGACAGCGTGCGGGTGCCACGTGGCGCCTGTGAAATGTGCGCCTGCGCGCATTCGCGGGTGAGGGGCAGGAGTACACATGCACTGCTGACTCGTCAGCGCACCCTTCACATGGAGATAGTCATGTCTATCAAGACGTTCCTGCTTTCGTCTGCATGCGCGGCTGCATTGGTGCTCGGGTTCTCATTCACGTCGAAAGCAGACGATCCGTGTACCGAATGCTGGCTGGCATGCGATCAGTCCTACAGGATCTGCATGCAGGGCGGGCAATACACGCCCGCCCAGTGTCGTACCAGCCTGAACACATGCCGCTTCATCACCTGCGGTAACTGCGAAGTCCCCTGATCCGGCAGCGACACGCCGCGGGGATGGCCCCGCGGCGTAGGGAGGTGCATGTGAAAATGAAAAAGATGCTTCCACTCGCGGTGGTCGCGGCGGCCCTTCTGGTGGGACTGGGTGCGGGGCGCGTCTACAGCGCCCACAAACTTGCGAAATCGAACGATCTCGTGGTCACGCGTGGCGATTACGATCTCTATCTCGTGCGCCCTGGCCAGGTCGCGTTCTATTCCCTGCAAGCCTGTGGCGGCTGCGAAAAGACACGCCGATTGCTGCGGGAGTTGGGGGTGGACTACGTGGAGCGGCCTGCCGACACGTCGATGGTGCATCGCCAGGAACTGCACCGGCTCGATGCGAAGCGCGTCCCTGTCATCGTGACGGCGGGCTACAAGCTGGAGGGGTATGGCCGGGACAGGACGATCGCGCTGCTTGAAGAGCAGGGATACCTTCGCTCCGGGAATCGTTGACGAAGCCGACGGATGTCCGACGTCCTGCGGCGAGGCAGCGATTAGCAGGCGTGCGTCGCAACACGGTCGGCGTCCGCCATCAGGCGATCAGACGTGCCAGCGCCTGTCCAAGACGCACGGGCGATTCCGCCTTCAGATTCGGCGCCAGTTCCGCCACCCCCGGCGGCAACAGCACGATCACCGTCGAGCCGTAATTGAACCGCGCCATCTCGGCGAAGCGCTCCAGCGTGACGCCCTTGCCGCGGTAGTCCTTGCGGGTGATGGCCGTGCCGTAGGCGGGGATTTCCTCGCCGCTCCACACGGTTTCCACGCCGGAGACCAGCAGCGCGCCGACCATCACCGACACCATCGGACCGAAATCGGTGTCGAAATGGCAGACCAGGCGCTCGTTGCGCGCGAACAGGCGCGGCACGTTCGCCACTGCATCGGTGCCCACGCTGAAGAGGCGGCCGGGCACGTGCACGGTTTCGCGCAGCGTGCCGGTCCACGGCATGTGCACGCGGTGGTAGTCGCGCGGCGACAGGTAGACCGTGGCGAACAGGCCGTTGCGGAACGGTTCCGCGGCCGCCGCATCGCCGAGCAGTTCGGCGGCGGTGAACGACTGGCCCTTGGCCTGGAAGATGCGGCCGTCCTCGATGGGACCGCACTGGCTGATATGGCCGTCGGCCGGCATCAGCAGCGCGCGCGGATCGGCGTCGGCGACGCGCACACCGGGCTTCAGCGCGCGGGTGAAGAAGGCGTTGAAGCTGGGATACGCCTTGGGATCGGGCTCGGCGGCTTCGCCCAGGTCGACGTTGAACTTCCGCGTGACCGTGTCGATCAGCCACTGCTTGGTGCCGGGCGACGTCGAATACGCCAGTCGGCGCGCCAGCGACGACAGCAGGCGGTGCGGCAGGACGTAGGTCAGCGAGGTCAGCAGGCTCATTTCGCCGACGCCTCGGTCAGCGCACGCATGTCCGCGGCGATCGCCTTCGGCTGGAACGGCGGGCGGATCAGGCCGGCCAGGCGTCCCTGCGGGTCCAGCACGCCGATCGCGGAGGAGTGGTCCATGCTGTAGTCGTTCGGGTTCTGCTCGAACCCGTCACCGGGCACTTTCATGAAGACGAAGCCCAGCGACTTGGCGAAGTTCTCCAGCGTCGGGACATCCGCCGTCGCGGCCATCGTGTCGGGATGGAAGGCATGCGCGTACTCGCCGATGCGGGTGGGCGTGTCGCGTTCCGGGTCCACGGAGACGAACAGCACGCGCGGGCGGGTGGAGTCGGGCAGGTCCTTCCACTGGGCCTGGGCCTGGGCCAGTTCGGCCAGCGTGGTCGGGCAGACATCCGGGCAGAAGGTGAAGCCCAGGAATACCAGCGTCCAATGGCCTTTCAGCTCGCCGTCGGCCAGCTGGGTGCCGTCGGATTGGCGCAGCGAAAAGGGTGGCAGCGGGCGCGCCTGCGGGAACAGGGTCACCGTCTGCGTGGCCGGCCATTGCGTGGCCGGCGTGACGGGGCCGAAGAACTTCTGTGCGGCCAGCAGGCCCAAGCCGGCGGCGAGCGCCAGGACGAGGATGAGGCCGATCTTCTTGTTGAACATGCAGTGGGATTCCCACGAGGAGGAGGGCACGGCCGGCGGGCCGGAGCCGCATGGGCGCGGCATGAAGGCCGCCATGATACCGGGGCAGCCCCTATAATCGGCGGCCTTCGCCGTCCCGGCGTCTTCACAAGCCTTGCCATGACCGCCGACGTCGCCGCAGAACTGCATACGATCATCGACCTGATCCGCTACGGCGCCAGCCGTTTCAACGCCGCCGGCCTGACCTTCGGCCACAGCTACGACAATGCGCTGGACGAAGCCTCGCACCTGGTGCTGCACACCCTGCACCTGCCACCCGATCTCGGCCCGGCCTATGGCCAGGCACGGCTGACGACGGCGGAGAAAGCGAAGATCCTGGGGCTGTTCGAGCGCCGCGTGGATGAGCGCGTTCCGGTGGCCTACCTGACCGGCGAAGCCTGGTTCGCGGGCCTGAGCTTCAAGAGCGATGCGCGCGCACTGGTGCCGCGTTCACCGATCGCCGAGCTGATCGAATCGGGCTTCGAGCCCTGGCTGGGCGGCCGCGAAGTGAACCGCGCGCTGGACCTGTGCACGGGCTCGGGCTGCATCGCCATCGCGATGGGCCACTACAACCCGGACTGGCAGGTCGACGGCGTCGACATCAGCGACGACGCGCTTGCGCTGTCGGCCGAGAACAAGGCGCGCCTGCATGCCGACAACGTGCACTTCATCAAGTCCGACCTGTTCGGCGGCCTGACCGGCCGCCACTACGACCTGATCGTCACCAATCCGCCTTACGTCACCAACGACGAGACCGACGCGCTGCCGAAGGAATACTCCTACGAGCCGGAACTCGGCCTGCGGGCAGGCGACGACGGCCTGGACCTGGTGCTGAAGATCCTGCGCGATGCGCCGCTGCACCTCAGCCAGGACGGCCTGCTGATCTGCGAAGTGGGCGAGTCCGAGCGTGCGCTGGTGAAGCTGCTGCCCGACGTCGAGTTCGCCTGGATCGAATTCAAGGTGGGGCAGATGGGCATCTTCGCCGTCGAATGCGCCGAGCTGATCCGCCACAACGCCCGCATCACCCAACTCGCCGCCGCTCGAAAATAAGGCGGTGCGCACGATGTCGGCAGCGGTTGCGCCTGCAACCGTCGCGGCCGGCATTGGCGCACTGCACAATAGGGCGGCCGGCGTGCGATGCTTCGACGCCCGGCACGGATGGTTCCACAGCGGAGCGGCGCTTGAGCAGCAACAGTTTCGGAAAACTCCTCACGGTCACCACGTTCGGCGAATCGCACGGGCCGGCGATCGGCTGCGTGGTCGACGGCTGCCCGCCGGGGCTCGAGATTGCGCCGGAGGAATTCCGCCACGACCTGGAGCGCCGCGCCACCGGCAAGTCGCGGCACACCTCCGCGCGCCGCGAGGCCGATGAGGTCGAGATTCTCAGCGGCGTCTACGAAGGCCGCACCACCGGCACGCCGATCGCGCTGCTGATCCGCAACACCGACCAGCGCAGCAAGGACTACGCGGACATCGCGCGGCAGTTCCGTCCCGGCCATGCCGACTACACCTACTGGCAGAAGTACGGCATCCGCGACCCGCGCGGTGGCGGGCGCTCGTCCGCGCGCGAAACCACCATGCGCGTGGCCGCCGGCGTGATCGCCAAGAAGTGGCTGCTGCAGCGGTACGGCGTGATGGTGCGCGGTTACCTGTCGCAACTCGGGCCGATCATCCCCGACGGTTTCGACTGGAGCGCGGTGGAAGACAATCCGTTCTTCTGGCCGCATGCCGCGCAGGTGCCGGCGCTGGAAACCTACATGGACGCGCTGCGCAAGTCGGGCGATTCCATCGGCGCACGCGTCAATGTCGTCGCCGATGGCGTGCCGGCCGGCTGGGGCGAGCCGATCTACGGCAAGCTCGACGGCGATCTCGCCGCTGCGCTGATGAGCATCAACGCCGTGAAGGGCGTGGAGATCGGCGACGGCTTCGCGGCGGTCACCCAGAAGGGCACCGAGCATCGCGATCTGATGACGCCGGCGGGCTTCCTGTCCAACCATGCGGGCGGCATTCTCGGCGGCATATCGACCGGCCAGCAGGTAACGGCCTCGATCGTGTTGAAGCCCACCTCCAGCCTGCGCCTGCCCGGCGCCACGGTGGACGTGGACGGCAGTACCGTGGACGTCATCACCACCGGCCGCCATGACCCGTGCGTCGGCATCCGCGCCACGCCGATCGCCGAGGCGATGATGGCGCTGGTGCTGATGGACCAGGCGCTGCGCCACCGCGCGCAATGCGGCGATGTGGGCGACGTGCCGCCGCACGTTCCCGGCACCGTCGATGGCTGAGCCGCGGCCGCGCGTCTGGGTGTCGCAGCCGCTGTTCGACGATATCGTCGGACGGCTTGCCGCACACTTCGACGTGCGTTCGACGGCGGAAGTCACCGAGTACACGCCGCAGGCCATCGCCGCGGCATTGCGCGACAGCGCGGGTGCGCTGGTGACGCTGAACGAACGCATCGGCCTCCGGGAAATCGCCGATGCGCCGCAATTGCGCGCCATCGCCAACGTCGGCGTGGGCTACAACAACCTTGACGTCGATGCGCTGACACGGGCGGGCATCGTCGCGACCAATACCCCGGAGGTGTTGACCGAGACCACCGCCGACTTCGGTTTCGCGCTGTTGATGGCGACCGCGCGACGCATCACCGAGGCCGAGCGCTGGCTGCGTGACGGGCAGTGGCAGCAGTGGTCGTTCCGTACGCTGCTCGGCGCCGACCTGCATGGCAGCACACTGGGCATCGTGGGCATGGGACGCATCGGGCAGGGCATCGCACGGCGCGCGCGTGGCTTCGACATGCGCGTGCTGTACCACAACCGCAGTCGCCTGCCGCAGGCGATCGAGCAGGAGTGTGGCGCGGCCTACGCCGGCTTCGACGACCTGCTCGCACGGGCCGATCACGTGATGCTGGTGTTGCCGTACTCGCCGCAGGCACATCATCTGGTCGACGCGTCGGCGCTGGCGAAGATGAAGCCGACGGCCACGCTGGTGAACATCGCGCGTGGCGGCATCGTCGATGAGGTGGCACTGGCCGACGCGCTGGCCAGCGGCCGGCTGGCCGCCGCAGGGCTGGATGTCTACGAAGGCGAACCGGCCGTGCGCCCGGAGCTGCTGGCGTTGCGCAACGTGGTGCTGACCCCGCACATCGCCAGCGCCAGCCTGGCCACGCGCCGTGCCATGGTCTCGCTGGCGGTGGACAATCTGATCGCCGCGCTCGGTGAAGGCCCGGATGCGGGCAATCCGCCGACGCCGGTCAATCTGGATGCGCTGGCCATTGCCGGCACCACCAAAACCACCATCGCCAAACGACAGGGAGCCTGAGGCACGCCCGCAGGTTCCCCGAACACAGCCAACACGTGTCTGCTGTCTTCATTCCTTTCTTCGCGAAAACCCATCCATGAGCAACCAGAACCGAACCTTCAACGTCGCCGTTGTGGGCGCCACCGGCGCCGTCGGCGAAACCATGTTGTCCATCCTGGCCGAACGCAGCTTCCCCGTCGGCAAGCTCGTCGCACTGGCCTCCGAGCGCTCCGCCGGCAGCACCGTCGAGTTCAACGGCGAGAAGATCACCGTGCAGGACCTGGCCACCTTCGATCCCGCCGGCATCGACATCGCGCTGTTCTCCGCAGGCGGCGGCATTTCCAAGGAGTTCGCGCCGAAGTTCGCCGCGGCAGGCGCCGTCGTCATCGACAACTCCTCGGCGTTCCGCTACGACGCCGACATCCCGCTGGTCGTCAGCGAGGTGAATCCGGAGCAGGTGCAGAACCGCCCGCGCGGCATCATCGCCAACCCGAACTGCTCGACCATGCAGATGCTGGTGGCACTGGCCCCGATCCATCGCAAGTACGGGATCGAGCGCATCAACGTGGCGACCTACCAGTCGGTGTCCGGTGCTGGCCGTTCCGCGCTGGAAGAGCTTGGCCGCCAGACCGGCGCGCTGCTCAACTTCCAGGACCCGGATCCGCAGCGCTTCCCGGTGCAGATCGCCTTCAACCTGATCCCGCATATCGATGATTTCCTCGACAACGGCTTCACCAAGGAGGAGATGAAGCTGGTGTGGGAGACGCGCAAGATCCTCGGCGACGACAGCATCCTGGTGAATCCCACGGCGGTGCGTGTGCCGGTGTTCTACGGGCACTCCGAAGCCGTGGCCATCGAGACCCGCGACAAGATCACCGCCGCCGAGGCGCGCGCGCTGCTGGAAGCCGCCCCGGGCATCGAAGTCGTCGATGACCGCGCCCCGGGCGGCTATCCCACGCCCGTCACCCACGCCTCCGGCACCGATGCCGTCTACGTGGGCCGCATCCGCGAGGACATCTCGCATCCGCGCGGGCTGAACCTGTGGATCGTGTCCGACAACATCCGCAAGGGCGCGGCCCTGAATGCCGTGCAGGTGGCGGAACTGGTGGCGAAAAACGGCTGAGCGGCTATAGTCGTGGCCGGGAAACATGGGGAAGGGCCGTGAAACCGAAGCACAGACCTCGGGCGGCAAGACTCCTGCTGGCCGGCATGATCGGGCTGGGGCTTGCGTTGCTGAGCAACGTGGCCCTCGCGCTCGGCCTGGGGGAGATCAAGGTCAAATCGCAGCCCGGACAGCCTCTGCTGGCCGAGATTCCGATCATTTCCAGCGAGCCCGGCGAGCTGGAACAGCTGAGCGCGCGCCTGGCGTCGCCGGTGACATTCGAGCGCGTGGGCCTGCCGCGGCCACAGGGCCTGGTCAATGAACTGGATTTCACCGTCGCGCTGGATGATGCGGGGCGCCCCGTGGTCCGCGTCACCAGCCGCACGCCGGTCGATGTGCCGGCAGTCAACTTCCTGATCGAGGTCGATTGGGGACAGGGCCGGCTGGTACGCGAATACTCCGCGCTCGTGAGTGCGCCAGGAACGCTGGCGGCTGCCGAGCAGCCGGTGATCGACGCGCCTCTGGCGGCGCCCTCGGACACCATCAGCCGAGCGGTCGAGCCGGTCGTCGTGGCGACGCCGGAACCTCCACCCGTGGCGCAACCGGCTCCCGAGGCGCCGGTGCGTGCAGCGCCGGAGCCCGTGGCCACCGCCGCACCCGCGCCGCAGGTTTCCCCGGGCGATACGCTGGCGCCGGTGCGCCGGGGCCAATCGCTGTCGCAGATCGCGGCGCCACTGGCGCGCGAGCAGGGCTACACCCTGGACCAGGCGATGGTGGCACTGCTGCGCGCCAATCCCGACGCCTTCATCAATGGCAACGTCAACCTGCTCAAGCAGGGCGCGGTGCTGCGCGTGCCGGAAACGGCCGAGGCACAGACGATCCTGGAAAGCGAAGCGGCGGCGCTGGTGCGCAGCCAGATCGCCGAGTGGCGGCGCGCGCGCGCGCCGATCCCGCAGCCCGCGGCCGTGGTCGAACCGATGGCGCCTGCTCCGGCGTCTGCTTCGCCCGCGCCCCAGGTGGCGGAAGCACGCCTGGAAATTGCGCCCGCAGCGACGGGCACGTCGGGTTCTGGAACGCAGTCCGGCCTCAACGCCGGTGGTGAGGGCGAGATGTTGGCGAACGAGCAGTTGCAGCAATCGAAGGAAGACCTGGCCGCGCGCGAAGCGGAAGTGCAGGAACTGCGTTCGCAGGTCGCGGACCTGGAGAAACTCAAGGCACAGCAGGAAAAACTGCTGGCCATGAAGGACAGCGATCTTGCCGCCGCCCAGCAGCGGTTGGCGCAGAGCAATGGCAGTGATGGCGGCGTACCGGTGTGGGCGTGGGCGGGCTTCGGCTTGCTGTTCGCAGGCGCGCTGGCATGGGGCTTCGCACAGCGTCGCAAGCGTCTGTCGCCAGCGCCGGCACCGCGCAGCGGCGTGTTCGGCGAGACACCGGCCGTCAGCCGCGCCGCCGAACTCGCGGCGGGAATGCCGACGGCTCCGGTGGAGGACCCCGCGCCCAGCCCGACGCTGCAACCCGTGATCGTGCCGGCGGCTGCGCCGTCCAGGCCGGCGGCGAAGCCGGCACCGGTCGCGGCCGGTCCCACGTGGCATTCCGGCGGTGCGCTCGCCGCCGTCGCGACGCCTGCCCCGGCACCCGTGGGCCGCGAGCGGCTGGAACTGGCGGTGGCCTACCTGGACCTGGGCGATGTGGTCACGGCGCGCGACCTGTTGAACGAAGTCGCCGCCGGTGGCGACACCGCCGCCCGCGATGAAGCGCTGCAGTTGCTGCGCGAGATCGGATGACCGGGTGATGCGCTGATGCGTTACGCGCTGGGCGTCGAATACGACGGCGGCGGATTCCTGGGCTGGCAGCGGCTGAGCAAGTCCGGCACGCCGGACGACACCACCACCATCCAGGCGGCGCTGGAGGGCGCACTGTCGTCGGTGGCCAATGCCCAGGTGAACACCATCTGCGCCGGCCGCACCGACGCGGGCGTGCATGCGCAATGCCAGGTGGTGCATTTCGACAGCGATGCCGCGCGCGACCCGCGAGGCTGGCTGCTCGGTACGACGGCGCGGCTTCCGCCTGCGGTGTGTGTGCGCTGGTGCCAGCCGGTGGCGGAGGACTTCCACGCACGTTTTTCCGCACGCGCGCGCCGCTACCGCTATACGCTCGTGAACCGGTTGGCGCGCCCCGCGCTGGAACGCCAGTACCTCAGCTGGGAACGGATGCCGCTGGACGACGGCGCGATGCATCGTGCCGCGCAGGTACTGCTGGGTGAAAACGACTTCAGCGCGTTCCGTACCGTCCACTGCCAGTCCCCGCATGCAATGCGCAACCTGCATGCGATTTCGGTCACGCGCCATGGCGAGCGTGTCGTGGTCGAGGTACAGGCCAATGCCTTCCTGCACCACATGGTGCGCAACATCGTCGGCTCCTTGCTGGTGGTGGGGCGTGGCGAACGGCCCGAAGGCTGGATCGCCGAACTGCTGGCCGGGCGCGACCGCACGGTGGCCGGCCCGACGGCGCCTCCGGATGGGCTGGTCTTCGTCAGTCCGCTGTATCCGCCCCAGTGGAAGATGCCTGCGGAAGTGACGTTGCAGGACGTACCGGGCAGCTCCGCCAGCACGCTGTAGCAGTGCCCTTCCGCGCGACGCTGGTGTGCCGGATCGCGGAAAGCGCCGCACCCGGGTGTGCCCCACGGGGCCTGCCGAAAGCGGCTACGCTTCTCCCTCGCCTGATCGCCTGCGCCCACCATGCATACCCGCATCAAGTTCTGTGGCCTCACCCGCGCCGAGGATGTCCGCCTCGCCATCGAACTGGGCGTGGACTACCTGGGGCTGGTGTTCGCGCCACGCAGCCCGCGCCACCTGCTGCTGGGCCAGGCGCGCATGCTGCGCGAGCTGGTGCCTGACGAGATCGCGGTCGTTGCCCTGGTGATGGACAACCCACGGGGTGAAGTGGAGCAGATCGTCGAGTCGCTGCAACCGGACGTGTTGCAGTTCCACGGTGCCGAGGACGATGCCTTCGCCGTGTCGTTTGGTCTGCCTTTCTGGAAGGCGATCGCGATGGGCAGGCAGGGCGATGGCGCTTTCGCAACCCTCGCGGCGTTTCCCGGCGCGCAGGGGTTCCTGTTCGACGGTCATGCCGCGGGGGAGCAGGGCGGCAGTGGCCAGCGCTTCGACTGGCGGCGCATGCCGGTCGCCACCGACAAGCCGTTCCTGCTGGCGGGCGGCCTGTCGCCGGAGAACGTGGGGCTGGCGTTGCGCACGGCACGTCCCTGGGGCGTGGATGTGTCCAGCGGCATCGAAGCGAGCCCCGGCATCAAGGACGCCGACAGGATGCGGCGCTTCGTCGACGCGGTGCGCGTGGCGGACGCCCGGCCTTCGCCGTAGGCGCTAGGCGAGTTCCGCGCGCAGCCAGTCGGCCAGCGCTGCGATGCGGAGATCAGGATTGCCGCGTGCGCTGCACAGCGCCCACTCGCCCCCGGTGTCGACGAAACCCCAGGGCGCCACCAGGCGGCCGCTGTCGAGATCGGACTGCACCAGTTCGCGTGGCGCGATAGCGACGCCCAGGCCCGCGATGGCGGCCTCCAGCAGGTAGGTGAGGTGGTCGAAGCCGGTGCCCAGGCGCGGCGGGTCAGGCAGTTGCCGGGAGGCGAACCAGTGCGGCCACGCCTGCGGTCGCGAAACGGTATGCAGCAGGGGCTCGTCCCGCAATGCCGATGGCAGAGCATCACGCAGCGCCGCGAAGCGCGCGTGGTGGGGGCTGAGCACGGGGCCGATCTGTTCGGGCGCCAGCGTCCGCACCTGCCATGCCGAAGGCCATGGCGCCTCGCCCAGCAGCAGGGCCGCGTCCAGGCCGGCCGTGGCCAGATCGATCCCGCCTTCCTGTGCGGACAGGTGCAGCGTCAGGTCCGGCAGGTCGGTCGCCAGCCGTTCCAGCCGGGGGATCACCCAGCGCGCAAGCAGGCTGCCGGGACAGCCCAGCACCAACGCGGCCGGCCTTCGTTCGCGCTGCAACGCGCCCCAGCCGGCCTGCAGGCTGGTGAATGCGTCGCCGGCCAGGTCGCGCAGGCGCTGCCCATCGGCAGTCAGCGCGAGGCCTCGCCCTTCACGGACGAACAGCGGCCGGCCCAGCGCATCCTCCAGTGTGCGGATATGGCGACTGATCGCGCCGTGGGTGACATGCAGTTCGCCCGCCGCCCGGCTGAGGCTGCCCAGGCGGGCGGCGACCTCGAAGGCTCGCAGGGCGTTGAGGGGTGGCAGGGAACGTGACATTGCGTGAGTTTAAGTCACGGATCGATGATATTTCATCGTTTTTCCGTTGATGACCTGTGCGCTAGAGTGACAGCCCGTGAAGACTGTCCTGCCGCCCATGCCTGCTCCCGCCGACTACCACGCTTACCCTGATGCCGCCGGCCATTTCGGTCGCCACGGAGGCCGCTTCGTCGCCGAGACCCTGATGGGGCCGCTGCAGGAGCTGGCGGCCGCCTATGACGCCGCGCGGATCGATCCGGCCTTCATCGCTGCCTTCGACAAGGACCTCAAGCACTACGTCGGCCGCCCCAGTCCGATCTACCACGCCGAGCGCCTGAGCCGGGAAGTGGGCGGCGCGCAGATCCTGCTCAAGCGCGAAGACCTGAACCACACCGGCGCGCACAAGATCAACAACACCATCGGCCAGGCCCTGCTGGCCAGCCGGATGGGCAAGAAGCGGATCATCGCCGAGACCGGTGCCGGCCAGCATGGCGTGGCCAGCGCCACCGTCGCCACGCGGCTGGGCCTGGAATGCGTGGTCTACATGGGCGCGACCGACATCGAGCGCCAGAAGATCAACGTCTACCGGATGAAGCTGCTCGGCGCGACCGTGGTGCCGGTGACCAGCGGCTCGGCCACGCTGAAGGACGCGTTGAACGAGGCGATGCGCGACTGGGTGACCAACGTGCACGACACCTTCTACATCATCGGCACCGTCGCCGGCCCGGACCCGTATCCGCGCATGGTGCGCGACTTCAATGCGGTCGTCGGCCGCGAGGCGAGGGTGCAGATGCTGGCCGACTACGGCCGCCTGCCGGACGCGATCACCGCCTGCGTGGGCGGCGGCAGCAACGCGATCGGCCTGTTCCATGCCTTCCTCAATGATCCCGGCGTGCGCATCGTCGGTGCGGAAGCGGCTGGCGACGGCATCGAGACCGGTCGCCATGCGTCCTCTTTGTCGGCAGGGCGCATCGGCGTGCTGCATGGCAACCGCACCTACGTGATCTGCGACGACGACGGGCAGATCATCGAAACGCACTCCATCTCCGCCGGCCTGGATTACCCGGGCGTCGGGCCGGAGCACGCCTTCCTGAAGGACAGCGGGCGCGCGGAGTACGTCGGTGTCACCGACGATGAAGCGCTCGCCGCGTTCCATCGCCTGACCCGCACCGAGGGCATCCTGCCCGCGCTGGAATCCAGCCACGCCGTCGCGCAGGCGATCAAGCTGGCACGCGATCTGCCGAAGGACCAGCTGGTGCTGTGCAACCTGTCCGGCCGCGGCGACAAGGACGTACACACCATCGCGGCGCGCGAAGGCATCAACCTGTAACCCTGCAGGAGGGGCTTCAGCCCCGACCGTGGACTCCGAAAGCGGTCGGGCTGAAGCCTCTCCTGCAACGGCCGACCCATCCAGCACCGTGAGCACGTCATGCCCCGTTTCGAACATAAATTCGCCGAGTTGAAGGTCGCCAACCGCAAGGCCCTGGTGCCCTTCATCACCGCTGGCGACCCCTCGCTGGAATCGACCGTGCCGGTGATGCATGCGCTGGTGGCTGCCGGTGCCGACGTGATCGAGCTGGGCGTGCCGTTCTCCGACCCGATGGCCGACGGTCCGGTCATCCAGCGCAGCTCGGAGCGCGCGCTGGCGCGTGGGGCCGGCCTGCGCTACGTGCTGGAGGCGGTGGAGGTGTTCCGCCAGCAGGACGATGCCACACCCATCGTGCTGATGGGCTACCTGAATCCGGTCGAGATCCATGGCCCGGCGCGTTTCGCGCGGGAGGCCGTCGCTGCGGGCGTGGATGGCGTGCTGCTGGTCGACCTGCCGCCGGAAGAAGCCGGCGAGACGCGCGCCATCTTCGACGAGCATGGCCTGGCACTGATCGCACTGGCGTCGCCGACCACCTCGCCGGAACGCCTGCGGATGCTGTGCGATACCGCGCAGGGCTACCTGTATTACGTCAGCTTTGCCGGCGTCACGGGCGCGTCCGACCGCCTGGACATCGGCGCGGCGGGCGGGCGCCTGAAGCAGCTGCGGGTGGACTCCCGTGTGCCGGTGGTGGCCGGCTTCGGCATCAAGGACGCGGCCAGTGCAGCCGCGATGGCTGCCGATGCAGACGGCGTGGTGGTCGGCAGCGCGCTGGTCGCGGCGTTGGCCGAAGCGGGCGCGGACGCACCGGCCCGGGCCTCCGCCTTCCTGGCCCCGCTGCGCGCGGCAATGGACGGCTGAAGCACCGTACGGCTGTGCATGGACGACTGAGCTAAACTGCCGCGCTAATCCATCAGGCCCCTCCCGGGGCAGGCAGCAAGACCACGCATGAGCTGGCTCAGCAAACTGATGCCGTCGGGCATCCGCACCGAAGGCAACGCAGGCAAGAGCAAACGCAGCGTCCCCGAGGGCCTGTGGGAAAAATGCGACCGCTGCGGCGCGGTGCTGTACCGCCCGGAGCTGGAAGAGAACCTGGAGGTCTGCCCGAAGTGCAGCTTCCACATGCCGATCCGCGCCCGCGCCCGCATGGCGGCGTTGTTCGACCCGGGCAGCACGCGCGAGATCGGCGCGGCACTGGGCCCGACCGATGTGTTGAAGTTCAAGGACCAGAAGAAGTACGCCGACCGCATCAAGGCCGCGCAGAAGAGCACCGGCGAGCGCGATGCGCTGATCACCCTGCAGGGCACACTGAAGGGCCGTGACCTGGTCGCCAGCGCGTTCGACTTCGCCTACATGGGCGGCTCGATGGGCTCGGTGGTCGGCGAGCGTTTTTCCCTCGGCGCCGAGAAGGCGCTGGAGATCGGCTCGCCGTTCGTGTGCTTCTCCGCCAGCGGCGGCGCGCGCATGCAGGAAAGCCTGTTCTCGCTGATGCAGATGGCCAAGACCTCCGCCGCGCTCGGCCGCCTTCGCGAGGCCGGCCTGCCGTACATCTCGGTGATGACGCACCCCACCACGGGTGGCGTGTCGGCCAGCTTCGCCATGCTGGGCGACATCAACCTGGCTGAGCCCGAAGCACTGATCGGCTTCGCCGGCCCGCGCGTGATCGAGCAGACCGTGCGCGAGACGTTGCCGGAGGGTTTCCAGCGTTCGGAGTTCCTGGTGGCGCACGGCGCCATCGACCAGATCTGCGACCGCCGCGAGCTCCGTGACCGCCTGGCCGACCTGCTGGCGTTGATGATGCGACAGCCCAAGCCCGAACAAAGCGACCTGGTGACCGCATGAGCCGCAAATATTTCGGCACCGATGGCATCCGTGGCCGCGTGGGCACCAGCCCGATCTCCGCCGACTTCGTGCTGCGCCTGGGCAACGCGCTGGGCCGCGTGCTGTGCCAGAACGCCGGCGATGCGCGTCCGGTGGTGGTGATCGGCAAGGACACGCGCATTTCAGGCTACATGTTCGAAGCGGCGCTGGAAGCCGGCCTGGTCGCCGCCGGCGCCGACGTGCAGTTGATGGGCCCGATGCCCACGCCTGCGGTCGCCTTCCTGACCCGCACGCTCGGTGCCGACGCCGGCATCGTGATCAGCGCGTCGCACAACCCGCACTACGACAACGGCATCAAGTTCTTCTCGGCCGAAGGCGAGAAGCTGGATGACGCCACCGAACTGGCCATCGAAGCCGCGCTGGATGCGCCGTTCTTCACCGCCGAATCCGAGAAGCTCGGCAAGGCGATCCGCACCCGTGATGCGGTCGGTCGCTACATGGAATTCTGCAAGGCCAGCGTGCCGCGCCGTTTCGACCTGAAGGGACTGAAGCTGGTGCTGGACTGCGCGCATGGCGCGACGTACCACATCGCACCGCTGCTGTTCCGCGAACTGGGGGCCGACGTCATCACCATCGGCGCCGAGCCGAACGGCGTCAACATCAATGACGGCGTGGGCTCCATGCACATCGACAGCCTGGCCGCGAAGGTGCGCGAGTCCGGTGCCCATCTGGGCATCGCCTTCGATGGCGACGGCGATCGGGTGCTGATGGCCGACGGGCAGGGCGCGCCGGTCGACGGCGACCAGCTGATCTATCTGCTGGCGCGTGACTGGCAGGCGAGCGGGCGGTTGCGTGGCCCGGTGGTCGGTACGCTGATGACCAACTACGGCCTGGAACGCGCGCTGGCCAAGCTCGAGATTCCCTTCGTCCGCACCAAGGTCGGCGACCGCTACGTGCACCAGGCACTGGTGGAAGGCAATGCGGTTCTCGGCGGTGAAGCATCAGGCCATCTGCTGTGCCTGGACCGCACCACCACCGGCGACGCCATCATCGCCGCGCTGCAGGTGCTGGAAGCCCTGAGGCGTCGCAAGGTCTCGCTGCGTGATGCGCTCGATGGCCTCGCGATGCTGCCGCAGAAGACCATCAACGTGAAGCTGGCCAACGGCGCCAAACCCACCGAGGCCGCGAGTGTGCAGGCCGCGCTCGCGCAGGCGCAGGCGGCGGTGTCGGGCCGCGGCCGGGCATTCCTGCGCCCTTCCGGCACCGAGCCGGTGGTGCGCGTGACGGTCGAGGCCGATGACGACGCGCTGGTGAAGGACACGCTGGAAACCCTGGCCGAGGCCGTGCGGGCTGCCGCCGCCGCTTGAGCCTGATCAATGAACACCTGGCGCGGGAACGCTTCAATGGCGTTCCCGCGCAACACACCTGTTGGAGCAGAACCGCATGAGTGCCCGCATCCCCACCCTGGACATCACCCGTTTCGACACCGACCGCGAGGCCTTCGTGGCCGAGTTGGGCGCGGCCTACCGCGAATGGGGGTTTGCCGGCATCCGCAACCATGGCATCCCGCAGGCGCAGATCGATGCGGCCTACGACGTGTTCAAGCGTTTCTTCGCAATGCCCGACGAGGCAAAGAAGCAGTATCACGTGGCGGGCGGTGGCGGTGCGCGCGGCTACACGCCGTTCGGCGTGGAGACCGCGAAGGACTCCAAGCATTTCGACCTCAAGGAGTTCTGGCACATCGGTCGCGAGATTCCCGACGATTCGAAGTACCGCGACGTCATGCCGCCGAACCTGTGGCCGGACGAAGTGCCCGGCTTCCGTGAGCACGGCTATGGCCTGTACCAGGCGCTGGACCAGTTGGGTTCGCGCGTGCTGTCGGCGCTGGCGTTGCACATCGGCCTGCCGGAAACCTACTTCGCCGACAAGACGGATTCCGGCAACTCGATCCTGCGCCCCATCCACTACCCGCCGATCACCGCCGACGACATCCCGAACGTGCGTGCCGGCGCGCACGAGGACATCAACCTGATCACGCTGCTGGTGGGTGCCAGCGCCGCGGGCCTGGAAGTGAAGTCGAAGCAGGGCGAGTGGGTGCCGTTCACCTCCGACGCCGACACCATCGTGGTCAACATCGGCGACATGCTGCAGCGCCTGACCAACCACGTATACCCGTCGACCACGCACCGCGTGACCAACCCGCCGGGCGAACAGGCCCGCCAGCCGCGCTATTCGGTACCGTTCTTCCTGCACCCGAATCCGGACTTCCTGATCGACGTGTTGCCGTCCACGGTCACGCCGGACAATCCGAAGCGCTATCCCGAGCCGATCACGGCACAGGGTTATCTGGAAGAGCGCCTGCGCGAGATCAAGCTCAAGTAGGGGCGCCGCGCAGGCACGAAGCGTCGCGGGGATGGCCCGCTCCCGCAGATCGCCAGGCGCCCTGCGAGCGCCTTGGGCTGGTCGCTCAGTCCAGCGGTCGCACCTTGCGGGAGTTGCGCGCCATCAGCCCCATCGCCCACCGGTGCGGCAGGAGCTTCGCGATCGCGTGCAGCAACCGGTAGCGCCATCCCGGCACCACCAGTACCGCGCCACGTTCATTGCCGTCGATGCCGGCCCGCGCCACGTCGGCCGCTTGCAGCCACATCGTCGGTGACACGCGCATGCGTGCGCGGGTGCCGGTGACATCGTGGAACTCGGAATAGGTGAAGCCCGGGCACAATGCGGTCACCTTGACGCCGCGCTCGGCATTCTCCAGCGCCAGCGCTTCGCTGAACTTCACCAGGAAGCTCTTGGCCGGCGCATACAGCGTCTGCCCGTCGGCGGCCGGCATCAGGGCGGCGAACGAGGCGACATTGAGGATGCGGCCCTCGCCGGAGGCCCGGATCGACGGCAGCAGGCGCCACGTCAGTTCGCAGACTGCGGTCACCATCACCTGCAGGAATGCCGCGTGATCGGACCAGTCGCTGCTGCGATAGCGTCCCGGCAGGCCATACCCGGCGTTGTTGACCAGGATGCGGACCCTCACCCCGCGCTGCTCCAGTTCGCTGGCCAGCGCGGCAGGCGCCGCAGGGTCGGCCAGGTCGGCGGCCACCACTTCCACGGGCACCTGCGCCTGTAGCTCCTCCGCCAGCGCCTGCAGCCGTTCTGCACGCCGGGCCGTCAACACCAGCGGGACGCCACGGCGGGCATATTCGCGCGCAATCTGCTCGCCGATGCCGCTGGAGGCGCCGGTGACCAGTGCATAGCCGGGGGACAGGGCAGGGGAGGCATCTGGCATGGGCGGATCCTGATCGGGAGGGGCGGGTCGGCGAGCACGATAACGTGGCGGGTAGGTGCGACGACAAACATCCGCTAGACTGCGCGGCCCCGAACTGGACAGGAATTGGTCTTATGCGCCGCAAGCTCGTGGCTGGGAACTGGAAGCTCCACGGCAATCGCGGTTTCGCCACCGCGCTGATGGATGAGTTGGTCGCCGGCCCCCCGCTGGACGGCGTGGACCTGCTGGTCCTGCCACCGTTGCCCTACCTGGGCGAGCTGATCGAAGACTACGGCCACCGGGGTATCGCGTTCGGCGCGCAGGACGTCAGCAGCAACGAGAAGGGCGCATACACCGGCGAGGTGTCGGCCTCCATGCTGGTCGACGTGGGCGCGCGGTACGGCCTGGTGGGTCATTCAGAGCGCCGCCAGTACCACAACGAGAGCAGCGAGTTCGTGGCGCGCAAGTTCGTCGCGGCCAAGCACGCCGGCTTGATCCCCGTGCTCTGCGTGGGCGAGACCGAGCAGCAGCGCAAGGACGGCCAGACCGAGTTCCGGATCCTCAAGCAGCTGGAAGCCGTGTTCGACCTTGCCGGACCGCAGGCCTTCGCCGATGCGGTGATCTCCTACGAGCCCGTCTGGGCCATCGGCACCGGCCTGACCGCCACGCCGGAGCAGGCGCAGGCCGTCCATGCCTTCATCCGTGGCGAAGTGGCCGCACGCGATGCTAGAATCGCCGATTCGCTGACCCTCCTGTACGGAGGCAGCGTGAAGCCCGACAACGCCGCGGAACTGTTTTCGCAGCCCGATGTCGATGGAGGGCTGGTGGGCGGTGCTTCACTGGTCGCCCGGGATTTCCTGGCCATCGCGCAGGCGGCGGCCGGTCGGGGGTAGCCCCTGGCAAGACCGGACCCTCGCGGGCCGGACGACTCAACCGGTTGAGACTGATTCCGATGCAGTGGATGTTGATCCTGAATGTGGTTTACGTGCTGGTGGCCATCGCCATCATCGCGCTGGTGCTGATGCAGCGTGGCTCGGGTGCCCAGGCCGGTTCCGGCTTCGGCGGGGGCGCTTCAGGCACGGTGTTCGGCGCGCGCGGCGCGTCCAACTTCCTGTCCAAGAGCACCAAGTGGCTTGCCATCGTGTTCTTCGGGATCAGTCTGTTCATGGCGTGGTACGCCACGCACAGCGCGCGTCCGACCACGCAGCAGAATCTCGGCGTGATGTCGCAGCTGCCGGCGGCACCCGCTGCTCCCGCGGGCGAACTGCCGAAGCCGTCGACCGTGCCCAGCACGCCGATCCAGCAGGCTCCCGCGCCGGCCGGCACCGTGCCTGCCGCACCGCAGGATGCAGTGCCCGCAGGCGAACAGGCGCCGGCGACACCGCCGCAGGGCGGCTGAGCCCGGCTACAATGGCGGGGTGCGCGAAGCGCTGCGCAAAGGTTTGATTGCCCAGGTGGCGGAATTGGTAGACGCACTACCTTGAGGTGGTAGCGACGAAAGTCGTAGGGGTTCGAGTCCCCTCTTGGGCACCAATACAGCGGGTCGGCATGAATGCCGTTCCCGCAACGAAAAACCCGCCATCCGGCGGGTTTTTTCTTTTGTCGACAAGCGCGATATGCGCGGGTAATCGTTTACTAGCGAGTTCACGAACCGTTACAATCCCGGCGATTCATCGGGCGCCCGGTACGTGTTGCGGAAGGGCTCCCGCGGAAGGTGGGCCCGGGCGGCGTCGCCAAAGGGTCGGTCGCGGCGCACACCGTGGCCGGGCGGGCGGTGCAAGCCCCATTCATGCCGAGCCGCAGTCATGCGCGCCGGCGGATAGGACAAGAAGAGACAAGCGAGTGCTGGCCAACTACCTGCCCACCCTGTTGTTCCTGATCGTCGCCACCGGCATCGGCATCGCGCTGATGGTGGCCGGCCGCTTCCTGGGGCCGCGTCGTCCGGACGCGCAGAAGCTGTCCCCGTACGAATGCGGCTTCGAGGCTTTCGAAGACGCGCGCATGAAGTTCGACGTGCGCTATTACCTGATCGCCATCCAGTTCATCGTGTTCGATCTGGAAATCATCTTCATTGTTCCGTGGACGCTGGTGTTCCAGGAACTGGGCCCGCGTGCACTCGTCACGATGGGCCTGTTCGTGGGCATGCTGTTCCTCGGCTTCATTTACGTTTGGAAGAAGGGAGCGCTCGAATGGGAGTGATCCAGACCGTCGACCGTCTGATGAACAACCCGATCCCGGAAGGGCGGGTGGACGACATCCTGCGCCCCGAAGGCGACAACCCGCTGCTGGAAAAGGGCTACGTCACCACCAGCGTCGATGCGCTGATGAACTGGGCACGCACCGGTTCGATGTGGCCGATGACGTTTGGCCTGGCGTGCTGTGCGGTGGAGATGATGCACGCCGGCACGTCGCGCCTGGACCTGGATCGCTATGGCGTGGTGTTCCGCCCGTCGCCGCGCCAGTCCGACGTGATGATCGTGGCGGGTACGCTGGTCAACAAGATGGCCCCCGCGCTGCGCAAGGTCTACGACCAGATGCCCGAGCCGAAGTGGGTGATCTCGATGGGCAGCTGCGCCAATGGCGGCGGCTACTACCACTACTCGTACTCCGTCGTGCGCGGTTGCGACCGCATCGTGCCGGTGGACGTCTACGTACCCGGTTGCCCGCCCACGGCCGAGGCGCTGGTGTACGGCATCCTCCAGTTGCAGAAGAAGATCTGGCGCACGCAGACCATCGCACGCTGATTCCTGCTTCCCCCGACATCCCCCTTCAGAGCACGCCACGCCCCATGGCAGAGCAAGCTGCAAACTTCACCGACCAGCTGCGCGCCCGCTTCGCGGACGCGACGGTCAGCGTGGCCGAGCCGCGCGGCGAAATCACGCTGGAAGTGCCGTCCGCCTCCTGGCACGCCGTCTGTCTGGCGCTGCGCGACGAGTTCGGTTTCGAACAGGCCGTCGATGTCAGTGGCGTCGATTACCTGGGCTACGGCAGCACCGAATGGGACACGGCCGATGTGTCCTCCGAGGGCTTCAGTCGCGGCGTGGAGGGTTTCGGCCCGGGACGTTTCAACTGGGAGCAGCGCCCGCAGGGTGCCTCGCAGCCCAACCGCTTCGCGGTGGTCCTGCACCTGCTGTCGTACCAGCACAACCGTCGCGTCCGCGTGCGCTGCTTCGCACCGGATGACGGTCTTCCGGTCGTCGCGTCGCTGTGCGATGTATGGCCGGGCCTGAACTGGTTCGAGCGCGAGGCATTCGACCTGTACGGGATCATCTTCGAAGGTCATCCGGACCTGCGCCGCATCCTGACCGATTACGGTTTCGTCGGTCATCCGTTCCGCAAGGACTTCCCGCTGATCGGCAACGTCGAAGTCCGCTACGACGAAGAGAAGAAGCGCGTGGTGTACGAGCCGGTCACTTCGGTCGAGCCACGCGTCGGCGTGCCGCGCGTGATCCGCGACGACGCGCGCTACCAGACCGCCGCTGGCGAAGCCGCTGCGCGCGAGGGCAAGGCATGAGCAATCCCCAATCCGGCGTCGCGTTCGCCAGCAATCCTGCCGAAAGCAAGCAGGAAATCCGCAACTACACGCTGAACTTCGGTCCCCAGCATCCGGCCGCGCACGGCGTACTGCGCCTGATCCTGGAAATGGACGGCGAGACCATCGTCCGTGCCGATCCGCACGTGGGCCTGCTGCACCGGGGCACCGAGAAACTGGCCGAGTCCAAGCCGTTCAACCAGTCGATCGGTTACATGGACCGCTTGGACTACGTGTCGATGATGTGCAACGAGCACGCCTACGTGCGCGCCATCGAAACCCTGATGGGCATCGAGGCGCCGGAGCGCGCGCAGTACATCCGCACGATGTTCGACGAGATCACCCGCATCCTGAACCACCTGATGTGGATCGGCTCCAATGCGCTCGACCTCGGGGCGATGGCAGTGATGCTGTACGCCTTCCGCGAGCGCGAGGAGCTGATGGACTGCTACGAAGCGGTCAGTGGCGCGCGCATGCATGCGACGTACTACCGTCCGGGCGGCGTGTACCGCGATCTGCCGGATCGCATGCCGAAGTACAAGGAATCGCCGTGGCGCAAGGGCAAGGCGCTGAAGCAGTTCAACCAGGCGCGCGAAGGCTCCCTGCTGGACTTCCTTGAAGACTTCACCAACGAATTCCCCAAGCGCGTCGACGAATACGAGACGCTGCTGACCGACAATCGCATCTGGAAGCAGCGCACCGTCGGCATCGGCGTGGTCTCGCCCGAGCAGGCGCGCGCGCTGGGCATGACCGGCGCGATGCTGCGTGGTTCGGGTATCGCCTGGGACCTGCGCAAGAAGCAGCCCTACGCCAAGTACGACGTGGTCGATTTCGACATTCCGGTCGGCGTGAACGGCGACTGCTACGACCGCTACCTGGTCCGTGTCGCCGAGATGCGCCAGTCCAACCGCATCATCCAGCAGTGCGTGAAGTGGCTGAAGGCCAATCCCGGCCCGGTCATGGTGCAGAACTTCAAGGTCGCGCCCCCCTCCCGCGAGGAGATGAAGGACGACATGGAAGCGCTGATCCACCACTTCAAGCTCTTCAGCGAGGGCTACTGCGTGCCGGCCGGCGAGACCTATTCCGCCGTCGAGGCGCCGAAGGGCGAGTTCGGCTGTTACCTGGTGTCCGATGGCGCCAACAAGCCCTTCCGCGTGAAGCTGCGCGCCCCGGGTTTCGCGCACCTGTCCTCCATGGACGAGATCGTGCGCGGCCACATGCTTCCCGACGTCGTTGCGATGATCGGTACCTATGATCTTGTCTTTGGTGAGGTGGACCGATGAGGGCCACGGGTAATTTCGAGGCGGCGCAGAACGTCGATCCGCTGGTGGCGTTGAGCGACAAGACGCGCGCGCACATCGATCATTGGCTGACCAAGTTCCCGCCGGACCGCAAGCGCTCCGCGGTGCTGCAGGGCCTGCATGCCGCGCAGGAACAGAACGATGGCTGGCTGACCGACGAGCTGATCGCCGCCGTCGCCAAGTACCTCGACTTGCCGCCGGTGTGGGCGTACGAGGTGGCCAGCTTCTATTCGATGTTCGAGACCGAGAAAGTCGGCCGCAACAACGTGGCCTTCTGCACCAACATCAGCTGCTGGCTCAACGGCGCCCAGGACCTGGTCGCCCACGCCGAGAAGAAGCTGGGCTGCAAGCTGGGCGAGTCCACCGCCGATGGTCGCGTGTACCTGAAGCGCGAGGAAGAGTGTGTGGCCGCGTGTTGCGGCGCGCCGGTCGTGGTCATCAACGGCCACTACCACGAGAAGCTGACGCCGGCGAAAGTCGACGAGCTGCTGGACGGGTTGGAGTAAGCGCATGGCAGGCCATTCCCACTATTCCGAAGGCTACGGCCCGGTCGGTCCCGCTCCCAAGGAGCATCAGGCCGTCTACACCACGCTGCATTTCGACAAGCCGTGGTCGTACGAGAACTACCTGAAGACCGGCGGCTACGCTGCGCTGCGCAGGATCATCGAAGAGAAGATCCCGCCGGCCGACGTGGTCGAAATGGTCAAGCAGTCCGGCCTGCGCGGCCGCGGCGGCGCGGGCTTCCCCACCGGCCTGAAGTGGAGCTTCATGCCCAAGGGCGACATGCAGAAGTACATCCTCTGCAATTCGGACGAGTCCGAGCCGGGTACCGCCAAGGACCGCGACATCCTGCGCTACAACCCGCACGCGGTGATCGAGGGCATGGCGATCGCCTGCTACGCCACCGGTTCCACCGTGGGCTACAACTACCTGCGCGGCGAGTTCCACCACGAGCCCTTCGAGCATCTGGAAGAAGCCACCGCCGAAGCCTACAAGCACGGCTGGCTGGGCAAGAACATCCTCGGCTCGGGCGTGGACATCGACCTGTACAACGCGCTCGGCGCAGGCGCCTACATCTGCGGCGAAGAGACCGCGCTGATGGAGTCGCTGGAAGGCAAGAAGGGGCAGCCTCGCTTCAAGCCGCCGTTCCCGGCCAACTTCGGCCTGTACGGCAAGCCGACCACGATCAACAACACCGAGACCTACGCCTCGGTGCCCGCCATCGTGCGCAACGGCGCCGAGTGGTTCATGAACCTGGGCAAGCCCAACAACGGCGGCTGCAAGATCTTCTCGGTCTCCGGCCACGTTGCGCGTCCCGGCAATCACGAGATCCGCCTCGGTACGTCGTTCGCCGACCTGCTGGAGCTCTGCGGTGGCATGCGCGAAGGCCGCAAGCTCAAGGCCGTCATTCCGGGCGGTTCCTCGATGCCGGTGCTGCCGGGCGAGGTGATGATGGGCCTGACGATGGACTACGACAGCATCCAGAAGGCCGGCTCCGGCCTGGGTTCGGGCGCCGTCGTCGTCATGGACGACACCACCTGCATGGTGCGTGCGTGCCAGCGCATCGCGCGCTTCTACTTCAAGGAAAGCTGCGGCCAGTGCACGCCGTGCCGCGAGGGCACCGGCTGGATGTACCGCATGCTGACCCGCGTGGCGGAGCACAAGGCCACCCTTGAGGACCTGCAGACGCTGCGAGCGGCCGCGGGACAGATCGAAGGCCACACCATCTGCGCGTTCGGCGAGGCCGCCGCGTGGCCGGTGCAGGGCATGCTGCGCCATTTCTGGCACGAATTCGAATACGCGATCGTCAACAAGCGTTTCCTCGTCGACGACGAGCGGGACGGCACGGTGGTCCGTTCCAACCTGGAGGTGGCCGCGTGAGTGCGCAGCCCGTGAATCCCAACCTGCCGCCGGACCACGTCACCGTCTTCATCGACGGACAGGAACTGGCCGCGCCCAAGGGTTCGATGATCATCCAGGCCGCCGACAAGGCGGGCATTCCGATTCCACGCTTCTGCTACCACGAGAAGCTGCCGATCGCCGCCAACTGCCGCATGTGCCTGGTGGAAGTGGAGAAGATGCCCAAGCCTGCGCCGGCGTGCGCCACGCCGGTGATGGATGGCATGAAGATCGCCACGCGCAGCGACAAGGCTTTGAAGTCGCAGCGCAACGTGATGGAATTCCTGCTGATCAACCATCCGCTGGACTGCCCGATCTGCGACCAGGGTGGCGAATGCGAGCTGCAGGACCTGTCGCTGGGTTACGGCCGTTCGGTCAGCCGTTTCCAGGAACGCAAGCGCGTGGTGCCGGACGAGGACATCGGTCCGCTGGTCGCCACGGAGATGACCCGCTGCATCCAGTGCACGCGCTGCGTGCGCTTCACCGCCGACGTCGCCGGTACCTACGAGCTGGGCGGCATGTATCGCGGTGAAAACCTGCAGATCGGCACCTACGACGGCAAGCCGCTGACCACCGAGATCTCGGGCAATGTCATCGACGTCTGTCCGGTGGGCGCGCTGACCAACAAAGTGTTCCAGTTCCGCGCCCGTCCGTGGGAACTGATCGCGCGCGAATCCGTCGGCTTCCACGACGCGATGGGTTCCAACGTGTTCTACCACTCGCGCCGCGGCCAAGTGCTGCGCACTGTCCCGCGCGAGAACGAGGCGGTCAACGAATGCTGGCTGTCCGACCGTGACCGCTATTCGCACCAGGGCCTGTATGCCGACGACCGCGCGGTGAAGCCGCTGCTGAAGATCAACGGCGGCACACCCGATGAAAGCTGGCGCGAAGTGTCCTGGGCCGAAGGCCTGGCCGCCGCTGCCGAGATCTTGCGCGCGAACAGGGGCGACAGCCTCGGCGTGCTGGTGCACCCGGCGGTGTCGAACGAGGAGGGCGGCCTGCTGGCAAAGCTCGCCGACGGCCTCGGGACCGGCAACCTGGACCACCGCATCAACAACCGCGACTTCTCCGACGGCGCGGTGGCGGAACCGTTCGCGCTGCCGCTGGCGGAGATCGAGCAGGCCGATGTCATCGTGCTGTTCGGCACCAACATCCGCCACGAACTGCCACTGCTGCACCAGCGCATCCGCAAGGCCGTGCGCAAGGGCGCCAAGGTGCACGTGGTCAATCCGGTCGACTTCGACTTCGCGTTCAGCATCGCCGGCAAGCACATCGTCGCGCCGTCGAAGCTCGGTGCTGCGTTGAACGACGCCGCGCTGCGCGACGTCGCCAAGGCCGGCAACCGCGCGGTCGTGATCGTCGGTGGCATCGCCGAGAATCATCCGCAGGCAGCCTCGCTGCGTGCCGCTGCGGTGGACTATGCGTCCGCGACCGGCGCATCGCTGTGCCGCATCCCGCAGGGCGCCAACGCTGTCGGCCTGGCGCGCCACGGCGTGCTGCCGAGCGCGCGCAACGTGGCCGGCATGTTCGCCGAGCCGCGCAGCGCCTATGTCATTTACGGGATTGAGCCAGGCCTCGATTTCGCCGATACGCCGGCCGCGTCCCGCGCGCTGGCCTCTGCGAAGGTCGTGGCGTTCAGCCATTTCGCCTGCAAGTCGACGCGCGACGTGGCCGACGTAATCTTGCCGATCGGCCTGCTACCTGAAATCGACGCGACGCTGACCAACCTGGACGGCAAGGACCAGCACGCGCAGGCCGCCGGCAAGCTGCCGGGCGAGGCCCGTGAGGGCTGGACGGTGCTGCGTGCACTCGGCGGCGAACTGCAACTGGCCGGCTTCGAGTTCACCGATGCCGCCGGGATGCGCGAAGCGATCGGCAACACGAAGCCTGTCGCCATCGCGACATCGGCGGCACCGGCAGTAAACGGTCAGGGCCTCGAACTGGCGGTCAGCGCAGCGATCTACCGCACCGACGGCACCGTCCGTCGTGCCGAAGCGTTGCAGGCGCATCCGCTGAATGTCGGCGCCCGCATTGTCCTGAACCCTGCCGACGCGCAGGCTGCGGGTGTCGCTGACGGGCAGATGGCCAAGGTCGGCAATGGCATCGGCACGGCCGCGTTGCCGGTGGTGGTGGATGCCCGCGTCGCTGCGGGCGCCGCGTGGATCGAGAGCGGCTACGGCGCGACCGCGCCGCTGGGCGCAGGACGTGTCACGGTGGTGAGCGCATGAACGAGCTGTTGATCAACGCCGTCGGCCCCCTGCGCGAGTGGTTCTTCGGGCTGGGCGACATCGGCATGGTGCTGTGGATCGTGCTGAAGATCCTGGTGATCGCCATGCCGGTGATCATCTCGGTCGCGTTCTACGTGGTCTGGGAGCGCAAGCTGATCGGCTGGATGCACGTGCGCCACGGGCCGATGTACGTGGGCATGGGCATCTTCCAGGCCTTCGCCGACGTCTTCAAGCTGCTGTTCAAGGAAATCATCCAGCCCAGCAGCGCGCAGAAGACCATGTATATCCTGGCGCCGCTGATCACGCTGGCGCCGGCCTTCGCCGCGTGGGCGGTGGTGCCGTTCGATTACCAGCTGGTGCTGTCGAACGCGAACGCCGGCCTGCTGTACCTGCTGGCGATGACCTCGCTGGGCGTGTACGGCATCATCATCGCCGGCTGGGCCTCGAACTCGAAGTACGCCTTCCTCGGCGCGATGCGCTCGGCCGCGCAGGTCGTCAGCTACGAGATCGCGATGGGCTTCGCGCTGGTGGGCGTGCTGATCGCCGCCGGCAGCCTGAACCTGACCGACATCGTGATGGCGCAGTCGGGTAACGCCGGCTTCTTCGAGTGGTTCTGGCTGCCGCTGTTCCCGTTGTTCATCGTGTACTGGGTGTCGGGCGTGGCCGAGACCAACCGCTCGCCGTTCGACGTGGTGGAAGGCGAATCGGAAATCGTCGCCGGCCACATGGTGGAGTACTCGGGTGCGGCGTTCGCGCTGTTCTTCCTGGCCGAATACGCCAACATGATCCTGGTCAGCTTCCTGGTGTCGCTGTTCTTCCTGGGCGGCTGGCTGAGCCCGCTGCAGGGCTGGATCACCGCCGACGTATCGCCCTGGATCAACTGGATCTGGACCGGCGGCTGGCCGTGGCTGCTGCTGAAAGTGCTGTTCTTCGCCAGCGCCTACATCTGGTTCCGCGCCAGTTTCCCGCGCTACCGCTACGACCAGATCATGCGGCTCGGCTGGAAGGTGTTCATCCCGCTGACCATCGCGTGGATCGCGGTGACGGCGTTGCTGGTGTTCTTCGGTGTGTTCGAGAAGGGTGTGTAAATGAACAAGGTTGTGCACTACTTCAAGAGCCTGATGCTGCTGGAACTGATGCAGGGCCTGTGGCTGACGCTGAAGTACACCTTCAAGCCGAAGTACACGCTGATGTACCCGATGGAGAAGTTCCCGCAGTCGCCGCGTTTCCGTGGCCTGCATGCGCTGCGCCGCTATCCCAACGGCGAAGAGCGCTGCATCGCGTGCAAGCTGTGCGAGGCGGTGTGCCCGGCGCTGGCCATCACCATCGACTCGGCCCCGCGCGAGGACGGCACCCGCCGTACCACGCGCTACGACATCGATCTGTTCAAGTGCATCTACTGCGGCTTCTGCGAGGAAAGCTGTCCGGTGGATTCGATCGTGGAAACGCACGTGCTGGAGTACCACTTCGACAAGCGTGGCCAGAACATCGTGACCAAGCCGCAGCTGCTGGCGATTGGCGACCGGCTGGAAGCCGAAATCGCCGAACGCCGCGCCGCCGACGCCGCCTTCCGCTGAGGTCCAAAGAATGGATTGGGTTTTGATCAGCTTCTACGCCTTCGCCACCGTCGCGGTCGTCGCCGCTGGCGCGGTGATCAGCGTGCGCAACCCGGTGCATGCCGTGCTGTGCCTCATCCTGACGTTCTTCTCGGTGGCCTGCACCTGGCTGCTGGTGGGCGCGGAGTTCCTGGGCGTTGCCCTGATCCTCGTCTACGTGGGCGCGGTGATGGTGCTGTTCCTGTTCGTGGTGATGATGCTCGACATCGATGTCGACGCGCTGCGCGAGGGCTGGGTCAAGTTCCTGCCCGCAGGCCTGCTGGTGGCGGTCGTGATGCTGGTGCAGATGCTGGTGCTGATCGGCATCAAGGCGAGGATGGTGGTGCCGTTCCCGGACAACGCCGCCTCGGCCGCGGCCGACGTGTCCAACACGGCCTGGCTGGCGCGCACGCTGTTCACCGAGTTCCTGCTGCCGTTCGAGTTCGCCGCCGTCATCCTGACCGTCGCCGTGGTGGCTGCGGTGATGCTGACGCTGCGCAAGCGCACCGGCATCAAGACGCAGGATCCGGGCGAGCAGTCGCGCGTGAAGGCGAGCGATCGCATCCGCATCATCAAGATGTCCGCGGAGAAGCCGGTGCGTGAAGCGCCGTCCACCCCGGCGGGCGAAGGGGAGGGCACGCCATGATCACGGTCGGTCACCTGCTGGCACTGGGCGCGGTGCTGTTCTGCATCAGCCTGGCGGGCATTTTTTTGAATCGCAAGAACGTCATCGTGCTGCTGATGTCGATCGAGCTGATGCTGCTGTCGGTCAACATCAACTTCGTCGCGTTCTCGCGCGAACTGGGCGACGCCGCCGGCCAGATCTTCGTGTTCTTCATCCTGACCGTGGCCGCGGCCGAGGCCGCCATCGGCCTGGCGATCCTGGTCACCCTGTTCCGCACCCGGCGCACGATCAACGTCGCCGAAGTCGATACGCTCAAAGGCTGATGCACCGATGACCGGTATGGAAGTCCTCCTTTCCAAGAACGTGCTGCTGGCGATCGTGCTGGCGCCGCTGCTGGGCAGCATCATCGCCGGGCTGTTCGGCCGCTTCGTCGGTCGCGCCGGCGCGCACACGGCCACCATCCTGGGCGTGGCGACCAGCTGTGCGCTGTCGTGCTGGGTGCTGTACCAGCTGGTGGCGCAGGGTGCGTCCCCGTTCAACCAGAACCTCTACACCTTCTTCGAGGTCGGCAACATCACCGGCCACGTCGGTTTCATGATCGACAAGCTGACGGCGATGATGATGGTGGTGGTGACCTTCGTGTCGCTGCTGGTGCACATCTACACCATCGGCTACATGGCGGAAGATCCGGGTTACCAGCGGTTCTTCAGCTACATCTCGCTGTTCACCTTCAGCATGCTGATGCTGGTGATGAGCAACAACTTCCTGCAGCTGTTCTTCGGCTGGGAAGCGGTGGGCCTGGTGTCGTACCTGCTGATCGGCTTCTGGTTCAAGCGTCCGACGGCGATCTTCGCCAACATGAAGGCGTTCCTGGTCAACCGCGTCGGCGATTTCGGCTTCCTGCTCGGTATCGGCTGCGTGCTGCTGATGTTCGGCACCCTCGACTACGCCACCGTGTTCGCGAACTCGCCGATGCTGGCCGGCAAGGCCGTGCCGGTCTGGTCCGGCGCGCTCACCCTGTTCGGCGAAACCTGGCAGGTGCTCGACCAGCCGGTGATCTGGTCGATGGCCACGCTGACCTGCATCTGCCTGTTCATAGGCGCGATGGGCAAGTCGGCACAGGTGCCGCTGCATGTCTGGTTGCCTGATTCGATGGAAGGCCCCACGCCGATCTCGGCGCTGATCCACGCGGCCACGATGGTCACCGCCGGCATCTTCATGGTGGCGCGCATGTCGCCGCTGTTCGAGCTGTCGCAGACGGCTCTGGACTTCGTGCTCTTCATCGGCGCGACGACCGCACTGTTCACCGGCCTGATCGGCATCGTGCAGAACGACATCAAGCGTGTGGTGGCGTATTCCACGCTGTCGCAGCTGGGCTACATGACGGTGGCGCTGGGCGTGTCGGCCTACTCGGCCGCGGTGTTCCACCTGATGACGCACGCTTTCTTCAAGGCGCTGCTGTTCCTGGCGGCCGGCTCGGTCATCATCGGCATGCACCACGAGCAGGACATGCGGAAGATGGGCGGCCTGCGCAAGTACATGCCCATCACCTGGATCACCAGCCTGATCGGCACGCTGGCGCTGGTCGGGACGCCGTTCTTCTCCGGTTTCTACTCGAAGGACACCATCATCGAGGCCGCCAAGCACCACCAGCACGTGGCGCACGAGGTGGGCAAGGAAGTGGCCGAGATGGGCGTGATGGCCGCGCAGGGATACCAGGGGCCGAGCGAGTGGATCGCCAACTACGGTTACTGGGCGGTGCTGTTGGGCGTGTTCGTCACCAGCTTCTACAGCTTCCGGCTGCTGTACCTGACGTTCCATGGCAAGGAGCGCTTCCGGGATGCGCATGCGGACCATGGCCACGATGCCCATCACGACCATGCCCACGATGACCATGGTCACGACGATCACGGCCACCACGGCGCGCATGAGCCGCATGAGTCCCCGTGGGTGGTGACGGTGCCGCTGGTGCTGCTGGCGATTCCGTCGATCCTGATCGGTTTCTTCACCATCGGTCCGATGCTGTTCGGCACCGACTGGACGGGTCACCACGAAGCGACGCCGTTCTTCCTCGGCGCGATCGACTTCCTGCGGATCGATCCGAATCTGGCCCTGTCGCCGCGCGACACCGTGATGGCGTTGAAGGCAGAGTTCCACAGTCCGTGGGAGTTCGCCGTGCATGGCATGAAGATGCCGCCGTTCTGGTTGGCACTGGGCGGCTTCGTCCTCGCGACGTTCCTGTACCTGTTCAAGCCGGAACTGCCGGGCAAGGTCCGCAACAGCGCGGTCGGCGCCTTCCTGACCAATATCCTGGACAAGAAGTACTGGGCCGACCATCTCTGGATCAACGGCTTTGCCGGTGGTGGCGTGAAACTGGGCAAGGCGTCCCGCGCCTTCGACAGCCACGTGATCGACGGCGCGGCGGTGAACGGCACGGCCAAGCTGGTCGACCTGGGCGCGCACCTGCTGCGCAAGACCCAGTCCGGCTACCTGTACCACTACGCGTTCGCGATGATCGTCGGCCTGATCCTGCTGTTGGGCGTCGTCATCAAGTTTTGGCAGTAACGACCTGACGCCGCCGCTCCGGCGGATCGTCCTGGCGAAGAACTCAACGGATAACACAACGTGTCGAACTGGCCCCTGCTTAGTGTTCTGATCTGGCTGCCCATCCTGGGTGGCGCGCTGGTGCTCGCGCTGGGCAATGCCCGCGCGGATGCGGCCCGCTGGCTGGGCTTCGCGGTGGCGGTGCTGACCTTCGTCTTCAGCGTCGGGCTGCTGACCGGGTTCGACTACGCCAACCCGGGCCTGCAGTTCGTCGAAAACCATGCGTGGATCCCCAGTTTCGACATCCACTACAACCTCGGTGCCGACGGCATCGCGGTGGCGCTGCTGCTGCTCAACACGCTGATCACCGTGCTGACGCTTGCCGGTGCGTGGGGTTCGGTGAACAAGCGCGTGGCGCAGTACGTGGCCGCGTTCCTGATCCTGGAAGGCCTGACCAACGGCATCTTCGCCGCCAGCGACGCGGTCCTGTTCTACGTGTTCTTCGAGGCGATGCTGATCCCGATGTTCCTGATCATCGGTGTCTGGGGCGGTCCGCGCCGCATCTACGCCTCGCTGAAGTTCTTCCTGTACACGTTCCTCGGCTCGGTGCTGATGCTGGTCGGTCTGGTGTATCTGTACGTCAAGGGTGGCAGCTTCCAGCTGGCCGACCTGTACGCGATGCCGCTGACGGCGAAGGAACAGACCTGGCTGTTCTTCGCGTTCCTGATCGCATTCGCGGTGAAGATCCCGATGTTCCCGGTGCACACCTGGCTGCCGGACGCGCACGTCGAGGCGCCGACCGCCGGTTCGGTAATCCTGGCGGCCATCGCGCTGAAGATCGGCGGCTACGGCCTGCTGCGCTTCAGCCTGCCGATCGTGCCGGATGCCGGCCACGAGTGGGCGACGTTCGTCATCGTGCTGTCGCTGATCGCCGTGGTCTACGTGGGCCTGGTGGCGTTGGTGCAGGACGACATGAAGAAGCTGATCGCCTATTCGTCGGTCTCGCACATGGGCTTCGTCACCCTCGGCATCTTCATCGCCTTCAGCCTGGTGCGCGACTACGGCAACCTGGACGGCGCGCGCCTGGGCCTGCAGGGCGCGATGGTGCAGATGATCAGCCACGGCTTCATCTCCGGTGCGATGTTCACCTGCGTCGGCGTGCTCTACGACCGCATGCACACCCGCATGATCAAGGACTACGGCGGGGTCATCAACACGATGCCGTGGTTCGGCGCCTTCTTCATCCTGTTCGGCATGGCCAACTCCGGCCTGCCGGGCACCAGCGGCTTCGTCGGCGAGTTCATGGTCATCCTGGCCAGCTTCCAGCAGCATCCGCTGATCGCTTTCTTCGCCGCCACCACGCTGGTGATCGGTGCGGCCTATACGCTGTGGCTGGTCAAGCGCGTGATCCTCGGCGACGTGGCCAATGCCCATGTGGCCGAGCTGAAGGACGTGTCCCTGCGCGAGGCGTTGGTACTGGGCGGGTTCGCCGTCTGCGTACTGGCGCTGGGTGTGTATCCCAAGCCGCTGACGGACCTGATGGAGCCGTCGATCGCGCAACTGGCGATGCAGCTCGCCAACAGCAAGCTGTAAGGAAGAACCATGACGACGCCGATGCCCATCTCCGCCGCCGACCTGCAGCCGCTGCTGCCGGAGCTCACCCTGATCGCGGGCGCGTTCGCGCTGCTGATGCTGGACCTGTTCCTCGACAGCTCCCGCCGCATCATCACCCACGCCCTGGCGCTGGTCGTCATGGTCGCGGTGGTCTGGATGCTGGCGACCGGTGTGGGCGGGCAGGGCAGCGTGTTCAGCGGCATGTTCGTGCGCGACACGCTGGCCGATGTCAGCAAGGTCGTGATCGTCGCCGTCAGCGCGTTGTCGCTGGTCTACGGCTGGCCGTACCTGCGCGAGCGCAACCTGTATCCGGGCGAGGCGCCCGTACTGGTGATGTTCGCCACCGCCGGCATGATGGTGATGGTATCGGCCGGTAGCCTGGTGATGGTCTATCTGGGCCTGGAGCTGCTGGCGCTGTGTTCCTATGCGCTGGTGGCGCTGAACCGCGACGACGGCCTGGCGACCGAAGCGGCGATGAAGTACATCGTGCTGGGTTCGCTGGCGTCTGGCCTGCTGTTGTACGGCATGTCGCTGGTGTACGGCGCGACCGGTTCGCTGCAGTTGCCGGCGATCTTCGATGCCACGGGCGCGGCACTGGCAGGCGGCGGTGAGCAGCGCATGCTGTTGCTGACCGGCGTGGTGTTCATGGTGGCGGGCGTGGCCTTCAAGCTGGGCGCGGCGCCGTTCCACATGTGGCTGCCCGACGTCTACCAGGGCGCCTCGACGCCGGTGACGCTGTTCATCAGTGCGGCACCGAAGCTCGCTGCGTTCGGCATGGCATTCCGCCTGCTGCAGGATGGCGTGGGCCCGGCCGCGGCGCAGTGGCAGTGGCTGCTGGCGGGACTGGCGGCGGCGTCGCTGGTGATCGGCAACGTGATCGCCATCGCGCAGACCAACCTGAAGCGCATGCTGGCGTACTCCACAGTGTCGCACGTCGGCTTCCTGCTGGTCGGTTTCGCGGGCGGCGGGGAGACGGGGTATTCGGCAGCACTGTTCTACGCGATCAGCTACGCGATCATGTCGGCGGCGGCGTTCGGCGCGATCATCGTGCTGTCGCGCCAGGGCTTCGAGGCCGACAGGATCGACGACTTCAAGGGCCTGAATGCGCGCAATCCGTGGCAGGCAGGCCTGGTGCTGTGCGTGATGGCGTCCCTGGCCGGTGTACCGCCTTTCCTCGGCTTCTGGGCCAAGCTGGTCGTGCTGGGCGCGGCGGTCAACGGCGGTTTCCTGTGGCTGGCCATCGTCGGCGTGCTGTGCGCGGTCATCGGCGCCTTCTACTACCTGCGCGTGATCAAGGTGATGTACTTCGACGAGCCGGTGGGCGAGATTCCGCCGCCGCGCGCCGATCGCGTGGTGCCGATCGTGTTCGGCGTGAACGCGCTCGCGCTGCTCGCGCTGGGCGTCGCGTGGAATCCGATCATGGCGTGGTGCAAGCTGGCGTTCGCCGGCTGAGGCCGGATCGCCGGCAACGTTTGCAGGCAACGTCACCGGCAATGGGCCGCCGGTGGGGCTCATGAACGCGATGTTTCAACTTGGTGCACGGCAAGGCTTGCAATGCACCGGCGTATTCATCATAATTTCGCTTCTGCTGCGGGGTGGAGCAGTCTGGCAGCTCGTCGGGCTCATAACCCGAAGGTCGCAGGTTCAAATCCTGCCCCCGCTACCATGTTTGTCCGAGGCCGCCTGAGTACAGGCGGCCGACGAAAAACCTGGGCACGCAACGACGCATGTTCCCGTCGTTGCACCGACATCCAGCGTATCGGACAAGGGGCCCATCGGGCCCCTTGTTTGTTTCAGCGATACGCACGGCACTACCAAACCATCGGCATCGAATCCGTGAGCGAGAAGGCCAACCACATCGCCAACCTGCTGGCACCGACGGTCCAGGCCCTGGGCCTGGAGCTGCTGGGCATCGAGTACCTGCCGGCTCCCGGCAGCGCCACGCTGCGCCTGTACATCGATGTGCAGGAAGCCGAGCGCGATACGCGCCACGTCAACGTCGAGGACTGCGAGGCGGTGAGCCGCGAAGTCTCGGCGCAGCTGGACGTGGAAGATCCCATCACCGGCAACTACACGCTGGAAGTGTCCTCGCCCGGCGTGGACCGGCCGCTGTTCGAACTGGCCCACTTCGCCCGCTTCCTGGGCGAGACGGCCAAAGTGGTGCTCAAGCTGCCGCAGGATCGTCGTCGCCGTCTGCAGGGCACGATCAGCCGCATCGAAGGCGAGGACATCGTGTTCACCGTGGACGACGCCGAAATGACGGTGGCGTTCGATAATATCGACAAGGCGCGCCTGGTCCCCGACTGGGCGGCGCTGGGCCTGGCGCCCGAGAAACCCGGTGGCGGCCGCAAGGCCGGTGCCAAGGCTGGGGACGCCAAGCGCGCACCGGCCAGAAAAGCCAAGAAAAAACCCAACCAACCGGCGGCCCGCAAGCCGCGCGCGGAGTGATCAATGAGTAAGGAATTGTTGCTGGTCGTGGATGCGGTGGCCAACGAAAAGGGCGTGCCGCGCGAAGTCATCTTCGATGCCATCGAGGCCGCCCTGGCGTCCGCCGCCAAGAAGCGCTACATGGACCAGGACGTGCAGGTGCGCGTCACCATCGACCACAAGGACGGCAGCTACGAGACGTTCCGCCGCTGGGAAGTGGTGGCCGATGACGTGGTGATGGAGTCGCCGGACCGCCAGATCCGCCTGATGGATGCCGAGGACGAAGCCGAAGGCGCCGAAGTGGGCGACTGGATCGAAGAGAAGATCGAGAACCCGGATTTCGGCCGCATCGCCGCGCAGGCCGCCAAGCAGGTCATCGTGCAGCGCGTGCGTGAAGCCGAGCGCGCGCAGGTGGTCGATGCCTGGAAGGACCGCGTGGGCGAGCTGGTCACCGGCGTGGTCAAGCGCGCCGAGCGCGGTAACATCTACGTGGACCTGGGCGGCAACGCCGAGGCCTTCATCCCGAAGGACAAGGGCATCCCGCGCGACGTGCTGCGCGCTGGCGACCGCGTCCGCGGCTACCTGTTCGACGTGCGCTACGAACCGCGCGGCCCGCAGCTGTTCATCAGCCGGGCCGCACCGGAATTCATGATCGAGCTGTTCAAGCTGGAAGTGCCGGAGGTGGGCCAGGGCCTGGTCGAGATCAAGGCCTGTGCACGCGATCCGGGCGACCGCGCCAAGATCGCCGTGCTCGCGCACGACACCCGCACCGATCCCATCGGCGCCTGCATCGGCATGCGCGGTTCGCGCGTGCAGGCCGTGAGCAACGAGCTGAACGGCGAGCGGGTGGACATCGTGCTGTGGAACGACAACCCGGCCACCTTCGTCATCAACGCGATGGCACCGGCGGAAGTGCAGTCGATCATCGTCGATGAAGAGAAGCATTCGATGGACCTGGCCGTGGCGGAAGACCGCCTGGCGCAGGCGATCGGCAAGGGCGGCCAGAACGTGCGCCTGGCCAGCCGCCTGACGGGCTGGCAGCTCAACGTCATGACCGCCGACCAGGTGCAGGCCAAGAGCGAGGCCGAACAGGCCGTCGCCCGCCAGCTGTTCATGGACAAGCTGGAAGTGGACGAGGAAATCGCCGCCATCCTGGTCGCCGAGGGCTTCAGCACGGTCGAGGAAATCGCCTACGTGCCGGTCGGCGAACTGCTGGCCGTCGAGGGCTTCGACGAGGACATCGTCGAGGAGCTGCGCTCGCGTGCCCGCGATGCCCTGCTGAACGAGGCGCTGGCCGAGGAAGAGGGCCTGGAGGAGAACCACCCGGCCGAGGACCTGCTGGCGCTGGAAGGCATGGACGAAGAGACGGCGTTCGCGCTGGCCTCGCATGGCGTCCGTACCAGCGAGGACCTGTCCGACCTGGCCGCCGACGAAGTGGTCGAATTCGGCATCGAGGGACTGGACGAGGGCCGCGCCGCGGCGCTGATCCTGGCCGCCCGTGCCGAAGAGATTGCTCGTTTGGAGCGCGGCGCATGAGCGCCGCCCGGGCTCGCCTGGGACGCGGCGCATGAGCCACCCATGAACACCGCCCTGGCACCCGCAGGGCTTAGAATTCCCCCTCTTGAAAAGGGTTGCCCCACCACCACCGGGGGGGCGCAACACCCAACCTAGGATCCGAATGTCGCAGCAAACCACCATCCGCAAGCTCGCTGAACTGGTCAATACGCCGGTCGAGAAACTCCTGGAGCAACTGGCCGAGGCCGGGATGAGCTTCAGCGGTCCCGACCAGGTCGTGACCAGCATGGAAAAAGTGAAGCTGCTCGGCTTCCTCAAGCGTTCCCACGGCAAGAGCGATGCCGCCGCGGATGATGCCGGGTCGAAGAAGATCACGCTGAACCGCCGCAAGGTGCAGGAAGTGACCGTCGCGGCCGGGCGCAGCAAGACCACGGTGAACGTGGAAGTGCGCCAGAAGCGCACCTACGTGAAGCCGACCGACGCCGAATCCGTCAGCACCAACTGGCAGAACGAACCGGATCCGGAACGCGCCGAGATCCTGCGCAAGCTGGAAGAGTCCCGCCAACGCAACCTCGACGAACAGCAGCGGCTGGCCCAGGAAGACGCCAAGCGCGCCGAAGAGCTCGAGCGTCGCCGGCAGGAAGAAGCCGCCGCCCGCGCCGAAGCGGAGGCCGCGCGTGCGCAGGCCGATGCCGAGGCAGCGGCACTGGCCGCCGGTGCCGTCGCCGTGGACGGTGACGAACCTGCGCGCCCGACGAAGCCGGCGACCCCGGGCCACCACGTGCCCAAGATGGTCGTGCGCAAGGACCCGCCGCGTACCGACGACCGCAACAATGCCGCGGCCGCCAAGCACAAGACCCGTGGCTCGCATGCGATGGTCGCCGGCGTCGAAGACGACGACAACACCAGCCGCTTCGCAGGCCAGCTGCACTTGTCTGCCGCCGACCGTGCCCGTCGCGGCGCTTCGCGCGGCAAGCCCAAGCCGCCGCGCCGCCATGAGCAGAGCCGCGGTGGCGGCGGTGCGCATGGCTTCGAGCGTCCGACCGCGCCGATCGTGCGCGAAGTGGCGATCGGCGAGACCATCACCGTGGCCGACCTGGCGCAGAAGCTCGCGCTGAAGGGTGGCGACGTGGTGAAGGCGCTGTTCAAGATGGGCGTGATGGCCACCATCACCCAGTCCATCGACCACGACACCGCCGCGCTGATCACCGAGGAACTGGGCCACAAGGCCGTCCGGGCCGACGCCAACGACGTCGAGAACGAACTGCTGGCGCATTCGGAAGAGCAGCAGGGCGAGAAGGTCGCGCGTCCCCCGGTGGTCACCATCATGGGCCACGTCGACCACGGCAAGACCTCGCTGCTGGACTACATCCGCCGCACCAAGATCGCCAGCGGCGAAGCCGGCGGCATCACCCAGCACATCGGCGCGTACCACGTGGAAACGCCGAAGGGCGTCATCAGCTTCCTCGACACCCCGGGCCACGCCGCGTTCACCGCGATGCGCGCCCGTGGCGCCAAGCTGACCGACATCGTGGTGCTGGTGGTCGCGGCGGACGACGGCGTCATGCCGCAGACCCGCGAAGCCATCCAGCACGCCAAGGCGGCCAAGGTGCCGCTGATCGTGGCGGTGAACAAGATCGACAAGTCCGACGCCGACCCGCTGCGCGTGAAGAACGAGCTGCTGGCCGAGGAAGTGGTCGCCGAAGACTTCGGCGGCGACACCCAGATGGTCGAGATCTCGGCCAAGACGGGCCAGGGCGTGGACAACCTGCTGGACGCCATCTCCATCCAGGCCGAACTGCTGGAACTGAAGTCGGTCGAAGACGGCCGCGCCAGCGGTGTGGTCATCGAATCCTCGCTGGACAAGGGCCGTGGCCCGGTTGCGACGGTGCTGGTGCAGCAGGGCACGCTGAAGAAGGGCGACTACCTGGTCTGCGGTGTCCAGTACGGCCGCGTGCGTGCGCTGTTCGACGAGACCGGCGCACAGCCGCCGTCGGCCGGCCCGTCTATCCCCGTGCAGGTGCTGGGTCTGTCCGGCGTGCCCGAGGCTGGCGATGATTTCGTCGTGGTCGAGGACGAGCGCCTGGCCAAGGACGTGGCGCAGCAGCGCGACACCAAGCGCCGCGAATCGCGCCTGGTGCAGTCCGCCGGCAGCCGCATGGAAGACATCATGGCGCAGCTGGGCAAGGGCGAAGGCCAGCTCAGCCTCAACCTGATCATCAAGGCCGACGTGCAGGGTTCGGTGGAGGCGCTGCGTCATTCGCTGACCGCGCTGTCCAACGAATCGATCCGCATCAACATCATCCACTCCGGCGTGGGTGGCATCACCGAGTCCGACGCCAACTCCGCGGTCACCTCCAAGGCCACCGTCATCGGCTTCAACGTGCGTGCCGACGCCTCCGCGCGTCGCATCATCGAAGCCGCCGGCGTGGACCTGCGCTACTTCTCGATCATCTATGACGTGATCGACCAGGTGAAGCAGGTGGCCTCCGGCCTGTTGGGCGTGGAGATCCGCGAAGAGATCATCGGCATCGCCGAAGTGCGCGACGTGTTCCGCAGCTCCAAGTTCGGTGCGGTCGCGGGCTGCATGGTGGTCGAGGGCACGGTCAAGCGGAACAAGCCCATCCGCGTGCTGCGCGCCAGCACGGTGGTGTTCGAGGGCGAACTGGAATCGCTGCGCCGCTTCAAGGAGAACGTCGACGAGGTGCGCAATGGCACCGAGTGCGGCATCGGTGTGAAGGCCTACAACGACGTCCAGCCGGGCGACCAGATCGAGTGCTTCGAGCGCATCGAAGTGCAGCGCACGCTCTGATCATGCCGACCAAGTCGTTCCACCGCACCGACCGCGTCTCCGCCCAGCTCCGTCGCGAGCTGGGCACGCTGGTGCACGAGGCCGTGCGTGAGCACGGCCTGCCGTCGGTCAGCGTGTCCGACGTGGAAGTCACCCGTGACATGGCGCACGCCAAGGTGTTCGTCACCGCCCTGATGCCCGAGCGTTCCGTGGAAGCCGTGAAGGGCCTGAAGGAACTGGCCTGGGGTTTGCGCATGGAACTGGCGCGTCGGGTCAAGATGCGCCATGTACCCGAGTTGCATTTCCACTACGACGATTCCGTCGACCGCGGCGAGCGCATCGAGAACCTGCTGCGCGACCTGCCGCCCCCGCCGGACGACGAGTGACCCCGCGTTCCCTGTAGGCGCTGCGACAACAGCGGCACAGGGCTCCCCGGACGTCATCCGAATGCGGCAAGGCCACGGTCGCAGCTTGCGCAGCTCCTACAGAAGGTCATCCCGCTTCCGATGTCGCCGCCGAAGCTCAAGTTCCGTTCGCTGGATGGCCTGCTGCTGCTGGACAAGCCGCAGGGAATGAGTTCGAACGCCGCGCTCCAGGTCGCACGCCGGCTGTTCCGGGCAGAGAAGGGCGGGCATACCGGCAGCCTCGATCCGCTCGCCACCGGCCTGCTGCCGCTGTGCTTCGGCGAGGCGACCAAGATCGCCGGCCTGTTGCTGGGATCCTCCAAGGCCTACGACACGGTCGCCGTGCTGGGTACCACCACCGATACCGACGATGCCGACGGCACACCACTGCGTGAACGCGCGGTGCCACGGCTGGATGCCGCCACCTTGGACGCCGCGCTGGCCCCGCTGAAGGGACGCATCCGTCAGCGCGCCCCCATCTATTCGGCGCTCAAGCAGGGCGGCGAGCCGCTCTACACCAAGGCCCGCCGCGGAGACATCATCGAAGCGCCCGAACGCGACGTCGATGTCCACGCCATCGAGGTGCTCGGGATCGCGCCGGACCGGCTCTTCTTGCGGGTCGAGTGCGGTTCCGGCACCTACGTGCGCAGCCTAGTCCGTGATCTGGGCGAGGCGCTGGGCTGCGGCGCCCACGTGGCCGAACTGCGTCGTCTCTGGGTCGACCCGTTCAGGCAACCGCGCATGTATTCCCTGGACGCGCTGCAGATGCTGGCTGAACAGGGTGGGGAAGCCGCCCTCGAGGCGTGTCTGCTGCCCATCGAGGCTGGCCTGGCCGGCTTCCCCCGGGTCGACGTCGACGCCATCGATGCGCGCCGGCTGGCGCAGGGCCAGAAGCTGCGCGGACATCCTCCCCGCGACGGCACGGTCGCGATCCACGGGCAGGACGGCCGCGTCCTGGGGCTGGGCACGGTCGATGCCGACGGCACCCTCTCGCCGCAGCGATTGTTCGCCTGGGCGGTCGCCGGCACCGCCACCAAGGGCGGCAACGGTCAATAAAACCTTGTTTCACAAGGCCCCCGCGGCTACACTACGCCGCCGGTTTCGCGCCGGCATTTCCTTATTTCCCCAGCTTCATCAACGGCGAGCCAGGCGGTGCGCGCGGAGGACACCCGCGTTCCTGCAGGCCACGCATCAACAGAGAGAAACCATGTCCGTCGATACCCAGAAAGTGATTGCCGACAACGCCCGCGGCGCCAACGACACCGGCTCCCCGGAAGTGCAGGTCGCCCTGCTGACCGCCCGCATCGAGCACCTGAGCGGCCACTTCAAGACCCACAAGAAGGACCACCACAGCCGCCGTGGTCTGCTGCAGCTGGTCAACCGCCGTCGCAGTCTGCTTGACTACCTCAAGAAGAAAGACAACGAGCGCTACAAGACCTTGATCGAGAAGTTGGGTCTGCGTCGCTGATATACCCCCCCACCGCGGCGCAGAGATGCGCCGCGGTTTGCATTTCAGGGAACGGAATGCGCTGCATCCGCTGGCCGCACCGGGCCCGCCCCGCACAGCACCACCGGCCGGACGCATCCGGCCAGCCGCACGCGACAAGGGTCGCGTGAGGTCCAACCCGCACAAGGCACCTCAAGGAACCAACGTGGCAAAAATCACCAAAACCTTCCAGTACGGCAAGCACCAGGTCACCCTGGAAACCGGCGAAATCGCCCGCCAGGCGGGCGGTGCCGTCATCGTCAAGTTCGATGACACCGTGCTGCTGGTCACCGCCGTGGCGGCGAAGTCGGCCCGTGAAGGGCAGGACTTCTTCCCGCTGACGGTCGACTACCAGGAGAAGTTCTACGCCGGTGGCCGCATCCCGGGCGGCTTCTTCAAGCGTGAAGGCCGCGCGACCGAGAAGGAGACTCTGATCTCCCGCCTGATCGACCGCCCGCTGCGCCCACTGTTCCCGGAAGAATTCCGCAATGAAGTGCAGGTCATCGCCACGGTGATGTCGCTGAACCCGGAAATCGACGGCGACATCCCGGCCCTGATCGGTGCTTCCGCCGCCGTCGCCCTGACCGGCGCGCCGTTCAACGGCCCGATCGGTGCCGCCAAGGTCGGCTACGTCAACGGCGAATACGTGTTGAATCCGACCGTCAGCGAACTGAAGGACTCCAAGCTGGAGCTCGTCGTCGCCGGTACGTCCAACGCCGTGCTGATGGTGGAATCCGAAGCCGCCGAGCTGTCCGAAGACGTGATGCTGGGCGCCGTGATGTTCGGCCACCGCGAAATGCAGAAGGTCATCCACATCATCAACGAGCTGGTCACCGAAGCCGGTACCAAGAACTGGGACTGGTCTGCGCCGGCCAAGAACGAGGCGATGATCTCCGCGCTGAAGGAAGCCGTGGGCACCCAGCTCGAGTCCGCCTTCCAGGTGCGCGACAAGCTGCAGCGCCGCGACGCCATCGCCGCCATCAAGAAGGACGTGCTGCAGCAGCTGGCCGGCCGTGCCGAAGCCGATGGCTGGAGCGCCGGCGCGCTGTCGAAGGAATTCGGCGAGCTCGAGTACCAGACCATGCGCGGTTCCGTGCTGGCCACCAAGGTCCGCATCGACGGCCGTGCGCTGGATACCGTCCGCCCGATCTCCTCCAAGGTCAGCGTGCTGCCGCGCGTGCACGGCTCCTCGCTGTTCACCCGTGGTGAGACGCAGGCGATCGTCGCCGTCACCCTCGGCACCGCGCGCGATGGCCAAGTGATCGACGCCGTCGGCGGCGAGTGGAAGGACCACTTCCTGTTCCACTACAACTTCCCCCCGTTCTCGGTGGGCGAAGCCGGCCGCATGATGGGCCCGAAGCGTCGCGAAATCGGCCACGGCCGCCTCGCCAAGCGCGGCGTGCTTGCCGTCATGCCGACGATGGAAGCTTTCCCGTACACCATCCGCGTGGTCTCGGAAATCACCGAGTCGAACGGTTCCTCCTCGATGGCTTCGGTCTGCGGCAGCTCGCTGGCGCTGATGGATGCCGGCGTGCCGATCAAGGCGCCGGTGGCCGGCATCGCGATGGGCCTGGTGAAGGAAGGCAACGACTTCGTCGTGCTGAGCGACATCCTGGGTGACGAAGATCACCTGGGCGACATGGATTTCAAGGTCGCCGGTACCGCCAACGGTGTGTCCGCGCTGCAGATGGACATCAAGATCGAAGGCATCACCGAAGAGATCATGAAGCAGGCGCTGACGCAGGCGAGGGCCGGCCGACTGCACATCCTGGGCGAGATGGCCCATGCGATGACCTCGCCGCGCCAGGAGCTGAGCGAATTCGCGCCGCGCCTGATCACCATCAAGATCCACCCCGACAAGATCCGCGAAGTGATCGGCAAGGGCGGTTCGGTGATCCAGGCCATCACCAAGGAAACCGGCACGCAGATCGACATCCAGGACGACGGCACCATCACCATCGCCTCGGTCAACGGCGCTGCCGGCCAGGCCGCCAAGGCCCGCATCGAGCAGATCACGTCCGACGTCGAGCCGGGCCGCATCTACGAAGGCAAGGTCGCCAAGATCATGGACTTCGGTGCGTTCGTCACCATCCTGCCGGGCAAGGACGGCCTGGTGCACGTGTCGCAGATCTCCAACGACCGCGTCGAGAAGGTCAGCGACGCGCTGAAGGAAGGCGACGTGGTCAAGGTCAAGGTGCTGGAAGTCGACAAGCAGGGCCGCATCCGCTTGTCGATCAAGGCCGTGGAAGAAGGCGAGGGCGTGTCGGCCGAGTAAGCCGCACGACATCGCGACGCGATACGGAAAAGCGGGCTTCGGCCCGCTTTTTCTTTGACGCGCCCATGAACCTTGAGAAGCGCGGCTCCTCCCTCTCCCCGCAGGCGGGGAGAGGGTGCCGAAGGCGGGTGAGGGGCAGCCGGAGCCGCGATCGTTCATGGCGCGCAACGCATCGAGTGTGCTTCTTCCATCGCCTTGTTCGTTGTTCCCGCCGTCGCTTTGAGTGCGTTGACTTCGTCGCCCCTCATCCGGCCTTCGACCACCTTCTCCCCGCAGGCGGAGAGAAGGATTCACGTCATCGACGATCACGCAGGACACAGCGTCTTCGTGCACGCGAAGAATGCCGCCGTGCCGTCGACGATAATGGCGTCATGAATTCGACGAATACACGCGCCGCCGCACCGGCTTCCCTCTGGTCTGGCCGCGGCCTGGTGCTGCTCGGCATCGTGCTGTCCGCATTCAACCTGCGCACCGCGGTGACCTCGCTCACACCGCTGCTCGATACATTGGGCGATACGTTCGGCTTCGGCGCCACCATGACAGGCGTATTCGGCATGCTGCCGACGGCCGCATTCGCGCTGTTCGGTGTGGCGACGCCGGCACTGGCGCACCGCATCGGCCTGGAGCGGACGGCGTTGCTCGCCATGTTGCTCGCCATGCTCGGCCTGCTGCTGCGCAGTGCGGTGGGCGACACGACGGCGCTGGTGGCGGCCTCGCTCACCGCGCTGGCGGGCATGGGCATCGGCAACATCGTGCTGCCGCCACTGGTGAAGCGCTACTTCGCCGATCGCGTGGGCACGGTCAGCACGCTGTACATCACCGTGCTGCAGGCGGGCACCATCCTGCCCGCGCTGGTCGCGGTGCCGGTAATGGAAGCCGCCGGCTGGCGCATCTCGCTGGGCCTGTGGGCCGTGTTTGCGGCCGCATCGGCGGTACCGTGGTGCCTGGTGCTGTGGCAGGAACGCAGCAAGGCCTCGCCTTTGGCGCGCACGCACGATGCCGCCGTCACCGTCGACGACGAAGCGCCCGAGCTGGCCGCGCCGCGACCGCCGGGTCGCGCATGGCGCTCGCCGGTGGCGTGGGGCATGGCGCTGATGTTCGGCATGACCTCCTTGGTGACGTACTCGATGTTCACCTGGTTGCCGAAGCTGCTGGTCGAGGCCGGGGGCACGCCCGCGCTGGGCGGCACGATGGTCGCACTGTTCTCCACGTTGGGGCTGGCGGCCTCGCTCACCATGCCGCTGATCGCGGTACGCATGCGCAATCCCTTCATCGTGGTCGTGGTCTGCGCGGGCTTCTACGCGGCGGCGTTCACCGGCCTGCTGCTCGCACCGATGGTCGCACCTGCCCTATGGGTGGCGTTGCTTGGCCTGGGGCCCAGTACGTTTCCGCTGTCGTTGACGATGATCAACCTGCGCACGCGCACGCCGGAGGGGTCGGCGGCGTTGTCCGGTTTCATGCAGGGGGTGGGTTACACGCTGTCCTGCGCGGGACCGCTGGTCTTCGGCCTGCTGCATGAATACACGCATGGCTGGATGCTGCCGGTGGCGTTCCTCGGTGGGTGCATCGGCGTACTGGTGATCGGGGGTTACATGGCGTGCCAGCCGCGGTATCTAGAGGATACTTGGCATTAGCCAAGGCGAGTTGATCGAACGTTGACGTCACGTCGGGCCGGGAGAAATACTCTCAGCGGTTCCCCTCGGGCAAGGGCCAAGGGATGTCAGCGTCCATGTCGGTACTAGAACACATCCGGCGGGTAAAAACGCCCCTGATCGTTCTCGAGTTTGTCTTCGTGGCGGCATTTGTGGCGGAGCTGTACTACCTGCGCGACAAGGGCGCCTTCGAGCCTCGGCGTGCCGAGATGATCGCGTTGATGTTGCCCCTCCTTGGCTTCTTCATCTGCTTCTTTCCACTCTGCTACTACGCCTGGTTTCACGAGCCACTTGGCGCCCGGGTCCGCTTCCTCAGGCTCCTGTTCTTCTCGGCGTTGCTTCTGGTGTGTGCGCTGTGCTGGTTCAACATGTTCGACCTCGCGCTGAGCTTTAGTCCATAGGAAGCGGTGGTTTGCGGTCGAATCCCATCATCTCCATACCAACTGGTCCACCCGATGGGTGTCGCTGCGCTCCACCCATTCTGCGTAGCGCCTTACCCCAACTTGATCTCCAGCCCGTAGTAATGGGTTGAGCCGAAGGCGATACCCATCTTGCGGACCATCCGCTGCGGATATGATGGGTAGGCTGGCTGCGCCGTTGGAAGCCGCCTGAGGCTCAACCCATCCTACGCAGCTGCTCAACCCGCCTTGGTCCCACTCGGGTCAGTACCGCAGGAGCGAAGCATGACAGGGAGTCCTATGCGCAAGCGTCGACAGGGGGCGGGATACGTCCATCCATTGCCCGTTCGCCAGTGGTGGCTGCTCGCCCTGTCGACGGTGCTGTTTTCCGGTTGCGTCGACAACCGGGGCGATGGCGGCGATCTCCAGAAGCCCGTGCGGTACGAACTCGCGGGCAAGCGGTACGAGGTTCCGCTCGCCTATCACTACAACGATGCGCTCAAGAGGCGCAATCGATGGCCGAATCCCAAGAGGGAGTTCAGCCGGGTGGGCGCGATCTCCATCACTGCCCTGGTACCCGGGCTCGTGCCCTTCGACGAATCGGTCAGAAGCGAATTCGAACAACGCGGTCACGGCAACAAGATCCACATCCTGATCCAGCCGCCGGGATCGCTCTACCCCATGGAGGAATGGCTGAGGAGGATGAACAGCACGGGCAGCTTGAAGCCCCTTACCAGCGACCTCGATGGCCTGACCCGTTACTGGGACAACCATACGGGACAGGACGAAAACCAGGGCGATGATGTTTATATCAGGGAAGGCGAGGGATACTTCATGTTGCGATGCCCACGCGTGAAAGCACCATCGCCCGGATGTAGTGTCACCAAGATCGGGCGCAATGACCTGGAGATCCACTACACATTCTCCCGACGGCATCTGGGGGCATGGCAAGAGATCGAGAGGGATGTCGATGCCAGGATCGACGAGTTCCGGGTCAAGTGATGTTCGCAGCCCGTAGGCTGGAGGCAGCCGAAGGCGATACCCATCGGGCGGACTGCCTCACCCCAGCTTGATCTCCAGCTTCGCCCGCATCTGTTGGCGGAACTTGGTCGCCAGCTCCGCAAACCCGGCATCCGTCGGGTGCATCTCGTTGAATCACTGGTTGCTGTTCGTCAGCACACCACGCAGGTCGACGAAGTCGAACACCTTGCCGGTGGTGCGGTCATCGCGCAGCAGGATCAGCACGTGGTCGACGAAGCCGTCGATCAGCAAGCGGGCGAACGCGCGCTGCTGTTCGATGCGCGGCAGCACGTGCGCCACCTTATTGCCGATCCACGGACCCACGCCTTTCTTCAGCAACGCGGCGGCGCCCACGTTGCCCAGCGTCAGGTGCCCGGGACGGCTCAGTTCGCGCGGCTAGTCGTAGGTGTGCGCCAGGATCGGCGTGTGCGGACGGATCGTCTGGAAGGCGGTGACGAAGGCGCGATACCGGGCCAGCACCTCGGCGTAGCGCCCGCTGGCCACGACGCGCTGGTGCGCCGCCTCCGGACTCATCGGCGTGGCGCCACGGAACGTGGTCTGCAGGAAGGTGTCGACGAAGTCATTGCCGCCGGCGCTCACCAGCACCAGGTCGAATTCGAACCCGCGATACCACGTGGACAGGTCGCGGATGCCGCGCGCGGTGAACATGTCGACGGCCAGGTCGCTGCTGTCTTCGTGAGGAAGAACAGGCCACCGGCGCCGAACAGGGGTACGCCTTTCTTCTCGTCCTCCGACGCAGGGAACACCAGCCAGTCCAGCAGGTTCATCGACAGCGGCGTGGAGAACCAGGAATCGCCTTCGCAGAACACGATGGGCGTGGAGGCGAAGGCGGCGGGCTTGCGGGCGAGGGCGCGGTACAGCGTGCGGAACTCGCCGCGGCGCGTGGTCATCAGCGACTGTGATGCGAGCATTGCTGAACTCCATCGGCGGGGGTCTCGAAGAGAATCAACGCATCGTATGGGGAAAGACGGTCGCATGCGCATGAACGAAGATGGTGCTAAGGTTGGATGGGTCTCTTATCGACAAAGATGCTCGTAGTGAAAGCGATCTTGGTATTCACTTTGTTTGCGGTAGTCGTCGCTGGACCTGCGCATGCGGCCAGCGAAGCAGATATCCGAAACCTCCGCATGGCAACGGAGCAGCTGAACTCCTCATTGCCCGCGATTCAAAGCGATGGCACTCGTGTCGAAAAAGTAAAGGTCGGTCCCGGCTACGTCTGGACGTTTACGCGGACTCATCTAGAGAACGTCTACTCCGATGAGCTCAAAGATCGAATTCAGCGTAACGAGATGTCTGCCGTTAAAGAGCAATTCTGCAGCCAGTTCGCCGCATTCAATGTGCTCAAGAAGGGATTGATCACGCGTTTCGTGTTCTTGGACAAGAACGGAAAGCTGATAGCGGCCACAGAGGTCGGAATGGGGCACTGCCGCCGATGAGGTTGCCGACGAGTCGTCCGGGCCCGTCTACCGGAGTCGGATGGTCGCGGGTGGCCTCGTGAGGTGCGGCACTTAGGCCTGGTCCTTTGGAGGGCCGGACACGCGGAGTGGTGTTCCAGAGACGGGTGACCTTCTTCGCTGCGCCCATGTCGACGGCTCACAGGAAGTCACAACGACTTCCGGCAGGGGTTTGCGGGCCGCGGCAGTGCTATCTAGTCGCTTTCCTGACCGTTGCTGGGGAGCATCCGCATGACCACCCGTCGTGACCTGTTCAAGCTGGGCGCGCTGGCCGCCGCCGCGGCCGCGCTGCCGTCCTTCGCCTCCGCTGCCAGCGAGGGCAAGCCGGTGGGGAAGGCGGCCAAGCCGCTGAACATCCTGATCCTCGGCGGCACCGGCTTCACGGGTCCGTTCCAGGTCGACTACGCGCTCAAGCGCGGGCACAAGGTCACCCTGTTCAACCGCGGGAAGCGGCCGTCGCCGGAATGGCCCGCCGCCGTCGAACAACTGCACGGCGACCGCAATACCGGCGACCTGGCCGCACTGAAAGGGCGCATGTGGGACGTCTGCATCGACAACCCCACCAGCCTGCCGTTCTGGGTGCGCGATGCCGGCCAGGTGCTGAAAGGCAACGTGGGGCACTACCTCTTCATCTCCACCATTTCGGTATACGCCGATGGCGGCAAGCCGGGCATCAACGAGGATTCGCCGCTCGCCGTCTACAAGGGCAAGGATGCGATGGCTGAAACCCAGGGGACCTTGCGCGCCGACATCGAGAACCTCTATGGCTCATTGAAGGCATTGAGCGAAGCCGAAGCCCGCAAGCAGTTCGGCAGGAACGTCACCATCGTGCGCCCGGGTTACATCGTCGGTCCGCGCGACGAAACCGATCGTTTCACCTACTGGCCGCACCGGGTGGCGCAGGGCGGCGAAATACTGGTGCCCGGCCAGGGCAACGATCCCGTCCAGATCATCGACGGCCGCGACCTGGGCGAGTGGATGATCCGCCTGGCCGAAGCGAAGACCACCGGCACCTTCAACGCCTGCGGCCCGGATTACACGCTCGGCATGGATGCCATGCTGCATGGCTGCCAGGCCGTGACCGGCGGGGGCATGACGCTGACCCACGTGACGCCCGGGTTCCTCGAGCAGCAGCAGGTCGGCCTGCCGATCTGGGTGTCGCCGAGCCACCCGCAGTACGGCGGCTACGGCGCGGTCAGCAATGCGCGCGCGATCGCGGCGGGCCTGACCTTCCGCCCGCTCGCAACGACCGTTGCCGACCTGCTGGCCTGGTTCCGCGGCCTGCCGGCCGAGCGCCAGGCCAAGCTCAATGCCGGCATCACCCGCGACAAGGAAGCCGAGTTGCTGAAGGCGTGGCACGCGCGCAACGGCTGAGCGCGCCGCTGTCCCTGTAGGAGGGGCTTCAGCCCTAACCGACCCGTCACCGCAGGCCGGCGCTGCGGACGGACGTGAGCGCTTGCACGCCGCGCGGGTGCCTGCCGTTCGAGACCAGCCAGCATCGGGGCTGACGCCCCACCTGCGGGCGCTGTGCCCTTAGCGCTCCCGTCGCACCAGCATCCGGTCCACCGGGCCGCGACGTTGCCAGTCGGGGACGGCGCGTTCGGCGGCCGTTACCGGTGTGGGTGCGCCGCTGGCGGCATCCGGCACCACCAGCGACGGGATCGACGTGGCGGTGGTCGCAGCGCCTTCCGACTTCGGAGCCAGATCGGTGCCCTGCATGAGGCCCAGTGGGGCGTAGCCGGTGTAGCCGGGGAAGACCTTGCTGAGGTTGGCGTTGCCCATGCGACGGATGAGGATCTCCGACATCACGCGGCGGTAGTCGGTGGTCACGGGCACGTCGCCGAACGTGGGCGAGAGGATTTCCGGATTCAGTCCGGGCCAGCTGCCGTAGAAGCGGCGCCCGTTCACCGGCCCGCCCAGCACCAGCATCGGGTTGCCGTAACCGTGGTCCGTGCCGCCGTTGGCATTGGCGCGCACGCGGCGGCCGAACTCGGACTGCACCACCACCGTCACGCGCGCCATTTCGCCGGTGCCGTTGAGCTCGGCGTAGAACGCGGCCAGCGCGGCGGAGAGTTCGTTGATCTTGTTCTGGTAGTAGTGGTAACCGCTGCCGGCGGTACCCTGGCCTTCGTGCGTGTCCCAGCCGCCCAGATCCAGCGTCGCGTAGCGCAGGCCCAGGTTGAAGCGGATGGTCTGCGCGATGGTCCACAGCTGTTGCGCGAAATTGCCGGTCGGCCAACTGGCCGGCAGGCTGGCATAGCCCTGTTGTCCGATCAGGCGCAGCGCGCCGTCCGCGCGTCGACCGCTGGTCTCCATGCCGGTCTGGCCGTTCCACAGCGACGCGACGGTTTCGCTGACGCCGCGCAGGCCGCTGGGCGAATCGCTGCGCGTGCGCTGCCAGCTCCACGCCGTGGTGTTGAGCGAGAAGTCGGACGGACTGCTCATCGTCAGCGCATCCACCGCGCCCATCAGGCCCGCCGGTTGCGTGCCGCTGACGCCCAGCGCGGGCAGCGTACCGGTGCCGTTGGGCCGGGTCTCCCAGGCGCGCGTCATCCAACCGGTCGGCGAACCGTACTTCCCGGGCGTGCCCAAGTCGATGTACAGCTGCGCGTCGAAGTGGCTGCGGGTGACCGTGGTCGCCATGCCGCAGGCATGCACGATGGCCATCCTGCCGTCGTTCCACAGGTCGCGCAGGCCGGTGGCGGACGGGTGCAGGCCGAAGCCGGTGCCGGCACCGCCGGACAGCGTCAGCGGCAAGGCGCCGTAGGCACCACTGGTCTCGATTTTCAGGCTGGGACGCGCTTCCTCATAGAAGCCGCGGTCCACGCCGTCGATCGGCACGACCAGGTTCAGGCCATCGATGCCGCCCCGCAGGAACAGATGCACGACGGTATCGTAGCTGTTGACGGCGGCATCGACGGGATCGGCGAACATCAGGCTGCCGCCCGCAGTGCCGACGATGGCGGCTGCGCCGCAGCCTTTGACGAATTCGCGTCGGGTCAGTCGGAAGTCGGTCATCGGGGCCTCAGCGGCTCATGAATTCGGGAGTCATCAGGATCAGCGCCACCAGGCTGCGCAGGCGCTCGTGGTTGTAGTGCCGCTTCAGGTCGCTGCCCTGCCACGTGTTGGTATCGGTGATGACATAGGTGTTCGGATCGCCGTTCTGCGCCATGAAGGCCACCAGCGCTTGTTTGCGCGCGGCTTCGGGCTGGTAGCCCAGCAGGCGCGTGCACCACCAGGTGACCAGTGTGTTCGCGGTCCAGTTGGCGACCGGCACGTTGGCGCGCGTGGTGTCCACGATGGGATGCAGCGGCACCTCGCCGTCCTTGCTTTCGGTCAGCCAGCCCAGCAGGCGCCACGTCATCGCGTACGAGTTCGACCCCGACCACGCCAGGCCACTGTCGGGGTAGCCGTTCGGCGCCGGCCAGTTGTACGGCGTGTGGCCGGTGAATCCGTAGAGCCACATGAAGTCGCCGCTGCGGCCATGGTCCAGCCGGATCGTCCAGTCGCCTCCCAGCGTGCGCATCGCGGCCACCGCGCAGTCGAACGGGCGCCGGTTCTTCTGGCCGAAACTGTTGATGAAGTCGTCGGAATTCAGGATATGCCGCAACACCAGTTCGATCTGGTTCGGCGCGCGCCAGTTGGCGCGGAAGATCGCCGCCGCGCTGTCGATCAGCGCCTGCTTCGGCGTGTCGCTGATGAAGCGGCGGATCAGTTTCTTGCAGATGAACTTGGCCACGCGCGGATGGCTGGCCAACCGGTCCAGCACGTCGCGACCGTCCTTCAGTGCGGGCTGTTCGGGATAGATCAGCATGCCCAGCAGGAACTTCGGGCCGGCATCGTGCCAGGACTGGCGATAGACGAAGGTGCCGTCGTTCTCGGTGGGGAACTGCCAGTGCCCGTTCTTCGCCGACCAGCCGGTGAAGGCGGCCGAGGTTTCGTATACGTCGATGTCGGTGTAGCCGATGGGATACGCCGGATCCTCGGGGCAGGGCGGCACCTGGAACGGGTCCATGAAGCCCAGGTAGTTCTCAGCGCCCAGGGTGTGCAGTTCCAGCAGTTCGCGGGCGAAGTTTTCATTCGGGCCCGAACGCGAATTGCTGATGTTGTCCAGGTAGTAGAGCATCGCCGTACTCTGGGCCACGCCTTCCAGCATCGTGCGGAAATTGCCCTTGGCGTTGGCGCGGATCACGTCGCGGTCGTAGTGCACGAACACCGGGCCGACGCTGAAGTCGGTACCCAGCACGTTGAAGTGGTCGTGCCAGAAGTTGACCAGCACTTCACGCAACTGCCTGCGCGAGTACACCGCGCGCACGAAGGCCGCGCGCTGCACCTCATTGGCCGGGCGCATGCGGATGTTGTGCTCGGGGTCCGTCACCACGTGGTCGGCCCACAGCTGGGTCAGCGACTTGTTGAGGGTGATGTAGCCACCGGCGGTGAGCCGGTTGGTGACGGCGCTGTCGTCGATGGCGTCCCAGTTGAGCTGCCAGTCCACGTAGTTGGCCAGGCGTTGGCGATCGCTACTGCCCAGCGCGTTGAATTCGGCGATGCTGGCGGCGGTGGCGCCGTAGCTGAGGTTGTTGAGCGCCTGCACGGCGAACGGCGGCCGCGCCATCGTCATCAGGGTGGGGTTCGACTGCCCCATCATCACGCGGCCACCGCCGGGTGCGGCGACGGCTGCCGCCTCCGGTGCGGGCGTGGTGTCCTTCGGACTGGCGCGTTCGCCGCCCTTCCAGCCGTACAGGCGGTTCAGGCGTTGCCGGACCTGGACGCCAAGATCGGGTGCTGCGACGTACGGTTTTGCCTGGACGCGGGCGTCGAGGCGTGCACGCGTGCCCACGGCCTTGCGTCGCCACGGGCCACGCGCGAACAGCCGACGCCACGGGACGGTGTAGTACGCCATGCGGATTTCCCTGCCTTCCCCGGAATGCGGGAAGTATTGGCCAAGCGCCGCCCGGCGTTTGCGACCGCGCGCACAGGCCGGTCACGCCATGCGTGGCGTCAGACCAGACCCGTGGCGTAGAACACGCCGATCACCACGAACACGGCGGTGGTCTTGATCAGGGTGATGGCGAAGATGTCCTTGTACGACTGCCGGTGGCTGAGGCCGGTGACGGCCAGCAGGGTGATGACGGCACCATTGTGGGGCAGGGTGTCCATGCCGCCGGAGGCCATCGAGGCCACGCGGTGCAGCACGTCCATCGGGATGCCGGCCGCGTTGGCATTGGCGATGAAGCTGTCCGCCATCGCGGCCAGTGCGATGCTCATGCCGCCGGACGCCGATCCGGTGATGCCGGCCAGCGCGGTCACCGAGATCGCCTCGTTGACCAGCGGGTTGGGGATGGCCTGCAGCGCGTTGGCTACGACGAGGAAGCCGGGCAGGGCAGCGATGACGGCGCCGAAGCCGTATTCCGACGCCGTGTTCATCGACGCCAGCAGCGCGCCACCGATGGCGCTCTTCGTGCCCTCGGCGAAACTGGCGAACACCGGCTTCCACGCGAATGCGATCACGGCCACGATGCCGACCAGCAGCGCGCCCTGTACGGCCCAGATGGCGGCCACCTTCGAGACGTCCTGCACCACCGGTGCCGGGCTGCCGATCACCGCCGGCACGAACGATTGGCTTTCGCCGTAGAAGCCGGGGATCCATCGGGTGAACAAGAAGTTCGCCACGCCGACGAGCAGCAGCGGCAGGATGGCGATGAGCGGATGCGCGAGCCTGTCGCCCTTGAAGGGTTCCGGTTCATTGCGCAGATCGTCGTTGCCGGCATAGCCCTCTCCGTTGCGCGCGGCCACGCGGCGGCGCCATTCCAGGTAGCACATGCCGACGGTCAGGATGAATACGCCGCCGAGGATGCCCAGCACCGGTGCGGCCCATGCGGTGGTGCCGAAGAACGAGGTGGGGATGATGTTCTGGATCTGCGGCGTGCCGGGCAGCGCATCCATGGTGAAGGTGAAGGCACCCAGCGCGATGGTGCCCGGCACCAGCCGCTTGGGGATGTTGCTCTGGCGGAACAGTTCCGCCGCGAACGGATACACCGCGAACACCACCACGAACAGCGACACCCCGCCGTAGGTCAGCAGCGCGCACACCAGCACGATCGACAGCATCGCGCGCTGCGCGCCGACCACCTTGATGGTGCCTTGCACGATCGCCTTGGAGAAACCCGATATCTCGATCAGCTTGCCGAACACCGCGCCCAGCAGGAACACCGGGAAGTACAGCTTCAGGAAGCCGACCATCTTGTCCATGAACAGGCCGGTGAACATCGGTGCGACCAGCGATGGATCGGTCAGCAGCACCGCGCCCAGCGCCGCGATGGGCGCGAACAGGATGACGCTGTAGCCGCGGTAGGCCACGAACATCAGGAAGCACAGCGCGGCCAGCACGATCAGGAACGACATCCACAACTCCTCGGCCAGCGCCGCTTGCAAGTGCGGCGAGTATCCGCAGCCGCACGCCGGGCGGCCCACTGTACGAAGGTACGATGCCGCCCGCGCGGCCCGCCCCCTAGTGTTCGCTTCAATCGGCGGCATCCGTCCGCCGCCATGTCATACCCGGGAGGAGGGGAGACCCATGAAGCGCAAGCACCTGAGCCTGGCCATCGGTTGTGTCCTGTTGTCGTCCGCGCCAATGGCGTGGGCGCAGGACGGCACCACGGCCGCCAAAACGCCAGCCACGTCCGCCACCACGCTCGATGCGGTGAAGGTCACCGCACGCAAGCGCGAGGAAACCCTGCAGGACGTGCCGGTGGCGGTGACCGCCTTCACTGCGGAGACCCTCGACAAGATGGCGATCAAGGACATCGGCGACCTGGACGCGCAGGTGCCGAACCTGACCATCTATGCCGCGCGCGGTTCCACCAGCACAGTGACCGCCTACATCCGCGGCGTTGGCCAGGCCGATCCGCTGTGGGGCGTGGACCCGGGCGTGGGCATCTACCTGGACGACGTCTACATCGCCCGCCCGCAGGGTGCGCTGCTGGACGTGTTCGACGTGGAGCGCATCGAAGTGCTGCGCGGCCCGCAGGGCACGCTGTACGGCAAGAACACCATCGGCGGTGCGATCAAGTACATCTCGCGCGGCCTGCCGGAGGAAACCACCGGCTTCGCCTCGGTCACCGTGGGCAACTACAACCAGCTGGACGTGAAGGCGGCACTGGGCGGGTCCATCGGCGGCCAGGACAGCGGCCTGCGTGGCCGCGTGTCGGTGGCCAGCATGAACCGCGATGGCTTCGGCGAGAACACCTATACCGGCCAGGAAGTCAGCGACAAGGAGATCAACGCGCTCCGCATGCAGCTGGGTGCGTTCTCGCAGGATGATTTCGACGTGCAGTTCGCCTTCGACTACATGGACGACCAGTCCGGCGTGCGCGGCGCGAAGATGCTAGCCCCCAATCCGCTGGCCCCGGCCTATCCGCCGACCAGCGACCGCTACGACATCCGCAGCGGCATGAAGAACATCAACGACACCGAGATGAAGGGCGCCTCGGCGACCGTCAACTGGCGTCCGAACGACGACTGGGCGTTCAAATACGTAGCGGCCAAGCGCGAGTCCGATACCGAGACCAACATCGACTTCGACACCACGCCGCTGACGCTGGTGGACGTGCGTGCGTTCTACAGCGACAGCCAGGTCAGCCAGGAACTGCAGGCGAACTACGACGGCGGCGGCCGTGCCCGCGGCGTGATGGGCCTGTACTGGTTCAACGGCGATGCCGGCGGCCAGGTGCTGAACCACTTCTGGAACCCGGCACTGGCGAACAGCCTGACCAATCCGCTGTTCGGCGACACCCAGGGCGTGGTCAACACCAAGAGCATCGCGCTGTACGCGGACTGGACCTTCGACCTGACCGACCGCCTGAAGCTGGACGTGGGTGTGCGCTACACCGATGAGGACAAGCATGCGGTGGCCTTGAACCGGTTCTACACCGGCCTGGACTACGCCACCTCGTGGGGCACTGCAGCCAATTTCGACAAGACGATCAACTTCAAGAACACCTCGCCGAAGATCTCGCTGGATTACCAGGTCACTCCGGACATCATGGTGTACGGCTTGGCCTCGCGCGGTTTCAAGTCGGGCGGCTACAACATCCGCGCCAACACCACGTCGGTGCCGCGTTCGGGCGAGCCGTTCGACGACGAACAGGTGGACAGCTTCGAAGTCGGCAGCAAGATGTCGTTCCTCGACCAGCGCCTGTTCCTGAATCTCTCGGCGTTCCACAACAAGTACGAGGACATCCAGCTTTCCATCTTTACTGCGTTCGATAGCAACGGGGATGGCACCGATGACAACTTCTTCGGTGACTTCACCAACGCCGGCAAGGGTACCGTCAATGGCGTGGAGATCGAGTATCAGTTCCTGCCGACCCAAAACTGGCTGATCAGTGGCAATCTCGCGTGGCTGGATGCCAAGTACGACGAGTTCCTGACGTACACCACGACGCGTCCGCCAGTCCTGGTCGATGTCGCTGACTCGCAGCATTTCACCAACGCGCCCGAGTTCTCCGGTGCGATCAACGTGGAGTACCGCACGGACCTGGCCAACGGCGGCAACCTGTCGGCGCGCGTGGGCTATTCCTACCAGTCGGAAGTCTGGCCCACCACCGACCTGAGCCCGCTGATCAAGCAGGAGGGCTACGGCCTGGTCAATGCCGGCGTGATCTGGAAGGTCAACGATGCATGGAGCCTGTCGCTGCAGGGTTCCAACCTGGCCGACGAGGAATACCGCACCACGGGTTACAACATCGGGGCCTACGGCGTGCTGACCGGCTTCTACGGTCCGCCGCGCCAGTACAGCCTGACCGCGCGCTACGATTTCTGAGCGCGACACCGGCGATGATGCGGGAACGGCAACGGCGGGCGAAGGCCCGCCGTTGCTGCGTTATGCTCCGGCCCATGCCGATGCTTCGCCCGACATCCGTATCTTCTTGTCGAAGCGGCCTCAGCCGTGACCGCATGCTCGATGAACGCGTCGCCTTGCGGCAGATGACATGCCGCAGCCCGCCCGCGCGGCGGGTCGTCTTCCCGGACGCTTCGTTTCCACGGTCGCGGCTGAGGCCGCTGCCACGGGGGGCCTCATGCTGAGCGTCGGCATGGTGGTGCTGGCCGGCCTGCTGTGGCTCGGCGTGCTGTTCGGTTCCGCGCTGTATGCCGAGCGTCATCCGCGCGTGTTGGCGGTGCAGTGGCCGTACATCTATGCGCTGTCGCTGGCGGTGTACTGCACCTCGTGGACGTTCTTCGGCACGGTGACCCAGGCCGCCCGCTACGGTTGGCCACTGCCGCCCACCTTCGTCGGCACCATCCTGTTGTACGTGTTCGGTGCGTTCCTGCTGGTGCGGCTGGTGCGGATGGCGCGCGAGTCGAATGCCACGTCGCTGGCCGACCTGATCGCCACGCGACTGGGCAAGGACGGCTGGCTGGCGGCCACGGTCACGCTGATCGCCGCGCTCGGATTGGTTCCCTACATCGCGCTGCAGCTGAAGGCGGTGGCGATGAGCTTCGCGCTGCTGACCCGTTCGCCGGGCAACGATGCGCTGCCGGCGTGGCAGGACAGCGCGCTGTACGTGGCCCTGGCGATGGCGGTGTTCGCGATGCTGTTCGGCACGCGCCGCGCGAGCGCGGTGGAGCACAATCGCGGCCTGATCCTGGCGATGGCGTTCGAGTCGCTGTTCAAGCTGGCGGCGATGCTGGCGCTGGGATTGTTCGTGTGGTTCGGCCTGCCCGACCTGGAGGTGCCGCCACCGGCACCGGCGCCTGCCTCCACCACCTACGGCTTCCTGCCGCTGGTGGCGCTGGGCGTACTGGCGATGTTCACCCTGCCGCACCAGGTGCACGTGGGCGTGGTGGAGTGCCGGGACGAACGCCACGTGCGTACCGCGCGCTGGCTGTTTCCGCTGTACATGGTGCTGATGGCGGCACCGCTGCTGCCGCTGGCGCGCGCGGGCGGCGCGATGTTCGGCGATGCGGTGCCCTCCGACCTCTACGTGCTGGCGCTGCCACTGTCGCAGGGGCACCAGGGCCTGGCGCTGTTGGCGTTCCTTGGCGGCCTGAGCGCGGCCACCGGCATGGTGGTGGTCAGCACGCTCACGCTCAGCCTGATGATCGGCAACCACTGGCTGGCGCCGGGCCTGTTGCGGGGCGGCTGGGTGCGCGGTACCGGACGCGACCTGCGCGGGGCCGTGCTGACGCAACGGCGCGTGGGGATCGTGGCGGTGATGCTGCTGGCGTGGGCGTACAGCCGCCTGATCGCGGGCAACGACGCGCTGGCGGATGTGGGCGCGGTGTCGTTCTCCGCATTGGCCACGCTGGCGCCCGCGCTCGCATTTGCCATCTGGCGTCCGCAGACATCGCCGCGGGCCGTCATTGCCGGCATCGTGGCCGGGTTCCTGGTATGGGCATGGCTGTTGCTGTTGCCGGTGGCGATGGACGCACGCGGCGTTTCGCCGGCATGGCTGCAGACGGGGCCGTTCGGTCTGGCTGGCCTGTCGCCCGACGGCTTCTTCGGCCTCACAGGGTGGAGCCGCCTGGGCCGCGCCGTGGGTGTCAGCCTGTTCGCAGGTACCGTGGTCACGCTGCTGGTGGCCAGCTGGCGCGGTGCGGCGCCGCGCCGCGCCGACAGCCGGGGCTTCGATGCGAAGACGCTGCGCGATGCCGGCAGGCGCTTCCTGCCGCGCGAGCGTGTGGAGGAACTGCTGGCCGACGCGCCGCGCAACGGACCGGTGCCGACGATCATCGAAGCCCGGCTCGAGCGTGAACTGTCGGCGGTGCTGGGCTCTGCGTCCGCACGGCTCCTGCTGGATGCGGCACGCCGCGAAACCGGCGACCTGGAGACGGTGGCGGCCATCGTCGGCGAAGCATCGCAGGACCTGCGCTTCAACCAGCAGGTGCTGGAGGCCGCGTTGCAGAACATGAGCCAGGGCATCAGCGTGATCGACCGCGAGCAGCGGCTGGTGGCATGGAACCGGCGCTATGCGCAGATGTTCGGTTTCCCGTCCGATCTGCTGCAGGTCGGGCGTCCCATCGCCGACCTGACCCGCTGGGCGTTGCAGCGCATGCCGCAGCGCGGACACGACGAGCGTGCGCTGGACCGGCGGCTGGCCTTCATGCGCGCCGGCACGCCGCACCTGACCGAACGCGTGTTCCCGGATGGCAGCATCGTGGAGGTGCGCGGCAATCCCATGCCGGGCGGCGGCTTCGTGGCCACCTACACCGACGTCACCGCATCACGCCAGGCCGAGCGCGAACTCAAGCAGGCCAATGAGACGCTGGAGCAGCGCGTGGTCGAACGCACCGCGCTGCTGGAGACCGCCAAGCGCGAGGCCGAGCATGCGAACGATGCGAAGAGCCGCTTCCTGACCGCGATCGGCCACGACCTGCTGCAGCCGCTCCACGCGGCACAGCTGTTCACCGACGCGCTGTCGCAGCAGCTGCCGGAAGCACGGCAGCGCGAGACGGCGCAGCAGGTGCGCGGTGCGCTGGATTCCACCACCGATCTGCTGACCGGCCTGCTGGACATGTCGCGGCTGGAAGCCGGCGGCCTGCTGCCCGAGCCGCGCGACCTGCCGCTGATGGAAGTGCTGGAGCCGCTGGCCTCCGAGTTCCGCGTGCTCGCGCATGAGCGCGGCCTGTCGTTCGACGCCGTGCCGACGCGCGCGTGGGTGCATACCGATCCGCAACTGCTGCGCCGCATCCTGCAGAACTTTCTGGCCAATGCCGTGCGCTACACGGCACGCGGCGGCGTGCGCCTCGGCGTGCGCTGGCGCCGCACGCATGTACGCATCGAGGTGTGGGACACGGGACCGGGCATTGCCGAATCCGACCAGCGCCGGATCTTCGAGGAATTCCGCCGCGGCGACGATGTGCCCGGGCAGGGCCTGGGCCTGGGCCTGTCGATCGCGGACCGCATCGCCGTGCTGCTCGATGCACCGCTGTCGCTGCGCAGCCGGGTGGGGCGCGGCGCCGTCTTCGCGGTCGACCTGGTGCGCGTGGCGGCGCCTGCGGCGATGCCCTCGCTGGCCGGCAAGCCCGGCCTGGCCGGTCGCCATGTGCTGGCGGTCGACAACGATCCCGCGGCACTGGCTGCGCTGCGCCAGGTGCTGGAAGGCTGGGGGTGCAGCGTGGCGACCGCCAGCAATGGCGCAGCAGCCGATGCCGCATTGCGCGAACGGAATGCGGATCTCTGGTTGTTCGACTACCACCTGGATGCGGGCGATACCGGCGTCGCGCTGGTCGAACGCCTGCGTGTCTCGCATGGGCACCGTCCATGCCTGATCCTGACCGCCGACCAGACCGATGCCGTGCGCCGTGCCGTCCGTGATGCGGAATTGCCGCTGCTGGCCAAGCCGGTGCGCCCGCTGGCGCTGAAGTCGGTGCTGGATCGGTTGTTGGCCGCGCGGGCGTCCGCGGCCGTGGGAGCGACGTAGTTCGCGAAGTGGGTTTGCGGGTGCGGCCATCGCGACTCACGTCGCTCCCACGACAGCCAACGCTAGAATGCACGGCCGTTGCACAGGAACCCGCGCATGCCCTACACCCCCATCGTCGCCACCCTCGGCTATGTGCTGTCGCCGGATCGTTCGCAGGTACTGCTGATCCATCGCAATGCGCGTCCGGACGACCAGCACCTGGGCAAGTACAACGGCCTGGGCGGCAAGATCGAACGGGACGAGGACGTAGTGGCCGGCATGCGTCGCGAGATCCACGAGGAGGCCGGGATCGACTGCGAGGAAATGGCGTTGCGCGGCACGATCAGCTGGCCGGGCTTCGGCAAGCATGGCGAGGACTGGCTCGGATTCGTCTTCGTCATCACGGCCTACAGCGGCATACCCTTCGCCTCCAATCCCGAAGGCACGCTGGAATGGGTGCCGGTGGAGAAGATCCTGGACCTGCCGCTGTGGGACGGCGACCGCCACTTCCTGCCGCTGGTGTTCGACGACGACCCGCGCGGATTCCACGGCGTCATGCCGTACCACGAGGGTCGCATGGTCTCGTGGGACTACTCGCGGATCTGAAGGCCTCGCTGCTTGACCCTGTAGGAGCGATGTAAGTCGCGACCGGAATGCGAAGGGGTCACTGCACCTTGGATGAGCGCTGATTCCTACGACGCATGTTCCTCCTCGTTCCTGTTATCCATGGAACACAGGAGGTTAGGGTCCACGGTCGCGACTTACGTCGCTCCTACAGAGGGCGGTCGCATGTTCCACGCTCCGGCTTGTCCACATGCCGTGTGGATCGGGTTTGGGAAACCATGTGGATAACTGCGTCGGCGCCTTGCACCGCAAGCCTGTCAAGATGTGTGGCGAATTTTTGACCAGGCGGTGACGGGTCGGTGTCCGGGTTGTCCACACCCGGTGTGGATGGTCTGTCGATCAACATGTGGATAAGCGGTGGCACGCGTTGCGGCACAATGCTGTCAAGGTGTGTGGCGAAAAAATGACCGCACCTCGTCGGGGCTCGCGTCAGCTGCATGTTCCACGCGAAGGGGTTCGTCGTCGCGGCGAACACTGGGACTCGTGTTGCCTTTGCTTGGCAGTACAGCCCAAGCGAAGCAAATGCAGAGTCAAGATGGATCCCAGCATGCGCTGGGATGACGGCCAAGGGTGGCAGAGGGTTTCGTCGTCCCGGCGAACGCTGGGGCCCGTGTTGCTTTTGCTTGGCAGTACGTCCCAGGCGAAGCAAGTGCAGAGTCAAGATGGATCCCAGCATGCGCTGGGATGACGGCCAGGGGTGGCAGAGGGTTTCGTCGTCCCGGCGAACGCTGGGACCCATGTTGCTTTTGCCGGGCAGTACGCCGAGGCGAAGCAACTGCCGAGTCAAGATGGATCCCAGCATGCGCTGGGATGACGGCCAGGGCGGCGGAGGGTTTCGTCGTCCCGGCGAACGCTGGGACCCATGTTGCTTTTGCCGGGCAGCACGCCGAGGCGAAGCAACTGCGGAGTCGGGATGGATCCCAGCGTGCGCTGGGATGACGGCGGGGACTAAGGGATTGTCTCCGCATGCTACGTACGGGACTACTCGATATGCCGCGCCGGATCCGCCAGCTCGAGCTCGCGCAGCACCACGCCGGCCTGGGTGCGGTTGCGCACGCCCAGGCGGTCGAAGATCGCGGACAGATGTGCCTTCACCGTGCGTTCCTGCACGTCGAGGCGATCCGCGATCTGCTTGTTCAACAGGCCCTGCGCCACCAGCGTCAGTACGCGGAACTGCTGCGGCGACAGGCTGGCCAGGCGGCCGGCGAGATCGGTGTCGTGTTCGGATGACTGGGCGCGGGCGACCGCACCGCGCAGCGAGGCCGGCAGCCATTGCTCGCAGGCCAGCACACTGCGGATCGCATCCCGCAGTTCGTCCAGGCCGGAACTCTTCGGCAGGTAGCCGGCCGCACCGTGGTCCAGCGCACGCCGCACCACGCGGGGGTCGTCGTTGGCCGACACCACGACCACCGCGACCGCCGGGAACTGCGCGCGGATCGCGGCCAGGCCTGCGAGCCCGTGGTTGCCGGGCATGTGCAGGTCCAGCAGCACCAGGTCGATGTCGTCGTGCGCTTCCAGCGTGGCGATGACGCCGTCCAGCGATTCGGCTTCGCGCACCGACAGCTGCGCCACGGCATCCGCCGCCGCGCCACGCAATGCGGCGCGGAACAGCGGGTGGTCATCGGCGATCAGCAGGTTGGGCATGGGGGTTGCTGGGAATCGGGGAGGGGCAATCGTGGATCGAGCGAGCGGGTTGCCTTGAGCGGGGCAACAAAACGGATACAGGCGCTTCCCTTCTCCACTTCCGGTCCACGACTCCCGGCTTTCACTGCACCGTCCAGCCGCCGTCCACCACGATCGTCTGGCCGGTGATGTTGCGCGCGGCGGGCGAGGTGAGGAAGGCGGTGATGCCGGCCAGTTCGTCCAGGCCGATGAACACGCCTTTCGGCATCGGCTTCAGCATCACCTGGCTGACCACGTCGGCCTCGGAGATGCCGCGCGTGCGCGCCTGGTCGGCGATCTGCTTGTCGACCAGCGGCGTCTTCACGTAGCTGGGGCAGACCGTGTTGATGGTGATGTCGGTGTCGGCGGTTTCCAGCGCGATGACCTTCGAAAAACCGACCAGGCCGTGCTTGGCGGCCACGTAGGCGCTCTTGTACGGACTGGCTACCAGTGCGTGGATGCTGCCGATGTTGACGATGCGGCCGAAACCGCGTTCGCGCATGCCCGGCATCACCGCACGGGTCAGGCGCGCCACGCCCACCAGCATTACCTGCACCAGGAAGTCCCACTTCTCGATCGGGAAGTCTTCCAGCGGCGAGACATGCTGCAGGCCGGCGTTGTTCACCAGCACATCGACCGGGCGCGAGATTGTCGCCAGGGCGGCATCGATGCTCTCCTGCGACGTCACGTCGAGGGCGACCGCTTCGGCGGAACCGCCGTCGGCGCGGATCTGCGTGGCCACGGTTTCGGCGGCGTCGAGATTGAGGTCGCTGACGATCACGTGGCGTCCGGCTTCGGCCAGTTGCGCGGCGATGCCGGCGCCGATGCCGCTGGCGGCACCGGTGATGAGGAGGGTATGGGTCTGTTGCATGGGGGCTCCTGCGTGCTGCGGCTAGGGTAGCAGGCAGGCGCGACGGGTTCGTGGTACCAAAGTACGATGACGGGGATTCCCGCACAGGGTAGTTTCGTGGCAATGACCGGAACCATGGGCGCCCTCCACGCATGAATGCGAACCTGCGAATGTCCTGCGGACTATTGCTCGGCGCGGCGCTGACCGCCTGCAGCAGCACGCCGCCCAAGCCCGAGGCCGTGGCCCACATGATCCAACCGCAGCGCGTCACCGAGCACCGTGGCACCGACGACCTGCTCACGGCGGGCCTGGGCCTCGACGGCCTGCGCGCGATGGCGGCGCCGGCATTCGCCGATCCCGCCAATCCCACGCCCGCCGAACTGCGCCGCCGCGCGATCTGGGGCAACTGGCGTGGCATCGCCGACCTCTCGCTGACGGGCGGCTACGGCCAGGCCTATGGCAGCGTGGCTGCAGTACCCGGTCGCGAGTATTCGGCGCTGGCGAAGGTCCCCGGCGCCGCGCAGCCGCACCGCGTGCTGGTGCAGGTGCCGGACGATTTCGATGCCACCAGGCGCTGCGTTGTCGTCACCGCCTCGTCCGGCTCGCGCGGCATCTACGGCGCCATCGCGGTCGCCGCGCCGTGGGGCCTGCCCAAGGGCTGCGCCGTGGCCTACACCGACAAGGGCGCCGGCACGGATTACTTCGATCTGGATGAGCAGAAGGGCGCGCGCGAGGACGGCACCGTTGGCGAACTTGGCGTCGATCCGCTGGCGTTCGTGCCGGATGCGCCGGTCGGTGCCAGCGGCGTTGCCGTCAAGCATGCGCATTCCAAGGACAACCCGGAAGCAGACTGGGGCCGCCACGTGAAGCAGGCCGCGGAGTTCGCGCTCGCAGCGCTGGACCAGGCGTTTCCACAGGCAGCGCCATTCCGCTTCGACAATACACGCGTCATCGCCGTCGGCATTTCCAATGGCGGTGGTGCCGTGCTGCGTGCCAGCGAGGAAGAAGGCGAGTGGCTGGATGCGGTGGTCGCGGGCGAGCCGAACATCCTCGCGGCGGATGCACCGGGCGCTCGTTCGCTGTACGACTACACCACGGAAGCCGCACTGCTGATGCCGTGCGCGCTGCTGCACCTGCCGGCCGACACCCTGCCGCAGCCGCCCCTGCGCGCGCAGGTGGAACCGGTGTGGACGGCGCGTTGCGCCACGCTGAAAGCGGCTGGTCTGGTCAGTGGCGCGGATGCGAAGGCGCAGGCGGCATCGGCGCATGCGCAGTTGAAGGCGAACGGCTGGACTGACGAGGCGCTGCTGGCCGGCGCGCTCAGCGTGGGCTTCGACCTGTGGCGGGCGGTGGCGGTGACGTATGCCTCCGCGTACGGCCGTTATGGCGTGGCCGAGCATCCGTGCGGTTTCGCGTTCTCCGCGCAGAACGCCGACTTCATGGCGCGCACGGCCAGCGCCGCCGAGCGGGCCGCGTGGTGGTCCGATGGCAGCGGCATTCCACCGGGTGCCGGGGTGGGCATCGTCGACACGAAGCTGGCCGCGCCGGACTTCACTCTGCCGGGGCTGCAATGCCTGCGTGCGCTGCAGACCGGTACCGGCGAGGATGCGCATCGCGTGCAGGCCGGCATCGCGCAGACCGCCGCGCGCTTCCCGCGCACGCGCCGTCCGGTGGTGGTGATCCATGGACTGGACGACGGGCTGGTGCCGCCGGCGTTCTCCAGCGCGCCGTATGTGGAAGCCGCGCGTGCCGCCAATCCCGACGTGCGCTACTGGCAGGTGCGGCATGCGCAGCACTTCGACGGTTTCCTGGCGCTGCCGGCTTACGGCACTCGCTACGTGCCGCTGCTGCCCTACGTCTATGCCGCGCTGGACCAGGTCAACGCCACGCTGGATGGAAGCCGGGAGTTGCCGGCGAATGCGTTGATCAATGCCAATCCGCGGGGCGCGGGCAGCGTCGAGCTCAGTCAGCTGGCGATTCCGCGCTGATGAATCCTTCTCCCCGCATGTGGGGAGAAGGTACCCGGAGGGGGGATGAGGGGCGAGCGCGGCAACAATCCTGGCGCACGCGCATCCGGTCTCCGTTCGCCCCTCACCCGCCTTTGGCACCCTCTCCCCGTTCACGGGGAGAGGGAATGCTGCGGCGCCTTCACCCGCTTGGCCTTACTCTTGAGACTGGCCCGACACGTACGCCGCCATGTCCCGACACTTCTCGATGATCCGCGACTTCCAACTGGCCGACTGGTTCACGCTGGGCAATGCCTTCTGCGGCACCGGTGCGGTGTTCGCGTCGATGCGTTTCCTGCAGGAAGGCATCCTGCGCGACCTGATGATCGGGATGGCGCTGATCCCGCTGGCCTTCATCTTCGATGCCCTCGATGGACGCGTGGCCCGCTGGCGCAAGCAGGCCTCGGTGCTGGGGCGTGAACTGGACTCGCTGGCCGACGTGATCTCCTTCGGCGTGGCGCCGGCGGCGCTGGCCTATGCCTGCGGCATGCAGGGTGGCTGGGACTGGCTGGTGCTGTCGTACTTCGTCGCCTGCGGTGTCAGCCGGCTCGCGCGCTACAACGTCACCGCCGAGACGCTCGCCGATGGTGGCGACAAGGTGAAGTTCTTCGAGGGCACGCCCATTCCCACCAGCCTGGCGCTGGTCATCGTGCTGGCGGTCGCGGCATACCTGGGCCATGTGGGGCCCGACCTGTGGCTGGGTGCGCTGAAGCTCGGTCCGTGGCAGCTGCATCCGCTGGTGTTGCTGTACGCCATTTCCGGCACGCTGATGATCAGCAAGACGCTGCGGATCCCCAAGCCCTGATCGTGAGGTGAAGGTGCGTCATGCACGCGCCGCCTGCCGCGGCTAGAATCGGTCGGGAAGGGAGGGCACATGACGAATTCCGTTCCACCGTGGCCGGGCGACTTCGAGTCGGTGGCCCAGCAGTACTGGAGTCTCTGGGGTGATGCCCTGCGACAGGCCGGCGGTGCGCCGACCATGTCCATGCCGGGCGCCGTGCCGGGTTGGCAGCAGACCGTCGACTGGTGGTCGAAACTGGTGCCGGGTGGCCAGCCCCAGGTGGACGAAGCGGTCGGCCGCTTCCAGCGGCAGGCCAGCCAGTGGTTCGGCCAGATGCAGCAGGTGGCCGCGCAGTTCACCGGCCGCGACCACGACGCTACCGATATCGGCCGTGCCTGGCGCGAGGCGCTGGGCATGGCCACGCCCACGCCTGCCGGCAATCCGTTCGCGGACATCTTCCGCAGCATGCAGGGTGGCGCGCATGGCATGGATGGCTGGATGCAGCAGATGCAGCCCTGGCTGGAAGGCCTGCAGCGCGATGGCGACCGCTGGCTGCACCTGCCGACCTTCGGCCTGGCGCGCGAGCACCAGGAACGCTGGCAGCACCTGGCGCAGGCGCAGAAGGACTACCAGCAGCAACTGCGCGATTACGACCAGCTGATGCTGAAGGTGGCGCAGGATGCGTTCGTGCGCTTCGAGCGCAAGCTGGAGCAGCATGCCGAGCCCGGCCGCCAGTTGCAGAATGCACGCGCATTGTTCGACCTCTGGATCGATGCGGCCGAAGAGGCCTATGCGCAGGTCGCGATGTCCGATGATTTCCGCCACGTCTATGGTGGACTGGCGAATGCGCAGGCGCGCCTGCGACTGGGCGTGCAGCGCGAAGTCGAGCAGGTCTGCACGCTGTTCGGCATGCCGACGCGGACGGAAGTCGATTCCGCGCATCGCAAGATCGTCGAACTCGAGCGCGCGCTGCGCAAGCTGACGCGCGCGCAGGTCTCGCCCGCGCGCCGTGCCGAGGCACGGCATGTGCCTGCGCCGGTCGAAGCCCCCGTCACCGCGGAACCGGCCCCAGCGCCCGCGCCCGCAAAGCCGAAAGCCGCGAAGGCGCGCACGCTTCCCCGCCGCACGCCAGCGAAGGCCGCGCCGAAAAAACGCGTCGTCGCCAAGAAGACGGCGCCGAAGAAACGCGCACGCCGGGCCGTCGCTGCGGCGGCGCCGGCCCCCACCCGCAAGGAACCCGTACCCGCGGTGGCCAAGGCGGCCGCGCGGACGCCAGCCAGGACGAAGAAGGCGCCCGCCAGGAAAACACCGAGGACGGTCGCGGCGAAACCTGCCCCCCAAAAACCTGCCCCCACGGCGCGTGCGAAACCACCGTCGACCTCGGTCGTATCGATGAAGGACTGGGTGGCACGCAACGCCGCGCGGGACGCGACCGTCGACGCGCCCAAGACCGGCAGGAAGACCAAGCGGGGTAGCCGCAAGTGAACGGACCGCTCAACTTCACCGCCGAGGCCCTGGCCCACGAAGCCACCACACTGACGCAGAAGCTCTCCGCCGGCCTGCACACGCTGCCGGAGGTGGAGGATGTGCACTACGGGGCCACCCAGAAGCAGGAAGTCTGGCGCGATGGCAAAGTGGTCCTGTACCGCTTCATAGGCGAGAAGGCCCCCACCGCGAAGGTCCCGCTGCTGATCGTCTACGCGCTGGTCAACCGGCCGTACATGGTGGACCTGCAGCACGACCGCTCGCTGGTGAAGGGCCTGCTGGCGCAGGGTGAGGATGTCTACGTCATCGACTGGGGCTATCCGGACCGCTCGGACCGCTATCTCGAACTCGACGACTACATCAACCGCTTCATCGACGGTGCGGTGGACCACCTGCGCGACAGCAGCGGACGCGATGCCGTCAACGTGCTCGGCATCTGCCAGGGCGGGGCCTTCTCGCTGTGCTATGCCTCGCTGCACCCGGACAAGGTCAAGAACCTGATCACCATGGTCACGCCGGTGGACTTCCATACGCCGGACAACATGCTTTCGCACTGGACGCGCGAGCTGGACGTGGACCTGTTCGTGGATGCGCTGGGCAATGTGCCGGCGGACATGATGAATGCCTGCTACCTGATGCTGAAACCGTTCCGGCTGAACCTGCAGAAGTACGTCGGACTGGTCGACATCCTCGATGACAAGCGCGCCATCGAGGATTTCCTGCGGATGGAAAAATGGATCTTCGATTCGCCTGACCTGGCGGGTGAGGCCTTCCGCCAGTTCATCAAGCAGTTCTACCAGCGCAACGGCTTCATCAAGGGCGGCATCGAGATCGGTGGCGAGGCCGTGGACCTGGGCTTCGTCGACATGCCGGTGCTGAACATCTATGCCGAACAGGACCATCTGGTGCCACCGGATGCGTCGCGTGCCTTGAAGGACGTGGTGGGCACCGCCGACTACACCGAACTGAGCTTCAAGGGTGGCCACATCGGCATCTACGTGTCCAGTCGTGCACAACGCGAAGTGCCTTCGGCCATCCATCACTGGCTCGGCCAGCGCGCGCGTTGACCGCGCGCGCTGCGTTCTTCGCAGGAGCGACGCAAGTCGCGACCGCGCCCCGATGGATCCCGGGTGTCGCGATGATGAACGCGTCGCAACGCGCCCGGTGGGCGAACGATGGGATGCTGGGGCATCGGGCCGTGCGGTCGCAACTTACGTTGCTCCCACAAAAGAAAACGGCGTGCTCGCTTCACTTGTCTTGCGGTAGGGTAACCACATGCTGTCACGATTCACCGTCGCTGCCGTTCTGCTCGTCGTCGTCGGCCCGGCACTCTCTGCGCCTTCGGCGACCGCCAAGCGCGAGATCCAGGGATTGATGGATGCGCTGTCGGCCTCGTCCTGCGAATTCCAGCGCAATGGCGCGTGGCATGGGCGCGAGGAAGCGCGCAAGCACCTGCAGCGCAAGTACGACTACCTGCTGAAGCGTGACCTGGTCGATACCGCCGAGCAGTTCATCGAGCGCGCCGCCAGCAAGAGCAGCATGAGCGGGCGTGCCTACCAGGTGCGTTGTCCGGGACAACCGGCGCTACCGGCGGCGACGTGGTTCAGGCTGAAGCTGGACGCGCTGCGTGGTTCAGGCGGCCCCGGCCGCTGACGCGATAGACTGGCCGCGAACAACCGTGGGGAGTTGCCGGCGATGAACAACACCACTTCCAAGCCCTTCGCGCGCTCGCTGAACGATCGCATGATCGCGGGCGTCATGGGGGGCATTGCGCACCGTTATGGATGGAGCCCCACGCTGTTGCGGGTGATCTTCGTGATCGTGTCGATCGCGTCCGCGGCGTTTCCGGGCATGCTGGTCTACCTGATCCTCTGGCTGTTGATGCCCAACGAACAGGACTGAACCGTGGCCTCGACGATGCTCTGGGTCGCGCGCGCGCTCGGCATCGTCTGGGCCGTTCCCAACACGCTCATCGGGACCGTTGCCGGCGTTGTCGGCATGGCATTCGGGGCACGTGTCGAATGGAGTCGGCGTGATTTCGCGCTGGTGTTCCACCGCTGGCCGTGGGGCCCGGGGGGCGCCATCACCTTCGGCAACAGCATCCTGCACACCGGTGACACGCTGGAGGCGGAATGCATCACCTACGAACACCGCGCCGGCCGCATGCAGCATCCGCCCATCCGCCTGGGCGACCACGAGCGCGCGCACGTCTACCAGTACATGGTGCTGGGCCCGCTGTTCCTGCCGGTGTACCTGCTGTGCGGCGGCGTCAGCGTACGCAATCCCTTCGAGCGTGCCGCCGACCGCTACGCGCTGACCGGCGAGGGCTGGTGGCCTTCGCGTTCTCCCTAGGTCAGTGGGGCTTCGCGCGACCGGAACCGGACTTCTTGCCGCCACCGTCCTGCTTGTTCACGGTGGCCCATGCGATGCGTTCCGCATCTTCCTTTGAACGGCCGCGTTCGCGTTCGCTTTCCTCGATGTGTTCCGCCTGTCGTTTCTGCTTGCCGGTATAGGCGGATTTGTCGCCACGGGGCATGACGGTGCTCCTGTGTGGATGAATGGCCAGCGTGCGGCTTCCCGCGTAATCGCTGCATGACGGCCACGTCAACGGTGCGCAACATCGCTGCCCCGGGTCACCGTTCCAGGCGTTCGAAGGAAAACAAAGGCCATAGCGGATGCTTGCGGCGTTCGATCAGCGCGCGCAGCAGGCCGGCACCGAGCATGCTGTAGGTGATGCCGTTGCCACCGTAGGCCATGGCGAAGTGCACGCGCGGCCCCCATTGCTTGTGCGGGCCGAAGAAGGGCAGGCCGTCGGCGGTCTCGGCGAACGTGCCGGCCCATGAGAAAGCCGGCGTGACCTCCCACTCCGGGAACAGATGGTGCAGCCGCTTCAGCAGCGTCCGTGCCTTCTTCTCGACGCGCGCATCGCGTTTGGCCGGGATGTCCACGGCATCGTCCTCGCCGCCCAGCAGCAGGCGACCGTCAGCGGTGCTGCGCGCATACAGATAGGGGCGTGCGGTTTCCCACAGCAGCGTGTCCCGGAGGAAGCCGAGCTGCTCGTCGGGCAAGGGGTCGCTGATGACCGCATAGCTGCTGTGGTTGCGCGCCACGTTCTGCCGCAACCAGTGCTGGCTGGCATACCCGGCCGCGACCACGAGATGCGCGGCGCGTACGCTGAAACCCGTCACCGTGCGCAGCGTCACGCCGCGCGACGTCGCATGCAGGTCGGTCACGCGCGTGCGGTCGAATACCGCAGTGCCCTGGCGATGCAGGCGTTGCAGCAACCGGTGGGTCAGGCGGTACGGATCCACCTGCGCGGCCTGGGTGCTCAGCAATGCCGCTGCCGCCTCGAAGCCGTAGTCTTCCCGCACCCGGTCCGCCGACAGCAGTTCCACCTCCAGTCCGTGGCGCAGGCGCAGGGCATGCTCGTCTTCCATCGGCCGCACGTCGCGACGCCGGCTGGCGTAGTAGAGGCTCTTGTTGCGCGCGAAGCCGACATCGCGCCACGGCGCGGCGACCTCGCGCAGCTGGTCGATGGCCTTGGCGCAGGCAAGGTAGGCGAGGGCGGCATCGTCCTCGCCATAGCGCTTGGCCAGGTCGACCATGTGGGTGTCGATTTCGTATTGCAGCAGCGCCGTGCTGGCGGCCGTGCTGCCCCAGCCGATGTCCCGCTGCTCGAGCACCGCGACATCGAAACCATGCTGCGCCAGTTCATCCGCAATCAGCGCACCGGTGATGCCGCCACCCAGCACGGCGACATCGCAGCGATGGTCGGACGCCAGCGGCGGGAACGCCTGCATCAGGCCATTGCTGACTGCCCAGAAGGGGTACCCGCTCTTGAGATCCATGCCTGTCCCGCGCCGTGACGACGACGCCATGCTGGCAGGCAAGGCGGGACGGAACGGTGAAGGCGTGGTGTTCCGTCAGCGCGGCAATGCGCCCTGCAGGAACAGCTCCACCGACGCGAGCGCCTGGGCTTCCAGCGTGTCGACATCCGGCAATTGCGGGCTGCCGGCCGCCAGCCGGAATATCTGGTCGCCGAACAGGCTCATGTAGAACTGCGCCGCCGCCGCCTTGGGCGACGCCAGTTGCATGCGTCCGGCGGCCACCTGCTGTTCGAAATAGTCCGCAAGCGTGGCGCGGATGGACGCCACCGCGTGGTCCAGGAACCAGTCGCGCAGGGCGGGGAAGGATTGTCCCTCGCCGATCACGATGCGGTAGACCACCTGCGAATCGGTACGCGCCATCACCTGCGCCATGCGGATCGCCACCCGGCGCAGCGCCTGTTCGGGGGGCAGCTCGGTCAGGTTAAGGTCGCTGAGCAGGTGGATATGCATGTCCAGCCGGCGCTCGAGGATCGCGCTGGCCAAGCCTTCCTTGTCGCCGAAGATCCGGTACAGGGTGGCCAGCGAGCCACCGGCGCGGGCGACGATCTCGCTCAGTCGCGCATGCTGGTAACCCTTCTCGGCAAAGACCTCGGTGGCGGCGTCGAGGAACTTCTCCGCACGGATCTCGCCACGCCGGCACAGGTCCACCTGTGGGCGGGGACGCAACGGCGAAGCCGTCGAGGATGCATCGTTGAAAACGTTTTCCAGATATTCGGAAGAAATGCTCATGGGAACTCCCTGCGCACGTCCGGTTGCGACGATCTTCGCAGCCTAGCAAAAAGGTCATGCGACTGTTGCAACCGCGTGACATCGGCATGGCATCCCGGCACCCGTCGGCGGGCGCGACGCCTCGCGCGCTTGACCTGGACGGGGTGCCGGGGCCGACGGGTCGACAGACGGGAGGGAAGATGCGGCCGATATCGGGATGGGTGCTGGGCTGCCTGTGGGGCATTTGCGTGACCACGGAGCCGGCGCGGGCGCAGACCTGGGTGATCGAGCAGGCGACCGAGGTGGCTTAGCCCGACGGCCGCATCGCGCCGGGCGTGGATGCGGACCTGGTGCTGCCGGGGCACGACCCCGCGACCGATGTGCTGGCGCTGGCCTACGTGGTGCGGGTGATGCGCGCGGGTGAGATCCAGTACGAAGCCGCCGAGTAGCCGCGCTCGGCTCAGAGGTAGCGCGTGATCGCCGGTGCCTGCTGCCAGTTGTCGTGCGCCCCGTCCACGTAGGTGATCGGCGCGGCGTCCAGTTCCTCGGGTGTGGCGTCTTCCAGGCACCCCAGGTTGACGCCGTAGATCCGCTGCCCGTCCGGCACGTTGTTGCCGATCCCGAACGGCCGCACGCCGCAGGTGCGGCAGAAATGGTGCGAGTTGCGCAACGCATTGAACCGGTACTCGACCAGCTCGCTTTCGCCCGCCAGCAGGCGGAAGGCGTCCGGCATCACGATGGCCGGCCAGAACCGGTTGCGCCGGCACACCGAGCAGTTGCAGCGATAAGTGGGCCGGGTCAGGTCAATGTCCGCCTCGAAGCGGACCGCGCCGCAATGGCAGCTTCCCCGATAGGTCTTCAGCATGCGGCCTCCCGTGCCGATATCGTTCCGGGGGCTGACGGGGTCGCCCCGCCGTGCCTGGCCGATGGGCGGGAGCATACCGGACCCCTCCACTCCCGGAGCCGTGCATGCTGCAAACCGTCGACGTTGCCGAGCTGCGGCCCGGCATGTACGTGCAGAAGCTGCTCGGCCCGTGGATGCAGCACCCGTTCTGGCGCACCTCGTTCGTCCTGGACGAGGCACGCTTGGCGCAACTGCAGGACAGCGGCGTGGAGCAGGTGGTGGTCGACCTGTCGCGCAGTCAGGGAGACGGAGAGGACGGAGGCGAAGAAGAGGCCGTTCCCGGGACCGTCGACGCCCCACCCGTCGCCGAACCTGCGGAAGCGCGGCGCCGCCCCGTCGTGCACGACAGCACCGTCAGTCTGGCCTCGGAGCTGGCCCGCGCACGCCGCATCTGCGACGAAGGGCGCGAGGCCGTGGAGGCCATGTTCCGTGAAGTGCGGCTGGGCAACGGCGTGGATGCCGGCCGCGTGCTGCCGCTGCTGGACGAGATCACCGGTTCCGTTGATCGCCACCCCACGGCGCTGGTCAGCGTGGCGCGGCTGAAGGACGCGGACAGCTACACCTACCTGCACTCGGTCGCCGTCGGCGCGCTGATGGCCATGCTGGCGCGGCAGCTGCAGTTGCCGGAGGAGCAGGTGCGCGATGCGGCGCTGGGCGGGCTGCTGCACGACATGGGCAAGGCCATGCTGCCGCAGGACGTGCTGAACAAGCCCGGCAAGCTGACCGACGAAGAGTTCGACATCGTCCGCCAGCACCCCGTGCACGGCGAACGCCTGCTGCGCGAGGGCGGCGTAAGCCAGGAAGCGGTGCTGCATATCGCCCGCCACCATCACGAAAAGATCAACGGCGGCGGCTATCCGCAACGCCTGTCCGGCGCGGAGCTGCCGCTGCTGACCCGCATGAGCGCCATCTGCGACGTCTACGACGCCATCACCTCCGACCGCCCGTACAAGGCCGGCTGGGACCCGGCCGAATCGCTGCGCCGCATGGCCAGCTGGCAGGGGCATTTCGACGAGATGCTGATGAAGGCGTTCGTGCGCAGCATCGGCATCTACCCGATCGGCGCCCTGGTGCGGTTGTCCAGCGATCGGCTGGCGGTGGTGGTGGAACAGAACCCGGCCACGCTGCTGGCGCCGCGCGTGCGGGTGTTCTATTCCGCCAAGTCGCGCACGCACCTGCTGAGGGTCGACGTGGACCTGGCCACGGCCGGTGAGCGCGAGCGCATCGTGGGCGTGGAGTCGCCCGCCAAGTGGGGTTTCCGCGACCTGGAGAAACTCTGGCTGCCCTGATCGCCTGTCGTTGTCGATCCCGGCCGCGCCCGTTCGTCGCAAGGTCAGTGTCCAATGCCCCGGGAGGCAGACCATGCGATTCCTTTCGATGATCCGGATCGACGAAACCACCGGCCAGCAGCCCAGCGAGCGGCTGATGACCGACATGATGGCGCTGATCGGCGAGATGTCCGCCGCCGGTATCCTGCTTGACACCGCAGGCCTGCTGCCCACCGCGCAAGGTGCCCGCGTCCGCTCGCGCTTCGGCGACATCCGGATCACCGACGGCCCGTTCACCGAGGCGAAGGAGGTCATCGGCGGCTATGCCATCCTGCGTGCCGATTCGCTCGACGACGCCATCGCCCACACCCGCCGTTTCCTCGACGTGCATGGCGATGAATGGGACATCGAGTGCGAAGTGCGCCCCATCGAGGAACCGCCCGCCGACGCCCTCATCGCCGGCTGACCGGAGGAGAAGCCCCATGCAGACCTACACCGGCAGTTGCCATTGCGGCGCCGTGCGCTTCGAGTGCGAGCTCGACCTCGCCGCCGGCACGCGTCGCTGCAACTGCAGCTTCTGCCTGAAGACGCGCATGTGGAAGGTGTTCGCCCTCGGCGAGGGCTTCCGCCTGCTCCACGGCGCCGACGCCCTGTCGGATTACCAGGCCCACACTTCCGAATGGCCCGCCGGCCATGTGCACCACTACTTCTGCCGCCATTGCGGCGTGCGCGGTTTCAGCAGGGGATACCTGGAGATGGCGCCCTTCAACGGCTGGTTCCACGCGGTCAACGTCGCCACCCTGGACGGAATGGACGATGCACGGTTCGCTGCCATCCCCGTGCAGTACGAGGATGGGCGCCACGACGACTGGGACCATCCGCCGGCATCGCCGTCGTACCTGTAAGTGCCGGCCCGCCGTGGACTTCCGGCACGTGTCCCGCGCGCAGACTCCCCCCATGATCGCCTTCCATCGATGACGCGACCGAAGGCGAACGCCATGTCACTGCTGTCCCTCGTCCTGGCTGCCGCCAGTGCTTCCGCCCCGGCCGCGCCTGCAGCCGATCCCGCCACGCTCGCCGCCATCGAGGCGACCTGCTTCGACTACGTCGACGGCCAACTGGAAGGCGATCCGGCGCGCGTGGCGCGCGCGCTGCATCCGGACCTGGCCAAGCGCGCCGTGATCGGCGATACGCCGGACGAGCGCCTCGGCCTGCGCCGCATGTCGAAGGAAGAACTGGTCAGCCTGACCCGGCAGGGCGTGCTGAAAACGCCGAAGGATGCGTGGAACCGCACCTGCCGCGTGCTCGACATCACCGCCGAGACGGCCGCCGTGCGCCTGGAGACCCCGTGGTTCGTGGACCACTTCCACATGGGCCGGTTCGATGGACGCTGGATCATCGTCAATGCGCTGTGGCATTCGAAGCCGCGCTGATGACGGGCGTGCGCGGTGATGCGTTGGAGGGACAGAGATCGTGCCGCACGGCATGGTGGCAGACGTCGTCGCATCCGGCGCCCAGGTGCGAAGAGATTCCCACCCGGTAGTGTTCCTGCGTGAGCCGTTCGACCATCAGGTGGATCCGCATGGGCGTACCCCGCGTGTAGACCAGGAGGACACGGTCATCCGGGGCCGCGATCCCGTGCAGGTACATCGATCGGCTCCGCGCGAACGCGTCAACCTGATCGAAGAGGGCAGGGAGGTCGCGTGCTTCAAGCGTGCAGACCTGCACATGGCCCAACTCGAAGATGTCCGGCTTGTCGCCATTCGCATCAGGGTGGTACTCGATGTAGGCGGAGTCTCGACCACATCCCATGCATGCCATCATCGCAATGGCCATCAGCACGCGCGCCATGCCGGTGGCCGGGATCATGGTGCGCCGATGGGCGAGCGCACGGCCTTTCTGAAGAGTGCGGACGACAGTAGCCAGTTGGCCGTGCAGAGGCCGGTAACCGCCAGCAGGGACACTGCGGACTCATGCGCCTGCGTTAGTAATGCGATGGCGCCCGCCGCCATCTGCGCCAGGGCCATGGCCGCCAACAGGCGCGCCATCCTTCGTGGCTGCAGGCGGACCAGGAGAGCGCCCACGCCCCCCATCACCAGCACTCCCATGAACAGCAGGTTCGCCGGGTCCTCCGGTTCACCCACGATGCCCACGGCCAGGTTCACCCACACCAGCAGGAACGCTGCACCGATCGCGATCACGCTCGCGGCCAGGTAGGCCGGCACGCGCGCGACCCGCGCCATGGCTTCGAAGGCGAGGCAGGCGGTCAGCAGCATGGCGCCGAACAGTGCGAAATCGAATGCCGTCCACACGACGTCGGCGGTGAACTGCATCGCCACCCAGGGCAGCAGCAACAGTGCAGCGGCACCACCCCACGCCAGGGATCGCAGCAGGCGGATCCAGTGTGTCGCGTCAGGCAGGGTGTCGCTTGTCATCGTCATGTCTCCCGGACCCTGTCGAGGTCGCGGGGACATGCTGGGCCCGGGTGATGGGCAGCTGGCGGAGGCTGTGTGAAGCCAGTGCGAAGTCGACATTCAGATCATCGAAACGCCGGCGCAAGAGGTGTCGTCTTCTGATCCGCGGGATCAGGGAGTCTCGGGCAGCACATCGCCATCGGGTGCCTCCCGCTGGTCCCAATGCGTCTTGACCTGGAGGATTCGTGGCATGCATGCCAGGAACGCGTCGACCATCTGCGGCTCGAAGTGACTGCCGCTGTCCTCGGTGATCTTGGAGATCACGACGTCGAGCGGCCAGGGGTCCTTGTAAGGGCGTCGTGTGGCGAGGGCATCGAAGACATCCGCGACAGCGACGATGCGTGCGGACTCGGGGATCTGGCTGCCGGACAGGCCGCGCGGATAACCCGATCCGTCCCAACGTTCGTGGTGGTTCAGTGCGACCTCCGCCGCGAGTTGGAACAGCGGGGCCTTGCTGCGACTCAGGATCTCGAAGCCAATCTCGGTGTGTCGCTTCATGGTGTTCCACTCACGCGGGCTCAGCTTCCCCGGCTTCTTCAGGATCTCATCGGGTATCCCGATCTTGCCGGTATCGTGCATCGGGGCGGCCTGTTCAAGCAGTCGGGCACGCTCGGGGTCCCAGCCTACCGTCTCGGCCAACACGCGGGCGTAAGCCGCCATTCGCCAGATATGCACGCCGGTATCGGAATCGTTGTAGTGGCCTGCGATGCCGAGCATCTGTATCGCATCCTGGTAACTCCTGTTCAATGCCGAGGTGCGCACCAGCGAGAGATGCGTGTTGACGCGTGCGCGCAGAATGAAAGGCGACACAGGTTTGGTGATGTAGTCCACGCCGCCGGAGGCGAAGCCGGTGCGTTCATCCACTTCCCGATCGAGCGCAGTGACGAAGATGATCGGGATGTGCTCGGTGCTGCTGTGCGCCTTCAATGCCCACGCGACTTCGTACCCATCCATGCCAGGCATCTCGACGTCCAGCAGGATAAGGCTGGGCGAGTGCTTTTCCGCTGCACGCAGGGCCTGCAGGCCATCACGGGCGAGCACGAGGCGATGGTCCTCGCCCAGGATCTGCCGGAAAAGCGCCAGATTGTTCGGCTCGTCGTCGACGCACAGGATAGGTCCGGTGGGCATGCATCATTCCTCTGGCATGTTCGGCGGGATGTCGCCGCGCTGCCAGGCCTCCAGCAGTACGCGGGCATGCTGTTCCGCCGCACGATAGTCGAACTCTTCGACAAGCAGCGTCAGCCGTTCGCGCTCGAGCGGTGGCAGGCGGACGGAGAGGCAGGCGAGCGATGCTTCGATGGCTTGGGGATCATCGCCGTCGAGGTTGCGGAGAAGGTCGTGCAACGAGGCCACCGGGTCCACATCCGGCCCGGCCGGCGCCATGTCCCCGGCGTTCCCGCCGTGAGAGACGTATTGCGCGACATCTTCCAGCGTCTCCTTCAAGGTCAGTCGCAGGCTCGGCAGCAGGTCAGCTACGCCGCTGCCCTGGCGCAACTGCTCCTCGATCTGCGCGCTGATCGCCACCAGGCCGGGCAGGGCGAGCGACGCCGCCGCACCCCGCATGCGGTGGATGTCCGAGCATGCCTGCATCGTGTCGTGCCGCTCCAGGCTTGCCTGCAGCGCATCTGCCGCTCCTCCGTAGCGGCGGGAAAACTGCAGGAGATATCGCTTGTACGGCGTCTCGTCGCGCCAGTAAGCCAGGCCTTTCTCTACATCCAGAAGTTGCGGATCCAGTCCCTCGGGCGCAGACCCGACAAGCGTCGTCGGGCCTACGGTCACCTCGCCATCAGGTTGCATGCCGTACCGCCCCGGCGTGCAGCGCACGATGGTTGCGATCAGGTCATCGACCTCGAAAGGCTTGGCGACGAAGGCGGTCATGCCGGCGTCGAGCGCGGCGTCCTGCTGTGGCTTGAAGGCGCCGGCAGTCAAGGCGATCACGGGCAGTCCGGCCAGCGCGGACGAGGCGCGAATGCGCCTGGTCGCCTCGTATCCGTCCATCTCCGGCATCTGCACATCCATCAGCACCGCGTCGAAGCGATCGGCGTCGGCATGCAGTCTCGCCAGCGCTTCGCGACCATCGGAAGCCTGCTCCACCAGCGCACCTTCGCCTTCGAGGATACGGTGGGCCACTTCCAGGTTGATTTCGCTATCGTCGACCACCAGCAGCCGGTAGCCTGCCAAGCGCCGACTGCCCGGCACAGGCGCGCGCAGGACGGCCAGTCCCGGATCACGGCGTGCCAGCACCTCGTTGATCACGTTGTAGAGCACCGAGGCTGTGACGGGCTTGGTGAGCACGGCGTCCACGGATGCGCGATGCGCCTCGTGATCCACCAGCTTCCTCTCGAATGCAGTGACCATGATGATGATGGGCTGGCGCGAAGTCCTCAGCCGGCGTCGAATGTCGGCCGCAGCCGTCAGTCCGTCGACGCCGGGCATCTGCCAGTCCATCAGCACCACGTCGTAGTCGACCGCATCCGGGTGAGCGATCATGGCCAGCGCACGCTCGCCCGAGTCCGCCGCTTCCGCCGTCCATCCGAAGCCCTTGATGATCAGGCCCAGGTTGTCGCGCGCCACCTCGTGGTCGTCGACGACCAGCACGTGATAGGCGTTCCTTGGCGCCGTATCGGTGCCGGGCACGTCGGTGATGGGGAAGACGACCTCGAAATGGAACCGGCTGCCTTCATCCTGCTCGCTGTCGACGACCAGCGTGCCGCCCATCAGCTGGACGAGTCGATGGCAGATGCTCAGGCCCAGGCCCGTACCGCCGTACTTGCGGGTGGTCGAGGAATCGACCTGCGAGAACGGAGAGAAGATCATCTTCCGTTTCACTGCGGGGATGCCGATGCCAGTGTCGACGACCGTGAAGTGCAGGCGCGCGACACCGCTGTCCTCGTGCGCCAGCCGATGTACCGTCAGGGCGACTTCCCCACGCTCGGTGAACTTGATCGCATTGCTTACCAGGTTCACCAGTACCTGGCCCAGGCGCAGGGCATCGCCCCGGAGATAGCGTGCGCCCTCGGGCGCGGGCGACACCAGCATTTCCACGGCCTTGATGTCGACCGCCGACGCCATCAGGGCGGCGACGTTGTCGAGCACTTCCGCCAGATCGAACGGCGCTTCCTCCAGCTCTATGCGCCCGGCCTCGATTTTCGAGAAATCCAGGACATCATTGATGATGCTGAGCAGCGAGCGCGCGGCAACGTTGATCTTGCGGGCCATGTCCATGGCCATCGCAGGAAGTTCCACCTTGTCCAGTAGATAGAGCATGCCCAGGATCGCATTCATGGGGGTGCGTATCTCGTGGCTCATGTTGGCCAGGAAGTCGCTCTTGGACCGATTGGCCTGCTCGGCTGCGCTTATCGCTTGGTGGAGCTCGGAATCCCGCCGTTTCTGCTCGGTCAGATCTGACGCCATGATCAGGAATCCCGACGCCTCGCCTTGCTCGTCGCGCAGGGCGCTGACATTCAACGCGACCGGCAGGTGCGTGCCATCGCTCCTCACATAGGTCCACTCCGCGATATCGCTGCCGCTACGTGTCGCGATGGAGGCGATCTGCGCGAACGAGGCGGGGACATGCCGGTCCAGCAGCGCCGACAAGGCCAGCGAGCGCGACCATAGTTCGGCATCGTCATGCAATCCATCGATGCCGGCGCCGCCAGTCATATCGGCGGCGGCGTGGCCCAGCATCCGTTCGGCCGCGGGGTTGAACAGCGTGATCCTTCCCTCCAGGTCGATGGCGATGATCGCGTACCCGGCATGTTCGAGAATCGCACCGAGTCGAGACGAATACGTACGTATCTGCGCCGTACGCTCGAGCACCTGCTGCTCCAGCGTGGCATTGAGGCGCATGATGCTCTCTTCCTGCCGCTTGCGTTCGGTGATGTCGATGATAAATGCGAGTGCGTAACGCCCATCCGCCATGTTGATCGGGTTCAATCCGATCTCGACCGGTACCCGCGTGCCATCGCGGCGCAACCCGTACAGATCGCGGCCGGCGCCCATGGGCCGGGCCTCCGGCAGGTTGAAATAGCGTTCGATGTAACCGGCATGGTGCTGCTTCACGTCGTTCGGCAACAGGCGGTCCATCGGCTGTCCAAGCAGCGCTTCCCGCGGATAACCGAACAGTTCCTCCGCCTTGGCGTTGGCCAGCTGGACCATTCCTGCGTGGTCGACCATCAGGATCGCGCTGGGCGAGGCTTCCACCACGCGGCGGAACTGCTCCTCCGCACGGACGTGACGCGTGATGTCGTGGAGGAACAGCGACAACCCGTGGGTGTCGCCGCTGGTATCCCGTACTTTCGACACGCTGACCACCGTGTCCAGCACGCTCCCGTCCTTGTGGCGCACGCGACACGGGGCACTGGACGCCTCCGCGGTCAGCGCGGGAATCGCGGGGCGCGCCTGGTCATCCACCAGCAACGCCTGCAAGGGTTGGCCGAGCGCTTCGGATTCCGCATATCCCAGCATGCGTTCCGCCGCCGCATTCCAGAGGGTGATGCGGCCATCCGCACCGCACGCGATGATCCCGTCCGTTGACCCGGAGACGAGCGCCGACAGCTTGGCATGGTCGAGGAAGGCGGTGCGGCGGCGCTCCCGTGACTGGGACGCCATGTACCACAGCGCAACGGTCAACAGGCCAAAGAAGGCGGTCACCGCGCCTGCCAGCCATGGTGGCGCGAACGCCATGCTGGCCGGATAGCCCGGTCGTGCCCGCACCTGCAGGCGCCACTCGCGCCCATGGACATCCAGTCGGCGCTCGGCCGCAAGCGGGGAGTCCGCGAGCGCATCGAAGCCGTGCGTCGAAAGAAACGGCGGTGACTGGCCGCTTTCGCCCGGATCCGATATCGAGAGGGCGTACGGCTGCGCCTCGCTTCCAAGCTCCCCCAGTACCGTATCGATCGTCAAAGGGGCATAGGCCCAGCCTCGCGTGGCTTCCCAGCGCTCATCGTCGCTGGCGGGGTGCGCGTCTTCACGGTATACCGGCAACAACAGCAGGAATCCCTGCCGGACCAGGCCTTCCTGCTGGACAAGGGTGATCGGTGGCGTGAGCGTGGCCTTTCCGGTCCGCGCCGCAAGAATGGCCGACTGCCTGCGCATGCTTTCGGACGCAATGTCGAAGCCGATCGCCGCGCGATTGGAAGCAGACGGCTCGATGTACAGAATGATGAACCGGTCATCCTGATGCGGCACGAGCGCGTGTATGTCGAAGCCGGGCATACCGTCTTCGCGGGCCAGCTGTACGAATTCCGCCTCGTCACCGGGCGCGACGCGCTGGATGTAGCCAAAGCCGCGGACCCCGGGAAACTCGCGCGCGTAATCCCGCGAACGACTGTAGGCGAGGAAGCGTGCACGGCTGAGCTGCGGGCCGGCAGCGATCACCGCACCGCGTGCACCTCGCAGGCCATGCTCATAGGCGCCCATCCGCTCCAACAATGTGCCTGACACTTGGTCTGCCACTTGTCGGAAACGGTGCGACTGGCGTTCGGTGTTCGCACGCTGACAGACCCACGCCGCCAGCAGGGCGAGGCCCATGACGGCAAGCAGCAGTCCACAGAGGACCCAGCGGCGAACGATCGGCCGCATGAGCGCGGGGCGACTTCCACTTCCTTCTGGCATGTACCCACCTCATGTCCCCTGACATGGGCGGACCCGCGGATGCTGTACGGGCCCGGACAAGCACGACCCGGGCACTCTAGGGCAGTGTGACTTGAGTCACAAGCACCCGGTCGGGGGGGGGAGGGGGCGACCGCGCAGCGTGGGCTTCAGTGCGACACGTCAGTCGCACGGTGCGCATAGCTGAGCACCCGGGTGACCTGCCATTGGCCGTCGCGTTCGCGCCAGACCATCACGAAGTCGGCTTCGCCTTCGCAGGTGCCGGACGACAGCGCGCAGAACCGGTGCGTGCCTTGTGCGATCGCGCCGAAGCCCTTGATCGGGAATACCTCCAGCGTGCCCGGCACTCGTTCGCGCCGATAGTGGCCGCATACGTTGTCGCGGGTCCGGCCGATCATGTCCTCGCGCGTCCAGGTGACGCCGCCGTTGTCGTGGTAGAACTCCACCGCCTCGTCGAAGTAGCCGGCGTGCTTCACCAGTTGCGCGGGGTCGGCGCAGGTATTGAAGGTATCGAACACCGCCGTATCCAGTGCATCGATCACCTGGGTGAGCTGTTCGGGCGTGCGCTCGGCCGCAGCGGCGGATTCCACCGCGCCGAACAGCAGCACGGTGCCCATCGAGCCGGACAGCGCGGCCTTCGCCATGCGTGACCGAACGATGCTCATGCCGACACCAACGGTGCGCGCGGACGTCCGCCCAGCAGCCGCGCCGGCAGCATCAGCACGGCGTGCAGGAACGAGAACAGGGCGGAGAAGGTGATGCCCACCAGACGGAACGGCAGCGACAGCAGCCACACCAGCGGCCACGCCACCAGCGCCAGCAGGGCGAGCGGCCAGCACAGCACGAACAGCAGGCACCAGGCGAGCAGGGCGATGAGGGTCTTCATGGAGAGGCTCCTTCTGTCGGCGCGCCACCAACGGGCGGCATGCGGACAGCGTGCCGGGGCAGGGTGCGGCGGACAATGCGCGCGCGACGAAAGCACGGCACGGGCGACCAAGTCCGGCGTACGTTGGACGAAAGCCTGCGTGCAGGCGCGCCTCCGCGACCCGGTGTTCAGTCCGCAGCGTTGATCGTCTGCAGCAGCTGGGTGACCCGGTAGGGCTTGGGCAGGTAGCGCACGCGGTCCGGCAGCGGCGGCAGTTCCGCGCGCGGATGGCCCGAGGCAAGGATCACGCGGGCATCGGGATGCAGGGCAGCGGCTTCCCGGGCCACATCGATGCCGGAGATGTGGCCCGGCATGGCCACGTCCGAGATCACGACATCGAAGTGCGTCCCGTCATGCAGGCATGCCATGGCCTTCTGGCCATCGATGGCCGTCACGACCTCGAACCCGGCGATCTCGAACGCATCCGAGAGGATGTCGAGCAGGTCGGCTTCGTCGTCGATCAGCAGCAGGCGTCTGGCGTCGGTCATTCGGAATCTCGTGGGACGGGAAGGCAAAGGGAAACGGTGGTGCCCTCGCCGGAAGCGCTTTTCAGTTCCGCGAATCCGCCGGACTGGCGCGCGAACCCGAACACCTGGCTCAGGCCCAGCCCGCTGCCCTTGCCCACCTCCTTCGTGGTGTAGAAAGGCTCGAACACGCGTGCCTGGTCTTCCACCGGAATGCCTTCGCCGTTGTCGCTGACCTGGATGCAGATGAAGCGACTGGGTGGCGCATCCGCAGCGTGCGGGAGCGCGCAGTCTCGCAGCGTCGCCGTGATCGCGATGTGACCTCCGGCGGGCATCGCATCGCGGCTGTTGGACACCAGGTTGAGCAGGGCGGCTTCCAGTTGTTCGCGGTCGACATCGATCCCGGGCAGGTCGTCATCGAAGCGGGCATGCAGGGTCACGCCGTCGTGGCATGCGCGCCGCAACGTATCCATCGCATCGTGGATGACGGTGGCCACCGAATGCCGTTCCGATACCAGCACGCGTCCGGTGCCGAAGGTCAGCAACTGCCGGGTGAGCAGCGCGCCACGCTCCGCCGCCCGCATCGCGCCCTGCAGATGCTTCTTCGCCTTGGGTTGCATCGTGTAGTGATCCACGAGTTCCAGGCTGTTGATGATGATGTTGAGCAGGTTGTTGAAGTCATGCGCCAGACCTAGCGTCAGCTTGCCGATGGCTTCAAGCTTGTGCGACTGCAGGAGGGCGTCGCGGGATTGCTCCAGCCGTTCCTGGTGTTCGAGGCGGTCGGTGATGTCGCGCGTGACCTTCGCGTAGCCGACCAGCACGTCGTCCTGCCAGATGGGGTCGATCACCACGCTGGCATGGAACGCGGAGCCATCCTTGCGCACGCGCCAGCCCTCCGCGGTGAAGCGTCCTTCCGCCCGTGCGATGCGAAGTCCCCGCGCGGGTGCGCCACTGGCGATGTCATCCGGGGTGTAGAAGCGCGAGAAGTGGGTGCCGATGACTTCCTCCCGGGTGTAGCCCTTGATGCGCTCGCCACCGGTATTCCAGCTGCGCACATACCCTTCGGTGTCCAGCATGTAGATGGCGAAGTCGACGACGCCATCGATCAGGCGCTTGAGTTGCCTTTCTTCGATGTCCGGAAGCTGGTCAGCGGTCCCGCTGTCCGGCATGGGATCCATATGCGCGGAGTCGCGATAGGAATCGGGAGCATCGCGCTGATCGGTTCGGGCGGCGGATTTCGACGTGTCGGGCATGGCCGGCGAGCACTGGCGTCAGGACGCGGGGGGCAGTTCCGCGACCGCACGGAGCAGGGCGGTCTGGCGTTCCAGCATCCAGCGTGCGGCCCAGCCCGAACCGGCATCCAGCGAGCGTACCGCGACCTGCTCCTGCGAAATGCCCTTGCCGGAGATCAGGATCCTGGCCATCCATCCCTGTCGTTCGGGGCCGATCTCGACGATGGGTTGGCCGTGGCAGACGAGGGTTCGTCGTTGATCCTCCACTCGCCACGAGAAGCCATCCGGCAAAGGTGCTGATATGCGCGTGGACACGGTGATTTCCCCTCAGGTGTGCGTCACCCTCGCATGAATGGCGTTCCTGACGCGTGACGACGCACACCGCAGAGCACGCAGCACCGCACAGGAACGCGGGCTTCACCTGAGCCCCGCGCGCCTGAACGCGCGCTCCCGCTCACGTCGGCGGCGTGTAGTCCGCCAGCACTTCGCCATCCACCGAGACCAGCCGGTCCAGGCGGATGCGTTCGCCGGTGTCGAGTTCGGCGTATTCGCTGCCCCCGTTCGCATACAGCGCGATGATCCGTGCATTGCGTTGCTGCTGCGCGCCGTCTTCATCCACGAACCGGATCGAGGCCGTGCTGCGCCGGGTCGCCGTGGCTTCCAGTACGTCGTGGAATTCGCAGTTGATCGGTGCGTAGGGCGTGGCGGGCCGGGTCATGGCGTGGCGCCTGGGCAGGTGGGCGCGCAGGGCGCGGGGTGGAGTATCGTGCGCCCGGAAACGCCGGAAAGGGAACCGCCAGCCATGGAATACGACACGTGAGCACGCCGGTACAAGGCCGCACGGGCCAGGACCCCGATCTGCTGCGCCGCCTGTTGCGCGCGAAGGACCGGATGGATGCCGCCTCGCACGAGACGTGGCCGGTGCAACGCCTCGCGCGCGTGAGCCATGTGTCCGAAGCGCACTTCGCGCGCTCGTTCAAGGAAGCCTTCGGCATTCCACCGCACCGCTACCTGCTGACGCGCCGCATCGAGCGCGCCAAGGCGCTGCTGCGCGATACCGATACGCCCATCCTCGACATCGCCCTGCAGACCGGCTGGAACAGCCTGGGCACGTTCGGCCGCACCTTCCGCGACATCACCGGCGAAAGCCCGGGTGAATTGCGAGCACGCGAACAGGCCAGCCGTCACGCGCTGGAATACGTTCCGCACTGCTATATCAGCGCTGCCTACCGGCCCGGCCTCACCACCGCAGTTTCGGAGAAGCGGCGGCAGAAGGGCGGTGATACAAAAGCGCCCTCAACCAGGCAGGAGGTTCCATGAGTCAGGGTATCGGGGTGGTCGGTCTGTATGTCCGCGATCAGGATGAAGCACTGGCGTTCTATGTCGGCAAGGTCGGGTTCCGCGTGCATACCGACGTACGCAACGGCGACTACCGCTGGCTGACCGTGCAGCATCCCGACCAGCCATCCGTGCAGCTCGGTCTGTTCAAGGCGCAGCCGCCAGTGCTGGACGACGCCACCGCGCAGGCGGTCAACGCCATCGTCGCCAAGGGCGCCATGCCGCCGCTGGTGCTCAACGTGGACGACTGCCACGCCGAGTACGAGCGCATGCGCGCCAACGGCGTGGAGTTCACCCAGTCGCCGGAAGCGCGCTATGGCAATGTCGATGCCAACTTCCGCGACCCCTCGGGGAACGGTTGGAAGATGATCGAGTCCCGGCGCGCGGCGCACTGAGCGTCCACGCCATCGTGTCGCTTGCACAGGAGATCGCAATGAACGGGAACGCCTGGATTCGTCAGTTCCATCGTTGGCTGTCCATCACCTTCACCCTGGCCGTCATCGCCAACCTGCTGGTCATGGGGCAGGAAAAGATCGCACTGTATGTCGGCCTGTTCACGTTGCTGCCGTTGGCGTTGCTGCTGCTCACGGGCCTGTATCTGTTCGCGCTGCCGTATCTCGGCAAGCGCCGCAGCGGTGCACGCAGCGGGTAGATCGACGTGCGACCGGTTCCATCACCTCGCCCAGCAGAGGACGCCCGATGAAGTATCTGATTTCCTTTCCCAGTGCTGCGATGGTCGTATCCGGCGACGAACTTGAAGCGGCCGGCCGCGATTCGCGCGCGGTGATCGAGCAGGCGAAAGTTGCGGGGGTGTACGTCTTCGGCGGAGGCATCGACGAGAGCGTGGCGCCGGTGCTCGTGTCGGGCGATGGCGCTTTCGCCGAAGGCGGATACCCGTGGGCGCCGCCGCTCAACGGCGGCTTCACCGTACTCGAACTGCCATCCCGCGAGGAGGCCATCGCCTGGGCGGCGCGCATCGCGAAGGCGTGCCGATGCGAGCAGGAGCTGCGGGTGTTCATGTTCGATCCGGCGTCGTGAGGCGTTGGGCGCGCGGTCAGCGGGACAGGTTGGGCTGAGCTTGCGAAGCCCAACATCGGAGCGTCGGACGATGCGCGATGTTGGGCTTCACTTCGTTCAGCACAGGCTATGGCGGGTGTTTTCCGCTAGCTGCGCACTATGCGGAGGCAGTCGCCCTCAGTCCTCGATGGCTTCCACGCCCTGTCGATCCAGTTCCGCCAGGCGATCGCGCATGGTGGTGAGTTGCTCGGGGGTGTGGCCGATCCAGCCCTTCACTTCGGCGACCACACGCAGCGGATCGCGTGTGCGATACGACCGGGTGGGATTGCCCGGGAAGCGCTGGTTGGTGAGGTTGGGATCGTCCTCGAACGGGCCGGTCGGGTCGACGATGTAGATGTGCCCGCGGCCTTCGCCGGCCGCGAGCTCTGCGCCCCATGTGGCCGCTTTCAGCATCGCGGTCAAGTAGACGTACCTGGCGATGCGGCGCTTTCCGAAGTTTGAAGTGCAGCCCGCGACGATCAGGTCGCCGGGAGCCAGTTTCGCCTTGGTGCCGTGGTAATAGATCTCGGTATCGCGCATGGGAGTGGTGTTCCGGTGGCCTGCCGTATCGACAGGCCGGCGATACTGCAGCCCGCGACAGGCCTTGCCGCAAGCCCCCGGGCGTTATATAAATTGAGGGTGGGAGGCGCAGCGCGTCTCCCTTTTTTGTGCGCTTTGCGATGGCGCGAATGGCTGGCAGGATGGGGACGGGAATGTCGTGTCGCCTGGGAGTCGGTCAGTCATGAAGCAGCTGTCCCGCGTCGTGGTTTCGTGTGTGTTGCTGTGCGGCCTGACCGCCTGCGGTTGTGTGGACGAATACGTCGACACGCTGCCATCTCCCGACGGTACGCTGAAGGCCGAGCTGCGCCATTGCGGCTGCAGCCTGACCACCTACCGGCGCACGCAGGTGACGGTGCTGGAGTCTTCGCGCAAGGCCGAGTGCATGGCCTCCACCGGCGTTGCCGGGTTCGATGCCCCCTTCGACCACGCACCGCTGAAGCTGCGTTGGCGGTCCAACGACACGTTGCATGCGAGCTACCCGGACTATCCCGACTTTCCGCAGACGCAGTACAGCGCGGGTGACCCGGCGAGGCCCAAGGTGACGCTGGTGTTCCAGGGCGAGCCTTAGAGGGCGCTTGGCTGATGACTGACACCCGGCCTGCGCGGTGCTACGGCGTCGCGAGGTTCACCGGTCGTCCGGAAGCAATTGCACGCTGACTCCAGTTTCCTGGCCCAACCTGGGGTTCTACTCAGCTTGGCGAGAGGCCCAGTCACCTGCACGGCGGGCTTCTTCAATCCAATCCAGAGCTTCGCGGTAGCCGTCTTCGCTTTCCAGGACGCGGTCCGTCAGTGGCCGCCCTGTCAGTGTGAAGTACGCACCGAAGTCCGCAAGCGTGAGTCCGGCGGCCTCGGCGGCTTGGTGGAACAGGTGCCAGCGAATGGCGCGCTTCTCGAGTTCGTAGCGCGGCCAGAACTCTGGAAGGACGTCTGCACCCGCACGCACGCGATTGGCCGGCTCTCCCAGGCGCTTGTCCTTGGGAGCGAGGCGCTTGGCGACGGCGAGGAGCAGGTGTGCCACGTCCTGGCGATCTACGGTCCCATTCGCCGTCTGCAGTTGGCCTGCACACCGATGCAGGGCAGCGGATAGCTCATGGAGCGAGGCCTGGATGTACGGATTCGGGTGGTCTTTGATCATCGTCCGACAGTGCACGGGCCGCGAATAGCGCCCATCCACTACGGTAGACGTGTGGCGGGGCCATTTCCCTATGGCGATGGGCGCGATATCTCCCGTGGCGATGAACCCGATGTTCGCGAACTTAACCCGCAGCCGCTGCCCCGGTACGAAGTGGCGCATCTCGAAAGGGGGGACTCGGGATGCCATACGCCCAGCAGGCAGAGGCGCCTCGGGCACGCACGGTACTGGTGATGCGCCTGTACCAGCGGATGCTGGCCACCGAGGTGGCGCTGGGCAGCGATATCATGTCGAACAGCGTGGAGGGTTATCAGTTGCTCAAGCTGGCGGGCAAGAGCGGCAGCCTGGATTCGCTGCGCAAGCCGTTGTCGGTGCGATTCAAGAACAGGCGGGCGAGGGGGAGCCGGAGGACGGTGAGCCGGCGGTATAAGGGAAGCCGTCAGTTGTTGCGTAAGTGCATAGCAAAGGGGCCGTTTGGCCCCCTTTGTTTTTCAGATCCGAGATAGGTTGGGGTGAGCCTGCGAAGCCCAAAGATAGGGATAGCGGAAAGCGCGCGATGGTGGGCTTCACCGGTTGTCCAGAAGCAATTGCAATTTGACCCCTGTTTTCGATAGCAACGCGGTTGAATGCCGCGGAAATATCGCGCGATATCTCCGCAGCCGGTTCGCGACCGGGCGTGACGTGGCGCACGACAAGCATGCGTATGAACAGCGATATCCACGGATGGCGCGCGCGATATCGCAGGGTATCCACGTATCCCTTCTGTCACACGCACCATCATGAGCAGTGCCATGGCACGCGATAGCAGCGCATATCGGCGTGGACGGCGCGCGACATGACGAACGATATCCGTCGATATGTTGCACGAAGCCGGTTGGTATCGGTGGTGATACCGGTTGGTATGGCGGTGCAGGGGAGAGGGGGTGTCGCACGAATGCGCGGCGTATCACGCAACAGATGATGTAAGCGTCGCGCGTGCATGACGGATGAAATGTTAGAGGTTTTTCTTCGTGTGGCGTCCTACAGTCGACGTGTCCGCCAGAGGGCGGGCATTTCAACGACAAGGAGACAAGGACGCACCATGAGTCAGAACATCATAGACATCACGTTCGAAGAGGCCACGCTGGCGGACATCGACGGCGCGCTGGGTACACTAAATGCACAGTTCGGCGGACTGGTGGCGCTGGACCCGGTCAAGCGGCGCCGGCTGCACAAGATGGGCGACAAGTCAGAGGCGTTCTGCCGGCTGGCGGTCGACGTGCTGACCAGTAATCCGCAGATCCTGCCCCCGACCTTCGACCTGGCCGCCCTGCAGCGCGATGTGGTGGCACTCGATGCACTGCGGGCGCGCACGGTGATGGTGATGCGCCTGTACCAGCGGATGCTGGACACCGAGATGGCCCTGGGCAGCGACATCATGTCGAACAGCGTGGAGGGTTATCAGCTGCTCAAGCTGGCCGGCAAGAGCGGCGGCCTGGATACGCCGCGCAAGCAGTTGTCGGTGCGGTTCAAGAGCAAGCGGGCGAGGGGTGAGCCGGAGGACGGAGAACCAGCCGTGGAGGGTGAGGCATCGGCGTAAGGGAGGCCGTGAGGTGTTGTGTATGCGCGTAGCAAAGGGGGCTGTCTTGAACTGGCCCCCTTTGTCTTTCACGATCCGAGATAGGTTGGGGTGAGCTTGCGAAGCTCAACATCGGGATGTCGGAAAGCGCGGGATGGTGGGCTTCACCGGTAGTTCAGAAAAAATTGCACTCTGACCCCTGTTTTCGCTATCCACCGTCCGGGTCTCGTCAGGGATGGCGAGGCTGCCTTCAAGGCTTGACTGCCGTTCTGTTCCCTTCACACTCCTGGAAGGGGCAAATAAGGAGGGGATTTCGATGACCGAAGCCACGGAGAAGAAAGTTAAAGCAAGCACGTATTGGGCGTATACGACGATCTACATCGCAATTGTAGTGATAGGGTCATTGTTACTCGGCTACTTCGACAGCGAGGGTCGAGAGCATATGGAACCCGACGAGTGGGGCACGGTGCTAGCTGGCGTCTTCTCTCCTCTTGCGTTTCTTTGGCTTATTTTCGCTTCTCTGTCTCAGCGCGAAGAGCTGGGACTTCAGAGAGAGCAGCTAAGACTTCAAAGAGACGAACTTGTACTGACCCGAGCGGAGCTAAAGCGAAACAGCGACGCGCAGTTTGAACAGAAGAATGAGATGGCTGCACAGGTCGCGGCACTCACTGCGCATACGAAACTTCTGGAAGCACAAGCTACCGCAACGTATGAGCCGGTTTTTGTCGTTTACAGAGTTCAGGGAATGCTTGCTTCGGATAGCTTTATCACGATCTTCATCGACAACGGCGGATGTGATGTCCTGGACGTTCTTACCGGGGAAGACCAGAAAGCAACGCACATTTGGATGACTCCCGGAACCGGTGGTGGCCGAACGATTCGCGGCAGGACAATTTCGCACTGGCCCAAAGGCGGCAGAGTCCAACTCACCATTCCACTTGGTTCCGCTGACTCTCGCGACGACGTACGCCTTTCTTTCAGCTTCACGCGGCTGGACACCTCCAAGAGGAAGGTTGAATTCGTCCTACGTGACAGCGGTTACCTACTTCACCAGCTTCAATCGAGCACTTACGGAACCACAATGCACTCCGTTTCCGTATCGGTGCCCTCGCCACCCTAGTCTCTACATGGAGGGCATTAAATGGAGAACGCAGCACGTAGGATGGGTTGAGCGTAGCGATACCCATCGCTATGTCGGCATGCCGCGATTGATGGGTATCGCCTGCAGCTCAACCCATCCTACGTAGATGTTTCGGCGCCGGAAACGAAAAAACCCCGGAGGTCCGGGGTCTAATCTTGGTGCCGAAGGTGGGACTCGAACCCACACGCTTTTAAGGGCGGCGGATTTTGAGTCCCATGAGCCGGCTGCTGGCTCTTGTTGGCTCCAATGGCCTCAATGGCTTAGCTATGGGCTGGTGTGGGGTGGAGGGGGCCATTCTTGCCCGCTGTGTCCCATGAGTGTCCCAAGAGCGTCCTCTACTCGGCAGGTGCATTCTTGATGTAGTGCCAGTCAGTGTTGTCTGGATCTTTGTCATCAAGGAAGTCAAACACCGGAAGGTCCTTGTAGAGTTCGACGATCTTGTCGCGTCGCTCTGCGTACGCATCAGGAAGCATTTCAATGAGCTTCTCCAAACGGCCGAGGTCACGCGAATAGATGTCTTTGGATTGGCTAAGAATCTTTTCTATTTCGCTAAGCCTGTGCTTAACGCGATCCGGTTGATCTGCTTTTAACAGCAGCTCAGCGGCCTTGATAAATCTTGTTAGAGCATTAGATTCCACGCCGCGCAACTTCCATACCTGCCCTTCATTGTCGTGCAAGCGGACATCCAGCAAGGACAATTGCTTAGGTAGTTTCAAAAGCGGCTCGACATCCTGTTTGAGGGATTTCAGGTTCTCGTCGATGGTGTCAATTCGTCCCGAGACAAATTTTGATAGTTGATCGCGCGCACTCCGCTCATTGCTCTCGATGGCCCTTACCAGGTCTGTAGTTTTATCGAGAGCTTTATCAACTTCTGACTTGATCTGAGCGTCGTTCGCTTTTCGAATTTTTTCTATGTCCGATTTCCGCAATCGATAGTTGAAGAAGATCTGGCTTCCGGCAATTCCGACAAGAAAAGTTGCTACGAGAGCTATGCTCCATTGCATGAGCTGGTTAAGGTCCTTGTTAGCTTCTTTCTGGTTTTCGTACAGAAGTTGATAAAGAGCCGCCCTGTCCGGAATGCTCGAAGAGGTTGTGCCAGCTTTGGGGTGTGCCTTCTCAAGAGCGGAATCTTCTGCGCTTAGGCTTGCAGCAGAAAGGTTTGATGCTTGATTAGTCGCAGGTATAGCGCGAGCAGGAGCAGGAGCAGGAGCAGGATTGTGCGAAGGCACTGTGTTTGGTGTATTGGTTTGCGAAGTTGAGCTCAGAGACACTGAAAGCAATACGACTGTTAGTGCGGCTCTTGCGTAATTCCTCATTGTCGAGCGCTCCAGCGTTTGATTTTGCGCATTCTTGCCTGAAGTTCAGTAGGAATCAATTCTGTTCAATTTCAGCCAATAGCAGTGTTTTGAGGTGCGCGCGCGTGCGCGTAATTAGACCTCCGGGAACGTTCCCCAACACCCGGAGTAGCACTCATGACCTTGCAGGAAATCCGGCAGCGCAAAGCTGTCCGCACCGCTGAAGCCCGCGCCATCGTCGCCAAGGCTGAAAGCGAGAAGCGTCAACTGACCGCCGAAGAGTCGGCGAACTTCAACACCATCCGCGTTGACATCGAATCGCTGGAACAGGCCGAACAGCGGCAACAGTTCCTGGACGATGCCGAGCGCCGCGCCGCTGGCGTGACCGTCATCGCTGGCAACGGTGCTGACACCATCGCCGCGCTGGAATCGCGTGTCTCGCTCATGCGCGTGTTGCAGGCGGGCGTGGAAGGCCGCGCGCTGTCCGGCGCTGAAGCCGAGTATGCGCAGGAGACCGAACGCCGTACCGGCCGCAAGGCGCAGGGCGCGTTCGTGCCGATGTCCGCGCTGGAACGTCGCGTCAACACCACTGGCAGCGCGCCGGAACTGGTGCCCACGGACCACCGTGGTGACCTGTACATCCAGCCGCTGCGCAACAAGCTGCTGGCGCGTCGCCTGGGCGTGCGGGTGCTGTCCGGTCTGCATGGCAACGTCACCATCCCCAAGCACGGTACCGGCGTGTCCGTTGGCTGGGTGGCAGAGAACGGCGCGGTGCCGGATTCGGACGTGAACCCCTCCAACATCACGCTGACGCCGCGTCATGCCGGTGGAGTCACCGAACTGTCCCGGCAACTCATCATGCAGTCCAGCCCCGATGTGGAACAGCTGGTGCGCGATGACTTCGCGGCCGTGCTGGCGCAGGCCATCGACTCGGCGCTTATCAAGGGCGGCGGCACCAATGAGCCCGTGGGTGTCCTCTCCACCGTGGGCATCCAGACGGCGAACCTCGCAACGCTCAATTGGGCGAACGTGCTGGCGATGAAGGCCAAGGCGGAGCTTGCCAACGTGGACGCGTCGTCCTGGCTGTTCAATCCCAGCGTCGCGGCCAAGTTCGCCGGCACGGAGAAGTCCACCGGTACGGGCATCTATCTGCTGGGCGATGACGGCCGCATGGCGGGCATCCAGTCGTACAGCACGAATCAGGTGCCAAACAACGCCACGCCCGACCCGGATGCCGGCATCGCCATCCTGGGCGACTGGTCGCAGGTGCTGCTCGGCATCTGGTCGGAAATCGACATCCTGGTGAACCCCTACGCCCAGCCGGCCTACGGTCGCGGCGGCGTGCTGGTCCGCGCCATGTCAACTGTGGACGTGGGCGTACGCCATCCGCAGGCGTTCGTCGTCGCTTCCGACATCACCCTGTAACTGCCAGCCTGCGCAGCCCGTCCTAGTGGCGGGCTGTGTCTTTGGAGACGCCCATGACCACCGAGAAACGCGCTACGACCGGCGTGACCGCCAACGGCCGCAAGCTGACGGGCTACATCGCCAAGTTCGACAGCCCCACCACCATTGGCGACTTCACCGAGGTAATCCGGCGGGGAGCCTTTGCGGCCTCTCTGGCGTCCGGTGCGGACATCCTGGCCCTGGCCGACCACGACACCAGCCGGGTGCTGGGGCGGACCCGTAGCGGCACGCTCACGCTGTCTGAGGACGACACGGGGCTGGCGTTCGCGCTGGAACTGCCCGACACGCAGGCCGGGCGTGACCTTGCCGCGTTGGCGCAACGTGGTGACCTGGGCGGCTGTTCCTTCGCCTTCAACGTGCCGGCCGGTGGGGATCGCTGGTCGGGCAACACCCGTGAACTGCGCAACGTGGTGCTGGATGAGGTGTCGATCGTGCAGAGCCGACCGGCCTACGGTGCCACCGAAGTTCACCTGCGCAGCCTGCAACCGCAAAGCCAAGTCGCGCTGTTGCGCTACTGGCTGGAGACTGTCAAATGAAAATCCTGGACATGCTGCGTGGACGTACTGAGCGCCGCGCTGAAGACCCGTCATGGAACGCACTGGCGAATGGTGGCAACAACACGCTGTCCGGCTCCTACGTGGACGCGAAGTCTGCCGAGTCCATCTCCACCGTGTTCGCCTGTGTGCAGGCCCTGAGCGAATCCACGGCCTGCCTGCCGCTGCATACCTACCGCCGCAACGAAGACGGCAGCCGCGAACGTGCGGACGGGCATTGGCTGTCTCGCGTGCTGGAAAGGCCCAACGACTATCAGTCGGGCATGGAGTTCCGGGAGACGCTGACCGCTAGCGTCCTGTTGAACGGCAACGGCTACGCCCGCAAGGAATTCAACGGTGCCGGCGAGATGACCGCCTTGCATCCCCTCAATCCTGGCCGCGTTTCCATTGTCCAGCTGGATAGCGGCCGGCATCGGTACGACTACACCGACGACAAGGGTCGGCCGTTGCGGATGCTGGCCGATGAGGTGTTGCACCTACGCGACCGCACCGACCCCGGCAGCATCGTGGGTAAGTCCCGCGTGACCATCGCCCGTGAGTCGTTGGGCCTGGCGTTGTCACTGCGCACGCATGGCGCGTCGAGCTTCGGGCGTGGGGCACGGCCAGCATCGGTCCTCTACAACGACGGCAAGACCGACTTAAACAGCGAACAGATGACGGCAATCCGGGGTGTACTGGATGGCTACGCTTCGCCAGTGAATGCAGGCAAGACGCTCGTCATGGGTATTCGTGGTCTGAAGCTGGAAAACATTGGGCTGTCCAACGAGGACGCGCAGTGGCTAGAGGCCATGAACTTCAGCGTCACGGAAGTGTGCCGCATGTATCGCGTGCCGCCGATCCTTGTGCAGACGTTGGAGCAGGCGAGCTACAACAACGTTGAAAGCCTGGGCGCACAATTCGTCAAGTTCAGTCTGACGCGTTGGCTCACGCTGTGGGAGTCGGCAATCTCGCAGCAAATGCTAGGCCCCATCGCCCGTCAACGGTTCTATGCGGAACACGCTGTGGACGCGTTGCTGCGCGGCACGGCTACGGAACGTGCCGAGTTCTACAAGACCATGATCGAAAGCGGAGTGATGGACGCGGATGAGGCCAGGCGCTTTGAGAACCTGCCGCAGCGCCGCGTTGACGCTCCCAATGTGCCGCAGGCGACGTGACGAAAAATCACTGGCGTTCTGTTGACACGTAGACCGGACTCTCCCTCACGGACAGATTAAAAACCCCTTGAAGGCTCAACAAACATGACCGCAATGACCAAAAAGCAGCAGGCGTTCGTGACACACAAGGTGGCGGGATGCACAAACCGGGATGCCGCCATCGCGGCAGGCTACGCGCCTGGCAGCGCGGCGCAGGCCGGTGATCGGCTGGCGAAGCATCCGGCTGTCCGCAAGGCCATTGCAGCGGCCACGAAGACCGGCCCTGGCGTGGATACGAAGACCTCCGCGCCAGCTATGCCGCGTAGCAAATACAACGACCCCAAGTCGTTCCTGTTGGACGTGATGAACTTGGACGGCCTGCCCATCGCTGTCCGGGCAGATGCTGCGTTCAAGCTCATGCCGTACATGCACGCTCGCATGGGTGAGACTGGCAAGAAAGAGTCCGCAAAGGAAAAGGCCCGCGACATCGCGCGTGGGCGTAGCAAGTTCGCAACCAAAGCACCACCGCCACGCTTGACGGTGGTGCAAAGCGGGTAGCGCACGGTGCTGCCGGATTAGGTGTGAGTGCCGGCGTTCAAGAAAACCACACCAGCAGAGGTGGTGTCAGAAGCCGCGAAACTGCAAAGGCCCCGGTAGCCTGCCAAGGTGCTACCGGGGCCTTTTTTTTGTCCGGGTCAACATTCTCGCACCTGCAAAGCCAGTTGCAACAGTCTTGTTTGGTGGGGTAGGGCGGCGCAGCCTATTGGAGCCGGAGCCCTCCGGCTGCAGGAGAGAAACCATGGCAAAGAACGAAAAGACCGGTAAGGCAGCAGGAACTTCCGCTTCCAAGACCCTGCGTGGCACGGGTACCGCAGCTGACGCCAAGAAGGCCGCCGCTTCGGCACTGACCCAACGTCCGGATAAAGGCGGAAAGAAGAAGTAACCGTGGTCCGTAAGTAGCTGCGGTCTCAGGGATGGGGCCGCAGTTTTTATGCAGCGCCGGAGACCAGAACATTCCAAGAGCGTTTGATTCTCGAAAGATAGCCAAGAAGGTTCCTTGGGTACATGTGACTAACCAGCGTTACCGCTTCGCGCCCGACGTGGAATGCTGCATCTGTAATTTCTATCAATTCGGCGTACGCAACTTTTGCTCCCTCCGCGTCATCGAACAAGGATCCATCCGTCCCGATATCGTTCTCTGCGATGCGTCTGAGATCCGCTGTAACTCCATCCGCAAGAATGACAAACCTCGCCAAGAGAACCGAAAGGTCGCGGTTTATCACGCCGGCATGGGCCATCGCTGCTCTAGTCAGAGGAAAGTAATCTTGGCGGACGTGGACAGTCACGCGCTGGACGTTTCCCTGCTCTGCCTCCTCCAGGGCCTCTACAAAGCCATCTCTCCACTTCCTCGCGTTGACGATGGCGAGCACTGCATCAATCTCACTTGCTGCCGCTAAGGCGAGGCTCTTCGCTTGTCGGCGGTCCCGTCGCGCTTCAATACTCCAAGTTGCGAGCCACGACGTGATGCCGCCAACAAGAGCGCCGAGTAGCGCGGCGATCCCGCTATCAATCGTCCAGTCCATGCGTCACTCCTTGACGGTTAGAAGCCGGCCTTCTCCATCGAGTCGATTAGTGACTCCCACTTCTCTTTGCGCTCTTCATCGGTCGAGAACAAGAAAGTCTCAATACGTCCACTAACCAAGTGGATGCTAAACCCGAAGAAATCTTCAAATTTTCCAGAATTGGGGTTCAGGCCGTTTGACACCTCTTCGTGCCAGATGACCATCTCGATATTTCGGAAATTGAACTGCTTGTTTGCAATCGCGTGCATATGCGCTCCCCATCTGAGTAACGTAGCCGGAAGGTCCCCTGTTGGCCTAGTTTGCTACGTCGCGTGGGGCAGTCAAGCCTTGCGGCAGCCCCGCCATCCCTGACGGGGCCCGGACGGTGGATTGCCTAGGGAGCGTCCGTTGCCGTGGTTAAAGGATGCCCACGGCGGGCAGTTGGCGGAATCAGCGTTGGACGCGTCAACGCGTAGGAGTTCTCTGGGGTGTCTCATTCCGGGAGACGGGGCGGTCTGATGCTGCGTACATGGACACTCCCGACGACAAACGATCCCCTGGTCCGTTCGCGCACCTAGCGACCAGCAGGCCACGCACAAAGGAAGAAGAGGAAGAGACAACCCGGCGGGAGTACAACCGCCGCCGGGGGAAGGGGCGCAAAGACTGGTGGAAGAAGTACCTAGATGACGGAGAGGCGTTGAAGCCGCCAACGGGTGACAGGTGACGGGTGACAGTAGGGTGGCCGGCCCTTAGAGAGACATACATGTGTCCCGAACTCAAACCTACTCAAACCTTATATTCCTTCCTTACTACTGCTTACTTTTAACTGTCACCTGTCACCCGTTGGCCTGAGAGCTAGCTAGGACAATGGTTTACGGAGGTGACGGTTGGGGTGACGATTGGTCCAACTGGCACCTAATTTCATCGTTGGTGAGTTCTACGCCGTTCTTGATCCAGATTCGGCAAGTCTCCCCGTTCCACTTAACGCGTTCGGCCATGTTGCTGAAGCCCATGCGCGTGAACATGTGGTGCAGCGCCTTGCCTTGGGGCATATCGAAGCTGTCGAAGCGTGAGCGCGCCTCTAGCAGCCGGCTCAGATGCGCGCTGGAGAACACGCGCGCCGTAACGCCGTGGGCACCGTCTGCAATTATTGACCTGGCCGCGCTCTCTGCCTCGTCCTCGCTTGACGCCATCATGCGGCGCTTCTCTGGCGTCATCATTGCGCTGCCGCTAATGTCGAAGCTGTCCGGAATCGTGATGGATAGCAGCCAAGCGCGTAGCTCGCCCGCGCAGTGGTTCTTCGCATAGTCGATGGCGTCAGTGCGTGCCTTCCAGCCGGCGGCGTCCAGGCCGCAGTAGGCGAGCATCCCCGGCATATCCGGCCACGGCGTGAAAATCACGAACCACCTACGGTCTGTGGCCTCCAGCGGCAACGCGTCATTGTGGTTCGTGTTGGCATAGTGGTTCGTGCAATTCCAAGTCTGGAATGGCTTGGCACCTTTGGGGTTAACGTCCACAACGTCATTGGAGATGAATTCCTTCATCGCGTTGTAGAGCTGGTGCCTAGCTTTACCCGTCAGCATGATCTCTTCAATCACGTTGACTGCTCCGCGCACCCCCCAGTCTGTGAAACCACCGCTGTTGGAGATATTGGAGTTTGAGGTTGTGGAAAGGTTGCGGAATCCCATGGCCGCACGTAACACCATGATGGCGAGCGTTTTTCCGTCGCCGTGGATGCCCTTGACGATGGGTGCCCAGCGAATCTTGACGCCTGGTCGCTGCACGTTGTGCGCGTACCAATAAAGGAGGTTCAAGTACACGTCATCGCGCCGGCCGCACATGTCGTAAAGCATATGTTGGAAAGCGGTGATGCCGGCTAAGCCTTGCGCGGTGTACTGCGTTGACAATGCGGGCAGGCTGCTAGGGCTGTAGCTGTTGGCGTACTGCGCACCATCCCACTCATAGTACGGGTCGCAGTCGGGTCGATAGCCGACCTCATCCACCTTCGGAAGTCCCCAAAAGTGCAGGCAGCGTTCGGCGGCGTTGTCTCGTCTGCCTGTGCTGTTCACCGGCATCTTCTCGCCATAGATCGCCTGAAAGCCGATCATGTCCATGGACTTGCCGTTGTCGGTGTTATAGAACCGATTGCCGTTGGCAACGAAGCAGTAAGGCTTGGCCCAATCGGGTAGGGCACTGGGATCGACGGTCGAGCGCGGTAGCGCTGGCGGAAATATCAGCGCGCGTAGCCTGCCAATGGGCAGCGGGTTGTCCCAAAACTTCAATTTGCGATGGATGGCGGTAACGATCCTTTCTTGCAGGGCGATGGGAACACTCGCTTGCTGAATCAAGGGGATCACTGTGTTGTGCAGTTCCTGGTCGTCGCCGCATTCGGCGATCCAGTCAAGTAGCTCATTTACACGGCTGTATGTTTCGTCAGAGATGCGCTGCGCATGAGTGACGGTCGCCAGCGAGGTGCCGGTTCTGAGGTGTTCCATGTAGTCCTGCCGAGTTGTCCGCGTGGGTGTGCCTGCCAAGGTGTAGGGCGCGGAAATGGCAAGTGCTAGCGCACTTTGTATGGCTCCAAAATCAGGGACTCGCAGTAGTTCGCCCACGCCCGTTCCTCGGGAGTGCGGGCGTAGACCGAGCGCACGCGAAAGGCGCGCGCCGTGATGAGCATGGGAACCGTGTCAATCGCTTCCTGGCTGACGTAGCGCCACGCCAAGTGGGCGTTTTTCAGGCATGCAACGATGTCGTGTCTGTGGTGTTCACCGTAGGTCCTACAGAGCGTGTCAACTAGGTTCGGGTCGGGCGTGTAAGTGGTCATCTCGCCCCCGGATAGAATGGGGCAAGCACGAAGTCGATTCCACGACGAATCTGCATTTTGTAGTGCGGAGACTCCGAAAGCGAATATGCAGCGAAGAAGAATGAGACCGTCTCCTTGTCATGCTGCGGAAGGCGGTCAAATTGCCGGCTGTACTCCTCTCCGCCGGCAATCGCTCGCTGCACTTCGGAGTGTGGGAGTCTGGGATTCAGGGACAGTAGACGGTCTTTCATGTCCTTCATGGTCAGTGGACCTCGCGACTGGCAAGCCACGCGTGGTAGATCGCCATAGCGCGCGAATCCAACTTTGCGTACTCCGCAGCGCTTCCGCTCTCCAGTCCTTCCAGCAATAGGTAGAAAACCGCTTTGGCCTCGTCTGGTGCATCACCATCCGGCAATATTTGGAACATCGCGCTTACTTTGGTGAGCACCATGCCGATGTGCAACATCCGACAGTGCGTGGGGCTGTTCGACATGTCTTGAACAAATGCCCCCACCTTGGGCGGGAACAGTTTGGCGCTCATGCGGCCACCACCTGTTGAGAGTCAACCCAACGGCTGAAGGCTTCCACGTCAATATAGACGCGACGACCAATGCGGACCGTAACGCCGTGGTCGCGCATGCCGTTGTGTGCTTCGTTGAAGATCCACCAGCGCAGTTGCGCTTCGGTGAAAGGGCCGCTGTCCGCGAAGGCGGATACGGTTTTGAGTTCGCGTTTCATTGCCTTGTCCTCACTTGGCCGTTGCTATTGGCCGGTGTGGACAGGCTATGGATGTAGGGGTATGGGTAGGAACTACCCTATTTATTTGACCTCTAAGAAGTAGTTTGCCGCGTCCTCGCCGCACTTCTCCCAAGCATACCGAGCCTGCTCCTTTGTGATCTTGAAAACGCGTTGCGCGTCGGCCCAGGCGCGTGTGATGTTCATTCCTCTGAACTGGATCATGGACTGCACATGCATGGCGATGGCTGCGTTATCGTGCTTTCGTGGTGCGCCGTCGCCACTAGGGTTTAGATATTCCACGTTCTCCGATAGACGGCTGGTGCGAAGCACCGTGTAATCCGCGTCGCTAAGATTCCGGCCTGACATTGGTCGTCCACGTCGACCCGGCTCGTTGGGGATGGGCTGCGTTCGTTGGAATCGAAGGAAGGCGTGCTCCCATTCTTCGAGCGGCTCTTCCAGCTGTTCTTTTAGCCAGATGAGACGTGCGATTGTCTTCTGTCGCCGAATGTTTGCCCGATAGTCTTCCGGCGATACTAGGAACTGCAGGCGTGCGGGCATGCTCAGTCCTCTAGTAGTTTGTCGGCGATAGTGGAGAGCGTTGCACGCACATGCTCGCCGGACTGGTGCGAGTAGCGTTTAGCCATTGCAAGCGTCTTGTGTCCCAGTGCATCCGCAACCTGTGCGAGTCCTGCGCCGTTCTGCGTGAGATAGCTTGCCGTGGTGTGGCGTAGATCGTGAAAGCGGAAGTTCTCAAGGCCAGCAGCGTCGCGCACCTCGCGCCAGTGCTTCTCAAAGTCGGCCGGTGACGAGTCGCGCTGTCCTTTGAAAACCCATCCCTCTCCCGTTGGGTCGGCGTCGTAGTGTTCCTGAAGTGCGTTCTGTGCAGCGCCAACAACAGGGATGTAGCGAGGCTCACCGTTCTTCGTGTCGGTGAACCGCAAGCGCCAGTTCGCCATGTCCACGTCATCCCACTTCAGGTAGCGGATATTGGAATAGCGCGCGCCAGTCGCCAGCGTGAGGATGACTGCCGTGCGAATGTTGAGATTGGGATGCGCCTTGCACGCCTTGAACAGTGCCTTGCGCTCATCGTCGGAGAGGAAGCGAATGACACCTTCGCTCTCTGCCGCTTTGCTGACACTTAGGACAGGATTGGATTGCAGTGCATGCAATTCCTTCCAAGCCCACTTGCAGACGCTGCTAATGGCAGCGAGATAGCGATTGATCGTCGCGCCGCTAAGAGGGTCGCCATATCGGTTAGTGCGCTTCGCCAGCTTGCCGCGTGCTTCTGCGAACACGGCGGGTTGCAGCTTGTCGAGCGTGACGAACCCGTATGCCTCTTTCCACCATGCCAGCATCGTTTCCTGGCCGGCGCTATCGCGATTGTTTGCCTTGATCGGCAGGTAGTCCGACACGTAACGGTCGATGAGATCGGCGAGGGTGGTGCGCCGGTCGGCCGTCGTGGGCACGTAGACGCCGTGACCAAGGTCAGACTCAACCTTAGCCGCCCATGCTTTCGCGTCTGTGATGCGCTTGAAGGTGCGCGACCTGGGGCGTTCTCCGCGTAGTCGGACCTTCACCCGATAGCTGGTGGAGCCGTCCGCTGCGGTGCGCTTTTCAATAGTCGCCATTGGCTAGAGTTGGCTGGTGTGTCCCATAGTTGTCCCATGGGCCACGCCAGCTTGCAACTCAAGCGATGTAACTACTTGATTTTATTGGTGCCGAAGGTGGGACTCGAACCCACACGCTTTTAAGGGCGGCGGATTTTGAGTCCGCTGCGTCTACCATTCCGCCACTTCGGCGCGGATGGGGAGTATAGCCGAGCCCGGGGCCCCACCGACAGGGGCGCGGACCCAGACCGTCTCAGTTGACCTGGTCCGTGCCCAGCAACCGCTCGCCGCGACGCTGCCAGCCGTCCGTGCCAGCCTCTTCCTCCGGTGTGAAGATCCCGCAGCGGACCATCGTGCGCTGGTACACATGCAGGCTCACCGCGATCGCCTTGTCGCTCGGATTGCGGATGGTGTGGTACTCGTGCGGCGGGATCAGGCTGCCCGCCGAGCCCGTACCGGCCTCGATGGTGCCCGCCGGCACGAAGCGATAACGCACATCATCGTGCTCCGCCAGCTCGTACTGCGTGATCTCCAGCCGCCCGCGCCACACGCCCTCCACGCACCACATACCCGAATGATCATGGATCTTCGTGCCCTGGCCCGGGCCCCACGTCATCGCGATCACGCTGTAACCATGCTCAGGGCTGGTGTACAGCTCGCGGCGCGCGTAATGGTCGGAGATCGGCTCCAGCACGCAGGACGGCAGATGCACGTCCTCGTCGCAGATCAGTTCGCACAGCGACTTGCGCAGCGCATCGGTGACGGCACGGTCGTCGCCGAGGGCGACGGCGGCGTCCAGCGACGCGATCAGCTTGTCGGCGCCGGGGAAATCGAGGGTCATGGGGCGAGCCCGGTGGAAGTGTGGGCCCATTTTAGCCGCGTGGAGCGGGGAGGGCGTCGTGCGGTGCGGGATGGGTTGGCCGTTCCCCCTCGCCCCGCCCAGCGGGGAGAGGGTGCCCAGCGGGCGGGTGAGGGGCGAACGGAGACCGGACAGGTGTGCGCTCGAGTGTTTGCCGCGCTCGCCCCTCATCCGCCTTCGGCACCTTCTCCCCGCTGCGCGGGGAGAAGGGAACAGCGAGGGCTCAGATCTCCGCCAGAAACCCTGCCACTGCGGGTCCGAACCGCTCGAAATCCACCAGGAAGGCGTCATGCCCCTGCGGCGATTCCAGCGGCAGGAACTCCGCCTGCGCGCCGCCGGCCGCCAGCCCCTCAGCGATCTGCTGCTGCTGTTGCAGCGGGAACAGGATGTCGGTGGCCGCCCCGATCGCCAGCGCACGCTGCACGCGTATCCTGGCCAGCCCCTTCATCACGTCGCTGTCCGCGCGGTCCTCGCCTGCGTATTCCGCCAGGTCGAACCAGTCCATCGACCGGCTGAGATAGAGATAGCAGTTGGGATCGAAGCGGCGCACGAAGCGGCGCGCATGGCCTTCCAGGTAACTCTCCACCTGGAACTCAAGCCCGAACGGCTCCTCGTCCGGACGGTCCGATTCGAGTCGCACGCGACCGAAGCGGCCATCCCACTCCAACGCCGAACGGTAAGTGATCACGCCCAGCTTGCGCGCCATCCGCATGCCGGATTCCGGATAGGTCTCGTCGTCGTACTGGCCATGGTTCCATTGCGGATCCAGCCGGATCGCCTCGCGCTGCAGCGAACGGATCGCGATGGAGAACGGCAGCGCCTGCGCACTGCCCGAGATGTTGATGTGCGTCCGCGCCGCGCCCGGGTGCAGCAGCAGGTAGGCCAGTGCCGTCATCCCGCCCATCGAGTTGCCGATGATGCAGGCCAACTGCTCGATGCCCAGCCCGCGCACCACGTCGAAGGCCGCGTTGGCGCCGTCTTCCACCGACAGCTCGGGGAAGTCGAGGCGGTAGAGGCCGCTTGTATCCGGATTCACCGATGCCGGGCCCGTTGAGCCCTTGCAGCTGCCGAGCGAGTTCACGCAGACCACGAACCAGCGGTCGGTGTCGATCGGCTTGCCGGGGCCGAGCATCCCCTCCCACCAGCCCTCAGCCTCGTTGCCCGGATTGCGCGCCGCATGCGCGTCCGGCGACAGCCCGGTGACGATCAGCACCGCGTTGTCGCGGCGCTCGTTCAAGGTGCCCCAGGTTTCATACGCCATCCGCGCCCCGTGCAGCGCACCGCCGCGCTTCATGCGGAACGGCGAGGGCAGGGGATGGAAGCGCGTGCCGGGGGGGATGAATTCGGTCATGGGTGAAGTGTAGCGATCCGGGCGACGCTATTCGCCCTTCCAGCGCAGCCCGGCACGCAAGGGCAGGTGGTCAGAACCGATATCGGGGCCGCGTTCCGCCCAGGTGCGTGCGAACTCTGGTGAGACCAGGACATGGTCGATACCGATGCCGAACATGCCGCCGCCCTCGCTGGGATAGGTGGGTGTCCAGCCGGTAGCGCGTCGCAGCGAGCGCATGTCGCTGCCCAGCAGTGCGCTGGACCATGGCGTGGCATTGAGGTCGCCGGCGACGATTGTCGGCCGCGTGGCGGCAGTCGTGGCGAGTTCCCGCAGCAACTGATCACGCGCGTGGTACTTGCGCGTGGCCATGGGCGGCTTGGGATGCGCGGCGATAAAGTGGACGGTGCGGCCGCCGATATCGAGATCGGCCTCCATTCGCAGCGCACCCAGTCCGTCGGGCAGCACGCGCACGTTGCGGAGAGGACGGTCGGACAACACCCCAAGGCCTGGCGGCGACGCGAGCGGATGCAGCGCTTGGTGGACGAATCCGCCGTATTTCCGATCTTCCAGCGCCTCAGCGTAGTAGGGCGACAACTCGGTCAGCACCACGAGATTGGCCGGCTTCTGTCGCAGCCAGGCGAGCAGCGCGCCGGGATCGCGCTGATGGATGTTGACGTTGGCGACCGCGACCAGGAGATGTGGAGGCTCGTCCGAGTGCGGCGCGACGGGACTTGCGGTAAGCCATGGCATAGCAAGCAGTGGCAGGCCGAGGAGCCAGCGCCTGTCGCGTAGGGCGCCGAGCAGGCAGGCGATCAGCCAGGCTGCGCCATAGAGCGGCTGCCAGTGCGCGAACAGGTCCAGCGCCCAGCCAATGGATCCTTGGCCCGGCATCCATGCGCGTTGCAGCGGGAGCAGCAGTCCGAGCAGCGCAGGTGCGGAGAGCCAGAGAGCTAGCCGTGACACGACGCGTGCGCGCTTCATGCAGTGAGCGGGAGATGGATCATCGCCAGAGTGTAGGGAAGGCGGTTTATCGATGCCATGTCATGCAGATGCAGGCAGGGCACGGATACATCGCAACGCAGCATCCGTATCCCTCGCCCTGCGCAGCGGGGAGAGGGTGCCCAACGGGCGGGTGAGGGGCGGACGGAGTGGGGATGCCGGCGTTACGATCAGCGGTCAACGTGCCTCAATAACGCGAGGCGGAGGGTTCGCGCGAAGAGCGCCCCTCATCCGCCTTCGGCACCTTCTCCCCGCTGCGCAGGGAGAAGGAGAAGCGGCAGCGCGGTATGGCGTGGCCTTACGGCACCACGCGATCAATCGTCAGCGTGTAGCTGTTGCCGGTCTTGACGTCGGCAGTGACGGCAGCGGCTTCCAGATCGCCGGTCTGGGCGGCGGGGCCGCTGCCCTTTGCGATGCGGGCGACCAGATGCACCTGCGGCAGCTGCGACAGCTTGAGCGTGGGCATGGGGCTGTCGCCGTCGCCGAGCGGCACGGTCACCGGGAAGGTATCTACCGGCAGGCGCTTGGCGGCGACCGGCATCGGCGGGCCGCCCATCTGGCGGGCGAACACGAACAGCGTGTCGCCCGGTGCCAGCTTGTCCTTCAGTGCCGGGGCCAGCTCAACGGTGACGGTGAGCAATGCAGGTGCCGCGGCGGTGACAGGCGCAGTGTCGGCAAGTGGCGGCAGGCCGGCGTCGGCACGGGCTTCGTTGATCTGCGTGCGCAGGGTGGCGGCCGTGTTGGGGTCGACCTTGGCCAGCAGGGGTTCCCAGGTCTTCGCCGCCTCGGCGTGCTTGCCTTCCTGCCGCTGCGCGAGGCCGAGGAACCACAGCGCGCGCTGGTGATCGGGATTGATGGCGATGGCCTTGTCCAGCAGTGCCATCGACTGCGCGTCGAGCTTGCGTTCGGCATTGTTGAACAGGCGCGCCTGCGCGGTTTCGACCAGCAGGTCGGCGTCGGTGGGCAGCAGCTGCACGGCGCGCTCGAAGGCTTTCTGCGCGTCGTCGTAACGTTGCAGCGCCGCGTAGGACTTGCCCAGCAGGCGCCAGCCTTCCGGTTCGTTGGGCTGCTTCGCGAGCTCGGCTTCGAGCTGGGTCACGGCATCGTCCAGCGTCGTGGGCATCGTGGCGGTGGCCTGCGGCGACAGCGCGGCAGGCGTGCCCACCACGCGGTACAGCGCGAACGTGGCGATGCCGAGCGCGGCGACGCCACCCAGCACCAGCCCGCGCGCATCGCGCCACAGCGGCCACAGCACCGCCAGCAGCACGGCGGCGGAAAGCACGATGGAGAGGATCACGAAGGTGGTCATCACCACTCCTGGTTGTCGTCGTCGGTGGTCGGCGCGGGTTGCTTCGCGCGCTTGGCGACGATCCGGCCGACCCACACGCCGCCGGCCAGCAACAGCAGCAGCGGCCCGAACCACAGCACGTAGGTGCCCGGTGCCATCTCCGGCTTGTACAGCACGAACTCGCCGTAGCGATCGACCAGGAACTGCTTCACCTGCGCGTCGTCCTTGCCCTGGCGCATCAGGTCGAGCACCTCACGCCGCAGGTCGTGCGCGATCTGCGCGTTGGAATCGGCCAGCGACTGGTTCTGGCACATCACGCAGCGCAGTTCGGCGGTCAGCGTGTGGAAGCGGGCTTCCTCGGCGGTATCCCGGAACTGCAGCGGCGTGGGGTCGCTGGCCTGGGCGAAGGAGGGCGCGGCGACGGCGACCAGCAGGGCCAGCAGCAGAGCGCGCAGCAGGAGCATCGGAGACGCGTTCATCGGCCGGCTTCGATTTTTTCCAGCGCGGGGATCAACTGGTGGTCGATGATGGCCTGGTCGATGGCGCCGACGTGCTTCCAGCGGATCACGCCGTTGCCGTCGACGAGGAAGGTTTCCGGCGCGCCGTAGATGCCCCAGTCGATCGCCGCGCGGCCTTCGATGTCGGCGATGACCATCATGTACGGATTGCCGAACTGCTCCAGCCAGCGCAGCGCATCCTGGCGCTCATCCTTGAGGTTGTAGCCGATGAAGCGCACGCGCTTGGTCAGCGCGAACTTCGTCAGGATGGGATGCTCCACGCGGCATTCCGGGCACCAGCTGCCCCATACGTTCATCACGTAGGGCTGCCCCTTGAGGTCGGCGTTGGTCACGCGCTTGCCGGGCTCGTGCAGCAGTGGCAGGTCGAAGGCCGGCGACGGCTTGCCGATCAGTGGCGAGGGCAGGGCATCGCGGCCGGCACGGTCGGACTGCTTCACGCCGTAGTACAGCAGGCCCATCAGGCCGATGAAGAACAGGCCGATGATGATCAGCGCGAAGGTCATCGCGCCACGCGAGCGCGGCGGCGACGGCGGGAGTTCGGACGCGTTGCTCATGCGGGATTGGCCTCGGGCTTGCGGTGGTTGCGGAACCGGCGGTCGGCGGCGGTGACGAAGCCGCCCAGCGCCATCAGGGCGGCGCCCAGCCAGATCCAGCGGACGAAGGGCTTGATGTGCACGCGCAGCGCCCAGGCGCCGTCGCCGAGCGGTTCGCCGATGGCGACATAGACATCGCCGAGCACCCCGGGCCGGATGCCGGCCTCGGTCATCACCTGGCCACCGCTGGCGTACGCGCGTTTCTCCGGATGCAGCAACGTCACCGGCTTGCCATCGCGCAGTACCTGCACGTGACCCCGGTCGGAGAGGTAGTTCGGTCCCTGGGTTTCATCGACGCCCTGGAAGTGGAAGCCCCAGCGGCCGACCTCGACCGTCTGGCCGGGCTTCACCGCCAGTTCGCGCTGCACGTTGAGCGCCTCCACCAGCAGCGCGCCGACCAGGAACACGGCGATGCCGGTGTGCGCCAGCGTCATGCCCAGCATCTCAGGAGTGAAACGGCCGTTCGCGCGCAGGCGCGACCAGACGAAGCGCAACGTGCCCAGGCCAACCCACGCCGCACCGAGGATGCCGGCGGCGGCTTTCAGCTTGCCTTGGGGCGCCACGAACCAGGCGATGACGGCCAGTGCGATCGCCAGCCCGGCCCACGGCAGCAGCATGGCGAGCGGCTTGCGCAGGTTCTCGCGCTGCCACTTGGTGATCGGCCCGAACGGCACCAGTGCCACCAGCGGCGCCATCAGTACGATGAAAAGCAGGCTGAAGTACGGCGGGCCGACCGAGATCTTGCCCAGTTCCAGCGCGTCGGCGATCAGCGGGTACAGCGTGCCCAGCAGCACCATCGCGCAGGCGGCGGCGAGCAGCAGGTTGTTGGCCAGCAGCAGCGTCTCGCGCGAATTGGCGGCGAAGTACGACTTCTCCGATTCGCCCTCGGACAGCTGCGGTGCGCGCCAGGCGTACAGCAGCAGCGAACTGCCGATCACCACGCCCAGGAAGATCAGCACGAACAGGCCACGGGTGGGATCGGCGGCGAAGGCGTGCACGCTGGTCAGCACGCCGGAGCGCACCAGGAACGTGCCCAGCAGCGACAGCGAGAACGCGGCGATGGCGAGCAGCAGCGTCCAGCCCCGGAACGCGCCGCGCTTCTCGGTGACCGCCTGCGAATGGATCAGTGCCGCGCCCACCAGCCAGGGCATGAAGCTGGCGTTCTCGACCGGATCCCAGAACCACCAGCCGCCCCAGCCCAGTTCGTAGTACGCCCACCAGCTGCCCAGCGCGATGCCGAGGGTGAGGAAACCCCAGGCGACGTTCGTCCACGGCCGCGTCCAGCGCAGCCAACGTGCGTCCACGTGGCCGTCGAGCAGCGCGGCGATGGCGAACGCGAACGGCACCACGAACCCGACGTAGCCCACGTACAGCAGCGGCGGATGGATGATCATCCCCGGATCCTGCAGCAGCGGGTTGAGGTCGCGGCCTTCGCCGGGCGACGGCAGCAGGCGGATGAAGGGGTTGGAGGTGAAGATCAGGAAGGCGAGGAAGCCGATGGCGACCACGCCCATCACGCCGAGCACGCGCGCCATCACCACGTCCGGAAGACCGCGCGAGAACAGCGCCACGGCGCCGGTCCAGATCGCCAGCACCAGCGCCCACAACAGCAGCGAGCCTTCGTGCGAGCCCCACACTGCGGTGTAGCGATAGACCATCGGCAGCAGCGAGTTGGAGTTGCCCGCCACGTACTTGACCGAGAAGTCCTGCTGCACGAAGGCTACCGTCAGCGCGATGAAGGCCAGCATCACCAGCCACAGCTGTGCGTAGGCCGCCGGGCGCGCGACTTCCATCCATGACGCCTTGCCGCGCTGCGCGCCGGCCAGAGGCAGCACCGCCTGCAGCATCGCCACCAGCAGTGCCAGGATCAGCGCGATTTGTCCGAGTTCAGGCAGCATCAGTCATCCATTCCTGTACGCACGGAAGCAAAAGCGCCCCTCATCCGGCCTCCGGCCATCTTCTCCCCGCAGGCGGGGAGAAGGAGAGGAACAGCATGGTCGGGAAGGGGTGTGGCGGTTTGCACTCTTCGAGAGCGTCGTGCGTTCGAGTCCCTCTCCCTGCGCAGCGGGGAGAGGGTGCCGAAGGCGGGTGAGGGGCGAGCGGAGGTGTGGGGTGTCGACCACGCGGGAAGCGTCAACAAGCGCAGGGCACGAGGACGGCGAATGACAGGAAAAGCGCCCCTCATCCGCCCTCCGGGCACCTTCTCCCCGCGCGCGGGGAGAAGGGAAACGGCGATGGCAGCGGCGATCAATTCGCCGACCCCGCAGGTGCTGCAGGCACGTCGTGCTTCTGGTGCGCCTTGCCCATCTTGTCGGCGACTTCCTTCGGCATGTACGCCTCGTCGTGCTTGGCCAGCACGTCCTCGGCCACGAACACGCCATCCTGCAGGGTGCCGGTGGCGACCACGGCCTGTCCCTCGCGGAACAGGTCCGGGAGGATCTTGTCGTAGCGCACCGTCAGCTGCGCGTCGCCATCGGTCACGCGGAAGTGCGAGGTCAGCGAGCCGGCTTCGCGCTTGAACGAGTTCTTTTCCACCATGCCGCCCAGCCGGAAGCGGGACTGCTTGGCATCACCGCGCAACACTTCGGCCGGTGTGTACAGGTAGGCCACGTTGCGCTGCAGGGCCATCGCAATCAGCGCGGTGGCGATGCCGGCCACCACGACGGCGAGCAGCACGAACAGCAGGCGACGGCGTCGCACGGGATTCATCGGTCAGCGTTCCAGGTCGGTGGGGGCGGCGTTGCGGCGCGAATCGCGTGCGACGCGCAGGCGGGCGGCGCGCAGTTCGCGGCGCACCTGCAGGCGCGGGGCGATGAAGTCCCAGGCCAGCACGGCGGCGAACACGGCGTAGGCGCCGATGACGTATTCCAGATAGCTCATGGGGCGGCTCCGTCCGACGCGAGTTTCGCCACCCAGGCCTTGCCGGCTTCGCGGTGCAGGTTGTCGGCGCGCGCGCGCGCCAGCAGCGAGCCGGCGAACCAGAACTTGGTGGCGATCACCATCAGTACCAGCGGCAGCAGCATGCTGTCGTCCATGCTGGACTCGCCGAACACGCGGATGGTCTGGCCCTGGTGCAGCGAGTTCCACCACACCACCGAGTAGCGGATCACCGGCAGCAGCGCCACGCCGACGATGGCCAGCAGGCCGGCCGCACGCGCCGCGCTGCGGCGGTCGTCGATGGCGCCGTACAGGCCCATCACGCCGAGATAGAGGAACAGCAGGATCAGTTCGGTGGTCAGGCGCGGATCCCAGTCCCACCAGGTGCCCCACATCGGCTTGCCCCAGATGCTGCCGGTGGCCAGGGTGATGACGGTGAACGCGGCGCCGGTGGGCGCGCAGGCCATCGCCAGGATCTCGCACAGCTTGATGCGCCAGACCAGCGCGATGGCGGCATAGAACGCCATCAGGCCGAACACGAACATGCTCATCCACGCGCTGGGCACGTGGATGTACAGGATCCGGAAGCTGTCGCCCTGCTGGTAGTCGGCCGGCACCACGAACAGCGCCTGCCACAGGCCCACGCCGAACAGCACGAGCGCCGCCAGGTAGCACCACGGCGTCCAGCGCGCGGCGAAGCGGTCGAAGTAGGGCGGTGAGCCGAGTTGGTGGAACCAGCGGACGAGAGGATTCATGCGGCGGCGGTCTTCAGGTCAGGGCGATGCGGATCGCCGCGGCGGCGGCCAGCGGCGCCAGCAGCAGCGAGAGCAGCAGGCCGGCGGCCAGCCAGAGGAGGGCGCCGGAAGCATCCAGCCCTTGTGCGCTGGCGGTCACGGCCCCTGCGCCGAACACCAGCACGGGCACGTACAACGGCAACGCCAGCAGGGCGACAAGGATACCAGAGCGCCTCATGCCCACCGTCAGCGCGGCCACCACGGCGCCCAGCAGGCTCAGCAGCGGCGTGCCCAGCGCGAGCGTGGCCAGCAGCATCGGCAGGTCGCTGCGCGGCAGGTGCAGCATCTCGCCCAGCAGCGGCGTCACCAGCACCAGGGGCAGGGCGGTGGTGGCCCAGTGGGTCAGCACGCGCACCAGCACCAGCCACGCCAGCGGCACCGGCGCGAGGATCCATTGTTCGAGCGAACCATCTTCCGCATCGCCACGGAACAGCGTGTCCAGCGACAGCAGGCCGGCCAGCAGCACGGCGACCCACAGCACCGCCGGCGCCACCTTCGACAGCGCCTGCGGCGCGGTGCCCAGGCCGAGTGCGAACAAGACGACCACCAGCATGGCGAACAGGGCAGGCTGCAGTGCATCGCCACGGCGGCGCCACAGCAGTTGCACGTCGCGCGTGATCAGCGCGCGGGCGGTCTGGAGGAGCGAGGGCGCGGTGCTCATGCGCGAGCTCCCGTGAAGCAACCCCGTCCACCGCTTGCGGGGGAAAGGGCGGGGTGCGGCGGGTTCGAGGACACAGCCATCGGACTCATGTCGCGTCTCCCCGCTCCAGCAGCAGCATGCGGGTCTGCACCGGTGGCGCGGCATACGCGCCGTGCGTGGTCACCAGCGCAGCGCCGCCGTCGCGCAGGTGCGCGGAGATCATCCGGTTGACCAGGGTGATGCCGTCCAGGTCGAGGTTGGCGTAGGGCTCGTCGAGCAGCCACAGCGGCGACGGCGACAGCCACAGGCGCGCCAGCGACAGCCGCTTCTTCTGGCCGGCGGAGAGCTGCCGCGCCAGCGCGTCCTCGTAGCCGGCCAGGCCGACCATCGCCAGGGCATTGCCCGGCATCTGCCGCGCGCGGCGACCGTGCAGGCCGCAGAGGAAGTTGAGGTTCTCCAGCGCGTTCAGGTCCGCCTTCAGCGCCGGCAGGTGGCCGAGGTAGGCCATCGCGTGGGCGCGACGCGCCGGGCCGGCGGGCTGGCCGTCGATGTCGATGTGGCCCGTATCGGCCCGCAGCAGGCCGGCCAGGACGCGCAGCAGGGTGGTCTTGCCGACGCCATTGCCGCCCTGCACCAGCAGCGCCTCGCCTGCGTCCACGGCGAAGTCCAGCGGCCCGAACACCGGCTCGTCATTGCGCGAGAACGCCAAGGCGCGGGCGGCCAGCAACGGCGGATGGCGGGGAGCGGCGTCGGTCATCGGATCGGGCGTTCCCGGGCGGGAGGCTGGGTGTCCTGGGGGCTCAGCCGCGCATTGTAAGCGGAGGCGCCGGGCCGGCCGCCTGCGACAGACGGTCGCGCCCCGGACCCCGACAGGCTCAGCCCACCCAGTCGGTATGCGGGTCGCCGTCGGCCTGCGCCGGTCGCGGCCACATCATGCGCAGGCGGACGGGTTCGCCGGCCTGCCAGAACAGGGTGCCGCCCTGGCCGAACTCGCGGGCCAGGGCATCGGCCTGCTCCGGAGTGGCATCCAGCACCAGGCACCCGTGTTCCACCATGCCGCCCTGGCTGTTGCAGCCCAGCGCGGGATGGAAGGACAGGCCCAGCGCCTGCACGCGGGCATGCAGGCGTTCCTGCGCGGCGTCATTGAGCGGGCGCGAGGTGTCGCCGGGCGGGGGATTCCATGCGGTGATGAACAGATAGCGGGTCGCCATGATCTGCCGCTCGACATCCGCTGCGGTCAGGCCGGTGCGGAACAGCCATTCCTGCCGCCCCACCGCCACGAAGTAATGCGCGGCTGCCCACGCGGTGGCCAGACGCGCCCGTTCGGCCTCGGGAACCTGGTCGATGGCGTCGGGATCGCGGGAGTCGCCCATGGCCGCATCATCGCGCGTAAAGCGGAGCGCGTACACTCCGCCTTCCCCTTCATCGAGTGCCTGACCCGGGATGTTCCAGCCCCAGACCAAGCTGCCCAAGGTGGGCACCACCATCTTCACCGTGATGTCGCAACTGGCCGCCGAACATGGCGCGGTCAACCTGGGGCAGGGTTTCCCGGATTTCGCGGTGCCGCCGCGGCTGGTGGACGAACTGGATGCCGCCATGCGGGCCGGCCACAACCAGTACGCACCGATGACGGGCGTGGCGCCGCTGCGCCAGGCCATCGCCGAGAAGGCGCTGCGCTGCTACGGCCGCGAGGTGGATCCCGACACCGAGATCACCGTGACCAGTGGTGCTACCGAGGCGTTGTTCAACGCCATCCATGCGGTAGTGCGCCCGGGCGAAGAGGTCATCGTGCTGGACCCGGCCTACGACAGCTACGAGCCCGCCATCGACCTGGCCGGCGCGCGTGCCGTGCATGTCCCGCTGGATCCGCAGACCTTCGCCGTGGACTGGGACCGCGTGCGCGCGGCCATCACCCCGAAGACGCGCCTGCTGATCATCAACAGCCCGCACAACCCGTCCGGCGCGATGTTCGACGCCGCCGACATCCGCGCACTGGCCGCGCTGCTGGAAGGCACCGGCATCTACCTGATCTCCGATGAGGTGTACGAGCACATCGTGTTCGACGGGCGTCGCCACGAGTCGATCCTGCGCTACCCCGAGCTGGCCGCGCGTGCGTTCGTGGTGTCCAGCTTCGGCAAGACCTACCACTGCACGGGTTGGAAGATCGGCTATGCCGTCGCACCGCCGGCGCTGACGGCGGAGTTCCGCAAGGTGCACCAGTACAACGTGTTCTGCACCTTCGCGCCGGCGCAGTTCGCCTTCGCCGCGATGATCCGCGACGAGCCGGAACACTACGAGCAGCTGGGTGCGTTCTACCAGGACAAGCGCGACCGTTTCCGCGAACAGCTGCTGGGCACGAAGTTCAAACCGTTGCCGGTGCCGGGTGGTTACTTCCAACTGGTGGACTATTCCGCCGTCAGTGACCTGCCGGATACCGAGTTCGTGAAGTGGCTGACCGTGGAGCACGGCGTCACTGCGATCCCGCTGTCGCCGTTCTACGAAAAGCCTCCGGCGGGCCAGCGCCTGGCGCGCCTGTGCTTCGCCAAGAACGAGGCGACGCTGGATGCGGCGATCGCAAGGTTGAAGAAACTCTGAGCCCTGTAGGAGGGGCTTCAGCCCCGACGCCTTTGCCGGAGTATCCGGAAGGCTGACGGAGAAGCGTCGGGGCTGAAGCCCCTCCTACAATGCACGTCCTTTCGACAGGATCAGGAACACCGACACCATGCAGGACCTGCGCATTTCCCTGATCCAGGGCGAAACCCGCTGGCACGATCCGGCGGGCAACCGCGACTACTACGGCGGGCTGATCGCGCCGCTCGCGGGACAGACCGATCTGGTGATCCTGCCGGAGACGTTCACCAGCGGTTTCAGCAACGAGGCCATCGACCAGGCCGAGGGCATGGACGGCGCCACGGTGGCGTGGATCCGCGAGCAGGCCGGGACCCTGGGTGCCGCGGTTACCGGCAGCGTGCAGCTGCGCACCTCGGAGGGGGTGTTCAATCGTCTGCTGTTCGCCACGCCCGACGGCGCGCTGCAGCACTACGACAAGCGGCATCTGTTCCGCTATGCGAACGAGCACAAGCGTTATGCGGCCGGCAGCGGGCGCCTGACGGTGGAATGGAAGGGCTGGCGGATCAATCCGCTGGTCTGTTACGACCTGCGTTTCCCGGTGTTCGCGCGCAATCGTTATGACGTGGAGCGCCCGGGCCAGCTCGACTTCGATCTGCAGATATTCGTCGCGAACTGGCCGGCGGCGCGTGCGTATCCGTGGAAGACGCTGTTGCGCGCGCGGGCGATCGAGAATCTCTGCTACGTCGCGGCGGTCAATCGTGCGGGCACGGATGGCAATGGGCACGAATACAGCGGCGACAGTGCGGTGATCGATTTCCTGGGGCAGCCGGTGGTGGAGTTGCCGGCAGGCGAGGGAGTGACGACGTCGACGATCTCGGCGGAGGCGCTGTTGGCGCACCGGGAGCGGTTCCCGGCGATGCTGGATGCGGACAGGTTCGAGCTGCGCTGAGTTGAGCCCCTCTCCCTGCGGGAGAGGGGTTGGGGTGAGGGGCAACGAAGCCCGTATGTCCCGGCTACTCCGAAACCATCAACACCCACCATGAGCGCGATGCGCTCATCATGTCTGAGCGCAAGACGTTTCCTCGTCGTATGCGTTCACGCGCTTCATGCATGGTGCCGCTCGCCGCGGAGGCCTTCTTTCTTTGCTTGTGCAAAGAAAGAAGCAAAGAAACACACCCCAAGCGGCACGCCCTGCGCTTCGCTCCGGGTCCGCGAGCGGCCCGGGAATTTTCGTAAGGCACATCCTTGTGCCATACGAAAACGCCGCCCATCCGGGGCGGCGCCCTTCGGGTTTTACCCGGCCCACTCGCCGTGCCTCATGGAGGCCCGAAGGCAGGAGCGAGAGCAAAGCCACGGTGCTCGTCGATCTGTCAGGCGCGGCTCTTGGGGCCCCTTAAGGTCCGGCAGTCACGGCGGGCAAAACCCGCAGGGCGGCGCACAAGGATGTGCGCCGTTTTCGGCCGGGTCAGGAGGCCCCGTCCGAAAATTCCCGCCGGGACTGCGCACCCGCCGCGCAGCGGCGGGCGGACCGCCGGGGGGTGTTTCTTTTGCCTACTTTTCTTTGCACAAGCAAAGAAAAGCAGGCCCCCCCCGGCGAGCGGCACCATGCCTAAACCCACAGCCATTTCCCAGCAGACTCATGAGCCCAATAGGCTCATGGGCGCGTGTGGATATCGCGCTCGCGGCGGTTGTTGTCGAATCGCGCGACATCAGGTGTGTCGTCTTCGTTGCCACTCACCCCAACCCCTCTCTCCCACAGGGACTTCCTTCGGTCGCCGCAGGGAGAGGGGCTTCAAGCGCAGGGCTTCAAGCGCAGGTAGGTCAAACAGGTCAGGCGCTTTTCTGCGGGAGGATCTGGCACACCGCCTGGCACATCACCAGCACGCGGCCCGCGTCGTCACGCACCTCGCCCGCGAGGAACAATTGATTGCGCGTGCGTTCGACCAACCGCGCATGGCAGGTGATGTGCGGCATGTCCGGTGTCACCGGGCGCAAATACTGCGTGTTGAGCGAGGTCGTGACGCTGGGCGGCGCGATCAGGTACGAGAACGGGCCCAGCGTGTTGTCCAGCGCGGCGACGATGAAGCCCCCCTGCATGTGGCCGATCGGGTTCTGGTAGCGGGGCAGCACGGGAAAACGCATCGCCAGCGATTCGCCTTCCACGTAGGCGACCGGCTCGCCCTGCATGTCGAGCAGGCACGGCGGCGGAATCTGCAGGGGTGCGCCGGCAGGCAGGCGCGCGCGCAGCAGGGCATTGATGTCGGTGCCGTCGCTCATGGTGTGAAACTCAACTCGAACGAAGTGAAGAAAGGCGCGCGCCGTGGCGCCGACAGCGTCTTGCCCGCGATCTGCTTCTGCACGCAGATCGCCAGGGGCGTCGCGCCTTCCCGCCACGTGCGTACCACCTTGCCGGTGGCGTCCAGCTCCGCCACGATCACGAACGGCGAGGTGTCCGCCGTGGGGGTCGCGCATGCGCTGACGCCGGCATCGAGCGCGACGGCCTGCGCATCGCGCAGCGATGCCGCCTGCTCCGGAGCCAGCGCGGCTTCGTCGGCATCCGCGCGTTGCTTGGCTTGTGTGTAATCGAGCGTTGCCTGTGCGTGCGCCGCAGGGGCGCAGCACAATCCGAATGCGAGCAGGAGGTGTTTGATCACTGGCTACTCCTCACGGCGCCTTCGGCGGTTCGACCCGCCAGATCTTGCCGTCGTCTTCGTCGGTGACCACGTAGACGTTGCCGTCCGGCCCGACGCGGACGTCGCGCACACGCTCGCCGATCTCGTTGAGCAGGCGTTCTTCGCCGACGATCTTGTCGCCGTCCAGGGTCAGGCGGATCAGGTTGCGTTCGGCCAGCGAGCCGAGGAACAGGCTGTCGTTCCAGGGGCTCTCCGGGCGTCCGGTATAGAACGCCATGCCGGACACGCCGGGGGATTTCTCCCACAGGTGGTGCGGTTGTTCCATGCCGTCCTTCGCCTTGCCTTCCGCCTCCGGAATCGGCTGGCCGGAATAATTGATGCCGTGGGTGATGACCGGCCAGCCATAGTTCTTTCCAGGCTGGGGCAGGTTGATCTCGTCGCCACCGCGCGGGCCATGCTCACTCTGCCAGAGCGTGCCGGTGCGCGGGTCGCGCGCCATGCCCTGCATGTTGCGGTGGCCGTAGCTCCAGATTTCCGCACGCGCGCCGGATTGGCCGACGAAGGGATTGTCCTGCGGCACGCTGCCGTCCAGGTTGAGGCGCACCAGCTTGCCCTGCAGCTTGTCGAGTTCCTGCGACATCGCGCGCTTGTTGCGCTCGCCCTGGCTGATGAAGAGGTGGCCGGCATCATCGAAGACCAGGCGCGAGCCGAAGTGGTTCGGGCCATCGACCTTCGGTTCCTGGCGGTAGATCACCTTGACGTCGGCGAGCGCGCCGTCGGCCAGCGTGCCGTAGGCCACTGCGGTGCCTGCGGTACCGTTGTCGCCCGGCTCGGCATAGCTCAGGTAGATGCGCTGGCTGGTGGCGAAATCCGGCGCGGGCACCACGTCGAGCAGGCCGCCCTGGCCGGTGGCGAAGACCTTGGGCACGCCCGTGACCGGTGCGGACACCGCGCCGTCGGCACCGACGCGGCGCAACTGCCCGCTGCGTTCGGTGACGAGCATGCTGCCGTCGGGCAGGAACGCGAGCCCCCAGGGATGATCCAGGCCGCCCGCCACCTGCGTGGCCCGGACCTGGCCCTTGGCACTGGTCAGCGTCTGCGCGGGCTGGCTCGCGGGCGCAGGCTGCTCCGCAGCGGCGGTGGCGTTGCCTTTGGCTTCACCGTTCGCGGGCGAATTGCACGCAGCCAGGGGCAGCGCGAGAAGCAGGGCGGTGGCGAGTCGATGGGATGCGTTGCGCAACGTCGTATCTCCTGTGGGGAACATAATCAGCGGTAGCCGGCGGCCTGCAGTTCGAACAGTTCGGCGTAACGGCCGCCCTCGGCCAGCAGTTGTTCGTGGGTGCCGCTGGCTTCCAGGCGTCCTTCATTGAGGACCAGGATGCGGTCCGCCATGCGTACGCTGGAGAAACGGTGCGAGATCAGCACCGCGGTCCGATTGTCCGACAATTCCTTGAAGCGTTGGAAGACCTCGAACTCCGAGCGCGCGTCCAGCGCGGCGGTCGGTTCGTCCAGGATCATCACCTGCGCATCGCGCATGTATGCACGCGCAATGGCGATCTTCTGCCATTGTCCGCCGGACAAGTCCACGCTGTTCTTGAAGCGGCGGCCGATCATCTGGTCGTAGCCCTGGGGCAGCCCGGCGATCACTTCGTCGGCCATGGAGCGCGCGGCGGCGTCGCGGATGCGGGCCTGGTCGTGCATCGCGTCGATCTGGCCGACGCCGATGTTCTCGCCGGCGGTCAGGTGGTAGCGGACGAAATCCTGGAAGATCACGCCGATGTTGGCGCGCAGCTCATCGATGTCGTAGTCACGCAGGTCGCGACCGTCCAGCAGGATGCGCCCCTCGTCCGGGTCGTACAAACGCGCCAGCAGCTTGACCAGCGTGGTCTTGCCGGCGCCGTTCTCGCCGACCAGCGCCAGCACCTCGCCGGCACGCAGTTCGAAGTCCAGACCGCGCACCGCCCAGCGTTCGGCATCGGGATAGCGGAAGCCCACGTTCTCGAAGGTGAAGCCGCGCGTGATCGGTTTCGGCACCGGGACGGGATCGGCGGGCGAGGTGATTTCCGGTTCGATCTCGAAGAACGAAAACAGGTCGTCCAGGTACAGCGCCTGGCCCGCGACCTGCGAGAAACCCACCAGCAGGCCTTCCAGCAGCTGGCGCAGGCGGCGGAAGCTGCCGGCCAGGAAGGTCAGGTCGCCGATGCTGAAGTCGCCGCGCACCGTGCGCCAGGCGATGTAGCCGTAGGCCACGTAGTACCCCAGCGTGCCCAGCGCCGCCAGCAGGGTGCCCCACACCGCGCGACGGCGTGCCAGCGCGCGGTTGGCGATGAAGAACTTGTCCGCCAGGGTGCGGTAGCGGCTGATCAGGAAGCGGTGGAGATTGAAGATCTTCACCTCCTTCGCGGTTTCCACACTGGCACCCATCTGCCGCATGTATTCCAGCTGCCGGCGCTCCGGCGTCCACTGGAAGTTCAACGAATAGCCCACCGCATTGAAGTGCGCCTCGCCGATGAAGGCGGGAATCAGCGCCACCGCCAGCAGCACCATCAACCACGGCGCGTAGACCAGCAGGCCGGCGGCGAAGCCAACCACGGTGATGGCGTCCTGCACCTGGCCGAACAGCTGGCTCATCAGGTTCATGCGCCCCATGGTCTGGCGGCGCGCGCGGTCCAGCTTGTCCTGCAGGTCCGGATCCTCGAAGTCCTCCAGGTCCAGCGTGGCGGCGTGTTCCATCAGGCGGATGCTGGTGGCGTTGGTGAACAGCTCCGACAGCAGGGCGTCGGCATAGCTCACCATGCGGCCCAGCAGGTCGGACAGGATCGCCAGCGCGAACTCCACCGCCAGCAGCCACAGCAGGTGGTCCAGCACACCGCTGCGCCACGCGGCCATCAGGCCTTCCTGCGGCACGCCGGCACCGACCAGGCGGATGGCTTCGTCGATGATCAGCTTGCCGATGTACAGCGTGACGATGGGCAGCAGCGCGCGGATCACGCGCAGGCCCAGGCTGGCGGTGGTCAGGACACGACTTGTCTGCCAGATCTGGCGCAGGAACGGCGCCAGGTTGCGCATCGCATCGAAGCGCTCACGCAGGTTGGGCTTGTTGGCAGGGCGCGGGGCGGCGCCCTTGGGCTTGCCCGCAGGCGGGGGTGACGAGGCCATGCGTGGATTGTGCCTGCCCCGGATGGATTTGGGGTGAAAGCGCGGCTGCCTGCGGTGTGGGAGCGACGTCAGTCGCGATCAGGCATTGCATCTGTCCAGTCGCGACCGACGTCGCTCCCACAGGGGCGTCAGGGGCATCATCGGGAAGCGACGCGGATCGCGACTGGAAGTTCTCCGTGCATCCGTATCCAGTTGTTCGGGGAAGCGGTATGACCCCGTTCGACCGGACCTCTCCAGGTTACGGACAACTCCAGCCGCGATCCGCGCCGCCTCGCACCATGCTCAGCGCATCGCGACCGCCAGTGATGCCGGCTGGATGCTGACCGCCTGCCCGGGTTCGATGCGTTCGCCGCCACGCACAATCAAACGGTCGCCGACGCGCACATCGCCGGTCACCTCCACCAGGCCATCGACTTCGGCGCCGGTTTCCACCGGCAGGCGTTCGGCCTTGCCGGCGCCATCCACGCGCATCACGAAGTCGCCCTCGCGACGCAGCATCACCGCGTCGCGCGGCACCGCGACCACGCTGCGCGTGCCTGCGCTGGGAAGTCCGACATCCACCGCGCTGCCCACCGGCATCTGGGTGGCATCGATGGCGATGCGCAGTTCCAGCTGGCGCGAGGATTCGTCGCCGACCGGCACCAGAGCGGTCACCGGCCACGCGCGCTCGGTGTCGCCCGCACGCACGAGCACCGAGGTGCCCGTACCCAGGTGCTGCGCCAGGTCCACCGGCGCACGCACACGGACTTCCTGCGATGCCGTGTCCACCAGGCGCGCCACGGATGCGCCGGTGGTCAGGTATTCGCCCAGTTGGGTGTGGCGTTCGGCGACGATCCCGGTGAACGGAGCGCGCACCACCATCTGCTCGCGCTGGTGACGCGTCTGCGCCAGTTGCGCGAGCGCGCGCGCACGCTCCTGCACCAGCATGTCGCGATCGGCCCGCAGTTGTTCGTACTGCGCACGCGCGATGTTCTGTTGTGCGGCCAGTTGCGCGTAGCGCTGTTCCTGCCGGGCCGCAAGGTCGAGCTGGGCCTGGATGCGGGCCAGGTCGGCGCGGCCTTCCTGTTCGCGCAGTCGCAATGCCGTGTCGTCCAGCACCGCCAGCGCCTGGCCGGCGCGTATGCGTTCGCCCACCTCGACCACCTCGACGACGCGCCCGCCCTGTTCGCTGGCGACGCGCGCGTCCTGCCGGCTGATCACGCTGCCCGGCGACCAGTGGCGCGGCGCGAATTCCGCGGTCACCGCCGGGGCAACGCTGACGATGGCCGGCGGTGCGTCAGGCTTCACCGGCGCGCTGGCATCGGCGTCCAGCTTGAGCAGGGGGAGGGCGAGGACGCCGGCCAGCGCGACGGCGATCAGGGTCTTGTGCAGGGTGCGCATGTCGTTTTCCAGGAAGGGGGAGGGGATCAGGTTGCAGGGGACGGAAGCGGCGTGGCGGGGGTGTCGCGCACATCCGCGCGGGCAGCGCGTGTGCCAGCCAGCCGCAGCAGGGCGGGCACCAGCACCACGGTGAACAGCAGGCTCAGCGCCACGCCGCCCACCGAGACCGCCGCAAGGCCGCGGTAGATCACCGCGCCGGGGCCGGGATTGATCGCCATCGGCAATGCGCCCAGTACACCGGTCAGCGCCGCGATCAGGATCGGTCGCAGGCGTTGGTCCAGGGCCTGTTTCAGCGCTTCGTCCAGTGATGCGCCGCCCGCCTGGGCCTCGCGCGCCTGCGCCACCAGCAGGATGGCGTTGTTGATCACCATGCCCAGCAGCATGATGAAGCCGATCATCGACAGCAGGTCCAGGGTCTGTCCGGCCGCCACGTCGAGCACGCGCAGGCCCAGCACGCCACCGAGCACCGCCATCGGCAGGGTCGCCATGACGAAAGCGCTGTCGCGCAACGACTTGAACATCGCCGCCATCAGCATGAACAGCACCACCAGCGCGATCACGAAGTTCGTGCCCATGCTGCGCACCACTTCGCCGAGCCGGTCGGCACTGCCGGAAATCCGGATGGCGGCATCGGGGGGCAGTCCATCGCGCAACGCAGGCACGATCTCGTCATTGACGATGTCCAGCGCTTCTTCCAGCGACATCGCGGCCGGGGGATCGACGGTCAGCGTCACCGTGCGGCGACGGTCGATGCGGCGCAACTGGTTGGGTGCGAGCACCGTTTCCACCTGTGCGAGTTCGGCCAGGCTCAGTACGCCGCCCTGGGGTGTCGCCAGGGGTGCGGCGCCCAGCCGTTCGACATCGTCGGCGCGGTCGCTGCGCAGGATGATGGCGAGCCGTCGGTCGCCGTCGAAATGCTCGCCCAGCCACTGGCCATCACCCAGCGCACGTACGACGGTGCCCAGCTCGGGCCGCCGCCAGCCCGCTTCTGCCAGGCGGCGGTCGTTCGGATTCACCCGCAGTTCCGGCGTGCCGGCATCGGCACTGGGCCACGCCTGCACGTTGGCGCCGGCGAAGCGCTCCGACAGCAGCTTGCGTCCTGCTTCCGCCGCCCGGGCCAGTGCGTCGCCATCGCTGTGCTGCAGGTGGATGGCGATGGCGCGTGCCGATCCGCCGAAGCTGCCGAACAGTTCGCCTTCGCTGGCGAAGGCGCGCGTGTCCGGAAAGCCGACGACGATCTCGTCGCGCACGATGCGTTCCAGCTCGCCGATATCGGCGGGATCGACCACGCGCGCGCCGAGCGAACCACCACCCGGCCACAGGTTGAGGTACCAATTGCTCAGCTGCGGCCCCTTTTCGCCCTCCATGTACGGGCGCATGCGCTCGAGCACCACGGGGGCGATCTCGCGGTTCACGCGTTCCGGGCTCATGCCGGGCGGGAAGTTGAAGAAGGCATCCACCGCAGCACGCTTCACCGGCGGCAGGTAGTCGATCTGCGGCATCAGCAGCGTCGCCAGCAGCACGGGCGCGAGCACCAGTGCGCCGACCCACGCAAGCTGACGCGGGCGACCCTCGGTGACACGCAGCGCCCAGTCGCTGACGCGCGACCAGGCACGGTGCTGCGTGGCATCGCCGGGACGCGTGCGCAGCCAGCTGCCGGCGGCGGCGGGCAGCACGGTGACGGCGATCAGCAGCGAGATCCCCACCGCGATGGAGATGGTCAGCGCCAGATCGGCGAACAGCTGGCCTTCCACGTCATCCATGAAGATCACCGGCAGGAACACGGCCACGGTGGTGAGCGTGGACGCAACCAGCGCGCCGCCCACCTGGCGCGTGCCCTCCAGGGCGGCGCGCGCTGCCGGCATGCCTTCCTCGCGCAGCCGCACGATGTTCTCCGCGACGACCACGGCGGCATCCATCACCATGCCGACCGCGAACGCGAGCCCCGCCAGCGAGATGACGTTGAGGCTGCGGCCGGTGAGCTGCAGCACGATGAAGGTGGCCAGCAACGAGATGGGAATGGCGCACGCGATCAGTGCGGTGGCACGCACGTCGCGCAGGAACCACCACAGGCAGCCGACCGCGAGCAGCACGCCGACGGTGAGGCTGCCCGACAGCAGGCCGAGTGCGCGGTTGATGAATACCGAGGCATCGAAGCTCTGCGCGATCTCCAGCCCGAGCGGCTTCAGTTCCCGTTCGCGAACGTCCGCCACGACGCGCTTCACTTCATCCAGCGTGTCCAGCACGTTGGCCCCGTTCTCGCGCAGGATGCGCAGCCCGATGGCGGGGTTTCCGTTCTGGTAGGCGAAGAAGCGCTGCTCCGGCCGTTTCACTTCGACGCGTGCGACATCGCCAAGCCGTACCGGCCGGCCATCGCGCCAGGCCAGGATCAGCTCGCCCAGGGCCTCGGGCGAATAGCGCCCGGCGAAACGCAGCACGTACTCGCGCCGCCCGGCTTCTACCACGCCGCCGGACACATCGGTGGCGCGTGCCGCGACGGCGGCGACCTCGGGAATCTGGATGCCCAGCGCGGCGGCACGTTCCAGATTGAGGGTGATGGTCAGTTCTTCCTCGGCGCCACCGTTGATCTCGACGCCGGCCACCCCTTGCACCGCGGAGATGCGCGGGACGATGCGATCCTCGATCATCTGCCGGTAGTCGAGGATGTCGCCGCGCGTGCCCGGCAGCTTCTGCACGAAGAAATAGGTGAGCGAGTTGTTGGCATTGTCGGCGCCCGCCTGCACCACGGGCGGTGTCGCATCACGCGGCAGCGGCTGCAGCCGGTTCATGCGCGACAGCACCTCCACCAGCATCGCGTCCATGTCGCTGCCGACGGCGAAGGTGAGGTTGATGAAGCTGTTGCCCGCGTTGACGTTGGAGGAGATTTCCTCCAGCCCGGGCAGGCCCTGCATCACGGCTTCGATGGGTTCGACGATCTCCGACTCCATCTCCTGCGGCGATGCCGCGCGCCAGCCGGTCTGGATCGACATCTGCGGCCGCTCGATGTCGGGGAACAGCTGCAGTGGCAGCTTCATCAGGCTCATCAGGCCGAAGGCACAGACCATGGCGACGACCACCGCGACGGCAGCGGGATTGCGCAGGGAGGCTTCGGTGAGTTTCATCGTACAGGTCCGCTCTGGTCTCGGCGGAGCGCACGATGCGCGCGTCTTCCGTGATGGTTATGGCCCGGAAGTCATGTCATGTGCCGTATTGCGGCAAGTGGTGGAGCGGGCGCGATGAACCGAAGATCGAGAATCCACGTTACGCCGGGTTGGCACTGATGTAGGAGCGACGTGAGTCGCGACCGCACGCGTCGGATTTCGCCGCGCCTCGACAGAGGGCGCGATGTCGGCATGTCGAGATCGATTCGCGCGTCACGCGCCATCGCAGTGGCAGCCGTGCGGTCGCGACTCACGTCGATCCTGCAGAAGAACGGGTTACAGCAACACCGCCAGCTTGTCGCGATGGCTGCGCGACAGTTTCAGTTCCTGGCCGCAGTCCAGCCGCAGGAAGCTTTCCCCGTTGGTATGCGGCCGCATCTCCACCACCCGCCGCGCGTTGACGATGGTGGAGCGGTGGATGCGCGGGAAGCGCTGCGGATCCAGCTGCTTCTCGAGCTCGCGCATGGTGGCGCGCAGGATCAGGGTCGTGCCGGTCTGGCCTTCGCCATCCACGTGGATGCACATGTAGTCGCCCGCGGCATCGATCCAGCGGATGCTGTGCAGGTCCACGCGCACGGTGCGGCCGCCATCGCGGATCGCGAGCTTTTCCTCGCGCCGCAGCAGATCCAGCGCATCGGGCTTGAGGGCGTCGTCCAGGTGCAGGGGGGGACGGCCGCTCAGTTCGCCCAACAGGCCGAGCAGGGTGGCGCAATGGCCGCTGGCCTCGCGCTGCGCGCGCGCCTGGCGCACGCGCGACAGGGCCTGCGCCAGCCGTGAATCGTCCACAGGCTTGAGCAGATAGTCGGTGGCGGAGGCCTCGAAGGCACGGATGGCGTAATGGTCGTAGGCGGTGACGAACACCACCAGCGGCATCTCGCTGGCGGGAATCGCGCGCAGTGTCTGGAAGCCGTCCATCCCCGGCATCTGCACATCGAGGAACACCAGGTCCGGTCGGTGTTCGCGCAGACCGGCGATGGCCGATGCGCCATCGCCATACTGGCCGACGATGTCGATGTCGGCATGCGCGGCCAGGCGGATTTCCAGCCCGCGCCGCGCCAGTGGTTCGTCGTCGACGATGAAGGCGCGCAATCGTGCCGGGCGGGGCAGTGAGGTGGCGTGGTCCATCGGCTCAGTCCGCCAGCGTCTGCGAGGTTTCGAACGGCAGGCGCAGAGTGACTTCGATGCCGCGCTCCAGATTGCGTACGGAGAAACCACCGGACCCGCCGTACAGCACGCTCAGGCGTTCGCGCGTATTGCGCAGGCCCACGCCCTTGCCGGGCGGCAATTCGTCGCCTTCCAGGCTCCCGCAGCCGGGCCCGTCATCGGTGACGCGCAGCACCAGTTGCGCGCCGTCCCGCTCGGCTTCAATGCGCAACAGGCCACCTGCGACTTGCTTGGCCACGGCGTACTTGATGGCGTTCTCCACCAGCGGTTGCAGCAACAGGCTGGGCAGCAGCGCACGCCAACAGTCCTCGTCGATATCGGTCTCGATGCGCAACCGTTCGGCGAAGCGGATTTTCTCGATGTCCAGGTACAGCGTCAGCGCATCGAGTTCCTGACGCAGCGTGACGCGCTGCATCGGGTCGTTGTCCAGCGAGTGCCGGAGGAACGACGACAGGCCCTGCACCATGCGGTTGGCGGTGGCATTGTCGCGGTCCAGGATCAGCGTGGAGATCGCGTTGAGCGTGTTGAACAGGAAGTGCGGGTTGAGCTGGTAGCGCAGCATTTTCAACTGCGCCTGGTGCGCCATGCTGCGTGCGGCCAGCGTGCGCTCGGTTTCGCCCTGCAGTTGCTGGTAGTACTTGATGCCCATGTACGCGCCGACCCACGCCAGCACCACATAGATGTAGCCGAGCGAATAGGCGATGAACTCCAGGCGGGTGGTCGGCTTGCAGGTCTCGCAGAAGTCGACCAGGACTTCACGGGTGACGAAATCGATCAACGCCGAGCTGGCCAGGACCACCGGAATCATCAATGCCAGCAGCTGGCGGGGCGGCAGGCTCCAGTAGGTCCTCAGCAGGAAGCGCAGGCCCAGCGTGACCAGTGCGCCCATGGTGGCGGCGGTCGCGGGCACCACCCAGTAGCCGGACGGCTTGCCGTGGGCGACGGCATACAGGCAGCCCTGCGCGAAGTAGGCGCCCCAGCCCGACAGGTGCAGAAGCCAGAAGACGCGCTGGCGGGGCAGGTCCAGCGGATGGGAGGTGGCGATGGCCATGGTGTCGATCAGGACGCAGATGGCGCCATGCTAACGCCACCGGGCGCGGCGGTCCGCACGGTTCGTCGGCGCCGTGCCACGTTTGGGCGCAAGGCGGCCGGCATTGCGCTACTTCAGCGGACCGGGCGGCTCGCCATCGCCACCGGACTGCAGCGCCACCGGCAGGTGCCAGCCATAGGTCACCGCCATCATGCGCAGGCCGAAGCACACCCCGGCGCCGACGAGGGCGCAGGGCACCGCAGGCAGGGCGAGCCAGTGCCCCGTTGCCACGATGAGCGCGCCGGCCAGCGCCGCCACCGCGTACAGCTCGGCCTGCAGCACCAGCGGCACCTGCGCCAGCAGCAAGTCACGCAGGATGCCGCCGCCGATGCCGGTCAGCATGCCCATCGCCGCCGCCATGGGCGGGGACAGGCCGTATTCCAGCGCCTTCTGGGTGCCAGCCACGGCAAACAGCGCCAGCCCCATCGCGTCGAACATGCGTACGGGATGGTGGAGTTTCTCGATCAGCGGTGCGCGGAAGAAGGTCACGATGCCGGCTGCCAGCGAGGTCACCGGATAGCGCCAGTCGCTGAGCGCGGCCGGTGGCGTGGCGCCAATCAGCAGGTCGCGCATGATGCCGCCGGCGGTGGCGGCCGCGAAGGACAGCACCAGCACGCCGAAGATGTCCAGGCGACGGCGCACCCCCATGGTCGCGCCACTCAGCGCGAACACGAAGGTGCCGACCAGATCGAGGATGAGGACCAGGGCTTCCATGCCGCCATTGTGCCGCCGTGGTGCGTGCGGGGCGAGCATGCACCGCCCCGCGACGCCACTTCGGATCAGGGCAGGATCGGCTGCATGCCCACGCCCAGCCGGTTCCAGGCGTTGATGGTGGCCACGGCCATGGTCAGCTCGGCGATGCCGTGCTCGTCGAAGTGTTCCTTCAATGTCTCGTACGTGGCCTCAGCGGGGGCACCCGTCGGCAGGGTGGTCAACTGCTCGGCCCACGCCAGCGCCGCGCTTTCGCGGGCATCGAAGAAGCGGCTGTCGCGCCAGCCGGCGACGGTGTCGATCTTGCGTGGCTCCACGCCCGCCTTGCGCAACGCGCTGGCATGCATGTCCAGGCAGAACGCACAGCCGTTGATCTGCGAGACGCGCAGGAAGATGAGTTCGAGGAACTCCTTGCCCAGCGCACCGTTGTGGAGCGCGGTGCTTGCGGCGTAGAGGCCGCGGAACGCCTCGGGAACGTGCTTGGGATACTCGACGCGATGGAACTTCTTGGTCATGGCAGTGCTTCCGTGACGGCCACGGTGGCCGCCTTCACTACCAGGACGCGCCACCGTCCTTCGCCGTGACAGCCGTGCCCAACTTGTCCGGATTGGCGACGGTGAACAGTTCGCTGATGCGTTCGCCATCGCTCACGGCCACCATCACCGCTGCCAGGATGCCGTCGCGGTAGCGCAGGATGGCGGGTTCGCCATTGACCGTGCCCATGCGCCAGGCGATGGCTGGATCGTGCCGCCGGTAGACCGCCCAGAACAACCGCGCGATGCGCGCCGCCCCCAGCAGCGGACGGATCACGGCCACCGCCTTGCCGCCGCCATCGGACACCAGGCGCGCGTCTTCGCTCAACAGGGCGGTGATCGCGGGCTGGTCGCCGCGCTGCGCCGCGCGCATGAAGCGCTCCAGCAGATGGCGATGGTGTTCGGGCGCCACATCGAAGCGGGGACGACCGGCCTGCACGCGCTCGCGGGCGCGATGGACCATCTGCCGGCAATTCGCCTCGCTCTGGCCCAGCAGCGGCGCGATCTGCGCGTAGTCGTAGTCGAAGGCCTCCTTCAGCAGGAAGGCCGCGCGCTCCTCCGGGCCCAGCCGTTCCAGTACGGCGAGGAAGGCCAGCGAAACCTGCTCGGTGACCTCGGCCGAATGCTCGGGGGTCGGGGATTCGTCGATCTCCGACGGGGCGGGCAGCCAGGGGCCGGGGTAATGCTCGCGCTGCACCCGAGCGGCGCGCAGCCGGTCGATGCCCAGCCGGGTGGCTGCGGTGACCAGCCAGGCTTCGGGGTCGCGGATGCCGGTCCTGTCGACCTGCTGCCAGCGCAGCCAGGTGTCCTGGACCACGTCCTCGGCATCGCTGCGGCTGCCCAGCAGGCGGTACGACAGGCCGAACAGGCGGGAACGGTGGGCTTCGAAGGTGTTTTCGGCGTTCATGCGACCAAAGACGGGGCAGGGTGCCTGGCTGTGACAGGCGGGCAACGTGTCACTTTGGCCTAAAATGGGCGCTTCCGCCCGCTACCCACCGGCAGCCCCGGCTTTGCCCGCCCCATGACCTCGATCAAGCAGGAAGACCTCATCCAGTCCATCGCCGATGGACTGCAGTACATCAGCTATTACCACCCGGTCGACTACATCAAGAACCTCGCCGCCGCCTACGAGCGCGAAGAGTCGCCGGCCGCGAAGGACGCCATCGCGCAGATCCTGATCAACTCGCGCATGTGCGCCGAGGGCCACCGCCCGATCTGCCAGGACACCGGCATCGTCACCGTGTTCCTCGAGATCGGCATGGACGTGCGCTGGGACGACGCCACGATGGGTGTGGAGGACATGGTCCACGAAGGCGTGCGCCGCGCCTACAACCACCCCGACAACAAGCTGCGCGCCAGCGTGCTCGCCGACCCGGCCGGCAAGCGCACCAACACGAAGGACAACACGCCGGGCGTGGTCAACGTCAAGGTCGTGCCGGGCAACACGGTCGATGTGATCGTCGCCGCGAAGGGTGGCGGCTCGGAAGCGAAGTCGAAGTTCGCGATGCTCAATCCGTCCGATTCCATCGTCGACTGGGTGCTGAAGACCGTGCCGACGATGGGCGCCGGCTGGTGTCCGCCGGGCATGCTCGGCATCGGCATCGGCGGCACCGCCGAGAAGGCGATGCTGCTGGCGAAGGAGTCGCTAATGGAGCCGATCGACATCACCGACTTGCAGGCGCGAGGTCCATCCAACCGTGCCGAGGAACTGCGGCTGGAGCTGTACGAGAAGGTCAATGCGCTCGGCATCGGCGCGCAGGGGCTGGGTGGCCTGACCACCGTGCTCGACATCAAGGTCAAGGACTACCCGACCCACGCGGCCAATCTGCCGATCGCGCTGATCCCGAACTGCGCCGCCACCCGCCACGCGCATTTCACGCTCGATGGCAGCGGCCCGGTGATGCTGGACCCGCCCTCGCTGGAAGACTGGCCGGAGCTGACGTATGACGCCTCCAAGGGCCGTCGCGTCGATCTCGACACGCTGACCCGCGAGGACGTGGCCAGTTGGAAGCCCGGCGAAGTGCTGCTGCTCAACGGCAAGCTGCTGACCGGCCGCGATGCCGCGCACAAGCGCATGGTCGACATGCTCAACAAGGGCGAGGCCCTGCCGGTCGATCTGAAGGGACGCTTCATCTATTACGTCGGCCCGGTCGATCCGGTGCGCGACGAGGTCGTCGGCCCGGCCGGCCCGACCACCGCCACCCGCATGGACAAGTTCACCGAACAGGTGCTGGCGCAGACCGGCCTGCTGGGCATGGTCGGCAAGGCCGAACGCGGCCCGGCCGCGATCGAGGCGATCAAGAAGCACCAGTCGGCCTACCTGATGGCGGTCGGCGGCGCGGCGTACCTCGTTTCGAAGGCGATCAAGGCGGCCAAGGTCGTCGGCTTCGCCGACCTAGGCATGGAAGCGATCTACGAGTTCACCGTGCAGGACATGCCGGTGACGGTCGCCGTCGATTCGCAAGGCACTTCGGTGCACCAGACCGGGCCGAAGGAATGGCAGGCGCGGATCGGGAAGATTCCAGTGGTGGTGGCGTAGCGGTGGTCCCTTCTCCCCTCGGGAGAAGGTGCCCGAAGGGCGGATGAGGGAAGAGCGGAGTCAGGATGCTCGAATCATTCGGACTTTCGTCGCCCTCACCCGAACCCCTCTCCCGACGGGAGAGGGGCTTTCAATTCCTGGAGTCCTTGCATGTCGACGAAGCTCTACTACTCCCGCAGCACCGCCAGCCTGGTCGTGCACTGGCTGCTGATCGAGCTGGGCATCCCGCATGAGCTTCATGAGCTGGACTTCGACAAGCGCGACCAGAAATCCGACGACTACCTGAAGCTCAATCCCGCCGGCGTGGTGCCCACGCTGGTGATGGACGGGCAGGTGATCACCGAGACCGCTGCGATCCTGATGCATCTCGCCGACACGCACCCGCGCGCGGAGCTCGCGCCGGCGATCGCCAGCATGCAGCGCGCGCAGTACTACCGCTGGATGCTGTTCTGCGCCAATACGCTGATGCCGGCGTACCGCGCGTGGTTCTACTCGGATGAGATCGCAGGCGAGGCCAACATCCAGGCCACGCAGCAGCACGCCCGGGCGAAGCTGGAAAAGGCCTGGGGTCAGGTTGCCGACCATCTGGAGACGCATGGCCCCTACCTGCTGGGTGCACAGCGCAGCGCGGCCGACTTCCTGCTGACCATGCTGATGCGCTGGTCGCGCAACATGCCCAGGCCGACCGATACCTGGCCCGTGCTGCACGCCTACGCGCAGCGCATGAAAGCGCTGCCGAGCTTCAGGGAAGTCTATGCACGGGAAGGGCTGACCGACTGGACGTGACCGGCACCTGATCCAATGCAGGAGCGACGTAAGTCGCGACCGTGGATCGGGAAGTAGCGTGAAGCCGTGGCCACGAATGGCGCGCGCCTCGGATACATCGCTTGGAGCAGCGTTCCTGCCCGTCGTGGCGCGCGGTCGCGACTTACGTCGCTCCTACAGCAGGCAACAGCGGACACTCAGTCCACGTACTCGTCGAACTTCCGTCCGCCCTGGAACGGCATGAGGTGCTGGCGCAGGATGCCGCGCGGCACCGTCTCCAGTTTCATCACGCCGTACTCCTCGGGCCAGTCTTCCTGCTTCGGCGGCAGCTTGAACGTGCCCATCAGCATGTCCACCAGCGGCAGGTGGATGGCGTAGTTCACGTCCAGGTAGTCCTTGTGCCGCGCGTGGTGCCAGTGGTGGTAGCGCGGCAGCACCAGCAGGTACTCCAGCACGCCGAAGCGGATGCCGAGGTTGGCATGTGCCAGCACGGCTTGCAGGCCGACCAGGATCACGTAGGCGTTCACCGCCGGTGCCGAGAAGCCGAGGATCAGCAGTGGCAGCAGCACCGCACTGCGGGTCAGGACGATCTCGACGAAGTGGATGCGCGAACCTGCCAGCCAGTCCATCTCGCGGCTGGAGTGATGGACGGCATGGAAGCGCCAGAGCCACGGGATGTTGTGGTACGCACGGTGCAGCAGCGCCTGGGCCAGATCGGCCACGAACACCGCGATCAGGAACTGCGCCCACACGGGCAACGACTGGATGGCGTCCTTCAGTACCGGGAAGGCCGCCAGCCCGGCGATGGTCGAGGTGGATGCCGTCACCAGGATCAGGATGAACTGCACCAGCACGTGGCTCATGAAGAAGTAGCCCACGTCCGTGCGCCAGCCGGGTCGCAGAGGGGAAATACGGCGCTTGCCCAGGTAGTGCTCCAGCGGCACGAACACCAGCGCCGAGAAGAACAGCGAGATCACGAACCAGTCCAGTCCCAGCGAGTACGGGGTCTTGCCGATGGCATCGAACTGCACGTTGGTGCCGCCGAGCAGCACGGCGAGCGTGGCGCCACCCACGCCGACCAGAGCGATGCGCTTGTTGCGGTCGCGCAGGATGGCCAGCGTGCCCATGCCGAAGGCCGCTGCCAGGCCGACCAGCAACAGGTGGCGCGCGAACTGCTCGTTGTAGACCGCGCGGAATTCCCTGCTGGTCAGTAGTTCGGGATGGTGGAAGCAGAGCACCGCCATCAGGCTGAGCAGTCCGAGCAGGGCGGAGGCGTAGGCGAAGAACGAACGGCGCGGGCGGGGCATGGTGCTTCCTTGGCAGGTCGAGTGGCTTCCTGCGCCAGATTTTACGTCAGACGATGCGATTTCCGGCCGCATCCACCACGCGTTCTCCATCCTCCTTCGCGAAGGCACCCTGTTGCGGTCGTGGGAGGATGTCCAGCACACGCTCCGATGGCCGGCAGAGCGCGGTTCCCCTCGCCGTGGCCACGATCGGCCGGTTGATGAGCACCGGATGGGCCAGCATCGCGTCAAGGAGCGTGTCGTCGCCGGCCTCCGCCAGGCCGAGGTCCGCGTACAGGGGTTCCTTGGCGCGCACCACGTCGCGGACCGGTACCTGCATCGCGGCGATCAGCGACAGCAGGGTGGCGCGATCCGGCGGGGTCCGCAGGTACTCGATGATCTGCGGCTCGATGCCGGCATTGCGGATCAGTCCAAGGGTGTTGCGCGACGTGCCGCAGGCGGGGTTGTGGTAGATCGTCACGGTGTCCATCAGTACCAGTCCAGCAGCGAAATGCCCAGGCCCACGTAGGTGGCCTTGTGGTTGTAGTCGATCAGGCTCTCGCCGTAGCCATGGAACAGCTGCACGTGCGCACGGAAGCTCCGGTTGATCGGGAACCCGTAGTCCACCTGCAGGGCACCATGCGAGTCGTCGCCGCCGCGCAGGGAATGCCGGCCCAGCACCGTGAACACATGGCCGTTGCGCGCATAGGTGAGCATCGCATCGCCACGGCCGATGTAGTTCTCGATGTCGGGGTTGTCGTCGTCGTTGCCGTCCGGCACGCGGTACCACGGCCGCAGCACCAGCGCCCAGTTCTCGCGGTCCAGGCCGATGGTGGCGATGACGCGGTTCCAACTGCGCGACAGCGGATCACTGCGCCCGTTGGACTGATGGTTGAGCGCAATCCCGGCCATGCGGCCTTTCCAGCCGGCGATGCTGTAGTTGTTGCGGAACACCAGCATCACTTCAGGCTCGTAGTTGGTCTCGCGGAACGGGCGCGACTCGTCGCCGTTGTAGACCTGCCAACGCGAGCTCTGGGTATAGGCGCCCCAGATGTCGCCGTTGTCGCCGAACAGGTTTTCCGCGAACTTGGTCTTGAAGCTCAGCTGGAACTTCGCCTCGATGTCCTGCAGGTCCTGCGGTTCGGTGACCGTGTTGTCCGGGTTGGGAGAGGAGGGCGTCTCGTTGACCTGGCTGGTCCAGAACGCGGGCAGCAGGTACATGGGCTTGTAGGCGCGCAGCTGGAAGACACCCAGCTTGGAGTCCTTGGCCAGTTCCCAGCGGCTGTCCAGCAGCGAGCCGCGACCCGCATTGGCGATCAGGTCGGCGTCGGCCGGATCGTCCGTGCGGAACCATGCGCCCAGGCGGCGGCGTGTGCGCTGGCTTAGGGGCAGATCCTGGCCGGTCTCCATGTCGGCGGCGGCCTTGGCTTCGGCACGGGCCTGCGCACGCGCCTGGATTTCGGCTTCCCTGGCAGCCAGCGCCTGTTCGTCGGCCTGGCGGGTGTCGGCCGCGGTGCGACCGAGCGCAGCGTCATAGCACGCCAGGCGTGCAGCGTCGTTCTCGAGCGAGAAGCATGCCTCGGCGGACGTGCCGGCCTGGGAGCCGTCCTGGGCCTGCGCGGTCAGTGCAAAGGTAACTCCGATTACCAGGGGCAGAAGACGGGTGGGGTGCGTCATGCAGGGACTCGAAGGGTGGGGGGCGGCGACATTCTGCCAGCCGGCGTGGATGACACGCGCGATGCGGCCTTCAGAAGATCCAGGCGAACACGAACAGCCCCAGCATGGCGAATGCCAGACCCAGCTTGAGCACCACGCCCAGGAGGATGCCCAGCCAGGTGCCCAGGCCCACCTTGGTGGCCTGGCGGAATTCACGGCCATGCCACAGTTCGCCCAGCAGCGCGCCGACGAAGGGGCCTGCAAGCAGGCCGATAGGCATGAAGAACAGGCCGGCAAACGTGCCCAGCACGGTTCCCAGCAATGCCTTGCGACTGGCGCCGACACGTTGGGCGCCGATCGCGGTGGAGAAGATGTCGACCGCAAAGGACAGCGCGGTCAGCAGGCCCAGCACCACCAGCGTGACCCAGCCGATCTGCTGGAAATCGCCTGCCCAGGCAGCCAGCAGCATGCCGCCGAAGACCAGGGGCAGGCCGGGCAGGGCGGGCAGGATCACCCCCGCGATGCCCACCAGGATCAGCACCACGGCCAGGGCGTAGTAGAGCATCTGGATATCCAAACAATTCTCCTAGTGAATCAAGGGGTTGGAAGGGGGTTGACTTTCTCGTTCAAGCGTTTGCATTTTGCCAAATGCCGGGTTACTGTGCGGCCGCTGCCGTTGCCAAGGTCACCGTGAATCGTGGCCTGATGGGGTAGATCCATGATCCGCTGCATCCTTGTACCTCGCTTCCTCCTTGCAACCAGCCGCCCAGCAGGCGTATCCACCACCCGTTTCAAGGAGCAAGTAGATGTCTGATCGTGAAACCGGAACCGTGAAATGGTTCAACGATGCCAAGGGCTTCGGCTTCATCAGCCGCGAGAATGGCGAAGACGTGTTCGTGCACTTCCGCGCCATCCAGACCCAGGGCTTCAAGAGCCTGAAGGAAGGACAGAAGGTCAGCTTCACCGTCGTGCAGGGCCAGAAGGGCCTGCAGGCGGACGCCGTGCAGCCCGTCTGACCTGACCGCCGAACCGCGCCTCGGCGCGTGCTCCGCAAGAAAAAGCCCGGCTGATGCCGGGCTTTTTCTTTGCCTTGGGTCGGGGTCGCGATCAGCGCAGCACCACGCGACCGTTCTGGACACGCACGTAGGTGTTCTCGCGGATGCCGCCCAGGTCGCGCTGGCTGATGGTCACGCGGCGACCGTCATCCATCCGCACGGTCACGTTGTAGGTTTCGCCGGTGGTGCGGTTCTGGATCGCATTGCCTGCGGCCGCGCCCGCGACGGCGCCCGCCACGGTGGACACATTCTTGTTGCCTTCGCTACCGCCGGTGCGATCGGAAATCTGGCGGCCGGCGACCGCACCGACGATACCGCCCAGTACCGCGCCGGTGGCGGACGGTGCGCTGCGGCCCGACGACACGACATCGATGCGTTCGACGATGCCGCAGTCCGCGCAGTACCGGTTGGCGGGGGCCGTGTTGCTGTAGCCACCACCATAACCGCTGCCGTAGCCCGGCGAAGTGCTGGCGCAGCCGGCGAGCGCGACGGTGGCGGTCAAGCCTATGACGAGCAGGCGCATGTTCATGGGAATCTCCTGTGGATGGCCGGCCCCGCGTGGTGATGGAACCGTTAGATGACCATGCTCCACAGCAACGCGTGAACATGATGAGAATCGGGCCGCATGAGCGGCCCGGATGTCAGTTGCGATTCAGACGCCGGCCGTCGGTCAGCCGCGGAAGTCCTGGTGGCACGCCTTGCAATCCGTACCGATCTTCTCCACCACTGCGCCGGCGGCGACGCAATCGGTCGGCGGTGCACTCAAGGCGGCGTCGAGGTCTGCCCGGAACTGGCTGGTGTGGGTCTTGAAGCGCGAGTCGTCGGCCAGGTCCGGGAAAGCGACCTCCAGGTCATTGGCGATCGCCCGGAGCGTGCGCACGTGCGGAATCGTGTCGGTCGCGGCGCAACGATTCTGCTTCACCTTGTCCGACAACTGCCCGGAGTGCTTGGCCATCACGTGCATCACCGCGTGCGGGAATGGATCCTGTCGTGCCTGCAACGCTCGCATCGCCATCACCGTGCAGACGGCGCCCACCACCAGGCCGATCAGGAACAGGAACAGGTAACGTGAGGCGGCGGAAGGCTTCTTGATCTCGGGCTGGCTGGCCATGCGGCGGGCTCCATGTGGTTGACGCCGCGATGGTACGACGCGCGTCACGGTTCGCGCCACGCTTTAAACTAGTGACATGAAGAAAGAACTCAAGGACCGCTTCGGCGGCATCGACCGGCTGTACGGCGTGGGGGCGGTGACGCGCCATGCCGCTGCGCGCGTGGCGGTGGTCGGCATGGGCGGCGTGGGCTCGTGGGTGGTGGAAGCGCTGGCGCGCTCGGGCGTGGGTCATCTGACGTTGATCGACGCGGACGACATCTGCGTGTCGAACACCAACCGGCAGTTGCCGGCATTGGAGGGCCAGTACGGTCGCAACAAGGCAGAGGCGATGGCGGAACGCTGCCGCGCGATCAATCCACTGATCGACGTGGACGTCGTGCCGCAGTTCCTGACCGCGTCCAACATGGCCGAATTGCTGGGCCGGGGGTTCGATCTGGTGCTCGATGCCTGCGACAGTTTCCGGGTGAAGGTGGAGATGATCGCGTGGTGCCGCCGCCGCAAGCTGCCCATCGTGGTTTCCGGATCGGCGGGCGGGCGTACCGATCCCACCCAGATCCGTCTGCGCGACCTGTCGCGTACCGAACACGATGCGCTGCTCGCACTCGTGCGCAAGAAGCTCCGTGCGGAGTTCAACTTCCCGAAGAACCGCGATCGCTACTTCGGCGTGCAGGCGGTGTATTCGCTGGAGAACGTCAAGTATCCGCAGGCCGACGGCTCCGTCTGCGGCCTGCGCCCTCAACTGGGCGCGGATGCCGCGCTCAAGCTGGACTGCGGTGTGGGCCTGGGTGCCGCCACCCACATCACCGGTGCGTTCGCGTTCGCGATGGTGGGCAAGGCGCTGGAGCTGCTGGCCAAGCCGCGCAAGGTCATGCCCGGTAGCGACTGAGTCACGTGACTCGCCTTGGCGCATGGGCGCGGCGCTTCGGCGCACGCCCCCTGTGCAGGACAATGGGGCAGAGGGATAGTGCGGCCCCTTCCGTTACCACATCGGCCATGCATATCCGTGCCCTGCTGCTGATCGGGCTGCCGCTTTTCGCCGCAGCCGCCCATGCCTGTCCGGTCGTTCCCGACGCGATGCGCGCTGCGCGCATCCATGCGGCCGGCGGTCCCGAATCGTTGCGCGTGGAGCGCGTGCCTGTCCCCGTACTGCAGGCAGGGGATGTGCTGGTGCGCGTGCACTACGCGAGCATCAATCCCGTCGACTGGAAACTGCAGGAAGCGGGTCGGCTGCCGTTTCCGGCTACGCCGGGTGGCGATTTCGCGGGGGAGGTGGTGGCGGTCGCGCCGGGCGTGACCGCCTTCGCCTGCGGTGATCGCGTCGCCGGCATCGTGGATCCGCGCGAGCGTTCCGGCAGTTACGCGGAATACGTGTCAGCGCCGGTCGCGTCCATCGTGCCGGCGCCGCCGGCTTTCACGATGCAGGAGGCCGCCGCGTACCCGACCGTGGCGGTCGCCGCGTGGCGCTATCTGGTCGCCGCAGCAGATGTCCGGCCCGGCGAGCGGGTCCTGGTGCACGGCGGCGCCGGCGGCGTGGGCTCGATGGTCGTGCAACTGGCCAAGGCGCGCGGAGCATATGTCATCGCGACCGCATCTGCGCGCAATCACGATTATCTGCGCATGCTGGGGGCGGATGACGTGATCGACTATCGCAACGTCCGCTTCGAGAATGTGGTGCACGATATCGACATCGTGGTCGACACCGTGGGGGGCGATACGCTGGCGCGCTCACCCCGGGTGCTGCGCGAGGGAGGACGGCTGGTCACGCTGGTCGGCCAGGTGCCCGCTGCGCTGTGCGTGCCGGGTCGCGTCGTCTGTCCCGCGACGCCGCCGTGGGATGTGCAGGCAGGGCTGAACGGAGTGGCGCCGTTGATTGCGGCAGGCCGGTTGGGTGTCCATGTCGATGGTCTGTATCCGCTGGACCAGATCGCCCAGGCCCAGCAGCACAATCGCACAGGTTCCACCCGCGGCAAGGTGGTCGTGGCGGTCGGTGCGGACAATGTTGGCATTGCCAGCGGCGACAATGTGGCTGCGGTGCGGCTGCCGCTGCAGGCCTACCTGGATGGCCATGCCACCGGCCAGCGCCGGCACTTCCAGCGGGCATTTTCCGACGAGGCCGTGCTGGTGGGATACAAGGATGGCCAGTATCGGCACTGGCCGGCGCAGGACTACATCAAGGCCTCTTCCAGTGGCCGCGCGCCGGCGGACGAAGGCATGCGCAAACGCTGGATCCGCCAGATCACGGTGACCGGTGACGTCGCGACCGCCGTGATCGAACTGGACTATCCGGACATGAAGGCCTTGGACCACATGACGCTGCTGCGTTACGGCGATACGTGGAAGATCGCGGTCAAGGCCTATCACGCAACAACTCCCGCCGCGGCGGCTAATCCCGCCCGGGCCGTGCGCTGAAAGCTCAGTCGCGGACGACAGGGGGCAGGCCGAACAAACGCTCGGCGTTCTGCGTGGTGGCGCGCGCAAGTTCCTCGGGCGCGATATCACGCAGTCCGGCAATGACGTCGCGGACTACCGCCAGTCGCGCGGGTTCGTTGCGCTGCCCGCGGATGCCGGCATCGGGCTGGTCCGGCGCATCCGTTTCCAGCAGCAGGAAATCGAGCGGCATCGAGCGGACGAGCGTACGCAAGCGATTCGCGCGCTCGTAGGTGACCGGTCCGCCCAGTCCGATCAGGAAACCCAGGTGCCACAGCTGGCGTGCCTGTTCCGGACTGCCTGAAAAGCTGTGCACCACGCCCCGCAGGCCGCCCACGCGCTTGAATGACGCGATCACCGCATCGACCGCGCGGCGCGCATGCACGATCACCGGCAGATCGAACTCCCGCGCCAGCTGGAGCTGCCCGTCGAAGTAGTGCTGCTGATCGTCCGCATCCAGGCCCTCCACGAAGAAATCCAGGCCGCATTCGCCGACAGCCACGGGGCCTTCGCGCTCGATCCACTGGCGCAGTTCATCCAGATGTGCGGGCTGGTGCTCGGCCAGGTACATCGGGTGGAGCCCATAAGCCGGAAACAGCCCTCCATCGCGCGCACAGACCTCGCGCAGCCTGGGCCAGCTGGCCGCCGCCACCGCAGGCACGACTTGCCGGTCGACGCCCGCCGCGCGCGCGCGCGCCAGCGCCGCGTCACGGTCCGGGTCGAATTCCGATGCGTCGAAATGACTGTGGCTGTCGACCAGCATTTCGATCAGCGCTTCGAGGGCTCTATCGTGGGCGGCGGATCCTTGCGCCGCTTCCAGTTGGCCAGCAGCAACGTACCGAGGCCGAACAGGATTTCATCCACGAACGGGAAGGGATCAGGCAGGACCAGGGTGACCATGAAGAGTGCGGCGGTGATCTTGAACAGGGTGGGGTAACGCAGCTTTCGCGCCCACTCGAGCAGAGGCAGCAACAGGGGATTCGGCATGGCGGTGATCGCTCTCGGCGTGTGTAACGGGCGTCACGCTAGCATGATCGGCGCGTGGTGGAAGCGTTCACTTTTCGTTGGTTTTCGTGGGCATAAGCGGGGACTGTGTTCAGGTTGGCAATGGTGCAATGATGACCAATATGAATCGGGCACGGCCCGACCTGGAGGCAGCGATGAAGAGCAATACAACAACCATTCTGGTCGCCGTCGGCGCGCTGCTGGTGGGCGGTGTGGCCACTGCGGCCTTCCTCAAGGGTGGCGACAAGAGCCCGACCGGCCAGGATGGCCTGGTGACGGCCGCCGATGGCACCCTGGTCGCCGATGACGCCGCCGCGACCGACAACCAGATTCCGGTGGGCACGCTTCAGTACGCCACCGTGGTCAAGGCCGATCCAGTGACCAGTTCGGAGAAGCTGTACGCCACGGTGATCGGCACCGAACCCGTACGCGAGACCACGACCACCAGTACGCCGCGCGAAGTCTGCGAGGACGTGGTGGTGCAGGAGCGTGCGCCCGAGCGCGATGGCAACGTCGGCGGCACGGTCGCCGGTGCGGTGATTGGTGGCCTGCTCGGCAACCAGGTCGGCAGCGGCAGCGGCAAGAAGGCCGCCACCGTGGCGGGCGCGGTCGCGGGCGGTGCGATCGGCAACCAGGTGGACAAGCGCCACGTGGGTGGCAAGGTCGTCAGTCGTACGGAGCGTCAGTGTCACACCGAGAATGCGACCTCCGAGTCCTCGCGCGTGACCGGTTACAACGTGACCTACCGCAATCCGGATGGCACCACCGGTACCATGCGCATGGACAGCAAGCCGGGTACGCGCATCGCGATGGGCACGACGGACAAGGTCATCGGTTATGACGTGACCTACCGTTTCGATGGTCAGGACAAGACCATCCGGATGGACCAGAAGCCGGGTGAGCGCCTGCCGGTGATCGATGGCCAGGTGGTCACGCAGACCGCCAGCGTCGACACCCCCGACAAGGGCTGACACGCAGGCCGGGCAGGCCTGCGTTTCAACGGGGTACCCCGCAAAGGCCGGCGTTTCGCCGGCCTTTGCTGTGCGGACTGGCGCTTACCGGCCTCAAGGGCCAACGCATACAATGCGGTGAATACCTGACGCCGGTTGAAGCACGATGGCTCTGAACCCGTACGACCTGTTCGATGTCCGTTCCCTCCTGAGTGAAGAAGAGCGTGCCGTGCAGGACGCGGTGGCCCGCTTCACCGACGAACGCGTGCGGCCGATCATCGGCGACGCCTTCGACCAGGGCCGGTTCCCGAAAGAACTCGTTCCCGAGATCGCCGAACTCGGGCTGCTGGGTTCTTCGCTGCCCGAGAAATACGGTTGCGCCGGCCTCAACGCGGTCAGCTATGGCCTGATCTGCCAGGAACTGGAACGCGGCGACAGCGGCATCCGCAGCTTCGTCAGCGTGCAGTCCTCACTGTGCATGTACCCCATCTACGCCTATGGCAGCGAAGAGCAGCGCCAGCGCTGGCTGCCGGACATGGCGGCGGGCAAGGTCATCGGTTGCTTCGGCCTGACCGAACCCCACGGCGGTTCCGACCCGGCCAACATGAAGACCACCGCGCGCCGTGATGGCGATGACTGGGTCATCAATGGCTCCAAGATGTGGATCACCAACGGCAACCTGGCCGACATCGCGATCGTCTGGGCGCAGACCGATGACGGCATCCAGGGCTTCCTGATCGAGAAGGGCACGCCCGGCTTCACCGCGCAGGAGATCAAGCACAAGATGAGCCTGCGCGCCTCGGTGACCAGCGCGCTGTTCTTCGACAATGTGCGCCTGCCCGACAGCAGCCGCCTTCCCAACGTAAAAGGCCTGAAGGGGCCGCTGGGCTGCCTGACCCAGGCCCGCTACGGCATCACCTGGGGCCCGATTGGCGCGGCGATCGCCTGCCTCGACGAAGTGCTGGGCTACACCAAGGAACGCATCCTGTTCGACCGTCCCGTCGCAGCGACGCAGAGCGCGCAGATCAAGATGGCCGAAATGGCACGCCGCATCACACTCGCGCAGCTGCTGTCGCTGCAACTCGGCCGCCTGAAGGACGCCGGCACCATGCAGCCCTCGCAGGTGTCGCTGGCGAAGTGGAACAACTGCCGCATGGCCATCGACATCGCGCGCGAATGCCGCGACCTGCTGGGCGGCGCCGGTATTACCACCGAACACGCGGCCATCCGCCACGCGCTGAACCTGGAATCGGTGATCACCTATGAGGGCACGGAGACCGTGCACCAGCTGGTGATCGGTCGCGAGCTGACGGGCATCAACGCGTTCTGAGACCGATCTAGGGGAGCCGCGATTGGGTATCCAAGGCGATCACCGTCCGCGCCGGGGAGCGTGGTGGCTTGCACTCGTGCTGGCGTATCAGTGCGCCGCTGCGCTAGCGGCGGACTATCGTTTCGCCAACGATGCGCCGGGACCTGATCCTTGGGTCTATCAGGAGCGCGACGCCACTGCCGTCGCTTCGGACGGCGTGCGCTATCTGGGCGTTGCGGATCGCGTCGACCTGAGAGGCGAACGACCAGCCTGGCATCGCCATGTCAGTTACGAAGTGGTGGCGGAGCGCGGCCTGGCTTCGGCGGGTCAGTTCAGCATCAGCTACCAGCCCGCGTACCACAGCGTGGTGGTGCATGCGATTGATGTGTGGCGCGGCGGCCAACGCCTTGACCGCCGCAAGGACTCGAGGATCGAAGTACTGCGGCGCGAGGCCGGCCTGGAGGCCGGTTTACTCGACGGGGGACGGGAGTTGTCGGTAACTATCCCGGACATCAGGTTAGGCGACCGCATCGAGTACCGCTATACGATCCACGGCTACAACCCGGTCTTCGGAGACGACTACCACGATTACTGGAACGCGCGCTACAGCGTTCCACTCGGCGAGCGCTTGATCCGCGTCGACTATCCGGCAGATTTCTCGCTGATTTTGCCAAAGACCCCGTCAGGCTATACAGCCAGCCATGGCATGCAAGCCGACGGGCAGTGGTGGCAACTACGCGGCGTCGGCCTCTCCAAGCTGGACGAAGAAGAGGGCACCCCGGCCAGCTACACCGACAGCCAAGAGGTCGAGATATCGACCGCACGAGGGTGGCGCGATGTCGTGCAGTGGGCATTGCCGCTTTATCCGGGGCGATTCGAGGATCGCGCCATGGCAGCCGAGTGGGTACGGCGATTGCAACTGGACAATGCAGACCCCGCAGGATCCTTGTCGCGTGCAACCGCCTTCGTGCAGGGCGAGGTGCGCTACACCGGCCTGGACATGGGCCTGCAATCGCATGCGCCGAACCGCCCCGAACGGGTGATCGAGCGTCGCTTCGGCGATTGCAAAGACAAGACGCAGCTGCTGATCGCGCTGCTGCATGAAGCCGGCGTTCCCGCATCGCCGGTGCTCGTCAATACGCGCCTGAAGGCAGCGATAGCCCAGCGCCTTCCCAGTCCGTTGGCCTTCGATCACGTGGTCGTGCGTGCGGAGTTGCCCGATGGCCCGGTCTGGATTGACCCGACCCGCGACCGTGAGCGCGGCCCGCTGGCGGGACGCTCACCACTCACCTTCGGGCTGGGACTGGAGATTGCCCCCGGTAGCGCCGATCTGATGGAAGTACCTGCACCGTTTCCGACGGAGCCGGTGGTGGATGTCGAGCAGCGCCTGGACTTCAGCACGAAAGACAACAAGTACAAGGTCGACTTCCTGGTCGAGACGACGTACCGGCGGGATCAGGCCACCGACGTTCGCAACAGCTTCGACAGCGAGGGGAGCGCCGAGGTGGGGAAGCGCTACCTGGCTTACATGCAGAACTTCTACGAAGGATTGCGCGACAAACGCGATCCTGTCCTGGTGGACGGCGAGCAGGACGTCAAGGTCAGCGAAGCCTATTCCCTGGAATGGGACGGCGAGATGGACGGTTCGCTGTTCGGCGTTGTTCTGTTCCAGGTGCTGGACTGGGCGCCTAGCCTGGCGGACCAGGCCAGGCGCACGCCGTTGTCGCTGGGTGGGCCCCGCCATGGGCGGCAGGTGATCCGCAGTTTCCACCCCGAGGGATGGAGCATCAAGGCGCGCGAGGACGTGGTGGAAAACACATATTTCCATGTCCGTCGCAAGATCGAAGTCCAGCGCAACATGCTGAAGATCACCATCGAGTGGAGGCGACTGGCCGACGAAGTGCCCGCGGCAGACTATGCACGAGTACGCCAGGACCTGCGGGCGGCACGCGACCTGATGCAATACGATATCGACCTCGACGCCGGCTGGGCCATGCCGAGCGGATCGTTGCGCGATTGGGCGTGGCCCTTGGCCTCGTTGCTGACGGGTGGATTGGTGCTGGCGGGCCTTTGGTTCGCACGCCATCGCTGGGTGACGGCGGGCATGCTTTTCCGACCACGTAAAACCGTCGCCGCGCGGCTTTCGGCCGGCCGCCTCGCAGTGGGCGCAGGTCTGGGCTTCGCATGCGTGGTGGTGGAGGCGCTCTTCGAGCGCGGCGGTGCCCTGCTTCAGAACCCTTCGGCGTTCCTTTTCGGGACGGTGATCGGCACGATGATCGTACTGTGGCTCCGCTGGGCGTTCTTCGCGGGATTGCTGAGATTCGCGATGAGAGTGTTCGGTAATCGTGTCTCCTACTCGCAGACCCTGCAGGCATATGGCATGGCGATGGCGCCAATGCTGGTGTTCATGTGCCTGGCTTCGCTTGCACTGGGTTTCAGGCTGCATTGGATGGACGATGAGCTGCTCACCGACCCGGTGCGGATGCCGGCCCAGATCACCGCGAGTCTGCTGCTGTTGACGGGGATGTGCTGGTGGCTGGCCTCCCTTGCGGGAGCTTGCGCAGGTGTAGCGGGCACGCGACGCCGGAAAGGTGCCCTCGTGGTGGGCGTCAGCGTACTGCCCATCGTGCTCGGGGCCATCATCTTCATCGCGTTTGTCCTGCCGGGTTGAGTCGCGATGGATCCGACCGCTTTCCAGCTCGAAACCCCCCGCCTGCTGCTGAGGCTCCCGCGGCGCGAGGACTATGAGTCGTGGGCCGCGTTTGCGACCGACGAAGAGACCATGCGCTACATCGGCGGAACGCAGGCGCGCTCGCCCGCGTGGCGCAGCCTCGCCGCGACGTTGGGGAGCTGGCACCTGCAGGGATTCGGCATGTTCTCGGTGATCGAGAAGGCCACGGGTCGCTGGGTTGGCAGGGTAGGACCGTGGCAACCGGAAGGATGGCCGGGCACCGAGGTCGGCTGGAGCATCGCGCGGGAAGCCTGGGGTCGCGGTTATGCGCCGGAAGCGGCCGTGGCCAGCATCGATTGGGCGTTCGATCATCTGGGCTGGGACGAGGTGATCCATACCATCGATCCAGCCAACGCCAACTCTAGGACGGTGGCCGCCAAGCTCGGTTCGACCTACCTGCGGATGGATCGCCTGCCCGAGCCGCACCACGAGAAGCCGGTCGAGGTCTGGGGCCAGACGCGAGCGCAGTGGAAAGCCCGCAGGGCCACGCAATCGTGATGCCGGCTTCCGCCCTGCACGCAGGCCTGCACCATGCCTTGCCGGAGCTGGCGCGGACGTTGCGCGATCCCTGGTGGATCATCGGCAGTACCGCGATGGTACTTGCCGGCATTGACGACATCGCGCCGCAGGATATCGATGTGCTCTGCAGCCGCGCGGATGCGCTGCGGCTGCGCCAAGCATGGTGCGGCCATGCCGATGCGGAATATCGTCCCGCGGATGGAACGCGGTTCCGTTCCACCTTCTCGCGTTTCGTGCATCTGCCGATGCCGGTCGAAGTAATGGGCGGGCTGGAAGTCATGACCGCCGCCGGCTGGCAGGCCCTGGTGGTGCACGAAGACGTGCGCCTGGACATCGCGGGCGATGCCTTGCGCATCCCGACGCTGCGGGAACAGCGCCGCATCCTGCTCGCGTTCGGTCGCGACAAGGATCTCGCCAAGGCCGCCCGCATTCCCCCGTTGCCGGAGCCTCCGCATGTCGCCTGATCCCGTCACCGTCCATGGCATGTCCACCTCCGGCAACTGCCACAAGGTCCGCCTGTTGCTTGAACAGCTGGGTCGGTCCTACGCGTGGATCGACGTCGACAGCGCCAACGGCGGCACGCGCACGCCGGAGTACCTGGCCAGGAATCCGAACGGCAAGGTGCCGATGCTGGAGCGCGCCGATGGCGGCATCCTCGTCGAGTCGAATGCCATCCTGTGCTGGCTGGCGGAAGGCACCCCCTTCCTGCCCGGCGATGCCTGGCAGCGGGCACAGGCACTGAGCTGGCTGTTCTTCGAGCAGTACAGCCATGAGCCCTACATTGCCGTGGCGCGCTTCATCCGTGGCTGGACGCCGCTGGATTCACCGCGTCGCGCGGACCTTCCCCGCCTGGTCGAACGGGGCGCTCAGGCGTTGGCGGTGATGGAAAGACACCTGGAGACCGCGATCTGGTTCACCGGTCCGGCGTACGGCGTGGCCGACATCGCACTGTTCGCCTACACCCATTGCGCGAACGACGGCGGCTTCGACCTGGCGGCGTATCCCCGCATCACCGACTGGCTGGCGCGTGTGTACGCCACGCCGGGTTTTGTTCCCATGCCGGGCGTGAGCGACGATGTCGCCGCGCGCCTGGCGTCTTCCCGATCCTGAGCGAGCACATGACCGCAAACCCCATTCCCGCCCGCATGAAGGGCCTCAACCGTGCCGAGATCTGCGACCAGAACTTCATCGAGTTCGTGAAGGAATGGAAGGGGCACGTCGGCGACAGGCCTGCTGCCGGTGATGCCGTCCTGCCGGGCAGTGCGCTGGATGCGAAAGGCTTCATCGAGCTGCTGGAATCCCAGTTGATCTCGCGTCACCTCGACTTGATGGCGCGCGTACTGCGCGTGCAGAACAAGGTCTTCTACACCATCGGAAGTTCGGGCCACGAAGGCAACGCCATGGTCGCGCGGCTGGCACGCCATACCGATCCTGCCTTCCTGCACTACCGCAGCGGCGGCTTCATGGCCGAGCGCTTCCGCAAGCTGCCGGGCATGGATCCGGTGATGGACTCCGCGCTCTCGTTCGCCGCGAGCGCCGAAGATCCCGCGTCAGGAGGCCGCCACAAGGTCTGGGGCAGCAAGCCGTTGTGGGTGTTGCCGCAGACCTCGACCATTGCCTCCCACCTTCCCAAGGCGCTGGGCACGGCGGTGGCGATCGAGCAGGCGCGCCGCATCGGCCATGCACTGCCGATTCCCGACGACAGCATTGCGATCTGCTCCTTCGGCGACGCGTCGAGCAACCATGCCACCGCGCAGACCGCGTTCAATGCGGCGGCGTGGACCGCCTACCAGAAGCTGCCCGCGCCGGTGCTGTTCGTCTGCGAGGACAACGGCATCGGCATTTCGGTGAAGACGCCGGATGGCTGGATCGGGCGCAATTTCCGTGATCGCAAGGACCTGGACTACTTCCACGCCGACGGCCTCGACCTGGCGACGGGCTACGGGCAAGTGCAGGCGGCGGTGGATCACTGCCGGCGCACGCGCCGGCCGACATTCCTGCATCTGCGCACGACCCGCATCATGGGTCATGCGGGTACCGACTTCGAGATCGAATGGCGCCCGCTGGAGGAACTGTGCGCCGTGGAGGCGACCGATCCGCTGCTGCGTTCTGCGGCCATCGCCCTGGAATCCGGCCTGCTCTCGAAAGAGGCATTGCTGGTGCTGTACGAAACCACGCGCAAACGCTGCTTCGCGGCCGCCGAGGATGCCGATGGCCGTCCCCGCATCACCACGCTGGAGCACGTGATGGCGCCGCTGGCGCCGTGTACGCCCGACGCGGTGGCGAAGGAAGCCGCGCGTGCCGCACCTCACGACGTGCGCGTCGCTGCCTTCGGCAGCGAAGACAAGCTGCCGGAGAAACTGCCGCCACGGCATCTGGCCATCCAGATCAACAACGCCCTGCACGACCTGTTCTGCAAATACCCCGAGGCACTGCTGTTCGGCGAGGACGTGGCGCAGAAGGGCGGCGTCTATACCGTCACGAAGGGGCTGCAGAAGGCGTTCAAGGGCAGTCGCGTGTTCAACACGCTGCTGGACGAGACGATGATCCTCGGCCTGGCGCAAGGCTACGCCAACATGGGCATGCTGCCTCTGCCGGAAATCCAGTACCTGGCGTATTTCCACAACGCCTGCGACCAGATCCGGGGCGAGGCGGCCAGCCTTCAGTTCTTCAGCAACGACCAGTACCGCAATCCGATGGTGGTGCGGATCGCGGGTCTGGGTTATCAGCGCGGTTTCGGCGGCCACTTCCACAACGACAATTCGATCACCGCGCTGCGCGACATCCCGGGTCTGGTCGTCGGTTGTCCGTCGCGCGGCGACGATGCGGCCACCATGCTGCGTACGCTGACCGCTCTGGCGAAGGTGGACGGACGCGTGAGCGTGTTCCTGGAGCCGATCGCGCTGTACATGACGAAGGATCTGCACGAGGCGGGTGACGGGCAATGGCTGTTCCCGTATCCGGTGCAGGACGAGGCGATGCCGCTGGGCGAAGGCCGCGTATATGGCGAGGATGCGGACGATCTGGTCATCTTCACCTACGGCAATGGCGTGCCGATGAGCCTGCGCGCGGCACGCAGCATCGAGAACAAGCACGGCTGGAAGGTGCGCGTGGTCGATCTGCGCTGGCTGGTGCCGCTCAACGACGCCTTCATCGCGGCGCAGGCGAAGACCGCCAGGCGCATCCTGGTCGTCGACGAGGGTCGCCACGCGGCGGGAGTGGGCGAGGGCGTCATCACCGCCATCGCGGAGGCGGGCCATGGTGCGCGGCCGTTCCAGCGCGTGGTCGGCGCGGATACGTACACGCCGCTGGCAGGCGCGGCATTCCTGGTGCTCCCGGGCGACGAGGACATCGTCGCGGCGGCGGACCGGCTGGCATGATGTCGCCAGCCCCGTCTGGAGATCGGAACATGACTGCGCCGCGCATCGGCATCATCGTCGGCAGCCTGCGCGCAGGCTCCTTCAACCGGCAGCTCGGCCATGCCGTGCGAACGCTGGCGGGAGAGCGTTTCGCCTTCGAGGACATCGACATCGGTGACCTGCCACTCTACGACCAGGATGACGACGCGGATTTCCCCGCCGCCGGCCTGCGCTTCAAGCAGCAAGTGGAGATCTGCGACGCATTGCTGTTCATCACGCCGGAGTACAACCGGTCGATTCCCGGCGTGCTGAAGAATGCCATCGACATCGGCTCACGGCCGGGCGGGAGCAATTCATTTGCCGGCAAGCGTGCCGCGGTGATCGGCACCTCGCCGGGCGCGCACGGGACCGTGTCGGCCCAGCAGCACCTGCGCAATGTCCTGGCGGCGGTGGATGTCGCGGTGTTGCCGCAGCCCGAGATCGCCATCCAGTACCGCGAAGGCCAGGTCGACGCGGACGGGGCGATCACCGATGAGCGCCTGCGCAAGCGGTTGCAACTGTTCCTCGATCGCTTCGGAGGCTGGTTGGCGGCGTAGCGTTTGCCCGGTGCACGCTAGGGGCGCAGCAATGCCAGCCCGTCGCGCAAGCGTTGCAGCGGCGGGCGGACAGCCGGATGCTCGTCCGCCAGCGTCCGGGCAAGCGCGCGCCGGAAGGGGGTAAGCCGGCGACCTGCGCGCAGCACGGCCTCGCGCACGATGCGCGCTGGCGCGTGATCGTTGGTGTAGAGCTCCACGATGGCACGGGTGGCCAGGTAGAGCGGCCGTGTGCCGCGACGATGCCGGCGTTCATAGCGCGCCAGGGCCTCCGCGCATCCCAGGTCGCCGCCACGCTGCCGTGCGTCGCGCGCCATTGCGCCCAAGCGCTCCACGCTGGCAAGCCCCAGGTTGAAGCCATGCGCCGTCACCGGATGCATGCCCACCGCCGCGTCACCCACCAGGGCAAAGCGGCGCCCGACGAAGCGGCGCGCATACACGCCGACCAGCGGGTAGACATGGCGACTGCTCTCCAGCCGCATGTGCCCCAGGCGATGCCCGTAGCGCTGTTCCATCTCGTGGGCGAAGGCATCCACGTCCAGTGATGCAAGGCGCTTGGCCGCACTGTCAGGCAGGGTGACGACGACGGAGGACAGATGTTCCTGCAACGGCAGCAGCGCCAGCGTCTGGCCGTGGCCGAACCACTCCCACGCCACGCCCTGATGCGGCTGCTCATGGTGCATCCGGCACACCAGCATGCTCTTGCCGAAGTCGTACTGGTCCGCGCCGATCCCCATGGCGCGGCGGGTCTCGGAGAAACGGCTGTCCGCGGCGACCAGCAAGGGCGCCTCCAGTCGCAGGCCGTCGCCCAGCGTCACGCAGGCCTGGTCGTCGGTGGTGCGGACCGCGTGTATCCGTGCGTTGTCGAACACGTCCAGGTGGGGCAGGTCGCAGACGGCGTTCCAGGCGGCTGCGCGAATCTGGTGGTTGGGAACCAGCATGCCCAGCTCCGGCTTGCCGGCCAGGCCGGCATCGACGCGCATGTCGTGCAGGCAATCGCCCTCCATCACGCGCGCAGCGCGCAGCGGCGAACAGGCGTCCTCGGGCAGGTGCTGCCAAATGCCTAGGTCGCGCAGCTGCCGCATCGACGCATGCGTCAGGGCGATCTCGCGCCCGTCGAAGGCGGGCTCGGCGATGGCCGCGCGCGGCTGGCGTTCCACCAGCGCCACTTTCAGGTCGAGGTCGCACAGGGCCTTGGCCAGGCAGAGACCCGCCGGTCCGGCCCCGATGATGATGACGTCATGCTGCATGCGCAGGCTTCCTGCTCGGGTTCACGAGCAGTCTAGGGCGGCGTGCGTGGGCGTCATTGACGTGGATCAATCGCCCTGCAGATGATGCTCAGCGACGCAGGCCGTCCAGCAAGGGGCATGGTTCCAGTACACCGTCGCCGGCGGCAAGCCCACCACCTGCATGCTCCAGCGGTAGCACCGCGAGCAGAATTGTGCGCTCGCCGTCCTGCGCCGTGCAGACGACTTCGCCGATATCGCGGTCGCTCTCGCGCACCGGAACGCCCGCGATTACCGGGCCGTCGGTGCGGAAGCAGCGCAGGGCGCGTTTGGCTTTACCAAGGAAATGCGTGCGCGCGACGATCTCCTGGCCCGGGTAGCACCCTTTCTTGACGCTGTACGCCGACAGTCGGTCGAGAGCCAGTTGCTGGGGCGTCCATTGTTCGCGCTGCGATTCGGGCAGGCGTGGCAGGCCGTGGCACAGGTCGGCGACGCGCCACGCGGCGGACAGGGCGGCATCGTCCGACGCCACCAGCCGCCCCGCGTACAAGGTACGCGCGCCTCCATCGCCACTGAAATCCAGTTCCAGCACATCCTGTCGCTCGCCCACGGCGGCACCCTGTGCGCTGGCAGGCGTCGCGAACGTGCCCGCGATGCCGGTGTCCGCTGGCACCTCGATCTTCAACTTTCGTCTAAACACGAAACGCCGCAGGGCATCGGCAAACACGTCGACGGGGTGATCGGGCAGCACCAGCCACAGGCGATCCCCGGACAACCTGACCAGCGCGAAGACCGCGATCACGCGCCCTTTGGGCGTCAGCCACGCATTCCACTGCCAATGTCCCGGGGCAAGACCTGCCACGTCGTTGGCGAACTGCGCATGGGCGAAAGCCACGGCATCCGGTCCTTCCAGCGTTATCAGCGCATGGTCGGGAAGGGTGAAAACCGGTGCACTGGTAGGGGAAAGGTTGTAAGCCAAGGGGGTGAGGATTAAAATTTTGTGCGTTGCGAGACCAACATGATAGGTCAAACTCCTCCAACTCCCGACCCCGATCCCGGAACACAGCCGCCCGAAACCTCACCGCCGACCGCAGGCGCAGGGGCAGGGGAACCGGCTGCGCAGAAGGAGATCGGTGGACGCGACGGGCCCGAGCCCACGCGTTACGGGGATTGGGAAAAGAACGGGCGCTGCATCGATTTTTGAGCAGCGTACGTAAAGCCAACGCGGTCCTGACCGCCCAGCCGAGACAACGAGCGCAACGAATGGCGACTCCACAACGTCCGCTTTCCCCCCATCTGCAGGTCTACCGCTGGCAGATCCAGATGGCGACCTCCATCCTGCATCGCGCCACGGGCATCGTCCTCGCCGCCGGCGCCTTGCTGATCACTGCGGGGTTGCTGACGCTGGTGATCGGCCCTGAAGCCTGGAACTGCTTCACCACGCTGGCGGGCGCCTGGTACGGGCAGGTCTTCCTGTTCGGCTGGACCTGGGCCTTCGCCTACCACCTGTGCAACGGCATCCGGCACATCGTGCAGGACTTCGCCATCGGCTACCGCGTTGCCACGTTCGTGCGCAGCAGCTGGCTGTCGGTGATCGCCAGCCTGGTGATCACCGCCCTGGTGTGGGCCTATGTGCTGCTGGGAGGTGGCGCATGAGCGACTTCCGTACGCCGATCAAGAATGCGCGTGGCCTGGGCTCCGCGAAAACCGGCACCGAGCACTTCGTGCACCAGCGCCTGACCGCCACCGCGCTGGTCGCGCTGACGATCTGGTTCCTGGTGTTCGTGCTCAGCCTGATCGGTGCCGACTACGTCACCGCCACCGCTGCGGTTGCCAAGCCCTGGAACGCCGTGCTGCTGGTCGGCTTCCTGGTGGCCATGTTCTGGCACGCCCAGCTCGGCCTCCAGGTCGTGCTGGAAGACTACGTCCACAACTCGCTGCTCGCCCTCGCGGTGCAGACCACCGTCAAATTCATCGCCGTGCTGGGCGCCATCGTGAGCGTCTTCGCCGTGGCCCGCATCGCGCTGGGGAACTGAGCACCATGTCCGCTTACAAGATCACCGAACACAAGTACGACATGGTCGTGGTGGGCGCCGGCGGTGCCGGCCTGCGCGCGACCTTCGGCCTGGCCGCCAAGGGCCTGCAGACCGTCTGCCTGACCAAGGTCTTCCCGACCCGCTCGCACACCGTGGCGGCGCAGGGCGGCATTTCCGCCGCGCTGGGCAACATGGGCGAGGACGACTGGCGCTACCACTTCTACGACACCATCAAGGGCTCGGACTGGCTGGGCGACCAGGACGCCATCGAGTACATGTGCCGCGAGGCCATCCCGGCCATCATCGAGCTGGAGCATTACGGCGTGCCGTTCTCCCGCACCGAGGACGGCAAGATCTACCAGCGTCCGTTCGGTGGCATGACCACCAAGTTTGGCGAGGGCCCGCCGGCGCAACGTACCTGCGCCGCCGCCGACCGCACCGGCCACGCCATGCTGCACACGCTGTACCAGCAGTCGCTGGCGCACGATGCGCGCTTCATGGTCGAGTACTTCGCGCTGGACCTGATCTTCGACGAGGAAGGCGCCTGCCGCGGTGTACTCGCGCTGGACATGGCCACGGGCACGCTGCACCTGTTCCGTTCGCATGGCGTGGTGCTGGCCACCGGCGGCTACGGCCGCGCCTATTTCTCGGCCACGTCGGCGCACACCTGCACCGGCGATGGCGGTGGCATGGTGATGCGTGCCGGCCTGCCGATGCAGGACATGGAGTTCGTGCAGTTCCATCCCACCGGCATCTACGGCGCGGGCTGCCTGATCACCGAGGGCGTGCGCGGCGAAGGCGGCATCCTGCGCAACAGCAACGGCGAGCGCTTCATGGAGCGCTATGCACCGCATTACAAGGACCTGGCCTCGCGCGACGTGGTCAGCCGCTCGATGACCATCGAGATCCGCGAAGGCCGCGGCGTGGGCGAGCACAAGGACCACATCCTGCTCGACCTGACCCACCTGGGCCCCGAGGTCATCAATGAGAAGCTGCCCGGCATCGCCGAGAGCGCCCACATCTTCGCCGGCGTGGACGTGACCAGGCAGCCGATCCCGGTCATTCCGACCGTGCACTACAACATGGGCGGCATCCCGACCAACTACCACGGCGAAGTGGTGCGCAAGGTCGGCGACAATCCGGATGCGGTCGTTCCCGGCCTCTACGCGATCGGCGAAGCCGCCTGCGTGTCCGTGCACGGCGCCAACCGGCTGGGCTCCAATTCGCTGCTCGACCTGGTGGTGTTCGGGCGCGCGGTGGCCAACCGCTGTGCCGAGACGATCAAGAGCGGTTCGTCGCACAAGCCGCTGGCGGGCGACGCCTGCGACAAGGCGCTGGCGCACCTGGACAAGCTGCGCAACGCCAACGGCGACACGCCGACGTCGGTGATCCGCGACAACATGCAGCGCACCATGCAGGCCGACGCTGCGGTCTTCCGCACCAGCAAGACGCTGAAGGAAGGCTGCGACAAGATGGCCGACATCTTCTCGAGCTTCCAGGACGTCAAGGTCAGCGACCGCTCGCTGGTCTGGAACTCGGACCTGATCGAGACCTACGAACTGCACAACCTGCTGCTCAACGCCGTGGCCACGATCAACTCGGCCGAGCAGCGCCACGAGAGCCGCGGCGCGCACGCGCACGAGGATTTCCCGGACCGCGACGACGTCAACTGGCACAAGCACACGCTGGTGAACGTCGCCGATGACGGCACGTGCAGCTTCGATTCCCGCCCCGTGCACATGTACACGCTCAGCAAGGACGTGGATGTGGTGCCGCCCAAGCCGCGCGTCTACTGAGCCCGGGAGACCTGACACATGGCCGAATTTTCACTCCCGAAGAACTCGCGCGTCACCAAGGGCAAGCACTTCCCCGCGAAGGGCGCCAAGAACGTGCGCACCTTCAAGGTGTACCGCTGGAACCCGGACGACGGCGCCAATCCGCGCACCGATACTTACGAGATCGATCTCGACAAGTGCGGCCCGATGGTCCTGGACGCGCTGATCAAGATCAAGAACGAGATCGACCCCACGTTGACGTTCCGCCGTTCGTGCCGCGAAGGCATCTGCGGTTCGTGCGCGATGAACATCGACGGCACCAACACGCTGGCCTGCACCAAGGCGATCGGTGACTGCACCAAGGCCGAAGTGCCGATCTATCCGCTGCCGCACATGGAGGTGGTGAAGGATCTCGTTCCCGACCTGACCCACTTCTACGCGCAGTACGCCTCGATCAAGCCGTGGATCCGCACGCAAACCCCGGCGCCGCCGGATCGCGAGCGCCTGCAGTCGCCGGAAGACCGCAAGAAGCTCGACGGTCTGTACGAGTGCATCCTCTGCGCCTGCTGCTCGACCAGCTGCCCGAGCTACTGGTGGAACGGCGAACGCTACCTCGGCCCGGCAATCCTGCTGCAGGCCTACCGCTGGATCATCGACTCGCGCGACGAAGACACCGGTGCTCGCCTGGACGACCTGGAAGATCCGTTCAAGCTGTACCGCTGCCACACCATCATGAACTGCGCGCGCACCTGCCCGAAGGGCCTGAACCCGGCGCTGGCGATCGCCGAGATCAAGAAGCTGATGATGGCGCGTCGCGCCTGATCGCATGACCGGCGCACCTGCCACGGCGATCCTCTGGCCCGCGGTGGCCATGGCCAGCCTGACCTTCCTCGTGTGGGTCAGGCTGTACCACCTGCGGCTGGGTGAAATGGCACGCAAGCGCATCGACGCACAGGCGCTCGCCAGTGCTGCCGATTCGGCCCGCCTGCTGCTCGATACCCGTGCTTCCGACAACTTCCGCAACCTGTTCGAGCTACCGGTCCTGTTCTACGCCGGTGTGCTGCTGGCCGCGGAACTGAGCGTATCGGATAGCGCATCGCTCGCGCTGGCATGGGCCTTCGTCGGCCTGCGCGTGGTGCACAGCGTGGTCCACTGCACCTTCAATCATGTGATGACCCGCTTCATCGCCTATGCGCTGGCGACGCTGGTGCTGATCGCGTTTTGGGTGCGGCTCGCCATCGCCCTGGCCGCCGCATGACGGACGATCCCGAACTCAAGCGCATCCGCTGGCGCTGCCGGCGCGGCATGCGCGAACTGGACCAGTTGTTCGGACGTTATCTCGACCGAAGCTGGCCGACGGAATCCGAGGCGCAGCGCGGGGTTTTCCTACGCCTGCTCGATTGCGAGGACGATAAGCTCTGGCGCTGGTTCATGGGCTATGAGCAGTGTCCCGATGCCGAACTCGCCGCGCTGGTCGAACGGATCCGTCAACTGCCGGCTTGAATGGCGACCGTCGCGCCTGCTGCAGGCGTTGCTGATCCTGCTGGGACTGCTGGGCGCGATGTCGGTGCTGACCAGCGAGATGCCGCGCATGTTCGCCTGGCCGCTGGCCCTGACGGCGCTTGCCTACGGTGTGTGGCGCGCCCGCCGCGAAAGCCGAAGTCCCCGCCTCGCGTTCTGGTTTCCCGGAAACGGACGCATGCCCACGGTCGATGGCGTCCCCCTGCACCAGGCCCGCCTGCATTGGCGCGGGCCCTTGGCGTTCCTGCGGTGGCACGAGGGCCCCGGCGGCCGCTGGCGGCACGTGTCGTGGTGGCCCGACACGCTGCCGGCGGCATCGCGGCGTGAACTGCGCCTTGCTGCGGACATGGAGGGCGCTGGGCGGCGTCAGGGGGATCGGGCACCATAGGGCCCTATGTTCAAGCCCATTCCAGTCGCCATCGGCCTGCGCTATCTCCGCGCCAAGCGCCGCAACGGTTTCATTTCCTTCATCTCGCTGGCCTCGGTCGTCGGCATTGCGCTGGGCGTGATGATCCTGATCACCACGCTGTCGGTGATGAGCGGATTCCAGCGCGAGATCCGCGACCGCCTGCTGCAGGCCACCGCGCACGCTACCGTGATGGGGGCGGGCGAGGCGATGCAGGACTGGCAGCACGCCACCCGGATCGCAATGGACGATCCGCGCGTGTCCGGGGCCGCGCCCTTCATCCACGTGCAGGCCATGTTGACCGGCAATGCCGATCCGCAGGGTGCCCTGGTCACCGGCATCCTTCCGGGCGAAGAGCCGAAGGTCTCGGTGATCGGCGACAAGATGAAGGCCGGAACGCTGGAATCGCTGCAGCCGGGCGAGTTCCACATCCTGCTGGGGCAGGAACTGGCCGCATGGCTGCGCGTGGGCGTGGGCGACAGCGTGGTCGTCACCGCGGGTGATTTCCAGGGTACGCCGATGGGGGCGATGCCCAAGATCAAGCGGTTCATTGTCACCGGCATCTTCTCCGTCGGCCACAACGACGTCGACCGCAACCTGGCGCTGGTCCACATGGGCGATCTGCAGCGCGTGTTGAGGATGGGCGAGGGTGTCACCGGCGTACGCATGAAGCTGCACGACATGTATCAGTCCTGGGAAGTGGCGCGCGACCTGGCGTTGCGTCTGCAGGGCCCGTACCGCATCAGCGACTGGACCAGCGAGAACGCCAATCTCTATCACTCGCTGAAGATGGAAAAGACGGTGATGGGCATCCTGCTGTCCTTCATCATCCTGATGGGCGCCTTCTCGCTGGTGAACTCCCAGGTCATGCTGGTGACCGACAAGCAGGCCGACATCGCCATCCTGCGCACCCTGGGCCTCACGCCGCGCGGTGTCATGCAGGTGTTCATGGTGCAGGGCGTCCTGATCGGCGTGATGGGCACGGTGCTGGGCGTGGTCGGCGGCATTCTGCTGACCATCAATCTGGAATACATCCTTGCCGCCATCGAAGCGGTGTTCAAGGTGACGTTGCTGCCTCCCGACGTGTACTACATCACCGGCCTGCCGTATGAGCTAGACGCGGGCGAGGTCGTGCTGATCGCCGCCGTCGCCCTCACCATGAGCTTCCTGGCCACGCTGTATCCCGCGTGGCGCGCCGCCCGCACGCAACCGGCGGAGGCGCTTCGCTATGAGTGAACCGAACCGCATGAACGACGCCATCCGCACCGCCGTCATCCACGCCGAGGCCCTCGGCAAGACCTACGCGGAAGGCAAGCTGCGCACGCCCGTGTTCGATGGACTGGAGCTCAACGTGCAGCCCGGCGAGACCGTGGCGATCGTCGGGGCATCCGGTGCCGGCAAGAGCACGTTGCTGCATCTGCTCGGCGGACTGGATACGCCCACCTCGGGCGAGGTGTACGTGGCCGGCCAGAAGATGTCTTCATTGTCCGATGCCGCGCGTGGCCAGCTGCGCAACAGGGCATTGGGCTTCGTCTACCAGTTCCATCATCTCCTGCCTGAATTCACTGCGCTGGAGAACGTCATGATGCCGGTGATGCTCGGCGGTGCCGCTACGGACGACGCGCGCAGCAAGGCCAGGTCGCTGCTCGAAGCGGTGGGGCTTGGTCATCGTCTGGCGCACAAGCCGGGTGAGCTGTCAGGCGGCGAGCGCCAGCGTGCGGCGGTGGCGCGGGCGCTGGTGAACCAGCCCGCCTGCGTGCTGGGCGACGAGCCGACCGGCAATCTTGATGAAAAGACAGCCGCGACGGTGTTCGACCTGATGCTTGAACTCAACCGTGCGCAGAAGACCAGTCTCGTGCTGGTGACCCATGACCGCCGGCTGGCACGCCGGCTGGACCGTGTGCTGGAACTGCACGAGGGCAAACTGCGCGAACTGGCCCACGACGCGATCTGACCTGTGCAGAAACCGTTGGGTCATTCCATCTGACCGCTGGCTGGAAGACAGTTGCTGAATTAAGCCGACCCGCGAAGCGGGTCCGGCTTGAATGAATTGTTAGGCCGCAGTGCCGCCCAACCTGCGACGAGACACTACTCCAGCCATGCAGAGCGCAAGCCCTGCCGCGAGAATGACATAGGGCGGGTAAACGTCGTCCTGAGGCTCGGCGGGGACCGCGCGCCAGTATCGAGAGCTCTGGCTGTCGAGCGGCGAAACGAGGTCAGCCGGCAGCAGATCTTGGATGAAAAACATGCTGAGTAGGCCATGGGCTGCGAGGGCTATGCCAAGAACTAGAACTAAGTTCGCGAGAAGTTTCTTCATGCAGCCTAGCGCCTGAGTTAAACCGGCCCGCCCGATGCGGTCCGGTTACGCCCAAGACCGCGAAGGGGGCCCGGCTTGAACGAATTGTTAGGGGCCGCTCTGAGGAAACGTATCAAATTCCTGGATGGAAGCGAGGTTCTTGTCCCAAGCAGCTTTGCTGCCAGAAAAAATATGTGCGTCAGGCGTCATGGTGAGATCCGTGTCGAGGCAACCAGCCGGTACGACAACGAACTCGTGCCCGACGTGTGGCATTGCAGAACCGCAAACAGAACAGAAGCAGCGTGTATGGCGGGTGCTTGGAAGGTTGTACGTCTGCACGTTCTCCCCACCAGAGAGCCATTCGAGCTTGGCGACCGATGAGAACAGGTTTGCGGCATGCGCTGATCCGGTGTCTTTGCGGCAATGAGAGCAATGGCAAAGGAAAAAACGTTCAAACGCGCCGTCTATCTTGAAGGTGACGGTTCGACAAAGGCAGGAGCCGGTGTGTTGTTGGTCCATGTTCTTCCTTGCGGAGGCGAGATAACTTGATGGTACCTAACACCTGAATTAAGCCGACCCGCAGCAGGGCGGCGACTGGGTGCGAATATAGCCGAAGGCGTGCACTCAGGCGCCGCCCT